>NZ_NIXK01000001.1 GCF_002763455.1 Lentibacillus sediminis
ATATTTCTATTCTTACAGAGTACGAGAAGGAGATTGAAAGCAAAGAAATTGAAAAAGTAGTTGGGTTAGATTTTGCGATGGATGGCCTATTTGTCGATAGTGAGGGTGAGAAAGCCAATTACCCTAAGTTTTATCGACAAATGCTTGAAAAATTAGCAAAAGAACAACGTAAACTTTCTCGTAAAAAGAAAGGGTCTTCGAACTGGAATAAACAACGCATTCAGGTAGCTAAAATTCAAGAAAAAGTTGCCAATCAACGTCAGAATTTTCTTCATCATAAATCAAAAAACTTATCGGCGAATTATGATGCTGTTGTGATTGAAGATTTAGATATGAAAGGGATGTCACAAGCTCTAAAGTTTGGCAAAAGCGTCGCTGATAATGGTTGGGGAATGTTCACTTCTTTCTTGCAATACAAACTAAAAGAACAAGGGAAACAACTTATCAAAATTGACAAATGGTTCCCGTCCACCAAAACGTGTTCAAATTGTGGTTCAGTACAAGAAATCAAGTTATCTGAACGTACCTACCAATGTACTTGCGGTCTAAGTCTCCATAGAGATTACAATTCGGCACTCAATATCAAAAAAGAAGGTATTCGCTTATTAGCAAGTACCTAATAAAAATATAAACTTTTGGAACAAGAGGGTTAGCTTGATCCATTTCGTCAGCTGCCAAAAGTGGCGATTACCCAAGAAGCCCCCACTTCAAGCTACCCTTAAGGGTGGTAAGTGGTGGGAGTAGTTCACTCTCCTTTTAAAGAAAATAAGAATATACCCGCCAGCGATAATTAAGTTAAAAAAATGGCAATGGGTTCACCTCTCCTCCAGAACTAAAAATTCTGCACCGAACTCTACATAAACCCCAATTACCGGTAAAGCGAGCTATATACTCGACATCATCGAACACACTCCTTTACCATTAAAGATAGAAACGGAAGGAGATGATTTGTGTGAAAGTACTTGTAGTTGGTGCGAACGGCCAAATTGGAAAACATGTGGTATCACTTCTTCAAGATAGCGACAATTTTGATGCGAAAGCAATGATCCGTAAACAAGAGCAAGTCTCCTATTTTGAGGAATTGGGTGCGGAAACAGCCTTGGTGGATCTGGAAGGTGAAATTGAGGAAATCGCAAAAGCTGCGGAAGGTGTCGATGCCGTCGTATTCACAGCTGGTTCCGGAGGGCATACCGGGAAAGATAAAACGGTCATGATCGATTTGGATGGTGCCGTCAAAACGGTTGAAGCAGCAAAACAAGCCGGCGTGAAACGGTTTGTCATGATCAGTTCCTTTGATACGAGACGCAAAGCCATCCAGGAAGCGAACGAATCATTTGCCCCGTATGTTGCAGCAAAACATTATGCGGATGAATGGTTGAAAGACGCAGATCTGGATTATACGATTATCCACCCGGGCTTCCTCACAAATGATGAAGGAAATAAAAAGGTTACATTTGGAATGGATGTCGAAGCGGGTAAAGTTCCACGCGAAGACATCGCACGAACTATTGTCGCCAGTTTAGAAAATGACTCGACGGTTGGTAAAGAATTTCAAGTCGTGGGCGGCAACACGCCAATTAATGAAGCGATTAAATCAGTGTAAGAAGAGAAGCGGGCAGTTCAATTGCCCGCTTCATTTTATTTTCTCCGATAAAATTCAATTTGCATCTTAAAGCAAAAAGCCTTAATCTGTTTGCCCACAATGTTATTTAAAACAGACCGTAAAAAATCTGAAAAAGTTCAAATGATGATACAAAAATTCCCAAAAATGTGTATAATGAAAGTACAAAAGGTATGAAAAGATTCAATTACCTGAGTGTTTATCTGAAAGTATACTTAAACCAAATAAGTGGTACTTCCTGGAGGTGAGAAGATGAAAATCAACAAGCTGGCTTATTTGGTCATGCTAAATGCATTTCTGGGTCTGTTGCTGGTAATATTCATCGATTATGTTACCCAGGCAGTCAACGACATGGAAAACACGTTTGTGATTGGAGGCATTTTTCTAGTTGTTGGGTGGCTTTTATTTATCGAACTATTCCGGAGAGTCAACCTCTTCCAGAACAATAAGATGGCTGCATCTGTGAAGTTTGCTGGATATGGTTCGTTCGCCGCAGCCATTGCGATTGGTCTGTTTATTATCTGATCAGGGAGATAAAATTTACCCAGCTGCCGTCATACCAGCAGCTGGATAAATACTATTCATTTCTTTCATAGAAACGGATCTTTCTCCTCAGCGCTAGCAGCATATAAACATACAGCAGAATCACCAACGTTGAGAGGACAGTCACAGACACATCTAAGAAATGCCCATCCCACATAAGCCATATCGGCACCTGTGAAAGGATCAGTATGGAAAATATAAACAAGTACACCCGCATCATCCGCTTATAGGATTCCATTACAGACTCCCGATCCGAGTATATTTTTTTAACCCCAGCACGGGACGCATCAGTACGAAAATATTGAAACATATCAGCCCAACCGGTTACATGCTCCCACCCTGCATCCTCAAAAACTTGAAAATAATCCTCACTGGTTCTATGCTGAAAATCAATCTGGTATACATACGATTTACTTTTGTCCTCTTCAAAGGTATAAAGCCCCAGCTTGAATTTTTCCATGTGCAAGCCCTTGGCAGACAGCTCCGTCAGCCAGCGCTCTTCTTTTCCCATCCCTGAAGCTAGAAATAAACGAAACTTCCTAATAGCCACTTTCTCCACCCTCCAATTCACTGATGATCCCGGAAGCATTGTTCACCAATGATTCCAGTCTCAGGTATTCTTTTTGAAGTACATCCTTCCCCAAATCAGTAAGGGAATAATATTTTCGCCGTGCGTCTGAGTCCACGGCAGCCTTTTGAATAATCTGCTGTTTTTCCAGTTTGCTAAGTGCGCCATACAGTGTCCCCGGCCCCATTGTTACCTCACCATTGCTGATTTCTTCCACGTCCTTCATAATTCCATAGCCATGACGGACATGTCTCAGCGAAAGTAAGATGTAATAAGTGGCCTGGGAGAGCGGCAAAAAGGCTTCCGGCTCTTTCATCGCTTCACCTGCTTTGTTGTATCGTGAGTCAATGTATCGTATGTCGATATAATAGCATAAAAGGATTATTGTGGCAATAGTATTTCACAAAAAATCCACCCATCCAGCCAACCGACGATACTGCTTTAATAGATGGATCATTCCTCCTCTTTATTCACTTAGCCTGTCTTTCAGGAAAAAAGAGGAATTTTTATTAAAGTGTCGAACTAGTATACTAAAGTAAGAAAAATTTAAAAAGGTAGGTAAAACCGTGAAAAAGTTTCTTATTATCTGCGTGGTAGCCGCTAGTCTACTGACTGGGTGTTACGAAGGGGAGAATAACAAGGAATACAGCACCCTGCTGGCCGACGAAGATGGCAGGTACGGATTATATATCGTGACAGAGGATGAAGAAGATGCCTTTACAACTGAGTCATTGCTTGAACACGGTATTCGCCCTCCCATAATTGAAAAAACACTGATCCAACCGCCAGAAGACCCGAAATTGGAAGTGGATGAGTATCCTACCTATATGGTATTTGATACTGAGAACAAGATCTTTGAAACGACTAGTAAAGAAGAGGTCATTGATTTTATTTTGGAAAAACAGGAAGAATAGATAAAAACCCTGCGCATTCCAATACCCATGCGCAGGGTTTTTGTGCTAAAGTTATATCTTGCAAATAAAAGAACCCATTTTGAAAAAAGATTAATCAAAATGGGTTCCAATTCATCCCTTGTCTTTTAAAAATTGGCTTATCAAACTTCGATAAGCCAATTCCATACACATTGTATTATTTGGATAATGCGATTTTTATATGGGCTAAGTGGTGCTCTTCGTGCCAAGCTAATTTTGCAACTTTTTCTGCAACCGTTATTTTACCGTTTGTCTGGTGAGTAAAAGCTCGATCTAATTGTTCTTCAGTTAAACTATACCCTAAAGATACGATGCGCTCATTTATACCTTCCAGCAATTTAATAGAAGTTTCTACAGGAAGTTCTGTATCCGGTTGAATGGCCCACTTTTCTTGATCAAAAGCTGGTACTGTTGGGTTCTCATCTGTTAAAGCCAGCTTCAAACGTTGATACATGTTAAGCTGAGAATCTGCAATGTGATGAACAAGCCCGCGAACTGTCCAGCTGCCATCACGATATGTTCTGCTTAATTCCTCATTACTTAATGAGTCAACAGTTTCTCTTAATCGATTCGTGTAAGTTTCGATTTCCTTAAGCCATCCCTGGATATGTTCTAATGATACTTTTTTAGGAACTTGTAATTTCCCAATTGGATATTTTACATCCATTTTTAATCACCTTTCCCTCTTTGTTATCATCCACCCTATATTTTAACATAAATAACTAACCCTACCGCAACATGTCAGCTGCATACTCCAAAAAGCCTAAGCCCGAATCCATTTCCAAATCTCACCGGGCGTAGCATTTTTTCCGTACATTAGAATGCCAGTTTTGAAGATTTTTCCTGCCAGTTTCATGAAGATCCAGACACTTACCACAAGAATTGCCAGGGCAATCACAATCTCTATCCACGGCCATTCCTCCATCGTGGCCAGGCGAAGCAGGATCACACCTGGAGAGGTGAACGGGATATAAGTGCCGACTTGTGCCATTAGACCGGTCGGGTTGCTTAATACCGGGCCGATGAAGATAAATGGCAGGAATGGCAGCATCATCACCATGCCCTGAAAATTCCCGGCGGTGGAAATGTCCGCCATGGTCGCGCCAATGCCCACAAAGATCGTTGCAAATAGCAAGTAGCCTAGGATTGCGATGCCCACGAGCAGAATGAGTTCAGGCACAAACAGGTATTCCAGAACCGGTATATCCAACCGCCAGATGGCTAGTGGCAGCACAACGGCAATGAAAACAGCCACCTGAATCAGGCCAAGCAGGAAGTAACCGATAATTTTTCCTTGCATCAATTCATTCGGTGTTAAAGAAGAGAGAATGATTTCTGCAATTTTATCCTTTTTCTCCTGGGAGGCGCTTTGGAAAATTGCCATCCCGGAGAAGACAATCGAAAGCATGATAATCCCCGCGAACGCTCCGGGTACGAGGCGTTCCAGCATCATACCGGATATGCCACCTTCAGAAGTTTCAGTTGTGCCGCCGTCACCTGCAGCTAATTCCTCCGCGGTCGTCTCCTGGAAATTCACGCCCTGGGTTACTGCAGCCATTTCCTCTTCAGACAGTCCGAGCTGCTGCAGTTGCAGCGCCTGCAGTGGACCGGCTAATGCCTGCAGCTGGCCGGAGAACGACTGGCCGACGCCCTCGCTCGTATAAACTGGCACGGTTCCGCTTTCAGCTACTCGATCATCGAGGATAACATAAGCGGTATTCTCCGCATCCGCCAGCGCACTGCCGATTTCCGATTCCGCTATGTCCGTTTGCTGCATATCCCACGGAAACTCCGCCTGGTTTACGGTTTCTTCCAGCATCTCATATACACCAAGCTGATCTTGGACAAACACCGTGGTGGTGCTGGAATCATCATCCGACCCGCCGAAAATGGTCGGAGCCATAAAGAAAAACAGAAAAATCGCCGGGGTTAAAAATAGGCCGATAATGTATGATTTGTTCTTGATATTCCGCTTAACTTCCCATCTGGCAACTTTCATTGTGTTACGCACTGATCTCACCAGCTTCCTTGAGCATATTTTTGTCTGTTGCAATATCAATGAATATCTCATGCAGCGAAATGCGGTCGATCGATAATTCCTGAATGACCAGGTGATCCGGCAAGTTTTTCAGCCAGACGGACGGCTGGACATCTTTGCTTAAATAGAGGATGGACCGGTCTTCCTCCTGTTCGACACGCTGCACTTCAGGCAAACGCTCCAGTTCCGCTCGTTCATTGCGGCCGCGAATGGTACACTTGAAATTGGCATACTCGGTTTTTACATCATCCATCGTTCCATAAATCACTTTCTGGCCCCGGTGGATCAGAAACAGCCGGTCGGCCATCTCCTCGACCAGGTTCATCTGATGGGAGGACAAAAGAATTGCGGTTCCTTTTTCTGCCAGAAGGCGGATTTCCTTTTTAAATAGCTCCTGGCTAACAGGGTCCAGCCCGGAAAAAGGTTCATCAAGGATCAACAGCTCCGGCTCATGGATGATCGATGCGATGAATTGCACTTTTTGCCCCATCCCTTTGGATAGTTCCTCGACGGATACTTTTTCTTTTCCTTCCAGATCAAATTTCTTCAAATACTCCAGTGCTCGTTCGCGTGCCTTATCGAGCGGATAGTCTTTTAGTTCTGCCAGATAAAGCAGGATATCCATCACCTTAACGTTTTTGTACAACCCGCGTTCCTCCGGCAAATAGCCGATCTTATGCCGTGGGATTTCCTGGGCGGCATTGTTCTGAAAGGTAATTGTGCCTGCGTCTGGATACATAATCCCCATAATATTGCGGATGGTTGTCGATTTCCCTGCACCATTCGGGCCGAGGATCGCCATAATTTCCCCTTTGCGCACATCAAAGGTGATGTCTGAGATGATCTCTTTGTTCTTAAACGATTTTCCTAATCCTTCTACAGCTAACATCGTCTCCATGTTTCTACTCATCCTCTCTAGTTAATAACAGTGTCATAACTTCTTCCAGCTCGAGGCCTGCTTGATTGGCTACGGGCAGCTGATGTTCCCGGAAAAACTGCTCTGCCAGCGCCGGCTGATTGGAGATGACTTGCCATGTGCCGCGGTTGACCTCTCCGGGGATTTGAGTATCCGGCAGTTCAGAACCGAACCAATAGCGCTTATAACCCTCCAGCAACTCCTCTTTCTCAAAATGGCCGATCGCTTTCCCGCTTTGTAGTACGTATAAATAGTCAGCAAGTTTCATAATATTTTCCGACTGATGGCTGGCCATGATGATCGCCCGCTCGCCCTGATCCATCCACTCCGCCAGAATGTCCATCAGGTTCTTCTTGGAAGGGATATCCATGGCAGTGGTTGGCTCATCCAGCAGCAGGAGCGGCGCATTGCGCGGGACAGTGAGCGCAAGCGTTAGCTTTTGCTGCAGACCCTCTGACAGCTTGCTGTAGCGCTTGGTTAACGGCACATCTAACATTGAAATCATTTCTATGAACAATTCCTCATCCCAATTTGGGTACAGCGGGGAAATCAGATCCTTTAACGCATTTCCTGTGAAGGGGTCCCAGCCAACTTGCCGCTGCGGCTGATAGGCAACCTGCTGCTTCCAGTTTTCGTCCGCTCCCTGCACATTTTTCTGGAAAATATTGATCAGCCCTTCATCGGGAGCGGCTAGGTTCATCATCAGCTTCAGAAGTGTACTTTTCCCGGAGCCGTTATTTCCCACAAGGGCGGTGATCGTGCCAGGCTCGATTGTCAGATCAACCGGACCGAGATGGAATTCATCCACTTTCTTTTTCACCTGTTTGATTTCAGCAAATGGCTGCATTGGTTACTCTCCTTTCTTCCGGCGCAGAATTTCCTGGAAAATTTCATTGATCTGCGCAGGTGTATAGTCATAGTTGATAGCCGTTTCCACCGCTTGCTCGAGACTTTCATAGACAGCACTGACTTTAACTTGGTGTTTCATGGAATCCTCGACTTCAGCAACAAACGTGCCCTTGCCTTGGGTGGTCTGGATGAATCCCTGATATTCCAGATTTTGATAGGCGCGCCGGATGGTGATCACACTGATTTCCAGATCCTTGGCCAACATTCGGATGGAAGGAAGAGGCGAGCCTGCCGGAAGCTGACCGCCAGCAATCAGGGCCTTTAGCTGCTTTTCAATTTGATGGTAGATTGGTTCACGTGAATCTTTGGATAAGCGAATGGGCAGGTGCAAGGCAGCCCCTCCTTTCTTCCTTCTAAAAGTGCTGCACTGGTTGGGAGATAATCCTTCTGCTTATAAATAATCGATCTTCTCCATATGGCGCTTCATATATCCGAGCCAATAACGGACACCCAGGTAAGCGAGCAGGAGGGAAGCCGCGGAAGAAAGTAATGGCCAATTCTGGGCAAGTTCGACCGTCAGCTGAACGAGAGCGCGATCCGTAAAGTTGTAAAATAGCCAAAAGAAAGCAAGTGCCCCGCCGGAAAGAAGAATGGTATAAACGGTCATGGTTAGACTGTTGACCCTGTCCCCTGTATCACTTGCCGGCATGATAAAGCCTGCATAGATACTGAAGGAAATCCAGATAACAGAAAATGCGATATACTCACCTGTGGCTATTGTTTCGGCAAACCCGCCTCCGAAAATGTACAGGATCAAAAGCTGCAAAATGAAAAATGGAACAGCAGAAATTGAATAGGCAAGCATCCTGCTTTTTACCAGCATATCTTTGGAAATGGGCAATTGGTTAAGCATGATAAACGTGGGGGAGGCCCAGAGATCCCCACTTATTTTCTGCATTTGAATTTCCTTTGCTTTCATCCAAGATGGATAAAACAGAAACAGCATGATAAAAATCACATCTATAGCGATATTAGATTCAATATGGCTGAAGGTTACTAATATGAAACTGGAAAAGATGCTTATTAAAATAAAGTAGAAAGCTGCTTTAATACTTATGTTTTTCAACTCTAAAACGGCCAATTCCCATACTTGTCTTCGCGTTTGCATGATTCTCCCCTCCTTGTTTGAGCCAGTCGATGTTCAGCTTTGATAATATATGCTGTTTATATGACTGTTATACTGTGTATGTTTATATATACAGTATATAAGATTAGAGAATAATGTCAAGTGGGTTGAAGGGAAGTTTTTAAGCTCTTTTGAGGTTATCCAGGTGAATTCTATTGATAGGAGGTCCGTCAGGGTAATTTGATAGAAAGTCGAGGCATCAGGACGATGTGATGAATAAGCTATGTTCTACCACCTAAATGAAGTTTCTGGTGCGGAGAAGGGAAAGACAGACGTTCACACTTCCGCCATACCTTTGTGACTAACATGTGAAATACTGAACAAACTTATTTTCAATCCAGCATTCTTGTTATAAGATAAAATTGTAAGAAGGAGATCACCTTTTTAATATCAATTGTGAAATACTGAACAAATGAAAAGGAGCTGAATAACATGTTTATGAATTTCATTCGCAATAATAAATTAGTCGCTGCGGTGCTGACATTCCTGAGGGTTTACATTGGGTATCAATGGCTGACGAGTGGTTTTGGTAAGATAACTGGTGGACAGTTCGATGCAAGTGGATTTATTCAGGGAGCGATCGTGAATTCCACAGGAGAAGGAGCCACGGTACAGGCTTGGTGGGGAGGTTTCCTGGAAGCTGTTGTGCTGCCAAACGCTGGATTGTTTAGCTATATGGTTATGTGGGGAGAATTTCTCGTCGGGGCTGCACTGATTCTGGGGATTTTCACTAATTTTGCAGCACTGATGGGGGTCACGATGAATTTCGCCTTCCTATTCAGCGGCACAGTCAGCACGAATGCACAAATGGTAGTCATTACTCTCTTCCTGATTATCGCTGGCTATAATGCTGGGCGGTATGGACTGGACAGATGGGTGATGCCATTCCTGAAAAATCATCTCACCAACCACCGGGAAAAAGAGGAAAAAGATGTTGCGATTGCTTAATGTAGGAAAGCTGGCCTGTGACGGGCCAGCTTTTTTGGTCTAACAAACATACTCTGCCAGTACGCTTTGCACTTTATAAATATTCAGCTGTTTATTGAAAGTTTTGGTGACTGGCTCGCCGCTGCCGGAAACCCAGATATTCAGTTCTGCTTCCAGATCGAATGTGCCGGCTGTTTCCACGGAGAAGCGGGTAATGTTCTTGTAGGGAATGGACTGGTATTCCGCCTTTTTGCCCCGCACACCTTGCTTGTCAATCAAAATCAGCCGCTTGTTAGTGAAAATCATCATGTCGCGGATCAGCTTGTAGGCATGCTCCACATTTTCCTGCCGCGTGAGCAGTTCCTCAATTTCCTTCTCTGCCTTCTTCGCGTCAACCTCGGATGCATTTCCCATCATTCCGTCAAAAAGTGCCATTTAGATTTTCTCCTCTCCTGTTTCTTCCTATTGTACTTGTTCATCTCTAGTGTTGCTATTTTTATGAGGGGGAAATGCCGCAGAAACCAAAGTTCACAAGAAAAATGCCAAAGTTCACACCGAAAATGCCGAAGTCCACAGCCCAGATGCCGAAGTTCACAACAAAGCAGCCAAAGATCGACAATCACTATCAATCACAGCTCGTGACATCCAACTATTCGTCCCAATCACAACACCTTCCCAAAGCCCACACACTCCTGTATAATATATTTCGAGTATCGAAGAAAGGGAGTTATCTACGTGCAGACACAGCCGGAAGTTAAGGCCGATCGCATTTGGACACGGGATTTTGTGTTCATTTGTCTGGCCAATTTTTTTGTCTTTCTCGGGTTTCAAATGACCCTGCCGACGATCCCGCTATTTGTGAAGGAGCTGGGCGGCGGGGACCAATTAGTGGGTGTGGTTGTTGGTATTTTCACCTTCTCGGCGCTGCTCTTGCGGCCATATGCCGGTCACGCCTTGGAGTCAAAAGGGAGACAGTTCGTGTACATGATCGGACTGGTCGTTTTCGTTATTTCCATTGGTTCCTATGCTTTTATCGGCAGTATTGCCATGTTGTTTCTTCTCCGGCTTGTGCAGGGGGCCGGCTGGGGATTTTCCACCACGGCAGGCGGAACCATCGCCACAGATGTCATCCCGCCGAACCGCCGCGGAGAAGGTATGGGTTATTTTGGCTTATCTGGGAATATTGCGCTGGCATTTGGTCCTTCGCTTGGCCTGACATTGGTTGGCATCATTTCCTTTTCCCAGCTGTTTCTAATTTGTGCGGCTTTTGGTCTGATCGCCCTGTTTTTCTCGTCCCGGATTCATTATAAAAAAGTGGAAGACTCCGAGCATAAAACGACGACGGTGAAATTCGACATTTTCGAGAAAACGGCGATTCAGCCATCACTGCTGCTGTTTTTTATTACGACAACATTCGGCGGGATTGCTACCTTTCTTCCATTGCACGCGATCAGTCAGAATGTGCCGGGTATTCAGTGGTATTTTCTCGTTTATGCGATATTTTTAATGATATCCCGAACATTTGCCGGGAAGATCTATGATAAAAGAGGCCATCTTTACGTATTTCCGCCGGGGGCTGTCATGATTATTGCGGCAATGTTCTTGCTTGCCTGGCTGCCGAGCCTGACTGTTATGCTGATTGCCGCCGGGCTTTATGGTCTGGGATTTGGGAGTGTGCAACCGGCGCTTCAGGCGTGGGCGGTGGATAAAGCGGCCGCGAATCGCAAGGGGATGGCCAATGCGACATTCTTTTCTTTCTTTGATTTGGGGATCGGACTTGGCGCCATCACCTTTGGGCTGCTTGCCGCCTCGCTCGGCTATGGATCCATTTATGTGACCTCGGCAGGTTTTGTGTCACTGTCTTTGTGTCTGTATGTTTATTTATACTTCCGTGGACGGCGGAGAGCGAATGCAGGATGATAGTTTAAAAATAGGAGCGTCTCGTTTACAATAGAAGGTAAAGGATACAAAAGCGGAAGCGCCCGTTTAGCGACGTATGGACTGCGCCTGGCTTCGAATCGATGTTGACTTATCGTACGGAGGTGGGGGAAGTTCACTAGTCGCTGGGTGCTGAAGCTGGACTTTTGTAAAGGCAGGGTCAGGGATTTGAGAAAATGGAGCGACATTAATGTTCAAAAATTATTTCCGCCTGTGATTTATCGGCGCGGATTAGAATATTATAACCGGGGAAAAGTCGGGGAACTGGTCTATGATCTAAATCATCATATTTGGGCGGCAACGGTTCGAGGAACGGAGCCTTATTTGGTTGAGATTAACACAGAAAACTTTGAAAGCGGTTCGATTGAAACAACTTGCGATTGTCCGGCCTATGAAACCTATGGATCATGCAAGCATATCGCTGCAGCGCTGATCAAGCTGGTTAACCGGAGCGCGAAACGTGAAGGAAAGCCGAGCCCGCCTGCTGCGAACTATCAATATCAGATGATGGACAATTTTATTCAAGCTTTGAGCGGGATTGAAGACACCACTTCTCAGGAGCATTTGGATATCCTCCCAAAAAAGGTGCCAATGAAAGTGGAGTATTACGTCAAGTGGTCTCCGGCGGCCAGAGAGCTGCAGCTGGAATTGAAAACAGGGGAGACACATGCCTATGTCGTAAAGGATGTCCATGATTTTCTGCGTAATGTGTTTCATGGCAGAGGGCATTATTTCACCGAGAAGTTTACGTACCATCCGGATACGCATTATTTTTTGCCAGAGGATAGAGAAGTGCTGGAGTTACTGCAGGAAATTTACATAAATGAACAGATTTATCAGGGGAATTCTTTTTATGGCTACGGAAACAACAGAGATCGGCGCCATATCACGATTCCGCCGCTTGCTGCAAAAGAGCTGCTGGAAAAACTGGCAGAGCGCTCGTTCACTGTCGAATACGGGCGTACCAGCTATCGGGACGTGCAGACAGTGGAGGATGACTTGCCGTTTGAATTTGCCTTAATGAAAAACGACGAGGGCCAGATGCATCTGCAGCTGGAAGGGGCAAACAGTGCGGTATATTTTGAACCGTATGGCATGCTGTTTTATGATGGAACATTCTATTTTCCGAAAAAAGAGCAGCTGCCGGTGTTACAGCAGGTAAGCCGATTTGGTATGAGCCAGCTGGAACTGCCGATCGCAAAGGCCCAGGCCGACCGGTTTTTGTCCGAAGTGCTTCCATCCTTGAAGAAAATCGGCGGGGTGGAGATTGCTGAAAGTGTCCAGGAAGAGATTATTCAGGTGCCGCTGAAAGCTAAGCTGTACCTGGAGCTGAAAGACGGCTGGATGGTCGGAAAGCTGGAGTACCATTACGGGGAGCATGTCGTTGATCCATTTAATGGAAGAAAGCAGCATGATGTGTTCATTATTCGCGATGTGGAAAAAGAGCAGCAGATCATGCGCTTAATTGAGCATGCCGATTTTCATTATAATGGCAAGGAATTGTACATGGAGATGCAGGAAGAAGAAATGTATGATTTTCTTTATCATGTGCTGCCACTGTTGGATGACTATGTCGAACTGTTCCTGACACAGGAAATTCGCAGCCTTGTGATGGAGAGTGCGCCGGCCCTGAGCACCCAGGTTGGTCTGGAATCATCGAATAACTTATTGGATATTGGTTTTGATATCGAGGGCGTGGATGATCAGGAAATCACCAAGATTATCGAGGCAGTGATTGAGAAAAAACGCTACTACCGGCTGCAAACGGGTGAGTTGATGTCCCTGGAGGGCGAAGAATTTTCGTCCATGCATGCTTTTTTTGACAGCATGAAGCTCGGCGCCCGTCACGTGGAGGAAGATGGCCATATCCAGCTTCCTGTCTACCGCAGCATGCAGGTCGATGAGTTAATCGGGACGGAGACAAAGAGTTATGATCCTGCTTTCCGCAAACTGCTTAATCAGTTAAAACATCCGGAAGAACAGGTGTATGAACTTCCGGAAAATCTCCAGGCATCGCTCAGGAATTATCAGCATACCGGCTACCAATGGTTTAAATCGTTAAGCAATTACCAGCTTGGCGGCATCCTGGCAGATGACATGGGACTGGGAAAAACCCTGCAGAGCATCGCCTATATTGCCTCAGAACCGGGAGAGCAGCCGCATCTGATCGTAACCCCTTCGTCTGTTGTGTACAACTGGAAAAATGAGTGCAGCAAATTCGCCCCGGACTTGGATGTCGCTGTGATGACAGGGTTGCCGCAGGAACGTCATAGCATGATGGAAGAGCGGCAGGGAGCCGATGTCTGGATTACATCCTACGCTACATTGCGGCAGGATATCGAACATTACAGGAATCTGGATTTCCAGACATTGATTTTAGATGAAGCGCAGTTTATAAAAAACCATCTGACCAAAACATCCCGTGCCGTACAGGAGATAAAAGCTGGCCGGCGTTTCGCCCTCAGCGGCACGCCCATTGAAAATTCCATTGATGAACTTTGGGCAATTTTCCAGGTGATCCTGCCATCCTTGCTGCCGCCACTAAAGGAATTCAAAAAACTGTCCAATGAAAAAATCGGCATGCTGACACGGCCGTTTATTTTGCGCAGATTGAAACAGGAAGTATTGAAAGAGCTGCCGGATAAAATCGATACCGTTCAAGTTTCCGAGCTGACTAAGGAGCAGAAGGATTTGTATGTCGGCTATCATCGCCAGCTGCAGCATGAGACCGCGCAGACAATGCAGCAAAATTCCTTCAACCAGAACCGGATGAAAATTTTGGCCGGACTTACACGGCTGCGCCAGCTCTGCTGTCATCCGTCGCTATTTATTGAGAACTACGAGGGCCAGTCTGGTAAGCTGGAGCAGCTAATGGAAACCATTGACAGTGGTATTGAAAATGGCAAGCGAATGCTGATCTTTTCCCAGTTTACCAGCATGCACGAGATCATCATGCAGAAACTGGAAGAAGCTGGCATCGACTACTTTTATCTCCATGGCGGCACCGCCTCCGAGGAGCGTGTGGCGATGAGCGAACGGTTTAATCAAGGAGAAAAGCCAATCTTCCTGATCTCCCTGAAAGCAGGCGGCACCGGACTGAATCTGACAGGAGCCGACACCGTGATTCTGTATGATCTGTGGTGGAACCCAGCCGTCGAGGACCAGGCAGCCGGAAGAGCCCACCGCTTCGGTCAGAAAAAAGTCGTGCAGGTGATCCGCCTGATTACAGAAGGAACGATTGAGGAGAAAATATACGAATTGCAGCAGAAAAAACGTGAACTCATCGATCAGGTAATCCAGCCTGGTGAAACGATGTTAACCAGCTTGAGTGAAAATGATATTCGGGAGTTGCTGAGTATTTAAGGAAGAGGCACGGTGGTGTCTCTTTTTTTGTGGGAAAGGGAGCTGCTTAAGCAGAAGCCGAAATATCATCGAGAGATCCGTTCTCTCAGGGGCAAAAGTAGCTGGCTGATTGCTCAAAATGCATTAGAGAGTGGTTCTCACGTGCAAAACGGGCGGGATGATTGCTCAAAATGTATTAGAGGAGCATCCTCAACGGCAAAACAAGCTGTATGAGCGCCCGAAACGCAGTAGTGAGTTGTTCTCAAGATTAAAAGAGACCGACTGGAAGCCTAATAAAAAGAATTGATGATAGGCCAGTTCCACTGGACAAAAGTGTCCGCTAGACTCCTCGAAATGTCCAGTAGCCCGCCTCTACTGGACAAAACTACCCACCAAAGCGCCCGAAATGTTCAATAGAACAAACCGATCCGCACCCCAAATGGTTATCATTGCATTAAACAGGGAATAGATAAATAATCATGCAAAGAAGGGATGTTTACACGATGCCAACACCAATCCATGCCTATTTCAAATCAGAAAACGACGCAGAGTCTGCAAATGCGGCCCTGCAGCGGCTGCGTGTGAAGAACATTACGGTTGAAGAAATACCGGAGTCCGGGCGAACCATCACTGTATTGCCGATTTTTCATGGAGGGGGAGGCACAGTGGGCGGCACTGTAGGAGCAGCACCGACGCAGGATAACTCCGAACTCTCCGGCAAAGACAATGGCTCCGTCACTCATTTGCTGGAGGGAGAGGTCGAGGAATCTGATTATGATGAGGCGACACGGATATTGAGTGAAAATAACGGTTATGCCAGGAATGAATCATAAGAAAAAGCCAGACTCCTCAATGTCTGGCTTTCCCCATGCTGCGCTCCCAAGCAAATTCACTGATTTAACGTAAACAGCTTTCTCGGCCGACCTTTTACATATGGTTTTTCCTCGCCGACCGCCTTAATGACTTCTCCGCTCAGCATTTTATTGATCGTCCGCTCGGCGCTTCGTTTGGTGACACTATAATAAGCTGCGATATCACTCGATGAAAATGGCTCGTTATTGCGGGTCTGGATAAAGTCGATGAAATTATAGGACAGCTCATTGTTCAAGCGAGCTTGATGAATCAGCGCCTGATAAAGTTTGGATGTGTTGAACGGTTTGCGTATACCCAGCGGGCCGATGATATCCTGCCTGTCATTCACGATATAACAGCTGCTGTCCACTGTCTGGCTGCATTTTTCCATTGCCAGCTTAGCATGGTCGACCGCCTGTCCTGCTGTCAGTCCCAGCCCGAAGCCAATATCGACTTTTGTATCCAATTTCCGTTCAATCTCCCTGTTCAGCGGGAAGTCGCGGAAATGGTTGGTGATATGATCCAGAACTCCGCGCGTTCCAAATAAAATAAAATCCTGATTATGGCCAGGCACAACGGAAGCAGAGGTTTTTTTAGCAAACTTTGTCAGAATCTCCTCCAGCAGCTGAAAAAGGTATTCGGCTGCTGCGGTGCCCTGCCGCTTTTTTATCTCCTCTATGTCCTTAATACGAACATAACCGGCGACAATCTGTGCGCTTTTGCTCTTATTTAAGGTAGCAATGGAAGACGATTCTGCCACGGCCAGTTCAATATTGCGCTCAGGAATGATCATCGGAATTGTCGGGATAGCTAATTTCCTCAGCTGCTGCTCTACCTCTTGGATAGAGGTCACAGCATAATCAATTTTCCCGGTTTCCCAATGCTGCCGGTGATGCTCGACAATACTGTCCAAATCTCCAGCTGGATCTTTTCCATAGCTGCAGGCATAAATGGATTGATCACTGATGTTAAGTTCACGAAGCACTTCCTCTACATGAGCGGCGTCAAGGACATCAATCGACATGCGTTCCAATTTGCGCATATGGTGATTCTTGATACGGTAAAAAGTACTCAGGATCATATACTCATCAAATGCCACTTGAATAGCAGGGAGTCGCTTTTTAATGATTTTCTCCCGCGCGTAAAGATAGGCAAGCGGCTCGGAAAACAAATAAATGTCACACATGAAAGCCTTTTCAATTAGTTCTACAGCTGCCTCCGCTTTTTCATAATTGAAAGCAATCACCTCCATATCTTCGTTGGTCTCGGCTTGAGTCACTACACGTGAGGTGATTTCTTCCCTGCCGAATACAGCAATTTTCGTTTTCATCATCCCGCCCCTTTCCAGTCCCCTGTAAACCTTTTTATACCATGTTAAAGAATTTTCGTAAAATTGTCAAGTTGTATTGAAAATTATTTGATAGATTTATAGATTGTAACTCAGAATTTTATGGTCAGAAAACTAAACAATTTAGCCCAAAGAGACAACTGCCAGTTGATTATTCTGTATCCAAACGTTAAGAAGTTGGTTGATGAGGAATTCATTTTTGCAGATGTTCTTGCCGACGCACTATATATGATAACAATTTCAGAATCATTCCCATAGACGGCAGGAATTTTGCCAAATGCAGGCTGGAAGTTTATTAAGGAAAATCACAGGGAAAAGAAAAGTTTTCCTCAGAACACTGATTGGGAGGGCGTAAACGAAGGGTCCCTCCCTTTGCAAGAACGTTCCCGCCCGCGGAAAGCGAAAGGTATTTCCGCAGCGGCAGGATATGTCTCATTTTTAGATGAAAACAAACAAAAGCCCCCAGCACAAAGCCAGGGGCATAATAAACAACTATCTCGTCGGCTGATGTTCGCCCGATTCGATTTCTTCCATATAATGACAGGCTGCTTGATGGCCGCCTTTCAAATAATCGGCCTGCCGAAGCTGTGGTGTTTCGTTCACACATTTTTCTGTCGCAAATGGACAGCGTGTGTGGAAACGGCAGCCTGTTGGCGGGTCAATCGGTGAAGGCACATCGCCTTTTAAGGTGATCCGCTCGCGTTTTCTTTCCATATCCGTACTCGGGATCGCTGAAAGCAATGCTTTGGTATATGGGTGCTGCGGGTTCGAGAACAGCGACTTTTTATCGGCAATCTCGACAATTTTACCCAAATACATTACGATAACCCGGTCAGAGATATGGCGAACGACACCCAAATCATGGGCAATGAACAGGTAGGTCAGATTAAAATCTTTCTGAAGCTTTTTCAGCAGATTGATGACCTGTGCCTGGATCGACACGTCCAATGCGGATACTGCCTCATCGGCAATAATCAGTTTTGGATTAACTGCCAGAGCACGGGCAATTCCGATCCGCTGCCGCTGCCCGCCGCTAAATTCATGGGGCATACGGTCAATCTGATGGGGACCCAGGCCGACTGTATCCATTATCTCTCTGATTCGAGCTTCCCGGTCTTTTTTCGGTACAACCTTCTGGATTTCCATCGCTTCATTTAAAATTTGCCGAACTGTCTGGCGCGGGTTGATCGAGGCGTATGGATCCTGGAAGATAATTTGCATATTCTTCCGCTCTTTGTTCATCCGTCTTTTATTAAAGGAAAGCAGGTCCTCACCATCAAATTCAACCTGCCCGCTGGTTGGCTCATCTAAACGGAGAATGGCCCGGCCAGTGGTTGATTTCCCGCAGCCGGATTCGCCGACAATACTCAACGTTTCACCTTCATAGATGTCGAAGGTGACTCCGTCTACTGCTTTTACATGATTTACTGTCCGACCCAGAATTCCTCCCTTAATTGGGAAGTGCTGTTTTAGATCAGTAACTTTTAGAAGTTCTTTGGGCATCTACATTCACCTCCGGATCGCCGTCCCATTGATCTGAATAAATCCAACAGCGAATTTGATTTCCTTTTTCGTCTGTCTCAAGTGCTGGCAGATTTTCTCTGCAGAGGTCTGTCGCAAATGGACAGCGCGGGGCAAAACGGCAGCCCTTTGGCATATCTGCCGGACTTGGGACCTGGCCCTGAATGATAGGCAGTTCTCCTTCAATATCATGATCAGAAGGGGGAATTGAATTTAATAGTCCAACAGTATATGGGTGTTTCGGTTGTTCAAATAATGTTTTCACATCCGCATACTCCACAATTTGACCGCCATACATTACCGCAACATAATCACAGACTTCGGCAACTACACCAAGATCGTGGGTAATGAGCAGAATCCCCATTCCCAGTTCTTCCTGCAGCTGATTCATCAAGTCGAGAATCTGCGCCTGAATGGTCACATCCAATGCGGTGGTTGGCTCATCGGCAATCAGGAGATCCGGGTTGCAGGCGAGCGCAATGGCAATCATCACACGCTGTCTCATCCCGCCGGAAAGCTCGAAAGGATATTGGTCAATTCGCTTTTCCGGGGAAGGGATGCCGACCAGTTTCAGCATCTCAATGGAGCGCTCTCTGGCTTCTTTCTTTCCTAATCCCTGGTGGATTTTATAAGACTCGCTGATTTGCTGTCCAACGGTATATGTCGGGTTCAGCGAGGTCATTGGTTCCTGGAAGATCATTGAAATTTCATTTCCGCGGATTTTGCGCATTTCCGTCTCTTTCTTGTCTACCAGGTTTTCACCCTTAAATTTAATCTCTCCACCAACAATTTTACCTGGATCTTCAATTAATTTCAGGATGGAAAGGGCGGTGATACTCTTTCCTGAGCCGGATTCACCGACAACGCCGAGTGTTTTCCCTTTTGGAAGAGTGTATGTTACACCGTCAACTGCTTTGACTTCCAGATCCTCCGTGAAAAAGGATGTGCGGAGGCCATTGATTTCCAGTATATTTTCAAAGGAATTATCCTTTATTGACATCAGGTATTCACCATCCTTGCTTTCTAGTATACTACTAAGCGGCTGCTTGCTTCAGCTAAGGTGTCTCAAAAACTTTAGACTACGGTGCTGAAACAAGCAAACCATGATTATTCCAAATCAATCCGTTTGTTCACAAACTGATAGGTGATATCAACGAGCATGTTGACAAATACAAACAACAGGGCAACGACTAAGATGGTTCCCTGGACAACAGGGAAGTCACGCGCCAGGATGGAATCAATAATTAATCGTCCCAGCCCGTTGATGGCAAAAACTGTTTCGGTCAGGACGGTTCCGCCAAGCAGACCGCCGAACTGCAAACCAGTTACTGTAATAACTGGAATTAGCGCGTTTTTCAGCGCATGCTGATAAACGACAACTTTTTCTTTTACCCCTTTTGCCCGAGCTGTCCGGATGTAGTCCTGATCAAGAACATCGAGCATGCTGGAACGGGTCATCCGAGCGATAACGGCTGCACCACCTGTTCCGAGTGTAATCACAGGGAGCAGCACTTGATCAAGATTTCCCCAGCCGGATGGAGCAAACCAGCCAGTCGATTCAAAGAATGGCACCCAGGCCGGCAAGTCAATTCCGATAGCAAACCACTGGATGAGCATCAATCCAAGCCAGAAGTTCGGCATAGATAAACTGAATAAAGCGAGAATCATTACACCCGTATCAATAGACGTATTTCTTTTTGTTGCAGCGATAATACCTGCAATCAACCCCATAAAAATACTTAATATGGTACTGTAAATCGCCAGTTCGACCGTCACCCAAAAACGGGCGCTGATTTCAGCGGTTACGTCCCGGCCGCTGCGGATAGATTCACCCAGATCCCCCTGTAGGGCATTTCCAAGAAAAGAAAAATATTGCACCGGCAGCGGGTCATTTAATCCCAAGCGTTCTTCTATTGCTTCAACTGTTTCTTCCGGAGCACTTTCTCCTGCCATGATTACTGCAGGGTTACCTGGTACGAGGTGCATCATACTGAACACTAAAATAGAGACCCCGATTAACACCGGAATAGTTTGAATGATTCTTCTGACAATAAATTTAAACAATGTCCATGCACCCCTTTCTAGTCTTTCATTTTCGGATCAAGTGCATCTCTTAATCCATCTCCAAGTACGTTAAATGCCAATACGACAGCAACTATTGCAAGACCAGGGAATAATGCCACATGCGGTGCACTGTAGAGATAGTTACGCCCGGCACTCAGCATCGCTCCCCATTCGGGTGACGGCGGCTGTGCACCAAGTCCCAGGAAGGAAAGCCCGCTTGCTGAAATAATTGCAATTGCAATGCTCAATGTTGCCTGCACAATGATTGGGGAAGAAACATTAGGAAGAATATGTTTGAATAAAATCCTCGAATCGCTTGCTCCCAATGCTTTTTGTGCGTCAATGTACTCCAGCTTTTTGACTGACAGGGTGGAACCCCGTACAATCCTCGCAAACACCGGAATAGAAGAGATAGCGACCGCGATAATCACGTTGATGATTGACCCGCCAAGAATACTTACGATGGCCAAAGCCAAAAGGATACCGGGAAAAGCAAGCAGGATATCCATCAAACGCATGATTACCGTATCAATTTTCCCGCCGTAATAACCGGATATGATGCCAAACAGCACCCCAACTGTTGCCCCTAATGCAACAGCAGCAAATCCGGTGCCTAAGGTTATCCCCATACCGTGGATAATTCGGCTGAAGATGTCACGGCCGAAATGATCGGTGCCAAACCAGTGCTCTGAGGATGGAGGAGCAAGTTTGTTTACAACATCCTGTGTGTCATAGTCATACGGAACAAGATGGGGTCCGACCAATGACACGATAATGAAAAAAAGAATTAGAAGTCCCCCGAGTACCGCATTGCGGCTCTTGCGGATTTTCTTGAACGTGTTTTTTGCGTTCTGAAACCGCGGATTCGGTGGCTTTATAGACGTCTGTGGGTTGTCTATTGTCTGAATTTGTTCACTCATAGCACCTTATCTTCCTTTCTCGACAAATTATTACATATTTCGACAAAAGCTATATAAGCTATATTGCTAGATTATATCATGAATAAATAATTTTACAATATGTGATTTTAGAAAACTGCCTGTAAAATCAAGGGAATTAGACGTTTCATTGAGTGAGAAAATTTTTATATTATATATATGAAACAATCCAAGTAAATTTCTAAAAAGATTAAAAAGTCCTTGTTATTTTTGCTTTCATCGTATATATTGTTATTAACGTAGATCTTTACATACTTGTAAAGTCTAGTAATAATTTTAGGGGGTTAATACGCATGAAGATCTCAAAAAAGCTGCTGCTCTTGATGATGGTTGCGTTGACTGCTTTGGTGCTTGCTGCATGTGCAAGTGAGCCTGATGAAAGCGGCGACACTTCGGATGATGCAGGCAGCGGTGATACCGCAGACAGCGGAGAAGGCACAGAAGGTGAAGGATCAGGCGGCGGCGATTTGGTCATCGCGAACACATCTGACGTAGTATCATTGGATCCTGCCGGTTCAAATGATGTTCCTTCAAGTGATGTTCAATCGAATATTTATGAAACGCTTGTAAAACAGAACATGGATATGGAACTGGAGCCTGAGCTTGCCACTGAGTGGGAAGCAGTAGAAGATAATGTCTGGGAATTTACCCTTCGTGAAGGCATAACATTCCATGACGGTTCCGAATTCAATGCAGAAGTTGTTAAAATGAACATTGAGCGTGTGATGGATGAGGAGGTAGCCTCACCTCGTGCATTCCTTTACAGCATGATAACAGAAATCGAAGTGGTGGATGATTATACCGTCCGTTTCCACACGGAGTATCCTTTCTCGCCACTGCCGGCACATTTGGCCCACAGCGGCGGTTCAATGGTTTCCCCAGAGGTAATCGAAGCTGATTATGCTGCAATGGAAGAAGGGGAAGCGCCAGGAAGTGTAATTAACGAAAACCCGGTCGGTACCGGCTATTTCAAATTTGAAAGCTGGACGCTTGGACAGGAAGTTGTTCTTACCAATAATGAAGACTACTGGGGCGAGCCGGCAAAGCTTAACTCGGTAACATTTAAAGTTGTACCGGAAGACCTGACTCGTCTTGCGGAGCTGGAAACGGGCGATTCTCATATCTCCAACCCGTTAAGCCCGGCAGATGTGGCACAGATAGAACAAACCGATGGACTCAGCGTGATGAGACAGAACAGTGTCAGCACAAACTATATCGGATTCAACATGAGTAAAGAGCCATTCGATGATGAGCGTGTTCGTCAGGCGATTTCCATGGCAATTGACAAAGAGCAAATCATTGAAGGTATTTACAATGGTGTAGGTATTCCTGCAAAAGGGCCTTTGGCACCACCGGTATTTGGTTATGACGAAAGCCTTGAACCGCTTCCATATGACCGGGAAAGAGCACAGGAATTATTGGCAGAAGCAGGGTATGAAGATGGTTTTTCCACTACGATCTGGACAAATGACAACCGTCAGCGAATTGATGCTGCAACAAATGTCCAATCGCAGCTTTCGGAGATTGGTATAGACGTGGAAGTGGAAATCCTGGAATGGGGTGCATACCTCGAGCAAACAGCAAATGGCGAACATGATATGTTCATACTTGGCTGGTCAACGGCAACCGGGGATGCGGACTATGGATTGTATGCCCTGTTCCATTCCAGCATGGTAGGTAATCCGGGTAACCGTACTTTCACTGAAAATGAAGAACTGGATGCACTTCTGGATGAAGGACGCCGTGAATCTGATCCGGAAGCACGTTTGGAAATCTACAGTGAAGCACAAGAAATGCTTATTGACATGGCTCCATGGATTTATCTGCTTCACTCCGAGTACTTGCTTGGTGTGAGTGATCAGGTGCAAGGACTGCAGCAGTACCCTACACAAATTCTGGATCTGCAAAACGTAACGCTTGAAGAGTAATAGTGTAATAGAATAATAATAAGCAGGGGCAGTCTCCCGGAGTGAGATTGTCCCTGTTTTCTTTCCAAACAACGTGTGCAATAGTTCGAACGTCGTTGCTTTAATTGGAAGGATTAAGCATAAAGAAATAGAAAATTACTAGGATTATCAAGATTAGATTGACAACTTGATAGCTTTCCGTGTAAAATAACTTTGTCTTAACATCTAAAAGGGGGTATAGTGTATGATAAAGAAAAAAAGCGCTTTCTATGCAGTCCTGCTGCTGGCGTTAGCGATGCTGCTGGCTGCATGCGGCGGTGGCAATGAAGGTGGAGAAGAAGGCGGCGGTTCTGCCGAGGGCGGAGAAGAAGCACCTGAATTCCTAAGCATGTTAACTGGTGGAACAAGCGGTACATACTATCCACTGGGCGGGGAAATGGCGACAATTATTACCGAGGCAACTGGTATTCAAACGGATGCGCTTTCTTCCAATGCATCTGCGGATAACGTAGCAGCGCTTGCTGCAGGAGATGCACAGCTTGCGTTTGTACAGACAGACGTTATGACCAATGCTGTAGAAGGAATTAACGCCTTTGAAGGGCAAGCGGTGGATAACGTGCAAGCCGTTGGGTCCCTTTATCCGGAGACAATCCAAATTGTAACAACTGCTGATTCGGGGATTGCTTCTGTGGAAGACTTGGAAGGAAAAACTGTTTCTGTAGGTGCTCCTGGTTCGGGAACCTATGTAAACGCAGAGCAAATCCTGGAAGCGCATGGTATAAGCATGGATGATATTGAGGCACAGAACCTCGACTTCGGAGAATCCACAAGCGGAATTCAGGATGGCCAAATTGATGCAGCATTCATTACGTCCGGCACACCAACCGGGGCGGTTGAAGGACTGTCTGCACAAGTAGATATTTCCATTGTACCGATTGCTGAAGAAAAAATAAATGAACTGGTCGAACAGTATCCTTATTATGCTTTGGATACGATAAGTGCCGGAACGTACGGACTTGAAGAAGACGTAACAACAGTAGCCGTTCTGGCGATGCTTGTGGTAACCGAAGACATTCCGGAAGATACTGTCTATGAACTTACCAAAGCCATCTATGAAAATGCAGGGGACATGGCGCATGCCAAAGCGGAAATGATCACCCTTGATACAGCATTGGATGGTGTCGGAATTGAACTGCACCCAGGTGCACAGCGTTACTATGATGAAGAAGGCGTAAGTCAAGAATAACAAAAATAAGAATGTTTGATTAGAGAAACCGGCCGGCTGTCGACCCCGCGTGTGGGAATGGCTGCCGGCTGTTTCTTTCCTGAACCAAATCAGGCTAGCAAATTGTTATACAGGTGAATTCCAATGAAAAAAATCGTATGGCTGGTTTTGGCTTTTATTCTATTAATAGCTTTATGCTTTATTCCTTATCGGACAGCACTGGTATTCTATCAGGAAAATACCGATAACATCGCAGCTTTTTTGCCAGTTGAGGCGGGAGATACTTTCCAAATCATCTTCACGCATTCCATTCACTTAACCGATGTTGTGGAAAAGTACGAGGTAACAGAAAACCACGACATCAAACAATATGAAATTGTCTACGAACAATTCGGAATTGGGATGCCTTCTAATGCCCAGGAAGGGGAAGAATTTGTTTATGAGGATGGTAAATACCATATCAAAGACCTGAATAACTATTTCCCTTCCATGAATATTCGCAACGGGAAAACCGTATCAGAGAATCGCCTGGTATGGTCTCAAGAAAACCCCTCTGATGAAAAAAACATGGTTTGGTTTAATGAGTATTTTGAACCGGGGGCCTGGTTCACCGTAAAAGTTGACCGCCTATCCCTATGGGAGTCCCTGAGAGGAGTGAAAATTCATGAGTGAAAACAAAGATGTTGAAAAATTTACTGAAGATGAGCAACAGGAACTAATGCAGAAATACGATGCTGATTCAAATACGCGGAATGTAACAGGGTTTGTGGCCAAGCTTGTATTTTTCGGCCTGCTTGCCTTTTCGCTTTTCCAAATATACACCGGGGCATTTGGCCAATATACTGCTTATATTCAGCGGACGGTCCACCTTGGCTTCGCATTATCACTTATTTTTCTTTTATTTCCCGCACGACGAAAAACGAAAAGAGATTCTGTCCCATGGTATGACTATTTACTCGTGCTGCTGTCAATCATTGTCTGTGGTTATTGGCCGGTATTTTATGAAACACTGGTTCAGCAGATTGGCAGTATAAATACCGTACAAATGATTGTTGGAGGAGTGGCCATTCTCTTGGTCTTGGAGGGGACCAGACGGGCGGTTGGACTGCCGATCACTATTATCTCGATCGCCTTTTTGATGTATGCCCTGTTCGGCCGGCAGATGCCAGGTATGCTGGCACACCGTGGTCTGAGTCTGGAACAGTTAATCGATTCCATGTTCTTTACGACAGAGGGTATTCTTGGTACACCATTGCAGGTATCATCTACTTATATTTTCCTGTTCCTGTTATTTGGCGCATTTCTGGTGCAGACAGGGGTTGGAACGTATTTCAATGACCTGGCTATTTCTCTGGCAGGAAGACGTACCGGGGGGCCGGCTAAAGTGGCGATCTTCTCCAGTGCGCTGAATGGGACAATTTCCGGAAGCTCTGTGGCGAACACGGTAACGACCGGTTCCTACACGATACCGATGATGAAACGGCTTGGCTATCGAAGGAATTTTGCCGGGGCGGTAGAGGCTGCTTCCTCTACAGGTGGACAGATTATGCCGCCTATTATGGGCGCCGCAGCCTTTTTGATGATTGAATTTGCCGGCGTTGGCTACTGGGATATCGCAAAGGCCGCTACGATACCGGCTATTCTTTACTTTTCCGGTATCTGGATCATGACCCATCTGGAGGCAAAGCGAACCGGCCTGCACGGATTGCCGGAAGAAGAAATTCCGAAAAAGAAGACGGTATTGAAAAAAATCTATTTATTACTTCCGATTCTGGCGATTGTATATCTGCTGTTTGCAGGGTTTAGTATTGAAAGGACAGCATTGTACGGAATTCTGATTACCATCGCAGTGAGTATGTTCCGAAAAGATACAAGAATCACTCCAAGCAGGTTTGTGCTTGCGCTGACATCCGGTGCACGTACCGCTTTAGGTGTAGCAGCTGCTACAGCCTGTGCCGGTATTATCGTGGGTGTTGTTACAAAAACCGGACTTGGACTAAAATTAGGGAACGGACTGGTCAGTATCGCCGGTTCCCTGGCAGCAAATGTGGAAATGCAGCTGATGCTGACATTGGTGTTTACGATGATTACTTCCATTATCCTGGGGATGGGGTCACCGACAACTGCCAACTATATTATCACGTCGACGATCGCATTACCGGCTATTCTGGCTTTGAATGATCAATTGGAAGTGGCTATTCCGGTATTGGCCGGGCATATGTTTGTGTTCTACTTCGGGATTGTGGCGGACATCACACCACCGGTTGCGCTTGCAGCCTTTGCGGCAACAGGGATATCCGGGGGAGAACCGATTCGTACGGGCTTTAATGCCTCCAAGCTTGCGATAGCTGCATTCATCATACCGTATATGTTTGTGCTTAATCCGCAGCTATTGATGATTGATGCCAATGCTACGGAAATAGGCTGGTCCCTGTTAACGGCGATTGTCGGGATGGTAGCAATAGGAGCTGGACTGATTGGCTTCTGGTACCGCCGGCTTCATTGGGCGGAACGGATTATTACGGCACTCACCGGGCTTATGCTTTTGTATCCAGAAGGAAATACAGATTTAATCGGTTTGGGTCTCTTTGCTGTCCTGCTGATTATCCAAATCATGACAAGGACGGACAAGGGACAAAAGAATAAAGTGAAAGAAGCGAGCAGTGCAGGATAAGCATAGGTAATTGAAAAGGTGGTCAGTATTTCTGGCCATCTTTCTTTGTATTTATTGCGGAATGTGTAAACTTCAACGTAAATCAGTGGGTCTATGATCGCCGCTGCGGAATTACCCTTCGCTTTCCGCAAATTAATAGGAATGAAAGCTGGTATTACAATGAAACAACAGCATGATTTTACAGAAGGGAATATTTGGCGGCAGCTTATTTATTTTTCCGGTCCCATTATGCTGACAAGCCTGCTGCAGACATCTTATCAGTTGGCCGACAGCTTGTGGGTGGGCAATTTGCTTGGGGCGACGGCACTTGGAGCAGTGAACATTTCTGGTACTATTATCTTCACTGTGCTGTCTTTTGTTATTGGGCTGAATAATGCTGCCTTAACGATTCTTTCTCAGCAAAAAGGACGGGACAATGAGGAAGGACTGAAAAATTACCTGAATGCGTTTGTGGTGATATTGACCGTGATGGCGCTGGCGCTCGGAACGCTGGGATTTGTGTTCACGGAAAAGCTTCTTCTCCTCTTGGGCACGCCGGATGACATGATGGCAGATGCTTCGGCCTATCTGCAGATCAACTTCCTTGGGATTCTCTTTTTGTTTGGCTATAATTTTATCAGCACCGTGCTGCGTTCCCTGGGAGACAGCAAAACCCCGTTGCGTTTTGTGCTGGTTGCAGTGATTATGAATATTCTCATCAACCCGCTTTTTATCGCCGGCTTTGGTCTTGGTGTGGAAGGAGCGGCACTGGCAACAATTCTGGCACAGGGAACAGCTTTTTTCTATGGACTTATTTATGTGCTGCGCCGCAAGCTGGCTCCGTTCAGCTTTCCGAAGCTTCCGGCACGGGAAGAAATCAAGCTGATCCTCAGCCTGGGTATTCCATCCGGGCTGCAGATGTCGGTGATCTCCGCAGGTTCAGCAGCGATTTTGAGTGTGGTGACCATATTTGGAGGAAATACAGTGGCTGGTTTCAGTGCTGCACAGCGGCTCAACAGTCTGGTGATGCTGCCTGCCCAGGCACTCGGAACGGCGGTGAACAGTATGGCTGGGCAGAATATCGGTCTCAGATACTGGGCCAGGGTCCGAAAGATTTCCATTTATGGGGTGATCTACAATTTTGCTATCATGCTGGTGATCGGCCTGCTTGTCGTAGTCTTTGCGGAAAGTGGCATTCGTCTGTTCATAGATGAGGAAGAGGCTGTAAGGTTCGGTACCCAGTATTTGCAAATTATCGCCTTGTGCTTTCCGTTTCTTGGGATAAATTTTATTTTGAACGGGATTGTCCGGGCGGCGGGGGCGATGTATCAGGTGCTTGTCTTAAATATCATTTCCTTTTGGGTGCTGCGCTTTCCGCTGACGTGGCTGTTTTCCTGGGGTTTCGGCGAGATCGGCATTGCAGTGGGCATGGGAGCAAGCTTTATCATCAGCAGTCTGGCCGCCTTTTTATATTACCGGTTTGGCAAGTGGAGAGAAAAGGAAATCTTTTCACAGACGGGTTGATGGAGAGGAGCTGGTAGGTTGAAACGCATATTGTACTTGGCTGTTGCTGGAATATTCTCGGGCCTGCTGCTGGGGGCTTTTCTGAAAATAGTTCAGGCTGTCAGCGGCAAGCGGGTGTATACGCTGTTGCTGAATGTGGATTATTTTCCTGTTCTGCAAAACTGGGAACTTGGTGAAGTGGCAGAATTTATGCTTCATCTTGCTGTTTCAGTTGCCTTGGTGTTTGTGCTGTACGCCGCATTTGTTCGTTGTGGGTGGAGTGCAAAGTTTTTCCCGTACGTGGTGGCCAATGTGCTGATTGGTGCCTTGTTATTCCTTACCACCTTGCTCTCGAACCGAACACCGGAGCTCATAGACGGGGTTGCCTTTTTGTATTGGCTTGCCGGCCACTTGGTGTATGGTGTCGTGCTCGGGATATTACTATCACGAATAAAGAAGGATTAGATAGATGAAAATCAAACGAAAAACAAAAAATGCGTGGAAATATGCTGCCTTGCTTGCCATCATACTCGCTGCAGTACTGGCTGGCATTTCCTTATTGGCAAACACCGAATGGTCTGTGCCGGTGAGTGTCGAGCGGACCGGACCCGCGATCAGCCAGGAAGTGCTGGATTATCGTCCGCTTGTGGAGAAATATGCAGAGGAATACGGAATCTCTGAATATACCAATGTGCTTCTTGGGGTCATGATGCAGGAATCCAGCGGCAGGGGGAATGATCCGATGCAGTCTTCCGAGAGCCATTGCGGCGAAAGAGGCTGTATAGACGATCCCGAACAATCTATCAAGCAGGGAGTCTATTATTTTTCTCAGACACTTGCGGATGCAGACGGCGATCTGAAACTGGCTATTCAAGCCTATAATTTTGGCAGGGGGTTTATTGATTACGTGGAGGAGCAATCCGGAAGCTATACTCAAGAAGCGGCCATCAATTTTTCCCAGGAAATGTTTGCCTCCGTGGACAACCCGGAAGAATATCGCTGTCCACGTGATGGCGCGGAGGAGATTGGTGCCTGTTATGGCGATATTTATTATGTGGATTCGGTCATGGCCTACAAGGAGGTATTGCTTTCCGATTAAAGTCAGGTAGTGATAATATGAAGTAAAAGGAGGGATCCTCATGGGAAAAGCTATTTATACGAACAAGGCACCTGAAGCAATCGGGCCATACTCCCAAGCAGTGCAGGCAGGTGATTTTGTCTATGTTTCCGGGCAAATTCCGCTTGATCCTGAATCAGGAGAGATGGCGAAGGGGGTTGAACAACAGACAGAGCAAGTGCTGAAAAATCTGCAGGCAATCCTTACTGAAGCAGGAACGGATTTTTCGCATGTGGTGAAATTCACCATCTATTTAACGAGCATGGATAATTTTCAGGTGGTGAACGAGATTTACGGAAGCTATCTGAGAGAGCCTTATCCTGCAAGGGCAACGTTGGAAGTTAGCCGATTGCCGAAAGATGCGCAGGTGGAGATGGATGTTGTGGCATATTTAAAATAAGGAGGTTTCCGCATTGGACAATTTCACGTTTCATAATCCAACGAAACTGATTTTTGGAAAAGGGCAGCTGGATGCTCTGCCTGGCGAAGTGGAAAAATATGGGAAAAAGGTGCTGATCGTTTTTGGAGGCGGCAGCATTAAGAAAAATGGGATTTACGACAATATAATGAGAAAGCTGAAGGAAATCGATGCAGAGGTATTCGAGCTTTCCGGTGTGGAACCAAACCCACGGATTGCCACGGTCCGCAAAGGGGTGGAAATCTGCAAGCAAGAGGGTGTGGATTTCGTCCTGGCCGTGGGCGGCGGAAGCACGATTGACTGCACCAAAGCAATTGCCACAGGAGCAAATACCGATGTGGACATGTGGGATATTGTAACGAAGAAAGAAAAACCACCGGCTGCATTACCATTTGGTACAGTGCTGACCCATGCAGCGACCGGCTCGGAGATGAACCGCGGTTCGGTTATCACCAACTGGGAAACGAACGAAAAACATGGCTGGGGATCACCTCACACGAATCCGCAGTTTTCCATACTGGATCCGACCCACACATTTTCCGTCCCGCGCGACCAGACGGTTTATGGCATCGTCGATATGATGTCCCATGTGCTGGAGCATTATTTCCATCCGCAATCCAATACGCCATTGCAGGATCGCTTTTGCGAGTCGCTGCTCCTGACAGTGATGGAAACGGCACCGAAAGTTCTGGAAGAGCCGGATAACTATGAGCATCGGGAAACGATAATGCTGAGCGGCACCTTGGCATTAAATGACATGTTGAGCATGGGCTTCCGCGGTGACTGGGGGTCGCATAACTTGGAGCATGCCGTTTCTGCCGTGCATGATATCCCACACGGCGGCGGCCTGGCGATTCTTTTCCCGAATTGGATGAAGCATGTACTTGATGATTCCAATGCGGACAGGTTCAAACAGCTTGGAGTTCGCGTATTTGGTGTCGACACAGAAGGGAAAACCGATAAGGAAGCCGCACTGGAAGGCATTGAGAAGTTGCGGAAATTTTGGAGCGGAATTGGGGCACCTTCCCGTCTCGCAGAATATGACATTGATGAAAGTTCCGTCGAATCCATGGCGGAGAAAACAGTAATTGCTCGTCCGGAATTCGGCAATTACAAAAAACTGACCAAACAGGATTCGGCAGAGATTTTCCGCGCCAGCCTGTAATTTCGACAGCATATTTCCCGGGAAATAATATGGGGAATATTGTCGAGGGCTGGGAATATCGATTATTGACAAAAAGAAGAGCTCACTGTTATTCATAAACAGCGAGCTCTTCTTTTATTGCCTCTTTTATTTTATCCAGGCATTCTTCCGGTGTTTTTCCGAAAACGCGTTTATTGTTGACCAGGGCATAGGGTCTGACCCGGCAGAGACCGCAAAATGATAAGCAATCATTGGTCAGGACCGCTACTTCCGGAAACTCTTTCTCCAGAATTTCTTCTATATCAATTGAAGTGATCGCATTTCCGTCACAAACTTCGACAACGACAATTCCCATTGCTATCACTTTCTTTCTATAAGTTTTGATGCTTATTTATATCGGGGTTGATGGAAACAGCGACATAAGTGCTGGTTGATTTCCGCTCCGGGCATCCGCTTTCCGCGGGCACGGCCTCAGCCTCCTCGGAAGAAGTTCGCTTCCTGCGGGGTCTTCAGACTCGTGCTGTTCCCGCAGGAGTCGGATGCCCTCCGCTCCAATCAACCATCTACAGAGTGGGTAGCTGTTGTCTAATTTAACAAAGCAGCACATCAGCGGAGGAAATACCCCGAGACTCCTGCGGGATGGTAAGCATAGGTGAGACCCCACAGCGCGTCAGCGCGAGGAGGCTCACCAGCGCCCGCGGAGGCTCACCAGCGCCCGCGGAAAGCGAGGGGTATTTCCGCAGCGGCGATCGTAGCCCCACCTAGTTACGGCACAATTTATCTATATTGTAATAAAAATACAACCTAATAATAATGTCTTCCTCAGACTCTGTTAGTTTTATCATATAAGTGAGGACAAATCAATCCTTCTGTTTCAGTGCAGACATAAAAACCGGAAAACCGCGGATGCAGCTTTCCGGTTTTGCCCACGGCCTACCCTCTGTTCGTTGAAAAGAGGTGGGCGTGCTTGCCGGCATATTCATTTTTATACCAAGAGACGAGCAGCAGAATACCACATAGGATGAGCAGGCCACTGGTCACAAAGAATACGGCAGAGAACCCGAAGAATCCGGCGATGATGCCGCCCATGGCCGGGCCGATAATATTTCCTAAAAAGCGCAGGCTGGTGTTGTAGCCAAGCACTTCTCCCTGCATGGAAAGCGGTGCTTCCTGGCGGATATAGGCAATTCGGAGCGGAATAATCCCGCCAATGGCAACTCCAAGCATAAATCTTAGGATAATCAGCTGCCAGATATCGGTGATAAAGGCGGCGGGGAAATACACGACTCCTGCCATGAATAAGAGCCCAATCAATATTTTTATATAGCCGACCCTGTCCCCGAGTTTCCCCCAGTTTCGAGCCATCAGCAGATTTCCCAGGCCTGCTGCGGAAAAGGCAATCCCGGAATAAAATGCAATATTGACTGGGCCGTGAATTTCCTCGACAAACAAGGAAAGGATCGGCTGAACACTGAAATGAGCCACCTGCACAAGGGTGGAGATCAGCATAATGATCAACAGAACCGGCTTATGAACAATATGTGCGATCACCTCACGGGCAGTATATGAACGATAATCACTGGCATCATCGGATAACTTTGGCTTGACTTCCCGAATGCCAAACAGCACAATCAAGCCGGAAAGGAATACTGTGATCGAGACCCACTTGAATGTATCGCCATAACCAAGCGCATCTGCCAGTACACCGCCAAGCATTGGCCCCATGAGTGAACCAGTGATACTTCCTGTCTGCAGTGTTCCCAACACCCTTCCCGCAATATGCTTTGGCGTCTGGGTGGAGATAAATGCCTGGGACATCGGGATGAATCCGGTCGCTACTCCCATAATTAACCGCAAAATAAAAAGCTGCCACACAGATGTGACGAACCCCATGAGGAAAACCGATACCCCGATCCCAAAAGCGGAAAAGATGAGAATATATTTCCTGCCGTATTTATCCCCAATCCGTCCCCATATGGGTGAGAATAAAAATGCGGTGACAAAGGTGATCCCAAAAGTAAACCCTGCCCATCGCTGTACGAATGAATCAGAATAATTGCCAAGAGTATCGATGTAAAGGGATATAAATGGAATAACCATTGTCATACTGCCGGCAACAAAAAAGTTAGCAACCCACATGATTGCTAAATTGCGTTTAACGGCTTTTTCTTCCATAGTAATGATAATTTCCTTCTTCCTGCAAATTATTTCGGTACCCTAAATATATCGCATTTCCGGCAAAAGGGAAAGTCTTTTGCTCGGGAGGAACCCGACACAAAAATTTCACCCAAAGATATTCACAAGCAGGAAGAAAAAGGTATAATAAGTATGAAAGATATAAATGACAGGGACAAACATAGGATGAAATAACTTTGACAAAAAGGGGACAGTCATAAATGAGAGTGAGAATGAAATCACTGGTACTGGCCATTCTGACACTGGGATTGATAGTAGGCATGGCACAACCTGCACACGCAGTAACCAATACAGTAATCGTGTACGGGGAACAATTGACGGATCAGCAGCGCGCGCAGGTGCAGGAACTGCTGGAGGTTTCGGAATCGGATGCAGTGGAGGAACATGAGGTAACAGGAGAGGATTATGCCAACTACATTAATGGCAGTCCGGACGCCAATATGTATTCCTCGGCAAAAATCACACTTGGTGAAGAGGGAGCGGGGCTGACAGTTAATATCGTGACACCGGATAATATCACCGAGGTTACGAAAGAAATGTATGCCAATGCTCTTTTAACGGCCGGGGTGGAAAATGCCACAGTTGATGTCGCTTCCCCTGTCGCTGTTACTGGGCATTCTGCGTTGACGGGAATTTACAAAGCGTACGATGTGGAAGGGGAACAGCTGGATAAAGAGCGGATGGAGCTGGCCAATGATGAACTGAATGCGGCAACCGACCTTGCTGAAAATGAAGGAATTTCCCAAGAGCAGGTAAGCACATTGCTGACGGAGATCAAGCGGATGATAGCCGAACAGAATCCGGCAACCAGGGAAGATGTTGAACAGATTGTCCAGGAACAGCTGCAAAATCTGGAAATCTCCTTGAGTGAAGCAGATCGGCAAATGCTCATAGACTTATTTGACCGCATGCGTGATCTGAATATCGATTTTAATCAGGTGCAAAATCAGCTGGAAGACATTGCATCAAGTGTCCAGGAAACTGCAGAGGAATTAGGCTTGGACCGGAGTTTCTGGGAAAAGGTGGCTAATTTCTTCAGCGGGGTGTTTGCGTCCCTCAGCAATTTCTTTGGCGGATTGTTTGGTGAAGGAGAAACGCAGTAAGCGGCGGTAGGGATTATAGCTTTTGAGGAAAAGGACTCCTTCTTGGGTCCTTTTTTTTGTTTGTTAGATAGGAAGATTCGTAGTGTAACATGGAGATTGGGAAATTGACGGAGTGATTCGGGAAAATCAAAGCAAGAATCCGCGGAAAACGTACCCGCAATTCGGAAGTTCAACCCAAGCACAAAAGAATTTAATAAAAATCAACCCTTGCTTTCTACTTTTTTCGGTGCATAAACCTCCATTTAGATTACAATCCACCTGTTTCTGCGACTTTTGTATGACAAAAATTCCCAAATAGGGACTTTTGTATCAAAACTATTACAATTGTAATATTTGATGACAGAAAGGTAATTCTTGTAACCTACTCTTAATTCCCCTGTAACTGCAAAGCCTGTTTCCATGTGGTACGATAGGCACTGTCAGAAATTAAGGAGGGACTACCTAATGAAAAAGTTAGTAGCTGCATTAACAGGTGTGGTCATTGCTGGCACAGCTGCGACGGGAGTATCCGCAGCAGAGTATGAGGTGGAAAAAGGAGACAGCCTCTGGAAAATCGCAAACGAACACAACACTACAGTAGAACAACTAGTTGATATAAACGAACTAAAATCCACGGTGATTCATCCAAAACAGTCACTCGTAATTAACGAGGAAACCAATGAATTCTATGTGGTAGAACAAGGAGATACGCTCATCGGGATCAGCAACGAACACGGCGTTTCCGTTTCAGACCTCAAAACTTGGAACGGGCTGACTTCCGACCTGATCATTACTGGTCAGGAATTAGCACTTCAGGGCGGCAATGCTGCACCAGCTGAAGAGCAAGCTCCGGCTGAGGAAAGCGAGCCTGTTGAAGAACAAGAAACAGCAGAAGAATCAGAACCTGCTGAACCAGTGGCTGAAACCTCTGAAGAACCTGAGGTAAATACACAGAACACTGCAACGAATTCAGAGTCCGAGCAGGAAGCAGAAGGTGAAACCATCTCTGTTACTGCAACAGCATACACTGCCGGATGTGCAGGATGCTCTGGAATTACCGCTACAGGAATTAACTTAAATGAAAATCCAAGTGCCAAAGTGATTGCGGTAGATCCAAGCGTCATTCCACTAGGCACTGAAGTATATGTGGAAGGCTATGGCTATGCAGTAGCCGGTGACGTTGGCGGCGCGATCAATGGCAACAAAATCGACATTCATGTCCCAACAAAAGATGAAGCTTATGCATGGGGCGTCAAAACAGTCGATGTAACGATTCTTGACTAATCATTAACAACCAGCAATGAACGACCCAATTAAAAAAAGGAAAGCATCTCTCAATCTATTAGATGTTTTCCTTTTTTCTTTTTATTTAAAACCTCTTTATCTAAATTCACTAAAAATATTAAGAGTTTGTGTTCAAAAACGAGGATGAAAGGAACCGAGAAGTTCGAGGCGGCGTAGCTTTGAGCAGACGATCTAGCACGCTGGAAAAGTGGTTTTCTTTTCCAAGGAACGGAGCGTATGCTTTTAAATACGTGAGTAGCGGAAAAGCAAGCCAACGAAGAAATTCGATGCGTCATTTTCACCGGAGCTTTTTGAACATCCTCTAAGAGGTAATTCTTGTCGAATAGTCATTATCCTCAATTACTTTTGTCGGCTCATTATTGGACTCCACGTAACCAACAACCCCAACACTTAAAATAATCAGGATAAACAATGCCAATAACACTTGTCTCACGTTAAATCCTCCATTAAATAGTATCTCGTTTAATTATAATAAAAATGGGGTGAAACTACTATACTGATTCCCGGAAAAATCAAGGGAAATTCTTACAAAAATCGTAACATATGGAAGCAGTGCAGAAAACGGGCAACTTCCTTTCCAATTAAACATTTCCCTGGCTTTATGTTAAACTGAAAATGGCTTTGATTTACAGGAAATGAAGCGTTTACATATGAAGGAGGAAGTCTAAAACATGACAAGCAAAAAACTGGATACATTTTTGGATAAAAATATTGCAGAACTCAAGAGTCTGGGAATGTACAATGAAATTGATCCTGTGGAGGGAGCAAATGGGCCGACGATTCAAATTGACGGAAAAGAACTGATCAACCTGTCGTCCAATAATTACCTTGGTTTGGCGACAGATGATCGGCTGAAAAAAGTGGCCAAAGAAGCGGTGGATTCCCACGGGGTTGGAGCAGGAGCTGTCCGGACGATCAATGGCACACTGGATTTGCATCTTGAACTGGAGGAAAAACTCGCTGCTTTTAAAGGAACGGAAGCGGTAATTTCCTATCAGTCCGGATTTAACTGCAATATGGCGGCGATTTCCGGAGTGATGGATAAAAATGATGCGATTCTTTCCGATGAGTTGAACCATGCCTCGATCATTGACGGCTGCCGTCTGTCCAGGGCAAAAGTTATCCGCTTTAACCATTCGGATATGGATGATTTACGGGAAAAAGCCAAGCAGGCAACTGAATCCAGTGACTACAACAAAGTAATGGTGATTACCGATGGCGTCTTCTCCATGGATGGGGATGTTGCCAAGCTGCCGGAGATCGTCAAGATTGCGGAAGAATTTGATCTGATTACCTATGTGGATGATGCCCATGGCTCCGGTGTTCTCGGCAAGGGTGCAGGCACTGTGAAACATTTCGGACTGCAGGATCGAGTTGATATGCAGATGGGGACTTTGTCCAAAGCGATTGGTGTGATTGGCGGCTATGTGGCCGGGAAAACAAATCTGATCGACTGGCTGAAAGTGCGTTCCCGACCATTCCTGTTTTCTACCGCCGTCTCTCCGGCTGATGCAGCTGCCAGCAGAAAAGCGGTGGAGCTGTTAATGGAAAGCACGGAATTAAATGAAAAATTATGGGAAAATGGCGATTACCTGAAGAAAGGGCTAAAAGAACTCGGCTTTGATATCGGGGAAAGCGAAACACCGATCACCCCATGTATTATCGGCGACGAAAAAGATGCGCAGAAGTTCAGCAAACGTCTTTATGAAGAAGGTGTTTATGCCAAGTCGATCGTCTTCCCGACAGTGCCAAGAGGGACTGGCCGCGTGCGCAACATGCCGACTGCCGCCCATACAAAAGAAATGCTCGATCAAACGCTGGCTGCTTACGAAAAAGTCGGCAAAGAAATGAATTTGATTTAACCCAAGTGAACAGACAGGAAGGACTTTAAGGGATGAAAAAGATTTTAGTAACCGGAGCGATGGGGCAAATTGGCTCTGAGCTTGTCGGAAAACTGAGAGAAACCTATGGAACGAGCAATGTGATTGCAACAGACATCCGCGCCGGGGAGGGGCTGGCCACAGAAGGACCATTTGAAAAACTGGATGTGACCGATGCCGACCGGATGCATGCGGTAGCGAAGCAATACAATGTTGATACGATCATGCATTTGGCTGCCCTTTTGTCAGCGAATGCTGAAGCTATGCCAAAGGTGGCCTGGGATTTGAACATGGGCGGTTTGGTCAATGCACTGGAAGTAGCGCGCGAGCTGGATTTGCAGTTTTTTACCCCAAGCTCAATCGGCGCATTCGGCCCATCGACACCAAAGGACAACACACCGCAGGATACGCTGCAGCGCCCGACCACTATGTACGGGGTCAACAAAGTGGCCGGGGAATTGCTGTGTGATTACTACTACCAGCGGTACGGGGTGGATACGCGTGGTGTGCGCTATCCCGGGCTGATCTCCTATGTCGCTCCTCCAGGCGGCGGCACGACCGATTATGCGGTGGAGATTTATTATGAAGCGATTAAGAATAAGATATACACTTCCTATATTGCCGAGGGCACGTATATGGATATGATGTACATGCCGGATGCGCTGAATGCGATTATTCAGCTAATGGAGGCGGATCCTGCCAAATTGGTGCACCGCAACGCCTTTAATATTTCGGCAATTTCCGCTGCCCCTGAAGACTTTGCCCAAGCGATTCGACAGCATATTCCGGAGTTTAAAATGACGTATGATGTCGATCCAGTAAGACAGAAAATCGCCGATAGCTGGCCGAACTCCATTGATTCTTCTGCTGCCGCGGCTGAGTGGGGATTTCGGGCGGAGTATGATTTGGCAAAGATGACCGGGGAGATGTTGGAGAAGATTAAGGAGAAGTAATAGTGTGGAACGCTCTCTTTCTTGGGAAGGAGGGCGTTTTTTTGTTGTGTGGTGTTGGCTGGGCGACGTGTGCATGGGATTCAGCGGAAGTGGCGCCTCAATCAGCGGAAGCGGCGCCTCAATCAGCGGAAGCGGCGCCTCAATCAGCGGAAGGGGCGCCTCAATCAGCGGGAGCGGTGCCTCAATCAGCGGAAGGGGCACCTCAATCAGCGGGAGCGGTGCCTCGATCAGCGGAAGCGGTGCTTCAATCAGCGGGAGCGGTGCCTCCAGCGAAAGCGCCCCTCTATAATTTGTATACCCGCCACCTATTATTACCTGTACAAGGAAACCCCGCCTTTTGTAATAATCTTTTCACTTTGTGTGAGGATTGAACTTGTAAGAATTCTCGAGCATCGTGATTGGAAATGGTTTCCCCAATCAACAATTTATAATCTTTCAATGCTGTTAAATGCTCGTTTTCCGATGATTTTCCGCATTTTTTACAGAACCAATTCAACCTTTCCTTATGAAGTGGATAAGCAGAGCAGAATGGACAAATAACTCCTTTTATAAGATCATCATTCTTTGAAACGCCATATTTATCCAGTGTTTTTGCGGGTTTGGGAACATTAGCTTTTATAAGCAGGGAAGCCAGGTTTTTAAGTTGATTCATTTTATATGTCCTGGCGGGGTGATTTTGACCCAACTCCTGTATTTCAAAAAACAGTTCATTATTGTGGACCACTTCCTCTGGGATGTGCTTGTCTGGTGATGCAACTTTAATAATCGTGCTGGGGAAGCTGATCACAACAAAAAACGGGAGGAGAACCTTGGTATATCCATGTTTTTGTAACCAACGCTGGAGACGATATTGTTGAGTTTTTGCTTGGGGAATGGGACTTGAAAAGCCTTCTTCTTCTTGATTATCACCGATACGAATGACTTGGCCCTTTTCACCGAAGATTAATGTGCCATACCAGTTTTTTACTTCTAAAATCAACATGAAACTCGCAGATAAAATCAATGTATCTATTTGGAAATAACCATTCTCATCACGTATTCGTAAATTATGCAAAATGAAGTAGTCGTTTTTAGGTAAAAAACTTAATGGGTAGTCTACTTCTCTTTCCCCACGCACCTCCCTTTTTTTCTTTATTAAGTCCAGCTCCACTGTTTTCTTGCTTGGGTGCTCCCTCAACAATCTTCTGTAAAGGGCTTCGAGCCACCATATTTCCTTCATTTTATCATGCGGTTTCACAATCATAGGAAATCACAACCTTTCTTGTTTTTATATTGATTCTACACCGAATGGCGATAATCCTTTAAAAAAGTTATAATTGTATTTTGGAGTTTTGTGGGAGGGTATTATTAAATTTTGAACGCAATAGGTGAGTAATTCAGTTGAGATGGTGCGCGGATTGAACAGAAGCGGTGGCTCAATCGGCGGAAGGGGACCATCAATCATCGAAAGCGACGTTTCTATCAGCGGAGGAGCATCTTCAATCATCGAAAGCATCGTTTCTATCAGCGGAGGAGCATCTTCAATCATCGAAAGCGACGTTTCTATCAGCGGAATAGGCTCTTCAATCATCGGAAGCACCCCATTCAGCGAAACCCCGCATAATCCACAGCAAAACGCACAACCCCTCTGCCCCCAGCACCCCAGTATGTTAAACTAATCAACAAACAATTAAACAAAAGCAGGTGCTTATGTGGAAATTGTATTATTCATCATCATCATTTTGCTGGCTTCCACGCTGCAGACCAGCACGGGGTTTGGGTTTTCCATTTTGGCCACACCTTTCCTTCTCCTTCTTTTTGAGCCAAGAGAGGCCATTCAAATCAATTTAATATTATCCCTTTTCATCTCGCTGGCGCTAATAAGAAGAATAAAAAGAGATATAAACAAAGGCGTCTTAAAGCGGTTCGTCGTAGGGAGCGCACTGGGTGTGCCTTTCGGAATCATCACCTTTTTGATGATCGACATTCGCATGCTCAGCTTAACAGTAAGTCTGGTCGTGCTGCTGTTAACGGTGTTGCTAATCTTGAATTTCCGCTTGAGGCAGACAGAGGGGAGAGATTTGCTTGTCGGCGGTTTGTCCGGTACGCTAACAAGCAGTATTGGCATGCCAGGCCCGCCAGTGCTGCTTTATTTTTCCGGGACTTCTGCACAAAAGGCAAATATCAGGGGGACGACGCTGGCTTTCTATCTGTTCATCTATTCCGTGAGCCTAATTATCCAGGTGCTGTTTGCGGGGACAAATAAAACGATTTGGCTGACGAGCGTGATCGCTGTGCCCTTAGTGATGGCAGGCTTGTATCTGGGACAAGCGCTATTCGGGCGAGTAAATCAGCAACATTTCCGTATTTTTACCTACATCATTTTACTGTTTACCGGAGTGTATTTGCTGGTTGATAACTGGACTCCATAGTGCAAAAAAAGTGCTCCCCATCCAGAGAAACACTTTTTAGCTCGCATACATTCCGGCAATTTGCTGCTGCAATTTCCGGTCTGCGACATATTCATCGTAGCTCATTTCTTTATCGATGATGCCACTTGGTGTGATTTCGATCAAGCGGTTGGCGATGCTGTTCACGAATTGCTGGTCATGGGAGGTGAACAGGATCGAACCTTTAAATTTAATCAACCCATTATTCAATGCCTGGATGGATTCCAGATCCAAGTGGTTTGTCGGCTCATCCAAGAGCAGTACATTCGCGCCGGAGAGCATCATTTTCGACAGCATGCAACGGACCTTTTCGCCACCGGACAAGACATTCGCCTTTTTCAGCGCTTCTTCACCGGAAAACAGCATTCTTCCCAGGAATCCGCGCAGGAAAGTTTCCGTCTCATCCTCTGGCGAATATTGACGCAGCCAGTCGACCAGTGGCAGCTGGTTATTTTCAAAGTAGGCCGTATTATCTTTAGGAAAATACGATTGCGAGGTGGTCACACCCCACTTGAATGTCCCGGCATCTGGTTCCATCTCACCCATCAGAATTTTAAACAACGTAGTTTTGGCAATGTCATTTTTGCCGACAAGGGCAAGTTTGTCGTCCTTGTTCATTGTAAAACTGAGATTATCCAGCACTTTTTGCCCGCCAATGGTTTTCGTCAGGCCCTCTACCCGCAGCAAGTCATTGCCGATTTCCCGGTCTGGAGTAAAGGCGATATACGGGTATTTCCGTGATGATGGCTTAATGTCATCTAGGGTGATATTATCGAGCATTTTCTTCCGGGAAGTTGCCTGTTTTGACTTCGATGCGTTGGCTGAGAACCTGGCGATAAAGGTTTTCAGTTCGTTAATCTTTTCTTCTTTTTTCTTGTTTTGCTCCTGTGCCATTTTGGTAGCCAGCTGGCTGGACTCATACCAGAAATTATAGTTTCCGATATAAACTTCAATTTTTCCATAATCGACATCGGCAATATGGGTGCAGACTTTATTCAGGAAATGCCTGTCGTGGGAAACAACAATCACGGTATTCTCAAAGTTAATCAGGAATTCTTCCAGCCACTGAATCGCCTGAATGTCCAGTCCGTTGGTCGGCTCATCGAGAAGCAGAATATCCGGAGTGCCAAACAGTGCCTGGGCGAGCAGCACTTTTACTTTCTGATCCTCGGTTAATTCCGACATGGGCAGATCGTGCAGTGACACATCAATCCCCAGCCCCTTCAGGAGCACCGCCGCATCGGACTCCGCTTCCCAGCCATTCATTTCGGCAAATTCACCCTCAAGCTCGGCTGCGCGAATCCCGTCCTCCTCAGAGAAATCCGGTTTCAGGTAAATCGCATCTTTCTCCTGCTTCACTTCATACAATTTCTCATGGCCCATCAGCACCGTTTCCAGCACAGGATGGTCTTCATAGGCGAAGTGATCCTGTTTTAAAACGGCGATTCTTTCGCCCGTAGACAGGGACACATTTCCGGACTGCGGCTCGATTTCGCCGGACAAAATTTTTAAAAACGTGGATTTGCCGGCCCCATTCGCGCCAATTAATCCATAACAATTGCCGGGTGTGAATTTAATATTCACATCCTCGAACAATTTTTTATCTCCATATCGTAAGCTGACATTGTTAACATTTATCATAAGGCGTTCTATTCCTCCAAAAAAATAGTTCTCATCGTTTAGCTTAAGGCATTTGGCGAGTTTCGTCAATGTGGGGAGGTTCGGTGTTTTGATGGGTGGCAGTGAGAAGGAGCTTCCGATTCATTTATCTTGAAAGTCACAAAACTAGATAAAGAAGAACTAGAACTGTTGAAAAAAGAATTAGGTTAAAAAGGCAAATGTCATCGGGGTAAATAAACGGCTCAGGAATTCTCCTGCTGCTGTTTTTTAACACCCAAAAAAGCTGAAACCACATTGGTCCCAGCTTTTCACGGACGCATCATATTAATGCCGAGTGATTGGTAAGGAACCTCAAGCTGGAAGGAAATATTGTTGGCTTCCAGATCAATCTCCTCGACTTTGACATTAAAATTGCTGCCCAGGTTGATGTCTGTGACAGCAACATAAATCTCTTCCTCCGCCGGGTTCACCGACACCCATGGAGGCATTGGCAAATAGTCTTCCATATAGCTCATAATCCGCTCGTTGGGCAGCTGCAGGAGTCCGACTGAAATGGAGCGGAGTCTTAATATAAGGTCGCCGTTTTCCTGAGCGATTGGCTCAAAGTGAACAGACAATGGCACACTGGAGGAAAAGACAGGCAACTCGCCCATTAAGTGCACATCATCCTCCAATGCCACACTGTATTGATGTTCCGAACCTGCAACCAGTTGATCAAGGTAGCCATTGATCAGTTCATTCAGATTTTCTTTGGTGGTTCGGATGGTGAATTCCGAGCTTTCCTCCGCAGGTATTTCTTCTGTGGTCGGGTGCGGATTCTCGGCTGCAGGCCAAAAAATCAGAGCAAGCACAAGTAGAAGAATGAAGCCATTAAAAATACACAGGCCGATAAACAGACGCTTCCACTTATCTTTGTGCTGCTTTTGCTCAATCCGTGACGTCATACCTCTCATCCTTCTTCTTCCGTAATATAATCCAGCACGCGCTGGGCAATAAGGCGGTACCCCAGGTCATTCGGGTGGAAATTATCCAGGGCAAACAAGTCCGCCTCGCTGTCTTCAAACAAATCAACTGTGGGGATAAACGTCACATTTTCATGCTGCTGGGCCAAGGTTCTCCCCGTATCATTCCATGCTGATATAATAAAATCAAGCTCTTCAATGTCCTCAAAATAGGTGCTGAACGGATTATAAAAGCCGACAAGGTAGATTTCACTATCCGGGTTGATTTCCTGCATCACTAAAAGAATCTGTTCCAACCGGTTTTCATAGTCGATCCGCGCCTCGGCGAAATCCTCGAGATTCAGATCGGTAAACGTTTCCTTTACCACTTTCATAATATCGTTGGCGCCAATGGTCATAAGCACGATGTCTGCCTGTTCGATGGAGGAAGTGATTTCCGGTTCATCCAGCCGTGCCAGAAGCTGATCCGAGCGATGGCCGCGCACCCCGTAATTTTCAAAGGTCACGAGCTCGGTTTCTTCATTAATTGCCCGGTTCAGAATGCCGACATAACCGCCCTCTTCCTGTTCTGCACCGACACCTTTTGTCAGGGAGTCGCCAATCGCCACCACATGGGTTTCCTCACCGGAAAAGAATTCCACTGTGTTTTGCAATGCATCTGCTACAACTTCAGAAAACTGCCGCGGTTCACTTTCTTCTGCTGTCGTAGTTTCGTCCTCAGTGGCTTCCTCCTCTTGCTCGGGCTCTTCCACCGTCTGCTCCTCCTGAGGGGATTGGTCTTCAGGCTGGGTGATGGTCACATTGCTGAGGTCGGCTCTCGGGTAATTTATCCAAATGAACATCGCTCCTGCTGTGAGGAGCAATAAAGCAATCAAACGTCTATTTAAATTCAAGAAGATCACATCCATGCTGTTTCTTATAGACCTACGTATTATTATTATAAAGGTATACGGTCCTTATGCCTACCTTAATTTTAAGAAGATGTTCAAAAAGTCCGGTAACAATGACACATCACAGGGGAACTTCTGCTAAGTTCGCCCACGTCCTGTGGGCAACGCAGAAATCACCACATCCTGTGGAAGCTCGTTGGCTTGCTTTTCCGCTACTCACGTATTTAAAAGCATACGCTCCGTTCCTTGGAAAAGAAAACCACTTTTCCTGCGTGCTAGATCGTCTGCTCAAAGCTACGCCGCCTCGAAATTCTTGGTCCTTGTTATCCTCCTTTTTGAACTCCATATTCTTTAAGAAAAAATCGCCTCTCAACAAGGCGATTTTCATCTTTTCTTTTATTTTGCCGGTGCTGGCTGAAATTAAACCAGCCTCCTAAGCGCTTTTTCGCTGGGAGCGGGGCCGTCTGTAGGCTGAACTCATATAAAGAAAAAGCGCAAACCAGATTAGGATAAACGCGACCAGGTGGGCGCTGGTAAACGGCTCGTTATATAAAAACACACCTAAAATAAGCATGATCGTTGGCGCAATGTACTGCAGAAACCCAACCAAGCCTAAAGGGATCTTCTTAGCTCCGCTTGCAAACAGAAGCAGCGGAATAGCTGTCGCAACACCAGCTCCCATTAAAAGAAGATTCAGCGTGGAAACAGGATCCGCGAGTGAAAAAGCGGTCTCCGGCAAAACAAATAAATAAATAAGGGCAAGCGGTGTGACGATCATCGTCTCAATGGTCAGCCCAGTCATCGCGCTGACATCAATTTGCTTTTTCAAGAGGCCATAAAAAGCAAAACTCAGCGCCAGTACGAGCGACACCCATGGAAATACACCAAAACTCACGGTCAGATAAACCACCCCAATGCCTGCAAGGATAAACGAAACATTTTGCCTTCTCGTAGTTCGTTCCTTCAGCACGAGGATGCCGAGCAAAATGCTGACCAGCGGATTAATATAGTAGCCTAGACTTGCCTGGATGACATAATCACTGTTCACCGCCCAGATAAAGGTCAGCCAGTTCAAACTGATAAAAACCGAGGCCGCCGTGATCCCGGCCAGACGCTTTTTATTTTTCAGAAGCGCTTTACTTTCTCCGAGGAAGGAGGTCCATTTTCTGGAGATTATGATAATAATAAGCATAAAAATAAAAGACCAGACGATCCGATGTGCCAGAATCTCTCCCGGAGGAGCTGCATCGGCTAACTTCCAATAGATCGGCAAAAAGCCCCATAAAAGATAGGCGCTCGCGGCATAGATCATGCCGAGCTTTTCTTGCTGCTGCATCATAGGCCGGCTCTCCTTTCCAAATAAGTTAAGTTTAATTTGCTATGAAGAAGAAAGCAATCATCCAGCCTGTTCACAAATAGAAAACGCTTTCAAAATGGGTTAATTTCCTTTATGATAGAGGGTGGGAAGACAGGAGAGGGGGATTTTACGATGACAGAGAAAAGGAAGCGTTTGGAGACGACGGTTATTCACGAAGGTTATGATGCAAAGGAAATGCTGGGCAGTCTCACGCCACCCTTATTTCAAACATCCACTTATACATTTGATACTGCGGAACAGGGAGAGCGGCGGTTTGCCGGGGAAGAGGAAGGCTATGTTTATTCTCGGCTCGGCAACCCAACCGTAAACATTTTGGAAGAGCGGATGGCAGCACTGGAGGGCGGGGAGCGTGGTCTGGCGTTTGCTTCCGGCATGGCAGCGGTGTCTGCCGTTTTGATTGCTTTAACGAAATCAGGTGACCATATTTTATGTTCCTCTGGGCTTTACGGCTGTACGTTTGGGCTGCTGCAGATGATGGAAGAGAAATATCAGATTACCCATGATTTTTCCCAGATGGAATCAAAGGAAGCGATCCGTGAGCTGATTCGTCCGGAAACGGCCTGCATTTATGTGGAAACACCGGTTAATCCGACGATGAAGCTGATTGATCTGGAGCTGGTGGCAGAGGTGGCGCGTGAGTATGACATTCCGGTAGTGGTGGATAACACATTTTCTTCGCCTTACCTGCAGCGGCCGCTGGAGGCGGGGTGTGATGTAGTGTTGCACAGTGCGACCAAATATATCGGGGGGCACGGGGATGTGGTTGCCGGCGTTGTTGTCGGAAAGAAAGATTTTCTGGACGGAGTGGCGATGACAACACAGAAAGACATCGGCGGAATTATGTCGCCAATGGATGCCTGGCTCTTAATCCGGGGGCTGAAAACCCTGCCGATCCGGCTTGACCGCCATTGCCATAATGCTGCCAAATTGTTTGAGAAGCTAAGCAAGCACCCGAAAATCGCCCATGTTTACTATCCGGGGGATGAAGACCACCCGGACTATCCGATCATGCAAAGGCAAATGAAGCATGGCGGCGGGCTGATCGCTTTTGAAATCAACGGAAGTAAACAGGATGCACAGCGGCTGCTGAATCACCTCTCTTTTATCAAGATTGCTGTCAGTCTCGGTGATGCGGAGACACTAATTCAGCATCCGGCCACGATGACACATGCGGTTGTGCCACCGGATGCGCGCAAGGAGATGGGAGTAACTGACCAGCTGATCCGCTTATCAGCCGGGCTTGAGGCCTGGGAGGATATTTGGGAAGACCTGGAGCAGGCACTGGATAGATTATAAGATGGAGCACGTTCTGACGGAAAATTTTCCGGCGGGGCGTGTTTTTTTGCTGACTAAAGGGAACGGTGACATAAGAATCACATCAATCGATTCATCAAAGCGGCAGTTATGTGCTATATTAAATGGTAAGGATAAAACGAGGGCGAGGATGGACGGCATATGGATATACTTACATATTTACTCGGGTTCGTGATATTCACGAATATCGCGCTCGGTGTATCAATTATTTTCCTCGAGCGAAAAGATCCCACATCTACCTGGGCGTGGCTCATGGTGCTGCTGTTTATTCCGCTTGCCGGGTTTATTATTTACCTGATCTTCGGAAAGCCGATCAGCAACCGACGCATTTTCACGTGGGACACAAAAAGCAGGCTGGGGGTAAAGACGGCCGTTCAGTCCCAGCTGCGGGCCATTGAGGACGGAACATTTGAATTCAGGCATAAAGAAATGGCCGAATACGAAGACTTGGTCTATATGCATCTGCGCAATGATGACGCGATTTTCACCCAGAATAATAAAGTGGATCTCTACACCGACGGGGAGGATAAATTCAATGCCTTGATTCAGGATTTGGAGAAGGCCAAGGATCATATTCATCTCTTATATTACACCATCCGTCATGATGGCCTGGGACAGCGTATTGCCGCTGTACTGATCAAAAAGGCGAACGAAGGGGTGGATGTCCGTGTACTGTATGACGACATGGGATCCCGTACCCTGAAGCGGAAATATGTCCAGCGCCTGCGAAACGCAGGGATACAGGTCGAGTCTTTTTTTCCATCGAAATTTTTCAATTTCAATTTTAAAATCAATTACCGCAATCACCGCAAGCTGGCAATCATTGATGGGAAAATCGGTTATACCGGGGGCTTTAATATTGGGGATGAATACTTAGGGCTGAAGAAAAAGTTCGGCTATTGGCGCGACACACATCTCCGGTTCCGCGGAGACGCTGTGCAAAATATGCAAACACGGTTTATATTGGACTGGAACCAGGCATCCCGTCATGACATTTTGTATAACGACCGATATTATTCGAGCGATTCGGCCGGTGATGTCGGCACACAGATCGTCTCGAGCGGTCCCGATTCCGAGTGGGAGCAGATCAAAAACGGCTATATTAAAATGATTATGTCGGCAAAGGAATACATTTACATCCAGACACCTTACTTCATTCCGGATGAAAGCCTGCGGGATGCTCTCAGAATTGCCGCGCTTTCCGGGGTGGAGGTGAAGCTGATGATTCCCAACAAGCCGGATCACCCGTTTGTTTATTGGGCGACTTTGTCCTACAGCGGAGATTTGTTGAATGCAGGGGCAGAGCTTTATGTTTATCAAAATGGCTTCCTGCATGCGAAAACGATTATCGTGGATGGGAAAATTTCCTCTGTTGGCACGGCAAACATTGATGTGCGCAGCTTCCGGCTGAATTTTGAGGTGAACGCCTTTTTATACGATCAGGATCTGACTCAGCGGCTGCTGGATGCTTTTTATAAGGACATGAAGCTGTCCACACAGGTGACGAAAAAGCTGTACGACAAGCGGTCGGTTGGCATCCGGTTTAAAGAATCTGTATCACGGCTTCTCTCACCGGTGCTGTAGCGTGAGTAGTCTGGAGGATAAATGAAAGAGTAAAGGAAAAACTAGCTGAAAAGAAAAGGGAGGAAGAAATAATGGAAGCAAAACCATGTTCGAATTCACTGACAGTCAAAACTTCGCACGTCCTGCCGCCGGACACCAATGCGCATGGCACGCTGTTTGGCGGTGCCTTGATGGCCCATATTGATGATGTGGGTGCGATTGCTTCAGTGAGACATGCCCGCAAGCCTGTGGTCACAGCGTCGATTGATTCGGTTGATTTTCTTGAGCCCGTCAAAGAAGGGGACTCGATTTGCCTGGAGGCTTTTGTGACCTGGACCCATAACACATCCATGGAAGTCTTTGTCAAAGCGGTCACGGAAAACTTGCTGACAGGGGACCGGAAAGTGTGTACCACGGCATTTTTAACGATGGTAGCGGTTGACGAAAATGGGCCAATCCCGGTCCCGGAAGTTTACCCGGAGACAGATGATGAGCGGATGCTGCATGAAGGAGCCCCGGAGAGAGCAAAACAGCGAAAAGCCCGCCGCAAGCAATCCAAGGAGCTTGCAGAGCAATTTGGTACGAGCTATCCTTGGCATAGAGGGTAAAAGCTTTAAAGATGGTCAGGTTACAAAAAGGATCTGCTTTTTATTTTGTAGTTGATGAAAACTGCGACATAGGCAGCCGCTGCGGAAATACCCCTCGCTTCCCGCGGAAAGCGGAATGTATTTCCGTAGCGGCAGGAGTTACGTCACAGTCTATAGATATTGTGAAAAATTCTTTTAGAACAGGTATAAAAAAAAGAGCTGTACCTCACGCGGACAGCTCTTCTTGTTCTTAAACACTTTGTTCTTTCACTTCTTCTTCTGAAATATTATCTTCTGCCCAGCATTGGATTTCCTTGATCACCGGCTCAAGCGAGCGGCCTTTGTCTGACAAGGAATACTCAATGCGCACAGGGAATTCCGAGTAGATATTTCGTTCCACAATGCCTTCTTTTTCGAGCAGCTTCAAACGATCAGAGAGCAATCTGCCGCTGATCGGCAAATCGGCTTCCATTTCGGAAAAACGTTTGGTCCCTTTCAGCAGGTCAAACAGAATCAGCCCGACCCATCTCGTGCTAAGCAGTCCCATCGCCTTCTCAAACCGCGGACATAATTTCTCCATGATCATCACCCTCTCTTTGTATCCGTGTTTCTCCGATTTATTCTGAATTCATATCATCAATAATTACCAAAAGTAACCTTGTTCTTATGTTAACATAAATTTATAATAAGGTAAATAGACGAGATATCCAACTCAAGAAAGCTTTTTTCTTTTAGTAGAAAAAAAGTTTTGGCAATTTGGCAGCTTCTGTGAAATAATAGCATTAGCAAACTAACTATATTTTGGGGGTAGTATTCTAATGGTAAGCAAACAAACACAGGAGAAATACGCAGAACTGGCACTGCGCACTGGTGTCAACCTGCAAAAAAACCAGGCATTGATGATAAACGCACCAATCGAGGGAGCAGATTTCACACGAATTGTTGCCCGGAAAGCATATGAATTGGGGGCAAAAAATGTACATATCAACTGGGTGGATGATGAACTGACGCTGTTGAAGTATGAGAATGCCCCGGATGAGGTGATCGCGAATGTTCCGGATTGGAAAGTGCAAATGCAGGAGAGCTTTGCCAAGGACGGAGCGGCGGTTCTCAACATTCGCGCGACAAACCCGGATCTCCTAAAGGATATTTCTCCGGAGCGGGTGGCCAAAGCAAATAAGGCAGCAGCGGAAGCAATGAAGGGTTTTCGCAAGTATACAATGAATGACATCATTGCATGGTCGATCATTTCCATTCCAACCGGGGATTGGGCACAGAAAATTTTCCCTGATAAATCCCGCGAAGATGCCGTGGAAAGCCTGTGGAATGCGATTGTGAAAATTGTCCGGGTGGATCAAGACGACCCGATCGCCGCATGGGAAGCACATAATCAAACATTGATTACAGCCCGGGAAGTGCTGAATAAGAAAAAGTACAAAAAGCTGGTCTTCAAAGCACCGGGAACGGAACTCGATATGGAGCTTCCGGAAGGCCATATTTGGAAAGGCGGCTCTGCCCAAACCGAGGACGGCACTACATTCAATCCAAACATGCCGACAGAAGAAGTCTTTTCCCTGCCGTATAAATACGGGGTGAACGGCACGGTAGCCAGTACGAAGCCACTGAACTATGGCGGCAGCCTGATCGACAATTTCTCACTCACTTTCAAGGACGGCAAAGTGGTTGATTTTAAAGCAGAACAGGGCGAAGATGTCTTGAAGCATCTGCTTGATTCGGATGAAGGAGCGCGCCGGCTGGGAGAAGTCGCTCTGGTGCCGGATGAATCTCCAGTTTCCCAGTCTGGTTTAATCTTTTACAATACGCTATTTGACGAAAATGCATCCTGCCATATTGCGCTCGGCAAAGCCTATCCAACCAACCTGGAAGGCGGAGCACAGATGGATGAAGAGGAGCTTGACAAGCACGGGGTTAATGACAGCCTCTCCCATGTTGACTTCATGATCGGCTCCGAGAACTTGGACATTGACGGCGTGAAAGAAGACGACACGACGGAAGCTGTTTTCCGCAGTGGAACCTGGGCGCTTGATGTGAAATAACTGCCTATGAAATGGGGAAATCGCCATGCCTGGAAAGGTATGGCGATTTTTCAATTATAAGAAATATGGTAACATGGTAGAAACACTAACGGATGGAAAAAATAAAGCAAAGCATTAAAAGAGAGGACCTACGCAATGAAGCCATATCAGACCAATCGCGTGGCAGTAAGGCGCTTTCTGCTGGAAGCGCAGCAGCTCACGTCCCCGAAGCTGCAGCAACAAGATAACTCAATAAAAGAAGCCACCTTAAAAATGATCCGCCACCTGGAATGTGTGCAGCTCGATGCCGTGGCAGCTGTGGCGCGCAATCAGCATTTGGTGCTGGGAGCCCGTGTGCCAGGTTACCAGCCTGAAGTGCTGCATGAACTATTGGCGGAGGGTGAGCTGTTTGAATACTGGGCAAATGCTGCCTGCACGATCCCAATGGAGGACTACCCGTTGTTTGAGTCCACGAGAAATCGTTTCAAGCAAGGGAGACAGGAAGAGTTGGCCAAGCTGGGCCTTGTAGTGGATGAGGTAATTCATCGGCTGCGGGAAGAAGGGCCACTTCCCTCCCGATCTTTCCGTGCAGCTGACCGCGTGCACGGTGCCTGGGATAACAAATTGCCCAAAACAAAAGCAACCTCCCATGCACTCAATCTGCTCCTGGATACGGGGAGAATCCGCGTGGTTCAGCGCAAGGGCAGTGAGCGGTATTTTGACCTGAATGACCGTACCATTCCACAAAACCTGCTTGCAGATGCTGCCAACATGGATGACAGCCAAGCGAATGAGGCATTGCTGGAAAAATATATCCGTGCTTATCGTGTGTTCGATGCAGGCGACGGCCGGCTGGGCTGGCAAAAAATGACGGCGGCAGAGCGGAGGGAGGCAATCGAACAGCGCGTGGAAAAGGATGAGCTTATCCCATTGGAAATCGAAAATGTCCAACGACCGTATTTTATCCTTGCCGATGACTTGGACAGGCTGAAAGAGCAGGAAGTATCGGCCGGTCAATCCAAGAAGGACGAGCCGATTCGTTTTCTCGCACCATTGGACAATTTGTTATGGCGCAGGGAGCGTCTGGTCGATCTGTTTGGTTTCTCGTATAAATGGGAGGTCTACACCCCGAAAGCCAAGCGACGCTATGGCTATTATGCCATGCCGATTCTGGCCGGCGACCGCCTGATCGGACGAATCGATCCCGGTCTTGACCGGGAAAATCAGCTGCTCACCATTCGGCTGCTGCAGCTGGAACATGATGTGGAAGTTACGCCCAGCCTTCGCGGCAGCCTCCGAGACGCGATCGAGGGCTTTGCAGCATTCCACCACGCGCGGGACGTTGTAATCGAAAAGGCTGTGCAGGATGTGAAGGTGTTTTAGTAGGAATTGGTGTTATGGTGTGAAGTGAGAATAAAAATATCTCTGTTACATCGATTAGGATGAAAGTAAAAATAAATAAATTTAAGGAGAATAGAAATGAAACAAATCTTTGAAGTAGGAAATTTAAAATCAAATGGACCGTTCACGAAAACACTGTCTATATATCAGGGCAATTTGCCTTTGATCCAGAGACGCGAGAAAAGAAGTTTGGCCCAATTGAACAAAAATTAGCGACGCATTCCCCTTCAAAATCTTTTGATTTAGCGGGGGTTAGTTGCTAAGGTCTTGACTCGCCTTGTTCCTCTATATATTTTTTGATGACATCCATCGTTGCGCCGCCAGTCGTTAAAATCATATAACTTCTGTTCCAAGAATAGGGTTTCCAATAATATCTTTTCAAGTGTTCTGGAAACTCTTTGCGAATATAGCGGGACGTAACCGTTTTAAAATTATTGATGGTATTGGCTAAATTAATCTGGGGCTTTCGATGGACACTGGAAATCTATAATTAGGCGTTAATGTTCAAGGGATGCTCCATCAAAATCTTTGATTTAGGTGGAGAGGTTCACGAAGATTAGATACTGAACGCACGAGCGAAACTTAGTGAGAAAGGGTTTTATGTGGAAGTGACATCAGCAGTAAACTATGCTGGCTACATCAAGTATAAAACGGCGATAGAAGAAAAGATAATCATACCTCTTTGTGGTGCAGGTATTAAATCAAAGTAAATGCAGAAATAGGGGGAAAGTAAATATGAATTATAAAGAACTTGATACACCTGCTTTGTTAATTAATGAAAAAATACTAAATAAAAACATACAGGAAATGCAAGATTACGCTGATAAACAAGATGTCAAACTTAGACCTCATACCAAAACCCATAAAATGCCCGAATTAGCAAAACTGCAAAGAGATAAAGGGGCTTCAGGCATAACAGTAGCAAAAGTTGGCGAAGCAGAAGTTATGGCGGAACACGGTCTGACAGACATCTTTATCGCAAATGAAATTGTTGGAGAGACGAAAATTGGACGGATTAAAAAGTTAGCACAATCCATTGCGATCTCTTTTGGGGTGGATTCGATTTATCAATTGAAGGAGATTGATAAGGTCTTTCAAGGGTCTGAAAAAAAGGCAGTAGTGCTCATTGAAATTGAAGTAGGTGAAAAACGATCAGGAATCATTCGAGAAGAAGACTTCGTTGATTTATTAGATGAAATAAAAAAGTGTGAGCAAGTACACTTAAAAGGTGTTTTTTCTCATGATGGCCACACATATGCAGCCGAGAGTGTGGAACATTGCAAGGAGTTATACATGCAGAGCGTAAAACGTACAGTGGATTTCGCAAACATTGCTCAAGATAAAGGCTTTACTTTGGATGTTGTAAGTATTGGATCCACACCACCTTTCTTATTTGGTTTCGACATACCCGAAGCCGTCACGGAAATCAGACCCGGAACTTACATCTTAATGGACGCATCACAATCAAACGTGATTGGAAGTTACCACAAAGCAGCAGCTACCGTTCTGACGACAGTGATAAGCAAACCTACAGAAGAACGCGTAATTACTGATGTCGGCGCAAAAGGCATCACTACTCAGACTCGTTCGAAAGGTTTAACGAAAACACAAGGACTGGGAAAAATGAAAGAGTTTGAAGACGTGTACATTGATAAAGTTTTTGATGAACACGCGATTATTTACAACAAAAATTTCAGCGAAAACATTCATCTCGGTGATAAAGTTCAGATCATACCAAATCATATTTGCCCTGTATCAAACCTTCACGAGAAAGCCTATTTAATTCAAGATGATCTTGTTGTTAAAGAAATGAATGTAGAGTGCCGAGGGAAGCTGCAATAAAACATTGATGATTTCGATGGCGGGGGAGGATGAGAGCAGAAAATAATTAAGAGCCTGTTTTGATCAATTGGTTTATCAAAACAGGCTCCGGCATTTAATTGCTTTATTCTAATCTACACGTTTTTCATTTTCTAACCCAAGTGTATGCGAACTTGAAGCAAAAACCTCTCGAAGCAGTTCGGGGTTTTCCGCCAGTGACTCGCCGTAAGAAGGAATCATTTCTTTGATTTTCGGTTCCCACTCTTTTAGATAGTGGGGGAAACAGCTTTTAAAGACATCCAACATAGCTGAAACAGAAACCGATGCACCTGGCGATGCCCCTAAGAGGGCAGCCATCGAACCATCTTCTGAATGAATCAATTCCGTACCAAATTGAATGGTTCCTTTTCCGCCAGCTTCCGTGTCCGCAATCACCTGCACGCGCTGTCCTGCTACCACGAGATCCCAGTCCTCGCTTTTGGCGTGCGGAACAAAATCCCTTAATGCTTCCATACGCTGTTCTTTTGACTCCATCAGCTGTTGGACAAGATATTTGGTCAATGGAATATTCTTTGCACCCGCTGCCATTAAGGTAAAAATATTATTCGGTTTAACCGAGCGAAATAAATCCATAGATGAGCCGGTTTTGAGAAACTTAGGCGAAAAACCGGCGTACGGTCCGAATAGTAATGAATTTTTGCCCTGGATGTACCGTCTGTCAAGGTGTGGAACCGTCATAGGCGGGGTGCCCTTTGGTTCTTTGCCGTATACTTTTGCACGATGCTGCTCTACAACTTCCGGATTGCTGCAGACCAGGAATTGGCCGCTTATCGGGAATCCGCCAATTTGCTTACTCTCAGGAATATCCGTTTTTTGCAGTAAAGGCAAGGCACCTCCACCAGCGCCGATAAAGACGAAATTCGCCGTATGGTATTCAAGCGTATCGTCTTCATAATTGCGCACGTTCACTTCCCATGAACCGTCTTCCATACGTTGGATATCGTTTACCGTATGATTATAACGGATATCCACATTGTCTTGGTTAGCTAAGTTATCGAGCAGCTTGCGAGTCAGTTCGCCAAAGTTGATATCTGTCCCGGAGCCGATACTTGTTGCCGCAATTGGTTCTTCCGATGTACGACCCTCCATCATTAATGGAATCCATTCCTTTATTTTTTCTGGGTCCTCGGAAAATTCCATCCCCTTAAACAATGGGTGGCCGGACAGTACTTCAAAGCGTTTTTTCAGAAATTCCACATTATCTTCCCCATGCACAAAACTCATATGGGGCAATGGCCTAATAAACTCCTGTGGATCACGAATTTCTTTCCCATCCACCAGATGAGACCAGAATTGTCTTGAAACATGGAACTGCTCATTAATCTTGACCGCCTTACTTATATCGATCGATCCATCTTGTTTTTCGGTTGTATAGTTCAATTCACACAAGGCCGCGTGTCCTGTTCCTGCATTATTCCATTCATTGGAGCTTTCCTTTCCCGCTCTGTCAAGCTTCTCAAATAGTGTAATATGCCAATCTGGCTGTAATTTTTTCAAGAGCGTACCCAACGTTGCACTCATGATTCCTGCACCAATCAGGATAACTTCTGTTGTATTTTGCTTGTTGTTCAATTTCGTTTCCTTCTTTCTTCCATAGGATTAATTAATTATATTTTAACACTTTTAGCTATAGATTAAAAAATACCCCTCTGGGAAAAACTGAGCATATGATATTAAAAGGACATCTTTTAGTAAGCGTTGTGATAAAATGACGTTAAACAATGGTGAAGGAGAGATAATTATGTCCGTCACGTTGAACAAATGGGGAAATAACTTGGGACTTCGAATTCCAAAATAGATTGCTTCACAAAATGTGCCGGAATAAGTAGATTTCGGTATGGAAAGCGATGAAAAATTCTAGACGAGGGGATATCATCAGTATTAGTTAGATGAGTTGTAAATAAATGCTCCCCTTTAGTAACCAAACTAATTAAAGGGGAGCATTTCATTATTTGTATCCAGTGTACTTACTCTGCAGGTTCAAAATCTTCAAGGGAGTCAACTTCCATATATGCTGGTACAGCCAACCCGATCCTGGTATTTTCATAGCTTGGTCCCAAATCTACAAAATCACCTTCATGTTCCTTATATAAAGCACCATGCGTTGTAGGCATCCATGGAGAAAGCGAAGCATCCGCATCACCTGTTGCGATAGACTCAAACATAACAGCTGGATCAATTGGTGTAAGCGTAACGTCGAACCCTTGCTGCTTCAATACAATTGCAGCTATGTTTGCCGTAAATAATTCTGAATTCCATAGAGTGGGAACGATTTCTATTGGAGTTCCATCTACTGGCTCTACTCCTTTTGTCCATTTTGCAACTGCTTCTTGATTTTCATCTACCCATTTCTGTGCTAACGTATCCATCTCTAATTCTTATTTCTCCACCTTTCTCCGTCTTACACTGTTTAAAGCAAGGATGGATCATAATTGATAACGGGTTAAACAAAGCAGATTCTTTTAAATTAGTGAATCTTCTCGGTTTCTGATTCGTATAAAAATGAAAAGGACATTCAAGATGTCAAATGATTCCCTTTGTAATCTTAAGGTTTTCTTAAGGAATCCATTAAGCTTTTCTTATTATTTCATATCTATATTGATAATAAATGTTGTTTACAGAGGAGAATGATTATGACAGAAAAAAGGGGATATATTCTGTTAACAGATACCGGTACATTATTCACAAAGTTGATAAAGCAATATACAAAAAAACCATATAATCATGCGTCAATAGCTATTGATTCTGAGTTATCAGCCGTTTATAGTTTTGGAAGAAAAGCAGCCAGAAACCCCTTTATTGGTGGATTTGTACAAGAAGATACGAAGTCAGGTTTGTTTAAAGAAGCAACATGTGCCGTTTATTCTTTTAAAATATCAGGAGAGCAATTGAAAAAGATAGAACACTATATACAAAAAATGGAGGCAGAACAAGATCAATACTGTTACAATTTTTTAGGGTTATTCGGATTTATCATTAATAAACCAATAAAAAGAAAAAATGCTTTCTTCTGTTCTGAATTTGTTGCTTCCGTGCTAAAGGAATGCAGCATCATTGAATTTCAAAGGCCACCGTCACTGATTGCGCCAAATGACTTTAAGGAAGTAACCACATTGCAACTGGAATTTCAAGGAAGACTAAAAGATTATCACCATGATCATCCACTGCCTGAGGAAACAATGCGTGTTCCATTTCCTTTCATCCCTGTTGAAATGTGATTCACGTTTCTACAAATAAAAAAGCTGGACAGGGCCGCCAACACCCAGTTCCAGCTTTTCCCATTTTACCTACGCCCAGTATAAACCAAAACCGCATCCCGCAAAAATTCCGCCCCGCTTTCCACATATTTATCATAATAAGCAGTAAAACGCTCATCGGCGACATACATTTCTGCCAGGCCGGCATGTGCCTCCTTGGAGTAGCTGTTCCACGTATACATCAGCCACTTCTTGTGAAGTTCGGCAAGCTGCTGTGCTGCTTCGGAAGCTGGGTCATCCGTTTTAATAGCTTCTTTCAGCTGGGAAATGACCGCTTGTTCGAGTTCGGTCATCTCCTCATATTTTTCCTGCGTGAGCCCCATCAGCTTGGCATTGCTTTGATCCACCGTTTCGTCTCCGTATTTTTCCCGGATTTCCTTGCCGTATTTCGCTTCATTTTCCTGAATCATCTTTTTCTTGAATCCCGCAAATTTCGCTTGATCCTGCATCGGTATTCCTCCTTCCTTGCTGGCGATCGTCTTCTGGACGGTAGCCAGCAGTGTGTCAAGACGGGCACGCTTATCGATCAGTTTCTGATAATGCTCTTTTAACGCAGTGGTTTCATCAAATTCCCGATCGCTTAGTATCTCCTTGATCGCCTCCAGACTCATCTCCATTTCCCGGTAAAAGAGGATCTGCTGCAGACGGTCCACTTCCTTTTGCCGGTAAATGCGGTACCCGGAAGCATTCACTTCCGCTGGTTTTAACAGGCCGATCTGATCATAATATCGAAGCGTGCGGCCGCTCACTCCGGACATTTGTGCTACCTTTTGCACGGTGTATTCCATTTTGGCCCCTCCTGACTGATTCCATCATAAACCTTGACGCTGCGTAAAGGTCAATAGGTAAATGAAGATTTTTTTACTGGGCTATTGCTGCAAATGGACGGGCATGCATAATTATTGGCAAATAAACATAATCTCCAGATGGATAAGCTATTTAGAAGCATGAATGGAAGGGGCATGGAGATGGAGCGGGTGCAATGGTTTTTCAAGGCATTGGTCTATCGCTGTATGACGGATAAAGTATTTGATCTGGCAGCTCAGCTGGCGTTTTATTTGCTGCTTGCTCTTTTTCCATTTTTGATTCTCCTGTTCAGCCTGCTGAGCTTCCTGCCGATTTCGGCAGACTATGTACTGGATCTGATTCAGCCTTATGCCCCGGAAGGATCGGTGCAACTGATTGGGGAAAATTTGTATCAGGTTCTTGACGTGACACGGGGCGATCTGCTTTCATTCAGTATGGCCATTATGGTCTGGCTGTCTGTGATGGGAACGAATGCCTTGATTCGCACATTGAATAATGCGTACAGGATTAAAAAGGCGAGACCGCTTGTAAGAGGGATCATTGTTGCGATGATCGTGACCGTTGTCCTTGTGTTCGGAGTAATCATTTCCCTGTTGCTGCCGATCTTTGGCAGAGAGATCGGAGAATTTGTCTTTCTGTTTTTTGACCTGGATGCATCCTCTTTAAGAGGCTGGGAGGTGTTTCGCTGGTCGCTGAGCTTCGTGCTCTTATTTGTGGTTTTTGCCTGTCTCTACTATGCTGCGCCGAATGAGAAGATGCGTCTTGGGGAAATCCTGCCTGGCACCATCTTTGCAGCACTCGGATGGCAGCTGGCTTCTCTCGGATTTTCCTATTATGTGGAGGTCAGTGATTATTCGCTGATCTACGGTAATCTGGGAACGATTGTGATTTTAATGCTTTGGTTTTATCTCTCGTCTTTGATGATTTTAATTGGTGGGGAGATTAATGCGATTCTTAAGTATGGGAACTTTAGGTGAGATGCTGTAAAAATAAAACAAGGGCCAGAGTCTTCGAAAACAGACACTGTCCCTTGTTTTATAACCATAAAAAATAATCCCTCATGTGTCTTAGCGGAGCTTATCTGTATTATACCACAAGTTCACAAATTGTACACATAAATGGGAATATTTTCTGTGATGTGATATAATAGCAAACAATAGATCAGCTTCACATGAGGGGTTAGGCACGCTTTTCTTTTTGGGATTTCTCCCAAGAAGGGGGTGATGCATATGGCAATTGAATCGGCTTTGACGCTAATGATTTCCTTCGGGACGTTAGTAGCGATAATCATTGCTGCTGCAAGCCAAAAAAAATAATCCCTCATGTGCTTAGCCGGCCTTGAGGGATTACTCTCTTTCTTGTGCCTACCCCCTCTTGATGGGGTTGGTCTATTTGGACCGTACCATGTTACCTGCATGGTGCGGTCTTTAATATAATATGATCTTCTTTAATCATTATACCACATATGCCTGCATTGTACACCTTTACGCTTCAAATAAGCGATTACCCTGCGTTCACGATAATTTCCAGGAGCTCATCCTCAATATCTTTTCCCTCTTCTTCATCCAGCAGGTTATTGATCATAATGGAAAAGATGAGCTGTTCCCCGGTTTTTGTCTCGGTATAGCCCGATAATGTGCTGACCGCATGAATCGTTCCTGTTTTGGCTTGCACGTGAAGGCCATGCATCCGGTCCTGCAGTGTGCCGCCAATTATTCTGTCAGCATGGCCGGCAACAGGCAGAGATTCAAGAAACACAGGAAACCATTCCTCTCTTTGCACGTGATACAGCAGCTTGGAAATCTCGCTGGGCGGGATTAGATTAAAATGGGATATACCTGATCCATCCTTGAGTGACATCGTTTCCGTGTTCAGCTGAAATTTGGGCAGAGCGGCTTTCATTACCTCCAGACCTTGTTCCCAGCTGCCTTCCCCGAGAACTGCCTTTCCCATTTCTTTTATCAGCATCTCGCCGTGGCCGTTATTGCTTTGTTTCATAAATGGTACGAGCAGCTCTTTTAGGGGCATGGAAGGTTCGGATAGCAGTAATGCTGTGTCATCAGGTGTTTTTCCTGTTTTCACGGAACCGGTCCAGGAAATGCCCGCTCCGGACATCGCCTGCTGAAATACACTGAGGGAATACAATGTGGGATCCCAGACAGACATGCCTTCTTGTTCCGTTTCGGCAGTCACTGCGATGGTTCCTTTTACGATCATCCTGTTTGTTCCATGCTCCCGTTCAATAATTAGTTCCGCTTCTTTCTCCCCATCAACGGTCATTGCCTCATTGGAAATTTCTACGTAATCAACGGCTGGAGACACGCGCACTGCCGGTTGTTCACCTGCTTTAGCTCCTGGTGTGACCTCAACAACAACTGTCCCGGCAACATAGTCGTCAGTAGGGGAAATCGTCAGCGCGGAAACCTGAGCGCCGTAGTCATATTGTTCATCACTCCAACTTAAACCCTGTGACAGCCGAACCGCGTCATACCAGGTATCATCCCCGATAATGTCACCCTCAATCAGACGGATTCCCTGCTCTCGGAGTTTTGCCGCGAATTTCCCGAAGTTGGCGGGAAGCAGTGTCGGATCACCTTTTCCCTTCAAATAAAGATTCCCCGTGAGTGTTTTTTTATTGACGGAACCGTTCGTTCGCAGTTCTGTGGAAAATTTATAATCCTGTCCAAGAACAGAAAGCGCAGCGGCAGCGGTCAAAAGCTTCATATTTGAAGCCGGCCGGAAACGATTTTTGCCCATATGATTGTATAAAACGTCACCCGTTTCTCTTGATCGGATGTTGATGCCAATCATCGCGCCGGACAATTTTGACTGATTGGTGATATATTGATCGAGTCGCTTCATCATGAACGCTCCTTTCTCCTGTGTTACTTATTCGACAGATACCATGTAAAATCCTTTATTTGCCACAAAAGGTTCAAACTATTGCAGAATTTATCCTGGAGAAATAGAATAAAGGCAATGAAACACACAAGGGGATGGAGAAATGAGTTCACTAAAGGTCAATATAGAACAATACAGAAACACTGCATACCAGATTGGCTATTTGCAAGGGCTAAATCTGGATCGCTCCCTGCTTGAGAAGATGGGAGTGCTGGAAAGTCCCTTTTTTGATGAAAAAAGTATGGAGGAGGCCTTACGCCGGTTTGCTCCGCATTTGCTGGAAGAATTACGGGGACTGGCTGACGGATTGAACGTATCATTTCAAAAGGCTGCCTCCTTGTTCAGTGGATATGGTGAGCCGGAAATTCAGGGGATGGGGTGCTCCTCCGTTGTGCATCCAGACTTCGCTGTGCGTAATTATGATTTCACCCCGGATTTGTATGATCAGCGTTTTGTGCTTATACAGTCGGATGAATATTTGGCAAGTGCCGGGCACGGCCTTCATGTTATCGGCAGGCATGAAGGGGTGAACGAAGCAGGGCTGTTCATCTCATTCCATTTTGTAAATAACAATAAAACGAAGCCGGGGTTTACTGCTTCCTCGATTGTGAGAATCATACTGGACACTTGCAGCAATACAGGAGAGGCAATTAACCTATTGCAGCAATTGCCGCATTCCTGGAGTTATAATTTTTCTTTAGCTGACAAAGCAGGGAACACAGCAATTGCAGAAGTGTCCCCTTTTGAGATGCGGATAAATAAAGGTGGCGGTACTTTGCCATGCACCAATCATTTTCAGGATGAGCACATGGGGGCGCAAAATAGGGCCGATCGTACCAATAGTGGAGAACGGCTCAGACAGTTGGAGAACAAAAACGTAGATCGTTCCACAGCTGAAGAGATTTTTAACTGGTTTTCATCACCTGATTCGCCAATGTTTTATCATGACTACGGAGAACTTTTCGGGACATTGCATACATTTGCCTATCTGTTTGGCGAAAATAAAATATGGACCGCTTTGCCTTATGGGACGACACTTGAAGTAGAGTGGGACAGCTGGCTGAGTGGGGAGGACATGAAAGAGACGTATTTAGAAGGGAAGTTGCTTCTGAAGAATAAATAAAGTGAAAAACTGGCTATTTTGCATTGCAAGATAGCCAGTTTTCTGATAAGCTATATTGTAATACAAGGAACCGCAATTATTTTTTGCAAATCTATCTTGCATTACAAGGCAGGTGAAAGGATTGTCCATTCGAAGTCAGCTATTAAAAGGAATATTGGAGGGATGTATTTTGGCAGTTGTTGCCCGGCAGGAAGTATATGGCTATGAGCTTTCTGTTAAGCTGCAGGAGTATGGGCTGGAGGTTAGTGAGGGGTCGATTTACCCAATTTTGCTCAGATTGCAGAAGGAAAAGCTAATACGTGGGGAAATGAGGCAGTCACCAAGCGGACCCAACCGCAAATATTATTTTCTCACGGAGCAAGGGGGAGAAGCTTTGGAAGACTTTCACAGGAACTGGGAGGGCATTAAGCAGCCAGTGGACCGTTTGTTGAACAGAGGAGGGATCGAATGAATGCCAAGGAATTGATTGAAGAGAACAATCAAAAAAGGGAGCGGCTGACAAAGGAAAACAAAAAGTATTATGAGGATATGCTCGTTTATATTCGCGTGTCTTATGACAAATCGGAACAGGAAACCGAGGAAGTGCTGGCGGAGATGCTGGATCATCTGCTGGAAGCTCAGCAGGATGGTAAGACAGCAAAGGATGTTTTCGGGGATCATCCGAAGCAGTATGCGGATGAAATCATTGGCGAGCTGCCAAAGGCTATCACGAAAGAATGGGCGAAACTCATTTCCATGGGAATTTTGTATTTTTTGTCGGTGGGCATGCTGTTTTCCGGGGTGTTTGATCTGATTGCCTATTATATGTTTGTTGCTGGAGATTTAGCGCAGGAATATAACGCTGGGTCGGTAATTATTCGGATGATTATCTCCATTCCGATTGCATTTTTGCTTGTAATGGGAGCCCTCCATTATATCCGCTGGTCTTGTTTTAAAGAAATAAGCAAGGTTAAAGAGTTCCTGCTTTCCGGTTTGGGTGGAGTATTTGCCTTTGGCGTCTTCCTGGGGGTTGTTTTTCTGACACCGGAATTGGGACCGACGATCGAGGTTCCCGCGTACATGGTGCTGCTTGGAGGAGGGATTCTTTTCCTTATTGCACATTTGATAAGAAAATACGGATGAAGAAGACAAGGGGATGCACTGCCATATCACAGATGCATCCCCTCACTTGTTCTTGGGAAGGTACTAGCTATCCGGGGCTATCCCTGGGTTGTGGCAACTAGTCCAATTTTCTGGATTCGTGAGTGAGGAGCAGCGTTTAATCCTTATCCTTTCTCGGTTTTTGATAGCTTAGTGCGTTTCGGCTGTCCCGCATTCCGGCAGTTGTGGGGTCGGACACAATGCCGCTGGCAACCAGAAGCATCAGGAACGCATCCATATACGCATTATATTCCCCGGCATCCACAAGTCCGAAGTCTTGCAGAATAAGACCAATCAAGCCGCACACCGCCGCCCAGAATGGATAGCTCTGCAAACGCAATTTCCAGTTGATATTCATCTGTTTCACCTCCCACTACTATTGAATGCAACGCGGCTCTCTGGTGAACCCGCAGTTGTTCTGACAGAAACACACATTTTTCGCTGTTGCTTGGTAAACGATTGGGACATTGCAATGTTTTGTAGAAACCGCCCCCTTTTTCCTCAACATTTTATTGAAATCGCTAGCAATATCATGTAAGGTTATAATAAAGTTTCAGTAAATTTATAGAATCTATGACAGGTACACTTTTTAAATGGTTCATCGCTTATTTTGTAAATTCGGGTCGAATCAGCCCCCTGCTTATAACCAACTCTAAAGCGCACTCCAGCAAAAGAAAGCGCTTATCTACCTACTGATTCTCAGACAGCATGATTCAAATACTATCCGTTAGGAAGATGACAAATGAGAAATTTAAATGTTCTGATTACCGGGATAGGCGGCCCGACCGCGCAGGGGATTCTGCGAGGGCTGAAGGATAAGGAAAATGTACATACAATCGGGACGGACCGCCGCTGTGTGACAGCAGGCAATTTGTTTTGTGATGCATTTCGCCAGACCCCGCCTTATACCCAGGTGGATGCATATAAACAAGCAATAAAAGAAATTGTGAAGGAAGAGAAGATCGATGCCGTTTTTCCTACCCTGCACGGGGAAATAGAAGTTTACGAGGATTTAAGAAACGAATTGGATCTCGCTGTTGCCTTGCCTGTCAGTGACCAATTTGAAGTCATGATGGATAAAGAAAAAGGCTATCAATTTTTAGCGGAAAATGATCTTCACCAATACATACCTAAATACTATGGCTTCAGCAATGCGGCTGAATTAAAGCAAATCGCCGAAAGCGCTTTTTCCGAGGGTCCCTATATCTGTGTTAAACAAGTCACAGGAAATGGTTCGATGGGATTTGCCGTTTTGACGGACAGGGATAATTATTTGCAGGCAATCGAGAAAGGGCAGAACAGAATCTATAATATCGCCGACTACCTGGACGTTCCATCGAATGAGCGGCGGATTGTTATGGAGTACCTTGACGGCAAAGAGCATAGTGTGGATGTGTTTATTCACGAGGGAGAGGTAATTACCGCCGTGCCCCGCGAGCGCACACATGTCTCCAACAACATCGTGTTGGACGGAAAGGTCGTTTTTCACAAAGATCTGATCGAAGCTGCCACTGTCATCACCAAGGCGATGGCGACAAGCGGGTTTATCAACCTGCAATTTATCACCACCGACGACGGTTATAAATTGACCGATGTAAACGCCCGCTTTGGCGGCAGTCATGTCATGAGTCTCGGCGCCGGAGTGAATTTTCCGTATTTATTTCTGCAGTATAATGTGCTGGGGGAGACGGAGACGGTAAATCCTGTTTGGAACACGCGGATGGTGCGGTATCGGGATCATTATTTTATTCGGGAGTGAGGGTGCCTGTCACTTCCCGAAATTTGTCGAATGCTCTTCCTCTTATTGATGTTCAGATGGCTTGTTTTAGCAATGAATCCAGGGAGATAATAAACAAGAAACACCGCCGAGATTACACGGCGGTATCCTTTGCCTTTCCATCAAACCTGCTCCAGCTTCTCCCCGGAAATATGATATTCCAGGTCTGTTGTATGATCGATAAACGTCCTGTCATGGGAGACGAGAATGATGGTTCCCTCATAATTATTGACGAACTTCTCCAGTGCCTCGATTGCAGGAAGATCGAGAAAATTCGTTGGTTCATCCAATAGGAGAATATTATATTCTCCCAGAAAGAGCTGGCAAAGCTGCAGGCGAATAGCTTCCCCGGCACTTAAATCACTGACATGCTTCTGAATATCAGTGCCAGTAAACAGCATGGTGTGCAAGACACTTCGCAAAAACCCTTCATCATAATCCGACCACTTTTGCACGAATTCCAGAACCGTATCATTGCTTGGATGCTGATAGCTCATCTGGCAAAAATAACCGATTTTCGCTTTTGGAGAAATTGTTAAACCCTCACCACCAGCGGCAATATGCTGGAGCAGGGTGCTTTTTCCGCTGCCATTCGCTCCGGTAATTGCTATTTTTTTGCCAAGTGGAAACTGGAAGCTGACTTCATTCAGTAAAACCGTCTCCTTTATGCATAGTGTCAGCCGATCTGCCATAATCGGGAACTTGTTGTGCAACTCCACTGCTTTCGACTGGTGGAAGACAATTTGCTTTTCCTTTGGTACTGCCTCAGTTTCCTGCAACTGTTCCATCCTATGCTCGATGGTCTTTGCTGCACGATGCACCGATTTCTGGCTGGTGCCTTTGGATTTCGACTCAAACATTCGATTTGCTTTTGCCTTCGCTTCTTTCTTTGAACGTTTTCCTGCCTGGGAGATTTTTTCTGCCTTCTTCATTTTTTCGTTCGCAGCTTTTTCCAATCTGCTTTTTTCCTTGAGATATTGTTCATGTGCTTGATTCTGCTGCTCTTGCTCCAGCTTTTTCTGGGCCAGATAGTCACTGTGATTGCCGCGGTAGACGTTAATCCTGCCGTCTTCCCGTATTTCCCAAATGATGGTGACCAACTCATCCAAGACAGCGCGGTCATGACTAATCAGCACAAGCGCTCCGTAATAGTAGCGCAGTTCTTCGACAAGAAAAGCGATCCCATCCTGATCTAAATGGGTGGTTGGTTCATCCAACAACAATCCCTCATAATAATCGGCAAACAATTGAGCAAGCTTCAGTCTCGTTTGCTCCCCGCCGCTTAGCTGCTCAGAATCCGTTGGGACATGCAATTTTCCAAGCACTGCCGGGTCTGCGTCTGCATCTGCTGGTGCGACGAACTGTTCCACATGTCCGCATATAATATGCCGTTTCACACTGCCGCTTGCCGGCTCTGTTTTGCCTGCCAGCAGGTTTAATAGCGTGCTTTTTCCTGCTCCATTCCTTCCGACTATTCCAATCCGATCAAATTGATGGACGGCCAAGTGGTCAAACTCCAGCACTTTTTTATCCAGGTACGTTACTTCCACATTGTCTAATTCAAAACATACTTTTTCCATTGTCACTACCTCCGAAATTTGTGATGTCATTTCGTACCGATAGCGAGGATCGATACGAGCCTCTCGTACAGGCTCGCATCAAAAGAATAATAATAAATGCATGGTTCATCCCTCCATACTGGTTGCCTCCCGTAATTTGGGAGACCCCAAAATAAAAAACACAGGCATCTGCCTGTGTTTTTAGGTATAGGGAAAGACATTGATTTCTTTTTCGCATACAGCAAATAGAAAAGACTATATTTCCTATTCGCCAAGAGGAAGCCACCTCAGTTGCCAACTCAAAAATGGATAAAATAAAAAAGACAGCAGGAGCCGCCTTTTCAGCAAATTACATGTTCTTCTATGCAATCCGAGGATTATGAAAAAAGGACAGACTGATCCCGTTTACCCTGCATACACAAGCAGAGCCTTTGAACGTATGAAATTACCGGTTCAAAGCTGGGAAACGCAATCTGACGGAATACATCTTCTCCATAATCCTCCTTTTCGATTTCTTAATTATCTATTATATCATACAGGTATTTTGCTGGGAAGTCAAAATTATTTATTTTCCTCGTCCCGGTGTGTCTCCACATGACTATCTCTATCCATCCGGGCATATTTCGATCTGCCCAGGTAAAGCGGGATTTCCAGTTTGTCGAAGTCCGGCAGGCCGTTTGGCAAGAACTTCTCTTCATCCCGATAAAACTGCGTGATCTCGCCGACAAACCAGTCGTGATCCCCATAGGTATTGCAATCGACGGTCTGGCATTCATAAGCCACATAGGCATCGCGGAGAATTGGCGCGGAGACAGTAATCCCCGGCTCATATTCCATTTCTCCGTGCTTAAATTTATCAAGATCCGCTCCGGTCCATCCGCCTGTCTGCTGAATGAACTTGGCTTTTTCATATGGCAAAAAGTTTATCGCAAAATTCCCTGCCTTTTTCACGAGATTATATGTATAGCGCTGTCTGCCAATCGCAACCCCATAAATCGGCGGGGCATAGGAAATATAGGAATGCCATCCGGCGGCCATGATGTTTTGCTGTCCTTCAAATGATGCTGTCACCAGCGCCACCATTCCCGGATAGCTGTGCATCACCGTTCGAGCTGTAGGTTTTCTCATGTTGTCCTCATCCTTTACGTTCAAACTATCCCTTATCATAGCATTTTTACAGAAATTTTGGAATGAGAATTGAGAAGAATTTCCTAATTGGAAAGGAATCGGGTGGGGTAGGAGCGAAGTATATATAGGAGATAGATTTTTTGGGAGAGGGTTAGGTATGACAGGATTCATATTGGTCATGAGTGTCATTGTCATTTATCTGTTTATATCGGAGCCTTGGCTGAAAAAGAGGTATTCGGTCCAGAAACACAGTGGCATACTTTTTAAGCCAATTAATAAAACTCATTTGAAGGCAGAGTTCATATTGTTGGTCATTGCTTTACCGGTTATAGGGTTTCTTGCAGGAATTGGTTTCACCCCAGCGATTATGATCTTTTTTGTACTCTTATATGGCTTGCGCGTTGTGATGGAATGGAAATATGCAAAAGAAAAGAAACAATATATACTAACATTAAATGGCTTTGTTGCGTTCATAGTCGCTTTAGCAGCAGCAACCATTTTTTATTTTCAAGGATAAGGAGAATCGCCACCAATGAAAAACACACCAATTAAACTAATTAATCTAGCGACCGGATTACCAAAGAAAATGCAGTACGGACAGGACAAGGAAATGATGACAGGCATACAGAAAGAGCTAGTGGAGGAAGCCTTCTTAAGCAAAACGGGCTTCGACAGGGATGATGTTGCAGACAAGAAAAATCATGGCGGAATGGATCGCGCCGTTTGCGTTTATCCATATGAACATTATGCCCAGTGGGAGCAGGAATTCGACCGTCCGCTTCCTGCTGCAGCCTTCGGGGAAAACCTGACCATTACAGGCATGCTGGAGAAGGACGTCTGCATTGGCGATACCTATCAGTTGGGGGAGGCAGTCATTCAGATCACCCAGGGCCGGATCCCTTGCAGCACCATAAACAAACGAACCGGCATCCCGACACTGCTGCAGCGGTTTGTCGGGACAGGGTATAGCGGATATCTCTGCCGCGTGCTAGAGGAAGGAACAGTGCGTATGGATGCAGAGGTGAAATTAATACAGCGGCATCCTGAGCGAGTTCCCGTTCATGCTGCCACGATGATCCACCTTCATGGACGCAATGACAGAGAAGGGATGGAGCGTGTGCTGCAGGTGGACGAGCTGGCGGATAAGTGGCGTAAGAAGCTGGAGAAAAGGTTGGGGAAACTCTAAATGGGGATAAATTGGATTACAGTCAATGATCTTGGCAGGTTTGTTTATTATAAGAATACGGCAGCATTTCTTATGTGGATAAGATGATAAATCCTGTTTTTATAAGTATCATTGATGGGAATATATTGAAAAGGTAAAACAGTTACCGTTTGTAGGGAAAATTAATAACCGTTTAACCCCCTCCGAGTATTAGGGAGAGGGACCCGTAATAGGGTGGCTTTTCCGTAACTATTGTGAATAAATAATACACAAAATTAGATTTTCTTTAATTAGAAGTATAAACACCAAAGTTCCTTAGCTCCCGCACCACACGAGAAACAGGCAGTCCCATGACATTATAATAATCGCCAATAATTTGCTTCACAAACATCGCGCCAAGACTTTGGATGCCGTATGCGCCAGCTTTGTCAGAGGGTTCATCGGTGGATATGTACCATTCTATTTCCTCATTAGATAGCGGCCAAAATTCTACCTTGGTCTGTTCCGTGAATACGATCTGATCATTGGCAGAGCGGATCATGACACCAGTGTAGACCTCATGAGTTTCTCCGCTTAAAGCAGAAATCATCCGGTGAGCTTCTGTCTTGTTTTTCGGTTTTTCAAATATTTGCTGCTGGAAAGAAACAACTGTGTCCGAAGATAGGATGACTTCCTGGTCATCATCCATGCGGACAGTGCTCCCTTTTCGCTCCGCTAATTGCTTCACTTTTTCCACTGGATCGGCTGTTTGGATTTGAGATTCATCGAAGTCTGGTTTGCGGGTGGTAAAAGGGATCTTTACCTGATTTAAAAGTTCCTGCCTTCTCGGTGATGAGGATGCCAGGATAAGTTTTTTTGCCATAAGTAGACCTCCTGTACGGATAAAGGTGAGATTGCTGTCATTTTACATCAAGCTATTGTTCATTTAAATGAATCCTACTTCATTTTCAAACGTATATTCAACTATAATAAACTCAGGGAGGGATTTTCATGAATTCCATAACAAAAAAGCGTTTATCAGGGTACTTGATCGATGTTGCCATTTCCACTGCTGTAACGGCTGGGGTAGAGTATTTTCTAAGGAAAAAAGTGAAAAACGAGGCGGTTCATGCTTTGGTTACTCCGACTGTTGTTCTTTGGGGGCTTGAGTATGTCCAACTAAGGCAGTGCAGGCAGACATTGGGTTACAAGGCAATGGGGATTACCGTTGAAAATAAAGAGGGAGGCGGGCTGTCGGACAAACAAATTCTTAAACGCATGGCATACCGGGATACGGTGAGCACCTTTGATTATTTGAAAAATCGCAAGGCGTTTGAGGGAGAAACCGGCGAAGTCCTGCCGCACGACCGATATGCTGGCGCCGTGGTGAGGGACGTGGCCGGAAATTAATACATAACTACCTAAAAAACCATTCTGCAGGCACTCGCCCGGCAGAATGGTTTTCCTATTATTCCTTTTTAATTTTCACAGGCTTATGCATTTCCCGAACTTCTCTCCTCAGTGCTTTAACAAGCGAAGCCATCATTAAAATCATGATAAAGGAAAACGGGAGAGCGGCTGCGATAATCGTGTTCTGCAGTGCGGTCAGCCCCCCGACGTACAGCAAAACAAGCGCAACGGAAGATTGTGCCAACCCCCAGATAACTTTCACACTGTTTGCCGGCTGCAAGTTTCCATTCGTTGACTGGATCCCCAGAATAAGTGTTGCAGAGTCGGCAGATGTGACGAAAAACGATACAATCAAAAAGATTGCGATCATCGACAATAAGCCAGACATCGGAAGCTGATCGAACATGTTAAATAACACTAATTCTGTTGCGTATTGTGTTAAATCCACTCCGCTTTTCTGCACTTCCCCGGCAGTGGTTCCGAAAGCCGAGAACCAGACAGATACGATCAGCGTCGGGACTACCAAGACACCTAAGATGAACTCCCGAATCGTCCGGCCTTTGGAGACTCTGGCAATAAACATGCCGACAAATGGCGCCCAGGCAATCCACCAGGCCCAGTAGAAGATCGTCCATGCATCCAGCCAGCCGCGATTGTCCCCTTCAAGCGAAGCCGTGCGGAGACTCCATTGTACGATGTTTTGCAAGTACAACCCAAACGTCTCCGTAAACAAATTTAAAATCAGCATCGTTGGTCCCACAATTAAAATCGCAATAAGCAGCAATGTTGCCAGAACCATGTTGGCGTTAGATAAGTATTTAATCCCCTTGCTTAAACCGGACCAGGCCGAAATCAAGAATAGTACGGTCACGATGGCAACAATAATGAATTGCGAGGTAAAGCCAACGTTTATGCCAAATAAATGATTCAGCCCGCCATTGATCTGCGCAGCGCCAAATCCAAGGGAAGTCGCCACCCCAAAAATCGTTGCAAACGCAGCAAGTATATCAATCAGTTTGCCGATCGGCCCCTTCATCCGGTCTCCGAACAACGGTTTCAATGTGGCAGAAATTAATCCAGGCTCGTCTTTGCGGAACTGGAAAAATGCCAATGCCAAAGCGACCATTCCGTACATCGCCCAGCCATGAAATCCCCAGTGAAAAAACGTAACTGCCAGCCCTTCTTTGACAGCCTGATCTGTTCCCGGTTCACTCAGAGGTGCGTCCAGAAAACCGTGAAACAGCGGTTCCGCAGCACCATAGAAGACAAGTCCGATTCCGAGCCCCGCTGAGAAAAGCATGGCAATCCACGAAGGTGTGGAAAAATCCGGTTTTTCATGATCCTTGCCAAGCCGGATTTTCCCATATTTACTGAAGCCGATAAAAACAGATAATAAAACAAGACCACCCATCACCCACATATAATACCAGCCAAATATATCAGCGATAAACGAGGTCACATTTCCCGTAATTCGCTCAAACCCTTCAGGAAACACCCCACCAAGAATTACAGCTATCGCAACCAGAGCAATTGTTATATAAAACACACTTGAAACTCTCTTCATCCTAACCCCCATAAGTAATATATGACATAATTATTCAGGAAACGGACCAGTCGCACTGGCACAATCAGCATCTGGCATGAACGCTCATGGAAATCCGCCTGTTGATTATGCTGTCCATCTGAATAAAAAATAATCACCCTAAAAAGTCTGACCGGCAATCCTTTTGGAGTGATTATCATTCGTCTCAAAATGGACAATCGCATTTTCCAATTGAACAGATTTATTATATGTTATTTGGTGGAAAAAGGAAATAACTTATTTGGAAAATTTTAGTTTTTGGGAAGGGGAGGGTGGAGTATGCGCTGGAGGAGGACTTCAATTGGAGCGGCGGGAACTTCAACCCGGGACCAGTACTGCACTTCAGCCGCCCAATAATTACATTTTCTCTCCAATCCATACGGTCCATCGGTCTTTTTCGAAAACCGCCTGAGCATTCCTTAACTTCTGATCAATATAAAAAGTAAGCTCTTCCAATTCAATATCAGCAAGCTCATGAAGAATCGAGCGGCCATTTCTCGAACGAATATCCTCCAGCAGTTCCTCTTTTCGGGAATAAACTTCTCTTGTTTCCCAGATCTGCTGATTGTCAGCAACAGCAAAACCCGCTGCCTTTAATTCTGCCAGGACAGCCTCATTCATGTGCCGTCTATTACTTTCCAGTACAGCCAGGTGAGGAAATTGTTCAAAAAAGTATCCTCTGATGTGCTGATTTGTTCCAGGAAGCAAACAATCAGGAGGTGTTCTGTCCTGGACAAACAGGATCCCGCCAGGCTTTAATATCCGGAAAGCCTCCTGGAAGCAGTAAGATAAGTCATCCAGATGATGAATCAGCGCTCGCTCCATGACAAAATCGAACGACTCAGCCGACAAGCCAGACTTCTCTGCGTTCCCGAGGTGAAACTGGATCTGCTTGTAGTCCCGGCAATGACTTCTAGCCCCTTCCAGCATGGCTTCCGAAAAATCAACTGCCACCACCTCAGGAATCCCCAATTCAGCCATCGCCTTGGAATAGATGCCGCCGCCACAGCCAATATCTGCTGCCCTTTCAACTGTTTTCCCCGCCATTGCCCTCTTCAATATTTGCTGCCAATCAGGATCAGCAAGCCGTGTCGCATAACTTCTGCCATTCTGTTCGTCGTGAAAATTGATCGGCATCAAGACCAGCTCCTCCCCTTTAATTTTCCTAGTTGATCTCAGTCTACATGGAAAAATACAGCAGTTCTAATACCGATTTTGAATAGAAAGTGATAACAGGAAATTATGCCTAAAAGAGAAACATCTTCTAAAATATTAATTCAAAATTAGCAAAAGTATGCTATGATCAAAAGAGGGAGGGAACCACCATGCACATAACACTAAAAGGATTGCTCTAATTGTTTGCTTTTTTTCGGGGGATGAATGCATTTTCCGAAAAACCGGCGCTGTCTTCAGAAAAAAAGCAAACATAAAGGAGAAAATAAAATGGATGAGATATTAAATAAGAAATTGAAGAATGTACAGGAAGAGCTCAAGTTTTCAGGAACGGTGTTGATCAGTGATCAGCAAGGCGTGATTGTGGAGCAAAAGGCGGGCTTTGCCAATCGGTCGGACCAAATAAGAAATGAGATGAATACAAGGTTTGGCATCGCATCCGGTTGCAAAATATTCACAGCCGTTGCCATATGCCAGCTCGTTCAGGCAGGCAAGCTTTCTTTTGAAACAAACCTAAAGGATTGCTTGGACATTGAAGTCACGCAATTCTCAGCTGACATTACCATTCATCAGCTGCTGACACACACATCTGGCGTGCCGGACTACTTCGACGAGGAAGTAATGGATGATTTTGAAGAACTGTGGGAAAAGACACCAATGTATTTGCTGCATCGTCTGCGTGATTTCCTGCCGCTTTTCCAGCATGAGGAGATGAAATTCCAGCCGGGCGAACGTTTTCACTATAATAATGCGGGCTACATTTTGCTTGGTCTGGTGATTGAGTCTGTCAGCGATCAGGAATATCATGCATATGTTGAGGAGCACATTTTTGCCAAAGCTGGTATGCACGATTCCGGCTACTTTTCCTTTGATGCACTTCCCGGCCGGACTGCTTTGGGTTACATCGACGGGCCAGACGGGTCATGGCGGACCAATCAGTATGCACTGCCTGTCCGTGGTGGATCAGATGGCGGCGCCTTTGTTACGGCAGGGGATATGAACAGATTCTGGGAGGCATTGCTCACCAATCAATTGCTGAGCGAACCAATGACAGAAAAACTGCTGGTCCCTTATGCGCAAGACGAAGAGGGGAGCTGGTACGGGTATGGGGTATGGATGGAGAAAAGAGATGAAACCATTCTTGTGTACCATGTGATGGGATACGATCCTGGTGTGAATTTCCGTTCTGGCTATTACCCGACGTTCGGCATCACCGCGATCGTCTGCTCCAATGGGGAAGAAGGTGCAGAAGAGTTAATGGATGCTTTGGAAGAATATTTAATGAGCTGATGTACAAAGAAAAGCCATGCGCCTCAATTGCGCATGGCTTTTGAATTTGTTCTCACATGAAAGTAATATTAACTTCTTTTATCCTGATCCTCATCTGTTCTATCCAGATATTCTTTCATTCTTTTTTTGTTTGGGGTAATCGTTAATCCTAAATACTTTCTTTCCTGGTTGGCATCTTTGTAAAATGCTGCCGCCATCAATATTACCACGACACTAAATGGCAATGCTGAGATAATTGCTGCGGATTGTAACGCAGCTAAGCCCGTTTCTCCACCTGCCAACAGCAGTATATAGGCGATTGCTGATAGCGATAACCCCCATACGACTTTTACAAAAGCTGCAGGACTTAATGTTCCAAAAGCAGTCTGCATACCTAAAACAAATGTTGCAGAATCCGCTGAAGTTATAAAGAAAGATGCGATAAGTGCCAATGTAATAAAGGATAAAACGATACTCAAAGGCAGTTCATTGAAAATGCCAAACAACTGCGTTTCAGGTGGCATTTCAAATATTTGTGGTGAATTTAGTCCCACATCAATTCCGGTCAGACCAAACGCACTAAACCAAAATATACTCACAAAGGTTGGAACGAGTAATACCGCAAAGACGAATTCCCGGATGGACCGGCCACGTGAAATCCTGGCAATAAATACACCTACAAACGGGCTCCAGCTCATCCACCAGCCCCAATAATAAATCGTCCACGTCTGCATCCACGCCTGTTTTTGTTCGTTTAATGGAGCTACATCCAGACTATTAAATAATAAGGTATTGAAATAGTTACCGGTCGAGCTTGTCATCATATTGAGAATAAATAAAGTCGGACCCAGGATTAAGACAGCAAGAAATAACAGACCTGCTAATATCATATTTAAATTACTTAAATACTGGATACCTTTACTTAATCCGGTCCATGCACTATATATGAACAATACTGTAACAACGGCGATGATTATTCCCTGGACAAACTGATTGTTAGGAATACCAAAAAGGTAACTCAGACCTCCATTGATTTGCATTGCCCCTACCCCCAGGGAAACAGCTACGCCAATAATTGTTGCGAATACGGATAAGACATCAACAACTGTACCGACAGGACCATCTACTCTATCTCCTAAAATAGGGCGCAATGTTTTAGAGATTAAACCAACCTCTCCCTTTCTGAACTGGGAATAAGCTAACGCCATTGCTACAATGCCGTATACAGCCCAAGGGTGGAATCCATAGTGCAGAAACGTTGATCTCATTGCTTCAGCCAAGGCAGCTTTTGTTTCAGGGTCAGCAGTGGGTGGAGCCAGGTAGTGTGAAATTGGTTCAGATGCACCATAAAAGACTAAGCCAATTCCCATACCGGCACTAAACAGCATGGCTAACCATGAGACCGTTCGAAACTCAGGCTTATCATATGGTTTACCCAGTGTGAGTTTGCCAATTGGACTTAAACCCAGAAATATGCAAAAGAATAAAATTAAGGTAAAGATCGCCATATAATACCAGCCAAAAGTTTCTGTAATCCATGTGCCAAGGGCACCAGAGGTTTGACCAAATTGATCAGGAAATACAGCGCCTATAAATACCAGTATCCCGACAACGATAGAAGCGTATGTAAATACACTGGAAAATTGTTTTCTTTTTTCTGTCATAGTGAAGTCTCATCCTCTTTGGGTTTGTTTGATAAGAAAGACGTTTTTCATCCTAACATACTCAAATTTTATTATCCACTTAACAAAAGGATTTCAACCAAAGAAAATTAAACGGAAGGGAGCCTCTCCAACCCCGGGGACCCTACATCACACCATTCTTCACCAGAACAGCTTTGATCTTGGTATAATCAAACGCATCCGGCAAGGCTTCTTTCAGCTGCTTTAAGCGCGGTTCCTCGATTTCTTCCCTGGCTTTCATCACCGCTGATTCCTCGTTTTCATTAAAGAAAATTCCCCAAGCGATCGGGTAGCCTTCCTTAAATGCTTTAAACAGGTGGTTTTCAATCGTTTGCGGGGAAAATTCGCGAATTGCTGCGATATCCCGGATGGTTTTTCCTGATTGAAACATTTGGTAGCTGGCCAAATGGCTTGGCCGCTCGTCTTCCTGCTTTGTTTTCTTTGGCTTCACAGCTGGAGCATCAGCAATGCGGATTTTTCTTTTAGCATCCGGACGTTCGGCGCGCCATTCCTTAATCACAGCAAGGAAGTCTGCCCCATATTGCTCATATTTTTTCTCTCCGACGCCTTTGATCTCCAGCATGTCCGCTTTTGTTTCAGGGAAATAGCGGCTCAATTCTTTCAGCGTTGCATCGGAGAACAGGACATATGGCGGCACATTCTGCTCATCTGCCATGCGTTTGCGCAAGTTTCGGAGTGCTGTGAACAGATCGAAATGATAATCTGCATCCTCGCTTACTGGTATTGGAGCCGTAAACATTTCCACGGTCCGTTTTCCTTTTAATACATCAATTGAGTGCTGGTTGAGTCTTAATGTAGGAAATTTCCCTTCCTCTGTGGCGAGAAGGCGTTCGGCGATCAGAAAATGAATCCGTTCGGTCAGCTCTTTCTCGGTATAAGCGGAAAGGATGCCATAAGTGGAAATCTGATTCAGACTAAAATTGCGTATTTTCCTGTCATTGGATCCTTTCAGCACTTTAGCAGTCATGCTTACGCCAAATCGTTCTCCCATGCGTTTCACACAGGAGAGGATCATTTGCGCTTCTTCGGTAATATCCATTTTTTCCTGCCGCTCCACACAATTGCTGCAGCGACCGCAATTTTCCTTAGGGACGCTGTCGTTAAAATAATCAAGAATTTGATTGGTCAGACAGCTATGAGTGTGGCAATAGTTGATCATTGCCTGCAGTTTGCCGTATTCCTGCTGTTTTGCGGCATCGTCCATTGTAGATTGCTCGATTAAAAATTTCTGCAGCTGGATATCCTGGGGCGAGAATAGGAGAATGCAGTCACTTGGTTCCCCGTCACGTCCCGCTCTTCCAGCTTCCTGGTAATAGGATTCGAGATTCATTGGCATCGCGTAATGCAGCACATACCGGACATTGCTTTTATCGATACCCATGCCAAATGCGTTGGTGGCAATCATGACGGAAATTTCATCATGGATAAACGCAGCCTGGGCATCTTTGCGTTCATGCTCCGGCAAGCCGGCATGATACTTGGCGACAGAGATTCCGCGCTTGGTCAGCTGATCATAAAGGGTGTCCGCCTGTTTTCGGGTTGCCGTGTAAATGATCCCGGATTCGTCAAGATGTTCCTCCAAGAAGGAACGGATGTAGGTCGCTTTATCCTTCCCTTTGACCACATGGAAGGCCAAATTTTCCCGTTCAAATCCGGTGTTTACCACATGCTCAATATGTAATAGATTTTGAATGTCGGAAATAACTGCTTCCGTCGCTGTCGCGGTCAGTGCGACAAACACAGGGATGTTCGTGAGTTTTTTCAGATTCGGCACAATCGAGCGGTAGCTTGGCCGGAAATCATGCCCCCACTGGGAAATGCAATGTGCCTCGTCAAAAGCCACAAGCGATATCGGAATGCTCTGTACCACACGGACAAAAGCACCTGATTCAAACCGCTCCGGAGCCACATAGACAAATTTGTAGTTCCCCGCCGCAGTCTCCTGCAGTCTGTGCTGCTGTTCCTTAGGGGAAAGGGAGCTATTAATATAGGTTGCGGAAATTCCCAAAGACTGGAGCGCGTCCACCTGGTCTTTCATCAAGGAAATTAATGGGGAAATAATGATAGCTGTGCCCTCACGCGACAGACCCGGGATCTGGTAGCATAATGATTTGCCTCCGCCCGTGGGCATAACGGCGAGGGTATGGTTCATTTGCAGGATATGATCGATGGTTTCCTTCTGTCCGGGGCGGAATGTTTCGTAGCCAAAATAGCGCTGCAGGATGTTTTCTTCTTTCGTAATCATAGCGATCCTCCTTGTTTTCTTATATCCTAACATATTTTTTGTTGGGATGCCTAAGGGGGCGGGGGTGTGCTCTTTTATTAAAAATATCGAAATGATGGAGCGTTTGGTGGTGAAAATCCGGAACAAAAATTTTTTGGATGGAAAAATGGCTTTTTCTGCCACCATTTGCTCTGGAAATTCGATTATAGAAAAAAGATATGGATGAGTTCGTTGGGTTACTGTCCAATGGAATAAATCTGATTTCACATGCGCAACATTCAAATAATTAATTGAGATGTGGTATGATAAATGTAAAATATGATTTGGCGGTGATTATATGAGTTCTATTAATTCCTCAGATGAGTTAATGGAGCGCATTTCAAATATGGATCGGGACAATTCAGTTTTGCAGTTTTCAATCCCAGGAAAAGGGAAATTTACTTTAGTTCTTCAAGAAGAGACAGAAACGACAATTGCAGAAGGTGTAGAAAATAATTCAGAACTGAAACAGATGATTAAAGAAAGTCAGCAGCAATATAAAGAGGGGAAGGGGATGACTACTTCAGGATTGCTAGAGTCCTTTTCCGCAAAGGATTTCGAATAGCTGGCAGGATTAGGGGTGTAGCGTATTCTTGTTTATTATTCTCAGACTAAAAATAAAGCGCTATCATTATTATACAGAGATATAAAAAAGAAACGGGGGAGAACATGGAACACGACGTAATTGTAATCGGAGCCGGACTCGCCGGACTCGTTGCCACAACAGAATTGGCAAACTCCGGGAAAAAGGTGCTGCTGTTGGATCAGGAACCGGAAAGTTCATTTGGCGGACAGGCCTGGTGGTCGTTCGGTGGTCTTTTTCTCGTAAATTCACCGGAGCAACGGAGGATGGGGATAAAGGATTCACGGGAACTGGCGATGCAGGATTGGATGGGGTCCGCTGGATTTGACAGGGAAGATGAGGATTATTGGGGCAGAAAATGGGCAGAGGCTTATGTTGACTTTGCAGCTGGAGAAAAACGGGAATGGCTGCAGAGCATGGGAGTGAAGTTCTTTCCGGTCGTTGGCTGGGCGGAGCGAGGCGGCTATCTTGCTGAAGGGCATGGCAACTCGGTCCCACGTTTCCACATTGTGTGGGGGACAGGGCCGGGGATTGTTGCGCCCTTTGAACAACGCGTTCGCGAGTATATAAAGCAAGGGCGAGTGGATTATCGGCCACGTCATCAGGTCGATCAGCTAATTCAAGAAAATGGCGCGGTTATTGGAGCAGAGGGATCGATTCTTGCTCCAAGTTCCGCACCCCGCGGGGAGGAAAGCACACGTGAAGCAGTAGATGAATTTACTTTTCAGGCTCAAGCCGTAATCGTTGCAAGTGGAGGAATCGGCGCGAATTTTGATCTGGTCCGGAAAAACTGGCCAAGCCGGCTGGGAGCACCTCCGAAGTCGATGATCTCTGGGGTACCCTCACATGTCGATGGACGCATGCTGCAAATTACCGAGAGTGCCGGCGGTCGGATCGTAAACCGCGACCGTATGTGGCACTATACAGAAGGGATTAAGAATTGGAATCCTGTTTGGCCGAAGCATGGAATTCGTATTCTGCCCGGGCCTTCTTCCATCTGGCTGGATGCAGAGGGGCAGCGTTTTCAAGCACCGAATTTCCCCGGGTTCGATACACTTGGCACGTTAAAAGCCATTCAGGACACTGGTTACGATTACTCTTGGTTTATTCTGACGCAGAAAATCATTGAGCGGGAATTCGCTTTGTCGGGATCGGAGCAGAATCCTGACTTAACCGGCAAAAGTGTCAAAAAAGTTCTTTCCCGTGTGCTGCCTGGTGCTCCAGCTCCCGTGCAGGCGTTTATGGACAAGGGAGAGGATTTCGTGGTCGCCGATAATATTAATAATCTGGTTATTGGCATGAACAAACTCATTGGGAACAAACAGCTGAAAACCGAAGTGGTAGAGCGGCAAATCCAGGCAAGGGACCGGGAGCTGGATAATAATTTTGGCAAAGATCTGCAGATTACTGCCCTGCGCGGGGCGCGGAATTCCCGTGGGGATAAACTAATTCGTGCTGCCGTTCCGCATAAAATACTTGGTCCGAAAAATGGCCCGCTGATTGCGGTGCGCCTGCATATTCTCAGCCGAAAAACGCTGGGCGGGCTGCAGACCAATTTGTCCGGACAGGTGCTGGATGAAACCGGTACGACAATACCTGGCCTTTATGCTGCTGGAGAAGTGTCCGGATTTGGCGGTGGCGGGGAACACGGCTACCGGGCGCTGGAAGGGTCATTCCTCGGCGGCTGCCTGTTTTCCGGACGGGCAGCAGGACGCGCTGTTGTTGCACAAATAGAATGAAATGGTGGGAAACCTTCTTAAGAGGAAAATCTTCTTATGGAGGTTTTTTCTTTTGATGGATCGGAAAGGAAAGCAGGAAGAACCGACCGAGAGAAGGGATGTCACGGTCGATCAGAAAGAAAATACAAAAAGAATCGACCGAGAAAGATAAAAAGCAACATACCTACACCACAGCGGCATAAAACTAAAAAATGAGAAACAGGATACCCTAAAAAGGTCAGTTGATTAGGAGACAACTCTCAGTGCTATGTCTGAAAATACCGCCTTATTCCCACAAAAGGCATATGGCGCGGGTACAAAAATGCAGTTCATTTATCTGTTGCAAAATCATTTACATTCCTGGTTTTCATCTATACAATACTCCTATATCACTTGAGCAGGGGGAGGGATACCAAGATGCCTTCACTTTTATTTGAAATAATGCTGGTCCTTTTTTTGGGTATTGGTTCACAGTGGGTTGCCTGGCGCTACCGGATGCCGGCGATCGTTATTATGTCGATCACCGGACTGCTGGTGGGGCCGATTCTGGGACTAATGAATCCGGAAGAGGACTTCGGCAATTTATATAGCCCGCTGATTTCGGTGGCGGTAGCACTGATCCTTTTTGAAGGAAGTCTCAACCTGAACTTTAAGGAACTTCGCGGGCTTGGAAAGCCGGTCTTTCGGATTTCCACTATTGGCGCGTTTATCGCCTGGATTCTCGGCTCGCTTACGGCGCATTATATTGCAGGGCTTTCCTGGGCGGTGGCTTTTGTTATCGGTGGTTTGTTTATTGTTACAGGGCCGACCGTGATCATGCCATTGCTGCGCCAGTCCAAGTTGAAACCCCGTCCGGCAAAACTGCTGAAATGGGAAGGGATTATTGTTGATCCCATCGGGGCGCTGCTTGCCGTGTTTGCCTTTGAAATTATTGTCTTTCTTACGGCAAGCACCCCGGACGCAACCCAGCTTGGTCTCTTCTTTGCGGCATCGTTATTTGCTGCGGTGTTTGGCTGGGCTTGCGGGCGAGGGATCGGCTGGATGTTTGAAACCGGACATATCCCGGAATTTCTCAAATCTCCATCCGTGTTCGTCGTTGTTATTATGTGTTTTTCCGTAACGGACGAAATTATGCATGAGACCGGACTGCTGGCGGTGACGGCAATGGGAATCACGCTGGCCAATGTGGGCATCGATTCCATTTCCGATATGCGGCATTTCAAGGAAAATATTACGGTGCTTCTGACATCGGCTATTTTCATTATGCTGACGGCTTCCCTTGATCCGGATATCTTGCTGCAGATTTTCAGCCCGAATATCCTTGGTTATGTCATTTTGATGATGATTGTTGTCAGGCCATTGTCGATTTTCTTATCGACCATTGGATCCGGCTTGACATTCAATGAAAAAGCGCTGGTAGGATGGATCGCACCGCGCGGGATTGTCGCACTGACCGTTTCCGGCTATTTTGCCACCGTGCTCTTAAGAGAGGGTTTTGCTGATGCGGAGATTTTGACGACACTCACCTTTGCACTGGTATTTTTCACGGTGGTGGCGCATGGATTTTCCCTCAGCTGGCTGGCGAAAAAGCTTCATTTATCCTTGGAAGGTACGCCAGGGGTTTTGATTGTTGGAAGCAATACATTTACGGTGAATCTGGCAAAGACGCTGAAGAAATCCAAGGTGCCTGTTTTGATTGTGGATTCGTCCTGGGAGCGGCTTCGGCCAGCGCGGGAGGCGGGTCTGTCGTTTTATCACGGGAGTATGCTTTCCGAGCAGACTGAATATAATCTGGACACCATTCCTTATGAATATTTGCTTGCGGCAACGGATGACAATGCTTATAATGCGTTGATTTGCACAACATTTGCACCGGAATACGGACGGATGCATGTGTTCAAGCTGAGCCCATTTCATCAGCATAAGGATGGATCAAGTGTGCTCGTTTCCAAGGTTGGCGGAAGAATTCTGTTCAACCGCAGATTCCCGCTGGAAGTGCTGAATGATAAAATGCGCGAGGGCTATGTGTTCCGCCAGACGACCTTGACCCAGCGGTTCACCTACGAACATTATCTTGCGGAAAAAGATGATGCGACGGTCTTTCTGTATCTGCTCAAACCTTCGGGTGAATTGAAATTTTATTCCGAGGAAATGCGTACGGTACCGGCCGTTGGAGATACGATTATCAGTCTTACTCCGCCAAACAAAGAATACGCGAAGATCATGGCAAGACTTGGAAGCAAGCGAAATACAAACAGTAAAGACAATAATGCGGAATAAAAAAGCGTGAGGCCAGTGATGGCTTCACGCTTTCTCCGTATTTTTCAGTTCTTCCAGCTGCTGTCTCGTCTCGGCAATTTCTTTTTCCAAACGAATCAGCTGTCCCTCCGCGGAGGAAACCCTGCCCTTGACATATTCCAGTTTATCCAGGTCACTCTGGATCCGGACATAGTCTGATTTCAATTCATCTAATTTGGCTTCAAGCTCTTTCCTGGTCATCGTAACCCCCCTCGGATGCCCACGGTTAAATCAGGGCATCTTCTTTATTTTTCTTGGATTTCACATAGGTTTGGTAAAAATGAACAACGATCGTTTTTGCGACAGCGTAAAATGGCATGGCCAGTATAATGCCGATAAAGCCGGCGATGCTTCCGGCTGCCAGGATTACCGTGATCACGGTCAGCGGGTGCAGATCCAGTTTTTGACCCATCACATTTGGTGAAATAAAGTTGCTTTCAATTTGTTGGGCCACAAGCATAATAATAGATACCCAAATGAGGTTCATCGGGTCCTGGAATGCACCGATGACCAGAGCCGGTGCAACGGCGAGATATGGCCCTAAGAAAGGAATGACATTGGTGAGCATAGCGAATAAGGCCAGTGCAAGGGCATAATCCAAGCCGATAATCAGGTAGCCAATAAATACCATCACCGCGACAAGAAAGCTGACAATCAGTTGTCCCTGAATAAATGCGCTGAGCACGTCGTCAATTTTTCCCATCAAGCTGCGGATATTAGCTGCCTTTTCTTTGGCGAAAATCTGCGTAATGAAGGGTCCGAGTCTTTCCCCGTCCTTGAGCATAAAAAACAGGAAGAAAGGAATCAGCACAAGTCCTGCGATAATCGTGAACAGCTGACCGATAAATCCGCCGATGAACCCGAACGAATAGTTGATAATGCTGTCAATATGGTTCGGGATGTTCTGGGTGAAATTATTGATCGCAGTTACGACCTGATCTGGGACAGCGGCCATATTGTCCTGCCAGTTATAGATGAAATCCTCCGCCATGTTGATCATCTGCGGGACTGTCTCAATCAAATTGTTTACCTGACGCTGGACGATCGGCCAGATGAACATAATAAACAGGAAAATAAGCAAAAGCATTAATAAAAATACAAGAATAATAGAAACGATGCGGTTCACTTTAAACCGTTCAAGCAAATGCATGACCGGCTTGGCTAAATAAAAGAGCACACCGGCCCCGATAATCGGAAAGGCTACTGCACCGATCGTCTGAACGACTGGCAGAAAAATAAAATCAGTAATCGAAATAAGCCAGACAAGTAAAAAGAAGAGTACAAAGAAAATCATTACCTGAAACCAGCGTTTATGCGTCATGCCATCCCAACTTTCCATATGTTATATCCATTTTACCTGTTATCAGGAAGAATATAAAGTGAAACTTCATTCAGTGGGGGAGTTCTTTTCTACCCCCCTTTCATGGCTTGCTTTATCTCACGCTTAGAGGTGGGGGTATTACAGCCCATTAATCGTGGAAAAGCAATCCCTAAAGTTTATCTGTAAAAAAGATAATGGTTTATACTATTTTTTCCAAAACCGTCCGAGCCTAAACCGGGCAATAGAATCTTGGATGGAAGTATGCTAAAATTTTATCATATCTACTAATGGGGGATTAATCATGGAAAATTGGGAGACTGTCTACGAGAAATGGAATACATATGAGCAGCTTGATCCGTCACTCCGTTCTGAACTGGATACATTGGCGGGGAATAGGGCTACGCTTGAGGATGCATTTTATAAAGAACTGACCTTCGGAACCGGCGGCATGCGTGGTGTGATGGGAGCCGGGACCAATAGGATGAATACATATACGATCCGAAAAGCTGTTAACGGGCTGGCTGAATACTTGTTTGCCAACCGGGTGAATGTGAAAGACCGCGGGGTAGTAATCGCCTATGATACACGCTACAAGTCCCAGGAATTTGCAATAGAGACAGCCAGGGTGCTCGGAGCGCATGGGATTAAAGCATATGTGTTTGAATCCATGAGGCCAACACCACTGCTTTCGTTTGCTGTCAGGTATCTGGGAACCGCGGCCGGCGTGATGATCACGGCAAGTCATAACCCGCCGGAATACAATGGCTTCAAGGTATACAATGAGGACGGCGGACAAATTACACCGAGCGAGGCGGAAGCGATCATTGAAACCATCGGGGAGACCGAAAATGAGCTCACAGTAGCAGCACTGGAAACCGGTGAGCTCGAGTCAAGAGACTTGCTGATCTGGCGCGGCGAGGAAATTGACAATGCCTATCTCGAGCAATTAAAGCAGATGAGCAAACTGCCGGAAGCCGAACTTAATGAAGAGAAAAAACTGCCTATCGTCTTCACCCCGCTGCACGGGACGGCGTATGATTTGGTGATGAAAGGATTGGATCAGCTGAATTTTTCCCAGGTGGATGTCGTGAAAGATCAGGCAGAGCCGGATCCGGAATTTTCCACCGTTGACTCGCCAAACCCGGAAGAACACCAGGCGTTCACATTGGCAATCGAGCAGGGGGAGAAAAACGATGCAGCTATCCTGCTTGGCACAGACCCGGATGCTGACCGGCTAGGGGTGGCGGTTAAAAATAAAGAAGGCGACTATCAGGTGCTGACAGGGAATCAGCTTGGTGTGCTGCTGCTCGACTATATTCTTCGCCATAGTGACCCGGTTATGCATAAATCGGCACATGTTCTGAAGACCGTCGTTACCACAGAGATGGGGCGTGCGGTCGCTGATGCATATGATGTCGAAACCACCGAAACGCTTACCGGTTTTAAATATATCGGAGAAAAAATACACGAATTCGATGCTACGGGGAAATCGTTTATTTTTGGTTTTGAGGAAAGCTATGGCTATCTGATCTCCAGTTTTGTGCGGGATAAAGATGCGGTACAGGCGGCGGCGATGTCCTGTGAAATGGCCTATTACTGGGACAAGCAGGGAAAAACACTGCTTGATGCATTGGACACCCTGTATGCGCAGCACGGTTATTTTCAGGAAGGCATGACTTCGCTGACCTTAAAAGGGAAAGAAGGATCGGAACAGATCGAGCATATTATGGCTGACATCCGCAGCAACCCGCTTGAGTCCATTGCCGGGTTCCAAGTAGAGCAGGCGGAGGATTATCTGGCAGGTGAGCGGACGATGATGGCATCGGGCGAGACGGAGTCGATTCAGCTGCCAAAGGAAAATATGATGAAATTTATTTTGGAAGGCGAGAGCTGGGTTTGTCTGCGCCCATCCGGCACCGAACCGAAAATCAAGTGCTATTACGGTGTACGCGGGGAGACGGAGGAAAGGGCCCGTGTGAAATTGGCGGCGCTCAAGTCTGCGATGGATCAGGTGATTGGCAGAATTATTCATTCCGCTTAAAATTAGTGTTGACATTTTTAACAAATAAGGGTTTAATAGTAGTAACTTCATAATTCCTAAAGGGGAGTAGCTGTACAATTAAAGTCGTCATTACGAGAAGATGTGTTCTCCGGCTTGATTGGCAACGTTCGTTGTTTGCGAGACCTTTACCGCTTGCAGGTAAAGGACCCCTTTTTTGATGGTTCCTGCCTGTGGGCGGAACCATTTTTAGTGGGGAGAGATATCTTTGGGCACAGAATTAATTTTAGAGTATTTGTGGGTATTGGTGATTTTAATCGGTCTGGAGGGGCTGTTGGCAGCGGATAACGCGCTGGTGCTGGCGATTATGGTAAAACACCTTCCGGAAGAACAGCGGAAAAAAGCGCTTTTTTACGGTCTGGCAGGGGCATTCGTCCTTAGGCTCGGTTCCCTGTTCGTCATTTCCTTTCTGGTTGACGTATGGCAGGTGCAGGCGCTGGGTGCAGCGTATCTCCTGTTTATTTCCTTTAAGAATTTATATGACCGTTTTAAGAAAAAGAAGGAGCCGGACGCGGAGACGTTGCATCTGGATGGCGAGCCAAAAAGGGGCAGCGGTTTCTGGATGACGGTTCTGAAAGTGGAATTTGCCGATTTGGCTTTCGCGGTTGATTCCATACTGGCAGCCGTTGCGCTTGCTGTGGCACTTCCGCCAACGGGGCTTGGTACCATCGGCGGCCTTGATTCGGGGCAGTTTGCGGTGATTTTTGCCGGAGGGATGATCGGGCTGATTATTATGCGGTTTGCGGCAAATATCTTCGTCGGACTGCTTCACTCCCGCCCAGGGCTGGAAGTGGCAGCCTTTATGATCGTTGGCTGGGTCGGGGTGAAACTGGCGATGATAGTATTCGCCCATCCGGATATTGCTTGGATTCCACATGACTTCCCGCATTCTACGCTATGGAAAGGGATTTTCTATACCGTATTGATCGCGATCGCAGCGGTCGGCTGGTTTGCGTCAGGCAAATCAGGAAAAACTGCTGGAAAAGAACATGCGGAAAGCTGATGCCTATAAGCAATTCTCTCATGCCGAGAGGATTGCTTATTTTTTATTTAGGGTATGTTGATAATAGGAGGTGTTTTTTCATGCCTGTAGCATTGAAACGGATTTATGAAGAAGCTGAAAAAGATGATGGGGTGCGTATTCTGGTGGATCGTGTCTGGCCGCGTGGGATGTCCAAAGACAAGGCAGACTTGGATCACTGGATCAAAGAAGTTGCCCCGTCCGATGATCTCAGAAAATGGTTCGGTCATGATCCGGATAAATATCAGGATTTTAAAGACCGCTACAAAGAGGAGATGAAAAGCGGCGAACAGCAGGAAGCATTGGAGAAGCTGAAGGAAATTACCAAATCCGAGGATAAAGATGTCACCCTGCTGTTTGCGGCGAAAGATGAGGAACATAATCAGGCACGGGTGCTGAAGGAGATTTTGGACAGGCAATAGAAAAAAACAAAGCCGCTCGCTTCTCTATCATAGAGTGCGGGCGGCTTTCATTATTGTATCGCCTGTCGGGCTTCCTGAAAGTTAATGGTCCGGACAGATCTGGGTATGAATTTGCGAATCTGAAATTCATTATATCCGGTCATTAAACGTTTCCCGTCATGGATGATCGGGGTTCTCAGAATGCCGGGCTTTTCGCGGATTAAGCTAAGCAGGTCTTTTAAGCGCATCTGATCGATATCCGTTATATTTTTTTGATATACTTTGGATTTTGTTGAAATGAGATCTTCTGTACCATTCTCCGTTAAGCGGAAAATTTCCTTTAACTCCGAGAGTGATAATGACTCTGAAGTTAACTTGTGTTCCACAAAGGGTATCTCATTTTCCTTCAGCCAAGTCCTTGCTTTTCTGCAGGATGTGCAGCTTGGTGCGACATACAGTGTTACCATACCTTAATCCCCGCTCCTTTTTTAATGTCCCCGGTCAACTAGTTACGCATGTGGGCTAATCAAGCTGCTCACTCGTTTGGAAATTTCCTCAAAAGAAGTATCCAGCGACATGGCTAATTCCTTAAACATAATGTTTTGTGTGTTGCTTAAGAGGAGGCGGTCCTGTTCGTACATTTTCTTCTTATCTATTGTAGCTTCCTCTTTTTTTCGCATTAATGTACTGATCACTTTGCAAATTTCTTTGCGGTCCCCGTCATTGACCAGTTTGCTGTAATTTCTGTACCTGAGCCTTGCGTCTTCTATCCATGTGATGCCTGGCTCAAGGAAAGACTGTAAAATTTCTTCCGCTTCCTCTTTTTCCATCACTGCCAGCATGATTGCCTGGTCACTGTCTACAGGGTTATTTATGGTTAATTTTGGATCTTCAAGCGGATGCATCACATAATAGGTTCTCGTCACCTTGCCGTAAGTCTTTTCGCTAATGTCATCAATTTCGCATAATCCATGTACGGAATAGACAACCGTATCTCCAACTTTAAACATGTATGTGTGCCTCCAACTTCATATTATCAACTTAGTTTACTTTATCACATACCTGTCAAATTGTCAATTTAATTGACAATTGGTGGCAGGCTTTGTATAGTAGTTGTCGATAGAAAATGGAGTGAGGTGAATCAGTTGGAAGCTAAATTAAAAAATCTCGATTTAATCGATACATTGAGTGAGCGTCATCTTGAGCTTCGAAAAAAGGCAGAGGGACTATGGAACGACTCCAGTAATATTTATTTATCCAATTCCGAGTGGTTTATCATGGCACGAATCTATAAAAAACAGCCAACGATTGCCTATGTTACCAGGAATGTGGATATTTCCAGGCAGGCGACGCATAAATTCATAAAAAACCTTAAGGCCAAAGGATTAGTTGAAATCAGCGATGTGAAACACAACAAAAGAGATAAAAGCATACGGTTAACTGATCTGGGGGAAGAATGCTATGAAAAAAATGAGGCCCTAAAGGCAGATCTGGAGAAAAAAATCGCTGATACAATCGGGGATGAAAAGGTAGAGGTTCTTAATAAAATTTTAAAAATGGATTGGGGATTGTGAGGAACAATCGGACAAAAGGGGGCAGGCTCCAGATCTCATCCGGAGCCCTTTAGAATGTATGTAAAATCATGCAATTTTTCTGCGGTATTCATATTACAGTACAGACAATGACCTATTACATAAAATAGATCAGGACGGCAACAAGACTGATACTTACCTTAGCAAAAAATCTCATAATGCGCCTCCAGAGAGGATGTCTGTTTCATATAAAGCGTACTAAATATCTGTGAAGAAAACGCTAAGCAGAGGTTAATTTTTGGTGAAGTTTTAAAAAGAAGCCTTTGCAATAAGAGGAGAGAGTTGGCACATATAGCAATGAAAAAGAGGAGGGGTAGATTGCCCCTCCTCTAAAAATACAAATTAGTCATCTGTTTGTGTCTTTTTAAAACAAACGAAAACAAACAACGCGGCGCCAGCCACCCATGCTCCAACAACCGCCAGCGGGAGCCAGCTATTTGTATCGTGCATCTCGAGCAGCTGTGGAATCGGAAATGTGTCAAAAATTTGGATGGCGATGCTGTCCGGATCGAGTCCAAGTGAATAAACCATCGGCGTGAACCCGAACAGGAACATAATCGGCATCATATAGACAGAAGTTGAGGCAACTGATTTTGCGAATAGCCCCACGCCAATGCCAAGCAGCAGAAAGAACAGAAATAAAAGCACCAAGCCGATGATCGCCCGTACATTCATAAAAGGTTCCGCACCAATAATAGCTAGTGATATGACCAGTGTAATTAATGTTAAAAGTGCAGTTACCAAACTTTTTCCGACAATAATATCGAACATGGAAGCCGGCGATTGAATCAGCCCTCTTAATGTGTTCTTTTCATTTTCCTCGGCCATCATGGTCATGATCATGGTAGAGGTAACACTTGAAAAAGTCACGCCGACAATTAAATAAAGCAATGCAAGCGGCAGCTCCTCATCTCCGCCAATCCGCTGATACAAGAGTCCCAGCACAATCGGAATCGCCGGCATCGTCAGCAGCATCATGTTTTTCATAAAATCTTTAAGATCTTTTTCAAAAATGGCTGAAATACGCTGGACGTTCATTATACCAGCTCCTTTCCGGTGATATTGAGAAAGATTTGCCCCAAGGTCGGATGATCGGTGTACATGGTTTTCACTTGCTTCTGGGCAATCAGTTTTTGAATGCGGTCAGCATTTCCCGGTTCGTTAGCAAGGACGAGTTCCTCGCCGTCAAATGTTTCAATATGAAAAGCATGCGTTGAATACTTATAGCGCAGTTCCTCAGGATTGCCGATCTCCCTCACCTTTCCGTTGTGCAAAAAGGCGACACGGTCACATAACAAGGTTGCTTCCTCCATGTTATGGGTCGTCAAAAAGATGGTCGTTCCCGCTTCATTCAATTTCCGCAGTCCGTTGTGAATATGCAGCATGTTGCCGGGATCGAGTGCTGACGTCGGTTCATCGAGAAACACCAGATCGGGCTGATGGATCAGTGCCTTTGCCAGAAGCACGCGCTGCTTCATTCCTCTGGAAAGCTTCGATACCACTTTTTTCTTTTCCCCATGCATATTCACTGTCTCCAGCACATCATCAATTTTGTCAGTAGTGGCGTGATACAGCTGGCAGAATAATTTTAGGTTGTCGTATACCGTCAGCCGCTGGTACAGTGCACTGTTATCTGATAAAATGCCGATTTTTGCTTTGAAAGCAGAGGATTTGAAGCGATCTGCAGGCATCCCAAGCACTTCCACTTCTCCGGCCGTTTTACTCAATTCCCCGGTTAAAATCTTAATCGTTGTCGTCTTGCCCGAACCGCTTGGGCCGAGAAAACCAAAAATTTCCCCGCGTTTCACTTGAAAATTGACATCCTCAACAGCGGTGTTGGATGAAAAAGTCTTTCGCAATCCCCTTACATCAATTGCATGTTTCAATCTGTTTCCCCTCCTCCTGATGTTCTAAGTTTATTGTAGTGTTTGTGCCGTTTGAATGCCGCTAAATCAAGGTGAAACGTGGCTAAACAATCACAAACTGTACCTATTTCGAGCTGAAAATCTCCTGGATTTCCTGGATTTTTGTCCGGGAGAGCGGGATGGTGGACTGGATTTTATTGTCAACCCGAATAGAATACGTATTTTTGGACCAAGTAATGATTTCCCGTACTTTTTGCAGATTGACGATGTAAGAACGATGACAGCGGAAAAAGCCATACCTTTCTAATTTTTTCTCAATACTGGAGAGGGTTTCATCCATCGCGAATGATTCATCATTGATCACGATCATCGCTTTTCCGTCCTGGCTTTCAATATAATCGATCTCGGGAGGGTCAAACAGAATCAGTTTATCCTCGACCTTTGCGGTAATTTTAAACAGGCTCGCGGCGGATGGGCGCCCCTCGTCCTTGGGTGTTCCCTTGTCCCCGGAGTCCATCTCGATGGCGGTGAGTCCTTTATCCTGCAGCTTATAGGAAGTATCCCCGAGCAGGAGAGCATGCTCCAGATTGGAGGCAAGGATCAGGACAGGGATGTTGGCATCAGCCAGTTTTTTCAGCATGTTCATGAATGTATTGATGGTGAGGATATCGACCCCATGTATCGGCTCCCGGTAGACAATAGGGGCTGCTGCCATCATGTAATACTTGGCATAAAAGACCCGCCGGACTTCCGAGATACCGCATTTTCGGAGCGGGACATCCGCCTGCCGGTGCAACTCGAACATCACGAGAATTTCCGATACTGGCTTCGTGCAGCCAAACCACTTGCGGTAAAAGTTGATATTCTGTTCAACGGTCAGCCGTTCGTACAGCTCTTCTCTTCCGTCAAATACTGGGATGTGGATCTCTTTTTCCAGCTTGTTCGCCAGTTCTGCCTGCAAGTCGGAATCACTGTAGATCGCCGTGGTGCAGGAGGTAGGGATGGTAAGGGAGAAGGACGGCAGTATTTCGCTGTCCGGCATTTCAAGCTTATAATTCGTCATGCTAGCAAAACTCCTATTCCGTTAATTCAGGCAAATGGCCTCTTTTATAGTTTACCAAATTACGCGGGGAAGAGGGAGAGGAATTTTCGGGTGGGGGAAGGGTTGCCGGGTGCGTTTGTAAATTTTATGTAAATTTTATGTCGGGCTGGTGGGAAATATGGTATCTTGGCAACAGAGATAACTTGGTGGAAGGCCGGCAGAAAATACATACAGTAAGGAGCAAGAAAACCATGGAAAAAAAGCACTCATTACTTGAAATTTTATGGACCTCATTACGACTGGGGCTGACCTCCTTTGGCGGTCCGGTTGCGCATCTGGGCTATTTCCGTGACGAATATGTGGATAAAAAGAAATGGCTGGATGATAAAACATATGCGGATATTATTGCCATCTGCCAGTTCCTCCCCGGACCTGCCAGCAGCCAGGTGGGGATCGCCATTGGCATGCTGCGCGGTGGATTTTTCGGCGGGATAATCTCCTGGTTCGGTTTTACCATCCCCTCGGTTGTGGTGCTCGTGTTATTCGCGATGCTTTACCAGACATTTACGCTTGGGGATGCAGCTTGGATCACCAGCTTGAAGGTTGTGGCCGTAGCGGTTGTCGCACATGCCGTGTTGGGATTGGGCAAAAAACTCACCCCTGATCGTCCGCGGCTCGCCATTGCTATTGTCGCTGCGCTGGTCATGCTGCTGTTCCCGTCTGCTATCGTGCAGATATCTGTCATCATTGCAGCAGCAATTCTTGGGTTTTTTATGTTTTCCCGTAATGCGGAAACAAATGTGCAGCCGTTTTCTGTGTCGATTACGAAAAAGCAGGGGGTCGCGGCATTATCGATTTTGGCCGTCCTGCTGATTGGCCTGCCGATCGTTGCACAAGCTGTATCCAATACTTATTTAACCATCTTTGATATCTTTTTCCGGGTCGGGTCTATTGTGTTTGGCGGCGGACATGTCGTGCTTCCGCTGTTGGAGCAGGAAGTTGTTCCCAATGGAATGGTCACCAGCGGGGAATTCCTCGCGGGCTACGGGATGGCCCAGGCAGTCCCTGGTCCATTGTTCACGTTTGCCAGTTACTTGGGCACCATGATCAGCGGTGTTACTGGAGCTCTTGTCGCGACGGTCGGAATATTTCTTCCGTCCTTCTTGCTGATTATTGGGGCGCTGCCTTTCTTGAGCGAACTCAGAAGCCGCTCTAGTTTCCAGGGAATTTTAACAGGGGTGAATGCCAGTGTTGTCGGGATTTTGCTGGCGGCGTTTTATGACCCGGTATTCACCAGTGGAATTATGAACGGCGCCCATTTCGGTCTGGCTGTTATTCTTTTCGCTCTTTTGCATTTCTGGAAAAAGCCGGCCTGGATGGTCGTGATCGTCGGGGTAGTACTTGGCGAGATCATTCATTTTCTTTTTCTATGATCCCAGCCTGCGTTATAATGGGGCGTGAGGTGATCATATGGCAGAACATCATTTTCATTTAAACGCAGACTGGCCCGGCGGACGCAACAGTGAGGGGTCCATTGATGCCGGCAATTTGCAGACGAAAATCTCCATCCCACAGGAAATGGATGGACCAGGCGTCGGCACCAACCCGGACGAAATGCTGCTCGGCGCGGCGGCTACCTGTTATATCATCACATTGGCAGCCATGATTGAGCGGGCGGAGTTGCCACTCGAGGAAATGTCGCTTGAATCGGAAGGCATTGTCGATGTGACCAATGGCGTGTTTACCTATAAGAAAATTATCCATAAACCAGCCGTGGCACTGCAGACGAGTGCCACGGAAGCCGAGCATAAGAAGCTTGCCCAGCTGGTGGAAAAAGCGGAAAAAAGCTGTATGATTTCCCGTGCCATTCAGGGGAATGTGGAAATGGAACTGCAGCCAACATTGAAATGACACTTCTCAGTTGATGGGGAGTGTTTTTTTGGTGTGGTAGTGGGGTTATGTTGCGTGGAATCAGGAGAGAGCGTTCTCAACGACAAAAGTGACTGGAAGAACGCTTGAAATGTCGGAGAGAAGGGTTCCCCATAATCAAAACTTCCTTCTGTTGGAATCAAGACGGCCACCAGCCATGTCGTACACTCACCATTCCCGAACCGTGCCATCACGCTCACCTCCCAACCAACTCCAGCACCTTTTCCAACCGCTGCTCCTTTCCCGCAGCAAAATAATCCAAAAAAGGACACCCCAGCTCAGCCACACGCTCAACCGCATTCTTCAAAGTAAACGCTGCCGGGTGCAACGACTCCGTAACTTCATCCCAAAACAGCGGAGTAGAGACCGTGCCTTCCTTCGTCATCCTTGGAGAGTAGGGTGCGATAATCGTTTTGTCCTTGCCATGCTGCACATAATCGATATACAGCCGCCCGTTTCGCTTCTTTTTCATCCGCTCGGTCGTAAACCGGTCAGGATAAGCCTGTTCCACCGTCATGGCAATCGCTTGGGTAAAGATGGCGGTCTGCTCATAGGTCATGCTGCCTTCAGGGATGGGAATGTGAATCTGCAAACCTTTGTTACCGGATGTTTTAATAAACGAGACAAGTTCCAGATCATCCAGCATTGGCTTTATCAGGTTGGCTGCCTGGACAGCAAGGGCGAACTCATCCCTGCTTGGCGGATCGAGATCAAAGACAATCTCACAAGGGAGCTCACTGGCAGCTTTTTGAAAGGGGATATGAAACTCCGCCGTCCCATGATTGGCAAACCAGACGAGCGCCTCCAGTGTATTGCAGATAATCAGCTCATCCTCGCCATCGGGCAGGCTGTCAATAAAGTCTGGCGCATAGACGGGGAGGTGTTTCTGGAAAAAATGTTCCGCCTCTACGCCGTCCGGACAGCGGATGAGGGTCAGCGCCCGCTCCCTTAGAAACGGTAGCATAAAAGGGCTCACCTCCCGGATGTAGCGGAGAAGGTCACCCTTTGTCAATTCCGCATCCGGCCAGAAAACTTTCGCCGTGTTGGTAAGTTCAACAAGCTCCGGCAACATCGCCATATCCAGCTTCACCTGCTTCATTGTACATTCCTCCGGCGAAAGCTCTGGCATCAGGCGTGCGAATTCCGGTTCACGCAGTTCGCCTTTATATAAATCCAGCGTATGGATGGAAGCACAAATCGCCGGTGGAAGATTATACCCATTTGCCTGTTTCTCGCCATTTTCGGTAAACATCTTTTTCAATGCAGCGAACGCTTCCTTCTCCAGTCCATGCCGGCATTTGCCGATTTCTTTTATCTTATCATGTTCATAAATATTGACGGTAAAATAGTCATTTTTCGGATCATAGAAAGTTAAAAAGCCGTTGACTCTGCGCCAATTTTTAATCTTAAACCAGTCTTGATGTTTTTTGCCTGGCAGGTATTCATTTCTCATCCGTTTGGCGATGATGCCTTCACCTTTATGGGCAAAGACGATTCTCTGCAGCTCGTCCGGGTTTTTAAAACTCTCCACAAAGCGTATCCTCTCTCCAAACCCGGAAAACACGGCCTTAAGCCGCCTTTTACGCACCTCAAAACTTTCTCCCTGATAATCTTTCCCGTTCTCCATCAGCAAATCAAATGCCATAAATGTTGCCGGTCGCGCATTTGCTGCTTGCTGGATAGAAGTTTGATTTTTCATACGCCCCCTCTTTTGCAGCAGGGGGAAATTTCCTTGATACTGGTTGTTCAAAACCACTAGCTCGCCGTCGAGTTTCATGGGCAGAGGCACGCTGGTTGCCACCCGATCAAGATATTCCACAATCTCCGGGAAATTACCAGTTAGATCCTTGCCGTTTTTACTGGTAAGGGTAACGCCATCGCTACTCCATTCCAGCAAACAGCGGAACCCGTCATATTTCACCTCATACATCCAGCCAGCACCTCGGGGGATTTCCTCGCTGGCAATTGGTTTCATCAATTTCAATCCGATCAGCTCCATTCCATCTTAAGTTGGCCCATCCATGAAAAAATAATCGTCTCCGGATAAAAACAGCATGCACCGGCACACTAATGAAAAAAGGGAGGTATTTTCATGCATACGATGTGGAAGGGGACGATCAGCTTTGGGCTTGTCAACATTCCGGTGAAAATGCATGCGGCGACGGAAAATAAAGATGTGCGACTGCGCCAGCTGCACAAGGAATGTCAGACCCCGATCAGATATCAGAAAGTCTGCCCGAATTGCGATAGGGAAGTGGAAAATGAGGAAATCGTCAAAGCATATGAATATGCCAAAAATAAATTTGTCGTGCTCGATGAAGAAGAACTGAAAGCATTGCAGAACGAGCAGGAAGACAAGGCCGTAGAGATCGTCGACTTTGTTAAGCTGGAGGAGATTGACCCAATTTATTTTGAAAAAAGCTATTATTTATCCCCGAACGAAGGTGGCGGAAAAGCATATGGCCTGTTGCGGAGCGCATTGAAGGATACCGGAAAAATTGGTGTTGCTAAAATGATCATCCGTTCCAAGGAGCAGCTCGCGGTGATTCGTGTGTATGAGAACACCCTCGTGGCGGAAACGATCCATTTTCCTGATGAAGTGCGCAGCGTCCAGGACGTGCCAAATGTGCCCGATGAAGTCAAAACGGTCAAGAAGGAGCTCGACACGGCAAAAATGCTGATTGAACAGCTGACCACTGAATTTGACCCGGAAAAGTACAAGGATGAGTACCGCACCGCTTTATTGGAACTGATCGAAGCGAAGAAAAATAATGAAGAAACTACAACAGCTGCACCTAAAGATAAGCCGGCAGCGGATGTGTCGGACAATTTGATGGACGCACTCCAGGCGTCACTTGACCGGGCGAAAAAGGAAAAACCAAAACCCAAGCAGCCGAAGCAAACCAAGAAAAAATCCACGACAAAGACGAAAAAGACCGGGACAAAAGGGTAAGCGAAAACCAGATAGGGAATGCAGAAATCGGCTGGCGGCACATGCCCTCCTGCCGATTTTATTTTTGGGCGAAACCTTAAATCAGCGTCCAATATTCTGCCGCAATCATTGCATTCCATTTACGAATGTTTGACATCTCTATGAAATCGGCGGAAAATGGACTTATTTCTTTTACAATAAGGGTATATTGGGAATAAGAAAAAGGCATACACAAAAAAGGAATGACAGCGTATGAAAAGAAACGCCTTTATCGATAATGCGAAAGTGATACTGATTTTTCTAGTGGTGTTTGGCCACATGATCCAGCCGTTTACCAGCGGCTCAGAAGGAATGAATACTCTTTATCTATGGATTTATACCTTTCATATGCCGGCATTTATTTTGCTGGCCGGTCTTTTTGCCAAGGGGAGGGGCGATAAGCCCTATGTTCTGAACCTGGTGAAGAAATTGCTGATACCGTATTTCATTTTCCAGCTCATTTTTACAGGATATTACTATCTCCTAGGGCATGAGGATTGGCTGGCGGGAATATTCTACCCGCAATGGGCGCTCTGGTTCTTGTTCAGTTTATTCTTCTGGCATATGCTCTTGTACTGGTTCAAAAAAATTCCTGCGGCAATCGGTATTTTTATCGCCGTGCAAATAGGACTGATTGCCGGCTATTTCGGTGACATCGGCCACACCTTCAGTTTATCCAGAACCCTGGTGTTTTTCCCGTTTTTCCTTATCGGCTACTGGGTAACGGAAGAGCATCTGCTGCTAGTGAAGAAGCGTACGGTGAAAATTGCCTCCTTAGTCGTCATGGCAGGGCTGGCACTGGCAATTTTCTTGGCACCGGAGTTCAATTCCGGCTGGCTGCTCGGTTCCAAATCATACAGTGCACTCGGGCTGGCTGAGTTTGGCGGGCTGGCGCGTCTGGCTGTTTATCTGACCGCCGCTGCCATGATTGTAAGTGTTCTCGCCTGGGTGCCGCAGCGGGAGACCTGGTTTACCGATCTCGGGGCAAAGACATTGTATGTATACCTGCTGCACGGATTTTTCATCCAGTATTTTCGGCAGGTGGAGGCCTTTGAGGTCAATAACTTGATCGATGTGCTCGGACTTGGTGCTATTTCCGCCGTCATTGTGCTGCTGCTTTCCAGCAAGCCGATGATTGCCCTTTGGCAGCCGGTCATGGAAGGGAAGGCAACCAAGCTGAAGAAAGGATTTAAGTCAGGAAACAACAGAAAGTCTGCATCGACCCAATCTTGAACATGATCATGGGAAGGAGACGTGAAAACCATGAAAATTTGTGTATTTGGAGCCAGCGGATATGTCGGCGCATCCGTGTATCAATTGCTGAAGAAACCGGATGGTGTGGACGTGAGCGGCACCACGCTGGAGGACGCACCGCTATTTGAAGAACTGGATATTCTTGATATCAACGAGCCGGAATCCTTTTCCGATTATTTTAAGCGGGAAAATCCTGATGTGGTCATCTGGCTCGTGCAGGGTGGCCCGGAAGAACATTCGCTGACCACTCAAGGTTTGATGCACGTGATAACATTCCTTCGCCCGGAAACCAAGCTAATTTATATCTCGACCGACTTGGTGTTCTCAGGCGGAAAGGGACCGTATAAAGAAGAGGACCCGATTTCCTCGCTGCCCGATGACCACGCATTAAGGCATTATACTAATGCAAAGGTCAAGGCAGAGCGCTATATTGAAAACGAGTTGACGAATTATGTTATCCTAAGAGCCGGACCGACCTACGGGGAAAATTTAATCGGCAAGCTGGATGAGCGAACCGATAAGCTGGCGTATCATTTACGGACAGGGAAGGAAATTTCCTATCGTGATGATTTAATCCGCACCTTTGTGCACGTAGAGGATTTCGCAAATGTCATCGTGGAAATGGCGCAAAATGATTTGACCGGTGTGTTCCATGCAGGCCCGGACGTGCAACAGAGTTTCTACACCTTCATGCAAGGAATGGCGGAACAGCAAGGGTTTGACGGTAATTTTGTACAAAAGGCACCCGAAGAGGAAGAGCCGGACACGGAAGTTCCAAAAAATACTTCCCTTTTTACCGATAAAATTAAAAATAAAGTGAATCAAACATTCCGTTAACAACGTATACTATCATAACCCCCTTTTTTTATAAATAGACAAACAGACGGCCACGAGTGTGTGGTCGTCTGTTTGTCGTTTGGGGTTTATTGGGGTGGGGGCAGGGGGAATCGGGCGAGTGTACGACCGAATCGGCGACTTACCCGTCGTATCGAGCGAGCAGAGGTCCAAATCGCGCGACTGGCACTACAAGTCGCGCGGCCACCACCACAAATCGCGCTTCCAGCAAGCCAAATCGCGCGACCGGCACTCAAAATAGAGCCCCAAAAATCTTAAAAAATCAAATGAGCAATCCCTACAATAATCGGCAGCGTAATTATCGTCCTCAACAGGAAAATAACAACCAGATCTTTAAATGAAACCGGCACTTTCGAACCAAGCAGCAGGCCGCCGACTTCGGACATATAGATCAGCTGCGTTACCGACAGTGCTGCAATGATAAATCGAGTGATCTCCGCCTCAATCGATGCAGCGAGAACGGCCGGCAGGAACATATCCGCAAAGCCGATCAGAATTGTTGCGGATGCTTCCTCCGCGTATGGCACTTGCATGAGTTCCAGCAGCGGCACGAACGGCAGACCCAGCCATTGAAAGACCGGCGTGTACTCGGCAATAATAAGCGCCACCAGCCCGAATGCCATAACGATTGGCGCGACACCCATCCACATATCGAGGACATTTTGCCCGCCTTCTTTGAAAAATTTATACACACTGGTTTCTTTGCGAGACCGCTCCACTGCATTGCGATAACCAAATGCAAATACATTGGTCCCGGCCGGAATTTCTTCACTGACTTCCGGCGTATCCGGGCGCACATACGAATCCGATTTTCTGGAAAGCGGCCAGATACGCGGCATAATCAAAGCAGCCACAAACCCGGCAACCAGAACGGTCAAATAAAACGGGACAAACAGATACTCCAGGTTGACATGGCCAATGATCACTAGTGTAAACGTAATGGAAACAATCGAAAATGTCGTTCCAATCACGGCTGCTTCCCGTTTTGTGTAGTAACCGCCCTCATACTGCTTGCTCGTCATCAGTACACCAATTGTGCCGTCGCCGATCCATGAAGCAAGCGCATCAATCGAAGAACGTCCAGGCAGTTTAAACAATGGCCGCATGATTTTGGTCATCAATGTTCCAAACAGCTCAAGCAATCCAAAATTCATCAAGAGCGGCAAAAACAGTCCTGCGAATAAAAAGACTGCAAACAGCACATGCAGAAGGTCACCCAAAAGCAACTGCCCGGTATTCGGCCCGTGAACTGCTTCCGGACCAAGCCGGAAATAAACCATCACGGCAAACACAGCTGCCAACACTCTGGTGACCGTCCAGAACATGCTGGTATAAAACAGTCCCTGGAAAAACGGCGTGCGCGCAAATGCCTCGCGCCCAAGCAATCTGGCTAGTACGGTCATTACCGCCGTGACCACAATAATGATCATCATAATCAGCGATAGCTGCCCTGCCAGCTGTCCTTGCAGCCAAGAGGCCAAAAGCGCTACCGTAATTGTGTATCCTTCATCAGTCGGAACAGGTAACATGAATAACACAATACCGAGAATCGACGGAATAATAAATTTGAGGTGATTTCCCAAATGGATTGATTTATCGTTCATTATAATAGACTCCTTCAATATCGCTTGTCTCATAATTATAAGGGAAATAGGATGGTTATCCAAGGATTTTTTTCAGTCAAATCTTTATCGCAGGTCAACAGGCAGTAATACCCCCACTTCTAAATAAAGAAGTAGGACCAATGTTTTGGGTGGGGGTATTACTGCCTGTAGAAGCCCGATTGGTTCAACTAACATTCAGTGGGGAAGAGCTAAAACCCCCACTGAATGAAGTTTCACTTTATAAAAATGAATCTTTTCCTCGAATCAATCGTATGCAATATAAAAGGAAAACCAAGGGGGATAACCATGTACGAAGAGTTAAACGAACGTTTGATCAAACTGAAAGCGGAACTCCGCAAGAAACGGAAATGGGAAAAGCAGCTGACAGATTATACCCTAGAACTATCTGAGATGGAAAGAATCTTGACGAAGTTGGAGAAGAAGCAACAGGAGGAACAGGCCGATGTGGAAAAATTAGAAGGGGCCAGTTTTGCCAATTTGCTGGCAACAATTAAGGGCACGAAGGAAGAAAAACTGGATAAGGAAAAACAGGAAGCAGCTGCTGTCGTGATTCAACTGCAAGAAGCAAAAAAGACAAAAGCCGAAATCACAGCCGCCATGACAGATCTTGAGCACAATCTGCATGGGGTGAAACAGGTAGAGGAAAAGTATCACGCAGTCCTGTCTTCCAAAGAAAAAGTCATCAAAGAAAGCAGCACGCCGTCCGCAGAGAAGCTGTATGATCTAAGTGAGCAGGAAGCGGACATCCGGGCAAATAGAACCGAACTGGAAGAAGCAATTGCTGCAGGCACGAAGGTAAAACAGGCGCTTGAAAAAGCTCTCTCTTCGCTTGAAGGTGCACAGAACTGGGGTACACTCGATATGTTTGGCGGTGGAGCGATTACTGGTGCAGTCAAACATTCTCATATAGATGAAGCAGCTTCCCATATACATGTCGCGCAAACAAGAATGCGGGATTTTCAAAAGGAATTGCTGGATATTGAGGAAGAGTCAAGTCTTGAGGTGGATATGTCCGGACTCTTAAAGTTTGCCGATTTCTTCTTTGATGGCTTTATCGTCGACTGGATGGTTCAAGGCAATATTTCTGATTCGCTAAATGAAACGAGCAATCAGTTGACGAAAATAAACAGCCTTATCGACAAACTGAAAAAGCAAGTGAGACAGGAAGAAGAGAATCTTTCCAGGGTGTTGGCAGACAAGAAGCGGCTTGTAGAAACACTGTAAGCTGGACGAAAGGAAGGCATCACAAGCATGAACGAACGAAACCCGCGAAGCTTATGGAAAGAAGCGGTGAGATTTGGCATCATATTAGCGGTTGCCACCCTGATTGTAAAAGGAATTCCGGCAAATTGGGTAGAAACGCTGGACATTATCGGACCATCTGTCTTGGCAGTAATTTTTTATTATTTTTTCGAGAATCTCTTACGAAAGCGTTCCAATAAACGGACTTCAAGATGAAGAGGAGGTCACACTTATGCCAATCTGTGAAAATTGCGGAGGCAAATGGAGCTGGAAGCAGACGGTGAAGAAATCCTTTACTCTGGATACAGGGATGGAATGCCCGCATTGCGGAAAAAAGCAATATCAAACTGTGAAATCGAAAAAGAGAAGTGCGCCATTACTGTTCATTGTCACACTTCCGCTACTGCTTAATCTTTTATTTGATATTCCGGGAGTCGTGTTGCTGAGTTTATTTCCGGTAATTTTCGTTGTACTTATGTCAACGTATTCATTTCTGATGGAGCTGAGTGACAAGGAAGAGTTTATGTTTTGACCGGATGGCGTCTTCCCTGTCAGGCAACCGCCGCATCGCTGCTTGGCCGTGCTGCCCTATACCAGTGATAGCACAAAATAATCATCACCATTACCTCCACCGCATCGCCGCCATAATACATAATCATCCCGCCGGTTTCCGCCTGGGCTGCAGGCACCCCGCTGAGAGGCGTGGCGTAGATGGTTTTTGATAAAATACCATGTGCCGCCAAAGACAAAATTAACACGATGGCGCGATAAAGATAACTCCGGCGATGCGGAATCGGATCAATATAAATAATCGATACGGTGAAAAAATACCCCGCAAGAAAAACATGGACATGCACCAGAACATACAGAAGCATGTTGGTATGCATCAGCTGAAAAAGATTCGTGGTATAAAGCAGCCAGAGTCCGCCGATATTCAATGTCGCAGTGATGGCGGGGTTGCTGAGAAAACCCAGAGGTCTGCTGCGCAACAGACGGGTTAGCTGTCGGGCACGGGTGACAGGAAATGCTCTTAGTAAAAGGGTTACCGGCGCACCAAGCACGAGCAACAACGGTCCCAGCATGCCAAGCAGCAAATGACCTGCCATGTGCAGACGAAAATCCGCATGGGCAAGGTCGGCAAGCGGCCCGGCAACAGCTGCAGCCGAAACCAGAATACCCGCCGTCCACAGCAGCATACGGGAGAGGGGCCAGGATCTGCCAATTCTTGCCGAAACCCAGGCCGCAGCGAAATAACCCATCAACATCAGCAAAAACGGAGTCGCGAGCAGGATTTCCACAGCAAGCGGCACTTCCGAATGAGTATGAGAACCATGCATGATCAATCCGCTCCCTTGAAGATTTCTTTCCGTGTAGAGGAAACAATCAGGATCCCAATAAAAAGCAAAACCGCCGCAATAATATTCCACACCAAATCGTAAGGCAAAATATCCACATTGTATCGAATCTGGTGAATCCGCATCAGCTTATGCTGTACCAGCCCATCATATAAGTTAAACGTTCCAGCTCCAACAAGCACACCGCCCTGCCATCTCTTATACCACCATGCCTTCCTGCGGCGGAGATCGCTCACGATAAACAGCGATCCCACTGTAGCAAACCAGCTGAATGCGTGGAAGAATCCATCGGAAATGATGCCAACACGGGTAGTAGATCTGTCATAAAAATGATGCCAGCCCAGCAATTGATGAAATACGAACTCATCGATAAAAGCCACAAGCCCAAGACCGAATAAAACCCCGGACCACAGATTGCGCCTGGCATATTTTTGCTTCGCTTCATCCTTGTGGACTCCCATTACTGCCAGCTCCCTTCAGAAGTTTACGTTACTCGCTAGTTTACCCTGCTGGTACTTTTTCCAATCATTGGGAAATGACAAAGTGGTATAATTAGTATAGAGGAGTGAACAGCCATGAAAGCATTACATACAGCAACTCTCGAATTTTATCACCCGGAACACAAACCCAATTTGAACTATCGCTTGTCTGAAGAGCAAATGGCATATACCTCACTGCCGCTCGATGCCATCAAAAAATGCGAAGAAGAAGCGGGCAGAATTCCAGTCGTTATTTTATCCGATGACGAGCCAGCAGGTTTTTTCGTCCTGCATGGATGGGAAGGGGTAAAAGTATACAGCGAAAACAAACGCGCCATTCTTGTGAGGGGATATTCGATAAACCCGATTTTTCAAGGAAAGGGAATCGCCAAATCGTCCCTATCCGCACTGGATTCCTTTGTTCAAACACATTTTCCGGACAAAAATGAAATTATCCTGGCGGTGAATCATGGAAACAAGGCAGCCCAGTATGTTTATAAAAAGGGTGGATTTGTGGACAAGGGAAAGAGAGTGATGGGGAGGAAGGGAGAGCAATTTATTTTGCATAAGGAGTTGGGAAGGGGAAGTAACATGGTAAATTCAAAGAGTGTCAACTGAGGAAATACAAAACACTTTTGAATCGTTTTGTTTATTATGTTGATAATCTCCCGAAAAAGGAAATTATATATTCAAAACCGAACATAAGTATGGTGTGATGGAATTGTAATAGTATAGGATTTCTCAAGGGTGGTCAGCACATCCCCGAATGGAAGGGGGTGGTGCTGATGACGGTGTTCGAATCGTTAGACCTGCGTTTGTGTTTTCAAACCTGGTCGTGTCGATCCTGTCATTTAACCATAAAAAATAATCCACCCTTGAGTTAACGGCTCTGGTGGATTATTTCGCCTAATAAGCTGATCCCCTTTGAGGAAACTATGCTTATTGCACTGGCCGTTGGTGTTCCTGCACCAGCGGTCTTTATTAATATATGTGCTGTATCTAATTTTATTATACCTGATATTTCTAAAAAAGAAAACCTCTTTAACTTTCCCACTTAGAGTGAAGAACACATGAACAGAAGTTTTTATGCTGGTATTGTGGATCAAAGTGACTGATAACATCAGCTTTTATATTGCCAAAAGTTGTTTCCGGTTTGTGTTTGAAACCTTCATAGAAAGCTTCGAGAATATCATGTTTGAAGTTTTTCCTTGGGAATTTTGTAACGATATTTTTACGTATTTCTTCACTGTATTGATCGAAATTATCGCCCATTACATCCATGCCGACCCCATGATAAAGGAGAGATACATTATTTTCCTTATATTCGGCGACACCTATCGTCGTATGAAGAGCAATCGAATCCCAAACAAGTTGAACATTTTCGCTGCTCAAATTATAAGTAGATAAGAATTCTCTGGCAGCATTTGCACCGTCAACCTCAAATCGTTTATCCGGGCTGCTGTAGGTTGGTGTTAATCCTAAATCATGGAATAATGCACTTGTATATAGCAACTCGTAATCAAAAGATACATCATCCTGCAGACCTTTAATAGCCCCAAATAAATAAACTCTGTTCGAATGATTCCAGATTAATTCGTTCCCATATTCATGCACAATATCCTGAGCATCTTGAATCATTTTACTATCAGGTACAGTGATTTCATTTATATCCTTTATCATATGATCCCTCCAAGACTGTAGTAACTGGATCAATTAGATAACCCATGTATGGTATACCCGATATCTTTCAGGACAAAACCATTGCAATTGGTAAATTAGAATTTAACTCAACATCAAACTGTCTTCACCTTGATCCACATACCTCAGGTTTGAAAACGATATTTTCTCCATTTTATCCTTCACTTTATCCAAGAGTCCCGCGTCTTTAGCTGTAACAATAACCTGAGTTGAATCTGAGATGCATACAGCTATATCACATGGTGACGCTAGAAATTCTCCTATATCTTTTATCACAGGATACGGGGGCTGTTCAGAGAAATAAATAAAGAACGAAATCATGATTGGATAAGTTTCCTGAGACAGGTAATGTTCCATATCCGTATTCTTCAAAATAACATTATTTGGGAGAAGATCTGCCGGTTCCCCATCGGAACTCATTTTTAATATTTCTGCGTGTTCATTTATTCTCCATGTAGAAGGGATTTCCAAAATATCTTTCAAAAGCGTATGCAAGACTTGACCAAATTGATTGGGAATCATGAAGCAAATTCCAATTTCAACCATAAATACCCTCGCTCATATAATAGTTATCTATAATTCTGTGGTATAGTAAAAAGAACAGCATATATAGCAGGTGGAGCGGTCAAAGACCTCTGTGGAGATTTGAGGTGTGGCCGTATGTCGGACGTACAAATCTTTTTGATGACGGGGATTTTCATCGTCGCTTTGATAAAGCTGATGCTCGACTTTACAGACAGATAATAATCCACCTGACTCCTCGTGGCTGAGATTGTTCAGATGGATTATCGAAATAAGCCCACAGTGGCCGTAGAACCATAGCGGTATATTGCTGTAAAGCCGAGAGTTGCTACTCTCGGCTTACTTATTATATGGATTCTACATTTATTATATACTATTTCTTCCCGTTTTTCAAAAGTTTAATCGATTTTTCATCTTAAGCCTTCACCCAATACTCCATCCCATCTCTGCTCCGCTCCATAAAGCCATATTCAATCAAATACCTTCTCAATGTGACGTAATCATCATACACCAAGCAGAGCACATTATTAACATCTGCCTCGGAATACGTCTTATCGGCATCAAACCGTTTCATGATGTGCTGCAATACCACAATCTTTCGTTTTTCTTTGCTTGGGAAAATATCGAGCGGGCCGTTCAACCCTTGCTTAAAGTAATTCTTCAGTATCTTTTCCTTCTCTTCTGTTGTGATTGCATACCTGTCGTCCACCATTGTCGCTCCTTTGTGAAAATGAATAAATTCCTGATTGTCCTTTTCGCTCGCCAGCAACTTCATCATTGCCAAGAACACTTTTGCTTGCTTTTCTTTTTCCCGCAGTTTGAAGCGGTGGTTTCGAATCGTTGATGGACTGCCGCTTCCCAGCTCCGCAACAATCTCCTTATCTGTGTATCCGTTTTTGAAATAACCAATCAGTTCCTTTTGCTGAGCGGATAGTCCAGTGTATTTCTTGTCCAGATTGAGCAGATAAAAGAACATCGAATGATGCTCTTCGCTGATATGACGGGTGATCGCTTTTCTCGCCTCATAATAGACCTCCCCGCTTTTGTAAATTACTCCGTTTTCAAAGATCTGGTGGCAGATCAGGCAGCGGAATAGATCGTTTTCCCTGTCATACATATATCCCTGGGAGAGTTCTTCAGTCGATGCACTCCAAAATAATTCTTCTTTGTTCATTAGGTAAACACAACCTTAATTCGTTTGTAATTTAATAAACATTATACATTTATGTTTGCTTAAATACAATAAGAAGGTGATTTTTAAAAAAATAAGCAGGAGAAACCTTGTCGAAGTAGAAATATACATAGTAGGAAAGGATCGAAAAAGGTGGTGCCCATTTGAATAAAAGAATCATTTGGATAGCAGTGTTGGTTATTTTCATCGTTGGAATCACTTACCTGATCAATGAGCAGAAATACACGACGTTTGATGAGCTTTATTCGGATCAGCTCAATGAGGACAGCATCGTCAGAAGTGTGACTATTCGAATTGGGGGTATAACGGAAAACTACGCCCACACCACCATAGAAGATGAGGAAGTTATTGATCAAATCGTGGAGAGCTTACGGGGGCTGGAGTTGAAAGAGAACAGAAACGCACCTTTTATGGAAGAGGACTACACGGTGAGGATCACGACCACTAATGAAATAGAAGAAGGTTTATTAAGAACAGAAAGTTTTGATCTCAGGCTCGATGGGGATTATCTCAATCAATATCAAGTGGTTGGGGAGACGGACCATTTGAGTATAATAGAACGACTGGTGGAGAGTGAGGAAGTAGAGTGGGAGAGGGAATAAAATATGAAGATAGCGGCAAAACCAGAAAAGTGGAGGGATCAAACATGCCGATTTGTCAAAATTGCGGTAGGGAGTGGACGTGGAAGCAGACGATACAACGATTGTTCCGGCTGAAATGTCCGTATTGCCGGGAAAAACAATATGAATCTGCCAGTTCGAGAATGAAGACTGGAGGGATGAGTCTTATTCCATTGGTGGTGCTGCCTGTAGCTGCAGGGTTTGATGCACAGGTGTGGGTAACTGCGATACTGATTGCGGTCATAGAGGTGCTTTTTATTTTTGGCGTCTATCCATTTCTGATGCAGCTGTCCAATGAACAGGAGCCGTACTGGTAATGTTGTTGGGTTGTGCGCTGTCGGATAAACACTCCACATCACTTTTGTACATTTAGATACACAGATATTTATTGAGGAGGATTAAGCAATATTAAGGAGGTCATCTCTAATGAAGAAAAGAATTACAAAAATAAAGAGAAATAAAGATATAGCAAGGGTAATTCTTTTAGTTGTACTTATTTCTCTTATCCCCTTGCTCCATAACAATTTTCATACATTAACTATTTTAGTAGTTGCCTTAGGGATTTATGCTCTGGTATTATTCGTAGTCGGTCGGCTATCTGAAGAAGAAAAGAAATAGGTGCAAGAGTATGGATCAAAGATTCTTTTCCATAGACATATGCCCCCTTGTGCAGTTGCTGGCCCATAGCTTTCATCAACAGCACTTTGCTGAGTGTAGAAATAAAGCAAATCTTTCTGCAAAATCTCCACACCACGCCAGTAGTATAGGAAATTGCACAATATCGGAGCGCAATTTTCCTAAGGTCTCCGGGCCAGCCAGCCCATCTATTACATCTTTCTCATTACTTGCCTTTCTTTTTTGAAGATAATCAAACTCAAATTTACTGTGGGCTTCAAGAATAAACTCTTTACCTTTATGAGTTGATTGACATGCGATTTCCGCATAGTATGTCTTGGTCAAGGAAAAGGAATGATCGGATGAAGAAACAACAAACAGGAAACTATAAATAATACATATGAAAATGAAGAAGATGCATTTGGAAGTGAAGAAGATAATCCATTGTTTTAGTATTCTTCTGAGGAAACCCCAATAAAAAAGGATACATCACTCAACGTAGTGGAACAGTTATTTTATGAGCATGAATTTCGTGGAGTAGGATAGAAGCACACCATATCAGAAGCGAACGTAGCAACGGTGTGCTTTATAATCTTTCCCCTTCGTAAGGCTGGAGGAGGATTATAGGATCATGGGGCTACGCTGCAACATTTATATTTTCTGGATTAGCTGGTATTGTGGTAGCACTAATAGGTTCGGAAAAGAGTGAGAAAAAAATTGCCAATCAGAGAGTCCATCATAACTTGTCCCCACTTGCATAAACTAATAGCGGGTTTAATTTATGGGGGAGACGGGTAGATAGTCATGAGGTGTTGGCCGTGAATCGCAGGTTTAAATATAATTTTATTTATCGCTGTACAGTCATCGTCTGGATGGCTGTTAAATTTATTTTCCAAATCTATTTCTTTACGTTCCGGCACAAGGTTTGGGATGAGCGAACGATGGAAAAATGGAATCAGCTGCTGGCAAAGATGGCCCGGGAGTACCGGGTCAAGGCCGTGGAGCTTGGCGGAGTACTGATCAAGGTCGGCCAGTTTTTGAGCACCAGAAGCGATTTTTTGCCCGATGTGTTTATTAAAGAGCTGTCCGGGCTGGTGGACAGAGTACCTCCGATGACGTTCGCATATGCCAAGGAACTGATCGAAGCGGAGTGGGAGGCGCCACTGGATACACATGTCGCCGAGATTCAGGAGGATTCTATTGCATCAGCCTCTATTGGGGAAGTCTACCGGGCCACTTTACATAATGGCGAGGAAGTGGCGATCAAGGTGCAGCGCTATCGTATACAGGAGATTTTTCGCAAAGATTTTATCGCTATGCGGATTGTGTTCTGGATTATCAAGGTATTTACCTCGTTTGGCAACAAGGCGGACTTGAATGAACTGTATAAGGAGATCGTCCGAGTAATGGATAGGGAGCTGAACTTTCGCAAGGAATTACGCTTCGGAAATTACTTTAGCGAACGCTATCAGCATTTCCCGTCCATTCACATCCCTCACTTTTTTGATCAATTATGTACCGAAAAAGTGCTGGTGATGGAGTGGGTTAATGGGGCGAAAGTGACGGACCTGACCTATCTGAACCGGAATTTTATTGCTGCAGAGAAGGTGGCGCGGAACTTATTTGACTTTTATATTGACCAGTTTCTGAATCCCGGCAATTTCCATGCCGATCCTCATGCCGGGAATATCCTCGTGGAGAAAGATGGCACCGTAGCAATCATTGATTTTGGCATGGTGGGGGAAATCAGCAAGCAGGATACCCATCACTTCAAGCGGCTGGTCGAAGGGTTTATTGTTGATGATTATGACTTGGTGATCCATGCATTGGAGGAAATGAACTTCCTTCTGCCCAATGCGGATAAGAAAAAGCTGAAGAAAATGATTGAACAGACGATCGAAATGTATCAAAATCATTCGTTTCAGGATATGGACACACAGTTCATGGAGCAGCTCGCTGATGAGCTTAGCACGATAGTCAAAGAGCAGCCGATTCAGCTGCCGGCGGATTACGCCTATTTCGCAAGGGCTGTTTCCATCATTGTCGGTCTTTTGTTCGCTGTTTATCCGGAAGTGGATATCGAACGGTGGCTGAAGCCAAAAATCAAAGACTGGTACGGCAGAAGAAATCTCGTGGAATCGATTTACAAACAGAAGGCCAAAGAAACTGCCGAACCGCTTTTCGCCCTGCCGAGAGCTATGTTAAAATGGTTGGAAAGCGGGGAAAAGGATAGAGAATGGGATAAGAAAAAACATCAGCTGAGGCTGAAACACCATTTCTACCTTTTTCTGGAAATTATCACCTTTGTTATGATCCTCACGGGAATAGGATTATCCGTTTCCGGGTATATCATGAATATAACAGGGCTGATGGTCACATCGCTTATTTTAACAGGATTATTTATCGTATGGCTGAATATGATTTTATGGAAGCATTACCGATGTATAAAAGGAGAGAAATAGGAGGTGTCCTGAGATGAATGAAACATTGAAAAAAGGTTTTCTGCTTGGTTTGGGAGCTGCGGTCAGCGGAAAAGAAAAGTTTGAAGGCAAGCTCAGGGAAATGGTGGATAAGAATGAGCTGAGCCAGGAACAGGCAAAAACGATGATGCAAAGTTTTGTCACCAAAGGCGAAATGAAGAAAGACGAATGGAATAGCAGACAATACGGCCAGACGCAGCAGATGGCCAAAGATATGGGTATTGCCACAAAAGAAGACATCAATGAATTGAAAAGCCGCATTGCCGAACTGGAAGCAAAGCTGCAGCAATAATGACAAAAAAAACGGATCCGGAACGGGTCCGTTTTGTGTTTTTCTAGGTCGGAAGAATCATTGTTTTAGTGAATTCTCTATATGGCGAAAATTTTGTTCGACGGATCAACATATAACAAAACAAAGGTTCTTGAGCATGAAACTTTAAATTTTGCAAGCGTTCTCACCATAAATCTTTCAATTTGACAAAATTTTTTCGGGCATAAAGCCGTGTTAGTCAGCGTTTTACAAGGAATGATAGTTTGTACGGGAATTTGTCGGATGAAGGGTAAAAATGTTGTCAAACAAAGCATTTATCTGTAAATTGCGCTATTTTTGATTTTTGTATTGCCTTCTTTTGGAAATTGTTTTAGAATAGGGGTAATCATAAGACACAGTTAAATAGGGGGGCGTCGTGATGGAAAGCTTTATACAACTTTGCGGTGAATCAAGAGAGAGGCTTGGCAGAGATTTGCAGAAGGAAGAACTGGAATTTTTGCACTGGATGTACGAACGCTATACCGAAGAACAGTTGCAACGTCTACTGAAGCAGCCGGTTCTATTAACTGTGAAAGCTTAGCTGGTGAAATTTAGGGGGCGCATGGGAGATTTGGTTTATATCAATCTATTGCACTTATGGAGTAATATCTAAAAAGTCTCAGAACTTGTTCTGAGGCTTTTTATATTGCCGTGGAAAAATCCGTGTTATAATAGGCTGGAAATCTGTAGTAACAAGGAGCGGTCTTTATGGCGGTGGCGAATGAGACAATCATCCAAAAGATGATGGATGAATTGCAGCAGGCAAAGGAAAAGCAGGGGGACTCTGGAAACATGACAAAACATATTGAACATGTGCGGTTGTTATGCGATCTGCTGTTGAAGGAAACAGAAGAGGAAAAAGTTTCTGTGCCAGCTTCTTCTCAGGAAATCACACAGGAAGAGATGAAGGCCATGCTCGGCAAACAGGCAGAACAAGTGAAGCCGGCGACCTCGAAAAGAACCGTCATCGATCATGACGGGGCTAATGGAGAATCGCTGTTTGATTTTTAGCATTAAAAATGAGGTGTTATAGAAGATGAAATTATTTCTGCTGCTTGGCGCACTGAATGGCTTTATTGCGGTTGCGCTTGGAGCTTTCGGGGCGCATGGATTGGAAGGACGTTTATCGGAAAGTAAATTGAAAAACTGGGAAACAGCTGTAACGTACCAAATGTTCCATACTGGTGCGCTATTGGCGACAGGCTTGCTGATGGCAAGAATCACGGCAGGCAGTCTGACATGGGCCGGCTGGTTGTTTTTTATCGGCATTCTGCTGTTTTCTGGCAGTCTATTCATCTATTCGCTCACAGGAACAACCGCATTCGCGATGGTTACTCCTGTCGGCGGGCTGGCATTTCTGGCCGGCTGGGTGCTTCTCGGATATGCAGTAATGAAACACCTCTAATTATAGATGGAAGAGCAAAAAGGTCGTGAATAAAAGAATCATCACCGCGCGCAGCACTTGCTTGCCGGCCTTTAGTGTGTCGCCGCCATACCAGTCGACAAGCGCATCACAAACAAGGCTCAGGGCAAGGAGATAAAAGGACAGAAATACCAGGAGCAGGATTCCCTGAAAGAGGGCGAAGACGCCGATCAGAATCACACAGGCGACCGCCAGAAGTTCGATTCGGATAATTTTTTCATATGGGTGCCGCATCTTGGTTCGCCCCTTTTTGATGCAAAGATTTGATAAAAGGATGACACGTGCATGTGCCATCCTTTTTTACTGCTAAACTTTTAGCTCTCTAAAATTGCGATCAGTTTTACATTAGCGCGGGGCATAGGTCGAGTACGATCCGGCATTTCCGCCATATGGATAGGCGTAATTAATCTCTTCCTCAAACACCACGTAGTCCAGATAAATCATCAACAATAGATAACGTCTGCCGGTTTGCGGATCGCTCAGGACGATATGGTCTCTGCCGGCTGCTTCGATCACCCCTTTGAACACTTGAGCATTCCATTCTTCGTTGTTTTCAAACGTCATGTATACGGTTGCGCGCTTCCCCTGGTTCAGCCGTAAAATATTCTCGATATAGGACTGCTCGATTGGCAGCATCCCCGGAACATTATCGGCTGGCCCTTCCTGCTGACCCTGTGTTTGTGGCGGGTATTGCATCTGCGGCGGGTACTGTTGCATTTGCTGTGCATCCTGCTGCCTCATGCCATATGCCGGATAGTAGGCTGGGGATGCTGTTGGATAATAATAATATGGATAGGTTTGATAGGGGCTCGCGTACTGCTGGTAATTCTTATCTTGCTTTTCGCTCATGTTATTACCTCCCAGTAATGAATAGTTTTTCGCAGGTTAACAGATATTAAATCCCCACCTCAAAATAGAAGTAGGCCGCATAGTTCAGGTGGATGTAAACTGCCTGTAAAAGCCCGATTGGTTCAACTAATATGAAAGCACCCACTGAATGAAGTTTCACTTTATTCGATGGGATTATCGGAAAACAGAAGGACACTCTGATTGCAAAGGTGCAAAAAGCAATGAGCTTTGTATCTTCCTGTATTCCACTGACCAAACCATTGGGCAGGACAGTTGCCTGTCGGACGAAAGAATCATAATGTATTGGTCGCCGGATGATGGCACTCTCCCTGGATTAAGCGCCGCGCCAGGTGTTTATCCTGCTCCTGTGCCCGCTGGTAAAAGAATCCTTTCTGTGTTGTCTTAAAGCCTCCCGGGCTCTAAAAAACCATAGCTCTAATATTTCGTATATCCGTAAAGTCCAGACAATCAGCGATCACCCGGTTAATTCCGGTGTTGCCAACCATCAGCATACAGAGTCCGCTTCCGCACGTATCAAGCGGGCGAGTAGAGACACATCCTTTTCCGTATATGCTGCAACGGCCATCATTTATTCCTCATTTCCTGCTTGGGTCTTGATGTAAACTCACTAATTATGTGTATGTCATCCGCCCGGAAATGATGACAGCTAATTTTTGGAGGGGGTTCTGGGGTTGTTGCTGCTAAAGGTATTATTAAGAACCGTTAAGGAATACCAAATTCTATTCCCCGATAAAAGATTTACACTAGAATCGAAACCGCCGTTAAGAAAAAATTTTGGCAGAGTCTTTCATTATATTGATGAGCGCACGAATGAGAAGTTTTCCTCGTCGTTCGTGTCTTCAAGAAGGGGATGAGCGCACGAATGGGAAGTTTTCCTCGTCGTTCGTGTCTTCAAGAAGGGGATGAGCGCACGAATGAGAAGTTTTCCCCGTCGTTCGTGTCTTCAAGAAGGTGATGAGCGCACGAATGGGAAGTTTTCCTCGTCGTTCGTGTCTTCAAGGAGGTGATGAGCGCACGAATGAGAAGTTTTCCCCGTCGTTCGTGTCTTCAAGAAGGGGATGAGCGCACGAATGAGAAGTTTTCCCCGTCGTTCGTGTCTTCAAGGAGGTGATGAGCGCACGAATGGGAAGTTTTCCTCGTCGTTCGTGTCTTTATGCACGCGGTGAGAGTACGAATGAAATCCCGAAATTCCCCCATCAGATGCCACCTCATTAAATCCCATCTTCAGCCTGTCCCGACCCAAAACAAAAACCCCCGGCGCGCCATCTAGCGCCCGGAGGCAAAACTTTCCTATACTTTCAGGTAATCTGCAACTGCTTCCCGCGGCAGGAGATTCCCGACGAAAAATTCGCCAAACTCGCCATAACGGGAGCTTACTTCATCAAAACGCATTTCATAAACAATTTTCTTGAACTGCAGTGGCTCGTGGGCAAACAGGGTAACGCCCCACTCCCAGTCATCGAATCCCATGGAGCCAGTGATCACCTGGGTTACTTTTCCGGCGTATTTCCGGCCGGTTTTGCTGTGCTCATACAGCATTTTGCCACGATCGCCTTTTTCCAGTGTGTACCAATTTTCCTCGCTGGTGCGGCGGCGGTCCATTGGATAGAAACAGATGTGCTCCCATTTTGGCAGGATGGGTTTCAGCCGAGCCTGTGTTTCCGGCAGGGTTTCCGGGTCCACGCCGTCTTTTTGCGGGCGGTATTTGGAAAGTTCGACAACGGACACATAGGAATGTGCCGGGAGCAGGAACTCACCGAACTTCGATTTGTTCAATTCCGTTTCAATTTCCGAGAGCTCCTCCATTGTCGGGCGCAAGAACATGAAGATTAAGTCCGCTTTTTGGCCGACTACTTTATGCAGCACATGGCTGCCGTCTTTGTTTTCCTCAACTTTTTCCCATTTCACCAAGAGCTCCTCGAATTCGCGGATGGCCGCCTGGCGTTCTTCCTCAGAGACCAGCTTCCAGGATGTCCAGTCAATGGTGCGCAAATCATGTAAGCTATACCAGCCGTCCATGGTTTCAACTGCTTCAACCATATGTATCTCTCCTTTATTTTATACAAAATTAATCTGCTGTTTTTAGTTTATCATAATTGGGGAAAGTTAATCATACGCAAAAACCGGCATAAGAGATGATTCGCTCGTACAATGTCATAGGAATGTCAAAAGTGCTTTCTTTCAATAAAGCGAAAAATCCTTTATGATGAAACAGGAGGTAGGTAATGTTGAGTTTATTTGATGAAATTAAAGCGAAAGTAGAAGGGAAAAATAAAACGATCGTCTTTCCGGAAGGGCTTGATGAACGGATACTGACGGCGGCGAGCCAATTAGGCGCGGCAGGCATTTTAACGCCGATTCTGATCGGGGAAAAAGCGAGTATTAAGCAAAAAGCCGAAGAGATTGCTGTCGATGTGTCGGCAAGCAAAATTATTGATCCTGCACGGTTTGAGGAATTCGATCTGATGGTGGAAACCTTTGTGGAACGTCGTAAAGGTAAAGCAACAGAAGAAGACGCCCGGAAAATTCTGCAGGACGAAAACTATTTTGGCACGATGCTAGTGTACATGAACCAGGCGGACGGGCTGGTCAGCGGTGCGGCCCATTCAACGGCAGATACCGTGCGCCCGGCACTGCAAATCATCAAGACAAAAGAAGGCGTCCGCAAAACATCCGGCGTATTCATCATGGTGCGCGGTGATGAGAAGTATGTATTTGCCGACTGTGCGATCAATATCGACCCGGACAGCCAGGACCTGGCAGAGATTGCTGTGGAAAGTGCAGCAACAGGGGGGCTGTTTGGTATCGATCCACGGGTGGCTATGTTGAGCTTTTCCACAAAAGGGTCCGCAAAATCAGCGGAAACGGAAAAAGTTACCGAAGCATTGGAAATTGCAAAGGAGAAAAATCCATCGCTTGTGATTGACGGCGAATTCCAATTTGACGCGGCATTTGTTCCGAGCATTGCTGAGAAAAAAGCACCGGATTCTGTGCTCAAAGGGGATGCAAACACCTTCATTTTCCCAGGGCTGGAGGCAGGCAACATCGGATACAAAATCGCCCAGCGTCTAGGCGGCTTTGAGGCAGTCGGCCCGGTTCTCCAAGGCTTGAATAAACCGGTCAACGACCTCTCGCGCGGCTGCAGTGCTGATGATGTGTTTAAGCTGGCCCTGATTACTGCTGCCCAGGCATAACTTTTAAGAGGGGAAAATCAGACAACTTATGATGCACACGTTATTTTCTTTTGGAAATTGCGTGTGTATTTTTATTGAATAAAATCTATGTGAAATCGCGCGACTACCGCATGAAATCGAGCGACCCAATCCCCAAATCGAGCGACCACATCGTTCTCCCCTCACTCCTGCATCTCTACAATCTCCCTATTCCGCTTCTCCATCATTTCCAACCGCTTCTCAAACACAGCCACCTCTTCCTCCGAGAAATCCCTTTGGACAATTTCCTCGGAGATTTCATCCAGCGCACAATACACTCGGTTCTTCATGTCCTCCACTGTCAGCCGGACGCCCAACAGTTCAGAAAGCGAACCCATCACTTCCGGCTCCACGGTTGGGAAGGTAAATTTGGTCGATTCCCCGCGCTTGCTTACCTTGTAAAAGTCCCGGATTAGAGAAGCACGCTGCTGGCTGTTGCCTTCCACATCAAGATAAATTTGCACGGCCGCTCCGTCCTTAATCCTGCGCTGTGATATGCCGGCAAATTTCCGCCCGTTAATGCTCAGGTCATAATCGCCGGGACAGTAGGAGCCGACAATCTCATATGCCTCAATGTCATCGGTCAGATCACGCAGCATATAGCGGATGAAGCTGACCATCGCTTCATAGCAGTCATGAATGGAAATATGTTTAACCCCCGGCAAAATCAGGGAAATATTCAGCACGCCCTCATCCAATGCCACAGCTAACCCGCCGGAGTTCCGAACCACGACATAATAGCCTTCCTCTGCAAGAAGACGGACGCCATCCTCAATATATGGCAGGCGCGCATCCGGAATTCCCAGTACAATCGTGGGCGGATGCACCCAAAGCCTCACAGCGGCAGGAGAGTCCCCATTGCTGACCGAGGTGGCGAGTGCATCATCAATCGCAAAAGAGGTAAGCGCATTATTTGGCGAGGCATGAAAAATATTTTTATTGGTATGATCAAGGTAGCGAAAAGTGCTGGCCTTGACGACTTCTGTCCAATGTTTCATTAGGCTGCTCCTTTAAATGAACGTAGATAACCCTTTTTTCTATCAAGTAACTATTATATAATATTACAAATAGAGTCGAAAAGAAACGGGTGGAACCTTTGATGGCTTATAAAGACGAACAATTGCATGAGGAGAAAGTATTTAAAGACCCCGTTCACCGTTATGTCCATGTGAAGGATCGGGTGATTTGGGATTTGATTGCTGCGCCGGAATTTCAGCGGCTGCGGCGGATTAAGCAGCTTGGGACGAGCAATTATACCTTCCATGGAGCGGAACACAGCCGTTTCAATCACTCGCTCGGAGTGTATGAAATTGTAAGAAGGATTATCTATAATTTTCAGGACCGTCCCCATTGGAACAAAAATGAGCGGCTCTTGGCGTTATGTGCCGCACTGCTGCATGATTTGGGGCATGGGCCGTTTTCGCATTCGTTTGAGAAGGCGTTCAAGCTCGATCATGAACAATTTACGCAGGCGATTATTATGGGTGAGACACAGGTACATAAGATCCTGGAACGGGTAGAGAAAGGATTTGCGCAAAAGGTTGCCGATGTGATTGCCAAAACATATGAAGACAAACTGGTGGTCAGCTTGATTTCCAGCCAGATTGATGCCGATCGGATGGATTATTTGCAGCGGGATGCATATTTTACCGGGGTGAGTTATGGCCATTTTGATATGGAGCGGATACTTCGGGTGATGCGCCCGACGGAGGATCAGGTCGTGATTAAATCGACCGGGATGCACGCCGTCGAGGATTATATTATGAGCCGTTACCAGATGTACTGGCAGGTTTATTTTCATCCGGTTACGCGCAGTGCGGAAGTGATTTTATCGAGGATTCTGGACCGTGCCAAGTACTTATATGAAACAGGAGATTTTGCCTTTAAGCTGGAGCCGACTCATTTCATTTCCTTTTTTGAAGGGAAAGTGAAGCTGGAGGAATACTTAAAACTGGATGAGATGGTGGTGCATTACTACTTTCATCTCTGGCAGGAAGAGGATGACGCTATCCTTAGAGATCTGTGTGAGCGGTTCATGAACCGGCGGCTGTTTAAATATATTGAGTTTAACCCGAACTCGCAAATGAACGAATGGATGGAACTGCACGCTTTGTTTGAGCAGGCAGGAATTGACCCGAAATATTACCTCGTTGTCGATTCGTCCTCCGATTTGCCGTACGATTTTTACCGGCCCGGCGAGGAAGAGGAGCGCCTGCCGATCCATCTGTTGATGCCGGACAAAAGTTTGAAAGAGCTGTCCAGACATTCCGACATCGTGGAAGCCATTTCCGGGAAAAAGCGGACCGATCACAAGCTGTATTTCCCGACAGACAAATTGGATGAAATAGTGGACGAACCGGTGAAAGAGCGAATTTATGAAATATTATACGGCCAGGGAGAGATAGAAGATGTTGACTAATCATGCGAAATTGATGCAGTTTTTTTCCGTCGCCAATGAAGTGACAGGGCGAAAGAAGCTGCAAAAAATGATCTATATTCTGCAAAGAGCGAATGTGCCTTTCGAGGAAAAATATCAGTTTCATTTCTACGGCCCGTACTCCGAGGAATTGACACTAAGGGTGGAAGAACTGAGCAACCTTGGTTTTATTGATGAAGTGAAAGAGGATAAAAGCAATTATTTTCAATACCGTTATGCCATCACACCGGCAGGCCAGGAGTTCCTGGAGCAGTTTGCCATCCAGATGCCGGATATTTCCGAACGGGTGGAGACCTTAAACTGCCAGAGTTCGCGTTTTCTGGAGCTGGTGGCAACGATGATGTACTTCGGAGATCTGGAAAAGCCGGAAGTTGAAGCAAAAATTCATGCCGTCAAGCCGAAACAGAATTACAGTGAAACAGAAATCGCGGAGGGTTGGGAATTCATCGGGAAAATGACGCAGTAATATCTGTAATGTGAAAACCTTAGGGCACCTGTGCTACAATGAAATACAAAGCACATTGAAGGAGGAACTAAGATGAGTGCAGATCAATCTTCCAATAAAAATAAAAATGCCTTTACGATTATAAAAGATGATCCCACCGATGGACATGGCGGCTATGGCGGCGGTGCCGGTGCGATCAGTCTGGAAAACATGTCCCCTGTTGTTGTCGATCCTAAAGAGGAGAAGGCATATGTTGAGATGGGCGCGATGCATGGCCGCAGCGATATCGAGCGTCGTGTCAAATTCATGCCTAGTAAAGATGAGGTGCCCGATGGCAAGCTGTACTGGATTGTCTGGGTCAACGTGGAGCGTGGTGAGAACGGCCCGTTTTACGCCGGCGTGGCGGGAAGCGAAATCATTGTTGACAAACCAAACAAGCGCGCCTATAAATCCATGCCCCAGCACGTCACGCATATGGAAAAATCACTCAAAGGAAAAGTCATCGTTGAGCATATGGACGAGCTTTCCAAAAAGCTGCTAAGAGACTTCCTTGTCGAATTTAATGAGGATATGTGGAAAAATTCCTCTGATGAACTCAAAGAGGCACTCCCGGAATCATGAACATTTTGTGTCTGAACCGTGAATAAATGCTTAAAATCTTGTACTTTGATTTAGAAATTTGTAAAATAGTACTACATGGGCTGACTCATGTATTACTAGGACAAAAAAGAGGCTGACACACAGCGCGGGGCTGTTGTCAGCTTCTTTTTTGTGTGTTGGGGGGGGTGGATGGATTCGGGCGAATATGGGCGCGAATCGGGCGACCCATCCGTCAAATCGGGCGAGGTGCACTCAAAGTCGAGCGACCACCCCAGCATAACGGGCCAACTGAACGCCAATTCGAGCGACCTATCCGGCATATCGGGCGAGCACGCCAAATCGCGCAGGCCGCACGCCAAATCGCGCGACCTACACGCCAATTCGCACAGCCCACACCTCAAGTCGCGCATCTCGCCACAACCCCAACTAAAAAAACAACTCAAACCAGCGTTCAAATATCCCAAGCCCTCCGCCTTGCTCATCACCCCTCTCCACGTCATGCATACTGCAATAGGCGATCGGCTCGTTGCCTTCTTCAAAATACATCACCCGGCTCGAACCGCAGAAAGGGGTGGCGCGCTTGCCGGTGTCGGGATCGACCGGGACGCCGACCACACCGTCAGGAACATCAAACTTCTCCTGCGGCAGTCCCGCATGTGCTTTTTCCATAAAGCCGGCCCAGATATTCTTAGCAAAAGAAGAGACACCTACAGGCAAATCGCGGTTATCGTCATAACCGATCCACACCCCGGTCACAAGGGAAGGGCTGTAGCCAATCATCCAGCTGTCCGATGCGGTGGTTCCGGATTTTCCTGCATAAATCCGTGTCAGCTGATCGGCGATGGGGGAGCCTGTGACGGGCATATAGCCATTCAGTTCGCGGTCAAATATGCCTGTCAGCAGATGGGTTAAAATAAACGCACTTTGCTCATCCAGCACCTGCTGATCCTGCTCCTTTTCCCGCTCAAAAACGGTCTTTCCATTGCGATCGACAATCCGCTCCACTGTATATCCTTCCACTTCCCGGCCGCCGTTGGCAAGCATTGCATAGCCTGCGACCATTTCCTCCACCGATACAGTAGCTGTACCTAGAGCCAATGACGGCACGGCAGGCAATTTACCGGAAAACCCAAACTTCCGGGCCGTCTCCACGAGTTGTTCTGCTCCAAGCGCCATGTTCGTTTTCACCGCATAAACATTATCCGATAAAGCGATTGCCTGGGCCAGTGTGATGGGCTCGCCCGCATAGTAGCCGTTAAAGTTGCTCGGCTGATAGACCTCACCGTCTGCCAGTTCAAACGTTGTCGGCTTGCTCATCAGCATCGTCGTCGGAGTATAGCCGTTCTCCAGTGCCGCATAATACAAAAATGGCTTAAACGTGGAGCCTGGCATCCGCTTTGCCTGGGTGGCGCGGTTGAAGGGACTTTCCCGATAATCGGTTCCGCCTGCCAGCGCCCGGATCGCACCGTTAGTCGGGTCCATCGCCATTACTCCAGCGTCGATTTCCCCTGCCGTATGGAGCGTCTGCATTAGCTCTCTCTCCAACGCCTTCTGCCGCTCCACCTGCATTGTCGTATAAATCTCATACCCGCCTGAGCGGATCTCTTCCGGGTCAAGCTCCAGAATGGCTGCGACTTCATTTAATGCGGCATCCTGCAGGTAAGGGCCAATTTTTTCCTCGTCTTCTTCTTCCTCCCCGGCGTATACCAGCTTCATCGCCAGTGCATCCTGGTACTGTGTTTCTGTAATCGCATCTTCCTCATACATCGTGGTTAAAATTTGCGTCTGCCGCTGTTTGGCATTTTCCGCGTCATTCAATGGTGAGTAATACGATGGGCCTTTGGGGACGGCCGCCAGCATAGCCGACTCGGCCAGGGTCAGATCGCTTGCCGGTTTATCGAAAAAATAATTGCTGGCCGCTTCAATCCCATATGCACCATGTCCATAGTAAATTGTATTCAGGTAGCCTTCGAGAATCTCATCTTTAGAATAAAACATCTCCAGCCTTACCGTATAAAAGGCTTCCTTTATTTTCCGGATCCATGTCTTTTCATGGGTCAAATACAGGTTTCGCGCGTATTGCTGGGTCAGTGTACTGGCCCCTTCTTTGAGTGACATCGAGCGGATATTCTGCAGCACCGCTCCGGCTATCCGCTTAAAATCAAACCCGTTATGCTCAAAAAAATGCTGATCCTCCGTCAGCAATGTGGCCTCAATCACCTCAGGAGCCATTTCATCCAGACTGATCCATGCGCGATTTTCCAGCCCGCTCTCCACACCAATTACCTCCCCATCTGTGCTGAGGAGGACGGTGTTTTGCTCAATATCCAATTTTGGCGGACCGAGCAGAAAACTGATAAAATAAATTCCTGCGATAAAACAGAGCGGCAGCAGAAGGAGACCGATCCCTACTTTTACCATCCGCTTCTTATTCCCAACTATTTTTTTCATCATGATTAGCTCCAATTAATAATGTGCATTACTTTCATTATGGGAAAATTTTTGCTGAAATAAACACATGCAGGAGCCTCCTGCAAAAAAGGGGTAGCGCCAACGCCCTGTTCAACGCTATAATAGAGGAAGAAGCAGGACGGGAGCGGTGCAACCATGGAGAAAAATGTTAAAGTGGAACTTCGGACAATCATTGATGATAATGGTCAGATGGAATACAACACCCTACGTGAGCCGGGGAAATTTTATCAGAAGGGCCAAGTGGATGTGATTACGTTTGAGGAAAAAACTGAGGAGGGCACCCAGGCGGTGACCAAAAACTTGATTACGATCCAGCCGGGGAAGGTGAGCATTAAGCGTTCCGGCGTGGTGGCGATGACCCAGCAATTCCGCGCGGGTCAAGCGACGGAAAATGTCTATCACCATCCGCATGGTACAATACATATGGAAACACGAACGGAAGATATGTCCTATCAGCCCCTTAGCGAGGCAGCCTCCGGGCATTTGAAATTAACCTATGCTGTGAAGCTGAACGGGGAGGAAGCACGAAATCATCAATTGGATCTATTTGTTGAGGAGGAAACAGAATGAACGTCTTGGAACAAACGGAAGAAACATTAAAGCAGGAAATCGCTGCAGCGGCGATTCAAGCAGGCCTGGCATCCGAAGCGGAACTCCCTGCGGTTAATCTGGAAAAACCGAAAGAAAAGGCACATGGGGATTTTGCCACTAACATCGCCATGCAGCTTGCGAGAATTGCTAAAAAAGCACCTAGAAAAATTGCTGAAGATATTGTGGAACAGCTCGATAAGTCGAAAGCTCAGGTGGAAAAAGTGGAGATTGCGGGACCGGGCTTCATCAACTTTTTCATGAAACAGGACTTTCTCGAGGAGGTCATTCCTGCGATCCTTGAAGCGGGAGAGACATACGGCCGCACGAACACCGGCAATGGAGAGCGGGTGCAGGTGGAATTCGTTTCGGTCAACCCGACAGGTGATTTACACGTGGGCCACGCGCGCGGAGCAGCTTTCGGTGATGTACTTTGCAATATGCTCGAAGCTGCCGGATATGAGGTAGAACGGGAATATTATATCAACGATGCCGGCAATCAGATTGACAACCTTGCCCTGTCGGTGGAAGCACGCTATTTACAGGCGCTTGGCCAGGATGCGGAAGTGCCTGAGGATGGCTACCGAGGAGAGGACATCGTGGAGATCGGCAAATCACTGCACAAGGAATATGGCGATAAATGGCTGCGAGAGCCACAAGCGGACCGCTTGGCATTTTTCAAAGAATACGGGCTGGATTTCGAGCTGGGTAAAATTAAGCAGGATTTGGCGGACTTCGGTGTGGAGTTTGATAGCTGGTTCTCAGAACGAACACTGTATGACGGCGAGCAAATCAGCGGCGCGCTCCAGACGCTGAAAGACGGCGGCTATATATATGAAGAAGACGGTGCCACATGGTTCCGCTCCACGGATTTTGGCGATGACAAGGATCGTGTGCTGATCAAAGGAGACGGAAACTTTACGTACCTGACGCCGGATATTGCCTATCACAAGAATAAGATGGATCGCGGATTTGATCAGATTATTAATGTGTGGGGCTCTGACCATCACGGGTATATCCCGAGGATGCGTGCAGCCATCCAGGCGCTCGGCTACCCGGTGGAGAAATTCGATGTGAAGACGATCCAAATGGTTAACCTGTTTGAGCAGGGAGAAAAGCAGAAGATGAGCAAGCGCGCGGGTACAGCAGTGGGCTTAAGGGAATTGATGGAGGAAATCGGCATCGACGCCGTCCGCTATTTCTTCGTGGCCCGCTCCAACGACTCGCAGCTTGATTTCGATCTGGATCTTGCCCGTTCCCAGTCCAATGACAATCCGGTCTTCTATGTGCAGTACGCCCATGCCCGGATTTGCACAATGCTGGAGCTTGCCAAAAGCCGCGGTTTTGAGACAGAGGGAGATGTGGATGCATCCCTTCTGACAGCAGAAAAGGAAACCGATCTCCTTAAAAAATTAGGCGAATTCCCGCAAGCCGTCGCGGATGGAGCGGAAAAGCACGCACCTCAGCGCGTAACGAATTACGTGTTTGATCTGGCTTCACTGCTGCACAGCTTTTACAATGCGGAAAAAGTCCTCGACCCGGACAATGAGGACTTGACCCGTGCAAGGATCGCCTTGATGAAAGCAGTGCGGATTACGCTTGCCAATGCAATGGGGTTGATTGGTGTGAGGGCGCCGGAGAAGATGTAGATAGTAGCAAAAAAGCCGGTTTCGCTCTGGTAGGATGTTCAGAGCTGAGACCGGCTTTTTTTCCTGTTAAATTCTTCTTCTGTCACACGTATTTGTTTTTCCATAAGTGACCATTATATGGATCCGCCCCAATTAATCAAGACACTGATGACTAAGGCAACCCAGGATATACTGATTGCGATAATGACAAACGGAAAAATATACCGGAGCCATCTTCCATAAGGTACCCTGCATAATCCAAGCATTGCCATTAACCCACCTAATGTAGGTGAAAATAAATTGGTAAGACCATCCCCAATTTGGAACGCCAAGATTGTCGATTGCCGTGTAATGCCTAGTATATCGCCAACAGGAAGCATAATGGGTAACGTCACGACTGCCTGGCCGCTGCCGCTTGGTATCAAAATATTAATAACCGATTGGGACATGGTCATGAATACAGCAGCCAGCGTTGTTGGCAAATATTCCAGTACCGATACAAGACTATGAGCAACGGTATCACTGATATTTCCATGGTTCAGGACTACCTGGGTCGCCATGGCCACACCGATCAGAATAGCTGCCAATGCACTCGGTTCAAGTGCTTTTGAAAATACATGAGCGATTTGACTGGCATTCATTCTTGCAATAATCCCGCAGACAATGCCGATTATGAGATATATCGCAGCAACTTCATTGATATACCATCCTTGTGTAAAAATACCAATGAGCATAATGATAATTCCTGAAAAAAACACAAGCAGCATGGCAATATCTTGTTTCCTCATGTGATAGGATTCAAGTGATTTACTAAGTGTCATGTCCTGGGTATCAATGTCATAACCAAGGCTTTTATCCGGGTTCTTTAAAATCTTTTTAAAATATCTAACGTTAAAATAAGCTAATACAGATAAGGTGAAAAGCACTAACACACTTCTAAAAACCCATCCCGAAAAAAGTTCCATTTCCGCTATCCTATGCCCAACACCAACCGTATAAGGATTGAAAGGAGAAAGGCCAAATCCCACAAGCACACCGCCTATGGCAATACCCGCACCGAGCATTGCATCTCCGCCGATGGCAACACTTAATAAAACAGCAATCGGAACAAGGGCGATATTATTCTCAAGGCCAATAAATATCCCGAAAAAACCGTAAACAAAGGTCATAATGACAACAATAAGAAAACGCCTTTCAACACCTGCTTTACGAACGAATGTCCCAACTGTATTTTCAAGCATCCCCGTTTTTTCTAACAATCCAAACATCATAGCTGCGGCAAATGTGACAAAGATGATGTCTGACATTTCCTGGAAACCTACAGGAATCGCAGTAAATAAGTCCATAATCCCAACAGGATTGCTCTCTGTGTATTCGAATGACCCAGGGATGGTCCGGGTTTGATCACCAACGGTTTCTCTGTCATACGATCCGGCCGGAATAATATATGTCAGAATAGCTGCGGCCAAAACAATAAAAAATAATAATGCCAATGGGTGTGGAATACGATCCAACAATGTTTTACTTTTCTTTTTATCTTCCATATTCATTCATCCTTTGTGTAGAGTTAAAAAACATTTATCAACAGCAAAACGATCACGATTACGCTTCACAACTTGGGGGCTGCATCATCATTAAATTGCCCCAATGCCCGCGAACATCCGCAGCAGGCAGCATTGCTTGCATAATCATCGTCTCCGTTCGTCCTATATTATCATATAATGCACATTTTCTGTTCGGTTTTCTTCGTACGAGGGGCCATTGAATTTCTTCGGTTTATTTACGGCAAGATGCAGGAATTCCTGATTTTGTGTCGAAGTTATGGAGGAGTAAATATGGAAAGTGAGGGTGCGGTTATGAATAGCCCGATTTTGAATCAGATTGGAACGGTATTTATACCAGTAAGCAATATTGAAAAAGCAAGGGATTGGTATTGTGAAATATTGGGACTGCCTGTGGATGGAGAGATCCAGTTCGGGCATCTGTATGTCCTGCCCATGAAAGGGGCGGGAGTAGTGCTGGACAGCAAGATCTTTTCGGAAGATGCGATTTTCAGAACGCCTGCTCTCCATTTCAATACCGAGGATATTGAGGGAGCGTACGCGTTTATGCAGAGCAAAGAGGTTGAGTTGACTACTGAAATCCAGCATCAGCATTATTTCAATTTTAAAGATCCGGATGGGAATCTTTTGATGGTGTGCCAATGCTGAGATTTTGCCAAGGGGTTAAAAGGTATTTATTGTTATTTGAATTATTGAGTAGTAAGAAGGTAGCCAAAATAATTCACTGGAGGTTGGAAATATGAAAGAGATACCACAAATTGCCTTACGGGCTGAAGACGATCTAAGGGAAATTCCATCAGCAGAGACAGATTTATTTGAGTACAAGTCTAGTAAAGTGCCACTTGATAAACTTAAAAATAAAATATCAGTAGCTGCTTCAGCTTTTTGGAATGCGGGTGGAGGTTTCTTTATTGCAGGAGTTAATGATAATGGCGAAATTGATGGAGGAATTGATAAATATAAAGGTAAGCAGGATATTCGGGATTGGGTCGATAATGCCATTAAATTAACGGAACCAACTGGAGAGTATTCAATTAATATCATAGAAAATAATTTAGATGACTCAAAAATTGAGGACAATAAAGTAGTTATTGTTATTTGTTTTTTTGAGAGTAATATGATCCCTCATATGGCGTATGATAAAAAATATTATATCAGGGTTGGTGCACATTCGGGTGCGGCTAACCATTATTTAGTCGAATCACTAAGGTCCCTAAGAGGAAATGCAAAACCCAATTTAAGAGGAATAATGGAATACCACCCAACTAAACCCCGTATAGAACAATTAGCTGTTATTGCACTTAATGAAGGAGTAGCTTTAGATGTGAAATTAAATTTTGATCCACTGCCTTTAGCTTTCAAGCAATATTTTTCAAATGAATTCCCTTTAGAAATCGCAGCTATCGATAAAAATAATCCTTTTACTATGGAAATATCTGGATTTGGATTTAGGGAACAAGCATTTGGAAAAGATCCAGTAATGCTAAAATTAGAGTATAAGGATGTTCTAGGCAACATATATAAATCGGAACAGGAGATTAGCCCTCAGAAGAACCTACAACCAATGACAATAGGTGATGATATATTTAAAGAATTAGTTAATGCAATTGAGAATTTGACAAGAAAAATAAAATAGAAAGAAGAGCATCCGTTTTTCGATTTGTATGTATAAATTTTTTCAATGAAGGATTTGTATAAATTATGAAAAAGTCAAAGAGTAATGATATTACCAGTATACTTTCAACCTACATTTCCATGATTACTCTTGGAATTATTTTTATAAGTGTTAACAATTCATCTCTATTCTTTTTTATTGGTATAGGATTATTATTTATCGCATCGATGGCTGGAACAGAGGAATTGAAAAAAACGGGAATAGAAATAAATTATATTTATTTTATCTACATAGGGATTATCCTAAATGTGGCTGCAATTTTTCTATGGGCGCAATTGGGTAAACTTGGCAACTGGCTTGAACACATTTTTGTTAGTAGTGACTGGGTAATCATTGTAATAAGAGTTATTTTTCTTTTATTAATGTACTTACCAATTTTCGCTTTATGCAGTGGTTTAATAGGTATAATCGTTAGTATTATTACCAACGCAAATAACGAGAGTAATAAAGAAAATGCAAAAATGCTTATAAGTTTTTCGGGAGTTATTATTTCATTTCTAACTATGTTAATAAGTGTTTATAAGCTATATTTTTAATAAAATATCTTTGTCGTGCTGGTGGTTATCCCGATTAAGGGGAGCTCGTGCTTATGTGGCCCTTTGGTTACTCCAATTCCCATTTACGGAATAAAACTCTCGAAAATTATGAAAGTAATACATAGTAAAACAATTCGGAGGGTTGTTTGGTGACAAAAGTCGTAACATTAGAAAATGTATCAAAAAAGTTTGGTAAAGTTCAAGCAGTAAATAATGTTTCATTTTCTATTGAAAAAGGTTCAACGGTAGCGATTCTTGGACCAAATGGTGCGGGAAAGACAACGACTATATCGATGATGTTGGGATTGCTTGATCCAAATGAGGGAAAGGTAGAACTCTTTGGACAAAGCCCGAAACAAGTAGTTGTTCGAAATAAAATAGGTGCAATGATGCAAGAAGTAAGTGTCATGGATCTGTTGAAGGTCGGTGAAGTTTTAACTATGTTTAGAAGCTATTATTCATCCCCGCTATCCATGGAAGAACTAATTGCTTTAACTGGACTGGATAAAGACGATTTGAAGAAGAAGGCAGAAAATTTATCCGGTGGGCAAAGAAGAAGATTAGGTTTTGCCATTGCCTTAGCTGGAAACCCGGATTTAGTTTTTTTGGATGAGCCTACCGTGGGACTGGATACAACTGCGAGAGGTGAATTTTGGAAAAAGGTAGAGTCATTAAAGGAAAAAGGTAAAACGATCATTTTCTCCACTCATTATCTCCAGGAAGCAGATGATTTCTCAGACCGGATTATTCTTTTTAATAATGGCGAAATCATTGCAGATGGTAACCCGGAAGACATCAAACGGAATCTTACAACAAGAAGTGTTTCTTTTGAAACAGAGGAGCCAGATGCCGTCATGAGGATGGAAAGGGTAAATACCGTGGTGAAATGCTATGAAAAAGCTGGCACAGTATATGCCGTCACGGAGGATACGGATTTTGTCTTATCGGAATTGTTCCGTTTAAATATTTCTGCTAAAAATATCCGTATTAATCAGGGCAGATTGGATGATGTTTTTGAACAATTAACGGGTGATAAAGAGGAGGCAGAAGCGGGATGAAGGGAATTTTTACACAATGCAGGTTTGAAGTGATACGTATATTCAGAAATCCATATTATGTATTCTGGTCCTTAATGATGCCGATAGTCTTTTATTTTATTTATACGAATGTTTTTAACACGGAACTCCCAAACCCAGATGAATGGCAGGCTTACTTTCTAATGTCTATGGCTACTTTTAGTGTGATGGGATCAGCGGTCATGAATTTTGGCATTCGTATGGTGCAAGAGCATACCCAAGGATGGGCAAAATTCATGAAAATAACTCCATTTCCTTCTTGGGGGTACTTTTCAGCAAAGATGTTCGGTCAAATGGTCATGCACGCATTATCAATAATTGTAATTTTTCTTGCTGGGTCTATTATTAATGGAATCACCTTAACTGCAGGTCAATGGATTGCTGCAGGAGCTTGGATATTGATTGCTTCCATCCCATTTCTGGCATTGGGCTCATTGATCGGGACAATGAAAAAAGTGGAAACAGCAAGTGGGGTCAGTAACATTCTGTACCTAGGTTTAGCTGTTTTAGGAGGAATGTGGATGCCAATGGAGGTATTCCCGCCGCTATTACAAAATATTGGCGAGTGGCTGCCATCCTATCACTTTGGAAGCGGTGCGTGGGAGATTGTGCTCGGAAATCCTCCTGAATTGTTAAGTTATCTCATGTTAATTGGATATATGGTTGTTTTTATGTATTTAGCTGTATTTATTCGGAGGAAGCAGCAGGCGTAGGAAGTTTAAGAAGCCTATGGAAAAAGACGAATATATTCAAATAGCAGATGAGGGATAGCGAAATGAAAGAAATTTAAAGGTATCTTAATAGTTATCATGTTGCGGGATTTTGTTTAACAAGGAGGGGGGGTTCACATTTTCCCAGGTAAAAAAATCTTGGAAACATGGCACAAGTTCGATAATTTCCCGATGGAAATATTAAGTAAGTTATGGGTTTTTAATCAAGAAAAAGAGGGTTCACAAAGAGATGTTTCTCTTATGAAAGAACATCGACAACGATATGGGCTTTCTGGTAATTGTTTCGATCTAACTATTTGGTTACTTGATGAGTTAGGAAAGAATGGGGTTGAAGCATACCCGATAGGACATGATCTAAATACTGAAGATGCACACGTGGCGGTGATTGCATTAGATGAAATAGGGAATCGTTACTTGTGCGATTTAGGGGATCAATGGATTGTTCCTGTCCTGATTGATGGTAATAGTGAGGACTTCGGTTTTGATAAACACAGTAGGTTTTTTCCAGCGGCAGAAATACAGGTTTAACCCCTTGGTGAAAATGTAGAAATCCTTTACCACAGACCGAATGGAAAAGTCTCAAAACAAATGTATGATACAACACCTTTAGAGAAAAAGGCCTTTTTAAAAGCAGCTCAAACTTCTCAAAGTATTATTAGGTCCACACCATTAATAGAGTGCCGAGTTCCGTATAAAAATGAAATTGCACATTGGGAATTCGATAATTGGGATATTTCTTTAAGCACAACAGAAGGTTTATATAAAGAGCCAAGAAAAGGAACAATGATTGATTTAATAGAGTTTATAAGTAATAAAACTGGGTTTGACAAGTATTTATTACATGAAATTCTAGAGCAATATAGAAGGTGGAAATAGTGTTCGAGAATAGGCAATAACGGAATAAGCGAATAGGCTTAATTATTTATAATACAAGGAGATATAACATATGGAAGACCAAAATCTATTCAAGATTATGGATGTGCCTGGATTCGATCACCAAATAGGCAGATTAGTTTCTATGATGAACTATGCAAGATTTACAACCTTAAATACGGTAAAGGGACTAACCATAGAACAACTTGATTATCTTCAGGACGAGAATAGCAATACCATAGGTTCCCTTCTTATTCATATGGCAGCTGTCGAGTTCGGTTTTCAGATTGAGCTATTTGATAAGAGAAAACCAAATGAGGAGGACAACAAGGAGTGGGGAGCAGCGTATGGTCTTGGAGATCGGGGACGCAAAGAGATAAAAGGGCATCCTCTGGAGTTTTATTTGGAGAAGCTGAATAAAGTACGGGAAAGAACCTTGAGGGAACTGAAAGGCTTTAGTGACGAGTGGCTATATGAAGAAAGGCTGTGGGATGGATTGCCATCGAACAATTATTTTATTTGGTTTCATGTTTTTGAAGACGAGATAAATCATAGAGGCCAAATTCGGTGGTTGAGAAGGAGGGCAGAACAGGCTGGTTTGCAGAACAAATAGTTGGGAGTTAACACGAATGGACTTTTATCAAAAATCAATAGATATGGCAGCGATATATAGGGGGAATTCAAAGGTAGAAGCTATTATATTGGCAGGTTCTGTTTCAAAGAACTTACAGGATGAGCATTCAGATATTGAATTACATATTTTGTGGTCATCTGCTCCAACAGATAAGGATCGCAAAGGTCCAATTGAAGACGTTAAAGGCACAATCTTATCGTATTATCCTTATGAAGAAGAAGAGTGGTCCGAAGCTTATTTGGACCAAGATGGCATTAAATTTGAGATAAGCAGCTTTCTGTCTACAACCGTTGACCGTTTTATTTACGTTGTGATTGACAGATATGAAACTGATTTTAATAAACAGTGTATTGTAGCATCTATTGATGATGGTATTAGCCTTTTCGGGGATGAAAGAGTTAAGGCGTTAAAAAATAGAGTTGCTACATATCCACTAGAACTTTCCAAACAAATGATTACGGAGAACCTTTGGCTGAGTAATCGATGGAATAATCGACATGCGCTATTAAAAAGGGAAGACTGGTTAATGCTTTACGATGTCATCTGCGGAGTACAAAAGAAACTGTTTGGTGTTATGTTTGGTTTGAATCATATGTACGTCCATCATCCTGTTTTTAAATGGATTCAGTTCAATATTGAACAGATGCGGATTAAACCGAAAAAGCTTTATGACAGAATGACGAATATATTGATGGGTGATTCGCAGAAGGCTATACATGAATTGGAGGTATTGGTAGAAGAGGTAATTGTATTAGTTGAGAAGTATCATCCTGGACTGAACATTAGCGAGCAGAAGGAAAATATTAGATATGTGAAACAGCGAAATAATTTCGGGTCTTAAACGGCAAGTTTAACGGAATAAAGAGGGGGGCTATTTCTGTCAAAAGGATTACTTCACCACATTGAAATATATGTCTCTGATTTAAATAGATCCGTTGATTTTTGGGGTTGGTTACTTGAAGAGTTAGGATACAGTCCTTTTCAAAAGTGGGAAAGCGGCCAAAGTTGGAAGATAGATGATATTTACATCGTTTTTGTTCAAACAGAAGAGCGGTTTCTGGACGTTCCTTACCACAGATGTCGTGTTGGTCTAAATCATTTAGCATTTCACGCAATTTCACGCCAGCACGTTGATGATATGACTAAGAAATTAAAAGATAAAGGGACTACTATACTTTATACAAACCAGCATCCATTCGCTGGTGGAGAAGACCATTACGCTGTTTATTTTGAAGATCCGGATAGAATTAAAGTGGAACTTGTAGCTCCTTAACTGTAAAACAAATGGACGCGACCTTTGGATCCAGTTCATTATCTGAAACTGCTATGCACATAAAGATGAAGACATTACTGGCTGTATCTTTCAAAATCGGAATCGAAGAACAAAAACTAAGGGAACTCACGAAAAACTCATTTGTAAAATTAAATTTTGTAAAAGTATGATTTTAAAAAGAGGAGCCTTGATAGGTGGGTTAGAGACATCCTGTTATTGAGCGATGTATTGCTGACTTACAATCTATTAAATAAAAGAACGGAGGTGGATATTATGAAAAGGGTCGACGTAGTCTATGCAATAATACAAAATCATTTAGGCCAATTTCTTATGGTTGAGAATGAGGGTAAAAGTTGGAGTTTGCCAGGTGGAGCAGTTGAAGCAAATGAGACACTTGAAGCGGCAGTAGTTCGTGAAGTTTATGAAGAGACGGGCTTGAGCATAGAAGCAAAAGGTATAGTGGCTATTAATGAGGCGTTTTTTAAGGAATCTGGCAATCATGCAATCTTTTTTACATTTAATGCGACCGTAAGAGAAGGGAATGTCCATATAATAAATCCTGAAGAAATAACCAACATTCAATGGGTAGAGGTTGAAAAAGCGAATGAGTTAATGCCATATCATGTTAATGGTGTAGAGCCACTGATTGGTCAGATCATCCCTTATACATATCAAAAATAATGGTGATCTGTATTTATTCAATGAGCAACAGCTTTTACCTATCTCCTTTATCAAGTCTGGATGTAGGTTATCGGAAAGCGGAATAGGTGGGCGAGAATATGGAATCTAAGCTAATTATCATACGAGGAAACTCTGGGAGCGGAAAAACAACGACTGCGAAAAGTCTTCAAAATCATTTCGGGCGTGGAACGTTAGTGGTTGCTCAGGATGTCGTTCGCCGTGACATGTTGAAGGTTCACGATAGAGAGGGGAACCTTTCCATTGATTTGATTCGCGAAATTGCAAAATATGGTAGAGATAAATGCGAAGTTGTGATTGTGGAAGGTATCTTGAATAAAACTCGTTATGGTGAAATGCTGAATAACTTGATCCAGTTTTATAATGAAAGGGCATTTACTTATTATTTTGATCTACCTTTTGAGGAAACAGTCATACGTCACAACACTAGGGCGAAAAAGATGGAATTCGGAGAGGATTCCTTACGTTCCTGGTGGAACCCAAATGATTATCTTGGCGTAGATAGAGAAATGATATTGACGGAGAATATGTCAGAGAAGGATGTTTTGGAGCTGATTTTAGATCAACTAGAATGATTGTTCGAAATTGGGTTTGAAATACTAGATTGCTAGCTCTGAGAGGGAGGAGTAATGGAAAATCATAAATTCCATGAGTTTTTAAGTATAGCAAGAAAATTGAATGAGATACAAATTACACCATTGTTAATGGGGTCAGTTGGTTTAGAAGTTGTTACAGAAAAGAGCTGGGATGCTCAGGATTTAGATATTCATGTCCCTGGTGATAAAAGAGGCTGGGAAGTCCCTGCTAAAAAAGCTATTTTTGATTGGGATCGTATAGCGCGGCTTATGGAATCTCTTGAATATCGCTTAGTAGATTTACATGAGCATGAATTTGTGAAAAGTGGTTTATTCGTCGGGTTTGGCGTTATTGATACTTTGCCGTCTTTTGCGGGAGTGATGTTAGAGGACTTGGAAATTCATAAAAAGGAAGGGGCAAAATTTTACTTATTAACACCGAAACAGTATTTACGTGTTTATGAGGCTTCATTGCAAGACAGTTATCGAGCAGATAAAAATAATTATAAAGATATACATAAGATTGAGTATCTAACAAAGGCATAATTGTTGAAAATCAAATGAACCTTTTCGCCCCTCCAACTGTATAAGTTAGTAAAAGTATGAAAAGGAGTCGATAAGGTATGGCTTTAGGATGGATCATCAGTACGATTGTAGCAGCAATTCTTGGAACGACATATGCAGTGCTAATTGCGTCGATGAATAAAAAAGTTGCTCGGGATAAAAAGGGTGATATTGACTTTAGCAAGTCGGACATTTATTTCCACTGGACGAGATGGGATTATGTCATCATTATAGCTGCTATTCATACATTTTTGTGTATAATGGGCCTTTTGTTATTTTTGCTTCGGGGCGACAACATCGACAGCCCTTGGATACAATTTTTCATTCATCAAACGTTCGTGTTTTCATTAATCACATTTATCTGGTTCATTACCAGGATCGCATTTGTATTTAAAGGGATAAAAGCGCGGTGGTCGGATGAGTTCAAGTAAAGAGGCGGTATCTGCGGATATGGAAAAGCGGAATGAGCTTTTAATGGAGGAACTGTTTGTTGCCTATAGAACGCCAATTTACCAGTTTCTCTACCGGTATTGCCAGGATGAACAACTGTGTTTTGATCTCGTGCAAGATACCTTTGTCCGTTTTCATAAATACCAGGATCATTTCGATGAGAATAAATCCAGTATCAAAACGTATTTGTTCCGCATGGCTTACCAGCTCATGATAAATCGGATAAAAAAACGGAGCCGAATGAAAAAAATACTGCCATTTTTATATGTGCAAAGTCAGCAACAGAGCTTTCCACACGAAGACAAACTCACGGTGCAAGCAGCAATTCAGCAACTGCCCGATGAACAACGGGCAGTTATTCTATTAACCTACTATCATGATCTGTCGCAAAAGGATATTTCGGAAATTCTTGAAATCCCGGTAGGCACCGTGAAGTCACGGCTGCATGCTTCACTGAAAAAATTGAAAGAATTACTGGAGGTGAACAAATGAGTAAAAGGGAGATCCCAGATGAGCTTCACAACAAGCTGGATGAATTTCACGTGGAAATGCCGGACATCCCAGTGAAAAGAAGCAGGCTGGAACGACTGGCAAACTGGATTTATGCTCCGGCAAAGGATCCGTTGGAAATATTGGGTGTAAAGGGGAATTCCATTGCTCGAGTGGCATTTTACCCGCTCATCTTTTTGCTCGTTTTGTTTTTTGCACCGGTTTTCTTTATTTGAAGTTTATAGAGAGAAATTCAGTGAGTGAAATAGTAGCTACACAAAAGGGACATCTGATTACTATGACGAGAGAAATATTAAAGAAATGACGGAGGGTTTTATGTCTAATTCTATACAGGATAAACATGAAGATTTCATCCAAACTCATGATGCTTATTTCTCTAAATGGGCTGATGTGATGAAAACCGGAGATACTTCCCAACTGGAAAAAATCATGTCGGCTGAATATTACGTCACCTTTTTTATCCGCGGTCAAGAAAAACCTGCATTTTTTAATCGCTCAGAGGCTGTGAAAGGTATGCGTCAATCCGTTTCTTTTCATGGCGGTGAGAAAAAGAGGTTTGAGAACAGGGTCATTCGGTTAAGAAACGCCAAAAATGCAGTTGTTTTTTACGAACAGGTTCTCGAGAAAAATGGCGAGGAATTAGCTCGTTTGTTTACGATTGAGAACTGGTACAATAATGGTGAACAATGGAAAATTATCCGGGAAGTGCAAGAGCATGTTTAGTTAAGTAACGGAATTTTCATCAACTTAAACTGCTAAATGAGTCAATTTAAGGAGAGGATCCAATGAAGGTTCGGCTTACGGAATACGATGAGAACTGGATTCGAATATTTGAGGATGAGACTCAACTTTTAAGAAGGGTATTTGGCGATGAGGTAATAAAATTTGAACATTTTGGCAGCACTTCTGTACCAGGGTTGAAGGCAAAACCTGTTATTGACATGATGTGCCTTGTTCAAGACATTGGGAAAATCGATTCATTCAATGAACAAATGCTATCGCTTTGCTATGATGTTGCTGGCGAATGGGGCATACCAGGCAGAAGATTATTCCGTAAGGGCGGGGAAAACAGAACCCATCATATTCATGTTTATCAAATTGATCATCCTCAAATTAAACGACATTTGGTGTTGCGAGATTATTTAAGGACCCATCCTGCAGAAGTCGAACGATATACACGTTTTAAAGAAGAATTAGCCGGGCGGTATGATGATACGAGCTTCTACAGCAAAGCAAAAAAGCCATTCGTGAAGGAAATGGAGCAGAGGGCACTTGATTGGTTTGAGCAGCATAAACAAGGAGGCTTATATTTTGGAGAAATTTCAAGAGAAGAACTTAATTACAATGACACTTGATAAAGTGGATTTTCAATTACAAGAAAGACATAACTTCAATTGGTTAAAACAATTGGGGAGTGTTTTTTGCGTGTTTGATCAACAGGATTCAGGAAATATAAGTTTCGGTGTGGAGAAAGATGGTCAAAAGTATTTTGTGAAATATGCCGGAGCAAAACCTGTTGACTTTACTGGAAACACGCAGGATGCTATCGGACGGCTGAAAAAGTCTGTGCCAGTTTACCAATCGTTAAAACACCCAGACCTAATAAAGTTTTTAGATCATTTTTCCACTGAAAATGGTTATGCACTGGTATTTGAATGGTTTGAAGGCGAATGTTTGCATTCTCATTGGTCGTTTGGCGGAGCAGCAAAATATACGAACCCTAAGTCACCGTACTATCGTTTTAAGAAGTTAGAAGTGAAAAAACGTTTAAAGGCCTTAAATGCGATCCTTTCTTTCCATACTTATGCAGAATCGCAAAACTATGTTGCAGTAGACTTTTATGATGGCAGTATTCTATACGATTTCAAGAATGATGAAGCAAAAATATGCGATATTGATTTTTATCGAAAATCACCTTCTGTAAATGATATAGGTGAGAACTTTTGGGGTTCAACTCGTTATAAATCACCGGAGGAATATGAACTTGGCTCTCCAATCGATTCTGTTACGAATGTCTTTAATCTTGGGGCGATTGCGTTTGGGCTACTGGGGGGCGAAAAGGATCGATCCTTCTCAAAGTGGGACGCTAATCAAGGTCTTTATGAAGTTGCCATAAGAGCTGTTGATGAAGATCGCAGTAAAAGGTATTCAACCGTGAAAGAATTTTATGAGGCTTGGAAGATTAATCAATAAAAATTTAAACGTGGACGATTTCCCTAAGTGGGGTCGCCCTTATTTGAAAAACCACAGCAGAGGAGCTCACAACCATGATTAGACAACTCACAAAAGAAGATCATGCCAAATGTTTTCAGCTGCTAAAAACGAAGCCGGCTGAAAACTTGTTTATTATTGGAGACATCGAGGCGTATGGCTATGAGCAGGAATTTCAGAAGGTATGGGGTGAATTTAATGGAGATGGTGAGCTGATGGCTGTTTTGCTGAAATATGAAGAAAATTACATACCGTTTGCCGCAGGTCCTTTTGATGCTAAGGGGTTTGCAGAAATTATCTCACAGGATTCGGAGTATCGGATGCTGTCCGGGTTACAAGAGATCACAGCACAAATCGAGCCGTATATCGGACGGCAGCTGAAGCGGAAACGAAAGATGTATTATGCAAAATGCACCAATGTTAAACAGGAAAATCAGGATACACAAGTGGTTCAACAGGCCCTGCCGGAAGATGCCGGACAGTTGGTGGAACTGCTCAATCACATCCCGGAATTCGCCGACACTACCATAACGGCAGAACGAAAACGCCGTGGCTTGGAGACCGGTTTTTCACGGACATTTTTCATCAAAGAAGACGGGAAAATGGTGTCCACTGCTTCGACAACGGCAGAAAATTCCCTGTCCGGCATGGTAGTTAGTGTGGCACCCCTAGAAGCTTTTAAGCGAAAAGGATATGCAACCAAGTGTATGGTCAGGTTGTGCAGTAAGCTTCTGAGTGAAGGCAAAGAACTCTGTTTGTTCTATGACAATCCGGAGGCCGAGGCTATCTATAAGCGTATCGGATTTGAGGATATCGGCTTTTGGATGCTGTATTCGTATCGGTGAAAATGGTGGGTGAGGGAAGTTTTTTGAATGGAAATACGGCTTTCCCGGTCCACATTAAATCATCCAATTAGTAATTAACGGTTGACTGAATGATCATTCATATTTATAGTAAAGGTAACGAAACTTTATCTGTCCAATAACATCATTTTGAAATCGCTATCATCTCGCGCCGCACTGCGGCACGTATGCAGTGGTTGGTTTGCTAGTTGAATAGGATTTCAAGCGCACGTATCACGATAGATTACTGCAAAAGGGGGAGCGGGACAGTGGATACATTTTTGCTGATTAATTGGATTGCGTTTATTGCGATCACCATGTATGGCATTTACTTGTTTGCTAAAGTCATAGCTACCAGAGTGGCTTACATCCGGCTGGGGAAGAAGTCCGAGTTTGATAGGGATCTCAAATGGCGTCTCAAGCGCATCGGGAAGATTGTGTTTGGCCAGTCGAAACTGCTGAAGGATAAAAAATCGGGCGCGATCCATGTGATGATGTTTTATGGTTTTATCCTGGTTCAGTTTGGGGCCATTGATATGTTTGTGAAAGGCCTCGTGCCAGGGAATCATTTGCCGCTTGGATTTTTTTACCCGGGATTTGTGTTCTTCCAGGAACTGGTCACGTTAATGATCCTGGTGGCTGTGGCTTGGGCGTTTTATCGCCGCTACATGGAAAAACTTGTGCGGCTGAAGCGAGGATTTAAGGCTGGACTTGTATTAATATTTATTGGAACATTGATGGTGTCGGTCCTGTTCGGGAATGCGATGGCGCAAATCTGGCATGGCCATGCAGCGACATGGACAGAGCCGGTTGCCAGTTTAATAGCGTTAGGCTTCGGTTGGTTGTCTCCGGCCGCGGCGATGGTGCTGTTTTATGTGGCATGGTGGGTACATACCATCACGATTCTGACATTCCTGGTTTATGTGCCGCAGTCCAAGCATGCGCATTTAATCGCAGCGCCGGTCAATGTGTTCTTGAGCAAACGCACACCGGGCAAATTGCAGAAAATTGATTTTGACATGGATGAAGATGAAGAACAGAACGAAGAAGATATTTCTTTCGGAGTCGGAAAAGTGGAAGACTTCGAGCAGCGGCAAATGCTGGATTTCTATGCTTGTGTCGAATGCGGGCGCTGTACTGATGTGTGTCCGGCTTCGGGAACAGGGAAAATGCTGTCACCGATGGATATTATGATCAAACTGCGCGACCACTTGACCGAAAAAGGCGCAGCAATTACCGGAAAAAGCCCCTGGGTGCCTGCTTATGCCTTTGCCGGAGCACAGGGAAATCAGGCGAGTGCAAGCAATGAGGCGGCGGCCACGGTGCAGGACCTCAGCATGATCGGGGATGTTATCACACAGGAAGAGCTTGCCGGTTGTACGACGTGCCGCAACTGTGAAGATGCCTGCCCGGTAAATAATGAACATTTGGGACAAATCATCGACATGCGCCGCTATCTCGTGATGACCGAGGGGAAAATGGATCAAGAACAACAGCGTGCAGTAATGAACATCGAGCGCCAGGGTAATCCGTGGGGGCTTTCAAAAAAAGACCGCATTAAATGGCGTGAGACGGACGAATCGGTGTCTATTCCGACGATTAAAGAACTGAAAAAAGAAGATAAAGACTTTGAATATCTGTTTTGGGTAAGCTCCATGGGTTCCTATGACAGCCGGAGCCAGAAAATCGCGATTGCTTTTGCCAAACTGATGAATCAGGCGGGCGTCAGCTTTGCGATTCTTGGAAACAAGGAAATGAACTCCGGGGATACGGCACGCCGAATCGGGAATGAATTTTTATTCCAGGAAATCGCTGAGAAAAATATTAAAGAATTTGAGAAAAATGGTGTGACCAAGATTGTAACGATTGATCCGCATGCTTATAACATTTTCAAAAATGAGTACCCGGATTTTGGTTTTGAGGCAGAGGTCTATCATCACACACAAATGCTGTATGACCTGGTGATGAATGGCAAACTGAAGCCGCAGCTCTCGATTAATGAGCGTCTGACCTACCATGATTCCTGTTACCTGGGAAGATATAATGGGGTGTATGATCCGCCGAGGGAAATCTTAAAGGCGATTCCGGGTCTGGAACTGGTGGAAATGAAGCGCAGCAAGGAAAACGGCATGTGCTGTGGAGCGGGCGGCGGCCTGATGTGGTCCGAGGAAACGACCGGCAACCGCATCAATGTGGCCCGCACGGAACAGGCTATGGCCGTTGAGCCGACCATGATTTCCAGCGCCTGCCCGTTCTGTCTGACGATGCTGAGTGACGGAACGAAGGCAAAAGACGTGGATGAAGATATCAGTACGATGGACGTTGCGGAAATTTTGGCATTGTCCGTGTTTACGGAAGAAGAAGAGAAAACAGCTTAATAGAAGGAGGGGGGGACATCCCCTCTTTTCTTTAGCATAGAACTTGAGCGAGCGTTCAATCGCAGGGAAAATCACTCAATTTGAAGGAGGATTTTTAATGAGAAAAACAGTAATTGTATCAGGTGCACGGACGCCTTTTGGAAAGTTTGGCGGAGGACTAAAACCATTCACGGCATCACAACTGGGCGGAAAGGCGATAGCTGAAGCATTACAGCGTGCCGGCATGGATGGCGCGGACATTGATGAGGTCATCATGGGAACGGTGCTGCAGGGCGGACAGGGACAGATTCCTTCCCGTCAGGCTGCGCGTGAGGCAGGTATTCCATGGGATGTCAAAACAGAAACCATTAATAAAGTCTGTGCCTCGGGTCTGCGCAGTGTCACATTGGCTGACCAGCTGATTCGTCTGGGTGATGAGGATGTAATTGTGGCCGGCGGTATGGAAAGTATGAGCAATGCGCCATATATTCTGCCGGATGCTCGCTGGGGCAACCGAATGGGTGATAAAAAACAGATCGATATGATGGTCCATGATGGGCTGACTTGTTCGTTTAACGGCGTGCATATGGGCAGTTACGGAAATTTAACCGCAGCGGATCATGAACTGACGCGGGAAGCGCAGGATGAGTGGTCCTACCGCAGCCATCAGCGTGCAGTAAAGGCAATCGATGAGGGCAAATTTGCCGAAGAGATTGTCAGCCTGGAAATTCCGCAGCGCAAAGGGGATCCGGTTGTGGTGGATACAGACGAGGCACCGCGCAAAGACACGACAGTGGAAAAGCTGGCCAAATTGCGTCCGGCATTCGGCGATGATGGCACGATCACAGCCGGCAATGCACCGGGAGTTAATGACGGGGCGTGCGCGTTTGTTGTTATGTCAGATGAAAAAGCGGAAGAGCTCGGCAGAACACCAATGGCAACAGTGCTTGGTCACGCAGAGGTTGCTGTGGAAGCAAAGGATTTTCCGAAAACACCAGGATTGGTGATTAATAAGTTGCTGGAGAAAACCGGCTACGGCAAAGATGATATTGATTTATTCGAGATCAATGAGGCATTTGCAGCCGTTTCCCTGGCAAGCGGCGAAATTGCCGGGGTTGATCCGGAGAAGGTAAACGTCAATGGTGGCGCGGTTGCACTTGGCCACCCGATTGGCGCAAGCGGTGCCCGCATTATTTTGACCTTGGTTCATGAATTGAAGCGCCGAGGCGGCGGACTTGGCATTGCAGCCATCTGCAGCGGCGGCGGCCAGGGCGATGCGGTGTTAGTGGAAGTGCCGAGAGGATAAGAGTTGTTTGGTAGTGTGCAAGGTATGAGGGATTGAAGTGGGTGTGGTGTGGGGTTTTCAGCGCTTTTGAGTGAAACTTCAGCGCAGGCGGGTTCTAAAGATCAGGAGAGAGCGGCTGAGGGTCTGAAAAGATTGATAGAACGGTTTTAAAGATCAAAAGTGGGTGGCTAGATGTCCGAAAAGATGGATAGAACGGTTCTCAAGATCAAAAGTAGGTGGCTAGAGGTCCGAAAAGATGGATAGAACGGTTCTCAAGATCAAAAGTGGGTGGCTAGAGGTCCGAAAAGATGGATAGAACGGTTCTCAAGATCAAAAGTAGGTGGCTGGAGGCTCGAAAAGATGGATAGAACGGCTCACAAGAACAAAAGAAAGCTGCTGAGGAACCAAAAGGATCGATAGAGAAATTCTAGGATCCTCTCAATGAGGAAACTCTAGCGCTCGCCCGCCACCCGCATACGTAAAATGTTACTAAAGGAGGACCCATACATGAAAATTAATAAAGTAATGGTGATCGGCGCTGGACAGATGGGCGCAGGGATTGCCCAGGTTTTTGCCCAGGCCGGTTTTAATGTGCTGCTTCACGACCAGGATGAAGATTCCCTCCATAGAGGAATGCAGAATATTGATAAACTTCTATCTCGTGCGGTGGCAAAAGAGCGTATAACGGAAGCGGAGAAGAAAGAAACGCTGGAACGCCTAACTCCAACCAGCGAATTGCGGGATGTCAGCAACTGTGACTTTGTCATTGAAGCGGTGGTAGAAAATATCGATGTGAAAACAAGGGTGTTCAGCGATCTGGATTCCTATGCACCGGAGCATGCGATTTTGGCTTCCAACACATCTTCTCTGCCAATCACGGAAATCGCAGCTAGCACCGATCGTCCGGATCAGGTAATTGGCATGCATTTTATGAATCCGGTTCCAGTTATGAAATTAGTGGAAATCATCCGCGGTCTGCAGACGAGCGATGCAACGTATCAGGCAATCCAGGCGGTGACGGAACAGCTGAACAAAACGCCGGTGGAAGTAAAAGACTTTCCGGGGTTTGTCTCCAACCGGGTACTGATGCCGATGATCAATGAAGCGATCTATACCGTGTATGAAGGTGTGGCTTCTCCTGAGGACGTGGATACTGTTATGAAACTTGGCACGAACCATCCGATGGGGCCGCTGACCTTGGCGGATTTTATCGGACTGGACACCTGCTTGTACATCATGGAAGTGCTTCAGGACGGATTCGGTGACAGTAAGTATCGCCCGTGCCCACTACTGCGGCAGTACGTTCAAGCGGGCTGGCTCGGGAAAAAGTCCGGCCGTGGCTTTTATCAATATGACTAATCAAACTTGAAGTAAAGGAAGGGGGGCCCCCTATGGATATGAATTTTTCTGAAGAACAGGAAATGATGCGGAAAATGATTCGTGATTTTGCTCAAAAGGAAGTCGTGCCGGAAATTGCGCGGATGGAGGCAGAAGATCGTTTCCCGAAAGAAATCGTTGAAAAAATGGGCGAGCTGGGTTTAATGGGCATCCCGATTCCAGAAAAATATGGCGGCGGAGGGATGGATTATAGTTCCTACATCATCGCGATCCACGAGCTGGCAAAAGTGAGTGCGACACTTGGGGTGATCCTGTCTGTGCATACATCTGTCGGTACCAATCCGATTCTTCACTTTGGCACAGAGGAGCAGAAGCAGCGCTATATTCCAAAACTTGCAACTGGCGAGTATCTGGGGGCATTTGCCCTGACCGAACCGGGCTCAGGATCGGACGCTGCCAGCATGAAAACAACGGCGAAAAAAGACGGCAATGATTATGTGCTGAATGGCTCGAAGGTGTTTATCACCAATGGCGGTTTTGCAGATACATATATTACGTTTGCAAAAGCCGAGAATGGTGTTAGTGCGTTTATTGTGGAAAAAGATGCGCCGGGCCTCGTGATCGGCAAAAAGGAAAATAAGATGGGGCTGCATGGCTCAAGCACGGTGCAACTGAATTTTGACCAATGCCGGATCCCTGCTTCCCAACTGCTCGGTGAGGAAGGTAATGGCTTCAACATTGCTATGGCCAATCTAAATGTCGGGCGCATCGGGATTGCCGCACAGGCGTTGGGGATCGCTGAGGCAGCCCTCGAGCATGCCGCCAGCTATGCCAAAGAGCGGGAGCAGTTTGGCAAACCGATTGCCGCCCATCAGGGGATCTCCTTTAAATTGGCGGATATGGCAACAGAGGTGGAGGCTGCGAAACTATTAGTCTATCATGTAGCGGCCATGGTCGAGCGGGGCCTGCCATGTGGCAAGGAAGCATCGATGGCCAAAATGTATGCCTCCAAAACAGCCATGCGAACGGCGATTGAGGCGGTCCAGGTTTACGGCGGCTACGGCTATACCGAAGACTATCCGGTCGAGCGGTTTTTCCGGGATGCCAAGGTGACGGAAATTTACGAAGGAACAAATGAAATTCAACATATGGTGATTGCAAAACATTTGATAAAAGATTAGGAGGGAAACAGCATGAATTTTCAACTAAGTGAAGAACAGGAAATGCTGCGCAAAATGGTTCGTGATTTTGCCGCGAAGGAAGTGGAACCGACAGCGGCCGAGCGGGACGAGGAGGAACGCTTTGACCGGGAGATTTTTGATAAGATGGCGGAGCTTGGACTGACCGGCATTCCTTGGCCAGAGGAATACGGCGGAATTGGCTCGGATTTTGTCAGCTATGTGATTGCGGTGGAGGAGCTTTCCCGCGTATGTGCATCGACTGGGGTGACATTGTCTGCCCACTTATCTCTGGCAAGTTGGCCTATCTATAAATATGGCACGGAAGAACAGAAGAAAACATTCCTCCACCGACTGGCGACAGGGGAGGCGCTGGGAGCATACGCCTTGTCCGAGCCAGGTTCCGGGAGTGACGCGGCAGCAATGAAAACTACTGCCACTAAGGATGGGGATGACTATCTGCTGAACGGCAGCAAGGTGTGGATTACCAATGGCGGAGTTGCCGACCTTTATCTCGTCTTTGCCAAGACTGACGGGGCTGCTGCTCATAAAGGAATCAGCGCATTTATCGTGGAAAAAGGATCAGAGGGCTTCACATTCGGCAAGAAGGAAAAGAAACTGGGGATCCGTTCCTCACCAACAACAGAGCTGATTTTCGAAAACTGCCGCATTCCTAAGGAAAACATGCTCGGCGCGGAAGGAGAAGGGTTTAAGATTGCCATGACTACTCTCGACGGTGGACGCAACGGCATTGCGGCCCAGGCGCTGGGGATTGCACAGGGCGCGCTGGATGCGGCTGTGGATTATGCCAAAGAACGCGAACAGTTCGGCAAGCCAATCGCTGCTAACCAGGGTATTTCTTTTAAACTCGCGGATATGGCAACAGATGTAGAGGCATCAAGACTATTAACCTACCAGGCTGCATGGCTCGAGTCGGAAGGTAAGCAGTATGGAAAAGCATCAGCCATGTCTAAACTGTTCGCCGGCGATGCAGCTATGCGAATCACAGTGGAGGCTGTGCAGGTCTTCGGCGGCTATGGTTACACGAAGGATTACCCAGTGGAACGTTATATGCGGGATGCGAAGATTACACAGATTTATGAAGGAACGAATGAAATACAGCGGCTGGTTATTGGACGGATGCTGACGAAATAGGTTTGGTTTGAGGTTGTGGATGTGGGCGATTGAGTGTGGTGGTCTGAGGCGAGTGATTCGCCGTGAGATCGGGCGAACACGCAGCGGAATCGGGCGACCTGCACGACAAAACGGGCAAGTCGCAGTCCGAATCGGGCGAACGGACGCCTGAGTCGAGCGAGTGAACTGTTGAATCGCGCTTCCCCGCACATCAAGTCGCGCGAGGAAGCGGCCAAATCGCGCGGTTCCACGCCAAAGTCGCGCGACAACACGTTAAAATCGCGCGCCCAGCTCCACTCAAAGCAACCGCACCCAACCCAGAAAGGATGACACATCCCAATGCAATCAATCGTCGAACGAATTAAACAGCGAGATATACGTGCACTGGCCAGGGCGATCACCATGGTGGAAAATGACCACCCGGAAAAGCTCCAGCTCCTCAGTGAAATTTTCTCACTGGAAAAGCATGCGAGCTATATCGGGATTACCGGTTCACCTGGGGCCGGGAAGAGTTCTCTCGTCAACCGGCTGATCACCCATCTGCGCCAGGAAAATCTAACCGTTGCGGTGATTGCGGTGGATCCGACGAGTCCGTTCAGTGGTGGGGCATTGCTTGGTGACCGGGTGCGGATGAATGAGCATTTTACCGATGAGGGGGTTTATATCCGCAGCATGGCAACACGCGGGAGCCTGGGCGGGCTGGCGCGGGCAACCAAGGATGCCATCCGAATTTGCGATGCGTACGGGTTTGACGTCGTACTTGTGGAAACCGTCGGGGTTGGGCAATCCGAGCTGGACATTATGAAAATGGTAGACACCACCGCCCTTGTGCTTACGCCGAACAGCGGGGATGTGCTGCAAATTTTCAAAGCGGGGATCATGGAAATTGCCGATTTATTTGTGATCAATAAGGCGGATCTCCCAGGTTTCAGTAAATTAAAAGGATTGGTGCGCGAACTTATCAAAGTTACCGCCCCCGGTGACCACAAACCAGCGATTGTCAAAACCATTTCCACCGAACACCAGGGAATCGATACGTTATGGGAGAAAATCAAGGAACACCAGGACTATCTGTATGGAACTGCTGCAGGGGAAAAAAGACGAATCAGACAGCAAGAACTGGAAGTCTATGAACTGATCCGGGAAGAGATCTGGCGAGAAGTAAAGGAATTCATGGAAGCACATCCGGACGCGGCGCACATTGCAGCGGACAGTGACCCATACCGGCTGGCATCCGAATGGTTTGCAAAATGGAAAAAGGAGGGGACCTCACGAGGCCATGGAACAGAATAAAATCCTTACCTCCGTAAAAGACCGGGAATTAATTGAGAAGCGGCGCAGCCAGATGATCAAAGGGGCGATCACGCTGTTCAAGGAAAAAGGCTTTCACCGCACGACCACGAGAGAAATTGCCAAGGAATCCGGTTTCAGCATCGGCACGCTCTATGAATATATCCGCACCAAAGAAGATGTGCTTTTTCTTGTTGTGGACTCGATTCATCACCAGGTACGCGGTCAGCTGGAAGCGAAAATCAACTTCGAACAGCCGTCTGTGGAAAATTTCATCACTGTTTTGGAGTCGTACTTCTGGTTAATGGACGACATGCAGGAAGAGGTGCTGATCCTCTACCAGGAAGTCAAATCACTGAAAAAGGAATCAAGGGAATATGTGCTGCAGAAGGAACGGGACATGGTGAGCATGCTGGAACGGGCAATCGTCAGCTGCCTGCCATTTGAAATGACGAGACAGGATGTGCAGCTATTGGCAAATAATATTTTTGTCCAGGGCCAGATGTGGGGATTCCGCCGCTGGATGCTGCACAGACAGTTTACCCTTGAGGAATACATCGACAGGCAGATCCATTACCTGCTGAAAGGGCTGGAGATTCCGCCCAGCACATCGGAAGGCACTCGCTGACGCAGAATTTTCGTTCAGCCAAAAGAAATGAGCTTCACAGGGAGGAGTTTGTGAAATGGAAAATACAGTATATCAGCCGAAACACCCCGTCCGCTTTGTAACTGCCTCCAGTTTATTTGACGGACATGATGCCTCGATCAACATTATGCGGAGGATTATGCAGGCAAGCGGGGCAGAGGTTATTCATTTGGGACATAATCGCTCGGTGGAGGACGTCGTGCATGCGGCGATTCAGGAGGATGTGCAGGGCATTGCCATCTCCTCTTACCAGGGCGGACACGTAGAATATTTTAAATACATGGTTGACCTGCTGAAAGAACTCGGCGCACCGCATATCAAGGTATTCGGCGGCGGCGGGGGAACGATTATTCCGCGGGAAATCAAGGAGTTGCACGACTATGGCGTCGCCTGGATCTTTTCCCCGGAAGATGGCAGGAAATATGGTCTGCAGGGGATGATCAACAAGATCCTCGAACAATGTGATTATATTCCTCAGGTCGATCTGGAAAAAGACCGGGAGCAGTTGCTCGGCGGGAAGCGCAAGGCGATCGCTAAATTCATTACCTATGTGGAAAACAAGGAAGTTGATCAGGAGGAGAAACAGCGGGTGCTCGACGAACTCAGGGAAAACACGCAGACGACTGCTCCAGTTCTCGGGATTACCGGAACCGGCGGAGCGGGAAAAAGCTCGCTGACCGATGAGCTGATTCGCCGGTTTCTCAATGAAATTCCTGATAAAAAGATTGCCGTTATCTCGATTGACCCGACGAAAAAGAAAACGGGCGGGGCTTTGCTGGGCGACCGGATTCGCATGAATGCGATTTTCAATGAGCGTGTCTACATGCGCTCGCTGGCGACTCGTGGCTCCCGGGATGAACTGTCCGGTGCGCTTGAGGACGTGATTGATGTGGTCCGGGCAGCCGGCGTTGATTTTATTATTGTGGAAACAAGCGGAATCGGCCAGGGCGACGCTGCGATCACCGATGTCACCGATCTCTCGATGTATGTGATGACAGCGGAATTCGGTGCCCCATCGCAGCTTGAGAAAATTGATATGATTGATTTTGCCGATTTTGTCGTGATTAATAAATTTGAACAAAAAGGCTCGGAGGATGCCCTGAATCAGGTGCGCAAACAATATGAGCGCAGCCATATGCTGTTCAAGCAGGACAAAGAGAAATTCCCGGTTTTCGGCACGATTGCCAGTCAGTTCAATGATGCAGGGATGAATGCACTGTTTGCCTCCCTGATTGATACGTTGGATGAAAAATTCGGCTGGAATCAGGATATTGGCTTTGAGCGCAATGTGATTGCCGAGAAACAGAATATGATCATTACTAATGAGCGGCGGCATTACCTAAGGGAAATTGCCCAGCATGTGCGCGGCTATCATGAAAATACGAACAAACAGAGCGAGATTGCCCGCAAGCTGTATCAGCTGGAAGGTGCGAAAGAAGCATTAGAGGATGAACAGACACTTGAGACGATTGATCAAACGATTGATCAATATGCCGAACAGCTTGAACCACGGGCGAAAAAGCTGTTGGATGGCTGGGAAGAGACGAAGGAAAAGTACAGTCAGGAAACAATGACATTCCCTATTCGCGATAAGGAAATCGAAATGGATATCGTGACAGAATCCATCTCCGGGCTGAAAGTTCCCAAAGTGGCGTTCCCGAGATATCGGGATTGGGGGGAGCGGCTCACTTGGCTGCTGAAAGAAAATGTTCCAGGCTCCTTTCCGTTTACGGCCGGCGTTTTCCCGTTTAAGCGCAAAGGGGAGAATCCGACGAGGCAGTTCGCCGGCGAAGGGACACCAGAGCGGACGAATCGCCGTTTCCATTATTTATCCAAGGACGGGGATGCTAAACGCCTGTCTACCGCATTTGATTCGGTGACTCTGTACGGGGAAGATCCTGCACCGCGACCGGATATTTACGGGAAAGTCGGGGAAAGCGGAGTCAATATTTGCACGCTGGAAGATATGAAGAAGCTGTACGACGGATTTGATCTGACCCATCCGACCACGTCTGTGTCGATGACGATCAATGGGCCGGCGCCGATTATTTTGGCTATGTTTTTCAATACGGCGATTGATCAGCAGCTTGCCAAATTTAAGGAAGAGAATGGCCGGGAACCCGAGCCTGCGGAACATGAGCAGATTAAAGAGGAGACGCTCGCTGTCGTGCGCGGGACCGTGCAGGCAGATATTTTAAAAGAAGACCAGGGGCAGAATACCTGCATCTTCTCGACCGAGTTTGCCCTGAGGATGATGGGTGACATTCAGGAGTACTTTATTGATAAAAAGGTCCGCAACTATTATTCGGTGTCGATTTCCGGCTATCACATTGCAGAAGCCGGCGCCAATCCGATTACCCAGCTGGCGTTTACCTTGGCAAATGGCTTTACGTATGTGGAGTATTATTTGAGCAGGGGCATGGATGTGAATAAATTTGCCCGGAATCTGTCGTTCTTCTTCTCCAACGGGCTGGATCCGGAATATACGGTGATCGGCCGGGTGGCACGGAGAATCTGGGCGATTACGATGCGTGACAAATACGGTGCGAATGAGCGCAGCCAGAAGCTGAAGTATCATGTCCAGACGTCCGGACGCTCACTGCATGCACAGGAGATTCAGTTTAACGATATCCGCACGACTTTGCAGGCGCTGCTTGCGATTCAGGACAATACAAATTCGCTGCACACGAATTCATATGATGAGGCAATCACGACACCGACAGAAGAATCGGTGCGCCGGGCGATGGCGATTCAGATGATCATCAACAAGGAATTTGGCCTGACGAAGAATGAAAACTCGCTGCAGGGTTCGTTTATTGTGGATGAACTGACAGATCTGGTGGAGGAAGCGGTGCTGGAGGAATTTGAAAAAATGAATGACCGCGGCGGCGTGCTTGGTGCGATGGAGCGGCAGTATCAGCGCGGAAAAATCCAGGAAGAATCGCTTTATTATGAAGGCAAAAAGCATTCCGGCGAGCTGCCGATTGTCGGGGTCAACACCTATTTGAGCCCGAACCCGCCATCAGAGGAAGATATCGACTCAATGGAACTGGCGCGCGCTTCCCAGGAGGAAAAAGAGCATCAAATCAGTGAACTGCACCGGTTCCAAAAGACGCATGAGGATGCGACAACAGAAGCACTGAACCGTCTGAAACAGACAGCAGCCTCAAACGGCAATATTTTTGCTGAACTGATGGAAACCGTAAAAGTAGCCAGCCTCGGGCAGATCACCACCGCATTATATGAAGTGGGCGGCCAGTACAGAAGGAATATGTAAACTTGAGCGGAAGGAGCTGGCACAGCGCCGGCTGCTTCCTTCTTTTTTTGATTAGATGTTTTTGTTTCGTAGTTGATGGAAAAATGTAACTTAGAGCGTGTCGATTTCTACTCAGGCGGTCGCTCAAGTCAACCATCTACTAAATGAAAAGTTGCTGTTAGATTAAAAAGCACCACCTTTTCCGGGGCGGCAGATCAGATTCGACAAAATTCGGGAAGTGACAGGCACTAAAAAGAGACCGCCCGACTGGCATAATCCATTTGTATTTGTTTATAATGTAAGGTATGATTTACTGAACATATTGGGAATAACGAATAACTAGAGAGGCAGCTGAGTCATTTTCCGTCTGCCGCTTAAACTTATGAGTAAAGGGAGTGCGTGACCGTGAGCTTGAAGGACTACAGCCACGAAGAGCTGAAGAAAACGTCTATGCTGGAATTGGCGAGCCTTTTGCTGCTAGACGAGAAAAAGGCGATGAACTTTAACGATATCTTTTCCCGGGTTACAGAAATAAAAGAATACAAGGACGGGGAAAAGGAAAATAATATTGCACAGTTTTACACCGATATGAATGTCGATGGCCGGTTTATGACAGTCGGTTCCAACATGTGGGGGCTGAAGCGCTGGTACCCGGTGGAACAGATGGATGAAGATATTGTTTCCGAACCGAAGAAAAAGAAGAAGAAAAAGAAAAAAACTCAGACCAAGGCCGCCAATAAGGATACAGACAAAAATCAGGAAGAAGAAGAAGAGTTAACGCTAAACGCGGAAGAGCTGGATATTGTCGATGAGGATATCGATGAAATGGTCGATGAGCTGGATGACGATGATTTTGATGACGAAACGGATGACGACGACTACACCGATGATTCCGAAGACGATGAAGACGAGGAAGAAAAGCAGTAAGCGAGAGGTGCTTGACTTTTCCCCCCGCTATCAGTACAATTTTATTTGGGCTCTTTAAATCCAAACACCAAGCGTTTCCCCAAGTTCGGGGAGGCGCTTTTATTATTTTCAGGAAAGAAAGATATGGTATTCAAGAAATCATACAACTTTCACAAAGAACCGTACAAACTAGGAAACAGGAGAAAAACAGAAAGAGGGATGCGTAGTGACGAAGTATATTTTTGTAACGGGCGGGGTGGTATCCTCCCTTGGTAAAGGGATTACTGCTGCTTCACTTGGGAGGCTCTTGAAAAACCGGGGATTGAAGGTAACCATCCAGAAATTTGACCCCTACATCAATGTCGATCCGGGGACAATGAGCCCTTATCAGCACGGAGAGGTTTTTGTCACCGAGGACGGGGCGGAAACCGATCTCGATTTGGGGCATTATGAACGTTTTATAGATATTAATTTAAATAAATACTCCAATATCACGACCGGGAAAGTTTACTCCAGTGTCATCCGCAAAGAGCGGCGCGGCGACTATCTGGGCGGCACGGTGCAGGTGATTCCACATATTACCAATGAAATCAAGGAACAGGTTTTCCGCGCCGGGGAAGCGACCAAAGCAGATGTGGTCATAACTGAAATTGGCGGAACGGTCGGAGATATTGAGTCACTGCCATTCCTGGAAGCAATCCGGCAGATTAAGAGTGATGTCGGCAGAGACAGTGTCATGTACATTCACTGTACCCTTGTACCGTACATCAGCGCAGCCGGGGAAATGAAAACAAAACCGACTCAGCACAGTGTCAAAGAGCTGCGTTCCCTGGGGATTCAGCCGAATGTTGTGGTGCTGAGAACCGAGCATGAAATCAGCCAGGGCATGAAAGAGAAAATTGCGCTGTTCTGTGATATTAATGAAGATGCGGTCATTGAAATGCGCGATGCCGATGTACTGTATCAGGTGCCAATTTCTCTGCAGGAGCAGAAGCTTGATCAGCTGGCGTGCGACAAACTTGGTCTGCACTGCCAGGAAGCGGATATGGCAGAGTGGAAAAATTTGGTGGATCGGGTTCGTACACTTTCCAAAAAGATCGACATCGGACTTGTCGGCAAGTATGTGGAACTTCCGGATGCCTATCTGTCCGTTGCGGAGGCACTGAAACATGCCGGCTATTCCTATGATACCGATATTAATATCCACTGGATCAATGCGGAAGAACTTGATAAGGATTCGATCACAAAAGAACTGCAGCATGTGGACGGCATCCTTGTGCCAGGCGGGTTCGGCGACCGCGGGATCGAAGGGAAAATCGAGGCGATTCGTTATGCTCGGGAAAATCAGGTGCCGTATTTGGGTATCTGTCTCGGCATGCAGCTGGCAACAGTGGAATTTGCCCGCAATGTGCTCGGGCTGGACGGGGCGCATTCTGCGGAAATTGACCCGCAGACACCGCATCCGATTATCGACCTTTTGCCGGAACAGAAGCATATTTCCGACATGGGCGGCACGTTGAGACTTGGCTTGTATCCGTGCCGGCTGAAGGATGGCACCAAAGTGAAAGCAGCCTATGACGGGGCGGATATGATTGAAGAACGCCACCGCCACCGCTATGAATTTAACAATGAGTACCGGGAACAAATGACCGAACACGGCTTTATTTTCTCCGGGACAAGCCCGGACGGCCGGCTGGTGGAGACGATCGAAAATCAGGATCATCCATGGTTTGTCGCGAGCCAGTTCCACCCGGAATTCACTTCCAGACCGACAAGACCACAGCCGCTGTTTAAAGGGTTTATTGGAGCGGCCGTGGAGTATCAGGAAAAGAAATAGATTGATTTGATAGAGAGCCGGATAGTGGCCCGCAGGCAATTGCTGTGGTTACTTATCCGGTTTTTTGTGTGATGAATTTGGCGTGAGAGCGGTGCATCATTCAGCGAAAGAGCAACCCTTGCGACACAAAGGATTTCCTTACTCCTGGCAAAGCGCCATCACTTTTTTTCTCTTTCTAGCAGGAAAATCTCACTCCTCTGTCGAATGTAAAACATGGGGTCACTTCTTCATCTGAGGAGGATTATCATGGAAGCAGATATACTAGTAGTGGATGACCAGCCCGGGATCCGATTATTGCTGAAGGATCTTTTAACAAATGAAGGACACCGGGTATTAACCGCAAAGACAGGAAAAGAAGCATTAGATCTAATCTATTCTCATTCGTTTGATTTAATTTTTATTGATTACAAATTGCCGGGTCTAGACGGGTTTAACGTGCTAAAAAAGCTGGAAGGAAAAAACCGTAATATCCCGGCCATTCTCATGAGCGGGATGGTGCTGCCGGGGGAAGAAACCATGCAGCTGAAAAACGTCATAGCAGTTATCGCCAAGCCATTTAATGTATATAATATAGTGGAAATTGTGAGATCAGCTACCAGATAGATTACCATGGCTTCTGTTTGCGCCTTTTTAAGGAAATAAGAAACCATAAAATTTAGGCGTTATTAATATCACTTTCAACAATGGCCACATCCGGCTCCAGCGCCCAGCAACTAGCAAACTTCACACTTCTCCACTACGATAAGTCAACATCGGCTCGTTAGGTAAAGGAAGGCCGGCTAAGTTCGGCCTTTGCGGCCAACGCCGGCATACCCCTTTTGCAGGGGCATGTTTCCTTTATCTCATTGCTGAGAGGGGAAGTTCGATTAAAACCGCCGCTATGCGCGGCAACATCGAACCACCTGGCATGGCCAGGCGCAGTTTGTACGTTGCTACGAAGCACAGGACGTGCGAGTACAGGCGTTGCCACAGGATGTGACGTTCTTAGCCTGTAAGGGCGCTTGCGCCTTTGTTCTGAAGTTGGTATGCTATTACAGAAGGAAAACTATTTACAGCAGATGATTCGTTTCATCGAAGGAGGACATACAACAATGCCATTGGTATCAATGAAAGAAATGCTGGAGTCTGGCAGGAAAAATGGTTATGCGGTTGGCCAGTTCAACCTGAATAACCTGGAATACGTCCAAGCCATTCTTCAGGCAGCAGAAGAAGAAAAATCACCGGTCATCCTTGGTGTTTCGGAAGGTGCCGCAAGATATATGGGCGGCTTTAAAGTCGTCGTTACGATGGTTAAATCTCTGATGGAGGCATATGGCACAACGGTTCCAGTGGCAATCCACCTAGACCATGGCTCAAGTTTTGAAAAATGTGCGGAAGCGATTCATGCGGGATTCACGTCTGTAATGATTGATGCATCTCACGCCCCATTGGAAGAAAATATTGCCACCACCAGCAAAGTAGTGGAACTGGCGCATATTCACGGGGTTTCCGTAGAGGCGGAACTGGGAACTGTCGGCGGCCAGGAAGACGATGTTGTGGCAGAAGGCGTGATCTATGCCGACCCGAAAGAGTGTCTGGAACTGGTAGAGAAAACGGGCATTGATTGTCTGGCACCGGCGCTTGGTTCGGTTCACGGTCCTTATAAAGGAGAGCCAAACCTCGGTTTTGAAGAAATGAAGCAAATCCACGATACCATTGTGCTGCCATTGGTGCTTCACGGCGGTACAGGCATTCCAACAAAAGATGTGCAGCATGCCATTTCTCTAGGTACAGCTAAAATCAATGTCAATACAGAGAGCCAGATAGCTCAGGCGAAAAAGGTCCGCCAAGTGCTGGCAGAGAAACCGGATTTGTATGATCCTCGCAAATACCTGGGACCTGGCACAGAAGCAATCAAGCAAACCGTCATCGGCAAAATGCGTGATTTCGGTTCATCTCATAAAGCATAAATATACTTAGGCAAAGGGTAATCAACTAACAAGGGGGATATACACATGAAGTTTTTTGTGGATACAGCGAACATGGTTGAGATTCAAAAGGCACATTCGCTTGGGCTTCTGGCCGGTGTAACCACCAATCCGAGTCTTGTCGCGAAAGAAGGGGCAGATTTTCACGAGCGTCTTGGCGAAATTACCCAGGTCGTTTCCGGCTCTGTCAGTGCAGAAGTGATTGCCGAAGATGCGGAGGGCATGATCGCAGAGGGCAAAGAACTGGCTGCCATCGCTCCCAACATCACGGTTAAAGTGCCAATGACACTGGAAGGTTTAAAAGCAGTGAAGGCATTTAGTGATCTGAATATCAAAACAAATGTCACACTGATTTTCAATGCCAATCAGGCACTGCTCGCCGCACGGGCTGGCGCTTCCTATGTGTCTCCTTTTCTCGGCAGGTTGGATGATATCGGTCATGACGGCATGGACTTAATTGCAGCCATCGCCGAGATCTTTGACCGGCACAAAATTGGAGCCGAGATCATTGCTGCGTCCATCCGGCATCCGCTCCATGTCCAGCAGGCAGCCTTGAATGGCGCGCATATTGCGACCATTCCCTACAAAGTTTTAGAGCAGCTGGTCAAGCATCCATTAACCGACCAGGGAATTGAAAAGTTTCTCGCAGACTGGAATAAACAAGTGTAATTGCATATAATTGGAAAAAACGCAGAGACTATAATAGAAGATTAGGCTGAACCGGGGATGCCCCATCAGCTGTATCTCACTACTTCACGGGAAAAGTCATAACACCCAAAAAGCGGGGTTTTACTATGCAAAAAATGGTAATTGAAGGCGGTCATAAATTAAACGGAAAGATTCGCATCAGCGGAGCAAAAAACAGCGCTGTTGCGTTATTGCCGGCCGCGATTTTAGCTGATTCCGATGTCACCATTGATGGGCTTCCGGAAATTTCCGATGTATACACACTTGGGGATCTTTTGGAGGAAATCGGCGGAACGGTCAACTGGGAGGACAACCAGACCGTTCATATCGATCCTGCCAATATGATCGCTATGCCGCTGCCGAACGGAAAAGTGAAAAAGCTGCGTGCTTCTTATTACTTTATGGGCGCGATGCTTGGAAAGTTCAATAAGGCGGTGATCGGTCTGCCGGGCGGCTGTTTTCTCGGCCCCCGTCCGATCGACCAGCACATCAAAGGCTTTGAGGCACTCGGAGCAGAGGTGACCAATGAGCAGGGTGCGATCTATCTCCGGGCCAAGGAGCTGAGGGGCGCGAGAATTTATCTCGATGTCGTCAGCGTCGGGGCAACGATTAACATTATGCTTGCCGCGGTGAAAGCAAAAGGCAAAACTGTCATTGAAAATGCTGCCAAAGAACCGGAGATTATTGATGTGGCGACACTCTTGACAAGCATGGGCGCAAAAATTAAAGGTGTCGGCACGGATGTTATTCGGATTGAAGGGGTGCCTACCCTGAACGGATGCAACCATACGATCATTCCCGACCGCATTGAAGCGGGGACGTACTCCATCGCAGCAGCGGCCCAGGGCGAGCAAGTGCTGATTGACAATGTCATTCCTCAGCATTTGGAGTCTGTTCTGGCCAAACTCCGGGAAATGGGTGTCTCCATCGAAGAAAGTGATGAGCAGCTGCTGATCACTCCAGGCAAACAGCTAAAAAGTGTCGACATCAAAACACTGGTCTATCCAGGTTTTCCGACCGATCTGCAGCAGCCTTTTACTACTTTATTAACCAAAGCGGTCAACACAGGGGTCGTGACGGATACGATCTATTCTGCAAGGCTTAAGCATATTGATGAATTGAGGCGGATGAATGCCAACATCAAGGTAGAAGGTGGATCGGCCATTGTTTCCGGACCAGTCCAGCTGGAGGGTGCCAAGGTGACAGCGAGTGATTTGCGCGCAGGTGCTTCTCTCGTGATTGCCGGCTTGATGGCGAAAGGACTGACCGAGTTAACGGGACTTGAACATGTGGATCGCGGCTATGAAAAAATGACCGAGAAGCTGACAAACCTCGGGGCTCATATTTGGCGTGAAGAAATGACCGATCAGGAAATCGTCCAGTTTCAAAATTCCTGATGTGGTCTGAATGACGTCCCCCGCAAACAGTTGTAGCTTTCACAATATCTATAAACTGCGACGTAAACGATGTGGTTTATGATCGCCGCTGCGGAAAGCGAGGGGTATTTCCGCAGCGGTGGTCTATGTCGCCGTTTCCATCAACTACGAAATAAAAAAAGAACCATCCAAACGAATTACCTTCTGTTTCGACCTATAGATATTCCTTTTGGGATGAGGAAATTTATCAATGGAAAGGGAGAGGGTACGATGGAAAGAAGTTTGACGATGGAATTAGTCAGGGTGACGGAGGCTGCGGCGCAGAAATCAGCTCGCTGGATGGGCAGAGGCAAAAAGGAAGAAGCGGATGATGCAGCAACTACAGCCATGCGGGATGTATTTGACACAATTCCGATGCAGGGAACAGTGGTGATCGGCGAAGGGGAGCGCGATGAAGCTCCGATGCTTTATATCGGCGAAGAACTGGGCACCGGTCAGGGACCCGGCGTTGATGTCGCGGTTGATCCGCTTGAAGGCACCGACATTGTCGCTCAAGGATCCTGGAATGCTTTAGCGGTGATTGCAATTGCCGACAGAGGCACACTCCTGCACGCCCCGGACATGTACATGCAGAAAATTGCCGTCGGTCCGGAAGCAGTTGGCAAAATTGATATCAATGCATCCACTTATGACAATCTGCAGGCGGTGGCAGCGGCTAAACATAAAGATATAGAAGATGTCGTTGCTACCGTGCTTGACCGGCCGCGTCACGCCAAACTGATTGAAGAAATCCGTGAGGCCGGCGCCCGAATCAAGCTGATCCCTGCAGGCGATGTGGCAGCGGCGATGAACACAGCTTTTGATGACACCGGGGTAGATATTCTAATGGGCATCGGCGGCGCTCCCGAGGGAGTGCTTGCAGCAGCTGCCTTGAAATGCCTGGGCGGCGAGATCCAGGGCAAGCTCGTCCCGTCCACCGATGAGGAAATTGCCCGCTGTGAGAAAATGGGCATTACCGACCTCAACCGGGTATTTTACATGAATGACTTCTGCAGCGGCGATGATGCAATTTTCGCTGCAACAGGTGTCACAGACGGTGAATTATTAAAAGGTGTGCAGTTCAAGGGTAACAAAGCAACGACCGAAACCATCGTCATGCGCGCCAAAAGCGGCACTGTGCGCTTCATTGACGGTAAGCACAGTCTTCAGAAAAAACCGGACCTTGTGATCAAGCCTTAACTTAAAGTATAAGGAAAGAGAAGTTGCGGCTTCTCTTTCCTTCATTTATAAAACATACACTTAAACTCCCAGCAATTGTCAATAAACCACTCCAATCTTTTCCAATTCAAGATTCTAGCAAAAAATTAAAAATAGAGTTGAATATTCGCGCCTGAAAGAGTAAGATGGGTATATGTTTAATATCCAGACAAGTTGGCTACGCTGAATACAACGTTCTAAAGCAGGCTTAACTTCCAATCTAGCTTCTGTAACCAGCTTCATTTCTCCAAAGACAACTCTCCACATTAAAGGGGAAGACTCATTAATTTACATTAGGATGCGGACAAAAAATAAATAAGCGTGGTGATTTTAATGGATGAGTTAACAATCTCTCATTTAGAAACATTAACATTGAAAGAATTATATGCATTGGCTAAAGACTTCAAAGTATCCTATTATGCAAAATTGACGAAAAAAGAATTGATTTTCGCTATCCTGAAAGGGCAGGCAGAAAAAGACGGCTATCTTTTCATGGATGGCGTGCTGGAAATTATCCCGTCAGAAGGCTTCGGTTTCCTAAGGCCGATTAACTATTCTCCGAGTGCGGAGGATATTTATATTTCCGCTTCGCAAATTCGCAGGTTTGATCTGCGTAATGGGGATAAGGTATCGGGGAAAGTCCGCCCCCCGAAAGAGAATGAGCGTTATTACGGCCTTCTCCATGTAGATGCTGTCAATGGCCAGGACCCGGATTCCTCAAAGGATCGGGTGTATTTTCCTGCGCTGACGGCGCTATATCCGGACCGGCTGATGAAACTGGAAACAGAGGACCGGAATCTTTCCACCCGGATTATGGATATGATGACACCGGTGGGATTTGGCCAGCGCGGCTTGATTGTCGCACCGCCAAAAGCCGGTAAAACAATGCTGCTGAAGCAAGTGGCCAACAGCATTTCCAAAAATCATCCGAATGCAAAATTGATTATTTTGCTGGTAGATGAGCGTCCGGAAGAAGTAACGGATATCGAACGCTCGGTACACCCGGATGTTGATGTTGTCAGTTCCACTTTTGATGAAGTGCCGGAGAGTCACATAAAAGTATCCGAGCTCGTCCTGGAGCGCGCAATGCGGCTGGTCGAGCATAAACGGGATGTCATCGTGCTGATGGACAGCATTACCCGGCTTGCCCGGGCGTACAATTTGGTTATTCCGCCAAGCGGCCGGACCCTTTCTGGCGGGATCGATCCTGCAGCATTCCATCGTCCTAAGCGGTTCTTCGGGGCTGCGCGAAATATTGAAGAAGGCGGAAGTTTCACCATTCTGGCCACAGCGTTGGTTGAGACGGGCTCACGTATGGATGATGTGATTTATGAGGAGTTCAAAGGTACCGGAAACATGGAGCTGCATCTTGCCCGCCATCTGGCAGAGCGCCGTATTTTCCCGGCGATCGATATTCTGCGCTCCAGCACACGAAAAGAAGAACTGCTTGTGGATAAAGGGCAGCTGGATAAAATGTGGGCCATTCGCAAAACGATGCAGGATTCGCCTGATTTCCTTGAGCGCTTCCTCCGCCGTCTGCGTTCTTCGAAAAATAACGAGGAATTTTTCCAATCCATGGAAGAGGAAATGAAACGAAAAGGGATGAAACACTAGGCTTAAGGCAGAAAAGGGGATATTTTCCGCTCTGATCCATTTTATTCTATTGCATTCTAATCCCTTGACTGTTATAATCTTTCTATGTGAGTTTTGATAGGTAAGAGCGCCTGTGACATCTCTTACAATAACTCTGTTTCCTAAGGACTCAGGGCAAAAAGGAGTGGAAAGACATGAAAAAGGAAATTCATCCGGAATACAGAAAAGTTGTATTTCTTGATACAAGTTCAGACTTTAAATTCTTGACCGGTTCTACACAATCGTCTGAAGAAACGATTGAATGGGAAGACGGAAACACCTACCCATTGATCCGTGTAGAAATCTCATCAGCATCCCATCCATTCTACACTGGCAAGCAAAAAGCAGACAAAGTCGGCGGCCGCGTAGACCGATTCAAGAAGAAATATAATATGAATTAAAAAGCTGAAACAACTGGCGCGAGGTCGGTGTTCAGCTCTACAAGTGAAAAGATGAAAAAACAGGCAAAGCGTCTATATTTTGCCTGTTTTTTTATTTTCAAATTCCAGTTACCCATGTCGATTTTTGTGGTAAACTAAATACATATACATAGCAATCGAAGGGAGTCTCCTTTAATGCACGTAATGAAGCAAAGCGGCTGGGTGGAAGTCATCTGCGGCAGCATGTTTTCCGGAAAATCAGAGGAATTAATCCGCCGTGTGCGCCGCGCCACCTATGGAAATCTGTCCGTCCGCGTGTTCAAACCAGCCATTGACAATCGATATGACGACGACTCGGTTGTTTCTCATAACGGCACATCTACCGTCGCCCGCCCTGTCAGCAGCTCGGAGCAAATTCTGGAGCATCTTGGCAAAAATGTGGATCTCGTCGGTATTGACGAAGCACAGTTCTTTGATGAAAATATCGTTGAGGTAGCAGAGGAACTGGCCAATCAAGGCATCCGTGTGGTCGTCGCCGGACTCGACACAGACTTTAAAGGAGAACCATTTGGCCCGATGCCCAAACTGATGGCGCTGTGTGAGTCTGTCACCAAGCTCAACGCCATCTGCCCAATATGCGGATCTCCCGCGAGCCGCACCCAGCGCCTAATTGACGGCAAACCGGCATCCTATGACGATCCGGTCATCTTGGTCGGCGCATCCGAATCGTACGAGCCACGATGCCGTCACCATCATCAGGTCCCTAATAAACCCAGCGGAGCCCAGGTAGGGAACCTGGCCAATATGATGAAATGAGAAAAGCACCTGGAGGGGTGCTTTTTTTAGCGGGGTTTATGCAAGAAAAGTCTCTTTTCCACCACAAACCTTAGCGAAAAATCAATTTTAAATTAAAAGAAGGAATCTCTCATACTGTTGCCGAATTATAACCACATACAGAAAGGGAGTGTTTAAATGTTTATAAAGTCACATGCTGAATCACTTGAATTACCCGCACTGGAAGCATCCACGAGAAGGGTGTCGGTCCATCACCCAGTATATTCCCACGTGCTGACAGAATGGAAAAATATGAGAGCTGCAATGAAAGGGGAGAAGGAAGTTGCGTATTCACTAAGATTCTTGGATGAAGATAACTATTACATACTGCGTGATATTCGATTACGCGATGAACAGGGTTTTTTTCAAATAGACACCCTTGTCCTTTCTGAAACATTTGCACTGATCTTAGAAGTGAAAAACTGGTATGGCACGATTGTTTTTGGGGAAAATGGTCAAGTTACCAGGATTAATGACAATCAGGAAGAAACGGGTTTTAAAAACCCCGTGCCTCAAGCAAAACTCCAGCAGCATCGCCTTCAAAAATGGCTTCATTCCCATGGCATTACCAACCTTCCTATTGAATTTCTTGTTGTCATCAGTTTTCCAAGCACCATATTGAAAGCCGCCTCTACCAAAAATCTCATTCCAGCAAATGTCATTCACAATAGTGATTTATTTTTCAGGATCAGTGAGATAGCCAATAATTTCTCTTCATCCAGCTTGAACAAGTTGAAATTGCGAGATTTATCAAGAGCAATAGCAGGCGCTCACATGCCGAAAAATGATAATGTGTTACAGCGATTTCAGCTGACATCAGGGGACTTGCTAGAGGGAGTATTTTGCCCGGAGTGCGGTGCTTCTCCGATGAGGCGAAATAAACGACAATGGGCTTGCGGGCACTGTGGCTGCAATTCAAAAGACGCACATTTGGCAGCATTGAACGACTATAAGCTGCTTATCGGCCATAGCATCTCCAATCGAGAAGCCAGAAGATTTTTACAGGTGGAGTCTCCATATGTAGCTAAGTACATTTTACAAAAAGAGGGCTACGGTCGGGTGGGCATGACCAAAAACAGGCGTTACCTGTTGCGCTGATGATGCGATTCCCGAATCCGAGTGTGCAATTCCCGAATCTGGCATCATATTTCCCGAATTAATGCGTATAAATCCCGAATCGGCGCATGTGTGTTCCGAATCCAGTGGCATATTTCCCGAATCAGAACGTGTGATTCCCGAATCCCCGCAGTCCTTAACCCTGCGCCCCAAATTAACTTTGACCTCACCCCCGCAGTATACTATAATTAGACTGTTAATCGAAAAAGAGGTGGCCGTGAATGTTAGAACGTTTACAATCATTGGAAGATCGTTATAATAAATTGAATGAACTGCTCAGTGATCCGGATGTAATTAGTGATACGAACAAACTGCGGGAATATTCCAAGGAACAGTCGGGCCTGGAGGATGTCGTGCAGGTGTACCGTGAATATAAGGAAGTAAATACGCAATTAAAAGATGCCAAGGAAATGCTCGAGGACAGCCTGGATGACGAGATGCTTGAGATGGTGAAGGCGGAAATCGCCGAGCTGCAAGCGTCCGAGGAAGACTTGGAAGAACGGATGCGAATCCTGCTCCTGCCGAAAGATCCAAATGATGACAAAGATGTGTTTATGGAAATTCGCGGGGCGGCCGGCGGTGATGAAGCCGCTCTGTTTGCCGGTGACTTGTACCGCATGTATTCCCGCTATGCGGAGGCGCTCGGCTGGAAGATTGATGTGATGGAAGCAAGCTCGACCGGGGTTGGCGGTTATAAAGAGATAATCTTTTTGATCAAAGGCTCCGGTGCTTATTCCAAGCTGAAATATGAAAATGGTGCGCACCGCGTGCAACGTGTGCCGGAAACGGAATCCGGCGGGCGTATTCATACCTCGACAGCGACTGTCGCCGTATTGCCGGAGGTGGAAGAGGTAGAAGTAGATATCCATGAAAAGGACATTCGCGTGGATACATTTGCTTCCAGCGGGCCGGGCGGGCAAAGTGTCAACACCACCATGTCCGCGGTGAGACTGACCCATGAGCCGACCGGAATTGTCGTGTCCATTCAGGATGAAAAATCACAAATTAAAAACAAGGAAAAGGCGATGAAAATACTCCGTGCAAGGATCTATGATAAAGTTCAGCAGGAAGCACAGGCCGAATATGATGAGAACCGGAAATCCGCTGTCGGCACAGGCGACCGCTCAGAACGGATCCGCACGTACAATTTTCCGCAGAATCGCGTAACCGACCACCGCATTGGTTTAACGATTCAAAAACTCGATCAGATCATGCAGGGAAAACTCGATGAATTCGTCGATGCCCTTTTGATGGAAGATCAGACGAAGAAACTGGAACAAATAGGTGAATAACATGCCGAGGAAACAATACGAAGTCCTTCAATGGGCTTCTTCTTTTTTAGAAAAGCAAAACCGGGAAGCGCGTGTGGCGGAAATTTTGCTCATGCACTATTTGCAAGTGAGTCGCGCGGAGTTTTTCGCAAACATAAGGGAGCCTGTGGCGCGGGAAATCGATGAAGCTTTTCAGGAAGACATCCGGCTTCATGCGGAAATCGGCATCCCGGTGCAGCATCTCACTGGCTATGAGATGTTCTACGGAAGAAAATTTACTGTCAATGAGCATGTGTTGATTCCCCGCCCGGAAACCGAGGAGCTGGTTGAGCATGTGCTTACACACGCTTGCCACATGCGCCCATGCCGAATTGTCGACGTCGGAACGGGGAGTGGCGTGATTGCTGTTACGCTCGCACTGGAACTGCCCGAGGCTACGGTTTATGCGATGGATATTTCTGCAGAAGCTCTGGAGGTCGCTGCCGCCAACGCTGAGCGACTCGGGGCAAATGTTACTTTTTTGCAGGGAGATTTTCTGCAGCCACTGATTGATGAGCAGATCCATCCGGATATTATCGTCTCCAATCCTCCCTATATTTCCAGGGAAGAGGAAGCTGATCTTTCCGTCACGGTGAAAAATTTTGACCCGGAACTTGCGTTGTTTGCCGAGGAGAACGGCCTGGCCGCTTACCGGAAAATCATTCGCCAGTCGGCAGATCTTCTGCAGCCAGGCAGCCGAATGGCACTGGAAATCGGCTATCAACAGGGGGATGCGGTTAAGGATTTGGTCGCCGAGGCGTACCCGGTAAGTATTACGGAAATCATTAAGGACATTAATGGGAAAGACCGTATTGTTTCTGCGGTTATTAATTAAACGGCCTCCAGCGTGTGCTTGAGAGTACTTCTCGCGGACATTTCGGACGTTTATCCAGCTAGTTTTGTCCATGAGACCGCGTCTCATGGACATTTCTTTTGTTGAATACCAAACTATTAATATATTTTTATAGAATACTAGTTTAAATTCATTTCTCGCTGACCATACTGTTGCTATATCAGTAAAAGGGAGCGGGCACATATGAAGAAACTAGTATTTTTTGCATTCATTTTCTTTCTTATATTTTTAACCATGCCAGCCAATGGCGTTAGTCAGGAAAGTAACGAGGACTCTTCCTATCAGGTCATCCCGGATGATGCCATTCGGCTTAGGATTCTGGCCAACAGTGACAGCGAGGAAGATCAGGCACTGAAACGTGAGGTGCGTGACCGGGTTAATGAGGTAATTACCGAATGGGTCGAGCATCTGACGGACATTGACAAAGCAAGAAAATTGATTGAATCACGGATCCCGGAAATTGAAGAAATTATCGGCGAGACGCTGGCCGAAGCTGGTGGAAGTCAAACATTCAGCGTTAAATACAGCTCGAATGTGACATTCCCGGCTAAACTGTACGGACCATACTTATACCCGCCCGGTGAATATGAAGCGGTTCTGATTACCATCGGGGATGGGGAAGGAGCGAATTGGTGGTGTGTGTTATTCCCGCCTCTATGTTTTCTGGATTTTTCCAATGGAACCAGTGTCGCGGAGGAGCAGGAGCAGCCTGCGGAGGAAGCCCAAGCTCAAGCGCAAACTGAAGTGAAAGAGGATGAGGCAGAAGTAAAGTTTTTCCTTTTTGAATGGTTTGGCTGGTCATGAAAACCCTAAAACGTGCATAGGATGATAGAGAAATGGAAGACTATCAAAAACAATAGAGGTGAATAAACATGAATTTGATTCCTGCTCACCGCGCGAATGAAGAAGAACTGGAGCAATTTCTCGGGAAAAACAGCCATCTGAACAAGAAACCGCTGCTGCTCAAAGGTTATGTTGTGGAAATAGGAGAGAAGATAGAAGGATGTTTTGTACTCGAAGAAATGGAAAGTGGAATATACTGGCTAAAACAGCTTCACATTACACAAACGGAAGCCAATAAACTGCCAGTGCTTTTGGAGGCAATATTGCAACTGGCAAAAAAACAGCAGGCAAAGACGGTGTTTGTGCACAGTCACCAGCCAGTTGTGGATTTATTGCTGGAAGCACTGCAATTTCATCCACAGAAAGAAAATTTGTACGTGGATAAATACCGGGCAGAAGAAGGTAGTTGGTGGTCTTATCAAGTTTCCTAAAGGTTATCCACGATTATTGTGGATGAAGCTGTTGATAATGGTGTATAAGTAAGCGGCAAATGACAACAAAGTGCATAATAAAAAGGATCAGCCTGTGGATAAACTCTGCAGGCTGTTTTTGCGTTTCGCTCGGCAGTTTACTATTAGGCACCAATCGACTAAAATGGAAAAATAGAAAAGAGGGAACACAGGAATGGAAACAACTCGCTGGAAATTAACGAATGACGCCAAAATAGACGCAGAAGCTATCCACAGTGCTGCAGAACTTCTATTAAACGGAGAAACTGTGGCATTTCCCACAGAAACAGTCTACGGTCTTGGTGCGGACGCAACAAATGAAGCTGCTGTGGCAAAGATTTTCCAAGCTAAAGGCCGCCCGCAGGATAATCCGCTGATTGCCCACGTGGATTCCTCCGCCCAATTGTGGAGAATTGTGGACTACGCCCCTGAATATGTGGAAAAGTTGATTGAGGCGCTCTCCCCCGGGCCTGTCACGTATGTGCTGCCAAGCAATGGAACCTGTGCGAGCAATGTGACGGCCAACTTATCCACAATTGCGGTGAGAATTCCCGATCACCCGGCGGCTCAGCAGCTGCTTCAGACATGCAATATCCCGATCGCTGCCCCGAGTGCAAATATTTCCGGAAGGCCGAGCCCCACTGCGGCTGCGCATGTGTGGGAAGATTTGCAGGGAAAAATTGCTGGACTGCTGGACGGCGGACCGACCGGGGTGGGGGTGGAATCCACTGTGATCGATTGTACACAGGATATCCCCATCATTCTCCGGCCTGGCGGGGTGACCAGGGAGCAACTGGAAAGCCTGACAGGCAAGGCCATTATCGATCCGGCGCTTGCCGGAGAGGCAGCGGCTCCAAAATCACCCGGGATGAAATACAGGCACTATTCTCCGGATGTCCCTTTATGGCTTGTGGAGGGAAACACGGAGAAGCTGCAGCAGATTATTTCCGCTGAACAGCATAAGGGTAAGCGGGTTGGTCTGCTCGCAAGCACGGACACGGCCGCCCAGCTGCAGGCAGATGCTAAACTTTCCTTAGGCCGGGATGCAAGCGAAATTGCCGCGAATCTATATGAATCTCTGCGCCATTTTAAATCAGGGGAAGTTGATGTGATTATCTGTGAGGCAATTCCGCAGACCGGGATTGGCGAAGCAGTGATGAACCGGCTGAAAAAGGCCGCAAGCATGCATCTGACAGAATAGTTCATATCCCCCCTCGGACATGCATAGGATGAACAAGCATGTCCGAGGGGGAATTTGGATGTCTCATTTTTACATACACGAAATATTTTCTTTACTGTTTATGGCGGTTGCACTGGGGATGGATGCTTTTTCCGTCAGCCTCGGCCTCGGGATGCAGCAGCTCCGGCTCAAGCGCATCGCCCTTATTGGCCTGACCATTGGCGCCATGCATGTCATCATGCCGTTTTTTGGCATCCTGCTTGGCAAAATCATCTCCGGCCAGGTTGGTCATGTGACTGAATTGCTCGGTGCATTGCTGTTGTTCATTATTGGCGCCCAGATGTTTTTCTCCGCCTTTAACCGGGAGGCGAAAAAAATTATCGCACCTGTTGGCATTGGACTTTTTATCCTATCTTTCAGTGTCAGCATCGACAGCTTTTCCGTCGGCCTGAGCCTCGGAATGTCGGGAGTGAAGACAGCGCTGGCATTAATTGCATTTGGCATTATGAGCACCCTGCTCGCCTGGGGCGGCATGCTGCTCGGCCGAAAAGTCCGCGGTTTTCTTGGTGTTTACAGTGAACTGCTTGGCGGGAGCATTCTCTGCGGCTTTGGATTGCATATGTTGTTTGGGTGATGTGCAGAATTTAATTTTGAAATAAAAAGCTGAACCTCTTTGGATTTTTTTATCTAAGGGGTTTTTATGTGAATTTATAAAGTAAATGGTTGATTCATTGGTTATGCTGCTCGACTAATTGGCAGGATTGTTTTAATATTAATAATATAATGGCAGGAGGTTATAGTGATAGATTATAAAAAAGAGGCTGAACCTACTGTAGAGGACGATATTGAAGAGGATCCGGAATTAAAGCAAAAATTGTTACAGGCAAAAGAGGATAAAGAGGATGGAAATTATTACACCTCAGCAGAAATGAGGGAAATGTTACGGAGTGGGCGAATGGGAAGGGAGGAGGGATTGAACGAGATTTCCTAGAAGATTTTACCCCATAAAAATAGTGACTCATTGCATTTGCAAGTAAACCACTTTTCACAATACAATAAGGTAACGAGTAAAAAATGGAGGAGATTGGTATGAGTCTTCCTGAACAAAATAAAATAAGTGTCGAAGCATTCTATAAGATGCGGGAAGATACGGACCACTTACTGGAATACGCTGACGGAAATGTTTTCATGTCACCCAAACTCTCCACTCGTCATCAGCAGGTTTCTTCCCGACTGCAGGCTAAATTGTTCAACTTTCTTGATGGAGGAAAGTGCCAAGTGTTTAGCGCGCCTTATGATATTCATCTGTATAGAGACGATTTGGATGATACGAAAATCTTCATACCGGATTTGTCAGTGATTTGTGAGGAGGAAGGACTGGAAGAAAACAAGTTTGTCGGTGTCCCCGAACTGATTATTGAAATTTTAAGCCCCTCCAACCAAAGTCATGATTTCGTGACAAAAATGGAGGCGTACATGAAATATGGCGTGAAGGAATACTGGGCGGTTAACCCTATGCTGCATGCGGTTCAGGTGTATGTATTAACGGATGATCAGGTATACCAGCAAGTCGATATTTTGAAAGAGGAAGGTATTGCAAAATCAACTGTTCTGAATGGGTTTGAGGTTGATTTGAAAGATATTTTCAAGTGATGTACCGATATATTAGAGCAACAAAAATCCCTCAAGAGCTGCGCGCTCAGCAGAGGGACTATAAAGGTTTTGGTTATACATTTTGCCTTACGTATTTCTTCTATTTTTTCGTGAGCTGGTTTCATGCGGTTCACCCCTTTCCGATTAAGCGTAACGCTAAATTAAATAGGTCTTTAAAACTTTTTTAGCTTTTAGCTTAATAGATATAACAATGCGCTTAAAAATGGTATATTTTACTTGAGGTGTAAATCAAGAATGTGCTAGGAAAAAGGCTAAAAAAAGCTAGAGAAAAAGCAGGGTTCAAACAAATAGTGCATGAAAAAAATTGGCATTTCAAACGGTACGTTGTCTGGATATGAAAGAAATTAACGTGACCTTGACACCCAAACATTGAATAAAGTGGCAAGTCTGTATGCGGTTTCTGTTGATTGGTTAGTGGGAAATTCTGATGACCCTGAAAAACCATTCGCTGACGACTTTGATTCCCTAGCTGCTCTAAAAGAAGTAGTGGACGAACTCGGAATCGAGGATTTGTTTTTCCACAATATAGATGTATTAAAGCCTCAGTGCTGAAGATGTGGAGGATATTCGGCATCACCTTGAATATACGCTACATAAGGCAAAGCAACGGAAAGAGAGAGGATAGGTAACTACTATGTGAAAACATAGATTACAAATATATATTAAAGGGGGAAATTATCATGAAGAAATTCATGAAATTTGGATGCTTAGGATTCCTAGGCATTATCGCACTTTTTGTAGTTATTGCCGTAGTATCCATAGGAGGAGAAACAGAAGATACTGCCTCAAATGATACTACCGAGACAGAAAATAGTGGTAACGATAACTCTGGTGAAACAAACGCTTCAGAGGAAAATTCCGGTGAGGCATCAGAGCCAGAAGATGATAGCACAATTACTGGTGATGAGTTTGAACAGATTTCAAACGGAATGACCTATGAAGAAGTTGTCGAAGTAATCGGTAGTGAAGGAACAGTTCAATCTGAAACCGGTGAAGAAGATTCCCAATTCCATACAGTAATCTACTCATGGGACGGTGCAGATGGTTGGGGCGCTAACGCAATGTTGACTTTCCAAGGTGGTGAGTTACAAAGTAAGTCACAAGCCGGTGTGGGTGATGGGTCGTCATCAGATGTAACCATCACAATTGATGAATTCAATCAAGTAGAAAACGGGATGACCACTGAAGAAGTTTTTGAAATAGTTGGTGGTGAAGGTGAAGTGACTTCCCAAACCGGTGAAGAAGGATCCCAATATTACACAGTCACCTACACTTATTATGGCGAAAGTGGTATGGGGGCTAACGCTATATTGATGTTCCAAGGTGGAGAGTTAAATTCAAAATCCCAATTTGGATTAGAGTAAATCATTGCAGGGTGTACACAAATTTGTACACCCCCTATTTTTCAATTTAAAAGTAGATAACAAAATAAATAAAGAGCATTGCCCCGTTGCTGTGACTTGGGGGTTTATTAAGAATAATCCAGTCCATAAAGTATCCCCACCATCCAGAGAACGAAAGCAAATGGACACGTGGAGCATCAATGAGTACAGGGAATTTCTGAAATATACTAAAAAACACACAAAACGCCATAAATATATACTTTACTTCTTGACCATTTTCACCGGCATGAGATGCGGTGAACTGCTTGGATTGAAATGGTCTGACGTTGATTTCAAAAGTAGTACAATAAGTTTATCCAGATCACTGTATTATGTGCCGAGTAGTGGTTTATACCCAATTTTCCCTCATTCTGCATCCGAAAAACTTTTAAAGGTATCCATTTCTTTTTCAAGCGACTTTTTCATTTTATCACCGCATTCCCGGCTGCACAGAGTAAACAACCCGTCCTGTCCGTTTTTCTTTGCCTCGGAATCCGCGGTCGTCACAATCATGGGGACACTGGTTTTGCGTGAGCTTAGGTAAATCTGGACAATTTCCCCTTCGCGATCGGAGTTATCGATCCCTTCAGCAAATTTGACATTAATAGCGTAGAGGGGTTGATTCTCGGCAATTTTTCTCATGCACCACGCACATCTGAACATGAAAACGCTCCTTTCTTTCACAGAGTTATTACCTTGATGATAACGGATTGGGGCGAGTCAGACAACTCAATCAACCCCCTGCCCGCAGTCCACCCATAAATCTTCTCATTATCCCAGCATCTGTGATATATTTAAGGGAGAGAAATGTTACGGGGGTTCCATGATGAGAATTCTGTTTGTATGTACGGGAAACACGTGCCGCAGCCCGATGGCAGAAGCTTTGGTAAGGAAGAGAATACCAGAGGCTGAAGTGCAGTCAGCCGGTATTTTTGCCGGGAAGAATCAGCGAGCCAATAAATATGCGACTCAAGCACTGAAGGAGCGGCAGCTGGATTTGGACCATCATTCCCAGCCGGTAACAGACGGGCTACTTCGCTGGGCGGACACCGTGCTGACCATGACGACCCAGCATAAGCAAGCGCTGATTATGGAATTTCCTGATTTTCAGGAGAAGTATTACACACTGAAGGAATATGTGGCCGATTCAGATAAGGATATATGGGAGAAATTGAAAAAGGCAAATGCCGATTACTCGGAAAAACGGTTGCAATTTGTCCAGCAAAATCAGCAGAAAATGGATAGCAGGCGGCTTCAGCAAAAGCTGGAAGATCATTTGCATGAAGAGCAGCAGCTGATACGGCAACTGGAAGCAGGTCTCATCAATTATGATATTTCCGACCCGTTTGGCGGAGATTTACGTGTTTATCGGGAGACGTTGAGGGAACTGGAACACCACGTTGATAAGCTGAGGGATAAATTAAACGGCGATCAATGAGCAGAATCAGGAGTGAATTCCCGAATCCGTGAGTATATTTCCTGAATCTAAGCAGGGGATTCCCGAATACGTAGCTGTAATTCCCGAATCCAAATGTGTAATTCCCGAATCCAACAGCAAGTCTCCCGAATTAGGAGGGCCCCCGACATCGCGGCGGCCCACACAACACATTCGAAACAAAAGGCAGGTGAATCCCATGGAACAGCTAACCCAAACGATTCAGCAGAACACGGATGCATTAGTGAAGGAGTGGATCGCCAGCGGACATTTGCGAAAAGGCGATCTGTTTGTCATTGGCTGCTCTACCAGTGAGGCTGCCGGCGAGCGGATTGGCACCTCCGGAAGTGAAACAATCGCCGCTGTATTTTACGAGGCATTGGAAAAACTCCAGCGGCAAACAGGGGTGCAGCTTGTCTTTCAATGCTGTGAACACCTCAACCGCGCACTGGTAATGGAACGGGAGACTTGCAACGAGCATTGGCTGGAAGAGGTTTCCGTCATTCCAGCCCCACAGGCAGGTGGCTCCATGGCTTCTTACGCCTATAAACAGATGAAACATCCAGTCGTGGTCGAGGCTGTCCAAGCTCATGCCGGGATGGACATCGGCGAGACGATGATCGGCATGCATTTGAAACCGGTTGCCGTCCCGCTCAGATTCCACCAGCGACAGGTTGGCAATGCTCGTGTCACCGCCGCCCGCACACGTCCAAAATTAATCGGCGGTCAGCGGGCAATCTATGAAGCTACCGCGGCAAACCAAAGCTGTAAAGGCTAATACTGCGCGGCACCCGCCATACTAGCCAACTACCACAAGGGGGAGATAAATATGGAAAAAATCAGGCAAAACGATCAGGAATTATTCGAGGCAATGGATGCGGAAAAAACGCGCCAGCAGGAAAAAATTGAGTTGATCGCTTCCGAGAATTTTGTATCAGAAACCGTTATGCAAGCAATGGGCTCCGTTTTAACCAATAAATATGCGGAAGGCTATCCGGGACGACGCTATTACGGAGGCTGTGAACACGTCGATGTGGTAGAAAATCTTGCCCGCGACCGCGCGAAAGAATTGTTCGGTGCAGATCATGCGAATGTCCAGCCGCATTCTGGAGCCCAAGCTAACATGGCCGTCTATTTCTCCGTACTGCAGCCGGGGGATACCGTGCTGGGAATGAACCTGAATCACGGCGGACACCTGACCCACGGCAGCCCGGTTAACTCGAGCGGCAAGCTTTATAATTTTGTTGATTATGGTGTGGACAAAGAAACCGAGCAATTGGATTACGATGATGTCCTGGCAAAGGCAAAAGAAGTGCAGCCAAAGCTGATCGTGGCGGGGGCGAGTGCGTATTCCCGATCGATTGACTTTAAAAAATTCCGCGAGATTGCCGATGAAGTCGGTGCCTATCTAATGGTGGATATGGCGCATATTGCCGGTCTCGTTGCGGCAGGACTGCATCAAAACCCTGTGCCGCATGCACATTTTGTGACCACAACCACACATAAAACGCTGCGCGGACCTCGCGGGGGGATGATTTTATGCCAGGAAGAATTTGCCAAGAAGATTGACAAATCGGTCTTCCCTGGCATGCAGGGCGGCCCGCTGATGCATATCATTGCGGCAAAAGCCGTTTCCTTCAAGGAAGCCTTGTCCGATGATTTCAAGGAATACTCGAAACAAATCATCGAAAATGCGAAGGCACTAAGTGAGGCATTAACAAAAGAAGGATTGCGCGTTGTTTCAGGCGGAACCGACAACCACCTGCTGCTTGTTGATGTTACGACCCTGGATCTGACCGGAAAAATTGCAGAAAAAGTGCTCGACGATATCGGCGTCACCCTGAATAAAAACACGATCCCGTTTGACACGGAAAGTCCGTTTGTCACCAGCGGCATCCGCATTGGCACAGCAGCCGTCACGACCCGCGGATTCGGCGAAACGGAAATGGAGGAAATTGCCAAAATCATTTCTGAAGCACTGAAAAATCATGAAGACGAGGAAACACTAAAACAGGCGGCAGAACGTGTCACCGCTTTGACGGAGAAGTTCCCGCTTTACGCATAAGGAACATGCTTGGATTTCATTTTGGAAATCCAAGCATTTTTTATGATTTCATGCAGCTTGAAAGCATCCCATTTTACTAGTACAATTTGAGGGATATAAAAAAAGTGAAGGAGTGGTCAGCAAAATGAGCAACGTATTCGTATTGGATCATCCGCTAATCCAGCATAAGTTAACCTACATAAGAGATAAAAACACCGGAACGAAGGAATTTCGCGAACTAGTGGACGAGGTTGCCATGCTTATGGCGTTTGAAATCACGCGCAATCTGCCACTGCAGGAAACTACCACCGATACACCGGTAACCGAAGCTACGACCAAGGTGCTGGCAGGCAAGAAAATCGGTTTAATTCCGATTTTGCGTGCAGGACTCGGAATGGTGGATGGCATGCTCAACCTGCTGCCGGCTGCCAGAGTCGGGCATGTCGGGCTGTACCGTGACCCGGAAACACTCAAGCCGCATGAATACTATATTAAATTACCATCAGATATCGAAGAGCGGGAACTCATCGTGATTGACCCGATGCTTGCAACCGGCGGGTCCGCCAATGACGCGATCCACTCTTTGAAAAAGCGTGGGGCAAAAAATATTCGCCTGATGTGCCTGGTCGGTGCACCCGAGGGCGTGGAAGTTATTCAAGAAGCTCATCCGGATGTGGATATTTACCTGGCCGCCCTTGATGAAAAACTGGATGAAAAAGGCTATATTGTTCCAGGCCTTGGCGATGCCGGCGACCGGCTTTACGGAACGAAATAAATCAGGGGCAACTAAATACCAAGCCCCTCCTTGAAAAACTTTCGCCCATGGGGTGAAAGTTTTTCTCTTCTATTCATACCTATAATCGAAAACAAACCGAAAAAAGTAGCATACAGACATAAATTTTTTTTGCCACCTTTCTCTCACTCCTTTCGATTATATAAAGTGCAACTTCATTCAGTGGGCGCTTTCTCCCACTGAATGTTAGTTGAACCAATCGGGCATTTACAGGCAGTTTATCCCCCACCCAAAACATTCGTCCTACTTCTATTTTCGAGGTGGGGGATTTACTGCCTGTTAATCTGCGGGAAAAAAACTCCTCCCAGTATATTTTCCATTCAGCTACCGAAACTAAGAAGTAAAAAGGAGCTGCCTTCATGCGATTTCTCTTCTGCATCACTGTATTAATTATCACTACAACCATTCCCGTCACCGTTCAAGCAGCGGAAGAAGAATCGATTATCATCGAGGTGGAAGGGAATCCTGACCAACACCAAAAGTATCTGGAGACCTATCACCCTTTCATCGAGGTAGTCACGGCATTTGATCAGTTATTCAATGGCCTGGCACTGCAGGGGGAGCCAGAAGATTTAAAGCGCATGGAATCGCTTGAGTTCATTAAGGCTATCCATCCAGTAAGAACCTATGAAGCAATCACCGCCCCGTCGCTGGCAGATAAAGCGCAGGCAAACGCCGTATTTCCATCAGAATTGAATACCACTTCCTACACCGGTGAAGGAGTAAAGGTCGGAATTATCGACACTGGGATAGACTATACCCACCCTGACCTGGCCGAAAATTACCGGGGCGGCTATGATCTCGTTGATTTGGATAATGACCCAATGGAAACACAGGCGGAGCAAGGCATCCCCACCATGCATGGCACCCATGTCGCCGGAATAATCGCGGCAAACGGTGAACTAAAAGGAGTAGCCTCGGAAGCCGAAATTTATTCCTACCGCGCACTCGGTCCTGGTGGCAGAGGCTCGTCCGTGCAAGTGATCGCAGCCATGGAGCAGGCAATAGAAGATGGGATGGATGTGCTGAATTTATCCCTCGGCAACACCGTGAATGGACCGGACTATCCGACAAGTGTGGCCGTGAACCGGGCGATGGAACTGGGGGTTGCGGTCGTGCTGGCCAATGGCAACAACGGGCCGGGGAAATGGACGGTTGGTTCCCCGGCAACTGCTGCCAGTGCTTTATCCGTTGGTGCGACCAGCCCCTCTCACAAAGTTCCATTCCTGAAAGCATCAATGGAGGAAAAACGGATTGACCTCGCCATCATGCAGGATTCCGTCCCATGGCAGCTGGAAAAATCATTTCCTGTTGCTGACAGGAATGCGGACAGTTTGCTTGGAAAAATTGCTGTCTTTCCGCGTGATGACACCCCATTTTATGAAAAAGCAAAACAGGCGGAAGAGGCAGGGGCTGAAGCCGTATTGATTTATAATAAGGAAGAGGGAAGTTTTCAAGGGATGATTGACAATGCGAAAGATCCGGTCACGATCCCTGTGGCGGCCATTTCCCGGGAGGACGGAGAGTGGATTCAGAAACAGATGGAGACGGACGCGCTTTTTCTGGAAACTGCCTGGGAAGAGGTTGAACAAACGGTTGCGCCATTCAGCTCCCGCGGCCCTGTGACGGTCAATTGGGATATCAAACCAGACCTGCTTGCGCCTGGCACCAATATCTTAAGCACCGTGCCGGATGGCTATCAGCAGCTACAGGGAACAAGCATGGCGGCGCCCCATGTCACCGGTGCTGTTGCTTTATTGAAAGAGGCCCAGCCGGAGTGGAGCAATTCACAAGTGATCGGTGCCCTCAAAACCACAGCTGTTCAAATGGAAGCTGAAACCGGGATCCCGATCGCATCAACGATTCAGGGGATGGGAAGTATTCGGCCTAAAAAAGCAATCCAGACGGACACAATTATCCATGATCCGCTGCTCACCTTTGGGCAGGCGAATTCTTACAGGGATGAAAAGACCATTGAATTGAAAATCGAGAATACCGGAAGCAGAGCGCAGAGCTATTCCTTTGATGTCCCAAAAAGACAGAGCGGACTGACATGGGATCTGCCGCAAACTTTTACGCTGGAAGAGGGAGAAAGCAAGATACTCCCAGTCAAGGTCAGCATTAATACGCTTCAGCTGGAAGAAGGGGTGCATCAAGGATGGATGCAGCTCCATGAAGGTTCCAATACCTACCATCTGCCTTATTTGTTTGTGAATCAGACGGCAGACCAGCCGGAAGCGATGGGATTTGAACTCAGCTTAAAACCGTTTTCGGAGGACAAATATATTTACCGGCTTTATTTGACAGAGTCTGCAAAACGTGTCGATGTCGAACTGTACGACCCGGGTACCCTTGTGCATAAACGAACGTTATTCACGGTGGAGGATCCGCAAATCGGCATGAATGAAGGAGAAATGGATCGGTCTGAATTGGGAGCACCCGGCACCTATTTGGCAGTTATCACGATAAGGCTGGAGGATGGCACGTACGCCAGCCATCAGACCATGCTTGTGATTGAGTAGGTTTGGTGCGGAAATTGTTTTGCTAAAGCTCTATTCGTAAGCTCTGTTGTTTATTTATGTCGGAGTTGATGGAAAACTGTGACATAGGCTGCCGCTGCGGAAATACCCCTCGCTTTCCGCGGGAAGCTGCCGAGCCCTTTGTGCTATCGCGCACTGCAGGTCTCGCCTAGGCTTTTCTTCCCGCAGGAGTCTCGGGGTATTTCCTCCGCTAACGGTGTGCTTTTTAAAAGCAACCAATAGTAACCCACTCTGTTGGTAGTGGTTAGGGCTGACGGCAGTCGACTCCTGCACGTGTCTAGTCCTGAGCAGGAAGCACTTGAAACCGTGCTTGCGGAAAGCTACTGCCTGCAGCAGAAATCAACTATCAAGAGTGATGGCTGGTTTAAACAGCAGTAGAGTCGCAAACCACATCAGTCAGCGGAGGAAATATACGGAGACTCCTGGAGCGACCGAGCATAGGTCGCAACATATAGCGGGTGGAATTCCCGCCGAGAAAGAAGTAGCCATTCACTCGTAGCGAGTCCTGGAGGGCAGGTGGTAACACACTGCCTTTAAGCGTGGACAGTTAGGTAATGGGCTGTAAACCAAGCGGTTGAAGGGATAGAGCTCCGAAATTACGTGGGAGATGGGAAGGCCGATGTGCTCAGGAGCACAGAAGGCAACATTGTTATTCTTGATAAAGGCAAGAGAGTAACAGCTTCCCCGGAGTCGGTGACCTTGGCACGTTACACATGGATATGTTGCGGCAACTCGGGAGATCCTTTAGGTCTCTCCCAGAGAGTAATGACGAACAAGCGATAATAAAGTGAGGACTGTCAAACGCCTAAAGGAAGTCGGATAGCGGCGTAGTACCAGTGAAGTCGGGTAATGCTGATGGAGGAAAGGCCGCTACCCGTCATTGCCCTTCGATGGGACACATTAACTGCACACAGAGGTAGATAATTAATGGAAACGAAACTGAAAAGGATAACAGAATTAGCGAAAATAAAACCGGACATGGTTTTCACCTCTCTGGCACATCTGCTTAATGAGAAGAACCTTAAACAATGTCACCATGAACTACCTAAGGGCAAGGCAACAGGCGTTCATGGGGTCACCAAAGAGGACTATGAGTTCCACTTGGATGAAAACGTGAAGGGACTAGTGGAACGTCTGAAGAAGATGGCTTATCGACCAGTTCCGGTTAAGCGAACCTACATTGATAAAGCTGGATCGAAGAAGAAACGACCACTGGGCATCCCGGACCATGAGGATAAAATCGTCCAACGCGGTGTAACCAAGATTCTTAATGCGATTTATGAGAATGATTTTCTTGACAGTTCTTTTGGTTTTCGGCCAAACAGGAATTGTCACGATGCGCTTAAGATTCTTAATGTGTACACGGAAAAGCGTCCAACCAATTATGTGGTGGATGCCGATATCAAGGGATTCTTTGATAATGTCGACCATGAGTGGATGATGATGTTCCTGAAGCATCGTATCAATGACCCGAAACTTCTACGCATCATCGCCAGATTCCTTAAAGGCGGCTACATGGAAGAGGGTAAGTATTTTGATACAGACCGAGGAACCCCGCAAGGGGGAATTATATCCCCGGTATTAGCCAATGTGTACCTACATTATGTCCTGGATTTATGGTTTGAAAAGGTCGTCCGTAAACAGTGTAGGGGTCAAGCTTACATCGTTCGGTATGCGGATGACTTTGTGTGCTGTTTTCAATATAAAGATGATGCCGAGGCCTTCTACTCCGCTCTTATCAAACGGCTGCAGAAGTTTCAGCTTGAAGTCGCGGAAGAGAAGACGAAAATCATTCCTTTTGGACGCTTTGCGGATAGGGATAGTAAACGCAATGGGCAGAACAAACCAGAAACGTTTGACTTCCTGGGCTTTACCCACTATTGCGGGAAAAGCAAGAAAGGGAAATTCCGAATGAAGCGGAAGACCAGTCGAAAGAAGGTTAATGCCAAGCTAAAGAAGCATAAACAATGGCTGAAAACGCATCGAACCATGGATATCAAGAATATTATGGCGAGACTGGATCTGTCGCTCAAGGGGTACTACAACTACTACTGTATCACAGATAATATACAGGCAGTGGAGGACTTCGTGGACCAAATTCAACGGCTGTTGTTTAAGTGGATGAACCGCAGAAGTCAAAGGAAATCATTCAGTTGGGAGAAATTCAACCTATTTCTGAAGAAGTATCCTTTGCCTCGTCCGAGGATAAAAGTAAATATCTATGACTTGAAGCAAGACTTAAGCTATATTCTGTGAACGATGATGGGAAGAGCCGTGTGCGGTAATACCGCACGCACGGTTCTGTGAGGAGTGAGGAGCACCGCGCTCCCGCTTACTCGACCGGGAGGAATGGCCTCGGTGGGACCCCGCAGTGCGGCAGCACAAGGAGGCTCACCAGCCACCCGCGGAAAGCGAGGGGTATTTCCGGAGCGATGGATTAGTTCGCGGTTTACCGATATTGTGAAAGAACAGCCTTTGCTAATAAGACTGCCAGTTAATTCATTACAAGAGAGTCCCTGTATGGAAAAAAGGGGCTCTCTTTTCCACGTTCACAAAAGTGTCATATTCCATATTCTACCGCTATCGATTTCCTTAATAGAATAATACTGGCGGACGATGCAAAAAACCCCGAATGGAAGGATAATCGACAGTCGTTCAGAAGAGCAAATCCCTGTCAGTTCAACTGATTTAGGAATGAGAAACCAATTGACAATAGAGGCCTGGCAATGTAAACTTGCTTAGTGTGGGTTGGTAAGGTTTTCACGTCTGCAGTTTAAGAATTATACGCTCAGGTAAGACATTGCTAGACTTTTGTCAGTTTTTGACTCTATCTGTCTGGAAATTGCCATCCTTCCACAAAAGAAGACCATTCTGCGATACTTCATCAGATGATTCCCTGCACGTGGTCCGCCACTTAGGAACAGCCGTACTGGATTCACAGGAAACAATAGCATCAGCCTTAAAAAGTTTTCCAGCTGAAAGATGCTTTATGAACTGCCGGGCTTTCCGATCGACAGGGCCTGCTTGAGTATGTTGTTTCGGGTTTAAGGAGAAGCGTTACATGTTGAATTATGAGTCAATGATTATTCGTCAGCGGAAGTGGATGTTTTATCTCCTTGCCATCCTCGTGCTTGGCGCAGGTTTTTCGCCATATCCGAGGATTTTTAATGGCCTGCTGCTGGGAAGCGCTGCAAGTTTTTATAATTTGTGGCTGCTTCAGAAAAAGTCGGAACATCTTGGGGAAGCAGTCGAACGCGGCGGATCTAGAGTCGGCATCGGGACGTTTTCCAGAATGGCTGCAGCGGCGCTTGCTGTACTGCTTGCACTTCAATTTGCAGAATACTTTCATATCATTGCTGTAATCGTCGGGCTTGCCATGTCGTATATCGTTATGATGGCTGATATCTTTTATCGGCTGTTCCTCGGGAAAAACCGGGAGGACGAGGACGCATGAGCCGAGGGCAGCAGGATATGGGTTCATTCTAATATATTATACATAAAGAGAGGTGAGAGTATTGGATCATACAGCCCCGATAGTGGAAGATGTTTTCGGAATCTCCTGGCTTGATTTTAATATGGCCAATGTCATGATGATCATTGTAACTTCTGCTATTGTATTTGTTATTTGTGTCCTCGGTGCAAGAAAACTTCAGATGAAGCCAACCGGCGCACAGAATGTCATGGAGTGGTTTCTGGATTTCATCAAAGGCATCATCAATGACACCATGGACTGGAAAACCGGAAAACTATTTCTTCCGCTGGCCCTTACATTATTTTCCTATATCCTGGTAGGCAATCTGCTGGGTGTCATCACAAATGGGGTTATAGGCCACGATTTATGGTGGAAATCACCGACTGCAGATGCGGGTATTACCCTCACACTGGCAACAATGGTCATCGTTTTATCTCATTATTATGGAATCAAACTTCGCGGCGGCAAAGAATATATAAAAGATTATGCCCGCCCGGTATGGTTTTTAGTTCCAATCAAGATTGTTGAGGAGTTTTCCAACACCTTAACGCTTGGGCTTCGTCTATTTGGTAACATTTATGCAGGGGAAGTTTTACTGGCGCTGCTGGTAACCCTGACAACAGGGAGCTTTTTAGGATTCTTTGGAGGAGCTATTCCATTCCTCGCATGGCAGGGATTCAGCGTGTTCATTGGCGGAATCCAGGCATTTATCTTCACTATCCTTTCCATGGTTTACATTTCCCATAAGGTTAGTGCAGATCATTAATCAGTGATTCACCCAATTTTGGCAGATCATGCTGCTGGGATTGGATTAATAAAAATTATACTACATTCTTGAGGAGGATTTATATCATGGGAGCATTAGCAGCTGCAATAGCAGTAGGTTTGGCGGCACTTGGTGCTGGTATTGGTAATGGTTTGATCGTAAGTCGTACAGTTGAGGGGATTGCCCGTCAGCCGGAACTTAGAGGTCAATTGCAGACAACCATGTTTATTGGTATCGGACTTGTTGAGGCTGTTCCGATTATCGCCGTGGTTATCGCACTGATCGTAATGGGTGGTTAATAGGTATCAAGAATAATGGCGGAGACCATCTTTAGATAAGATCCTTCGCCGTTGTTTTCATCTGGCAGATATGAGAGCTGCGTCTTTCTTATTCTGCATATGTGCAAAGATTTTGGCAACACCAAAATGTCACCTTGGAAAGAGAAAGGAGTGAATACTGTGCACACATTTGCTAATACGTTAACCATTAACGCTGTGCTTGGCGGACTGCACCTTGGAGATATGCTCGTTCAGCTGTTCTTCTTCCTCGTCTTGCTCTTATTGGTGAGGAAATTTGCCTGGGGACCGGTTATGAACATGATGAAACAACGGGAAGACTACGTTGCCGGGGAAATAGAGTCAGCGGAAAAAAGCCGCGCTGAAGCTGAACAAGCATCCAAAGAAGCACAGGAACGGTTGAATCAGACCAAACAGGAAGCGCAACAGATTGTTGAAGATGCGAAAAATGCCGGAACACGCCAGGAGCGGGAGATTATCGAATCCGCCCGTAAAGAGGCTGCCCGCATTAAAGAAGCTGCGCAGGCTGATATACAAAATGAGCGAGAAAAAGCATTGCAGGCCTTGCAGGATAAAATGGCTACTCTTTCTGTACTTATTGCAAGCAGGGTAATTGAGAAAGAAATCAGTGCACAGGATCAGGAAAAACTGATCAATGACTACATTAAAGAGGTAGGAGAAGAGCTATGAGTGAAGCATTAGTTGCCAAACGGTATGCGGAAGCTCTTTTCCAGCTGGGAAACGAAAAAGGCACACTGGATGCGTTTATAAGCGAGTTCAGCACAGTGAAAGAAGTTTTCCGGACCAATCATGAACTTATTACATTCCTGAAGCATCCTCGTATTAATAATGCGAAGAAGAAACAGTTTCTTGATGAAGTGTTCTCAGGGTTCAGCAAAGATGTCGTAAATACCCTGAAATTGTTAGCGGAACGTCATCGCATCGAGATTACTCCATCCATTATTGATCATTTATTCCAATTCGCAAATGATGCAAAAGGAATTGCTGAAGCAAATGTTTACTCTGTTCGCGAGCTTTCGGATGCGGAAAAAAAGGAGATGGAAAGCTCCTTTGCCAAGCGTTTGAACAAACAGCATGTCCGCTTTAACAACGTGGTGGATCCCACACTCATCGGCGGGATTAAAATCCGCATGGGCAATACGATTTACGACGGTTCGATAAGCGGCAAGCTGAGAAGAATTGAACGGAGCATTGGAACTCGGAACTAATGATGATAGGGGTGAAAGGCTATGAGCATCAATGCTGAAGAGATCAGCACACTTATTAAACAGCAAATCGAATCGTTTGATGCCGACATCCAGGTAAATGATGTCGGGACAGTTATCGAAGTCGGTGACGGGATTGCCCGTGCACACGGACTTGACAATGCTATGGCCGGCGAACTGCTTGAATTCTCCAATGGCGTCATGGGTATGGCGCAAAACCTGGAAGAAAGCAATGTCGGTATCGTTATTCTCGGGCCATACACCGAAATCAAAGAAGGCGATGAAGTTCGCCGCACCGGCCGCATCATGCAGGTACCGGTAGGTGATAATCTGCTTGGCCGTGTGGTCAACCCGCTTGGTCAGCCGATCGATGGTGGCAGAAATATTGAAACGTCAAAAACTCGCCCAATTGAAGGGGCTGCACCTGGGGTTATGGACCGTAAATCGGTTGATGAGCCGTTGCAGACAGGGATCAAGGCAATTGATGCCCTTGTGCCAATTGGCCGCGGGCAGCGTGAATTGATTATCGGAGACAGGCAAACTGGGAAAACTACCGTTGCCGTGGATACGATCATTAATCAAAAAGATCAGGACATTATTAGTATTTATGTAGCAATCGGGCAAAAAGAATCTACCGTCCGAAGCACCGCGGAAACATTCCGCCGTTACGGAGCATTGGAAAAAACGATTATCGTTTCCGCAGGGGCATCCGATCCTGCACCGCTCCAGTATCTTGCTCCATATGCCGGTGTGGCAATGGGAGAAGAATTCATGTATAACGGCAAGCATGTGCTCGTTGTGTTTGATGACTTGTCGAAACAGGCAACTGCATACCGTGAGCTTTCCTTGCTGCTGCGCCGTCCACCAGGCCGTGAAGCATTCCCTGGGGATGTATTCTATATTCACTCACGTTTATTGGAACGTGCGGCGAAATTAAATGATTCGCTGGGCGGGGGTTCTCTGACTGCACTGCCATTTGTGGAGACGCAGGCAGGCGACATCTCAGCTTATATTCCAACCAACGTTATTTCCATTACCGACGGACAGATCTTCCTGCAGTCCGACCTTTTCTTCTCCGGTGTTCGGCCGGCGATTAATGCGGGTCTTTCGGTATCGCGTGTCGGCGGTTCCGCCCAAATTAAAGCGATGAAGAAAGTGGCAGGTACCTTAAGGCTTGACTTGGCTTCCTTCCGTGAATTGGAAGCATTCTCGCAATTCGGTTCTGATCTGGATAAAGCAACACAGGCAAAACTGAACCGCGGGCAGCGCACGGTGGAGATCCTGAAACAAGGTCTGCACAAGCCAATGGCGGTAGAAAAGCAGGTAATGAGTCTGTATGCACTGACAAGAGGTTTCCTTGATGATATTCCAGTAGAAGACGTTTTGCGTTTTGAAGAGGAAATGAATGTATGGATGGACTCCAACCGGACTGAGCTTCTTTCTTCTATCCGTGAAACTGGAAAGCTTCCGGACGAAGAGGAAATGAACGGTGCTGTGGAAGCATTTAAAAAGACATTTTTGCCAAGCAATCAACAATAGTTGAAATGTAACATTTGGAAGCACGCAACCTTTAAGAAGAAAGGCGGTGAAAAGCTTGCCATCACTTAGAGATATTAAAGGCAGAATTGATTCGACATCGAAAACGAAAAAAATCACCTCTGCCATGCAAATGGTCTCGGCATCGAAAATGAGTAAGGCGGAACAGAATGCCAAAGGATTTGTCCCATACAGTGAAAAGATTCAGGACGTTGTTGCCAGTATCGCAAATGGCTCAGACGCGAATCATCCGATGCTTGAAAAGCGGGAAGTGAAAAAAACAGCGTACATGGTGATCACTTCCGACCGCGGTCTGGTCGGGGCATATAACAGCCACGTCTTGAAGTCACTCTATAATACGATTCAGAAAAACCACACGTCCAAGGATGAATATACGATTATTGTGCTTGGACGCATGGGGCATGAGTTCTGCAAAAAACTCGATTTGCCTGTAGCGAACAGCATGCTCGGTCTGGCTGATCAGCCGGAATTCAGTGATATTAAGGAACTGGCTTCAAGCACCGTGCAAATGTTTACAGACGAGGAAATCGATGAACTGCATATTTTCTATAATCATTATGTGAGTGCCATCTCCCAGCAGGTGACATCGAACCAAGTGCTGCCAATTACAGACCTTGGCGGACAGGGAAGTGTGAGCGGCCAGTACGAATATGAGCCGAACGAACAGGAAATCTTAGAAGTTCTGCTTCCACAATATGCCGAGAGTCTGATTTACGGGGCATTACTGGACGGAAAAGCAAGTGAACACGCGGCAAGTATGACGGCAATGCGCAATGCAACCGATAATGCAGAAGAGCTTATCGGCGACTTGACATTGACCTACAACCGCGCACGACAGGCAGCGATCACGCAGGAAATCACCGAGATTGCCGGTGGGGTAGCTGCACTGGAATAATGAATAAAAGTGGAAGCGCCCGTTTAGCTGGTCATTCCTACGCAGGAGATAAAGGAAGCGTACTAGTATCTGGGCGCTGGAACTGGACGAAGACAAGCTGAAAGTTCGTTAGGAGGGAAATCTTTTGAGCAAAGGACTAGTTACAGAAGTAAAAGGGCCTGTCGTTGACGTACGATTCGAAGACGGACAGCTCCCTGACATCTATAATGCTTTAACAGTCCAGATTGAGGGAGAGGACAGCACCAAAGAACCGGCGCTACTCACTCTGGAAGTGGCTTTGCATCTGGGTGATAACAGCGTGCGCACCATCGCCATGGACTCAACGGACGGATTAAAGCGTGGCACCTCAGTGGTGAACACCGGCGGACCGATCTCGGTACCAGTAGGAGACGTTACCCTTAGCCGCGTTTTTAACGTGCTGGGTGATAATATTGATTTGGACGAACCGCTTCCTGCTGATGTACGGAGAGATCCAATTCACCGTGAGGCACCGGAATTCGAAGACCTTACGACCGAAACCGAAATCCTTGAAACAGGAATTAAAGTCGTTGACCTGCTGGCTCCATATGTGAGAGGTGGTAAAATCGGTTTATTTGGGGGTGCGGGTGTCGGAAAAACCGTACTGATCCAGGAACTGATCAACAATATCGCACAGGAACACGGCGGTATTTCCGTATTCGCCGGTGTTGGAGAGCGTACACGTGAAGGTAATGACCTATATTTTGAAATGAAAGACTCTGGTGTAATCGAAAAAACAGCCATGGTATTCGGACAAATGAACGAGCCGCCTGGTGCCCGTATGCGGGTGGCACTCTCAGGTTTGACGATGGCTGAATATTTCCGTGATGAACAGGGACAGGACGTTCTGCTCTTCATTGATAATATTTTCCGGTTTACACAGGCAGGTATGGAGGTATCCGCCCTTCTTGGACGTATGCCATCTGCTGTAGGGTACCAGCCTACACTGGCTTCAGAGATGGGACAATTACAGGAGCGGATCACAACAACTTCCAAGGGTTCTGTTACATCAATCCAGGCGATTTATGTACCGGCGGATGACTACACCGACCCGGCTCCAGCAACAACATTTGCCCACCTTGATGCGACAACCAACCTGGACCGCAGTTTGTCCGAGCAGGGGATATATCCGGCAGTGGACCCGCTTGCTTCCACATCCCGCGCATTGGATCCGGAAGTTGTCGGCGAGGATCACTATCAGGTAGCTGCAGAAGTACAGCAGACCTTGCAGCGCTACAAAGAGCTTCAGGACATTATTGCCATTCTGGGGATGGATGAGCTGGGAGATGAGGATAAGCTGGTCGTTTCACGTGCCCGCCGCATCCAGTTCTTCCTGTCACAGAACTTCCACGTGGCAGAACAGTTTACCGGCCAAAAAGGTTCTTATGTACCTGTTAAAGAAACAGTTGCAGGATTCCGGGAAATCCTGGACGGTAAGTATGACGACCTGCCGGAAGACGCATTTCGACTGGTTGGCCGGATTGAAGAAGTAGTTGAAAAAGCAAAAGGTATGGAATAACAGACTTGCAAAGAAGCATCCGGCCTCGGCTTTTTAGTATAAACTTGCTGATTATGCCGGATGAACTTCATGCAGTCTTTTAGGAGGGGTTGTGAGTGAATACACTGACAGTGAGTGTTGTTACTCCTGATGGCCCGGTATTGGAAGACAGCTTCGAAATGGTCAGCTGTAAGGCAGAAACAGGAGAATTGGGTATTTTACCAGGGCATATTCCATTGGTTGCCCCATTAACCATCAGTTCTGTCCGGCTAAAAAATGGAAATGAAACCAGACAGCTGGCTGTCAGCGGCGGCTTCATGGAAGTGCGGCCGGAAAAACTAACCATTCTCGCCCAAGCTGCTGAACTGCCTGAAGATATTAACGTCGAGCGTGCCAAAGAAGCAAAAACACGTGCAGAACGGCGTCTCCAGGCAAAACAGGACGATATCGATTTCCGACGGGCTGAATTAGCACTCAAACGAGCAATGAATCGCATTGATGTCGGGCAGTAAGGAAAAAATCTCTTATGACATTGGTTGTAAGAGGTTTTTTGCTTTTAAAGAGGGGTTTTCGTTGGACCCCAGTTTTCCTTTCATCTAAATTACTTCGGGCAATATTCTCCAATTTCCTGTCGATATTTCCCGGGAAATGAAATTACCTGATGGTTTCTTCGCACGATTCGACGTTATCTATAACTATAAAGAAAGAGGTGATCGTATGTTTGGGATTGGACAATTAGCGCTGGTCAGTATTATTTCCCATATTATTTTTATCATATTGGCATGGTATGTGATAACAAAAGCGATAAATCTGGAGCCATTGCTGCGGAAAGGCAAAATCACTGAAGCACGCGTGCTCATCGTTTTCCTGACGATTATTATCGGAGCGGGTGTGAGTAATTTCTTTTTGCAGATCTTACAGTGGTCAAGACAGTTGTTATTTTTATTTTAATCCGACACTTAGGAAATCCCTTACATCACGAGGTGTTTCTCGTAAACTGGCAATCTGTCGAAATAAGTTTTGTATATTGATTGATTTCCCTGTCCATACTATTGAAAACGATAGTACGGAGAGGGTTTTTTTATGAAAAAAACGGGAATGATTAGTTTGTTATTGCTTTTGCTGCTGACTACGAAAGCTGCTGCTGTAGTGCCGTATTCTGATGAGATGACTGACCTGGCGGCGATTGTTCAGGCACAGGACCTTCGCGTAGAGAATTGGGAGGTCATGATACGGGAAGATCTTGCCAGAGAGGAAGCAAAGCAAGTTATCGCTGATCTGAAAAATAGTCATAAAGTCACTACCGATAAGAATGAAAATAGGGTAAAATATTCCTTTGTGAGCAGACAAAAAACGGATGGGATTACCGAACAATTTAATGTTGTCATTCCCCGGGACGAACAGCATTCAGCCCGGTTCATTGGTGTGCTCAAAGGTACATACTGGAGCGAACAGGTCAAAGCGAGCTATCTAAAAAAAGCTCCAGGGATGAAAGCAGAATTCTTCTCTGAATCGACACAAAAATTCACTTGGCTTAAAGCAAAAAATAGTGGTATAATAAATAATGATTATTTTTTACAAAACGTGACAGAAATCTTAGGTGTTCAACATGTTTTGACACAACATGAAAATAATGCTAATTCGGTGCATGAAAAAATTGTATACGGGTATACACCACTATGGAAAGAAAAAATCTCCCTTAATAATACACCAATGAATCTGCAGATAGCTGTCAAAGAAGACGCAAAAGGGAACCCGGCATACATCATAGGAACACCTATCCTAATACATGAATATTAATATAATGAAATTGTTTTGAAGGAGAATTAAAATATGGAGAAAATCATCGTAAGAGGTGGACACCGATTAAATGGCACCGTTAAAGTGGAAGGTGCAAAAAATGCAGTGCTTCCCGTCATTGCAGCAAGTCTTATCGCAAGTGAAGGAAAAAGTCAGATCAAAGATGTGCCAAACCTGGCTGATGTTTATACGATTAATGAAGTACTGCGTAATATGAACGCTGATGTAAGTTTTCAAAATAATACCGTGGCAGTTGATGCCTCAAAAAGGCTTTTCACGGAAGCTCCTTCTGAATATGTCCGGAAAATGCGGGCATCTGTCCTCGTCTTGGGGCCGCTCTTGGCGCGCTACGGGCATGCAAAAGTCGCTATGCCGGGCGGATGCGCAATTGGCTCACGTCCCATTGACCTTCATCTGAAAGGGTTTGAGGCCATGGGTGCAGACGTCCATGTAGGCAATGGCTATGTTGAAGCCACAGTAAATGGGCGTCTTCAAGGTGCGAAAATCTATCTGGATATGCCAAGTGTAGGAGCTACGGAAAATATCATGATGGCAGCTGCGCTGGCAGAAGGCAAAACAATTATCGAGAATTGCGCCAAAGAACCAGAGATTGTTGATTTGGCAAACTTTTTGAACAAAATGGGAGCCAAGATCGTTGGTGCAGGTACAGAAACCATCCGCATCACAGGGGTTGAGAAACTGCTCGGCACCGAGCATTCAATCATCCCGGACAGAGTAGAAGCTGGCACATTTATGATTGCTGCAGCTATAACAGGCGGAAATGTGCTGATTGAAAATGCTGAGGCCGATCATCTTCGCTCCGTTATCTCCAAACTGGAGGAAATGAACGTCCAAGTGCAGGAAGAAGGCGATGGACTGCGGGTAATTGGTCCGGAAGAATTAAAAGCTACGGATATAAAAACACTGCCACATCCCGGCTTCCCCACAGATATGCAATCCCAAATGATGGCATTGATGCTGAGCGCACAGGGTACAAGTATTATCACCGAGACGGTGTTTGAGAATCGCTTCATGCATGTGGAGGAATTCCGCCGCATGAATGCAAGCATGAAAATTGAAGGACGCAGTGTCATCATCGAAGGCGGCAGCCAGCTGCAGGGAGCAGAAGTGGCAGCAACCGATTTGCGCGCCGCAGCAGCCCTGATTCTGTCAGGACTGAACGCCGAAGGGTATACCCGCGTAACAGAACTAAAACACCTGGACCGCGGCTATGTTGACCTTGCCGGCAAACTTGCTGCATTGGGTGCAGACATTGAGCGTGTTGACAAAAACGGCGATGTCATCAAGCCATTGACAGAAATGAGCTACGAGCCAAGCGAAGTTATAGCAAAATCATCTTAAATTTAATCATATGAGTATATGCAAAAACAGATGGGTCGTTCGCGGCTTCATCTGTTTTTTTGTTTTGGGGTGGGAGATATAGCAGAAACAGTAAAAAAATAATAATTATCCTAAACATTTAGGCTGGGAGGGCAGAATTTCTTTATAACCAAAAAGAAAAAATCGTTAAGCTTATTGTTAAATAAATATTAATAGTTATAATATAATTACTAAAAAGCGTTTAATTTACAGTAGCATCCAATACCGTATTTATCAACAAGACCTTAAAATTTCATCTAATTTGTAGGGGGTACAATATGAATAGGGCTATTTCCCTTTTAATGATTTTGATCATGCTATTGGCCGCTTGTAATGGTTCACAAGGAAGCTATGCCATAATTGTTACATACAATAATATTGAATATAGTGGTTCCGAGGAAAGCATAAATGATTACGAAATTGACATGAAAATTGGACAGGTTAGAGAAAAAGTAAAGGCGAGCAGTAATCCTAAAAATAACCAATCTAATTTCTTTGAAGAGGGTTCGGTTATTTATTCTGTTAAAAATGAGACTGATTTTATAATTGTAGAAAATACCAACGGAGATAAATATTTACTTAAGAAAAACCCACTTCAAAAAAACAGAGGTTTAGATAATTGAACTCACATTTCGCATGCCCAACATGCCTTCAGCCGCTCTATGCGTGGAGTTAGCCCTTGAGAGATTCGAACTTCCACACCCGGAATCAAGCGACAACTTCTGACCCCAGATCAAAAACTTCCGGGCGAGAATGAATATCGCTCAAATCACGCACTCCCAACCCAAAATCAAGGAAACAACATCCACTCAATCATTCCACCCCCGCCACAACAGCTTCCAACGAAAAATATCAACTAATTATACCAAAATGACAAAAATTATCTTTTTATTTAAAACTATCTATGGTAGAATAAGAGAAACCTGATTTCAATGGAGGGATGACCAAATTGAAATTATATATCACGGCGGACATGGAAGGGATTACGGGGCTTGCGGATGAAACGTTTGTAGACTCGAGCAGGCATAACTATGAACGCGGCCGTCGAATCATGACACAGGAAGTGAATGTCATCCTAAAGGCAGCCTATGCTCATGGGGCTAAATCAATTCTAGTCAATGACAGTCATTCAAAAATGAATAATCTTCTCATAGAGGAACTGCATCCGGAAGCCCAGCTGATTACTGGAGATGTGAAGCCATACTCAATGGTGCAGGGACTGGATAATACATATGATGGGGCATTTTTCGTTGGTTATCATGCAAGAGCCGGGACGTTTGGAGTGATGTCCCATGCGATGGTGCATGCAATAAGAAATTTTTCCATGGGCGGCGAGCGAATGGGCGAGATGGGGATGAACGCCTATTTGGCCGGCTACTACGGGGTGCCGGTACTGTTGGTGGCTGGCGACGATCAAGCGGTGAAAGAAGCGCAGGAGCTGATCCCGGAAGTGACGACAGCTGCGGTGAAAGAAACGATTTCCCGCTCGGCAGTGAAAAGCCTGACACCGGCAAAAGCAGGGGAGCTGCTGGCAGAACGAACAGCCGCGGCTTTGGCAAACAAAGACAAGGTAAAGCCACTACGTCCCCCAGAGAACCCGGAGCTGAAAATTGAGTTTACCAATTACGGCCAGGCAGAGTGGGCACATTTGATGCCAGGTACCAGTCTTGACCCCGAAGAGCCTGTCGTTACCTATCAGGCAAAAGACGTGCGGGAAGCTTATCAGGCCATGCTGGTCATGACCGAACTGGCGATGCGGACCGCCTTTTCCTAATGAAGCAGCGGTACAACTTAATTTTTCGGAATATAGCGTAAAAGAGAGCGATCTGACTGAGAAACTCGGTCGACCATCAATTTAAAATGTAAGTGCTTACACTATACTTACACAGCCTAGAAAGTTCCTGGTAAGTTCTTATCTTCGAGAATCGGACATAAAAACATATAAAGGGAAGGACACATGCGTCTTCTCATTTGGGGGTGTGATACATGCTTCGTTACATACTAAAACGCTTACTTATTATGCTGGTTACTTTATGGATCATTGTTACCCTTACGTTCGTGCTAATGGTCAGCATCCCGGGTTCTCCTTTTAACAGCGAAAGGGCGACAAATGAGGCAGTACAGGCGAACCTGGAAGCACATTACAACCTGGATGAGCCGTATCACATCCAGTACATGCTTTACTTGAAATCGATTGTCACGTTTGATTTCGGGCCATCGATCAAGCAGCCGAACCAGACGGTCAATGATCTCTTGGGAAGAGGGTTTCCCGTCTCATTTGAACTCGGTATGGTTTCCATTATTTTCGCTGTGATATCTGGAATCGTGCTGGGTATTCTCGCGGCACTCAAGCATAACGGCATGATTGACTATCTGGCGATGACGTTTGCCGTATTAGGCATCTCGATTCCCAACTTTGTGCTGGCGACGATGCTGATTCAGCAGCTTGCGGTAAATGTGGAAATTTTCCCTGTAGCTACATGGGATAGCCCGGCCCATATGATCTTGCCGGTGATTGCGCTTGGGACGACGCCGATGGCGATTATTGCCAGGCTGACACGTTCCACGATGCTGGAGGTTCTGACACAGGATTATATTAAAATGGCTCGTGCCAAAGGACTTTCTCCGTGGAAAATTATTGTCAAGCATGCACTTAGAAACGCGCTGATGCCCGTGGTCACGATTATGGGGACATTACTCGCCGGTATTCTGACAGGCACCTTTGTCATTGAAGAAATTTTTGCGATTCCTGGGATGGGACAATACTTCGTGGAAAGCATCAACCAGCGGGATTACCCGGTGATCATGGGCACAACGGTATTTTACAGCGCCTTTCTGATTGTGATGCTGTTTTTGGTGGATATTGCCTACGGGATTCTGGATCCCCGCATTAAAATGAATTCTAAGGGAGGGGATTAGATGGCTTCTGTGGACACCAATCAGCCGGACCGCTCGCCTGTAGAGGTTACCGATGACTTGTTCCGCTGGAAGGAGCGGGACAAAGAGGCTGCAGAAACCGTATCCAGACCATCCCTCTCCTACTGGAAGGATGCCTGGCAGCGGCTGAGGAAAAACAAGCTGGCAATGGGCGGTCTTATATTCCTTATCTTTCTGACACTTATGGCGATATTCGGGCCGATTATTTCGCCGCATGATGTAAACGAACAGGATTTGCCCAACCAATATCAGCCGCCATCTGCCGAGCATTGGTTTGGCACCGATAGTGCCGGCCGGGACGTGTTTACAAGGACCTGGTATGGAGCAAGAATTTCCCTGTTTGTCGGGTTGATGGCCGCATTGATTGATGTCGGAATCGGGATAATTTATGGCGGTATTTCCGGATATAAAGGCGGCCGGACTGACAGCTCGATGATGCGGATTGTGGAGATTTTGTACGGCTTGCCATATTTATTGATTGTTATTTTACTGTTGGTTGTGCTCGGACCGAGTCTGGCAACGATTATCATCGCCTTATCGGTCACCGGCTGGGTTGGGATGGCGCGAATTGTGCGGGGACAGGTGCTGCAGATCAAGAACTATGAATTTGTCCTCGCTTCTCAGTCATTTGGCGCCAAGACCTTCAGGATCATACGGAAAAATCTGCTGCCCAACACGATGGGACCGATTATTGTGTCACTGACCCTGACCGTGCCAAGTGCGATTTTTGCTGAGGCGTTCCTGAGTTTTATCGGGCTGGGAATCCAGGCGCCGCATGCCAGCTGGGGTGTGATGACAAATGATGCACTCGGGGCGATTCTTTCAGGAGATTGGTGGGTATTGTTTGCGCCAGCGTTTTTCATCTCGGTAACGATGTTTGCATTTAACGTATTAGGGGACGGTCTGCAGGATGCCCTTGACCCGAAATTAAGGAAGTAGGTGGCAGTATGGAAAAAATTCTGGAAGTGGAAAACCTGCATGTAACCTTTACCACTTACGGGGGCACTGTGAAGGCGGTTCGCGGGGTAGATTTCCACCTGCATAGGGGAGAGACACTTGCGATTGTCGGCGAATCGGGCTGCGGCAAAAGTGTCACATCCAATGCGATTATGCGGCTGATCCCTGACCCGCCCGGCAAGATTTCGGCGGGGACGATCACCTTTCAGGGCAAGGATTTGACCAAAGCTCCGGAAAAAGAAATGCGGCGGATCCGTGGGGTGGATATTTCGATGATCTTCCAAGATCCGATGACTGCGCTTAACCCGACATTGACGATTGGCACTCAGCTGATGGAAGGCCTGCGGGAACACCGTAATATCAGCGGGGATGAGGCTAAAAAGCGTGCGCTTGAGATGCTTGACCTTGTGGGCATTCCCAACCCCGAGGAGCGGTTAAAGCAATATCCGCACCAGCTGAGCGGTGGCATGCGGCAGCGGATTGTCATTGCTATTGCACTAATCTGTGATCCGGACCTGCTGATTGCCGACGAACCGACAACAGCTCTTGATGTGACGATACAGGCGCAGATTCTCGAGTTATTTGAAAAAATCCAGGAAACCACTGGTGTCGCGATCATTCTCATTACCCATGACCTTGGGGTGGTGGCCAAGATCGCTGACAGAATTGCGGTGATGTATGCAGGAAAAATCATAGAAGAAGGCACCAAGCGGGAGATTTTTTACGAGGCCGAACATCCCTATACACAGGGGCTTTTGAAGTCGGTGCCGCGTTTGGATATGCAGGGGGAGGCACTTACCCCGATTGATGGAACACCACCGGATTTATTCTCACCTCCGATAGGATGTCCGTTTACAGCCAGATGTCCTTTTGCCATGGAGGTGTGTGATAAAGTTTATCCTGAACATTCGAGCCTGACGGAAACCCATTCGGTCGATTGCTGGATGCAGGATGAACGGGCTAAACAATTGCTGGCTGCATCTGCCGGCACCAAAAATTAAGGGGGGTTTTAAAGGATGAAGAAGTTACTGGCAAGTCTGCTTTTGGTCCTTATGGTGATGGTTCTTGCAGCCTGTACCACAGGCAGTGATGCAGGACAGGAAGAACCGGCGGACGACAACGAAGCAGAAGCAACGGAAAATGGAAGCAATGAGTCAGATGGTACAGAAGAAGCGAGCGGAGAAAATGTACTCTATCTGAATAACGGAGAAGAGCCGACCTCATTTAATCCGCCAATCGGATTTGACGAGGTATCCTGGCTGCCGCTGAACCAACTGATGGAGGGGCTGACACGCTTAGGCGAGGATCATACACCACAGCCGGCGATGGCCGAAGAGTGGGAGGTCTCTGATGATGGGACGGTCTACACCTTCCATCTTCGTGAAGATGCCAACTGGTCCAATGGCGATCCCGTTACGGCACAGGATTTTGTCTTTGCCTGGGAGCAGCTGCTTAATCCGGAAACAGGTTCACCTGCTGCCTTTCTCGGCTATTTTATCAAAGGCGGAGAAGCCTACAATAGCGGAGAAGGTTCAGCCGAAGATCTTGGCCTGACCGCAGTGGATGAGAAAACCTTTGAAGTAGAACTGGAATCACCGACTGGCTTCTTCCTGCATGTGGTGACCAACCCGGCATTCTTCCCGATCAATCATCAGGTAGCAGAAGAAAATCCGGAATGGCATGCGGAAGCAGAGTCGTTTGTTGCTAACGGCCCGTTCCTATTGGAGTCGTGGGCACATGACAGTGAAATGGTGTTTGCCAAAAACCCGGAATATTGGGATGCAGATGCCGTGAGCCTGGATAAAATTCACTGGGCGATGGTCAATGACACGAATACACAGTACCAGATGTTTGAAACAGGCGAGCTGGATATTGGTGCCATCCCACCGGAATTATCCGACCAGCTGATTGACGGCGAAAATGTAACGATTGATCCATTGGGCGGGCTGGAGTTCTACCGTTTCAATGTAACTGAAGAGCCTTTCCAGAACAAGAAAATCCGCCAAGCCTTTGCATTGGCGATCAACCAGGGGGATATTGCTGAATATGTCGTAAAAAATGGCGTAGAACCGGCATATGGTTTCGTTTCCCCAGGATTTATCAGCCCATCCGGAGAGGACTTCCGTGAAGTGAACGGGGACCTGGTAGGATTTGATGCAGAACAGGCCCAGCAGCTCTTGCAAGAAGGAATGGAAGAGGAAGGCTATGATGAACTGCCGCCAATCACCTTGTCCTATAATACAGCTGACTTGAACAAGTCGATTGCAGAAACGATGCAAAGCATGCTGAGTGAAAACCTTGGTGTCGAGGTAACACTGGAAAACACGGAATGGAATGTGTTCCTGGAAGACCAGAAAAATCTGCAGCATCAGTTCTCCCGCAGCTCATTCCTGTTTGACTATGCGGATCCGGTGAACTTCCTGGAAAGTTTTACCACGGAATCGTCGATGAACCGTACGGGCTGGTCCAACGAAGAATATGACCAGCTGATCGCTGATATCAAGGCAGAAACCAATGAGGAAGCGCGCTGGGAATTGATGTATGAAGCAGAAAAACTGCTGGCAGAGGAAATGCCAATTCTGCCACTACGCTACTACAACCAAGTATTTATTCAGCAAGAAGGGGTATCCGGGGTTTTACGCCATCCTGTAGGCTATGCCGATTTCAAACACGCGGAAAAGCAATAAACATGGAAGAAGGAATGGCTCAAATTGGGCCGCTCCTTCTTTCTGTACATAAGATCAATCTGTTACTTAACATAGTGAAAACCAAGGAGAGGAAGCGGAGTATGATTCGTCCACAGCACTTAAACGAAGGAGACACCATTGGAATTGTCGCGCCATCCGGACCGGTGCAGCGGGAGAAGCTTGAACGGGCTCTGCCGTTTTTTGAGGGACTTGGTCTGCATGTGAAGCTTGGCAAGCATGTATTCCGCGGCTATGGATACCTGGCCGGGACAGATGCGGAGCGGCTGGAAGATTTCCATGAAATGATCGCGGACCCGGAAGTCAAAGCCGTGATCTGTGCTCGCGGTGGTTATGGCGCAGGGCGGATCGTCCCTCACCTTGATTTTGAATTAATCAGAACCAATCCTAAGATTATCTGGGGATACAGTGATATTACGTATCTGCATACGGCAATCCGGCAGCAAACCGGGCTGGTAACCTTTCACGGGCCAATGCCAGCCTCGGATATTGCCAAGGAGCAGTTTGATGATTTGTCGGCCCAGATGTTTAGACAGTTGTTTCAGCCGGCAGATCTCGTTTACTCGGAAAAAATTGCACCGCTTTATGCGAATTGTTCTGCCCCGGCAGAGGGGGAACTGGTTGGCGGGAATCTTTCACTGCTGGTGAGCACATTGGGTACGCCTTATGAAATAGAGACGGCGGGTAAAATTCTGCTGCTGGAAGATATCGGGGAAGAGCCTTACCGGGTGGACGGCATGCTGAATCAGTTGAAACTGGCGGGGAAACTTTCTGGAGTGGCAGGCATTGCGATCGGCGATTTTTCCGGGGGTGAGCCTTCGAAGGATCCGTCCCTATTGCTTAATGATGTATTTGATCATTATTTATATCAACTGAATGTCCCTGTTCTCAGTGGCTTTCGCATCGGGCATTGCCTGCCGCATTTTGCCGTACCGCTTGGCACGAGGGCCATTCTTTCCGGAGCAGAAAAACAACTAAAAATAAAGGCAGGCGTCTGCTGAGTTTCAGGAGGTGAAAGAAATGCGGATTCAACGAGTCGAAACCTATCGTGCCGCCGTCCCTTTGCATACACCGTTCAAAACAGCGTTAAGAACCGTGACGGTTGCCGAAACGCTGGTGGTCAAAATCACTTCCGAAGATGGCTATATAGGGTGGGGAGAAGCACCGCCGACCCACGTTATTACCGGCGACAGCCTGGCGAGCATTGATTTTGCGGTGAACGGTATTTTTAAGCCGCTAATGGAAGGAGCTTCGCTTGAGGGCCGGGAGCGGCTGTTTGAAAAAATCAATAAGAGCATTGTTGGAAATACCAGTGCCAAGGCGGCCGTCGATATGGCGATATACGACCTGATTTCCCAGCAGGCGAATTTGTCGCTTGCATCGTTTCTCGGAGGTTACACTAACACACTGGAAACCGATTATACGGTCAGTGTCGGCGAACCGGCGCACATGGCTGAAGCAGCCGTCGAATTTGCTGATAGAGGGTTCACCACATTAAAAATTAAAGTTGGAAAAGGTGATCCTGCTGCCGACATCAAGCGATTGCAGGCTATCCGCGAACGCACCGGCAATCAGGTGAAACTGAGACTCGATGCAAATCAGGGCTGGCTGGCAGGTGAGGCAGTGCGCACCATCCGCACGATGGAGGATCTCGGACTGGACATCGAACTCGTGGAGCAGCCGGTCAGAGCAGGCGATATTGCCGGATTAAAACAGGTCACGACAAATACCGAAACACCGATCATGGCAGATGAAAGTGTCTTTTCACCAAAAGATGCTAGAATAGTGCTGGAGCAGCGGGCAGCCGATCTGATAAACATTAAGTTAATGAAGGGAGGAGGCATCCACCAGGCATTGAAAATCGCGAAGTTGGCGGATGTTTACGGCGTGGAATGCATGGTCGGCAGCATGATTGAAACAAAGATTGGCATTACAGCCGCCGCCCATTTTGCAGCAAGCCAGCCGAACGTCACCCGGTATGATTTCGATGCTCCGCTGATGCTGACAGGTGACCTGGCAGCAGGCGGCGGGATTATTTACAAAGATAACGTGATTCACGTGCCGGATGAAGCCGGCCTGGGAATTCGTTCGATTGATTGGAAGTATGTGGAGAAGTGTCGCGAGGAGGTTAAGGGATGATTAAACAAACGTTTGAACAATTTCCGGAGCAAATTTGGGTGACAGCTGTCCCGGTGGCAACGGTTTGGACAGCACCGGAATCGGCGAGGGAAATCGATGCAGCCGGGGTTGATGCTTCAGCTGATGTGGAAACATGGATCAGCCAGCTGAACTATGAAGAGAATTTAGCTTTATGTACAGAAAATCGCGTTCAGTCACAGCTGCTTTACGGCGAGCCGGTGCTGGTCACGGAAACAAGGGAAGGGTGGGCGCATGTTGTTATTCCCTCTCAAGCCTCACATAAGGACAGCCGCGGCTATCCCGGCTGGGTGCCGCTTGCCCAATTGAAGCAAGTCGACGCGACAGACTGGCACAGTGAGCAGCATGCAGCCGTAACGGAGAAGCATACCTGGCTGGAAAATGAAGAGGGAGAGCATCTGGCCAAGCTCAGTTATATGACCATCCTTCCCGTCGCCGGCAAAAAGGGAGACAGAGTGGAAGTGAAAACTCCACAAGGAACGCAGTACATCAAGCAAGATGCCGTACATATTTTCCCTGCAGAAGAAACAGGCAAACACGGAGACGGTCAGGATATTATCGCAGCAGCTGAGAAATTTCTCGGTCTGGACTATTTTTGGGGCGGAATGAGCGCATTTGGCTATGACTGTTCCGGGCTGTCCTACGCAGCACATAAGGCCAATGGCTACCGGATCGCTCGTGATGCGGATGACCAGGCGGGATCCGGCAGGGAAGTAGCTTTGGATGAGCTCAAGCCGGGAGACCTGTTGTTTTTTGCCTATGATGAAGGAAAAGGAAGACTTCATCACGTGGGGATCTATTACGGGGACGGCAAGCTGCTGCATGCCCCGCAGACAGGACGAGGTGTCGAGCTCATCCCGATGGCAGGCACGAAATATGAGAAGGAGCTTTGCGGGGCACGACGATACTGGAAACAGACTGAGGAGAAACCGTCATGATAGAAGAGAAAATTTTGCAGGTAAACAATTTGAAGAAACATTTTTCCATGGGAAGAAACCGACAGCTTCAGGCAGTCAATGATGTTAGTTTTTTCGTGAAAAAAGGCGAGACATTTGGACTGGTTGGTGAATCAGGCTGCGGCAAATCAACAATCGGCCGAACAATCATGGGGCTGTATGACCGGACGGACGGGGAGGTCCTTTATGACGGAGCCGATGTGCATGGGCTTGATAATCAGGGAAAATTCGCTTTTTACCGCAGCATGCAGATGATTTTCCAGGATCCGTATGCCTCGCTCAACCCCCGTTCGACAGTGAAGGAAGTGATTGCCGAGCCAATGGAAGTGCATGGACTGTTTAAGTCGAAAAAAGAGAGGCAGGAGCGGGTCTATCAGCTGCTGGAAGAGGTGGGGCTCAACCGCGACCACGCCGACCGCTATCCGCATGAATTCAGCGGCGGGCAGCGGCAGCGCATCGGGATCGCCCGCGCGCTGGCTCTGGAACCGGATTTTATTATTGCCGACGAACCAATTTCGGCACTCGATGTTTCGGTCCAGGCGCAGGTGGTCAACCTGTTAAAAGAGCTGCAGCAGGAAAAGGGACTGACCTTTTTGTTTATCGCCCACGACCTTTCCATGGTTAAGCAAATCTCCGACCGGATTGGCGTCATGTATTTGGGAAACCTTGTCGAGCTTACCAGAAGTGAAAAACTCTATGATAATCCGCTGCACCCTTACACCCAGGCTCTGCTCTCGGCGATCCCGATTCCGGATCCGGACCTGGAGGAAAGCAGGGAGCGAATCATTTTGGAAGGCGAGCTGCCGAGTCCTATCAACCCTCCATCCGGTTGCGTCTTCCGCACCCGCTGCCCGATGGCAATGGAAGTCTGTTCCCAGGTAATCCCCACCTGGCAGGAAGTCGAGCAGGATCATTTTGTGGCTTGTCACTTGTATGATGAGACGGTAGTGAAGGAATAGGATGTGGTGGGGGAGATCTTTTTGAGAAAGCCCGTGCGCCTTTGTTGGTGGCGGGCTTTTTTGTGTTGATGTTAGCGCTGTTTGGGTTGAGATTTTTACTGTGGAGTTGAAGTTCACGCTGTAGGGTTGGGGTTCACGCTCTGGGGTAGAAGTTTCTGCTCACGCCCGGAAGTTTTCATTTATGGCCGGAAGATTACGCTCATGCCCGGAAGTTCTCATTCAAGGCCGGAAGATCACGCTTACGCCCGGAAGTTCTCACTCACAACCGGAAGATCAGACTCTCGCCCGGAAGTTTTCATTTATGGCCGGAAGATCAGACTCTCGCCCGGAAGTTCTCACTCACAGCCGGAAGATTACGCTCATGCCCGGAAGTTCTCATTCAAGGCCGGAAGATCAGACTCTCGCCCGGAAGTCCTCACTCACAGCAGGAAGATCGCGCTCACGCCCGGAAGTTCTCATTCAAGGCCGGAAGATCACGCTCACGCCCGGAAGTTCTCATTCACAACCGGAAAACCACATTCACGCCCGGAAGTCCCGCCGTTCAGGTAGATATCCTCCACCTAAGGTTGACACCCAGCCCCGTATTTGATATCCTTTCTTCTGGGTCGAAAGTCCTATACATGTTCGAGTGCACAATCTTGACCACCAGGAATTCATACTCCAAGTCAATTCCATCTACCCCGCTACATTCAACACCCCAGAAAAATTGCCGGAAATTGTTCTATTACCTTCTGTTTCTGTATAAGTTTATTAGTAGGATTACTAGATAAGAGTAAAGGGGGAGAAAATGAATAATCGCAAACCAACTTACAAAACAGCGGCAAAAAAGAGGAACGCCAATCTCCTGAGACGAGTGAAGCAAAAGCAGCTTCATGCCAACAACCGAATGAAGAAAAGCAGCCTGCATCTCCCGGTGAATCGAAAAAAACCGAAATACTTGCGGCAGCCGCCGTCAACCTGGAAGCTTCCTGCAGCATTCCTGTTCACGGGATTGCTTTTATTTATTCTGGCAGTCCCCACACTGATTGTCCTCCCATTCGGCGAGGAAAAAGATGCAGCTGGAACGGTTGTGGAAGAGCAGCAAAAGGCAGAAACGGTGGACTTAGGGGCCTCGCCATTTTCGGTAGCCGTTATGCGTTCCACCTCGGAAACGGTAGATAATGTGCCGCTGGAGGAATATGTCGCCAGAGTGGTTGCTTCGGAAATGCCTGCAGAATTTGAGGTGGAGGCATTGAAAGCCCAGGCGCTGGCCGCGAGAACCTATATTGTTAATCATAAATTGTACCAGGATAATTCCGGGGAATTCGATGTGACTGACACAACGCAGCATCAGGTTTATAAAGATGAACAGCAGCTGCGGCAAACCATGGATGAGGATTACACCGAGCACATGAATAAAGTGAAGCAGGCAGTCGCCGCGACGAAGGGTGAGATTCTCACCTATAATAGTGCGCCGATCACCCCGGCGTTTTTCTCCACAAGCAATGGTTATACGGAAAATTCCGAGGATTACTGGCAAAATGAGCTTCCTTATTTGCGCAGCGTGGAGAGTCCGTGGGATAAACAATCACCGAAATTCCTTGATCAGCAGGTTGTCAGTTTAAAAGAAGCGGAAGAAGCGCTCGAAATTGACCTGCCCGATGATGGCGCGGTAGCTATGGAACTCACCCGAACGGAAAGCCAGCGGGTCGATCAGCTGAAAATCGCTGGGAGCACATTTTCCGGCAGGGATGTGCGGGAAAGATTAGGCCTGCAGTCAAGCGATTTTACGATTGAGCAAAAAAATGATCATCTCATATTCACCACCAAAGGCTTCGGCCACGGCATCGGCATGAGCCAGTACGGTGCCAATGGCATGGCCAAAAAAGGAAAAACCTACAAGGAGATCGTCAAACACTATTATCAGGATGTCTCGATCAGCACGGTCGATGACACCGCACCAACCCTCGTTGCGAGATGACGGGGGTTTTTGTTTTGTTCAGGAGAAAGGGCTAGTAGAGGTTTTTTTCTCCTAAGAGCAAGAAGCCAATATATAAGAAAGGATGTATTTCACGGAGGTCATTTTTCAATTTCTAATACTATCCTCAGCCCCCTTGTCTCCCCAAACCAACCTCTTACCTTACCCCATTCTCACCAGATCATTCTCTATATCGGAAAATTTTTTTCGGAAAATGTATAGATTTCTATTTTTCTGATCAGAATGGTTGTTGAGGTGATGTTCTATGAAAGAAGAAAACAACGGGGCTTCAAAAAATAAGTGGAGCCGCATTTTTCGGAAGAAATGGTTTTTCCCGGCAGTGTATTTAACCATTGCTGCACTTCTTCTGACGGCGGTTGTCTGGTACCAGAATGTGGAGCAGGTTCCTGATGCTACGGATGATGAGCAGCAAGAACAGACCACAGACGAATATGTGCCGACACCTGCAGATGAAGAGGCTGAACCAGTGCTGGATCAGCAAGAAGTGATTCAGACGCCTGTAGCGGACGAGGATCAAGCAGAAATCGTAACTAAATTCTATGACTACAACGCAGACCAAGCGGATCAGGAAGATGCCCTGGTTCACTACAACAACCGGTACTACCAGAGCACAGGTGTTGACATTGCAGCATCTGGTGGCGAAACGTTCGATGTGCTTGCATCACTCAGCGGAACCGTTGCAGAGGTGAAAGAAGATCCATTACTTGGAAATGTCGTTGTCCTGGAGCATGGAAATGAAGTGAGCACGTACTATGCTAGTCTGGGAGAAGTCAATGTGGAAGCCGGACAAGAGGTGGAGCAAGGTGCCACAATCGGGACCGCAGGCAATAACCTGTTCGGAAAAGACGAAGGAACCCACGTTCATTTTCAATTAAGAAAGAGCGGGGAAGAAGTGAACCCGACAGAATATTTTAATCAGCCTGTCTCAAGCCTTACTAGTGCTGCCGCTGAGAGTGAAAACGTGGACGCAGGTGAGTCAGAAGGCACAGAAACCGAAGAAAATATGGATGAGCCAACTGCCCCTGCAGAGTCCGGTGAAGAAAACCCGGACGCACCAGCAACACCTGGAGATTCTGAAGGTGAGAACCCAGAAGCTCCAACAGAACCTGGAGAGTCCGATGAGGAAAACCCAGAAACACCAACATCCCCTGGAAATTCCGATGAAGAAACTCCGGAAGCTCCAGAAGATGAAGGCACAGATTCCGAAGACGGTACTGAAGATGAATCAGCTGCGTCTTCTGGAAATGCCTAAAGTCATAGGTTGAAACCGCTCGAATAGGTTTCTAAAAATCAATGCGTCTGACCTTGTTATCATACAGGTCAGGCGCATTTTTTGGTTAGCTTCCAGATTAGGTAAGGGCCCTCTCTCAAAGTCCCACTGCTGCAAGCCTGTTAAATTGCTAGATATAAAAGTATTCAGACCTGAATAATCAGTTTAATATCCAAATTTTAAAAATGGGTATAATTGTAATATTTGTCGAACGATCACCCCTGGATTTACCATTTTTTTGTGGTATTATAGTTATAATTAAGATTAATGGTGAAAAATGACGAATCATGGAAGCGGCTGCTTAACACTTTGCTTCCGCTAAAAGGAGTCCATCCTATGATTAAACCTACTATTTTTTTAGCCAATCCGGATGAATTGACACTGGAAGAGGTGATTATTCGATTCAACAGGAATCATGAACCGCAAGAAGCGCTTAAGCTGGTGCGTGATCAATGTTTGCAGTCAGACTCGTCGGACGTAATGAAAAAAGGCTTGGAATTCTTGTATATTAATGGATTTTATGAAGATTTGCCGTTTTTGATTCAAAAGAACAAAAAGTCAGCCAACCCATCCAATCGGCAATGGGGGGAAGTTTATGAGATCGTTCATATTATGCTGAAAAAGCATCAGCCGCATAAAATCCTGCAGCGTATTGATAGACTGAAAGTTGACGGCCCTGCACTCAGGTGGCTGATAGAATTTATTAAGATGACGGCATATCTGAATTTAAACCAGTACAATAAAATCGGCAACTTTTTGGCGATCAACCAGCCGATGCTGGACGAGATCAATAATCGATTACTGGTATCCTATTTTAAATCCCGCTCCTATCAAATTCTGCTGACCTACTATATGATGCGAAATGAATTGATCATGGCAAGAAAGTATGCTTATCGCCTGCTGAACCAGACCCAAAATAACACCACGAAAGTAAATGTTCATATCAAACTGGGACTTTCTTATACATTTGAGAGTTACTGCCAGGCAATGGTTCATTTCCGGGAAGCATTGAAATTGGCCAAGCAGTATAACATGACCAGCCATATTTACGGAATTGAGCAGCATAATATTCCATTCATCTCCGCTCAGTTCTATAAGGTGGAAGGAATCACTTCCTCTGACCCGAGCGAACAGGCTCATATTGAGATTGCCAAGGGGAATAATGACAAAGCAATTGAACTGCTCAGTGGTTTAGACATCAACAGCCCGTTCAAGCTCTATTATGTAGGAAGGGCCAAGCAGGACAAGAAGATTTTGCTGGATTCTTATCATGCGTTTATCCGGCAGCGAAGCGACTTTTTCTTCAGCAGGCTGCCGTTTAACATTTTAAAACAGATGGATGGTTAAGTGAGTTCGGTTCAGCTTTTTCAGGTGATCAAATGAAAATGGGAGGAATGAAAGATGAAAAAAATGAAATTGGTTATGTGTCTCACAGCAGTAGCGGTATTAGTTGCAACAGGTTCCGGAGATATTTCGATCCTAAGTGATCCGTGGCTGGGAGGTTGGGATTAAGCAATAAAACCTTCATTGTCCAAACGTTTTTCCTTTGTTTCAGAATTGGTTGCCAAGCATTGAAATAGACAGATTTCATTGAACTGAAATACCAAACCTGAAAAAGCTGAATCTTTTTTTAATATATATAGCCGAACCTAAAGCGGAGTTGATACTCCGTTTTTTTTTATGCGTTTTCGGGTAGCACTGCGTTTTTTTTGCAGAAGAAAAATACTTCCTGTCCACCTTTTACAAAACGTTAATTTTAATCATAAACCCGCCATGACGGTAATAAACTGTTACAAACCAAGCATTCAGAGATGTCTGAGGTGAGAGCTTGTGTGGCTTATAACGAGGATGCCAGATAAACTCCTCTACATGGAAAACGAGATAACTATCACAGGAATTTTTTCAATTTTGCAGAAAGACACGCTTTTGTAAGCATTTAGGCTAAATGAAAGCGATGGTTTTTCTTATAAGGTCATCCTTATAATGATCCTTTATAACATTATAAATACAGGTTGTGTGATTTCATAGCCGTATCTCGCAGCCTTTTTCATTACATATTCGGACACTTAATCAGCTGACCTTTCAGGGAAATCAAGCCACAACAGAAAACACCTTGTCTCAAACCACACCTCGGAAATTACCAACTTAGGGAGGCGAACGGTGTGCATGATTACATCAAAGAAAGAACGATCAGAATTGGCAAGTATGTCCTTGAAACGAAAAAAACGGTAAGAGTGATTGCCAAGGAATTTGGTATTTCTAAAAGCACGGTGCACAAGGATCTGACAGAACGCTTGCCGGAGATCAATCCCGAACTGGCAAACCAGGTCAAAGAAGTTCTTGAATACCACAAATCCATCCGTCATCTTCGGGGAGGTGAAGCCACTCGCAAGAAATACCGGACCGAACCGGTAAAAGAAACGGAGGCAAACCCTGTTGGATAGGGAGTGGAATGAAAAAAGCAGCTGGAGGCTGCTTTTTTGCTTTGGGGAAGGGTGTTAGGTGGGGTTCCGGCTGACATTGCCTGGACCTGAGCGCAGGGGTCCCCATTCAATACAGTGAATTTCCGAATCAGGGAGCAGGAAGAGTGCCTCAAATGTTGGAGAGGACCATTCTCAACGACAAAACAGGCGGAAAGAGTGCCTCAAATGACGCAGAAAATCATTCTCAACGACAAAACAGGCGGGAAGAGTGCCTCAAATGACGCAGAGAAGCGTTCTCAACGACAAAACAGTCAGGAAGAACGCCCCAAATGACGTAGATAGCCTTTCTCAACAACACAACAGGCGGAAAGAGCGCTCCAAATGTCGGAGAAAATCATTCTCAACGACAAAATCACCCAGAAATCCGCAGAACCCTTGCCAAGACCGACAATTTTTCTGGATAATTTTTCACAAAGGGCAGTTAATTGGCGAACTTTGTGGTAAAATAGGATTACTAATTACTAACGTAATGTATTAAGGATATGTAGGAGGATTTTGATTCATGTTATCTAGGGATATCGGAATCGACCTTGGTACCGCCAATGTCTTGATTCATGTTAAGGGAAAAGGGATCGTGCTGGATGAGCCTTCTGTTGTGGCGATGGACCGCACGACTGGCAAGGTGCTGGAAGTCGGCGAGGAAGCAAGAAGAATGGTTGGACGGACGCCCGGCAATATTGAAGCAATTCGTCCATTGAAAGATGGGGTTATTGCTGATTTTGATGTGACCGAGGCGATGCTGCGGCATTTCATCGACAAAATTAATGTCCGCGGATTTTTGTCCAAGCCTCGTATGCTGATTTGCTGCCCGACGAACATTACCAAAGTTGAACAAAAAGCAATAAAAGAAGCGGCGGAGAAATCCGGGGGCAAAAGGGTTTACCTGGAGGAAGAGCCGAAAGTAGCGGCAATTGGCGCAGGAATGGAAATTTTTCAGCCGAGCGGCAACATGGTTGTTGATATCGGCGGCGGCACTACAGACGTAGCGGTGCTGTCCATGGGTGATATTGTTACCTCGGAATCGATTCGCCTAGCCGGTGATAAATTTGATGTGGAGATTCTGCAATATATTAAGAAAAAATATAAGCTGTTGATCGGGGAGCGGACATCGGAGGATATTAAAATCAATATCGCCACCGTTTTTAAAGGCTCCCGGAATGAAGAAATGGAAATCCGCGGCCGTGACATGGTAAGCGGCCTGCCGCGAACAATTACCGTTTATTCGGAGGAAATAGAAGAAGCGCTAAGAGAGTCTGCTTCTCTGATCGTCCAGGCTGCCCGCTCCGTACTGGAAAACACTCCTCCTGAACTATCGGCAGATATTATTGACCGTGGCGTGATGCTGACTGGCGGAGGTGCGCTGATTCACGGAATCGACCTGCTGCTTCAGGAAGAGCTCAAAGTACCGGTATTTTTGGCAGAAGAGCCGATGCACTGTGTGGCCAGAGGAACCGGCATGATGCTTGAGAACATTGATAAAATTGAACGGAGAAAAATTGGCTGATCCCATGGGGAGGAATAAGGCATGCTAAGAGGGTTTTACACAGCCGCCAGCGGGATGATTTCCCAACAGCGGCAGCAGGAAGCATTGTCCAATAACATGACGAATGTGAACACACCAGGCTATAAAGCGGATCAGACGGCCGTTCGTGCATTTCCTGAACTGCTGATTCAGCAGATGGGTTCAGGAAATTCACCAGTGCGGCATGGATTCAATGTCCCTGTAAAGCAGCCCATTGGTAGTTTGAACACGGGAGTTTATGTGCAGGAAACGATCCCCGATTTTGCGCAGGGAGACGTTCGGGAAACCGGAATTTCCACGGATATGGCGCTGAGGGACGGTGACTTGCCGGACCCGACTGGGCGTCTGTTTTTCACGGTGCAAAATGACGAGGGAGAGACCAGATATACACGGAATGGCAATTTTACCGTGGATGGTCAGGGTTTTCTGACAACCGCTCAAGGATATTATGTCCTGGATCAGGCCGGGAATCCGATTGAGACGGACGGAATGGAATTTACCGTCACGCCAGATGGCATGGTGCAAGCGGAAGGAGCGGCCATCCCGCTTGGTATTTCCTACATAGCAGATGCAAATGATTTGGTGAAAGAGGGGAATGGCCTGTTCGCTGGGGACGCTGAAGCTGTGCCAGCTGGTGCAACTTTTACCATTCAGCAGGGAGCGCTGGAACAATCCAACGTTAATTCCCAGGAAACCATGACGCAAATGATGGAAGCCTATCGTATGTTTGAGTTGAATCAGCGAGTACTGCGGGCTTATGACGAGAACATGGGAAGAGCAGTAAGTGAAATCGCCCGTCTGGGATAGGGAGGAATACATATGTCGCAAATGATGATCCAGGCAGCAGTCACTATGAATCAGCTGCAGCAAAAAATGGATATAATCGGAAACAATATGGCCAACAGCCAGACGACAGGGTACAAGACCCGCCAAGCTGATTTTGCTTCGTTGCTTTTTCAGCAAATCGACAACCTGACAGACCCGGCAAATGCCGAGGGGCGGCTCACTCCGGATGGGATCCGGGTAGGGTCAGGCGCGCGGATTGCGCAAACCGTGATTGATTTATCACCGGGAACGATGAGACAGACAGACCGCTCACTCGATGTGGCACTGCCTGAGGAAAACCACCTGTTTCAAATCCAGGTGACGGAAAATGGTGTCCAGGAAACCCGCTACACGAGGGACGGAGCATTTTATCTGAATCCGGTGAATAATAATCAGGATGTGATGCTTACAACGGGTGAGGGCTATCCAATCGTTGGGACAAACGGGCCGATCATTATTCCGGAAGGCTTTGACGCGATAACAGTCCGCGAAAATGGGCAAATCACTGTCCAGCGGGGTGAGCTCACGGAAGTTGCCGGTGAGATTGCTGTGGTGGAAGCAGTAAGGCCACGGATCCTGGAAGCAATGGGTACCAATACCTTCCGCCTGCCGGATCTGGAGGCACTTGGTCTGGATCAGGGTGAAATCATCCAGGAAGCCGGTGGCAATAATTTGCTGCAAAGCGGCGTGCTGGAAACCTCGAATGTTGATATTGGCAAGCAGATGACGGATTTGATCAACGCTCAGCGCTCCTATCAGTTCCAGGCGCGCACAATTTCCATGGGTGATCAAATGATGGGACTCGTGAATCAGCTGCGGAGTTAACCCGAGTTTTCTTGACATAGGTAAAAGAAATGAAACAGGGATTAAGGAGTACGTATGATGGCTAACAATGAATCACAAGAGCAGAGCAGAAAGGCCTACAAAGCTTCTAAAAAGGGGAAGAAACAAACTGCGGCCGCCGAGAAGGCTGCAGAGACACAAACCTCAGAAGCGGCTGCAGAAAAACAAACAAGAAAGCAGCAGAAACAGGCCCGCAAACAGGAGAAAAGCAGTGCCCGTCCAACAAAACGGCGCCGCGTGTTTCCCATCTGGCTACGGCTGATTGTTGTGCTTCTTTTGGCAGCGGGAGCTATGATGATCGGACTAATGGTCGGCTACGGAGTACTCGGTGACGGCAATCCACTTGATGCACTAAGGCTTGAGACCTGGCAGCATATTGTTAACATTGTGGTGGGTGAGTGAGTGGGCAGTTTGCCGGAGTGTGAACTCTGCTCTTTATAGTTATGGATATTTTTAACTGAAATAACGGCTCTCCGCCAAAATAAGGCAGGGAGCCGTTTTTGTTAAGGCATACGCCTCCCAGTGATCAACCGATAAATCAGCAGAACCAGCGCGACGACAAGTAAGATGTGGATGAGACCACCGGCAACTTCAAAACCAAACCCAAGCGCCCATAAAATGAGTAGGATGATCAGTATGGTCCAAAGCATAAAATCCCCTCCTTTTCGCATCTTTTTCCCCTGTTGCCTATTTTCATTCCTTTTTTCCCTTCGCATCAAACCTCACTCTGATATAATGGAGGAAATACATACTATTCAAGGAGCGATTTGCTATGAACGTGGAAGAAATCAAAGAAATCATTCCCCACCGCTATCCATTTTTGCTGGTGGACAAAGTAACGGAAATGGAAGAAGGCAAGCGGGTGGCAGGCATCAAAAATGTCACTGCTAATGAGCCGTTTTTTCAGGGGCATTTTCCGGAATATGCCGTGATGCCGGGCGTCCTGATGGTCGAAGCACTTGCTCAGGTCGGCGCCATTGCTGTACTGGGAATGGAGGCCAACAAAGGCAAGCTGGGATACCTTGCCGGTGTGGACAAATGCCGCTTTAAGCGCCAGGTCCGGCCGGGGGATCAGCTGGAAATGGAAGTGGAAATCCTTAAAATAAAGGGACCGATCGGCAAAGGCAAGGGAATAGCCAAGGTTGACGGCGAGATTGCCTGTGAAGCTGAGATAACGTTTGCGATTAAGTGATGATACAGGAAGCACTCATTTTACACAGAGGAAGAAGGTGCACCATCACCAATGAGCGAACTGAAAATGCAATATGACTGGATACGCCTGACAAGGGAAAAGCTATTCCGTTACTGTGAATTGTTGGAGGCTGAGGATTATTGTTCGGAACTGGACAATTTTGGCTGGGGCTCGATTCGCAATCTCCACGTCCATGTGGCGGAATGTTATCAGTCCTGGCTGGGAAATTTTGCGCTTAAAAAAGATATCACCATCATCACGCCTGATCAGGTCAGCAATGTGAACGATATGCGCAAGGCTTTCACCGAAACAGACCAACTTGTTGAGGAGTTCCTGGATGAGTTTGCAGCCAGGTGGGAAACAGCGATAACTGGTTCGGTTCCGTGGCAGGATGAACCTGCAACGCTGACACCAATTTGGCTTTTCACCCATGTCATTACGCATGAATTTCATCACAAGGGCCAGATCGTATCGATGAGTCGGCAGCTTGGTTACACGCCGGAAGACACGGATTTAGTCGAGCCGAAAAATTTGCCTATTGAAAAAGTCTAAATGCCGCAGAATTCTTTTAAAAAATGGAGTATCACTTCTTGGAAAATGGTTAAGCTAATGGCGATAGCGAACCAAAAGGAGGATATTCAACATGATGAAAAGAAAGAGCTTATTAAAATTTGGTGCGCCGGTACTGGCGTTATCCCTCATGACCGCATGTGGTACAGGCGGTGACGGCGGGGAAGACCCAGCGGGAAACGAAGCGCCAATGAACCAGGAAGATGATAACGGTGCCGATAATCCAATGGAAGAAAATGGCGGCGGTGAAGGTAATGGAGACGGCATGAATGGCGGCGACCAAGGAAATGGTGAGGGCGGCATGAATGGCGGCGACCAGGGTAACGGTGAAGGCAACATGAATGAAGAGCCTGGCGGCATGGAAGAAGAGGATGAAGCAGGCCAGGGCAACCAATAAAAGCGTAAAGCAGAACGACTGCAAAGAAGCCGTTCTGCTTTATTTTTATTTGTCGTCTTTTTCTTTTTTCTCATCCTGCTTATTTCCCTTTGCCTCATCCAAATCGTTCGATTGCAGCTGGGAGCCTCGCTCGGTATCCTTTTTATCATCCAATACATGTTTGTTTTCTTTATTTTTATCTGCCATTATTATCGCCTCCTAACTATATGTTACCCAAAGAAGATTGGATAAAACTACATAGGCAGCTCTTGATTAAAGGAAAGAGAAATTTTGACTTTTTCAACAGACGGCTTGCAATTGCCAAACTAACGTTCTACAATAAAGAAAAGGAAAGAACTCATGTTGCCGCAAATTAATTATAAAACAGATAAGGAGGCAACAGATTGGAAAATCAAGAACTATTGAAGGAAAAATTTTCTTTTTTTAAATGGACTAAATTTTAAAGTGTTAGGAAAATTAGTCCTGGTGCTTTGTTACTTTTTAACAGTCCATAAAACTTTTCAGAACAACCCACCCAATATTGATTAAAATTTCTCAATTTCTGTCCGAAAATAGAATTATACGTTTGGAAAAGGAGGAGAATCAATGACGAAATGCGGCTCGCCGGATTACGTTATCACCCGCGAGACAAAAGCAGTAATGGCAAAAGATAATCCTTACTACCGCACCCTTGTCTACGAGGGAGGCAGGCAACGACACCTCAGATATACATTAAAACAGATAGCAGAAAACAGTTGCTTGGAATATGGCTTAGAATTAGAGGACAGGAGCCGGACGGTCAAAGAAATTCTGCATTCTTCCAGCAAATTGCCGATCCCCGTGCACCCGGCCGAAGGAATTTTTATGATACCAACTACCTCCATGAAAAATTCAGACTGTGTTCTGGTCGCATATCATCATATACATTTCTTTGATCAGCGTGACCATAAAGGCTACATCGGTTTCCGCGATGGCACTGGACTCTACGTCAATACATCCAAGAGTACGCTCGACATTCAATACCGGCGCACCAGTCAGCTTATTGTCCATTTAAATTGGGAAAAAATTTTCCGAAATAGAGAAACCGGCTGATTGCTGGTTTTTTCTTTGGCTGTTATGATGTTTTTATCACAATTTCTACTGCGACAGAACTTAACCCTGCAGTTACGGAGGATAATGCGACACAAGCGCTCGTTGATTTCCGCAGCGTCAGGGTAAGTCGCACTTTCCATAAACTACGAAATAAATAAGCAACAAAACTTACGAAAAGCGCCTTTTCTTCTGAGTTGAACACACTGAGACCTTCAACTCTCAATGACCCGGTCAAACCGTGAATTTCAAACTCAACCTCTCACAGTCCCTGCCAAACCCGAAATCCGAACACCAACTGACTGTCCAGTCAACATATCCCGGTCTCCGACGAATACCTTGCTATAAACCCTTCATTCTGTCTATAATAAGAAGGCAGTGCATCATTTCAAACAATAATGACTGACTGGTTAGTTACATAGAACTGAAGAGAGTGATATCCATGAATGAGAAGAAACGGAAACTGATTGAGGCTGGGATGAAGCTGGTTGCAAAGAACGGTTTTCACCACACCTCGATTCAGGCGATAGCCGATGAGGCAGGAATTTCCAAAGGCGCCTTTTATTTATATTTCCACTCCAAAGAGGAATTTATCACCACAGCGTTTGATTTTTTTTATCAGAAAATATCCGATGATTTTGCCCGGGTAAAGAAGCAGGAGCTGGATCCGCGAACAACGCTGGAGAAGCAAATCAATGTCCTCAGTGACTATATTTTCACCTATAAAGAAGTCATCATTCTGTTTGTCCGGGAAAATATTTCGCTCGGCGAGAATACCGACAAATTGATCTATCAGTCCAAAGTGGAAAATTTCCATTGGATGCGGGAAAGCCTGGAGAATATTTACAGGGAGAAAATCACCCCCGTGCTGATTGATGCGATTATTCAGCTGGAGGGCATGATGAGCGGGTATTTGAAATGGATTGTCCTGGATGATGTTCATATGGAGAGGGAAAAATTCGGGGCCTTCATCATAAGGCGGATGGACGATATCATTGCCGGCATGGCCGAACGCGGGGAAGAACCACTTCTTACCGTTGATCACATTCCGGCCAGCTATGAGATGGGTGGCCCATCTCACGATCAAACACTGAGCGCACAGATGAGGCGGCTCCAAGAAAAAATTTCCGAAATGAAACTGGCTCAGCAGCAGAAAAATCAGCTGCTGGAGGTAGTTAGGGCTTTGGAAAATGAATCCGGAAAGCCGGATAAACAGCCGCTGGTGATCCAGGGATTGCTTGCTCATTTCAGCAGGCATCAGGAACTGCAAAACGAGGCTGCGGAAATTGCCAAGCATTTTGGAGTAGAACTTTTGCAATAGAACGATACATCAATAGATCTCAGGCGGGAGGAAACAAACATGAAACGATTATGGATAGGATTCACAGCCATGTTGCTGATTGGACTCTTGGCGGCATGCTCGGAAGATGAGTCAGAAACGAATCAGGAGGAGGCGGACGCATCGGTGCCGGTGGAAACCGTTGAAGCAGCGGAGGATGACTTAGTCGTCGAGCACTCGGTTTTTGGCCGGACTGCTCCCTCCAGTACCAGCCCATTGATGCTGCAGGCATCTGGTGAAATTGACTCCCTGGAAGTGGAAAATGGCGAGCAGGTGGAAGAGGATGAAGCGATCGCCACCATACTCACCCAGGCAGGAACGCAGGAAATCACTGCACCACGATCAGGAGAAATCACCAATTTGCAGGCTGTAGAAGGCGATATGCTGACTGGTGAAGAACCATTGGCAGTGATTGCTGACATGAATCCTTTACTGATAAATTTTTCCGTAACTGCGGAAACACGGGAACTACTTAGCGCGGGAGATGAACTCACTGTAATCATTGAGGAACAGGAATTCCAAGCAGAAATCACTTCTGTCGGAAAAATTCCTGGAGAAACGGCGTTGTATCCGGTAGAAGCCACAGTCGAAAATGAAGATGAGGAACTGATCCCGGGGCTGGTGGCGGAATTAATCGTGCCGGAAACCCGCGTGGAGTCTGCGGTCATCGTGCCGACAGAGGCGGTCATCCAGGAAGCTGGAGAATCCTTTGTCTTTGTTCTGAATGAGGAAACCGCCGAGCGCACCGCAGTGACGGTGCAGGAAACACAATCAGAGGAAACGGCGATTGAAGAAGGTCTTCAAGCTGGGGATGTGGTGGTCGTGAACGGCCAAAACCAGCTGGAGGACGGCGATACTGCAGAAGTTGTGGAAGGGGAATAAACGTTGAAACTCGTAAATACATCTGTCAAGCGGCCGGTTGGCGTGATCATGATCGTGCTTGCCGTGATTGCGCTCGGCATTGTTTCAGTGCGCAGCCTGGTCATTGATTTGTTTCCGGACATCGAACTGCCTGTGGCGGTCGTGGCTACCTCATATCAGGATGCGGCACCTGAAGACGTGGAAAATTTAATCAGCAGGCCAATTGAATCGGCCGTCAGCTCCATTGAAGGCGTGGAAACGGTGCAATCACAGTCACAAGCCGGGTCCTCTTTGGTCATGCTGATGTTCTCTAGTGGGACGAATCTCGATCAGGCCATGCTGGACGTGCGGGAAAGTATTGACCAGGTCAGGCCCGGATTGCCGGAACAGGCTGGGGATCCGAGCATCCTGCGCTTCAGTCCTGATCAGCTGCCTGTCATGTGGGTCGGACTGACGGGAGCGGATGCCGCTTCCCTGACGGAAACAGCTGATAATCAAATTGTGCCATTCTTTGAGCGGCAGGAAGGGGTCGCATCCGTTACGGTGGAAGGCGGAAAGCAGCGGGAGATCCAGCTTGTGATGGACCGCGCAAAAATGCAGCAGTACGGTGTCACCGCCCAGTCTGTTACTCAATCGCTCACAAGCACCAATCAGGCTGCCTCTGTCGGCACAGTGGAAAAAGGCACGCAGGATCTGCAATTGCGGATGACCGGGGAATTTGAATCCCTGGAAGATATTAAACAAACGATTGTTCAAACGGAAACGGGCGCCACGATCACCGTAGCGGACGTTGCTGAGCTGGAGGATACCGTGCAGGATTCTTCTTCCACCACCTTGGTAAATGGCAGTCCGTCTGTCGTCTTGTCTATTATGAAAAAGACCGGTAATAACACCGTGGAAGTGGCTACAGGTATTGAATCAGGCATTGAGGAAATTTCCGCCGAGCTGCCTGAAGGGGTTTCGCTGGATGTCCTGATCGATACGTCTGATTTTATCCAAATGTCGATTGACTCTGTATTACAAAACATTGTGATTGGCGGAGCGATTGCGATTTTCATTCTGCTATTGTTCCTGAAAAGCGTCCGGGCGACGTTGGTTATCGGACTGTCGATCCCGATTGCGGTCATCTCGACATTTGCCCTGCTTTATTTTACCGGGCAGACGCTGAATGTGCTGACACTTGGCGGACTGGCGCTTGGAATCGGAATGATGGTCGACAGTTCGATCGTCATACTCGAGCATATATATTCTTATCGAAGGCGCGGCTACAGTTTGTTTGAATCAGCAACCAAAGGGGCGTCAGAGCTGGCACCGGCCGTTATCGCCTCGACCACGACAACACTGGTGGTATTTTTGCCGATTGTCTATGTCGAGGGAATCGCGTCCGATATGTTTACGCCACTGGCCCTGGCCGTCTCGTTTTCCCTGATCGCATCACTGGTCGTGGCGATTACGCTTGTGCCGATGCTTTCCTCGAAGCTGCTTTCAAAGGCAATGGAGGATAATGGCAGGCGGTACTGGTTTGACAGATTTTTAGGCTGGGTCACGGATAAATATGACCGTGTGCTTAAATGGGGACTGAAACACCGGAAAACCACAGTCGGCGGAACGATTTTGGCGATTGTGCTCAGTCTCGGGTTGACCCCGTTCATCGGAGCAGAATTTATTCCTGCATCGGATCAGGGTCAGATGCAAATTACGGTGGAGGCCGCTCCCGGCTCGACATTGGAGCATACGGAGGAAGTGGTTACCCGGATCAATGAGCGGCTGGCCGAGCATGATTCGATCATTGAAACAAGTTTCGTAACTGCCGGCGGTGACCCAATGATGGGCGGCAGCGGCAATACAGCGAGTTATACGATGCAGCTTGTCCCATCTGCTGAGCGCGAGCGGACAACAGCTGAATTTGTGCAAGTCATTGATGAGGAATTAAAAGACATCCCTGGTGCAGAAATTACTGTTTCGTCGGTAAGCAGCATGGAAACGGGCGATCCTGTGCAGATTCAGTTAAATGGACCGGAGCATGAAAAACTGCGGGAACTGGCTAATCAGGTTGTTGAACGAATTTCCACAGTGGAAGGGATATTTAATCCAACAAGTGCGGCGAGCGAATCGGTGCCACAGATGGAAATTGTCGTGAATGATAATGTGGCTGCGATGCACGGCCTGACCCAGCAGCAAATCGTGTCCCAGGTGCAAATGCAGTTCAATGGCCAACTGGCGACACAATACCGGGAAGCTGGCGAGGAAATCGATGTGATGCTGATGTATCCTGAAGAAGAGCGTTCCAGCATCCAGGATTTACAGGGATTAACGATCCAGTCGCCATCCGGTGCCATGCTTCCATTAAGTGAAGTGGCAGAATTTGAAGAAGTGGCCGGACCTGTCTCCCTTTTGCGGGAAAATCAAGAACCGCAGATGAATGTCTCGAGCGCAATCAGTGGACGCGATCTGGGCAGTGTCGTCGAGGATGTGGAGGCAGAACTGGAGAGCATGAACCTGCCAGAGGGCTATAATTACAACATTGGCGGGCAGGCACAGGATATGGCAGAATCTTTCTCTCAACTGGCGATCGCGCTGATCTTCTCGATTTTCCTGGTGTATGCCGTGATGGCAGTGCAGTTTGAGAACTTCCTGTACCCGCTGATTATTATGTTCGCCATGCCAGCCACCGTGGTCGGCGTCATCATCGGGCTGTTCATCACGAATATCCCGCTGAGCATTGTCGCCTTTATCGGGCTGATCATGCTCGCCGGGGTCGTGGTCAACAACTCGATCGTGCTGGTGGATTACATTAACATACTCCGCCGCCGCGGCGTGGAGCGTTATGAAGCGATCATTGAAGCAGGTAGAAGCAGGTTGCGGCCAATCCTCATGACGACGCTCACGACGATTTTGGCAATGGTGCCACTTGGCATCGGCATCGGGGAAGGCGCAGAGCTCCAGCAGCCATTAGCAGTGACGATCATATTCGGGCTCGGGGTTTCGAGTATTTTCACCCTGGTGCTTGTGCCTGTTGTTTATACGTTATTTGATGATTTATCGCGGAAGATTACTGGAAGGAAAAAGAAAAAAGAAGCATAGGAAGTGGGAGGCTCCTCAGGTGATGAGGGGCCTTTTTCTGTGTGCGAGCTAGTCACGGTCCAGGAGACAAGCGAGTGGAGCGGCAAATCGGGCGAACGGGAGGTTGAATCGGGCGAGGATGGCATTGAATCGGGCGAGCAACAGATAAAGTCGGGCGACCACGGCTCCGAATCGGGCGAGCAGCAATTAAAGTCGGGCGACCACGGCTCTGAATCGGGCGAGTTGCAGTCAAAGTCGCGCGTCCCCATCATCAAATCGCGCGACACCAAGCTAAGTCGCGCGCCAGCATCACCAAATCGCGCGCTTCCTCAAACGGGAGACCCAGTCCTGCCCATCAAAAAAGACTTTCGCCAACCTGCGGCGAAAGCCTTCCCTTTCCTATTCTTCCTTCAACCCTTCAAACAACAACACCCTGGCCGGCGAAGCATCCGTTCCTTGAATCCTCAGCGGTGCCGCAACCATAAAATACTCTCCCTCAGGTACATCAGCAAGCCGCAGTCCTTCCGCAATAATCACTTTCTGCTCAAACAGGGAGCGATGGGTGTCATGGTCCGGCTGGCTGCGCTCAATCCCAAGGCCATCAACAGCGACCCCTTTAATGCCAATTTCCGCCAAATGGGCAGCTGCATCTGCTGCGACAAAAATAAATTCAAAATTAAATTCATCTTCCAGCGAATTTTTTGTTTTAAATAAAACAAAATCATTTTTTTCAATCGGGAGGGAAGCAATGTCTGCTTTGGTGATCCGGTCATCCACCCCGGTCAAATCAAACAGTTTCACTTTCCCGACCAAATCCTCGATCTGAATCGTCTCCATCGTATCCCCATCATTAATCATATGCAGCGGCGAGTCCACATGAGTGCCTGTGTGCAGGTCAAGCTCTATCCGTGATTCCGTCACATGTCCATTCGTTGTCGTGTTCAGTTTTGGCTGTTTCTCCAGCTTGTTTTTATAAACCGGCATCCCTTCATAAATAGGTGCAGATACATCGTACATTTTCATTAAAATTCCTCCTTGGTGTCTTCACTAATCGGCCACCAGTGGAAACCATCTTTTTCCAGCAGCTGATCCGCTGCTTTTGGTCCCATGGAGCCAGATTCGTAGTTTGGAAAATCAGGCTGTTTTTTCGCCCAGGCATTGAGAATCGAATCGATATAGGCCCAGGAATTAGCAACCTCATCCCAATGGGTGAAATTCGTTGTGTCACCAAGCATGCAGTCATATAACAGCTTCTCATAGGCCTCAGGGGTGTTGATCCCGTGCACGCCCGTATTGTTATAGGAAAGCTGAATCGGCTGAGCGACAGAGCCATGACCGGCTTTTTTCGCGTTCAGGCAGAGGGTGATCCCCTCGTTTGGCTGAATGTTGATCATCAGCAGGTTGGGGTTTTTCTCCTTATCCTGATAGTACAAATTCATGGGAATATCTTTAAATTCCACGACAATATTCGTTGCCTTCTCGGCCATCCGCTTGCCTGTCCGAATGTAAAAAGGGACCCCGGCCCAGCGGTAGTTGTCGATCAGAACTTTTCCTGCCACATAGGTCTCTGTGGCAGACGCCTCCCCGACTTCCTGCTGGTAGCTGCCTACCTGCTGTCCATTTAGCTGACCGCTGCCGTACTGCCCGCGCACGAAATGTCCCTCGCATGTCTCAGGATCGATTTTCCGCAATGCGCGGAGCACCTTAATTTTCTCGGAGCGGATTTCTTCTGTGGTCAGCTTGATCGGCGGCTCCATTGCGAGTAAGGCCACCATCTGCAGCATATGGTTCTGGACCATATCTCGGACAGCCCCGGAGCGGTCATAATAGCGGGCGCGTTCTTCCACACCAAGCGACTCGCTTGAAGTGATCTGGATGTTGGAAATGAACCGGTTGTTCCACAGATGTTCAAAAATTCCGTTGGCAAAGCGGATGACTTCAATATTCTGCACCATTTCCTTGCCGAGATAATGATCAATCCGGTAAATCTGATCCTCGGAAAAAGCGGCACGAATCTGGTTATTTAATTTCTTGGCAGATGGCAGGTCATGGCCAAATGGTTTTTCAATTACCAGGCGCGACCACCCATGCGCATCTTTCAAGCCGTATTCCTTCAGGTTATTGGCAATGCTCCCGAAAAACTCCGGCGCCATCGCCAGGTAAAAAATCCGGTTGCCTTCTGTATGATAGTTGCCCTCAAGCTCCTGTAACTGCCCGTTTAATCCATGATAAGAGGAAGGATTCGTCACATCAAAGGACTGATAATAAAAATGGGAAACAAACGCATCCAGGTCCGCGTCAGAAGAATTGGCTCCTGCAACTGATTGGCGTACATTTTCCTGAAACGTTTCATCATCCCACGGTCTGCGCGCCAATCCAACCACCGCAAAATTCTCGCTAATTCGTCCGTTTTGATACAGACGATAGATGGAAGGGAATAATTTTCGCTTGGCTAAATCTCCAGTTGCGCCAAAAATAACCATCACTACTTTTGGTTTGTGCTGACTAGTCAATACAATCTCCTCTATTCTAACCAGTATGATTTAAGAGGATGTTCAAAAAGTCCGGTAACAATGACACATCATTAGGGGAACTTCTGCTAAAACCGCCCACGTCCTGTGGGCAACGCAGAAATCACCACATCCTGTGGAAGCTCGTTGGCTTGCTTTTCCGCTACTCACGTATTTAAAAGCATACGCTCCGTTCCTTGGAAAAGAAAACCACTTTTCCTGCGTGCTAGATCGTCTGCTCAAAGCTACGCCGCCTCGAACTTTCGCCGCACAGGACGTGCAAGTGTCGGCGTTGCGACAGGACGTCGCGACTTTAGCCGACCGGTCCTTGTTATCCTCCTTTTTGAACTCACACTTTAAGTTTAATTCGCGAAAATGTGGAAAGCAAATATTGTGGGTTGAGGTGCGTCCTGGCCCGGCTATCGCTTTTGCTTTAAAGGGAATTTTTTAATCAGCTGGTTGACCACTTCGGAAAACATCAGCCCAATTGCGATCCCGCCCGCGAGCAGCATCACCTGGGCCGAGAGCTGGACAGCCGTATTATAATCATTTTCCACGAAATTCCGCATCGCATCATAGGCAACCCCGCCAGGCACGAGCGGAATCACACCGGAAACATGGAAGACGATGATCGGTGTCTTATATACTTTTGCACAAATTTGTGTCATTACTGCGACCAGCATGGCAGCAAACGTGGTGGCAGGAACGACATACATTCCCTGCTGCACCAAACCATAATAAAGAATCCACCCAGCCATACCGATTGTTCCGCATTGCCACAGCCTTTGTGCTGGCGCATTGAATAATATTCCGAAGCCGGAAGCAGCAACGAAACTGGTTGCCAGCTGTGCGATGATCACCATCGATCTCCCTCCTTTTCAGCGATGTAACGATTCCGCGGAATCCTAAACAAATCCAACCACAACTGCCACTCCTGCACCAATTGCGAAGGCGGTCAGCATGGCTTCCACCCCTTTGGAAACCCCTGCGACGAGATGTCCTGCCAATAGATCTCGGATAGCGTTGGTGATATGCATCCCCGGCACCAGCGGCATGACGGCGCCGGTAATCATCTGATCCAAATTCAGGCCAAAACCAATCGTGACAAAAATGACGGCAAATAGCCCAATCAGAAAGCCCCCAAAAAACTCGGCCAGGAAGCGAAGTTCAAAGAAGCGATCAAATCCCAGCATGCCGGCATAACCGGCACCACCGGCAAGCATCGCCGGAATAAAATCAGCCCAGGCGCCGCCGAACATGATCGTAAAGCTGCCGCTGACAAAACCCGCAGCAACGATCTGCATCCAGGGGGGAAATGTCGGCCACTTGCGGTCAACACGATTCAACATGCTGTGTGCCTCGCTGATCGTGATCTCGTTTGCGACAATCTTCCGGGAGATCGTGTTGACTTCGGCGATTTTATGTAAGTCCATCGACCGCTTGGTGATCCGCATGAAATTGGAAAGCTCCGCTGCCCCGATTGAAAAATTAATCCCTGTCGGCGTGGCATAGCTCTGGGCATTTTCCAGACCAGCTGCCGCCGCGATCCGGTTCATCGTATCCTCTACGCGATGCGTCTCCGCGCCGCTTTCCAGCATCATTTTCCCAGCCAGCATACATACTTTCTCTGCTGCCGCCGCTTTTTCCACCGCGAAGCACCTCCTTGATATGGTTTATTATAAGCCGTTGCTCTGGGAAATGAAAGTCTGCCGCAGGAATGCAAAAAGTGCCCTCCTAATAGAGGAGAAGCACTTTTAGGCACTAAGGCATCATTGTAAAAAGAGCCACCAGGCAAGCAATCGGGATCGCGCAGGAAAGCCCCAGCGCCATATTCGCAAAGTTGCCCACATTCTGTTTTGCTTCCGGCTCCACATCCACCATTCTCTGCATAAAAATGAATATCACAATCAGAACGAGTAAAAGAAGAATCAATATGCCTGGTATGAAAAGTTCGCTCGCATCCTGTACAGCCTGCACTTGAGTAAATCCGTAAACCAGCAGAATGATCGGTATAATTTCGCTAACGGATGCCCCGATGGAAAACTTCTGCAGCACGGCTTGTGACTGGCTTGGATCTTTTTTTAGCTGATCAAGATATTTCTTAAACAATACCAAAGTCGGCAGCGCCGCAAGCCAAGCCGCAATGACGAAAATATAGGATGTCATTGGTTTCCTCCTTTTATGTACTTTACATAATTTTACCATAATACAGCTTGGATTGCCGAGATTGGAGTGTGTTTTTTAATTGGGGGTGGACAGTAAATTTGAAGTTGAGGCGAATGGCTGTAATATCTTCACACTATGGTTGATAAGTGCCACCGCCCAGCACTGCCCAGCAATTTGCACAACCAGCAACACATTCGCTATAATCAAAGTCAGAACCACCATCAAAAATAAGCCAGCAGTACGAATCACAGGAGAATAATATGATTAATTATATGGATTTATTTATCGCATTTATCATTGCAGCGCTTGCATCTTTTTTGCTCACATTCCTGGTGAAAAAGTTTGCCGTGAAAGTACGGGCGGTTGATCTGCCCAACCAGCGGAAAATACATACCGAACCAAAGCCCCGGCTCGGCGGTTTAGCCATCTTTCTCGGGGCGTTTTTAGGTGCGCTTTATTTGCAGCCCAGTCATGAGCACCTTCCGGAAATCTTGTGGGGCGCAATTGCGATTATCGTAACCGGCGCGCTTGATGACCGGCTTACGATCAGGCCTGTCGTCAAGCTGACAGGACAGTTGATCGCCACTTCTTTTCTGTTATCTTCCGGACTGATTATCGAGCGGGTTACACTGCCGATTATTGGCATGGTCGATTTGGGATTATTCAGTGTGCTGATAACCGTGCTGTGGGTGGTCGGCATCACCAACGCGATCAACCTCATCGACGGACTCGACGGCCTGGCAACAGGAGTGGCCTCGATCGCCCTGATCAGCATATTCGTCATGTCCATTATTGATATGCAGCTGATTGTTACCTTTTTATGCATTGTGCTGATTGGTGCCAATCTCGGTTTCCTTTACCACAATTTTTTTCCGGCAAAAATTTACCTTGGCGATACCGGCTCGAATTTTCTCGGTTACATGATCGCCGTCGTTTCGATGCTGGGCCTGTTCAAAAATATCGCCCTGTTTGGCTTCATCATCCCTGTCATCGTTCTGGCTGTGCCTATTTTGGACACCGTGCTGGCCATCCTTCGCCGCGCTTACCGGAAAGAGGGGATTATGAATGCTGACAACAAACATATTCATTATAAGCTTGTCGCTGGGGGATACAGCCAGCGGAAAACCGTGCTGATTATCTATGCTTTCAGCGCATTCTTCGGAACTCTGGCCGTGCTGTTTTCCTTCGCATCGCTCACCACGGCATTTGTCGTCACTTTCCTTGTGCTCGCCCTCTTGCACATATTCGCTGAGTTGGCAGGGCTGGTGCTTGGTGGCAGACGGCCGGTTGTTGATCAGATGAGGAGGCTGCTGCGGAAAATGGAGCGGAATCGTGGAAGGTGAGGCATCGTACCACTCTGGCAGAATTAGTTGAATGTCTGTCAGAGTGGAGCGAAATCCGCCTAGTAACGAGCGGACCCATCTGCAGATCGAACAAATAGCTTCCCAAAAATTCACTATAAATGCTTAAGGACCGCTTCTATCGGACAAAGCTCCAAGAAGAAGTGATACAAATGTCCAATAGACTTCCTCTTCATGAATACCGATGCAAACATTCTTGCCACAGTCCAGGGTTCTGCGTCCTAATCGCGCGACCTGCACCCCAAATCGCTCCCAGCCGCACCTCAAACCGCGCATCCCAGCCGCCTGCCAAAACCACCCACACCCGCCCAGAGAACAACCGCGAATCCGACCACCAACCAACTATATATTCCCATCCCAGCCAAGTCACATCCACCCCCATCCTGTCGATTCTTGTCGAAAATTGACCTAATTCATAGAATTTATCAAACTTTTTACCCATGTCATTTGGCACTGGCATATTGATAGATTCTCCAGTAACATTAATAACGTCAGAAAATTAAGTCTCACAATCTTGAAATAGAGAGGAGGCTTGGGGGCAAGGAATCTACAAAAATAAATAGGGGGATAGGTATGTTGAAAAGAACTGCAATTTTACTTACGGCGATTTTGCTGGTGTTTGGTAATTTTTCTTATGCAAGTGCCATGGTGAAGTCATTGCCCGGACAGACAAAGCCGGAGCTGAACACCAATGAGCTGCAAGAAACGGAAGATCCGAATGAGGAAGTCCGAGTCGTTGTGGAAATGGAAGAGGAAGCACCGATTGAAAAGGCTACTAGACAAGGAATTATGTTTAAGAGCATGAGCAAGCCGGATAAAACCGGATTGGAGCGGGCAGCAATTGCTTCCCAAAATAAAGTAAAAGGCGAGATGAACGATAAAGGGATTGAAGCCGAGTATCACGAAGAATTTACTGCGGTAATAAATGGCTTCAGTGCTGAAGTGAAACAAAAAGATATTGAAGAAATCGAGGAAATTCCGGAAGTTAAAAATGTACACCGAGTCAACAAATATGAACGGCCGGATGCAGAGCCGGAAATGAAATACTCGAAAGAACTGGTGGAAGCACAAAAAGCGTGGCGTGATTATGGCTACAAAGGAGAAGGCATGGTTGTCGGTATCATTGATTCAGGTGTTGATCCTACCCATCGCGACATGGTGCTTTCGGACTCAGGCACAGCGGCGTTAACCGAGGAAGAGGTTAATGAAACAGTAGAAGAAGAGGGTTTGCCTGGAAAATTCTACACCGAAAAAGTGCCATATGGCTACAACTACATGGATGAAAATGACGTAATCCGGGAAAACTATCCTGGCGCAAACTACCACGGCATGCATGTTGCCGGAACAGTTGGGGCAAATGGAGATGAAGACAATGGCGGCATTCTGGGAATTGCGCCGGAAGCTCAGCTGCTTGCATTGAAAGTTTTCGGAAATGACCCGGAAATGCAATTTACTTATGGTGATGTTTACATTAAAGCGATTGATGATGCGATTAAGCTGGGGGCAGACGTGCTGAACATGAGCCTTGGTTCAACAGCAGGTTTTGTCAATCCGGAATCGCCTGAGCAGGAAGCAGTCTCCAGAGCAGTCGACAACGGGGTACTTATGTCGATCTCAGCCGGGAACTCCGCTTATTTCGGAAACGGATTTTTCTACCCGTATGCGTCCAATCCTGATTATGGCGTGAGCGGTTCACCAGGTCTGGCAGATGATTCGCTTCAGGTGGCATCCTATGAAAATACTTATATGGAAGTCGATGCTGTAGAATACGAGATTGATGGAGAGCCAGGATCGGCGGCATTCTTGTCAGCCGGCAATTTACACCCAGAGGATGTGGAGCAGAAGTCCTTTGAAGTGTTCGAAGCGGGGATTGGTGCGCCGGAAGACTTTGAAGGCAAGGACGCAGAAGGGAAATATGCCCTTGTGCAGCGTGGCACACTGCCTTTTGTTGAAAAAGCAGTGAATGCACAAAATGCCGGGGCAGCCGGGGTTATCATTTACAATAACACCGATGGAATCGTCAATATGGCGACAGAGCCAAGCATTACTATCCCGCAGCTGTTTATGCTGAAGAGCGATGGCGACAAGCTTGCCGCTGCCATTCAAAATGGACAAGCAGTAACCTTGGAATTTGCTGGCAATCAGGCAACCATTGATAATCCGGAAGCTGGTCAAATGAGTGCTTTCTCTTCATGGGGACTGACACCGAATCTTGACTTTAAGCCGGAGATCACCGCACCGGGCGGGCAAATTTTGTCCACATTGAATGATGATGAGTATGGTCTGATGAGCGGTACCTCGATGGCCGCACCGCACGTTGCCGGTGGAGGCGCACTGGTGCTCGAGCGTGTGGATTCGGAATTTGGTTATGAAAATGCCGACCGCGTCAATCTGGCGAAAAACCTGATGATGAATACATCGAAACAGGTAGAGTTTGATGGAGCATTTGTCTCCCCACGCCGCCAGGGTGCCGGGCTGATGCAGCTGCATGCCGCATTGTCCACACCAGTCGTGGTTACCAATTCGGAAACCGGTGAGGCAAAAGTAGCGCTGAAAGAAGTAACGGAAAATCAGGTCAGCTTTGAACTGACTGCAGAAAACTTCACAGACGAAGCAGTCAGCTATGAAGTCGATGCAAATGTACAGACAGACACACCGGTCAATGCAGATGTCCTTGTCGTTGCACCTAACATGTTCGGAGCGACGGACCTTGGGGATTTGGCATCCGTAAACGGAGATTCTGCCAGCACGATTGAAGTGCCGGCAAACGGATCAGCCACATTCACCGTATCCATTGATGTCAGCAGTGTCGATGCATCACTGAAAGACATTTTCACTAACGGCTACTGGCTGGAAGGATTTGTTACACTGACAGATCCGACAGACACAAACCCGCAATTAACCGTGCCATATTCCGGCTTTAAAGGTGAGTGGGACAGTGCGCCAATCTTTGATACGCCAATGTGGGATCCGACGACCTTCTATGGCATGACTGGAGTAGGTACTGATCTTGGCGGCGGAAGCTATGGTTTCCTTGGCGCTGACCCAGTAACTGGGGTGGTTAATCCGGAAAACATCGCCTTCTCTCCAAATGGAGACGGGGTGCAGGATGATGCGCTTCTCATTCTTTCTTTCTTGAGAAACGCCAAAGAAGCGAGCTTTAACGTACTCGATGAAGAAGGGGATGTTGTACGGACACTGACAGAGGAAATGTTCGTGCGCAAGAATTATTATGACGGCGGACTGGCCCCTTCATACTCACTGCTCCCTGAACGGGCATGGGATGGCACGATCAATGGGGAAGTAGCTCCAGAAGGGCAGTATTATCTGGAAGCCGAAGCTGTGATTGACTTTGCAGGTGCAGAGGCCCAGTCCCTGACCTTGCCGCTTGTATTGGATAATACCGCTCCGGAAGCGGAGGCTGACTTCAGCCGCAGAGACCGGGAAGTCCATGTTGAGGTGGCGGACGGTGAGGACGGCAGCGGTGTTGCATCCTGGGAGATTTTCCTGAATGGAGAGCCGGCTCTTGATGCACCGATCACCGGAGAGACAGAATACACACTGAATAATGTGCATCCAAGCACAACAGTAACCGTTAAAGTCGTTGACCATGCCGGAAACGAAATGGAAGGTTATGTTGCTGGCCCGCCTAGAGGAAAGCATAATAATAAGGGAAATAACGGCAACGGAAATGGCAACAACGGAAGAGGAAACGGCAATGGAAATAACTAGCTGAATCCGAAATCAGCCGGCACCCGAGAGGAGGTGCCGGCTGATTTTTTGTATGAAATGCCCCCGTTGCAGGAAGATAAAAATACTTGTGCCTATGAAATTAAATAGTATAATAGGGTACAACTCAAATGGCGTGTGTCATTCGAAAATTTGCAAGCTGAAAAAGGAGTTAAACAATGGAAGGTAGAAAGACGCTTAAAAAGACAATGAAGCCGCATTGGATTTGGGCCATTGCGCTTGGTTCATCGATCGGCTGGGGTGCATTTGTACAGCCGACGACATGGATGTCCACGGCCGGTCCGGCAGGTGTGATTATCGGCTTCGGAATTGGTGCGCTGCTGATGATGCTGATTGCCGTGAGTTATGGTTATCTCATCCGCAGTTTTCCGGTTTCCGGCGGTGAATTTGCCTATGCGTTCATCAGTCTGGGTCGCACACATGCCTTTATCAGCGGCTGGTTCCTGACCCTTGGCTATATCTGTATTGTAGCGCTGAATGCAACCGCATTTGCTTTGATGATTAAATTTGTATTTCCGGCGATCATTGAGAATCTGCCGCTTTATCAAATTGCCGGCTGGGATGTCTATGGCACCGAAATTATTTTTGTATCTGTATTGCTTGGGATATTTGGATTCCTGAATATCCGTGGTGCGGGCATCACCGGCCGTTCGCAGTTTATTTTCTGTGTCGTGATGATTCTCGGTATCGTGCTGCTCACTCTAATGACAGGTATGCAGCCAGGGGCGGGACTGTCCAATATTCAGTCAGGTTTCCCGGCGGAGACGACGGCGTTTGCCGCAATTATATCTATCGTAGCGATTGCTCCATGGGCATATGTCGGGTTTGACAACGTGCCCCAGGCGGCAGAGGAGTTCAATTTCTCCTCAAAAAAGGCATTTTCGCTGATTATCCTTGCGATTCTGGCCGCGGCATTACTTTATAGTATGATGATTATCACGACAGCGATGACGCAGCCTTGGCAGCAGCTGGTTGCCGAGCAGCATGTCTGGGGAACTGGGCAGGCCATTCAGGATACGCTTGGAACCATGGGTCTGGTCATTCTGGTGATCGCGCTGACGATGGGGATTTTTACCGGGTTGAATGGTTTCATTATGTCCACGAGCCGTTTACTGTTTGCGATGGGCCGGGCGAAAATTATTCCGGAAGTGTTTTCCCGCACGCATCCCAAATACGACACGCCGTATATTGGGATCATTTTTGCCGTGGTGGTTTCCATGATTGCTCCGTGGTTTGGTCGGGAAGCGCTCGTGTGGGTAGTGGATATGTCATCCATCGGGGTGACGATTGCTTACTTCTATACTTGTTTCACTGCCTGGAGCCTGTTTAAATCGAAAAAAGACTCAAGCTTTCAACCAGAACGGCATGAAGTGTCTCCTAGGAAGAAGATCGTCGCTTTACTAGGAATGGTTGCCAGCCTGTCGTTCCTGGCACTGCTCTTAATTCCAGGCTCCCCGGCATTTCTTGGTGTCGAATCACGAATCGCGCTGTATGCCTGGGTGTTGCTCGGTATTGTGTTCTATTTGATAAAACGGAAAGACTTGAAGAGTATGTCGAAAGAAGAGTTGAACTATTTGATTTTGGGTGATAAGGAGATTAAAGTGAAACGGTAGAAAATTAAAATCGGAAGCCAGCCTCCTTTTACCCAGGGAACCGATGTTGACTTACGTGCAGAAGAAAGGGGAGTTCCCTAATCTGTAGGTGTTGACCGGTAAGAGCGACCCGTCCTGTGGCGTCACCGACACTAGGGCGTCCTATCTGCGGAGCTGGAGGCGGCTCATCTGTATTCTAGTTAACCAAACTGCATATTGTCTTATAACTTATATTTTCCGATTTAATCAATTTGATGCCTGGATCCATCCCCATTCGTTCGATTGTCTCAGACGTGCTGCTCAAGCTGCCCAGCCAGTCATTAATGCGCTTGACCGTAACATAGGTGCCTCTCCCCGGTTTTTTATTGAGTGTCCCTTCTCTCACCAGCTCATCAATCGCTTGTCTGACCGTGCTGCGACTCACATAATATTCATCCATAAATTCCCGCTCACTTGGTATTTTTCCCGTGTAGACCCCATTGTAAATTCTCTGTTCGATTTTATCCTTTAACTGTATGTAAAGCGGAATAGAGTTTGTATAGTCCAATGCCAACATCTTCACCCACCCTTTGTAAGGTTTATAGTAACATATTTTTGATGTTTGTCGTTTACCGAATTATTAGAGTTTGATTTGATTGATGCCCATTGAGTTACATAACTGCGCCCACCGCCCTTACGATTTACTCTGAATTCAGAGTAATTACCGGATTTTTACAAAAAATGAGTCTAAATAACTATCCTTCTTAAAAAGTACCCATATTCTGTCAGATAAATAAGTCTTTAGGCCTACAAAATTAGTAAAATTTACCGTTTCAAGCGGCTAAACCTGGGGTAATGATACTACAAGCAAGCAACCTCGCTTTGTCAAGGGATTGACATATTTTCCAGATTTGAAATAATAACTCAAGGGCAACTACATAATTGAATAAGAAAGAGGGTTTACCATACATGCTGGAATCGAAACGGAGAGCAATTATATTCTTTTTATTAGCAGTTGCATTGGCTGCAGTTTCCGGGTTTCTTGTTTTGCAGAAAGTTCAGGCAGTTAACACGAACCTTGGGACGATGGTAACGATTTATACTGCTGGGGATGATATCCGATCAAGGCAAATGATTATGCCTGACCAAGTAACAACGGATGAAGTTCCACAGGAGTATGTTCGCGATGAACATATCACCGATATGGAGGAATTGGTGAACAAAGTTTCGACGGTTCCATTAGCAGCTGGGGAAGTGATTACGACAAACATGCTAAAAGATGCTTCTGCGATAACAGATGCGAATAACCGATTGGTGTCTGTGCTGAGGTCGGATAAGGTGTCATTCGATGAAAGATTGGCTCCCTTGGACCGCGTAGATCTTATCGTTTCCCACAGTTTCGGGGATGGGCCGGTTACAGAAGTATTCATGGAAGATGTAAACGTGGCGAGGGTAAACACAACTGAGAATGAAGAAGATGGAACTACTGATTTTAACGGTGTTCAGCTGGAGATCCCATTTGAAAGAGTTCCGGATTTAATACATATGCAGAATTACGCAGACAGCTTACGAATTGTGAAAGCAAATGTTTCAGAGGAGAACCCGCAGCAGCAGGAAGGAGAACAGGAATCATCTGAAGGCGATAATACGTCCGGAGATGCACCTGAAGAAAATACCGAAGAATCCGAGGAAAATAATAATACGAACGAAGAACAAGAATCCGAGCAATCGAATGACAACAACAACGAAAGTAGCAACGATGATGGCAATAACAATGGAAACGACTAGATCAATCGCTGGAGGAACCGAATGAGCAAAATAACTGATATTTACATTGTAGGGGATAATGCGGATTTGTCCGCGACATTAAAGGAACAAACAGATGAATCCTTTCAGCTGCACTTTCTTACTGCGGCTGATCTGAAAAAGGCAGACGCCCAGCTCATTTTAATTTTAAATAATGGAGAAACGGCCATTGATGATGCTCAAACAGCGTTATCCGAGCATCCCAGTTCTTCCATTATTTGTGTGAGTGATGAGGAAAATTTCAGCCTGCTCCGTAGCCTGAATCAGCTGGGGATCACCGACTTTTATGTACTTCCAGGAGAAGAGCTCATTTTCATGGAGCGTCTGGATGCGGTAGCGAAAGAAGCAGGCATAAAAAACGAGCTGGAAAGTGAATCCAGTTTCAAACGTGGCGGCGGCAAGATTTTCGCCTTTTACAGCGGAAGCGGCGGTACAGGAAAATCGATCATCAGCACAACATTTGCCCAGACACTGAAACTGGAATCGACCGCAAAAGTTCTGTTTATTGATTTGAATCTGCATTATGGCGGGGCCGAAACATTTCTCGGCATGGACTCAAGTCGCTCGATTATCGATTTGCTCCCCGTAATGGAGGAGCTTGGCGAGCATCATATCCGCAATGTTTCTGAGAAGGAAGAGCACTCGGATTTGAATGTGCTAGTCAGCCCGAGAGATGCAGAACTCTCAGAGAAAATTACCGAGGATTTCATCGTGAAACTGCTGCGGGCAAGCAAGCGGCACTATGATTTTATCGTCGTGGATTTGCCGGTGTGGATGGATGAACGAACACTGGCTGTCCTGGAGGAAGCGCATCGTATCTATTACCTTATGAATCTGGATACAGTGGCCATCCGCGTGCTGAAAAGTGTGGAAAACCTGTTTCAGCGATTGGGTGTCATCACACAGGACCGCTTTGAGTTTGTAATCAATTATAAGGCAAAAGAGAATGAGCTGACCAAAAAAGACTTAGAGCGCTTTGCGTCTTATCCGGTAGCATCCGAGATAAGGAAAGACAGAAAGAACGTGCAGGCATATGTGAACCAGGGGGAACCCTTACGGAAGAAATCGCAGGAAAAGAAGCTTCCTCCGTTCTCCAAAGACATACATAAATGGGTTCACTCCATGCTGAAATAATGAAGGGGGTGGTCGCTTGGCACTCTTCCAGAAGAATACAAAAGTACAGCCCAAAAATGATTTAGATACAGGATTCATCTCCAATTCGGGCTATCTGGATGAACTCGTGGAACATTATAAAACCAGACTGCTGACCGAGGTAAACCTGGACCAGATTACCAGTCTAGGAGATTCCGATAAGCGTCTGAAGATTGAGCGTTTCATCAACCAGTTCATGTCAGAAGAAAAAGTGGTTATCCCGAGACAGGATAAAGAACGCATGCTGAGTATGCTGATTGATGAGAGTGTCGGTTTTGGTCCACTGGAGCCACTGCTCAAGGACGACGATATAACGGAAATCCTTGTAAATAACCCGAAAGAAGTCTATGTCGAGAAAAAGGGCCGTCTCCAGCGGGTAAACATTACGTTCAAGGATGAAGCGCATGTCCGGCATATTGTCGACAGGGTGGTCGCACCGCTTGGAAGAAGGATTGACGAAAGCTCGCCGATGGTCGATGCCAGATTGCCGGACGGAAGCCGTGTTAATGCGGTAATTGAGCCCATCAGTCTTGGCGGAACACTGCTTTCCATCCGGAAATTCCGCAAAACGCCATTTACTATGGATGATTTGCAGGAAATTGGAACCTTTACCGATGGGATGTCCGAATTTATGCAAGCCCTGGTGCAAACCAAATTGAGCACACTTATCTCCGGAGGTACCGGCAGCGGGAAAACGACCTTGCTGAATGCGCTGGCTAAATCCATTCCGAATGGAGAGCGGGTCGTGACGATTGAGGATTCCGCTGAATTGAAATTTGACCGGCCCAATGTAGTTGGTATGGAAGCACGACCGCCCAACGTAGAGGGAAGCGGGGAAATCACGATCCGTCAACTGGTGAAAAACGCGCTTCGTATGCGGCCGGATCGAATCATCGTCGGGGAGGTCCGCGGCTCAGAGGCATTCGATATGCTGCAGGCCATGAACACTGGGCACGAAGGATCGTTGACGACCGTCCACGCCAACACTCCGCTTGATGCAGTCAGCCGTGTGGAAGGTATGGTCGTTATGGCCGGGATGGATTTGCCGACACATGTTATTCGCGACTACATAGCTGGTGCCCTTGATTATATCGTACAGGTACAGCGTCTCACGGATGGAACCCGGAAAATCACAAACATATCGGAAGTGGAGAAAAAAGAGGGGAACCAGATTGAAGTAAGAGACATCTTCCAGTTCCGCCGTACAGGGGTAGACGGAGAAGGAAACGTCAGAGGGTACTTCACTCCAACTGGTGTGGTTCCGAAATGTCTGCCTCATTTGGAAGTGTTCGGCATTCATCTTGATGAAAATCTGTTTGTCACAAGGGAGGAAAACGTCTATGGAATGGACAGTGTCCATACTTTATAGTTTGGCAGTTTTGTCGCTCCTTCTATGCGGTTATTTCTTCCTCGGTTACCGGTCACAAAAGAAAGAATGGAAGCAGAAAGTAAAAAGATGGTTTCCGGAAGAAGAGCGCAAAAGCTTTATCAGCAAGTGGGGAGACCGGTTTGACGAGAGAGAGTCTTCGGATAAACTCCGGAGCAAGCTGCATAATGCGAACCTCAAATTGCTGCCATCGGAGTACCTGGGGATTTTAATTACGGGGTTTCTTGCATTGTTCATTATGTTTTACCAGATTTTCGGCATGGTTTTTTATTTGAGCATACTGCTGCCGGCCGCACTGCTGTTTGCAGCGAACTATCTATTATTCTATTTTCGCAAAAACAGCTACGAAATGCGGTTTAATGATCAGCTGAGCGAAATCTGCCGGATACTGGGCAATGCGGCTAGATCAGGGCTAACGATAAATCAGGGAATTGATATTGTTGCCCGCGAAGTTTCCGCACCTGCAGGTGATGAGTTTAAACGGATATCCAACGAGCTGAAACTCGGAGTTAATTTGGAAACTGCTTTTAGGAAGATACAAAAACAGAATAAATCCCGTGATTTCAATTTGTTTATCGCAACACTCTTGATCCAGAAGAAAACCGGCGGGAATCTGGCACTGACACTGGATACGATGTCCAACACATTTGAAAGCAGAAAAGTGTTGAATCAAATCATTAAAACCATGACTTCTGAACAGAAATATATTTCGTTTATTGTCCCAGCATTGCCAGTATTTTTAGTACTTGTTATGAACAATGTGATTGATGGCTTTATCGCTCCGTTATGGGAGAATCCACTAGGCGTTGTTATTCTGATTGTATTCATCGCTGCAATTGTTCTATCGTTTTTCCTGATTCGTAAAATTACAAACATAAAGGTGTAGCATATGGATGCATTAATTATTTTATCAATCATTGCTTTTTGGTTTTGTACATTGCTTTTTTTGAAACATCTCTGGTCCTTTTTGAACGGGAAACGGGATGTGTTGGGGCATGTCTCCGATGTGACACATGTCGACCCATTTGAAAAGAGGCAGAAAAAGAAAAACAGACGCGCACAGGTTTTTGACCGTGTGACAACATATGCTGATGACTTTGCCGATCTGGGCCAGCGCATCAATTTTTTCAGTGAAAACCATATGGTCGAAGAATGGCTGCGAAAATCAGGAAACCCGCTGCAGCTTACAGTAGCCCGGTTCCAGGGGCTGAAAATATTTCTCCTTGTTGTCGGTTTTTTCAGCGGCATCCTGGCAGTTATTATGGGGCTTCCGTTTTCGCAGTATATGATCATATTAAATCCGGTTATTGGCTATTTCCTGCCGATTGTACTGGTAAGGAGAAAGGTAAAGCAAAGACAGGACCAGATCAGGTCAGAACTGCCGGATTTTATGGATACAGTCAGTACCAGCCTGCAAGCTGGTGTGAGTCTGGATAACGCATTAAGGGAGGTGATTCGTTATTTCGATGGTCCGCTCCGTGAAGAGTTTTCCCGCTTTAATCAGGAAATTGATCTGGGGGTTCCCCGAGAAAAAGCGTATCGGGAACTGTTAAAGCGGAATGACAACGAGGAATTCCAGTCGCTGATTAAAGCACTGATTCAAGGGATGGATCTCGGAATACCGATAGCGAAAACGTTTAAAATTCAAGCAGATGAGTTGCGGGAGATTCGTCAGGAACAAGTAAAGGAATTGGCGGCCAAAGCTTCGCCAAAAGTGACACTGGTTACCACATTTTTGATTGCGCCCGTATCCATTTTGATGATCGCCGGATTGATGGTCATGAACATGCTGATGGGTGAGAACAGTATTTTTCAGATGTTTTAGCAGATAAGAAAGTTTATATTTTCTTATCTTGCATAAGTGTCATCAAGCTTTCGTCATTATAGATTGGTGAAAAGCAAAATTTAATAAAAAATCGGAGGAATGTAAAATGAAATGGTTAAACGGAATGTTTGCGAAGGCAATGAACAGGGGCAAGGAACTAGCGCAGGAAGAAACTGGGTCTCAGACACTGGAATGGATTGGTATTGCTGCAGTAATTGTTATTCTTGTTGGGGTTGTTTCTACGGCATTTGCTGATGGGGACTTTGGGGATACACTGGTAGGCGCATTCAATGATATGATCTCTACTATCACTGGAGGAGAATAAATTTACTAACATCAGTTTTAAGTACAGAGCTATGCTTAGAAGACTAGAGAAGAAGATGCCTTTAAGCATCAAAACCCCTCCTCTGGAAGGTTTCCATAGTAGAGGAGGGGATCCTAATTTGAAAAATCGCAGTTTATCACATATTTTAAAACACAACTGAACAATTGTATCGACACTTACTGGATCCTCAAGAAAGACGTTTTAATACTATTTGAACAGCACTCTAAGTATATTAAAAAAGAAGAAAACAGTCACAAAAAACTGTATAAATATTGTTTTGAGAAATTAAGGTTTGATTGATTAGGTGATTTAAATGTACAAAAAGGTAAGGGGTTTAAGTCATGTTGAATAAAATGCGCTGGATATTATTAGTCATGTTAGCCTTGCTCATTTTTACAGGTTGCAGTAGTGATGAAAATGAAAGTGATGCTTCACAAAATACAGAAGAAAAAACCGAGCAAAAGAGTAATGGCCAAGAAGAACAAGCAGAAAATGAGCAGCCTGATGATTCTGAATTGGATACTGATCAAAATGACACCCAGGAAATGTCCCTGCCTGACATTGAGCCCATCCCAACAGATGAAGAAGGGTTAGCAAAACAGCATCCAGGACCGCTTGCTTATGTCGATAGCATATATGATATGGAAGAAGAAATTGAAGAGCAATTAGTGCCAATGAGTGAGAATCCAACAGATGAAGAATATGAGAACTATTTACGTCAGATGTATTGGCTGGTGGCGAAAGATTACCCTGACCCTGAAGACATGATCAAAAAGTGGGAGTTTGCTTCGTTTGGAAACCCGGATTTGCCAGATTCGAAGTTTCATTTTAAAGAGAACTACAATATCGAGATTATTTTAGATTCCAGCGGCAGCATGGCAAACCCAGCCGGCGATGGAACTAGGATGGATGTAGCAAAAGAATCGATTAACAGCTTTCTGTCTGAAGCTCCCGAAGAAGCAAATGTTTCCCTGCGTGTCTATGGTCACAAAGGAACCTCTGCGGACAGTGATAAAGAACTTTCCTGTGGGGCGATAGAGCAAGTATATGGTTTTGATTCCTATGATGAGGAAGCGTTTCAGGAAGCACTAAACCAATTTCAGCCGATGGGATGGACCCCCTTGGCCGATGCGTTGGAACAATCCGAGGAAGCGTTAAGCCAGTTTGACGCAGAAAACAATACGAATTTGATTTACGTCGTTAGTGACGGAATTGCAACGTGTGACGGGGATCCGGTTGCAGTAGCTGAGTCTCTGTCAGGTTCCAATGCCCAGCCAATCATTAATATTATTGGCTTCCAAACAGATTCAGAAGCACAAGCGCAATTGAAAGAAATGGCTGAAGTGTCCGGAGGTATCTTTGCTTCCGCACAAGACGAAGAAGAACTGCAGGAAGAGTTCGATCGTGCCGAGGAAGTGCTCCAAGCATGGAATGAGTGGAAAGATGATGCTGACAGAGATCTTAGCGCGATGGAAACGGATACTCACTTTGATATAATGGGTCTTCACAATGACTGGCATTTCACAACAATGGAAACTAGTAATAATTTACACGAAATGCTTCATGTCATTGATGACCTTGGTCTAATAACTTTTGAACAAAAGCGTGAACTTCAGAGCAGAGTAAGCGCGTTAAAAGATGAAATAGACAGCACAGTCAGTCAGCTTGAAGAAGATTTGAAAAAAATCAGAGAGCAGGATCTGCAAGAGGCGAGAAAATCAATTGAAGAGAAGTATAGCGAAGGAACTGAAAATGACTCTTAAGAGGCTTTACAACGAAGGGAAGAAATTGGAGAATTAATCGGTCAAAATGATGCCAAAGACGTTGAAAGAATCAGGCGATAAGGACTCGGAAGAACTAAGTACACAGAAGGCTCAAAAAGCAAGAGAAAGTACAACACTGGAGCGCAAGACTGATTACCAAGGAAGTTGTAGCAAGTTACTTTTTTCATAGGGAGCGGGTATCCATCCCGCTTTCAATGAAAAATAGGTTTGAAAAAATGACAGAAACAAGATCACCCTCCCAAAATCATATAATGAGGCGATGACATGGAAAAACCACTGAAAAACACATGGGAAATTTATACCGGCCAGTTTGAAAAAATACTGGTGCTTATGCTGACGACAACACTGCCGCTGCTGTTGGTTCATTCATTCGTAACAAATTACATATATGCAATTACACCAAGTTTTTCAGCCATTTATTCAGTGGCAGACATTTATTATGGACTTATAACATTATTACTCTATTTATATGCGCAAGTGCCTTATATCCGGTTTATATATAACGAATACCGGGGCGTGGAACATAATTTGCGCTCAAGCATCTATCATTTTCTGGTAAATGGCTTTACGGTTTTTGTGTTTGCGTGCATTGTTTCTGTTATTAGTACGATCGGGTTTGCCCTGTTAGTTTTGCCGGGGCTGATCTTTTTGGCGCTGGTATTCCCGATCCCGTATATCAGCATTTTTGACGAGAAATCGGTCTGGAAGTCATGGAAGGAAGGGTTTCGGTTAGGCAAAAAGAATTTCTTCAAAATTATTTTGATTGTTACGCTGGCAGGGTCTGCAGAATTTATATTCGGTATTTTCGTGACGTATCAGCTGTTTAATATTACATCCTCGTTCGCAGCACAGATGATCACCCAGATGACACTTAATATTATTATTTATCCATTTATTATCATGCTTATGACCTCGTTTATTCTGAAATGGCGTGAAGCACTGGAGACGCTGGAGGTTAAAGCTCAAGAAAATATAAGTTAGAAAGGCAGGTATGCTCATGAATAAGTGGCTAAAAAATCTTTTGATGTTGTTGGCGATTATCATTATAACTGTCCAGCCGGTTTTTGTGCCCGCCGCTTATGCGGTGGAGTCCTGGACTGGTGATCCATGGGAAGGAGATCCCTGGCAAGGGGAGTCTTGGGAAGGAAACCCGTGGGATGGTTCTGATTTAGAATGGCAAGGCGAAACATGGGAAGGGAGCCCATGGGAGGGCAGCCCTTGGGAAGGTAATGGAGGAGATGGTCCGGGAACTGGCATGCAGCCGGGGCAAGGCTGGGATGGCAATCCATGGACGGCTCCAGGCTGGTCCAGCGATGGGACGAATGGAAATCCATGGAGCCTTCCTGGAATGAATGGAAGTCCATGGACTGCACCGGGTTGGTCTCAGGATGGTATGAGTGGTAATCCGTGGACAGGTGATGGAGTTACGGGCAACGGCCCCTATAGTGGTACACCATGGAGTCAGCCCGGCTGGTCTCAGGATGGGATAATTGGTGCTCCATGGGCAAATGATGGCATTGCCGGCAATGGCCCTCAGAATGGTGTTCCATGGAATCAGCCGGGATACGGCTATGGACCGGGCGGCTTGTTAAATCCTGGGTATCCGGGATATGGCTACCCTGGTTATGCAACGAATGGAAACGGAACAAACGGAGAACCGGCATCCATTGAAGACTTTCCGACATTGCCTTTTGAATATGACGTTGGTAAATATGTGGTCAATGACGTGGTCATGGGTCAAGCCAATATGATTGGCAATTTTCTAACCCATCAAAACATGACAGATATGGGTTATGACAGCAGCTTCGGTTACGGTCTCGGTTTTCGTGGCAATCTGGTTATGAACGGCCTGAAACTCGGCGTTGGCGATAATGCCATAACCAGTGCGTATGATACTTATTCACATGTTAGTGATGGCGTTGGCGCGATACAGGATTTTAATACAGCGAGACAATTTCTAAATACTGGAGATAACCTTGGAGATTTAGCAGAGGCTGGAAGAACTGTTTCGAATGCGACTCCATCAGCAGCCTCTGTTGGAGCCTTATCCAAATTTAATGTAGCAGCTGCAGCAGTAGGAACAGGTATATCCGCATTTGAAACCGGATTTAACACAGCAAGAGCAGTGGATATAGTTACCAGTGATGCTTCAGGTGCGGATAAGACAGTGGCTGTTACAGATGCCACTGCCAGTTTGGGAGATACCCTCATGAACGCTGGTGCTGTCACTGCGGCTATCCCTGGTGGCCAGGCAATTGGAGCCGGTATGGTAGCTGCCGGAGCAGGAGTATGGGTAGTATCCAAAGGTGTTAACTTTGTCGCTAAGAACTGGAAAGGAAACTGGAAGGATACTGGTAAAGCTATGTGGAACAGTGCGAAGAATTCCGTTAAAAAAGGATGGAATACTGTTAAAGGCTGGTTTTCTTAAAGATGATTTTGAAATATGCCTTAAAAAAATGAATAGAAAAGAGGATTTGACTTGATACCAGAATCAATTCATAGAAAGGCAAAAACATACAAGAAACTGTTTGAATCCTATACAGTCAACCCAAATTATCTTAACTATCAGGGGAAGGATTTTTATGCTGTGTTTTATCGACGATTTAATAAAGATACAGGAATTGCTATCCTTTCACCTGAGGATAATATTGAAAAGAAAGACTATCTCGTTGCTTTTGAGAAATTGGTGATTTTGTACATGAACTGGGCAAGTATAAAGAATAATGGGTTTTCCCGAAATAATATAGACATGTCACCATTCAGGAAAACCCAGAGCTTTCTCCAAAATGCCTTGGAGAATTCCGAACTCAATCAGAAAGAGGAAACAGAATATAGACGTGCCTTAGAATCAATGACTAAAGTTCTTTCTTTTCAGCAACGTTTTAATGATGTGATGCAGGAGTATCAGAGTTTTGTAGATTCGAAGGAGTTGGAAGGAAATCAATTCACCATTAAAGACGTGGAATATATTCAGGAGGTAATAGCTGAATTAGATTATCTCCAATATATCCAGATCAAAACCAATCACGATTCCATAGACACCTTTCGTTTTATTAACGACAACATGAGCCAAAATGACTCGGTAAAGAATATCTCTGACCATGAATACAAGAGGTATGTAGAAGAGTTTTCCAGTGATAAAGATAAACTAAAGCAAGAAATAGCTGCGATTACTTATTTTGATAATCAAAGTTCCTTTACTAAAGAGGAACATATGCAAGCAGTGACGAATTATTTTGTAGAAAATCAGGAAAGTAAACTGGCGGGAATAAAAAAGGACATGAGATATCCAGTTGTTTGATAAATATTGGTGAAAGGTGCTGAAGATATATCTTTTATATAAAAGATAAGGGATTTAGCAAGTGCATTAATTAAAATTTCTTCCTCCACACCACCAGCTGCATTAGTAGGTGCATTTATGGATAAACAGTGCAAAGGATGTGGGATTAGTAAAGACCTTCGTTATCTCACTTATGCCTAAATGGGATATAGATGGTTTAGTAGATATGGTCCAAACAATGTGAGTATGTGAATTTGGGAAAAGGATGTTTTACAATGAAAAAAGTTGACCTGAATATCCAAAATAAGGCAAAGAAACATAAACGGGTATTTGAAAAATATTGGGTGGACCCCCACCATGTAAATCTCGAAGGAAATAACTACTATATGGCATTTTATCAAAGATTTAATGCGACAAAAATGGCTGTTATTTCCTCACAACCTAACGCTAATAATGATCAATATAAAGAAGCGTTTAAATGGCTTGTCATACTGATAAATAGAATGGGTGCTATTCATGAAGTTGGAATGGAGCGGAAGAATATCAGTATGATGTCATTTCAAAAAACGAGGGATTTTTTGGAGAATGCTTTGAGTCAGGCGGATTTGTCTGAAAGTGAAAGAGAGGTCATTTCTAAGTGTCTGCGATTTTTGAATGAAGCGATATCACTGCAAAGCCAAATGGTTGAACTGATGGATAAGTATGAGCAATACAAGAAAGCAAAAAATAATCAATTTACAACACAGGATGTAGAGTACATTCATGATATTCATGCAGAAATGGATTACATTCAATTTACACAAGGGAATGCGTCTTATAAAACAATGGATCATTTCCGTACGTTATCTGACGTGATCGCTCAAAATGATACGGTCGGCAGTTTAGCTAATTCTGAAATAAAACAGTATGTACAGGAATTTTCACAGGGCAAGGAAAAACTAAAATCAGGCTTGGACGAAGCTACGTATGTCGATAACCTGGAAGATTTGTCAAAAGAGCAATTTATGAAAACCGTTCAGGAAGATTATATAAAAAGGCAAAGAGAGTCAAATAAGTCATTGATTAAGGATCTGAGATACCCTTCATTAACGTAAACAACAGGTCTGCTTGCTTTCACATGATAATTTTGCGGGAGTTGTATATCTATGAAACTTTGGAAAAGAAAACTGAAAAACGAAGACGGCTCAGCCACCATTGAATTCCTCGGTATTCTGCCATTAGCCTTGTTTCTGCTCATGATTGTCATCCAATTAGTTGTAGGAATACATGGGGTTTTGGTTACGCAGTCTGCTGCCAACGAATATGCGAAGGTTTATTCTGTAACTGAGAATTCCGGGAAAGCGAGTCAGGCTGCTGGTGATATTCTTTCCTCGGCCGGTGATTACTTGCAGTCCGGTTCCCCTACTGTAAGCGGCGGCAAAGAGTTCACTGCCGAGGTCAACGTCAATATCCGCCTTGTATTTCTACCTGGAGAAATAATGGGCTATCAGGTACCTTCTATTCCCTATACGGCCACGGCACATAGCAGGGTGATCGAATGACCTTGAAGCAGCGATTGCAGAATGAGGACGGCAATATTGCGCTCTTTGTACTTGGCATGCTGAGTATCATTATGATTCTGCTGATTTTTGTGGTGAATCTAGGCGGGGCGCTGGCAACAAAGGAGCAATCAGCGACAACTGCCCAGCACGCTAGTTTGGCGGCAACAAGCGTACTATATGAAGAAGTCCGGCGTGCAGTATATGAATATGAGAATGATACATTGGAAGGGACACTTCTTTCTTTTTTTGAGGATATTGAGGAAAAGGTGGATGAGAGAGCAGCCGAATTACCGGGAAGCGGAAATTATTCAGGCTGGTCGGTAAATGAGATTGAGCTGGAAGCGTTTGACCAGGTTTTATCAGAAGCGCTTAATCAGGATGTGCTGAGAAGTAAGCTGATTGAAGTACTGGGAGAAGAAGACATAGAATCAGCAGTCATTGATAAAGCAAGAGAAGCGATACTCGCCAATGACGGCGTACTGGAAGGCGCCCAATTAGGTATAAATGATAATCGCATTTACATTCGGGCTGCCAATGAATATGAATCGGTAAGCTTTGACGGATTTATGGAAGGAATCCAGGAAAACGTCTATCAGGAGTCAGCTGGCCCGACCATTGATTTTCTGGAGGATGTGTGGGATAGAAGCCCTGTTGTCAATTTAGATTAAATTTTGAGGGGACGATTGGAATTGAAGAAAAAACTTAAACTGTTTGGGTGTATCGCGGTAGTGTTGCTGCTTGCCGCCTGCGCATCAGCAGAGGCAGAAGAATTGGTCGGGTATCATAATAACTATGTCGATCAAGTCAACAGCAAAATAGCAGAGATCAACACATTAAACCAGCAATCATTAAGCGCCGCATCATTTCAGGAAGCCTATGAAATTCAGGAGAGTGAATTGCTGCCGCTGGTGAATGAAATCAAGGATTATATCGATTCACGGGAGCCGGAATCAGAGATCGTGCAAGAGTATCACGCCTTAAGGAAAGATCAACTGCACACATGGCATGAAGCGTTTCAAATGAAATTCGAGGTACTGGGGCAAATGGCAGAGCAGTCGATTAGTGAAGCGGAAGCCAATGAAATCATCATGGAGGCGGATAATAAATTTATCGAAGCCGGAGAAAAGGCGCAGGAAGCTGACCAGAGAATGCAGGAACTTGCGGAAGAGCACAATCTGGAACTTGAGTAAGGTTAAATAATCTAAAAAGAGGTGAATGACATTTCCAAATCCGAGAAGCGCTGGAGAAGATTTTATTTGATGATGATGATTTTTGCTTATGCGATCTATGCACCAATCACGATTGTTGAGTGGCTGGCTGGGTCAGGAGGTTTTCCATTGACCGCCGTGGTGTTGGGAATCGGGCTGCCATTGGCAAGAAAAAACCACATCAAACAGATTCGGGCAAATGAAGGGAAGGGTGCTGCATAGGATGGGGCGCAGGATCGATTAAAAGAGGTGATATTCTTTGACGCATGTCGGTATCGTAATAATTATTTATTGTATCCCATTTATCTGGGTGATATGGTCCATGATGGATGTAAGAAATGGCGATCGGGAAAAGGTCAATTTAAAAGGACCTGTGATTCTGTTTGCCTTATTGGCAGTTGCAAGCCTCGTGGTGAATTGGTACCTATCTTCCAACTATAATCTGGCATTCTTCCAAAACAGCTTTTCCAGTATCATAGGAATAGTGATTACCGGGGTGCTTTGGCTGATTATTGCCCTCATCAATATTTTTGTTACGCTGACCATGAAAGGGGCGCCGAAGTCCATTCATAATCCAAAGGCCATGTGGATTGTATCAAGTGTGCTTGCCGGTGCATTTCTGCTTATGTTTCTCTGGTACTTTCCACTTGCCGAAAAAATGGCCTATGCGGACACATTGAACAATGCAGTAAACACAATGGAAGATACGGAAGAAAATCAAGAGGTCTCGGTAGTGCTGGTTAAATCTGAGAATGCATGCTTGAGGACAAAAAATTGCGATGTAAGATATAATAACGTGTTTTATCATTCCCTGAAAGAAGACTCCCTCTTCAAGCGCGCGAAGGATTAGCCCAGCGGTAAGGGGAGATGAATTTCAGTTGGCGATAGCCAAAAAATCTCCCCTATGATATAATAGGAACATACATACGTTGTCGAATGAGGTGAATCCGATGCTGGTCCAAAAAGCGTTTAAGTTTCGTATCTATCCAAATAAAAAACAGGTGGAACTTATCAATAAAACAATCGGTTGTTCCAGATTTGTCTTCAACTTCTTTCTGGGGAAACAGAAAGAGAAGGATATATACTGGCACATAGTGGAAGAAATGAAACAAAATGGGCAGCTGCCAGAAAACGACTGGAAAAGCCCATTCTTCAACAAATATGAATCCATAAAGGATGTCCGTCATCTCAAGAAACACTACCCTTTTCTAAAAGAGGTAGACAGTATTTCGCTTCAAAAATCGGTTGAAAACTTAGCTGACTCTTATCAACGCTATTACAGGAAACAAAATAAGAAACCGCGCTTTAAAAGCAAAAAGAACAAGGTGCAATCCTATAGTACCAAGCAAACAAATGGCAATATTGATGTGTTAGATAAACACATCAAATTACCAAAACTGGGCCTTGTCCGTTTTGCAAAAAGCCGAGAAGTGGAAGGGCGTATCATCAGTGTCACCATTAGACGGAATGCCAGCGGGAAGTATTTTATATCCATCCACACCCAAACAGAAGTGCAAACATTTGCTAAAACCAATTCGGCAGTTGGAGTGGATCTGGGCTTAAAAGATTTTGCGACACTGTCAGATGGGACCGTCTTCCATAATCCGAAATGGCTCCGGACGTTGGAAGAAAAATTAGCAAAGGCTCAAATCATTCTGTCACGACGTACAATTGGTGGCTCTAATTGGAACAAACAACGGGTCAAAGTCGCTCGTATTCATGAAGCCATAGCCAATGCCAGAAAGGATTACCTGGATAAGATTTCAACCTATCTCGTCAAAAACCACGACGTAATCGGCTTGGAAGACTTGTCTGTAAGCAATATGCTTAAAAATGGAAACCTTTCCAAAGCAATTAGTGAAGCTTCCTGGTCCGAGTTCAGGGCGATGTGTGAATACAAAGCAACGTGGTACGGCAAAAAGGTCATCATTGTCGGAAAAAACTTTGCAAGCAGTCAGCTCTGTTCATGCTGTGGCCATAAAAATAAAGACGTTAAAAATCTCGCTTTGCGTGAATGGACTTGTTCTTCGTGTGGAAGTCATCACAAAAGAGACATTAACGCAGGATTAAACCTTCGAGACGAAGCAATTCGTCTCTCAACTGTCGGAGCGGCAGGGATAGCCTAATAAAAAACTGGCGGGTACGCCGGTGTTCTTAGGAATACCCCACTTCAAGTCGTGAGACATTAAGTGGTGGATAGTTCAAGTGCGGAATAATTTAGAGGAGCCTAAAGAGTTCCAGGTTAGAATAAGCGCCGCCAACAATAATCAGGAAGAAATAGAAACAATCGACTCAGAGATCATGGAAGTGGGCCCAGGTGAAATGAAAATGGTGGTAACGGAAGAGACGAGTGATAATCAGGACATTTGGAGTCAATATTCATTTGAAACAGAAGAGCGCGTTGCGTATTATCAGTACAATTATCGGTTTAGGGATGTTGAATAAATGTAGTAATTGAACAGATGCTTTGCAGGTGCTGTCGTTTGCCTGTAAAGCATCTGTTCATTTTTCCAGCGTTTTATAACCCAGGTTGATATATATGCAGATCTCCATCATTGTAAAAATGTTCAATATTGAATTCATCCAGTACATTGTCTATAGAAACTCCATCGATATCCCTTTTTTCAAAAAAAGCAGCTTTATCTATGGCTAATTTTTCCTTTGTAACTTCAACACTCTTCCCTTGAAGTGAGACGAGATAATTCTCCTCCCCAGCCTCAATAACATTCATATTTAAGTATTCATCAACGAATTGAATATCAACAAAAAGCTCCCCGTTATAATAAAACAAAAAGTTTCGATAAGAAAACGTTTCATCACTCGAAGGATTTAATTTTAACCGCGATAAATAGTCGTTCTTTCTAATACTGCTGCGGTATGTGTTTAACAGCCTTTTGTTTTCAGTAATGGCATAGTTATTTATCTTTCTTCCTTCAGGGGCATTTACTAAATTGTTTACATCAAAATAATAGATAAATTTCACCCGTGGATACAATTTTGGCAAGTTTTTATACATCAGGTTGATTTTCCTGGCTGCAAAATCTACGTGGTACATTTCATCTGTCGTAGTATAATTTGTCGCTCCGAATTCGCCAATCACAATAGGCTTTGTATCGCTAAATGTGTTGTAAACATAATTCAATAGTGCTAATGGATTTTCATAATCAGATCGTTCCTCGATATTGTTATTGTGGTATACAACGTTATAAATATTTACGCCTACATAGTCGACATAGGCATCACCTGGGTAAAAATCCTGGATAGTGTCCTCTGGCATTGTAAAAACGTTCCATAGCATCATCACATTAGGGGCTTCTTCTTCCATGACATCGTGGACCAGTTTCCATTTTTTAATATACAACTCGGGTTTGCCGGAATAGGCTGTCCATGTCCCGTTCATTTCGCTTGCAAACCTTAATAAAACAGGGACTTTGGCTGCGTCCGCAGCATTCGCAAATTCCCGCAAATAGTTATCATCATTTATAGCATCTAAACCATCATTGGGTTCCCAGGCAATATGGGGAAATCCACCTGCTTTAACCACTTCGTTTACCCATTCAGTTGGAAAGGGCTGTTCGTAACCGACATACTTAAAAAAAGATGCATGCTTTCTCCCAGTAAGTTGATTAAATTTTTCCATGCTTGCATTTATATATTCATCTTGTAAAACATACCCCCCCAGATATATTCCCCCTCTGGGTTCATATTTTGCCAGCGGTACATTCTCTTTATGTAAAAAAATGGTGGTGCCAAGGTTTTGATTATATGGCTTTTTCTGCTGCTCATGAGGACTCATAATGGAAATCGTATTTGTTCTTTTATCAAAATAGTAATCGATCTCTAAATTAAGGAATTTCTCTAAATGGATACTTGGAAGGTAAATGATTTCGTTTTGTATGATGAATTTCTCAACATCATTGGATTCCTTGTTTTGAATCATATTATTTTTGTATGTTAATTCTTTCCTTTGATGTGTTAAGATCAGGCTGCCAGGATTTTGCTTTACCTCCAGCGGAACAATCTTTGTTAAATCAGGGAGTGGGATGTAAATATTGCCGTCCATGGAGAAAATGTTATTGTCTATTTTATAATGGTCGCCATCAAAGACGATTTCTTTTGAAAAATCACTGGCAGCATTGGCCAATGAATTTTTAATGTTTTCCCCAGATGTGAGTAATGTACTGTTATGGGGATCAAATGTTACCATTCCCGTTGTTACAATAGCAAGAAGGGAAGTGACAATGATGAGAATTGCTTTGTTCCTTAACATATAAACGCATTCCTTTGCTGAAGGGATAGTCCTTACCTATTCTGCAAAGAAAATGATTTTTCATTCACTAGAAAAACTATCCAGTGCTAATTGGGACGTTTTCCATGCCTGGTTTTTATGTTGTTGAACTTTTCCTTTAAGCAAGCTCTGATGTAAAGCATGATCTTCTAAAATTTGTTTGGCTTTTTCAAATAGCGAATGTCTATCCCAGTCATCCATATTTACATGACCTGCAACTGATTGTTCAAAGATGGATGCAAAGGCATCAATCTTCGGATCATAAGAAAGAGCCACAAATGGAGAATATTTTATTGCGGAAAAAATTAGAGCGTGTAACCTCATACCTATTAAAAGGCACGAGTCGCCAATGAGAGCAATTTTCTCTTCAACCGAAGCATCAGCTGGTGAAATGAAACTTTCCTTCGCCATGTATGCTGCGGTTTCCCGGGAAGCCTTCTCATCACGAACACCATGCATGGGTACAAATACAATGGAGTAACCTTCCTGTTTTAATTGATCAAGACAGCCAGCCATTTTTTTCATATACGCTATATCTGAAGGCCAGTTTCTTACACTTACTGTAATATAGGGAGGACTCACTGACTTCCATTTATTGATAAAAGAACTGGTGTCAAGTCCTAATACGGGGTCAGGCACAACAGATATATCACGTTTCACTCCAATTGTGTTCAACAGCTTTTTCGACTGTTGGTCTCTAACCGTAATCTTTTTAACCTTGTTCAGCGTATTTTTAACGATCCATTTACAGAGACTGCTCTTTATGGGTCCGACGCCTTGTGCGTAAATGAAAACAGGTTTGTTATACCAGTCCGCAATTTTAATGATACCTGTATAATAGGGGATGGTTCTAATTCCGGTTTTATCCTGCAGAAGGCTCCCCCCGCCACTAATAAGACCATCAGCGTTCCTTATTGCCTGACTGATCTCAAGTACATTTCTGCTATTTACTGCATTTACCATATAAGACCTTGCAGTAGACGCAGGATTGCTTGAAAGGACCGTAATTTCGATTTCCGGATTTACTTGCCTCAGAGAGCCGATTATGGATAGTAGTATAGCCTCGTCACCAACATTATCGTAACCATAATAGCCGGATAAGACAACATGCATTACGTCCACCTCCTCCGATAAAACCTGTAAACGTAAAATAGTATGTATATTAATAAGAGACCAAGCAAATACCCGATCAAAACACTATAAGCAGTTCTTAACAAGGAGATATGAAGCGGTACATGAAAATGAGTAAACGTATTGACAATGGATAAAAACCCTACAACGCCAGGCACAAGCAGAATCTTCCCCCATATCCTGTGAAAGCTAATTACATATAGGGCCAGAATATAAAAAGGAAAACCAATCAAAAATTCCTTTGTCCTTGGCCGAACATATAAAAGTTCCTCCAAAGTACTGCGGACCATTATCTCTATCTCGCTGACAGTACCGGCATTACCCGTACGAGTAATATAATACAAACCAGCAGCTCCTAACAATAAAATTATTGCTGCATGCCAATATCTTACGTTCATGTTCAGTAATTTTAGACCTTCTCTCCATAATAAAAACAAAGCAATGGCAAGGATGGGAACAATGTATACTACTTTCACTCCTCTAAATAATTCAAACCCTGTCATAAACGCATTACCATTCAGCAAACCAACGACAAGGATGATGCCAATGAAACTGATGCCAAGGGTCTTTATAAATTGGAAAGTGATATCCCGAATTTTTCCAGAACTCTCTTTCGTTGCCAAGACAGCATAGACTGGTGTAAATACTGCTATGATCAACGCAAAGGCTTGGAGCGATATCAGACTGTGTAATAACAGATGGCATAATGCAAGTACAGCCATAAAAACAGCCGAGGCTATTCTCAACTTAAAGTTATTTATCATTCCACTTGCCAAGAAGGTAAAGATAACACCTGCAGCCAGTAACGTTATTTGAATCCATATAGGCGTTTGAACCTGAAGAAAGGACTGGGGGGTCCCGGCTTCAAAATGGGCCGGCATTTCCTGATGTACGGAAGCAACAAATTCAGTCGCGCTTTTAAAACTTTCAGCTGGTTCTCCATTTTGTATATGAAAGAAAACGGAGCGTATATTCCTTTCTTTGACCGCACGAATTGCTTGGTCAACATTTTCTTCCAATGTCTTATTATCCAGGTCAATACTATGCAATCTTATCATTTCATAATCCGTATACCTGGCAATCTTTGACAAACCTCTTTGAGTAGTAAATTCAATTGTATAGAATTGATACCCCGCGTCAGAGAGCTGTTTAGCAAAATTGGTTATTTGTTGCTGATCTGGGTAACCAATAACATCCTGGCCTGTGAACAAAAGATTAGACGTTGCATCACTCTTCCATTGGATCAATCGATCAACCGTTTTCTGATTTATCTCCTTATGTTGACCACTTGTATCGTTTTCGACCCGCAAAACATAATTCAGATCATGCTGCTGCAATTTTTCCATCGCCATTTGGTTATAACCGATAGTTGAAGTCAAATTCATAGTGTCTTCTGCAGGAATAAAATAAAGGGTTTCGCCGCTAATAGTTGTTTTAATCGGACTGAAATTGCTCTCAATCACTCCCTCGTAGTAGGATAGATCAGGAATTGTAATATAATGTCCTTCCTTTATTGGAAGCAGATCATCCTCCATATCTTGAAAACGCAGGACTGCTTCTAACTCAGCTTTGCTGTAAACCGTGACAATATCCCGTTCCTCCATCGATTTCAACGACAAAGGATTCAAGCTGACGGTATTTAAACCAGCCGTTTTTAAGGAAGAGAGAATTTCATCAATCGTTAGTGTGCTGTCTGTTGTTAATTCATAAATTTCCTTATATGGAACCATCAATTCATACGTGTTGTTGTCCCCCTCGGCTTGCCATCGATCGACTAAGCTTGGAGCAGAACTCAATAATAATATAAATAACAAAACCCACAACCATTTGTGTTTGCTCATTACCATATCTTCCTCTCCGGGAACGTTCATTACCTAATTGATTTTCCTATAATTGGAAGTTCTGCAATTTCCTGCTTGCTTACTACTTTCCACAGAAGCAGTTGTAAAAAGTAGATGGCTGCTCCAATTACTATAGCTATTAATACATATATAAGCGCCTGAAGCCTTGTCCAACTTTCAAAATTTATTATTATTGTGGGCAGGCCAATAATCACTCCCATAATTAAGGATGAGAAAATGATTTTGGCTGTTTGGCCAATCATGAAAGGAAATCGAATAAGCTTCCATATAAAAACAGTATTAATAAAAATTAAAAGGACGTATACCATCAATGTTGCCAGGGCAGCACCATTTAAACCCCATAAATGGATGAATGAAATGTTTGCGAAGGTTTTTATCACAATACCACCTAAGATAATGAAAGCAGCGGTTTTTACCAGGTTCATTCCTTGCAAAATTCCGGTCCCTAAAACAGTTAAAGAGGTAAAAACAGAACTAAATCCAATAATTGCCAGAACCGTGCTTCCCTCCAAATTTGTAAACAAACCAAGGTTAATTGGCAAAGTTAAAGATAAGAGTCCTATTGCAGCTGGCCATGAAATGATTTGAGTTATTTTGTGCGTTTTCTTAATCATCTTACGTGTATATGCCACGTTATTTTCTGCTAAGCTTTTTGTGATTATAGGGATAAGAGGAAGAACAATGGAGGTAGCAAATACTGTAGCAATTTGAACCAAGGTAAGCCCTCTTCCATATATCCCGTATAAATAGTTCACACTATTTCCATCCAACCCCGCATTTTTCAGGCTATGAGGGATAGTGAAAGAATCGACAACGTTCATTAAAGCCATAGTAATCGTACCGATGGCGATAGGGATGGAGATGCTTAAAATATATTTGGACCATTTCGAAAAAAGACGAAATGAATAGCTTTTCGCTGAAGGCAAGCGCAGATGTGATCGCTGATACGTTATTCGCAAATACAATAGAGAGGCAATAGCACCTACCACAGAGGCTGTCATCACCCCACCAGCTACAATATCATTAGAAAAATCCTGTGAAACGAAGTAATAGGAAATCAATAAAATTAACCCAACACGAGTGAATTGCTCAATTACTTGAGAAATGGCAGTTGGCTTCATATCCTCGAAACCTTGAAAAAACCCTCGGTAGACGGCCATATATGGCGCGACCAGCAGGGTAGAAGCAACGACGATCAGGGCTAATCGTGTGGTTTGTCCTCCTAATGCAGCAGCAATGAAAGTGGAGAAGCTAAAGATAAGTGAAAAACTGATAATTCCAAATAAAAAGGCCAAAATACTTGCGGTAATATATATTTCGTGAATAGAAGCAGTTTCGTGTTTAGCCCGGGCCTCTGAAATCAGCTTAGATATGGCTATCGGTATTCCTGCAACGGATAAAATAAGGGCAACCATATATACAGGGTATACTAAGCTGAATATGCCGAGTACTTCATCCCCGGCAATATTTTGCAAAGGAATGCGGAAAATACTTCCTAATATTTTAGAAATTAAAGCAGCAATTGTTAACCATAATGTGCCCTTAACAAAAGTCGATTGACTCATTAAAATTACCCCTTTATTTTCTGTTTAATAATTTGCATAGCAAACCGGGGTAAAGCTAACATGCGTTTCCAGCGACTCGGCTGTTTCAAGAGACGGTAAAACCATTCTAAATTTAACTTTCTCCAGAAAGCAGGAGCCCGTTTTACTGTGCCGGCTATCACGTCAAACGATCCGCCTACACCCATGAACACCCCGTGGCCAAATTTATCCAGATTTTCTGCTATCCACTTCTCTTGTTTAGGAACCCCCAATGCCACAAATATAATATCGGGTTGTAAAGCAGCTATTTCCTTGGCAATTTTCAGGTCATCCCAGTTAAAGTATCCATCATGGGAACCGACAATATGTACATTGGGGAAACGAACGGAAATGTTATCGATTGTCTTTTCTAATGTTTCTTTCTTGGCCCCCAGAAGAAAGATACGGAAATGATGGGTGTTGGCTATGTTTAACAATTGCATCATGGTATCATAACCTGTCACTCTGCCGGGCAGTGGATTATTTAATTGTTGGGCCGCTTTAACGATGCCTATTCCATCGGCAGTAATATAAGTAGCTTCCTTAATCGAGTTCATGAATGATGCTTCTTCGTTTGCCAACATAACCACTTCAGGGTTTGCTGTTACCACAAACGTTTTTTGCTTGTGTCGAATTCGTTCTTCTAAAAGAAGAGAAAATGCAGGCTGATCAATATGTGCAAATGGTACACCCATAATAGTTACTTTTTTCATCTGATTGCATGCCCCTTTACGAATAACTCTTGATAAATATAACATAGAAGGGGCAAAAACAAATAGTATCAGCAAATTGTTGTCACGTTAGCGGGGACCGTATATGACCATTTTACAGCATCAGCTTTTAAGATTCAGTATCATTTACAGTTAATTAACTTCATTTACTAAGACAACACAAAAAAGACCCTTTACTGAAATGAATGATTTCAATAAAGAGCCTTTTAAACTGGAATTTCTTCTCTTTCCTCTGTTTCTGTACCTGTTAGGAGCCTTGCAACATGATCGCTGGAATCTCCGGAAGAATACTCATTCCATTTTTTTGCAAAAGAACGAACTTGATTGAGGTCAAAAGCATTTTGTTTAATGGTCTGAACGATTGCTTCCGTAGAAAAGACCACAGGTCCAGGCATTTGAGATTCATAATTATTAATCAAACCGCTGGTAACCTTATACTCTTCCATATCATAAGAGAAGAAAATCATTGGCTTCTCCAGCAATGAAAACTCAAAAGGAAGGGAGGAATAGTCAGTTATTAATACATCTGTAATTAACAATAGCTTGTTTGTTTCTTGAAAATTAGATACATCATATACAAAGTCTTTGTACTCTGTGTCTAACCTGTAAGAAACGGCAGGGTGATTCTTTATAAACAACACATATTCGTCAGACAGCTCATGATACAATTTCGCTATATCGAGCTGCATTTGAAAATCTGTCAATTGCTCGTTACGGAAAGTAGGTGCATATAAAAGAATCTTCTTATTTTCGATAGCAGGAAAATCCTGTTTGATATATTCATAGATACGAGCTTTTTCCGCTTTATTAAAAAGAATATCTGTACGCGGAATTCCAGTACGTATCATGTTATCTTCAGTCAATCCAAAGCTTTGCTGGAATGTGGCAGCCATTTCATCAGAACCAACAGTCGTATAATGAAATCGACTGTAAACCTGCTTGAAACGATTCATTGCTTTTTCACTTCTCGTTCCATTCGTTGGATCCTCAAGACCAAATTTTTTGATCGCGCCAGCAGCATGCCACAATTGGACACAGGTCGTGTTCTCCCTGAAATCTGTTACAGCGAGAAATCCATAATAGGTGTCTACTAAAACAGTGGAAGCAGTGGCGAGATGATAAATAGATTTCACATAGGAAATCGGGTGCTTAAAGTCGAATGACATTATCTTTCCCATGGATGGATCAAATCGATAGTTACAGGAACGATCCTTTAAAATGATAATATCTTCATTGGAGAGATCTCTTATTGAACGTGTCACATAAAAAATATTATCCCCAAACGAAGCAACACCAACTGTTTTCTTCTTTTGGGGAAAGAGTTTAAAAGTATTAAAGAGTGTACGGAAAACAAAAAGATAGAAAGAGATTGCCAGTTCTCTAACCATTGTTTGCCTTGCTAAGATTTAAGTCTGTCTTTATCTTTGTAGTGGAGATTCCAACGGTACGAGGTAAATAGACAACATCGCAGTGATCTTTTAAGAAGTCAAATTTACCGACCCAGTCATCTCCCATGACAAAGACATCAACCTCGTGTTTTTGAACATCTTCCACTTTTTGTTCCCACGTACGCTCTGGAATAACTTCATCCACGTAACGAATAGCTTCAAGAATCGCTTTACGTTGCTCAAACGTGTAATAAGCTTCCTTCCCCTTGATCGCATTAAATTCATCGGCTGAAATAGCCACAATCAAATAATCCCCGAATTCCTTTGCACGACGGAGCAAATTAATATGCCCTGTATGAAGTAAATCGAATGTCCCGTAAGTGATTACCCTTCTCATTTATGAAAACCTCCGTAATTTTATCCTATGGTTATAATAACATATATCCTTTACACTATCTTAACAAACATTTGACAAAAACTCTACATGTTATTATAACAGATTCTTTAATGTCGAAAAACAGGTAATTTCTACTACTGAAATTTTTCTTCACTAGGGTTAATTAAAAGAATAAAAAATCAAGCGGTATCAAGGATCTTGATCAACTGTGGAAATACTATCATACCCTCTCGATTATATAAAGCCCCGTAAAATTTTTATTTAACATTAAATTTGTCGAATAAAACAATGAAGTTTGAGGTGAAAAGTTGAATAATTGAGGAAAATGTAGAAAACGTATTTCCAAAAGTTGGTTTACTGAGTATAATAGAGTAAGTTAAAGGTCTAGGAGATAATGTCACTTAAAGGTGTTTTAGCTAATAATTCGAAAAGCGGACCTCTAACAATTTATTTTTAACTTATGATGGAAGGATGTGAAAAGTTAAACGAACTGCACCTTTAAAATTCAGCTTACACGGAGGCGTTAAATGAAAAGAATAATATTGATGTTTGTTGTTCTGTTAACTTTTAGTGTTTTCCCATCTTATAATTCATATGTTGGAGCTGAAAGTGAAAAAGTTTCAGATCTGCCTGAAAAGGAACTCACGGAAACAAATAAGGAAGATACATATGAATCGCCTGATAAAGATGTGGGGTCAAAGGAAAGTGAAAAGCCGTTCGGAAATTCTGATGGCACTGAGAGTGATACTGAGGACTCCCGTGAAATAAACAAAGAAGACTCTCAGGTTGAAGGCGAAAACGCCTCAAAAGAAAGCAAAGAAGTCTCAGATGACCAACAAGAGAAGAATGAAGCTGTAAAAAGCACTCAGAATGAATCAGAGGAAATAAAAGTCGAGGCTGAAGAAGAAAAAAATGCAGACAAAGAAGACCATGCCGCTTCTGTTGAAAAGTCCGAAGCAGCAAAAAAGAGCGCTGAAGATAAGAGTGAACTTGAGCAGGAAAGCAGACAGTTCCAGACTTTCTCTATCTCATCAGTAGAAGTAGAAGAGTCTCCAACGAGTAAACTAGGACATACACGAAGTGCTAATGTCGAGATTTATAAAGACCTGAACAATTTATCGGAATCTTTTCGAGCTGGAGATGAATACACACATGCAGTATATTATATTAAGAAGCAAGCAACGCGTGACGGAGAACGATATTATTTATTAAGCACCATGCCCAGCAGCACCAATGGTATAGTTGGTTGGGCAAGGGCTACGGACCTCTCTACCCACCCACATACTGGAATAGATAGTGACTCGAAAGTTTTCTATATAGAAGGCACTGGAAATGCTTATAGCAAAGCATGGGGAGGATCTAAGGATTTAATCTATGATCTGTCCAACTATGAAAATGAGATTTTTAACGTTCACTTAACAGAGAGAGTTGGCAGTAATGTTTGGTATCGTGGAACTTTGAACGGGGAAACTCTCTGGATACACAATTCCTATTTAAGTGATGTATCAGAAAATCCAAAGGAAAGTGGTACCAGTAAACTTGGCCATATTCGTAGTACTGATGTGAATATATACGAAAATATATACGATCTATCAAACTACTTTAAAGCTGGCGAGAAATATACGAATGCAGTCTATTATATAAAAAGACAAGCTGTGGTAAGTGGTCAAATGTACTATTTGTTAAGTACTAAACCAAGTAGCACAAGCGGAATTGTAGGTTGGGCAAAAGCATCAGATTTATCTACACATCCGCATGTTGGGGTAGATAGTAAAGCTAAAGTATTTTATTTTAAAGGAACCGGAAGTGCATACACCACCGCTTGGGGCGGGTCAAAAGATCTGGTTTACGAAGACATGTCCTCATTCGCGGGTGAAGCATTCAATGTTCATTTAACAGAGACAGTAGGAAATAACACATGGTATCGCGGGAATTTCAATGGGAAGACTATTTGGCTGCATTCTTCCTATGTAACATCTGTACAGGAACAGTCAACCAGTAAATTGGGTCACATAAGAAGCAGTAATGTAGATGTTTATGAAGATCTACATGATTTAACTTCTTCTTTTAAGGCTGGAACCGAATATACCAATGCAGTCTATTATATTAAAAAACAGGCGAAGTTGAATGGCACAACTTATTATTTGTTAAGCAAGCAGCCAAGCAGTACAAGTGGCGTAGTAGGTTGGGCAGAAGCATCAGATTTATCTACCCATCCACATGTTGGAGTAGATAGTAAAGCCAAAGTTTTTTATTTCAAAGGGACTGGAAGTGCATACAGCAAAGCCTGGGGTGGAGCAAAGGATCTGGTTTACGATGACATGTCCTCATTCGCGGGGCAAGCATTCCATGTTCATTTAACCGAGACTGTAGGGAGTAATACTTGGTATCGTGGAGATTTCAATGGAAATACTATTTGGCTGCATTCTTCCTATGTAACTGCTGTAAAGGAACAGCCGACCAGTAAACTGGGCCATATAAGAAACAAAAATGTAGATATTTATGAAGGTCTAAATGATCCAACTTCTTCTTTTAAGGCTGGAACCGAATATACCAACGCTGTCTACTATATTAAAAAACAGGCGAAGAAGAGTGGTACAACTTATTATTTGTTAAGTACTAAGCCAAGTAGCGCAAAGGGAGTAGTAGGATGGGCAAAAGCATCAGATTTATCCACAAATCCGCATGTTGGGGTAGATTCTGAAGCCAAAACACTCTACATTCAAGGTTCAGGCAGTGCTTACGCTAAGGCGTGGGGCGGATCAAAAGATCTGGTGTATGAAGACCTTTCTCAATTTGAAGGAAAAGAATTTGAAGTCAACTTAACCGAGAAGGTAGGAAGTAATACTTGGTATCGCGGAACGTTGAATGGCAAAACTTCCTGGATCCATGAGTCTTATCTAGCAGAAGTAAGTATGATTCAAACAACATATAATTTGTCATTAGCCGAAGCACTTGCTATACAAATGGCAGCAGCTCCTCAAACTGATAAAGAGTATGATACGTATGTTTCTAAGACGTGGGTCAATAACCAAAACGAAATAACCGCGAATATCTTAAATGTAAGAGGCGGCCCAGGTACAAATTATTGGGTTGTTGGTCAGCTTACTGAAGGCGACACGGTAAATATAATTAGAGAAGTTAATGGTTGGTATCAAATTGAATATACAGAGAATCGTACATGGGTTAATGCAAGTCCGGATGATGTATTGCATTATTTGGATCCAACTAACTTTGCAAATGATGAAAGTCAAAGGTTTCAGTTCTTAGATTTAGCGCGGCCGAGTGGATCCACTGCAGCGGTGTTAAATACTTACCTGGAAGGCAAGGGTATACTTGAAGGAAAAGGTCAAGCTTTTATTGAAGCGAGTATAGAAAACGGTGTTAGCGATCTATATCTGATGTCCCATGCAATTTTAGAAACGGGGCACGGAACCTCTGAGTTGGCTCAAGGAGTGAATCACAATGGGGTGACCGTCTATAATATGTTTGGTATAGGAGCAAATGACGGCTGTGCGGTAGAATGCGGGGCTGCAAGAGCATATGACGAGGGTTGGACAACTCCGGAAAAAGCTATTATTGGAGGAGCACGGTTTATCGGCAATAGTTATATAAAAGCTGGTCAGAATACGCTGTATGAAATGCGCTGGAATCCCGAGGCAATGGCCGCAGGTGGGATTGCTGCTCATCAATACGCAACAGATATTGGCTGGGCTTCAAAGCAAATATATACCATGTATGACTTATATCAGCAGTTAGGGTTATATAACATAAATCTGGATATACCAGTTTATAGAAAGTTTTAGCATAAGAGTTTGTTAGTTATTAATGAAGTACCTTAATTGTCGCTTAATGCTATATGGCAATTAAGGTACTTTTATTTATCCAGGGGGAGTATATGAGAAAATCGTTTGTTTTTATAATTGGAATATTGTCTTTGATCCTGCTATTCCCAGTGGGTTTGTCAGCTGAAGAAGCGGAACAATCTAATGATCAAGATGAATACAACGAGTTGGGAATAAAAAAGGGAACCGAAGTTTATGGTGAGGACATTAGTGAACTATCAGAGGAAGAACTTCAGTATGTTCCAGAAGGATGGAGAGACGGAGAATTCGAAAGTGAACATCCTGAAGAACAAGTTCAGCGGAGATCATTTTTTATTCAATCTGTGTACCCGGATGTAAATGAGTATATAAAAAGTATTGATACAGCAAATATTGAATATGAGCATAAAGATTTTTTCACGAAGTTTAATTACCGGGGTGGTCATGGTGCAGTGGAAGGCGTAGTAGCTCATGAAACTGCTAATGATGCATCCAATATTACTGGCGAGATTTCTTGGATGTCTCGGAATCATTTGAATGCGTTTGTTCATGCATTTATAGACCATGAACGAATTATCCAGATTCATCCGCCTGATTATGGTGCTTGGGGCGGTGGAAGGTACGCAAACGAACGGTTTGTACATGTCGAATTAGTCAGAGTGGAGAATTTTGATCAATTTGCCAGATCAATTAATAATTATGCAGATTATATAGCTGGTATTCTATATAACTATAATTTGGGAGTGTCAGATGCTGAGAATAGCGGAAAGGGATCTTTATGGTCTCATAAAGCAGTAAGTATTCATCTTGGAGGAACAACGCATGTCGACCCACATGGGTACTTCGCAAGATATGGATATAGCTGGAATGAATTTGTTAGCTTAGTAATGGAGAGACACAACGATTTAGTGGCAGCTCAGAAAGCAAATACTAGTAAATTGGGGCATATAGGATCAAGTAATGTAAGAATCTACGAAAATCCTATGAATTTGGGAAGCTACGAAACAGCGGCTATGAAATATACCAATGAAGTATTTTATATAAAAGCAGAAGCTAAGGTAGATGGAACCGTTTATTATCTGTTGAGTAGGCAGCCAAGCAGTAAAAATGGAACAATTGGCTGGGTTAAAGCTACAGACATTAGTGTCCACGCCCATGAAGGAATCGATAGTGACAAAAAAACATTTACGGTGAAAGGCACCGGAAAGGCCTACAATAAAGCGTGGGGCGGCCCTGAAAATGAGGTTTATAGTGATTTATCCTCCATGACAGGAGAGACATTCCACGTGAATCTTACAGAGTCAGTAGGAAATAACGTTTGGTATAGAGGGACACTCGGTGGAAAAACAGCCTGGATACACTCAAGTTATGTTTCCAATATAGTTGAAAGTAACACAAGCAAACTTGGCCATATCAAAAACGCGGAAGTAGAAATTTCCCATGAAATTTATGGGGATTCCTTTCAAGCGGGCTCCTCATACACAAATAAAGTTTATTATATTAAAAAAGAGGCAACGGCTAATGGTGATACGTTCTATTTAATAAGTGACAAACCCAGCAGAACAAACGGAGTAGTAGGATGGGTAAATGCTGAAGATATGAGTGTTCATGATCATAGTGGAATAGATAAAGGAAGTAAAAACTTCATTGTAAAAGGAAGTGGAAAGGCCTATACGAAAGCGTGGGGCGGGTCAAAAGATCTCGTTTACAATTTATCATCACATGCTGGCGAAACGTTTAAGGTTAATCTAACAGAAGCTGTAGGAAACAATGTGTGGTACAGAGGAATGCTTGACGGGAAACAGGTGTGGATGCATGAAAGCTATGTAACTACCTATGAAGAAAGCCGTACAAGTAAACTGGGACATATTAAAGATGCAGATGTAGAAATTCACACAAGCCTATACCCAAGTGGTTCCACTTTTAAAGCTGGGACAAAATATACACATGCGGTATATTATATTAAGAAACAGGCAACATTTAATGATCAAATTTACTATCTAATCAGCACACAGCCAAGTGATACAGAGGGCGTAGTCGGTTGGGTAGGGGCATCGGATTTGTCTATCCACCCCCATACCGGAGTAGATAGTATGGACAAAACATTTTATTTCAAAGGAACTGGAAGTGCCTATAGTAAAGCATGGGGCGGATCAAAAGATCTGGTGCATGAAGACATGTCTCAATTTGAGAACCAGAAATTCAATGTTCACTTAACAGAAGAAGTGGGAAGCAATACTTGGTATAGAGGGAACTTCAAGGGAGAGACCATCTGGCTGCATACAAGTTATTTGATGGAAAAGGAAGAAAGCAGTACGAGTAAACTCGGACATCTTCACAGTGGGTCCACTATTTATGAAGCAATTGGAGAGACATCCACAGCGTTTAGCTCAGAAAATTATCTAAACGCCGTGTATTATATCAAAAAGCAGGCTGAACTGAACGGCCATAGATATTATTTAATCAGTACGCAGCCTAGTGCTACAGAAGGTATAGTCGGCTGGGTGAATGAGAGAGAAATGTCTACATACAACCATGTCGGCGTAGACAGGGACAACAAGACATTTACCTTTAAAGGAACAGGCAGTGCTTATAATACTGCGTGGGGTGGTTCTAAGGATTTGACATTCCCGGAACTGGCTCAATTTAAAGGGCAAGAATTCCATGTTCATCTAACGGAAAAGGTAGGTAGTAATATCTGGTACCGCGGAGACTTTAATGGGGAGAGGATCTGGGTTCACAGTTCGTATGTAGATTAATAATTGCACCTTATTTAAAAGAAACTAAAAATGTTCTGCTTCTTTAAAGGAAGCAGAACATTTTACTGTCGCATGGTATAATTGATAATAGGGAGGTGACAAGAACAATGACCAAACGTATTAAAGTGATGACAATTTTCGGTACAAGACCAGAAGCTATAAAAATGGCTCCGCTTGTTCTGGAGCTTAATAAACGATCACATGAATTTGAATCAATTGTCACAGTAACAGCTCAACACCGGGAAATGTTAGATCAGGTTTTGGAAATTTTTGATATAACACCTGATTATGACTTGAACATCATGAGAAAAAACCAGTCTCTTGCTCAAATTACAACCCGTGCCTTAGAGGGATTGGACCAAGTGATGAAAGAAACCAAACCGGATATCGTGCTGGTTCATGGGGATACTACAACTACATTTGCTGCTTCTCTTGCAGCTTTCTACAATCAAATTGCCATAGGACATGTAGAAGCTGGACTGCGGACGTGGAATAAACACTCACCATACCCGGAAGAAATGAATCGTCAGCTAACTGGCGTTATGGCAGACTTACATTTTGCACCGACTGAAAAATCAAAGCAGAATCTGCTTATTGAAAATAAATCAGAAGAACGAACCGTTGTTACTGGTAACACTGCAATTGATGCTTTGAAAACAACTGTGGATGAATCGTATTCAAGTTCCGTGCTTGAGTGGGTGGGAGATAAACGTCTTGTGTTAATGACTGCCCATAGAAGAGAAAACATTGGGAATAATATGAAGCAAATGTTCCGAGCTATTAAGAGGCTGGTTGAAACACATGAAGATATTCAGGTGATTTATCCAGTGCATCTGAACCCAGTCGTGCAGAGAACAGCTAATGAGATTTTAGGGAATGAGGAACGCATTCAACTAATTGAACCACTTGGCGTTGTTGATTTTCATAACTTTGCGTCCCGTGCACATCTTATTTTAACTGATTCGGGTGGAGTACAAGAGGAAGCACCCTCGTTAGGGGTACCAGTTCTTGTGTTGCGCGATACAACTGAGCGTCCTGAAGGTATTGAGGCGGGAACATTAAAGCTTGCGGGGACAAATGAAGATAAGATTTTTAATCTAGCTAATGAACTACTCTCCGATGGCAATGCATATGAACAAATGGCAAAAGCGTCTAATCCATATGGGGATGGGGAAGCATCCAGGAGAATAGCTGATGCCATTGTGGAGTATTTTAAGAAGAAGGCAAAACCTCCAGTAAGATAAAAAATAAGCGTGGTACCAACCATCATGAATCAGTGAAGGTACACGCTTATTTTATTTTATTTTTATATTTTCCGGTTCTCAAAAATGGGTGTTAGGAAATATCATAAAGTAGTTTTTGGGTTAGTTTCGTTATTTCCCAACCTGTGTTTAATTTATTGACCGAATTTATTCTGAATTGCTGAATCAACTACTTCCAGCCATTTATCTTTATAAATGTCTTTATTAAAGTACTTTTCTATATACTTATTAGCCTTTTCCCCCATTTCTTTGGCATTCGAAGGGTTTTCAAACAGGTATATCATTTTGGCCGCCAGTTCCTCTATATCTGTATTTTCGACCAGAAACCCATTGTCATTGTTAACTATCATGTCGGATGGGCCATAGCGTATGTTATAACTAATAGCAGGAGTTTTATTATACATACTCTCAAGTACAGACAAGGCAAACCCCTCTGATTTAGAAGTTAAAACTGAGAAACTTCCTTTTTGGTATACTTCGTCTGGAGTATGTGTGTACCCTTTTAAAAATACATTATCATTTAAATTTAATTCAGTAATAAGTTTACTTAAATCAGTTTCTTGATCTCCCGTACCCCAAATTTCCAACCTAGCATCGGGAACTCTTTTCACTGCAATTTCAAATGCTTTTATTATGTGGTCGATTCTCTTTAATGTACTCAGTCTACTGATGACTACCCCCAATTTGGGATCCCTTTTATTTGTTTTAAATAGGGATTTAAGTGAGCTTCCTGTTTCTTCATGAAAGTGAGGGATTACCCGAATATTATCTTTTTCTCCTATCCTATTTATTACATCTGATTTTTGTTCCTCAGTTAAAAATACTGCAGCATCAAATACATGTATGTTATTAAAGGCATTTTTTGCTTTTGGTAAAATATTGGAATCTGATTCATACGGACTATCTAAGTGGTTGCTGTGTAATCTCCATATTTTTGCTGCCTTTGGATGTTCAAATTTTATCAATGTATCGTCTGTACTTCTCGTATCTGAAATTATTACTGATTTATCATTTTCTACACTTTCCACAACATTTGATAACCAGTCAACCTTATGTGAAACGTCATCTTTCACGAAAGTCTTGGCAATGGATCCATCTTTATTAAATAGGATAATACGTTGCACTTTTCCATTATTAGGGTTATTCCATTGAGAAAAAAACGCACTACCCTTATTATCGTAATAAACGGTTTGGCGCGGCTTATTGGTGGAAAAATCCATGTATGCCACCTTCTTTAAATTTCCCCATGGATCGTATACTTCTCTTTTAGTTCTATATCTGTTTTCATTAAAATAATCTATGAAATCTAATAATCCTTTTTTTGAAAAAGAGATATATTTAATATATAAACCATTATTATATACTCTATAGGCATCATGGTCCTCTCTTTTATCAAATGGCAATCCTTGAGTCAATTTTTGTAATGAAGCTTTTCTTATCGAAGTGAGAGACAACTGCTCATTATTCCCTTCCAATTCTTCATACATGTTTCGGATGACTACGTCTTTATGGACTTTATTCATTTCTACTAGTTTTTTGCGAATTAGAGGGTATTTTGGATTAAAATTAAATGTCAGCATATAGGTCTCATAACCCATTTCTGCAAAGAAGGATGCCTGTTTTAACGATGCACGTGTAAGCCCTCCTCTTTCTAATTCAATTGAGTTCATTAGAAAAAACATTGTTGGCTTCATTTGTTAACCCTTTCTGTGTGGAATTGTAATTTTAATTAGCTTCAAGGTAACAGTATATCAAAAAGAAGAATTTAACAATAAATTTGATAATACTTCGTGAGACAGATATAATGTTGGTGTAATTGCTACTTGAGAGGAGTACTATTCTTAAATGACTTCAAACAAAATTAAAAATAATAAACTAATACATATCACCATGAAAAATAATTATTACGTTATGGCTGTACCTTTAAAAGAAAGCTTTCTTGAAGGTGTAGATGAATATTATTTCACCTTAGAAGAGCGGTATACAGAAGAAATTATACCAATTCAATCCAAAATTATCAAAACGATAGAAGACTATACGGTTTTTCAATTAGCAATTCCCTTTAATGAATGGAAGCAAACCTTTTTGGAAAATGACATTTGGGACTTGTACATAAATCGTGAAAAAGATGAAGAGAACAAAAGGCGACGGGTTAAAAGTAATTATGATAATATCCGTTTTTTATCCATCGTTCTTCCTGAACAAGAAAAAATGTTTTATCCATTTACCACCAAAAAAGGGAAATTATCATTTAGAATAAATGAGTATTTTCTTTACTCGAAATTGGAAAATGTGAGTTTATCAACAGATACCCTCTCTTTTTCAGGTTATTTTAATTTTCCTCCATTGTATAAAACAAATGATTATCAAGTAAAAGGTATGAAACTGATTGTTACAGCCAATAAAGATGAAGATGAAATGGAGATGGAAGTGCCGATTGAACAATTCAAGCGTGAAGACTTAAATGATCGGTATGAAGGGAATGGACAATTAACGGAAAGTGGAATAAAGGGGAATTTCACCATACCTCAGGGGTTGGATTTAGAAAAAAAGGTTTTCTTCAAATTTTATTTAGAAATGACTTATTTGCACAACAACGAATCAATGACAATAAGGAGTACAAGAATCAGACTTAACCACTTTGGCGACTTCCCTATGAAAAATATTATTACTTATCAGGGAGATAAGATAAAAGTATTGGTTAAGCCAACTAGAGATTCAAAATACTTATCATTCCAGATGTCAAGATACAATTTAAAAAATGAAGTGATTCAGAAAGCAAGAAACAAATGGGTGGAAATTAGGAGAGGAAGCGCATTAAAAAAAGCCTATAAAGTTGCTTTCTACCTTCTTGGTAAGTTTCCTGTAAAGAAAAACACCATAATGTTTGAAAGTTTTCTTGGCAAACAATTTAGTGATAGCCCAAGAGCTATTTATGAGTATATGGCACATAACAATTTTGATTACCATATGTTTTGGAGTGTTGATAGGCGGCACATGAAATATTTTGAAGATAAGGATGTAGTCAGTGTAAGGAGATTTTCAATAAAATGGCTATTGCTGATGGCGAGAGCTGAATACTGGGTATCCAACAGCAGATTGCCTTTGTGGATACCAAAGCCCAATCATACAACCTATCTGCAAACCTGGCACGGTACACCTTTAAAAAGACTAGCTGCCGATATGGATGAAGTGCATATGCCAGGGACAAATACGAAAAAATACAAAGAGAATTTTATAAAGGAATCAAGTAAATGGGACCATTTGATATCCCCAAATGCTTATTCAACGGAAATTTTCAGAAGGGCGTTTCAATTCGACCGGGAAATGATTGAATCAGGCTATCCAAGAAACGACTTCTTAATTAATTCAAATGATGAAATGACAATAAATGAGATAAAACGAAGGACAAACCTTCCTGAGGATAAAAAGGTAATTCTATATGCACCTACTTGGCGTGATAATCAATTCTACGGTAAGGGGAAATACAGATTCAATCTGCAAATGGATCTGGAGCAAATGCAAGAAGAACTCGGTAATGAATACATTGTTGTTTTAAGACTGCATTATCTTGTGGCTGAAAATATAGACCTGTCAGGTTTTGAAGGATTTGTATATGATTTGTCTTTCCATGAGGATATACGGGAGTTATATCTAATTGCTGACATGTTAATTACTGATTATTCCTCTGTATTTTTTGACTATGCAAACTTAAAAAGACCGATGCTTTTTTATGTCTATGATATAGATGAATATAGAGATAGTCTGCGCGGATTCTATTTTGACTTTGAAGCAAAAGCTCCTGGTCCATTGGTGAAAACCACAGAGGAAATTATTAACGAGATTAAGAAAATCGACAAGAATGGTTTCATACCATACGGAACTACGGAAGCATTTTATGAGAAGTTTTGTTATTTGGAAGATGGTAATGCAAGTGAACGTGTTGTAAAAGAAGTGTTTAAATAAGGGAGTGCAGGTATATGAGTGTAAAAAAGGCAATTATCCCTGCGGCAGGGTTAGGGACCCGGTTTTTACCTGCTACAAAAGCCATGCCGAAAGAGATGCTGCCAATAGTGGACAAGCCTACCATCGAATATATTGTTGAGGAAGCCATCGATTCCGGTATTGAGGACATTATTATCGTTACTGGCAAAGGAAAACGAGCCATTGAGGATCACTTTGATCATTCATTTGAACTGGAAGAAAGTTTAATACGGAAAGAGAAGTTCGAACTACTTGAAAGAACGAGAAAATCTGCGAATCTGGATATTCATTATATCAGACAGAAGTCTCCGAAAGGTTTGGGGCACGCGATTTGGTCTGCGAGGAAATTTATTGGCAATGAACCTTTTGCTGTTCTGTTGGGTGATGATATTGTTCAAAATGAAAAGCCATGTCTTAAGCAGTTGATGGATGAATACGAAGAAATTAATTCATCGATTATCGCCGTTCAGCAGGTAGCAGAATCTGAAACGCACAGATATGGTATAATTGACCCTGCCGTTAGTTCAGGAAGCCGCTATGAAGTGTCCAGGTTTGTGGAGAAGCCTCCAAAAGGGACTGCGCCATCCAATTTAGCAATTATTGGCAGATATATTCTTACTCCAGAAGTATTCCGCTTCCTGGATGATCAAGAAATTGGTGCAGGTGGTGAAATACAGCTAACAGATGCGATTGAAAAGCTTAACAAAACACAAAAAGTTTATGCCTATGAGTTTGAAGGAAAAAGGTACGATGTAGGCGAAAAGTTAGACTTTATTAAAACGACAATTGATATGGCTTTAACTCGCGAGGACTTAAGAAAACCATTGCTGGATTACCTTGAGGGCGTCATGACGAACAAGAGCAGTTTAAAATAAAGAAATTGATTTAGGCTAGGCAATTAAAAGTCAATCGAAATTTATATCAGGCTTTACTCCTAACAGGAAAAGCCTGATTTTTATTGTGTTTTACAATAGATACTTGTATAATTTAGTAACGTAATGTCAACACACTGGGTTACTTGAAAGGAAATACGTATGAAATCTGCAATAAAGGTTATTAGAGAGCAAATTGATTACTTCTATTTAATCAGAAGGCTTTCTTTATATGAGTTAAAAAGCAAAAATGAAAATAATTATTTGGGTATGGCCTGGGAGGTCATTAATCCGGCTATTCAAATTGCAATTTATTGGTTTGTCTTCGGTACATTAAGAGAGCGTGCACCGATCGAAATGGCAGGAGAAGAGGTACCATTTTTCAGCTGGTTATTGGCAGCATTTTTTTTATGGATATTCTTTTATCAATCAACGATTCAAGGGTCGAAGTCGATTTATTCCAGGTTACGAATGTTGTCAAAAATGAACTTTCCTATGAGTGTGATTCCAAGTTACGTTATATTTTCTCAGTTCTATGTTCATCTGTTTATGTTAATGGTAACGATTATCATCTTCCAATTTAATGGTTATTTTGTTAACGTTCATTATTTTCAGCTCATTTATTTTATATTTGGGGCATTTTGTTTAATATTCTCGATATCCCTTATTACATCAACACTTTCAACGATTGTAAGAGATGTGCATATGCTGCTGAACTCTACGCTAAGAATGATGTTATACCTTTCCGGTGTACTATGGCCGATAACCATATTAAGTGACTCTCCTTATCCTTTTATCATGGATCTGATGAAGTTGAATCCATTGTACTACTTGATTGAAGGTTACCGGGCTTCCTTTTTTGGAACTGAATGGTACTTCCTGACTAATTGGGAATATACCTTATATTTTTGGGCATTAGTGATCGTACTGTTCTTATTTGGTTCTATGCTTCACATGAAGTTCAGGAAGCATTTTATTGATTACTTATAAAGGCATGTGAAAATCATGGATAAAGCAATAATCGCAAGCAATGTGACAAAAAAATATAAATTATACAATGGGACAAAAGAGCGCCTTTTGGATTTGCTTACACCTAAAAGTTACGGGGAAGATTTTTTTGCCCTGACAGACGTTAGTTTTGAGGCGGATAAGGGTGATATAATCGGCTTTATCGGTATAAATGGTTCCGGAAAATCGACACTTTCCAATATCGTTGCCGGCATTGTACCTGAGACTTCGGGAAGTGTGGAAGTAAACGGACAGACATCCTTGATTGCTGTTTCTGCCGGGCTAAAGGGTGATTTATCAGGTCGCGATAATATTGAATTAAAACTGTTGATGTTAGGTTTTGATAAAGATCAGATAAAGGCCCTCGAACCGGAAATTATTGAGTTCGCTGAGCTTGAGAAATTTATTGACCAGCCCGTTAAATCTTATTCCAGCGGGATGAAATCAAGATTGGGATTTGCCATTTCTGTTAATGTCAATCCGGATGTTTTAATTATTGATGAAGCATTATCTGTAGGAGATAAAGCATTTGCAGAAAAGAGTTTGAACAAAATGAGAGAGTTTAAACAAAAGGGAAAGACAATGATTTTTGTCAGTCACTCCCTTGGCCAAATGAAACAATTCTGCGAGAAAATTCTCTGGCTGGAATATGGTATGGTTAAGGAATACGGTCCTGTGGAGGAAGTGATTCCTAAGTATGAAGATTTTCTGCAGCAATGGAAAAAATTGTCAAAAAAAGAAAGAGAAGCTTATAGAAACTTTGAGTTAGACCTTAATCCTAAAAATGAAGAGGATTCATTTGGGCAGCGCTTAATTGACAATTCCCATCCTTTTGAAGCTGGTGAAAGTTATACAGAACAACTGACAAGCAGATTAGGTCATATAAAAGCAGGCAGTTCCTATATATATTCTACACCTGCCACTACAACAGAAAAAGAGAAATCCGACGGTTACAAGAACTGTGTTTATTATATTAAGAAGCAAGCAACTTTTAATAATGAATTATTTTATCTATTGAGTAATGAACCAAGTGCAAAAAATGGCCTTATTGGTTGGATGAAAGCTTCTGAAGTATCCAGCCATAGTGCTGTGGCGATTGATGATGATACAAAAATCTTTTATATAAATGGGGCCGGGGTTGCGTATAGCCGTCCCTGGGGTGGTAAGAAAAACCTGCTCTATTCCAGTCTTGGGAAATATGAAAAAGTTGAATTTGTGGTTAGTAAAACAATGAAAGTCGGCGGAAATTTATGGTATTATGGTGCACTAGATGACAAACAAGTATGGATCCACAACAATCATTTAGTAGAATGAATACAAAAATGAGATAATTAAACCTTAGGTAAAAGCATAGCTACCCATCCATGGTTAGAATTATGACTAAAGGGGAATGTTAACGCTAAGTATTCAACATTATCTAGGCAATTTATGCTTATATAGTGTATACTTTTTTAAAAATAGAATTAAATGGGGTGGGCCGGGTGATTAACATTACTTTGTTAGCATTTTTATGTTTTTTGATTTCCTTCTTGATAACGCCGCTCATGATAAAATATTCTAAAAGTATAAATGCTACGGATCGGCCTAATTATAGAAAAATGCATGCAAAGCCTATCCCAACATTGGGTGGAGTCGCCATTTTCCTAAGTTTTATTTGTGGGTTACTCATCATTCAGCCTGTCAGTGAATCTCACCAGGCAATTATTTTTGGCGCGATTATTATTGTACTTCTGGGAGCGGCTGATGATTTATATGATTTATCGCCAAAAATTAAGTTTTTAGTCCAACTTATTGTGGCTACTATTGTTGTACTTTGGGGCGGTTTGCAAGTCGAATTCATTAACCTGCCATTCGGAGGACAGCTGGAATTTGGTTTCACTAGTGTTATTTTCACCATTCTTTGGATTGTAGGCATCACAAATGCTATTAATTTAATTGATGGATTAGACGGACTAGCCGCTGGTGTATCAACAATTGCCCTTTTTACTATTGCAGGAATGGCAGTAATTATGGGAAATGTTTATGTGGCGACGATGGCACTTATTTTGTTTTTCAGTACCCTTGGTTTTTTACGGTATAACTTTTATCCGGCAAAAATATTCATGGGGGATACAGGTGCTTTATTTTTGGGGTACATGATTTCCGTATTAGCTTTACTTGGCTTTAAAAATGTAGCAGTTGTATCTTTCATCATCCCTATTTTCATCTTGGGGGTCCCGATTTCCGATACATTAATTGCGATGATAAGAAGGTATATAAACAAACAGCCATTATCCAGTCCGGATAGTTCACATTTACATCACAGGCTGGTCAAATCGGGGTTTAGTCATCGGCAAACAGTGCTTTTTATCTATTTACTAAGTACGATGTTTAGTTTATCTGCAGTATTTTTTTCTATGACCACGGTATGGGGTTCCATTTTAATATTCGCCATTGCCGTGTTAACTGTACAATTATTAGTTGAAAACCTTAATATGATCGGCAATGATTTCAAACCGCTTACAAGGTTTTTTAAAGCATTAAGGCATAAATCATAAAAAAAGGTGCTAACCAGATTGCTGGTCAGCACCTTTTTTCGTTTTCTTAGTAAGCGTTCGTTCCATCACCTGATGAGGTAGAGGTTTCACCTGTGTCGCTTGCTGTGGTCGTTCCTGAAACACCCAAATGGTTTTGCAGTAATTGTTTTGTTTCACTAAGTGCATATTCATCCAATAGCCAATAATAGGTGTTTCCTGGCTGATAGTCCGTACCATCGAGTGTCAGCATTTCAAAATCCAAGTTCGATCCCTGTGTTCCATAACCAATAAAGCTTCTCATTTCTGAGAAAGTCATGTTCGTTGTCATGTTACTGCCAACGGCCTCAATGATATCATCGTATTTTAACACAGAGTTGAGTGATACGGCTTTATCGACGACAGCTTTTATAATCTCTTGCTGCCTTTTCCCACGCGCTATATCATTATCTAACTTTCTGGTTCTGGCTAAAGCTAAGGCTTCTTCACCATTTAATTGTTGTTCCCCAGGCATCAAATGGATTGCTCTCGCCTGATCTTTTGAATTTTGTTCGTATAATTCATAGGGAACATCTACTGTTATTCCGTCAACGGCATTCACCACATCGATAAATGCTTCAAAGTTGAGTTTGACAAAGTAATCAATAGGAATGTCCAATAAATTTTCCACTGTATTGATGCTAGCCTCTGTACCTCCATAAGCATGAGCATGGTTGATCTTTGTCTCATAACCTACTTCTGGAATGTACACCAGTGAGTCACGTGGAATACTTACCAATTTTACACTTTTTTCTTCAATATTTAATGTAGCTACCATCAATGTGTCGGTTCTGGCATTATCAGCATTATTACGTATGTCACTGGCATCGACACCCATAATCAGTATGGAAACATTATCACTGCTTGGATCTACTGCAGTTTCCCGAAGTTCGGACTTTTCTCTTCCATCATCCACATAGGAATTTGATAAAACATTATCTGCTTTTATATATAAATACCCTCCGTAGCTGACTACAGCTAACAGTAAAGCCAATGGTATCAAAATTAAGAATGCACGCTTCCTTAGCCTGCGGCGCTTTCTCCTCAGAACGCGGGTTTGCGTTGTTTTTTGATTCGACATATTTATTCTTCTCCCCTATGAATGAAATATCTATTTTTTTATTCCATTCATTTTATCATTAAAAAATGCTAACCTTTATTTTACTATGAATGTGCGTATTCGTAAATAACATATTTATTACAATGTTTTTTCCTGCTTTTAGATAGACGTTTATGTAGGAGAAAAGTTACATGAAAGAACGAAAAAGGAGGATAGCAGCAAATAGCTACTTTCCTCCCAGGTTAATATATTGATCCATTGTCTTCCGTGTCCTCCGCAAAATCCGTCACAGGATCTTTGACGGTCGGCAAATCCAAATGCTCTCGCAGTTCCTGTTGAATTTCCGCCCGGCTTTCATCCTCCACCTGGTAATACCAGCCGCCATCGGCCATATATCCGCCGGCCCCTTCGAAATTGACGGTTTCAATGGAGACATTCCGATCCAGGCCATAGGACAAAAAGCCCTGGATTTCGGAAAAGGACAGGTTGGTTTGCATATGGGAACCGACCGAAACAATCACATCTTCCAGTTTGAAAACAGAAGACGGGGAGGTTGCTTTGTCGGCGATAGCCCGCAATATTTCCTGCTGACGCTGCCCCCTGGCAATAGCACTGTCATACTTGCGAGTCCGGGCAAGTGCTAGGGCTTCTTCGCCATTTAGATCCTGCTCGCCAGCGTACAAGTGGATCGAGTTTTTGTCATCATTCGAGTCAGATTCACTGATTTCATATGGCACATCAAAGGTTATTCCACCCAGCGCATTCACTGCTTGCACAAATGCTTCGAAGTTCATCCGCACAAAATAATCCACTGGTACATTTAAGAAGTTTTCTACCGTTTCCATTGTTGCACGCGGTCCGCCAAAGGCATGGGCGTGATTGATTTTTGTGGAATAGTCGACTTCCGGGATGTAGACATAGGAGTCGCGGGGAATGCTCAACAGTTTTACTGTGCTTTGATCCTTATTAAAGGTGGCCAAAAGCAAAGCATCGGAGCGGCTTGTTTCCAAATTGTCCCTGTGTTCACTGCTGTCCACACCGATGAACAAGACGGATACGTTATCCTCCACTGGATGAACCTGCCCGTTCCTTAGTTCAGATGTTTCATTTTCCCGGCCGATTTCCTCGTGCGAACCGGCAATCGTGTCGGCAGTTGTATCATACAGATAAACCGCATACCCGACGCCTGTGCCAACAAGAAATAACAGGAAGACCCCGCTGTATAACAGCAATTTTTTCCACGAAAACCGCCTCTTTGTTGATTGATGTCTTCCCATTGGAAAAGCTCCTCGCGACAATTATTACCCCCTATTTTACAAGGTATAGAGGAAAATGTGTAGGGAAATGTCGGACTGCAATATAGGCGCACTTCCCCAGCATATTTTCCCATCTCCTATGTTTATTCTATAATCGAAACTTTATGCTGCTTGGTGGCATGGCAGGGGGAGTTTCTCATTTCTTCCTTTATATGTACATACGCGCAAAATTTTTTCAAAAAAGTTTCTGGGGCATGCCCCCTTTTCGCTGATTCTTTCGATTGTAGTTGTGAAAGGAGGTGGTAAGCATGGCAGTAGCAACAATTGTAAGTTCATCGCTGCGTCTGGAACTGTACGCGGGAGAGGATCCGGAAACAGGCAACCCTATCTTCACATCCAAAAGCTTTAACAACGTAAAAACGGACGCTACTCCTGACCAGTTGTGGCCAATCGCGACAGCAGTGGCAGGCCTGCAGGAATTTCCCCTGCAAAACGTGGAACGCCGGGATTACTCCGAGCTGAGTGAAGCCTAACCGGCAGTGAAGGGGTAAGCTGGCATGGCCGCTAAGACCGCAGTTGCTGAGGGTGCTGGTGTTGAGTCGGCGGCAAGGCCTTAGGGCAAGCAAGCTGTATGAGTTGGCTGATGGCGGTCATGTGAGTTTCGCTGAAGAGGATAATTTGAAAGGAAAGGAGGTGGAATCATGTCAAAAAAGTTGGAGCTGAAGTTTCGCAATGAAGACGGAAAAATGGTCACCTATTCACTGGACAACCCAGTGGAACCGGCTGATGCCGTTGCGGTCAATGCAGCAATGGATGAAATCATCACCCAAAACGCCTTCACCTCATCCGGCGGCAATGTCGTGGAAAAGGACAGCGCCCGGATTGTCGAGCGAATTGTGACGGAAATCGACCTTGGGATGGAGTAAGTGAATAAGGCATGATTGTAAAACTAGACCAGCGGCTTAGCCACTGGTCTGTTTTGCAGAATGTGGGGGGGGGGGGAAGGCTGTGTTGTCGGGTGGGGTGGGTACTTATCAAGCGAGTGGACAGCGGAATCGGGCGAGTGCACCCTGGAATCGGGCGAACGCACCATCAAATCGAGCGAGCAGCGCGTTAGATCGAGCGTGTGACAGGCCAAGTCGAGCGATGCATGCCGAAATCGGGCGGGTAGCACCCCGAACCGGGCGAGTGCATCCCGACATCGAGCGACCCTCCCCAACCTTGTCCCACAACAATTAACAATGAGAGGAGGCAATCCATTGGAGGAAACATGGGTTTCAGTCGTGACGGAGGTTGGCTTTCCCATTGCGGTGACGTTTTACCTGCTTCACCGCATCGAAGGAAAACTCAACCAGCTGATCGAATCGATTCATGCGTTGCCTGAGAAGATGAAGTGAATCCAGACACCGGTTTTCTGTATTGCAGAGAGCCGGTTTTAAGTATAATTTTCAATGAAATTCTTCTGTCAGCTGCCAATGGAATCCTCTATAATAAAAGTTATATTATTATAACAAAGGAGGTATTAGAATATCCCATTAATCATTTTCGGCACGATTGCCGCTGGCGTTTTGTAGTTTGACATTTCCAGAAAAATAAAATAAACTAAAATTAGTCATTAGAAAAGAGTGAAAATTATGCCGCTGAATCGCAATCATTTAATCGGCAAAGAAGCAATATTGTTGCTCCTGCGAGATGAAAATAAGCTATCCGAGAATGTAAGAGAATTAGATTGGAAGTTTTGCAAAGGAAAAGTTGGCTCGATGGATGGCCAGAAAGTTGTGGCAGCTGTGGAAACGGCGGCTAGAAATCAAGGGATCATCCAATCAGGCCTGTACAGGGAAACCCATGCCATGTATCATGCGATCATGGAGGCGATGAGCGGGGTCACACGCGGCAGCAATCAAATTGGAACCGTTCTCAGGACAGTGGGTCTCCAGTTTTCCATCATCCGCGGCAATCCATATGACGACAAGGCAGAAGGAGAATGGATTGCGGTTGCCTTTTACGGAACGATCGGTGCTCCTGTTAAAGGGCTGGAGCATGAAGCAATAGGTCTCGGGATCAATCATATTTAGACCCATAGTAAACTAGTGAATTTAGGGGGTCGCATAACACATTTCGTGTGTTGTGCGACCCTTTTTGCTGTTTTTTTGGAAAGCGATTACATTGGAGGTGAGCAAAATGGTGACGTTAACCGGAGAAACGTTGACGTTGGATGAGGTGAAGCGGGTGGTTTTTGATCAGGAAAAGGCCGTCATAGCTGGCAGTGCCATCCATAAAATAAAAAGGAACAGAGAAACCGTTGAAAATCTGATCACTAAGAAAAAAACCATATACGGAATTAACACAGGTTTTGGCAAATTGAGCGATATTTTGATAGCGGATGATGACCTTAATGACCTGCAGCTGAATCTGATCCGATCGCATGCCTGTGGGGTTGGGGGTCCTTTTTCAGAGGAAATCAGCCGGGCTATGCTCTTGCTCCGGGCAAATGCCTTGGCACAGGGGTTTTCCGGGGTCCGCGTGGAGCTGGTGCAGCAGCTGGTCGACTTGGTCAATGCTCAGGTTCATCCAGTCGTTCCGGAACAAGGTTCGCTCGGTGCCAGCGGAGACTTGGCTCCCCTGTCTCATCTCGCTTTAGCTTTAATCGGCGAGGGGGAAGTTTTTTACAGAGGAGAGCGGGTGCCTGCTCAAGTTGCACTGGAAAAGGAAGGCATCCCTCCGTTGAAACTGAAAGCAAAAGAGGGGCTGGCGTTAATCAATGGCACCCAGGCGATGACGGCGGTTGGGGTTGTCACTTATCTGGAAGCGGAAAAACTGCTTCGGCAATCCGAGCTGATTGCGGCCATGACAATGGAAGGGCTGCAGGCGATTATTACGGCGTTCGATGCGGATTTGCATGATGTTCGCGGACATCAGGAGCAGATAGATGTCGCCGAGCGGGTAAGGACATTTTTATTCGACAGCGACCTGACGACAAACCAGGGGGAATTGCGCGTGCAGGATGCCTATTCTTTACGATGCATTCCGCAAGTGCTCGGCGCCTGCTGGCAGACGGTTCATTATGCAAGGGAAAAAATCGAAACGGAAATCAATGCTGTCACGGATAATCCATTGGTTTTCTCATGCGCCGACAAAGTCATTTCCGGGGGCAATTTTCACGGGCAGCCAATTGCTTTTGCGATGGACTTTATTAAACTCGGCATAGCGGAGGCGGCAAATATCTCGGAAAGGCGGATTGAACGGCTGGTCAACCCGCAGCTGAATGATTTGCCGGCCTTCCTGAGTCCGAATCCGGGGCTGGAGTCAGGGGCGATGATTATGCAATACAGTGCGGCATCCCTGGTTTCGGAAAATAAAACATTGGCACACCCGGCAAGTGTTGACTCGATCCCGTCATCGGCTAATCAGGAAGATCATGTCAGCATGGGGACGATTGCTGCAAGGCATGCACTGCAGATGCTGCAAAATGCGCGCCGGGTTATAGCGATTGAGCTGATCTGTGCTATGGAAGCGGTGGAGTATCGCGGAGTGGAACGGATGGCCGCGCGCACTAGGGATTTTTATGAAAAGGCAAGGCAAATTGTTCCGGTCATCACAAAAGACCGGGTGTTTTCACCGGACATCGAGCGTTTGTCCAGCTGGTTGAAATGCTCGCATGAAAGTCATGCACATATGGAGGGAGGAATTTTTCATGAATAAGACGAAGGTGCAAGCGAAAAAAGGGTTAGAACTGGAATGCAAAGGATGGGAGCAGGAAGCAGCACTTCGGATGCTGTACAACAACCTCGATCCGGAGGTGGCGGAAAATCCGGAAGAGCTCGTGGTCTATGGCGGGATTGGGAAGGCTGCCCGAAACTGGGAGGCATTTGAGAAAATCGTTCAAACTCTGAGAAACCTGGAAAAGGATGAAACGATGCTCGTACAGTCAGGCAAGCCGGTTGGGGTGTTCAAAACACATCAACATGCTCCTCGAGTGCTGCTTGCCAACTCGAACCTCGTTCCGAAATGGGCGACCTGGGAGCATTTTCATGAACTCGACCAAAAAGGGTTGATGATGTATGGGCAAATGACTGCCGGGAGCTGGATCTATATCGGGACACAGGGGATATTGCAGGGAACCTATGAAACTTTTTCCGCTATTGCCAAGAAGCATTTCAATGAGACACTCCGGGGAACGATCACATTGACGGCAGGTCTCGGCGGGATGGGCGGCGCACAGCCACTCGCGGTCACTATGAATGAAGGGGTGGTGATTGTGGTTGAGGCGAACCCGGCCCGGATTGAAAAGCGATTGAAGACAAAATACTGTGATGTGAGGACAGATAGTATTGATGAAGCAATTAATTTGGCAAATGAAGCCAAGAAAAAAGGGAAGGCATTATCCATTGCCCTTTTGGGAAATGCTGCGGAAGTTTACCATGAACTGTTAGCGAGCGATATTAAAATCGATATTGTGACAGATCAGACATCCGCTCACGACCCGTTAAATGGATATATTCCGATTGGGTACAGTGTGGAAGCTGCAGCCTCATTGCGCAAAAGTGACCCGGAGACGTATGTGAAATGCTCCAAATCCAGTATGGCAAGGCATGTGGAATCCATGCTTTCCTATCAAAAGAGAGGTTCGGTTGTTTTTGACTATGGAAACAACATCAGGCAGGAAGCGAAGGATGAAGGGGTTGCAGATGCGTTTGATTTTCCAGGGTTTGTTCCGGCGTACATCCGGCCGCTATTCAGCGAAGGAAAAGGACCATTCCGCTGGGCTGCGCTTTCAGGGGACCCGGAGGATATTTATCGGACCGACCGGCTGATCAGAGAGCTTTTCCCTGAAAATGAAGCATTGCTGCGCTGGATTGATATGGCACAGGAAAGAGTATCTTTTCAAGGACTGCCATCGCGGATTTGCTGGCTCGGCTATGGAGAGAGGAAGAAAATGGGGCTTGCGATCAATGAATTGGTAAAAAATGGCGAGTTGAAGGCGCCAATCGTGATCGGGCGTGACCATTTGGATTGCGGGTCTGTCGCTTCGCCCAACCGGGAAACGGAGGGAATGAAAGATGGCAGTGATGCAGTCGCGGACTGGGCGATTCTGAATGCATTAATCAACACGGCGGCCGGCGGTTCGTGGATTTCCTTCCATCACGGCGGTGGGGTTGGCATGGGCTATTCGCTGCACGCCGGAATGGTCGCTGTTGCGGATGGAACTGACTTGGCAAAGGAGCGGCTGGAGCGGGTGTTAACGACCGACCCGGGCATGGGGATAATCCGCCATGCTGATGCAGGGTATGAAAAGGCGATTGAATTTGCGGAAGAGCATGATATTGCGATTCCAATGCGTGAAGAAAGGGGAGGGGATTAGATGCAGGCAGATGTTGTCATTACAAATATTGGCCAGTTATTAACGATGAATAAACAAGGACCGGTAAGAGGGAAAGACATGAATGAACTGGAGACAATAGAAAATGCTGCGGTTGCGATTCAGGAGAGAAAGGTTGCCTGGATTGGGAAAACAGCCGAGGCTCCTGCTGCGGAGAAAACAATCGATGCAGGGGGGAAGCTTGTCACACCAGGCCTTGTAGAGCCACACACCCATTTAGTTTTCGGAGGCTCGCGTGAAAAAGAAATGGCGATGAAGCAAGCGGGCGTCCCTTACTTGGAGATTTTGGAAAAAGGCGGAGGAATCTTGTCAACGGTTCGTGCGACAAAGGAGGCACAGTCAGGCGAACTTCTGGAAAAAGCGCTATTCCATTTAGACCGAATGGCGATGCATGGAATCACAACGGTCGAAGCAAAAAGCGGCTATGGGCTCGATAAGGAAACGGAATTAAAGCAATTGAATGTGGTAAAACAAGCAAACGAGAGCCACCCATTGGATATCGTTTCTACTTTTTTGGGAGCTCATGCGATACCGCCGGAGTATAAAGATGACCCTGAAGCGTTTTTGGATTCAATGAGCGACCTGTTTGCGGAGATTCGGGAGAAAGATCTGGCGAGGTTTGTTGATATTTTTACCGAGAAAGGCGTTTTTACTGTGGATCAATCCCGGCGTTATCTGCAAAAGGCGAAGGAGCATGGGTTTGGTGTAAAAATCCATGCTGACGAGATCCATCCGCTGGGCGGTACGGAACTTGCGGTGGAAATGGGCGCCATTAGCGGCGACCATTTGGCTGTCGCCTCGGATGAGGGGATCAGGCAGCTGGCGGATTCCGATACCATCGGCGTAATTTTGCCTGGAACGATTTTCTATTTAGGCAAAGATTCGTATGCCCCGGCATGCAAGATGATGGATCAGAGAGCAGCACTTGCGATTTCCACCGACTTTAACCCAGGCAGCTCGGTTACGGAAAACTTGCAGTTGATCATGTCGATTGCCGCATTGAAATTAAAAATGACCCCGGCAGAAATTTGGCATGCGGTAACGGTGAATGCCGCACATGCGATTGGGGAAGGCGATAATGCTGGGACGATTGCGGTTGGCCGCCGTGCGGATGTTGTGATTTGGGATGCGCCGAATTACATGTATATTCCGTATCACTATGGGGTCAATCATGCGAACACCGTGATTAAGAATGGAGCTGTTTTATATGAAAGGCAGGAGATTCGATGACATTGGATTTATTTAAGCCTGCAGGAGAAACAATTTTTAAAGATCGGCATACAACCAAAGCGAAGGAACTGCTGCGGGCGTGGGAGCCGGGGCGGTCGAGCGAGTTTGCGCTGGCAGGTATCCCGTTGTCGAAACCGTCGATCAGCCACTCCGGTGCATCCTTTGCGCCCGGGGCGATCCGGTCTGCGCTTGGGAGTTATACGACCTATTCGGCTGAACAAGAGGTGGAGCTGCAGCAGCCAATCATGGACTTTGGGGATATCTACATGGACCCGACGGATGTTATCGGAAATCAGCAGCGGGCGTATGAAGGAATGCGTGAGGCTTATGCCACCAAGGCTGCGAAAAAATGGATGATTTTAGGAGGCGACCATTCGATCAGCTATTCCTCCATAAAAGCGTTTGCCGAGCAACATGGCAAAGTTGGTGTGATTCAATTTGATGCTCACCACGATCTGCGTAATACGGAAGATGGCGGTCCGACAAATGGTACGCCATTCCGGCGGTTGTTGGAGGAAGACGTACTGAAAGGGGAAAATCTAGTTCAAATAGGGATTCGTGATTTTACCAATGCCAGAGCGTACCATGAGTATGCGTTGGAACAGGGTGTTATTGTTTATACGATGGCCGATGTGGAACAAATGAAAATCAATTCTATTTTAGAGAAGGAATTTGCTAGATTGGCTATGGAGGTGGATGCCATCTACTTATCTGTGGATATGGATGTGCTGGATCAGACCTTTGCACCGGGGTGTCCGGCAATCGGACCTTGCGGGATGGGCAGCAGAACGTTGCTTGGGGGGATTGAATTTTTGGCACAGCAGGATAAGGTCGGCGCGATGGATATTGTGGAGATTGACCCGACAGTGGATTTTCGTAATATGACGAGCAGGGTGGCGGCGTATGGTTTGTTGAGGTTTATGGCAGGGACCCCCGGGACAGCGAGAGGTTAGGCTGTCCCGGTCTCTCTGCGTATCACAATCCAGCGATTATATTGATCAATCAAAAACCCCATTCCAAACATAAACAACAATGTCCCTGGACCGATCCCGACTATTTCGTTTCGAAAGAGAATAATAATGACGCCAATCGATAATGGAATCGCTGTGGCTAAAATGCTGGCCAATGTATAATTGTTAAAAACTTTCCCAAACGCCTTCAGCAAATAGTCAGACGGTAAGTATACGGAGCTTGATTGAAAATAAATGCAGATAGCGATTGCGATGAGGTTGAGCCCGATGAATAAATATAAATAACGAGCCCAGATAGCATCCGGTACATAGACAAGCTGATGGATGTACAAAAACAAATCAATGAATAACCCAAAAACGGCAGCAAGCCCCATGCTTTTAACAATGAGTCCGACCCCGGGTTTTATTTTCAACATATAGCTGAATAAAAAGGAAAGGGAATACACAATAACGATGCAACCACCGATGGAGAACGGCAATATGTAGACAAGATTTTCCGCTGCCGATGTCCACGGCGCGCTCCCTGAGTTGGATATGACCATAAAACTATTTCCCAGGGCGTTTAATGTGATAGAAAGGATGAACCATAGTGAATTTCTGTTTATAGATGGTGCTTTCATGTAGACCTCCAATTCTGGTTTCCATATTCTATCTTAAGCTTAAATAAGTGCTTTTACAATTATATTTGTTTAGGGGCCTAATTGCATTTTTTGATGATACCCTCCAAATAAAAACTCCCTTTGATTTAGGGAGTTATATAGTAGCCAAGACTGTGTCTCGCCACGGCAAACGATTAATAATTATATGAAGCTTTACCAATCACAATCCAGCGATTATATTGATCGATTAAAAATCCCAATCCAAACATAAACAGCAATGTCCCTGGACCAATCCCAACTACTTGGTTTCGGAAGAGAATAATAATTAGACCAATCGATAATGGAATCGCTGTCCATAAAATCGTAGCTAATGTATAATTCTTCACCAGTTTCCCAAACGCTTTTAACAAAAAATCTGTTGGCAAGTAGACGGAACTAGATTGAAAATAAATACATATAGCTGCTGCAATGAGGTTGAGCCCTATAAATAAGTATAAATACTGTACTCCTATAGCATCCGGTACGTGCACAATCTGATGTAAATACAAAAACAAATCAATTAAAACGCCAAAAACAGCAGCGGTTGCCAGGCTTTTGCCAATCATTTTGAATTTAAGTTTCATTTTCATAAAATAGCTGAGGAAAAATGAAAAAAAATGCAAAATAATAATGCAAACCCCGACAGAGAAAGGTAATATGAACACAAGATTCTCCCCTGCAGATGTCCAGGGAGCGCTTCCTAAGTTGGAAATTATCATGAAACTATTTCCTAAAGCATTTAATGTAATGGAAAATATAAACCATAATGATTTTACAGGTAGTACTCTCATCTAGACCTCCGATTTTTTTTCAATGAAAGAACGCTGTTACAAGCTCGGTTAAATAAATTCTCCCATGACCGTAAAATAATCACGAACGCTTTGCTTTTCAATTTAGCATGAAAAAAGATGATTTTCCAATAGGCATCATCATCCAGTTACAAATATGAAAAAGAGCAGCGGGAAAATCGCATTCCTCCCGCTCTACTCAAATTGATATTTTATTTTAAAACAGTCCTAAGAGCCATGGTGCGGCATATAAAACCATGAACATAACCCCATAATTGACCCCATTTCTATGCAGCAGTCCGGCTACGAGTGCGACCAAAATGGTACCAAAAATGTTCAATATACCGGCATCCATAAATGCAAGCATGACGACAAGACCAGCAAACAGTCCAATCAATGCTTCGTGCGGGATGTATTTAAACACAATCGCACAGATTTGGCTGGAAAATTTGATTGTAACAAAAAAGGTAATCAGCAGCGCAATCGCAGCACCAATAATGGTTGCCGTCATGATTTCCCCCATCGACAGAAGGTGGTGTATATTATTCTCCGGGGTAAAAACCGGCGGTGCGTTGAAAAGCCCGGCAGCTGGTCCGATGGCCATCGGTGATAATGGCAGTCCGATCGCAATCAGCGGGATCAGTGTCCCGGAAAGATAGGAGGCGTTTGTCAGGCCGTCCATGGTTGATATTGCCCGGGATGCCCGTTGAACCGGGTCTTTAATGTGCCGGGTGATTGCCTCACCCCAGAATACCGTCATGCCAACCGGGGTAAGAAAGAAGGTGACAGACCCTAGAAAACTGCCGATCGCAGCTGTCAGGGATTCCTTTCCAGTTAGAATCTTGAATGGGTTTGGGAGCCCTTTCTCTTTTTTTGATCTTTTCATCTCTATTTTTTTGGCCCCGAGACCAGGCATGTTTTTTCGGACCTTCTTATTTAACAGCTCAAACAGCGTAAAAGCAATCGGTCCGATCGTTATCCCTAAAAAGAAGGAAACGAAAACATTCGTATCTTCCGGGACAATATCAAGACCCCAGTATAAATGACGGAGTCCCATGATCAGAATAGCAAATGGCAGAATCATGACAAGTGACAGCACTTTATTCCGTGTCAGCAACGCGAGAAAGATCGCACCAGCGGTAAATATCTGCCCGGAATACGCGGCAACTGTATCTGCTATTGGCAAAATCAAGTAGGCGATTAGAAAGCTGGCCGGAATAGATACGAGTGTTCCGATCACCGACCCTGACGACATTTTCCGAATGCTGACATCCGGCAGCCCGTGCTTTTTCAGTACCATGGCATGCTCTACCATAGGAGCAGCCATGACACCACCTGGTATGCCCGCTACAGCCACGGGAATCGAGTCGGTCAATTTTTTGGCTACGAGAGATGATATAAAAAAGGCCAAAATCACATAAGGCGACAGCCCCATAAGCGCAAGAGCAATCGTGACGGGGGCCAGAACGGCCGTTTCATCCGTGCCTGGTGCAATTCCGATTAATGTATATACTACAGCTCCGCCGACACTGGCAAGAACCATCTGAATAATTATAGATGCATCCATTATTATTCACCTTCTTCCATCATCGTCAGCTGTCTTTTCGGTTTAATGATGATACTGGAGATAATAAATCCAATCACTCCACCGGCAAGGCCAAAAATCAGCGGTGGCGTGTCACCGAATGCAAACAAATAACCTCCAAGCGCAAAGCCGATGCAAAGTGCCATGGCAATGAGCAAATCCTTAATGTTGACATTGTCTTCCCAAACCTCCACATAATTTTCACTGTTTTCTTCCTTCATTTATTATCCCCCTCGTAAAAACATGAGTGATCATCCATTTAAAAATATTAAGGAAATAAACTTTCTCGCTAAACCTCCTTCATTTATCTACTGGGAACGCTGAAGGGCCCCACTGAAAATTCGCTATTTGTCAATTCGTGGATAGATTCTTCTCCAGTCTAATGGCTTCCTCCATTTTCCTGCAATGATAATACGATTTGTCTAATATTATCATAACTTATTTTGCCTTGATTTGCTGCTAGTTTCACAACGTTGTCAACTTCATCATCATGAGCACCTGCCATCACGGCCATGTTTCTGGCGTGTAACTTCATATGACCTTGCTGTATTCCTTCACCCGCTAGCGCCCTTAGGCCGGCAAAGTTCTGGGCGAGCCCGGTTGATGCAATAATTCCCGCCAGTTCTTCCGCTGTTTCGACATCAAGAATTTTCGTCGCCAATTTGGCAACAGGGTGGGATTGTGTTGCACCACCAATCAATCCAACAGGCATTGGCAGTTCAATCGTTCCGGTTATCGAATCATCAGCATTAATTTCCCAGCGTGTCAGCGAACGGTATCTTCCTGTCACAGAGGCATAGGCATGTGCTCCCGCCTCTACCGCTCTTGTATCGTTTCCTGTCGCCAGTACCACAGCCGAGATTCCGTTCATAATGCCTTTGTTATGGGTTGCGGCACGGTAGGGATCTGCTTCAGCCAATTCGTATGCCCGGATAAAGTTTTCTAGTGCATCCCGGTCCCCCTTAAATGGGTTTTCAAACACGCCGCGGGCACGTACGATGCGCTGGTCGGCCAGGTTGGATAATATTCGAAGAACAACCTTTCCGCCTGTGATTTTTTCAATAAAGGGAGAAACAGCTTCAGCCATTGTATTGACGGCATTTGCTCCCATTGCATCTTTCGTATCGACGAGAAGGTGGGCGACAACCATTTTTTCTGATTCCCCATCAATGATTTGCACATCCAAATCTTTTGCCCCGCCTCCAAAAGATACAAGTGTAGGATCCTGTTCGTTGCATTGTTCAAGAATGGCTTCCTTGTTCTCATAAATCCGGGCAAGTGCGCCATATGGGTCTTTAACGCCGATCACCTGGATCTGTCCTCGCATGATCGACCCAGAATAAGAGGTGAAAAAGCCTCCAATATTTTGTTTCGCGGCATTGCTGGCTGCTGCGATTACAGAGGGCTCCTCGGTTGCCATCGGTACAAAAACATCTTTTCCATTCACCTGAAAGTTGACTGCTATGCCTAGCGGAACAGGCAAATATCCAACAACATTTTCCACCAGTCGGTCGGCCTGTGCCACTGTAAAGCCGGAATGGCCTAGCATGAGTTCTTTCTCTTCATCGGAAAGATTGAGATGTTGTGAAATTAATTCAAGTCTTTCTTCAGGAGACTTTTTGTAAAAGCCTGAAATACGTGATGTCATGAAATCTCCTCCATAGTTAAATTTAAAATTTGTTAGCGCTTCCAATCAAGACGAATTTGACCCTGGTTGTATTGTGTCAAATACTAGGAAGGAGCAATAATTCAATCAAGTTTCCCTGTATTCAACATTGTTGAATACAGTATAAAAGGAAATTTTAGAAATTGTCAATACGTGAATTTAATTATAATCATTCGATAGCATGCATATTGGTTGGTGTCGGGCCTGTTTATTATATTTTATTTGCTTGGCAGGAAAAATATAATTTATTCTTCAAACCATCAGGACGTTAAATTCTTAACTGAGAAAATAGAGGCATATTCAATACTGTGGTGAGAAGCGAATCCAGGGCAATACACGGAGGAATAATCCATGGAGGACAGGATGTATCAGCTCCCCACGGAGAGCAGATTTTTAGGGAGATTAGGGATGAGATTAGACGGAAAGTAGAGAAATAAAGAGAAAGAGAATTAGCAGCAGACATGCTCAAAAAAGGATATATCCTGAGCTAACGGGGCTGACGGAACAAGAACTTAATAAAATCAGTAAGGAAAATTCATAACTGAAAAACAGGCGATTCTATTTATGGAATCGCCCTGATAATATTCATTTCCTATCCAACTTCTCTTCAATCCTTGCTAACCGTTTTAATACTTCTTCTTTAAATTGCTGGTCTTCGTTATTGTCATTGGCATTGTCACTTTTGGAATTTGTATATTCGTTAATTTTATTCAAGGCTTTATTCACATCAAATTTAGGCATTTTTTCACCTCCTAAGTGGGTTTTGCATCCTCCAAATCAAAGCTGAATCCATCCGCATGCTGGAAATTTCTATGGTTTACCCATTACCTTCACTATTCCTGTTTAAGCGAGCTTTTACACCTGTTTCTGTTGCAGATGGTATGAAACGCCAGTCCACACCATACGCTTAAACAACTATTACCATTATGAATCAATTATTTTCTTTTTATTAATTTTATTAAAAATAGCTGTAATCCGCACCATTCTTATTGTACACTGACTAATAGGACTATAGAAGGGGAGAATGAGATGGGGAAGTTGAGTAAAGAAGAAAGAAGCTGGATGATGTACGACTGGGGAAATTCAGCCTATTCGATCATCATCGTGACAGCAATTTTTCCGATATTTTTTAAAGCAGCTGCGGATAATGCAGGCGTTGCTTCCGCAGATTCCACGGCATATTTGGGCTACACGATTTCGATTGCGACATTTATTTTGGCAATGTTGGCTCCGATACTTGGAACGGTTGCTGATTACCGGGGGATGAAGAAAAAGTTCTTTATGTCCTTCTTTCTCCTTGGGACGATTTCCACCGTTTTGCTCATTTTTGTACCAGCTGATAATTGGCTGCTTTTATTGATCGTCTATACATTAACGACATTGGGTTTCCGCGGTGCGAATGTTTTTTATGATGCTTTTTTAGTCGATGTTTCGCCAAAAGAACGGATGGATGATGTGTCAGCCAAAGGATATGCGCTGGGGTACATCGGCAGTACCATCCCGTTTATCCTGAGTATTGCCATTATCCTTTTGGCACAAATGGAAATCCTTCCATTATCATCGACAACCGCAAGTCGAATCGCCTTTCTGATTACGGCAGCATGGTGGTTTGCTTTTGCTCTGCCAATGGTGAAACATGTCCATCAGATTCATGGCATTGACCCCGAGCCTAAAATCGTGGCAAATAGCTTTAAACGTCTGGGCAGAACGTTTAAGGAAATAAAACAATATCGTGCCGTTTTTATCTTTTTGATCGCTTATTTCTTTTATATTGATGGGGTAGGAACGATTATCTCCATGTCCACTGCATATGGAACGGATTTGGGACTGGGCGCGACCGATCTTTTGATTGCTCTCTTTGCTGTTCAAGTGGTAGCTGCACCATTTGCTGTTCTATTTGGCAGGCTGGCAAAAAAATTCGGGGCGAAAAAAATGCTGTATACCGGAATTATCATTTATATCTTTGTTTGCACCTATGCCATGTTCTTGGAAACGATTGCGGATTTCTGGATTTTGGCTATGCTTGTAGCAACTGCCCAAGGGGGAGTTCAGGCACTTAGCCGTTCTTATTTCGCCAAGCTTATTCCAAAAGAAAAATCCAATGAGTTTTTTGGTTTCTACAATATATTTGGCAAATTCGCTGCCATATTAGGTCCATTTTTAGTTGGTGTTACGGCTCAGCTAACCGGCAGTTCGGCAATTGGTGTCTTTAGTCTAATTGTGCTGTTTATCATCGGATTTGTGGCTTTGATGTTTGTGCCGGATGTGGAGAAGAAGGATGTAGTGAAAGCCTGACGTTTGCATATAGTAAAAAACAGGCCGATCCTGTTCGTGGAATCGACCTGTTTTTTCTAACATATTCTTCTTACAACGCTTCACGAATCACCCGCTTATAATACAATACCGATAACATACCAAAGATCGAATACAAGGCAGTATACACAATCATCACAAAGATCATCGGCGTCCAGAGCTCAGTTCCGAACAGGAACCAGCCGGACTTAACTGCGAAATAACTGTGGAAGAGTTCCGATGACGAGCGGAATGCCAAAATTAAACGCCCGCTTCATCTGAATCCCGCGCAGCAGATCGCCCCGGGTAAAGCCTAGTTTGCGTAAAATGGTATAGCTGCCTTTTTCATCTTCACTTTCATCCATTCGTTTAAAGTATAGGATGCATCCTGAAGTGATCAGAAAAGCCAGGCCCAGAAAGCCGACGATGAACATGTAGACGCCCATGTTCATTTTTTGGTTGGTGCTGGTTGCCAAACGCGACGCATTTCCGGCAAACTCAGAAGCAGTATCGATTTCCTGAAACACCTCATTCGCTTCTTCCATGTCGGAAGTATCCTGTAAATTAATGCCGGTATATACGGAGTCCGTGGCAGCCTCCGTGTCCTTTTTCAGTTCTTCAAATGTTATATGATCCACCACCGCGACGGGCAAGCCGCCGTCTGTGTAATAAAGCGGAAGAACGGAGTCATCATGGAGCCCCAGGTAGGTTTGTTCCACACTCGTTTCTTCAATCCGTCCGGAGTCTTTAAGAGGCATCACCCGGCAAAGTGGTAATTCAACTCTGACGGGTGCCTGCCAATACATTATTTAAATATCAAACTCTCCAAATCTCTCGAGTATTCAGTAATGACTTCAGTGCCCTTTTCCCTCAGCACTACCGTATCCGAATGTCTGAATCCGCCGACTCCCGGAATATAAATACCTGGTTCGACGCAGAACACCATACCGGCCTGCAATTCTAGATCGTTGTCGAATCTGAGTGATGGTTCTTCGTGCTGGCCGATTCCTATGCCATGACCGGTTCTATGAGAGACGTATTCCTCAAGTCCCGCTTCCCTGATAACTTCCAAAGCTGCCGCATTCACTTCCCTAGCAGTGACGCCGACTTTGATGAAGTCCAATGCTGCCTCATGCGCACGGAGCATGACATCAAAAACTTCTTTCTGTCTTTCTGTCGGCTCTCCCACAAAGAAAGTCCGCTCACATTCTGCCCGATAGCCGTTAAGGCCTACCTGCCTGCTGTGGATGATGATGTCCCCATCTTCTAATTTTCTTGTATTTGAGAAGACATGCGGCATGTTCGTCCGCTCAATCCCTGACGGCGACATAACGAAGTAATCCAATGTAGAATCCGTGTATTTCTTTGAAATTTCTTCGAATAAAAACTGGTTGCCGTAATAATCGATTTCCAGTTCTGACTGGTAGGATCCTGAATTCTCCAATGTGTGCTTCAATGCATCGCTGACCAGTTCACCGGATTTTTTAACCATCTCTATCTCTTCATCCGACTTGATGGCCCGCAGGTCTACAATACTCCTGCCAATATCCTCAATCCGGAATCCTTTTTCCTGTACCCTGAAAGTAAAATTAGTCGGCAGCGAACCATATTCAATCCCAATCTTGCTTCCGTCATCCAATTTCAGCAGCACCTGATCAAACAGCTCACGATAATCTGTACTTTTCTCAGAACTCTCTTCGACTTCATGATACACATAAAGTGCATCCACATCCGTCTTCTCTCGGGCATGATTCTCTTCCAGATTCGGTATGATCAGACTTTGACGCGTATGCTCAACAATCAAAATAATCGGCCTCGAATAAGTAATGGCCTTCAATCCGCTGAAGTAAAACTGATTTTCAAAATTAAAGATAATCGAGGCATCCAAACCCTTCTGGTCCATGACCTTTCTTAAACACTCAATTCTCTCAGCAGTTTCCATCATTCAGCCGCACCTTTCATTTTTTCATCGTTTTTCGCAGTAAACATTGTGACAACAACAAGTACGATGATTGCCGCCGGTACAGAAATGATTACGGAGTTTATGCCCGTCGACTCTACATAGAAGAACTCCCAGAACAGTGTCACGATGAGCCCGGTTGCCATTGAAGATAATCCGGCAGGTTTAGTGACTTTAGGATACAGGAACACTGCCAGCAGCGCTGGTGTGATTCCGGCACCGTATACTGTATAGGCATACATTTGTACAGAAAGTATTGTCGGAAAGTACATCGTGAGCAGGAATGAAATGATTCCGAGTACAGGAATCAGTATTCTTGTGTAAACGAGTTTCTGGTGATCGGTAATATCCTTCTTCATGTATTTTCCGAAAAAGTCGTATATCACGCTTGTTGCAGCAGATAACAGATAGGAGTTACCCGTCGTTACGATAAATGCAGTAAGCGCAGCAATCAATACGCCGCCGATTGCGACCGGTAGTACACTTGTCAGTGCAATCAATGCCATCCCTGGGTCGACGTCCGGGAATAAAGACCGTGAGATGAATGCAAGGATGGAGATGATCGGTGTAATGATGATAAGTCCAAGAATCCATCCCGCTGTACCGAGTTTAGTCGAACTGTCGTTTTGAGAAGCTGTCATCCTCTGATAGATGTTCTGGTCACCAAGCAATAGGAATAATGTCGGCAGATAATAACCCATCAATTGGATGAAGCTAAGTGAACCTGTCAGTGACATATGACTGTCCGGCACATTTGAAGTGATTTCACCCCAACCGCCTCCAATTGACAGGGCGATCGGCAAGGCGATGATGAGTCCGATTACCACTAGAAACGCACTGGCCGCATCCGTAGGCGCAACAGACATCAGGCCACCGACACATGCCAGAAAGATGATGATGGCTGCTGCGATTATCGTTCCCATTTCAACAGAAACACCTGTAGATATATTCAGGATAAAACCAAGACCCTGATACTGGTATGAAACGATGCCGACGAACGCCAGAATGATGATCAATGCCGCCAGCAGGCTGGCCCATCTTCCGTATTTCACTTCAAGTATTTCCGCTACAGTATATTTACCATAGTGTTTAATTTTGGACGAAATAAGAAAAATGGTCCCGATACCGATAAGCGACGGCAGCGTGGACATCAGTGCCGGCCATAGTCCGAATGAGTATGCGAGCGAGTTTTGCCCCCCTGTAACAGAACCACTGCCGACCCAAGTCGCAAGCAGTGTCCCCATTAGGACAACCGGTCCAAGCGACTTTCCTGCAAGTATGAAGTCCTCACTAGAGCTGATTTTCTTCGAGTAGACTACTCCGAGTATTAACATAAAAATACCATAACCTATGACAAACCAAATGAGTATCGGCTGATTGGTAAATTCCATAAAATCTCCCCTTTGTTTGATACAACCCAATATTTTTTTCCATTCTAACATAACAAGATTTCAATTTTCATTTCTCATTCGTTTTAATTCTGTTTTTCTTCGTAGTCTTATACATATAGAAGAATAAAATTTGTCTTTTTTTCGGGATTTTTAATATTTAGCTTGAAACGGTTTGAATAAGTTCCTCCTTACGCTTTTGCTAATTGACCCTATTTATTTTATAAACCTATTGAGCGTCTGAGAGCACTACACCCAAAAACCCTCCTACTTTACCTATTATTCTTAATAATTTATATTTAAACCATGATACATATAAGAAAGGCGACATCAGATTCCCATAAAAGGGTGACAACATGAACATTACCTATCTGCTCTTCTTCCTCTGCATCATCGTCTGCACGTTAATCATCACCTACTGGGCAGCGAGGCAGAGCAAGACGACGAATCAGTTTTATATTGCGGCCGGAAGTCTGACAGGAATGCAGAACGGTATGGCAATTGCCGGGGACTATATCAGTGCGGCGTCGTTTCTGGGGATTGTCGGAACGGTGGCACTAAACGGGTTTGATGGATTTTTGTATGCGATTGGATTCTTGGTTTCCTACCTAATTGTCTTATTTTTTATTGCTGAGCCGGTGCATCGCCTGGGGAGATATTCACTCGGGGATGTGATTTGCGCGCGTTTTCCATCTGATAGAGTAAGAGGAACGATGGCTGTGGGCACACTGGTGATTTCCGTGCTTTATATGATTCCCCAGCTCGTTGCGGCGGGGCTCTTGATCCGGTTGCTGCTGGATATTAATTATTCCACTTCAGTTTTGATTATTGGAAGTCTGATGACGATTTACGTGGTGTTTGGCGGGATGTTTGCGACGTCTTGGGTGCAAATTGTGAAAACCGTGCTGCTCCTGTCCGGGACCTTTTTACTGTCACTGATTGTCTTTTCCCGGTTTGACTGGAACGTAGCGGCACTGATTCAAGAGGTGCAGCTCGGCACTCCGCTGGGTGAGCAGTTTTTTCTGCCTGGAAATTTATTTGATGAACCATTGGAAACCCTGTCACTGCAGCTTGCTTTAATTCTCGGAACGGCGGGGCTGCCGCATATTCTGATTCGCTTTTTCACCGTCCGAAACACGAAGGAAGTGCGGAAATCCCTGCTCACTTCCACCGGAATCATTGGACTGTTTTACATCATCACCCTCATTTTGGGACTTGGTGCGGTGGCGCTGGTCGGGTATCAGCAGCTGATCACGCTTGATCCGACAGGCAATTTGGCGGCACCTCTCTTGGCCGGTCAGCTGGGCGGTGATTTTCTGATGGCGTTTATCTCGGCGATTGCTTTTACGACGATTGTGGCTGTAGTTGCCGGATTGGTGATTTCTGCGACGACTGCCTTCTCCCATGATATTTATTACCACATCATGAAAAAAGGGCGGACAACGGAAAAAAGGCAGGTTCGCGCAGCGCAGGTATCGGCATTCATTATTGGGCTGGTTTCCACTTTGTTTGCGCTTGGGTTGAAAAACATCAATGTGACGTTTCTAGTTTCTTTAACTTTTATTGTTGCAGCATCAAGCAATTTGCCGGTCCTGCTTTTCACGATTTATTGGAAGCGTTTTAACCGGGCTGGGGCTGTTACAGGGATGATTAGTGGACTTGTCGGGGCGTTTGTTCTGGTCCTGTTTGGGCCGCATATTATGCATCCGGTTGACGGCTGGATTCCACATGAGCCGTTAATTCCACTCAATAATCCCGGCATTATCGCTATTCCGCTCGGTTTTCTGGGCGCCTATTTAGGCACGGTATTTTCCGGAAAACCACAAGAGAATGCCGCAGATTTCGCGAAATTCACCGTAAAGGCGCACACCGGTGCAGGGGGTGATCGCCGATGATGGAACTGACGATTACGCTGTTTGAAAGGCTGGGCCTGTTATTGGTGATTGCTTTCGTACTGACGAGAATTCCAGGGTTCCGTTCGCTGATTTATCGGGAGTTCAGTGGGAAGATGGCGCTGATTCATGCCGGGGTGTTTGGCTTGTTTGGGGTTGCCGGCACGATTACGGGGGTTGTGATAACGGAAGATTTCACAGTGTTGAGGGACTTCATCTGGACAGTGGAGGATGATCAGATGGTAGTCAGCTCCAGTCTTGTTGCGATTGTGATTGCCGGGCTTTTGGGCGGGCCGCTGGTTGGTGTCGGAGCTGGGATCATTGCCGGCGCGCATCTGTTTCTGCTCGGCGGAGTCGGCTTTTTGGCCAACAGTCTGGTCAACCCGCTGACTGGGCTCTTGGCAGGGTATACCGCCCGGTTCTTTTCCCGGGAAAGGGTAATCTCACCGATGAAGGCCCTGTTCATAGGTGTTTTCCCGCCAATTTTGCTGATTCATTTCCTGCTGATTTTCGATACTGGGGCAAGGGATATGATTGCGGTCGTCAACACGATTGGCTTGCCTGTGGTGCTGTCCAACAGTATTGCAATTGCAATTTTTACCGCGATGATCGGGATTGTTCTCAGGGAACAGGAAAATGAGGCGGCCCAGGCGGCGAGACAGGCGTTGGCACTGGCAGAGGAAGCCATTCCTTTTTTAAAAAACGACTCGATTGCTGAGCGGGCCAATGGTATTGCCGATCTCTTGCATGAGCGGCTGCAATTGGCGGCGGTTAGTGTCACAACGGAAAAGGAAATCATGGCACATCGCGGGCTGGGGAGCGACCATCATCTGGTGGGCAATCAAATTACCACCGCACTGTCCAAGCGGGCGATTGCTGCGGGGGAGATGCTTATCGCTCATTCCCAGGAGGAGATCGAGTGTCAGCAGGAAAAATGCCCATTGGAGGCAGCGATCATCATTCCGATTATGGAAGGAAATGAAGCGACAGGATTGATTAAGCTGTATTTTAAGAAAGCCCAGCAAATTCGTCCGGTGGAGGAGATGCTGGCAAGGGGTCTTGGGCAATTAATTTCCAATCAGCTGAAGACGTTTAAAGGGGAGCGGCTGGAACTGTACAGCCGTGATGCTGAGCTTCGCAATCTGCAGGCGCAAATCAATCCGCACTTTCTGTTTAATACGCTTCATCTGATTGCCGCACTAATTCGTAAAGATCCCGCCGGGGCCCGTCATATCACGGTAAAGCTGGCTCACTTTATGCGGTTTAATATAAAATTAGTCTCTGCACAGCTGATTTCCCTGGAAAAAGAATGTGAGCATGTGCAGGCCTATATCGATATCATTCAGCGGCGTTTTTCCAGCCGTTTGGAGATCCGATTTTCGCAGCCGGAGGGGCTGAAAGAGCTTTCCATTCCGCCATCGACCATTCAGCCTCTTGTCGAAAACAGTGTGCAGCACGGGCTGGCTGCGGTTACGGAAGGCGGGAAAATTGATGTAAGTATGGAGAAAGTTGGTGACCACGTCCTGGTTAGCGTACGGGATAATGGCATTGGTTTCCCGGAGGATGTTATCCGGCAGGCCGGGGAGGCAGTCAGGACGGAAAAGAAAAACAGCGGAACAGGTTTATACAATGTCAACCAGCGTCTGATCAGCCTGCTGGGGGAAGAAGCGCGACTTGTGGCAAGAAATCTGCCAGGGGGCGGTAGTGTAGTGAGTTTTCAAATTCCAGTTAAAAGGGAGAAGGTTGCGCAATGAACATACATGTGATGATCTGTGAGGATGAAGAGCTGGCACGGGAGGAACTGATGTATTTACTGGAAAATGAGCCGGATGTGATTGCCTGCCCTGTTGCCGCAACAGGAGAGCAGCTAATCGACTTATACGTAGAGCATGAACCCGATGTGATCTTTCTGGACGTTCATATGCCGGGCATGCATGGGGTGGAGGCAGCGAAAAAGATTACCGAACTTGCTTACCTGGACCCGCCGCTGTTCATCTTCACCACCGCTTACGAGGATTATGCCGTGACAGCATTTGAAATCGAAGCGGTCGACTATATGCTAAAGCCGTATGATGCGGAGCGTTTTCAGACAGCGATGCAGCGGGCGCGCAATAAACTGGACCAGTTGGAAGCGAAAAAAGAAGCGGCTGCCTCCGAGCATCAGTGGGCACCGGCGCCGGGTAAACTGCTGATTGATGATGAGGAGCGGATGATCGTGGTGGCACCGGAATCGATCTATTATGCTGTCCCTTTTAAACGGATGCTGGAAATACATACAGAGGATCAGGTGATCGTCAGCAAAATGACCCTGCAGGAATTAGAAGATAAACTTAAGGGACATTCCTTTTTCCGGACACACCGGAGCTATCTGGTGAATCTGAATCATGTGCAGGAAATTACGCCATGGTTTAATGGCACAAGCAATGTGACCTTAAAGGATAAAAACCAGACGACGATACCAGTAAGCCGTGCCGCGAGGAAGCAATTATTTACTATTTTCAGCAACTGATGAACGGATGGCGACCATTCATGCATGCATATCGACCATTGAGCGGATTTTCCCCACAAATGGGTTCTTCTTCTTTATACTCTCAGTAAGCGCTTACAAAAAGGAGGAAACATATGGCTTTAGAAAAAGAAAAAAGGCAGCAGACGGAAAAAGAGATCGATTACGAAAAAGTGGTTCAAAGCTCTTCATTCAAACAATTTATGCAGGACAAAAAGAAATTTATCATTCCATGGACGATTTTTTTCCTGGTCTTTTATTTTCTGCTGCCGATTTTGACATCTTACACGACGTTCCTGAACACACCGGCAATTGGGGATATTTCCTGGGTCTGGCTGTTTGCCTTTGCGCAGTTTGTGATGACATGGGTGCTGTGCATCGTTTATGTGAAGAAGGCGAATTCCTTTGATAAGCAGGCAGATGAGATCCTCGAAAAAATGCAGGAAGGAGGCGATGACAAATGAGTGCGACAGTCATTATTCTGTTTCTGGCGATTGTCCTCCTGACGCTGGTGATTACCTATTTTGCAGCAAAGCAGACGCAAACCGCCGGTGATTTCTATACGGCTGGCGGGGGGCTGTCCGGGCTGCAAAACGGGCTCGCCATTTCGGGGGATTACTTGTCGGCCGCTTCTTTCTTGGGTATTGCCGGGGCGATTGCCCTTTATGGCTTTGATGGATTCTTCTACAGCATTGGCTTTTTGATAGCCTATTTGGTTGTTATGTTTCTGGTTGCCGAACCGCTGAGAAATCTGGGAAAATACACGCTTGCAGATATGATCAATTCCCGTTTTGATGCGCGGAAAGTAAGGGGAACCGCAGCGCTGAACACCGTGACGATCAGCATTTTCTATATGATCGCACAACTTGTTGGGGCAGGTGCGCTGATTCAGCTTTTATTCGGAATCGATTACTGGCTGGCCGTTCTGATTGTCGGTGTCATGATGACGATTTACGTACTGTTTGGGGGAATGACGGCGACAAGCTGGGTGCAGATTGTGAAAGCCGTGCTTCTCATGGCAGGTATGCTGGTCATGTCGTTTCTCGTGTTGCTGCGATTTAACTTTAACATTGGGCAAATGTTCACGGATATGAAGACAGCTACCAGTCATGGAGCGGCCTATTTGGAGCCGGGGCTGCAGTATACCGAGCCGCTGGGGACGATCTCCCTCATGCTCGCGCTTGTTCTTGGTACTGCCGGATTACCGCATATTCTCATGCGCTTTTTCACCGTAAGGGATGCCAAAACGGCACGAAGCTCGGTGATCACGGCAACATGGGTGATTGGTATCTTTTATGTTTTAACCTTGTTTCTCGGGTTTGGCGCGGCTGCCTTTGTCGGGGAGAGTGCGATTCTCCAGGCAAACCCGGCAGGAAATATGGCAGCGCCACTGCTGGCACAGGCCTTGGGCGGAGATTTCCTGTTCGCGTTTATCTCAGCGGTCGCGTTTGCCACGATCCTGGCCGTTGTCGCAGGCCTTGTGCTCTCAGGAGCTTCTGCATTTGCCCATGATTTATATGGCCAAATCATCAAGAAGGGGAAAGCCTCGGAAAAAGAGCAGGTAGTGGCCGCGCGTGTAGCTTCTCTGGCCGTATCGGTGCTGGCCATTGTGCTCGCATTGTTCGCGCAATACCTGAATGTGGCATTCCTAGTCTCGCTCGCTTTCTGTATTGCGGCAAGTGCCAATTTGCCGGTAATCCTGTACACCGTTTACTGGAAACGATTCAACACGTCAGGGGCAGTTACTGCGATGCTGAGCGGACTGATTTCCGCATTGGTGCTGGTGGCGATTAGCCCGAGTGTGTTTTCACCTGTAGAGGGAGCAGCTCTGTTTACCGGAGAACCGATCTTCCCGCTGGATAATCCGGCACTCGTTTCTGTGCCATTAGGCTTTTTAGGCGGTTATCTTGGGACGATTTTTTCTAAGGAGAATGATCTGAAACGCTATGCAGAGGTGAAAGTCAAAGCGAATACTGGGTATAAGTCGAGTGGTGCAAGTCATTAAGGAGGTGGTGCCTCGTCCCGGGTGGGGCGGGGCTTTTGTTTATTGTTGATGGGGTGGGTGTCCGCGGGGATCGAGAGAGCAGATGTCGGAATCGAGCGAGTGCACGTCGGAATCGGGCGACCTGCATGGTAAATCGGGCGAGTAACAGTCCAAATCGGGCGAATGGACCCGGAAGTCGGGCGAACATGCCTTCGAAACGGGCGAGTGGACGGTTAGATCGAGCGAACTTCCGCTGTAATCGAGCGATTCGCACGGCAAATCGCGCGGGCCGGACGCCAAATCGCGCGACCTCACTGCCTATCCCGCTCCCCTTCTTTAATAAACAACGAAATAACCAACCCTACAAAAGCCAGCGCACTCATCACAATAAACGCATCTGTTCCCCCGGCCAAAGTAGCCTCACTTTGAGACAAATCAGACCCACTGACACGAAAACTGATAATCGACGTCAGTACAATCACCCCAAACGCCAGCCCAAACTGGCGCACCGTATTGACAATTGCCGATCCATGCGCAATTTCCTCATCATTCAAAGCGTTCATGCCCAACGTTACGAGTGGCATCAGTGTCAGCCCGAATCCGAACATAAATACGCAGAAGTAAATAATGATCATATAAGGCTCTGTGTTCATTCCCATCGTGCTAAATAAAATCGTTGACACAAGAATGGATGCAAAACCGATGATCGTGATTACTTTGCCGCCATATTTGTCAAACAGGCCCCCGCCGACCAGTGACATGACCGAAAGCAGTACCGTCCCCGGAATTAACACGGCACCTGAGGTAAATGCAGAAGTCCCAAGCACAATCTGGCCAAACATCGGCAATATCGTTTCTGCTGACAATAACAGCATTGCGACCAAAAATACCAGCACCGTGGAAATGGCAAAAACAGGGGTTCGAAACACCCGCAGATTCAATGTCGGAACCTTGACTTTCAGTTGTCTCCAGACAAAGATCACCAAGAGGATCAGCCCCGCAGCCACAGACCCTATGACGCTCCAATGCCCAATTCCTACCACACTGGCCCGGCTGAAACCAAAAATAACTCCGGCAAATCCAAGTCCGGACAAGGCGATAGATAGGACATCCAGCTGGGAAGGACGCTGTGACGTGACATTTTTCATGAAAAACCACGCTGCAAACAACGCGATCAGTGCCAGTGGCAGCATGACCCAGAACAACGCATGCCAGCTAAACGCATCAATGATGATGCCGGAAAGGGAAGGGGCAGATGCCGGCGCGACATTAACCACCAGTCCCAAGAGTCCCATGGCAAAGCCTCTTTTATTTAGGGGGAAAACCGCCAGCAAAATGGTCTGCACGAGCGGCATCATGATCCCCGCACCAATCGCCTGCACGACTCTGGCAAATACGAGCACAACAAAGTTTGGCGCGATAATCCCAATAATTGTCCCCGCCACCAGCGTAATCAGAGAAAAAATCACCAGTGTTCTTGTCGAAAATGTATCGGATAAATACCCGGTCATCGGGATAAATATCACAGTGGTGAGCAAAAATGCGGTGGTCAGCCATTGCACCTGTGTTGCATTGATCCCAAAGTCTTCCATAATCGTCGGATAGGCCGTAATCAGGAGAAATTGGGTGAAGGTAAACAGGAACATGGATGACAGCACGATGGCCACGACGATATAATTTTCTTTTTGTGAATTGGATTGGGCTGTATTCATCGGAATTCCTCCTGTTTTTAATCTGTGGCAAAAAAAAGCGCATGGAGAGTAAATCTCCCAGCTTTTTGTGTTCATACGTATGTTTTTGTCGTGTTCAATTACTCACAAGTTTATCATAATGACGCAAAAACTTCAGAAAAACAGCTTAAAATTTCCATCGGAAGCACTGCAATTTATTATTTCACTTTTTCCATAATTGCGCTATAGTAGAGATAGGAATCGAGGCAAAGCGAGGGAGACGCATGGCCAGATGGAAAGTTTATCTCATTACTATTCTCGGAGCGGCATGCTGGGGGCTAATCGGATTATTTGTTGCGCCGCTGCAGAAAAGAGGATTCACGGCCTGGGACGTGGTCGCCATCCGGGCGGTGTTCACGTTTGTCTTCCTGATCCTAATTATGGGGCTGGTGCGGCCCAGCCAGCTGCGGACGCGGGCCAAGGATCACCTCTTTTTTGCCGGGGCGGGAGTTTTCAGCATTGCCTTTTTTAACTATTTTTATTTTGAAGTTTTCTCCCAAGCGAGTTTGTCGCTGGCGGTAACGCTTTTGTATACCGGGCCGCTGTTTGTCATGCTTCTTTCCCGTGTGTTTTTCAAAGAGCCGCTGACAATGCGAAAGGGCTGGGCGCTGGCGCTTGCCATCATCGGGTGCGCGTTTGCTGCAGGGCTGTTGCCATTTGGCCAGGCAGGTGTTTCTGCTGGGGTACTTGGCATGGGTCTGTTGTCAGGATTTTGCTATGCATTGTACAGCATATTCAGCAAGCCGGTTACAATAAGATACTCCGCACTCACGATCACCACGTATACATTTTTTTACACAAGTATTTTTTTGCTGTTGACGAGCGATATAACCAGTAAGCTGGGGCAATTTCGGCACCCGGATGTTTGGCTGGCGGCGGTGCTGCTGGCATTGGTAGCGACGGTTGCAGGATACGGGTTGTATACAACGGGTTTGACCTATTTGGAGGCAGGAAGGGCATCCATCCTGTCGACAGCCGAGCCGGTTGTGGCTGTGATCACGGGAGTGCTCTTCCTTGGAGATGTGCTGAGCGGCTGGCAGGTAATGGGGATTGTGCTGGTATTGTATGCAGCTGTGCTGGTGGCAAGAAGGGGGAGGACCCTGGCACAAGCTGAATTGAAGGAAGAACGTATTAATTAAACAAAAGGGGATGTTTTAGTTGGGTGAAAAACATTTAACACTGTCAGAAACAATGGAAAATGTTGAAAGGGTTTTTAACGAAAATCCTGAGCCGATTTCAGGGGTGAACCGAATCTATCAGTTTAATATTTTCGGTGAGGAGGAAGGCATTTTTCAGCTGCAACTGGAGGAGGGGAAGGCAAACGTTGTTGCGGGAACAGATGCTGTTGCTGACTCCACGCTGAAAATGTCGTTCGCCAACTTTCATAATTTCCTGGCGGGAAGATTGAACGGGACCACTGCGTTCATGACAGGAAAGTTGAAGATTGATGGGGATGTTGGCAAGGCTATTAAATTGGAGCAGATTTTGAAACAGTATGATTTGAGGCAGTAGGGTAAGAGAGCGGGGGTGTGTTGCCCTTGCTCTTTATCTATTACAATCAAAAGCGGGGAATGCAAATGAAAACTAGGTTCGTTTCTTTGTTGTCCCTTGTTGGAATTACCCTTTTTGGCTGTTCGGGAATGGCTGGGAAGGAGCCTCCAAAAGCTATGATCGAAGTAGAAAATAACGCTTTTGAAACGACATTGGGCAGTTATTGCTGGGATGGAAATGGTCAATCAACATGTGTTGATACAAATGGTTCAAAGCAGTTATTGCAAGGAAAAGATAAGATTAAAGTAAAACCTGGTGAAGAAATAACGTTTGCAATGGACTATGAGCCACAGCCGAATCAGTTCCACGTTTTACAGATAGGTAAAAATGAGGAAGTTGAAGTAAGTGTTACAAATAATAGTTTTAAAGCCCCTTTAGAAAAAGGCATTTATTATTATTCCTTTGCAGTGTGGTGGATGGATGAAGAGGTGGATAACCTGTCTCGTGGGAGTGCTGACTATCATTTTTTCATAAATGTTGAGTAAAATGGATTCCCATGCAGCACCGGGAATCTTTTCCTTTAGAACATTTATTTTGCTTCTTTATCTTTTTCGTCCTGCTTGTTTTTGCTGCCTCTGCAATGTCGCTTAACATGTATAACACGTTTGATTTCATGAATGACATGGCAGAAATGGTACAAGAGGGGCTGTCCGTCTGCCTTTACAAGAGTTATAAACTTTATTATGCTGAAGGTAGAAAAACTGCATAATCGACAAGCACTGGGGGAGCTGCCAATAGTGGCGGCTGAGAGGATATTGTATCTGACCCTTTGAACCCGATCTGGATAATACCAGCGTGGGGAAGTGCAGTTTACGACAGGCGTAACTACGCCATCAGTAGAATATACGTGTAAACTGCATTCCCGCGGGAGTGCAGTTTTTTTATATTTAAAATAAGGAGGAGAAAAACCATGACGAGCAACAGCTGCGGAACAAGCAGAATAGCGGGATGCCAGTTTACGCTGTTCCCGATGAGTGACAAGTTCGCCGATATTATTCTGGGGGCACTGGACGAAGTGGATACGTCAAAAGTATGGAAGGATACAGACGACGTGAGCACCTGCGTGCGCGGAAAGATGGTGCACGTGTTTGATGTGACTCAGGCGCTTTTCCTGCATGCGGCAAAGACGGGGGAGCATGTAGCGATGAGCGGTACGTTCTCCATCGGGTGTCCGGGGGATACAGAGGCGGATTCCTATATGGACGAGACGGATACACCGCTGAATGAAGAGAAATCCAGTCAAATCTCCCGGGAAGCGGGCTGTAAATTTTCCCTTTATCCGATGGGGAGGACGGATTATATGGATGCGATTTATGAACAGATTGATCTTTCCAAACACCGCAATATTAAGGTGAGTTCTGCCCATTACGCGACCAGGCTTGATGGGGATGTGAAGGATATCTTCCAAGCACTGCATCAGTCTTTTGACCGTGTTCAGGAAAAAGTATCGCATGTAACCATGACGTTTACCATTTCGGCGAATAGTCCGTCTAATAAGACATAGGAGGATGGATTCATGACGAACCAATGGAAATTGAAAGAAATTGTTCTGATGTCCATCCTGGGGGTGGTCTTTGGTGTTATTTATTTAGCATTCTTTCTGGTTGGCGAGGGACTTCGCAATGTTCTTGCGCCATTCGGACTGGCACCGTTTGGCTATGAGGTGATCTATGGCGTCTGGTTCATTGTTTCGATTATGGCTGCCTATATCCTGCGTAAGCCCGGAGTAGCTTTCACTGCAGAATTGATTGCAGGCGTGGTCGAAGTTTTACTCGGTTCGGCGGCAGGTCCTGGTCTGCTTCTTTCCGCTGCCATTCAGGGGGCAGGGGCGGAGCTTGTATTTGCCCTTACCGGCTGGAAAGATTACCGTTTGCGGATTCTTGTCCTTTCAGGTATGTCCGCTGCTGTGGTCAGTTTTGCCTGGCATTTGTATTCGGCCGGGATGATTGCCCTCGCACCATGGCTGATTGTCTCGACACTGGCCGTGAGGATTATCAGTGCTGCACTGATTTCAGGTGTCCTTGGCAAATGGCTCAGTGATCAGCTCGCCAAAACCGGTGTTCTCCGCGGTTATGCTTTGGGGAAAGAACTGCAGAGGAAGCGAAAATATGAAACGGCTTAATGGAAGGCAGCAGCCGGTTCTTGACGTAAGAAATTTTTCATTTTCATATGATGAAATCATCGAGCAGCCATTGTTTAACCGCCTGAACTTTACCTTGAACCAAAATGAAATCACGCTTTTGATGGGTGCGAGTGGTGCCGGAAAAAGCAGTCTTGCCTTATGTCTGAACGGGCTGTATCCGGAAGCTGTCGAAGGAACAGCTTCCGGGGATATCTTTTTTCAAGGAAAAAATATCCAGGAATTCGAGAGGGGAGAGCTTACAAAGGAAATCGGCATTGTTTTTCAGGATCCGGAAAGCCAATTCTGCATGATTACGGTGGAAGATGAGCTGGCATTCACCTTGGAAAATAGAAAAATTCCTGCTTCTGCGATCCGCAAGAAGATTATGGAGATGCTGAAGGCAGTCGGGATGGAAGGATTTGAGAGACATAAAATCCACGAACTATCGGGTGGGGAGAAACAGAAAATCGCTCTTGCCGCCGTCCTTCTGCTTGAACCGAAAATCCTGATTCTTGATGAGCCGACGGCAAATATGGATCCGCTATCCAGCCTGGAATTTATCCGACTGGTGGAAGAGATCCAAAATGTGCCGCAGATGTCTGTCTTGATTATTGAACACCAGGCCAGGGATTGGTTCGAAATGATTGACCGTATCCTGCTGATCGGGCGTGATGGCCACCTATTGGCAGATGATGTTCCAAAGCATTTGTTCACGAAACAGAAGCGGCTACTAAAACGGGAAGGCGTGTTTTTGCCGGGAGAGTTCTCGGAGGTGCCCGCTTTTCGGGAGAGCAGGACACAGACTTCACCATCGGCGGAATATGTCCTTTCCGTCCGGGGTCTGTCCTTTTCCCGACGGAAGCAAGAAGTGTTGAAGAATGTGAATATGGATGTCCGTTGCGGGGAGTTTGTGGTCATCGCCGGAGAGAACGGAGCAGGGAAATCCACCTTGATTCAGGTGATGGCCGGTCTCCTTTCTCCTGATGCGGGGGAGGTTTTCTTTTCCGGACGTCTGCTTAAAAAATGGAAAGAGAATGAACTCCGGAAGCGGATGGGGTTTGTATTTCAAAATCCTGAGCATCAATTTATAACGGACACCGTCTATGAAGAGCTGACCTTTGGCATGAAACGGAATGGCCTTTCCGAACAGGAAATGGAGACAGCTGCCGGGGAGTTAATGGAGCAGTTCCATTTAAAGGAGCTCGCGTCTTGCAATCCATTCGCCTTAAGCGGCGGGCAAAAGCGCAGACTGAGTGTAGCGACTGTACTTGATGCGACACCGGATATCCTTCTGTTTGATGAGCCGACATTCGGGCAAGACGCTGCGACCACGATGGAGTTGATGGATTATATCATGGCACTGCAGTCAAAGCGCAAGGCAATCGTGTTCGTTACCCATGATATGGATATTGCTGATGCCGCCGACCGTGTCGTTGTTTTTAAAGAGGGGGAAGTAGCATTCGATGGTATACCAGATTCTCTCTGGCAGAAAGAAGAGCTTATCCGCAGAGCAAGGCTGCGATTGCCGACAAGGCTCCGGAAAAAGGAGGGGGGATGACCTGTATGATCTCATCCATTAACCCGTCCATCAAGATGGTCGCTGTATTGATTCCGGGAATACTGCTCGGTCTGACCTATGATGTCTTCACGCCGTTATTATATTTGATGTTTATTCTGGTCGTCACGTTCACCATGACTGATATCCCGATTACTCGCTGGTTGAAGCTGTTCAGTCCATTTCTCATACTTGCTTCGGGCTTTGCCTGGACGACCATGCTTTATGCCAATCAGACCTTTTCCGGCGGCGAGACGCTTTTTAGCTTTTGGATTTTTGAGGTAACGGCCGGGAGTGTTCAGACAGGTATAAGTGTTGGCCTCAGGTCACTCTGCTTCGGCGCACTGTCTTTAATGTTTATTTTGACTACTGATTCAACAAAACTCATGCTCAGTTTCATGCAGCAATGTAAACTATCCCCGAAAATCACGTATGGCATCCTGGCCGGTTATCGGTTCCTGCCGATATTCCAGCATGAGCTGCAAATTATCAGACAGGCACATAGGATACGCGGCGTCACCCGGGAACAAGGGATCAAAGGGAGAGTCAATCAATTCCGCCGTTATGCCATTCCCCTATTGGCCAACGGCATCCGCAAGGCCGAGCGAGTCGCCATCGCGATGGAATCCAAAGGCTTCACAGGTGATCCTGATCGTACACATTACCGAAAAATGGTTGCCCGAAAGCGTGACTGGCTGTTTTTCGTACTGATGATTGGTGTTTTGATGACAGTATTCGCACTGTCGTATCACTTAGGGTATTTAAAAATATTCGGCAGACAATTTTAAAGTGATGCCAGTCTTATCGTTTATGTATAAGAGAAAGCTCTCCCGAAATGGGTAAGAGCTTTTTTCTTTATAAAATGAAATTTCTACTTTATTTTATGAACGGGTTTCATTTGCAAATGGAAGGGAATTATCCATACAGATAACAAATGAAAGGAAGGATTCATGCAATGCCACAGCAGCTGATACTTCGGGAACGGCCAAACGGAATGCCTGATGAGAATACGTTTGAGTTTAAGGAAATCGAGCGGGAAGCGCCGGGGGATGATGAGGTGCTGCTGAAAACCCTCTATGTTTCAGTGGATCCCTACATGCGCGGGAGGATGTCTGACGCTCCTTCCTATACTGCGCCATTTGAAGTCGGCGAACCGCTTGCCGGTGGGATCGTGGCTCAAGTCGTGGAAACGAAAAGTGATGATTTGGAGGAAGGAGACCTTGTCAGGGGAAACCTTGCTTTTCAGGAATTCAATGTGGAAAAAGCAGAAAACGTGAGCAAGGTACAGACCCATGGGCTCCGGCCAAGCGCAGCGCTCAGCATTTTGGGCATGCCTGCATTGACCGCCTATTTCGGTATTATGCATATCGGTGAGCCTAAGAAAGGAGAAACGGTCGTGGTCTCCGGGGCAGCCGGTGCGGTAGGACAAGTTGCCGGACAGCTGGCAAAACGTGCGGGCGCCCGCGTTGTCGGCATTGTCGGCTCAGCAGAAAAGGCCGCATATATCACAGAGACGCTCGGATATGATGCCGCCGTGGAATATAAAAATGGCGATGTTGGCGGGCAGCTGAGTGAGACTTGTCCGGACGGCATTGACGTTTATTATGAAAACGTCGGCGGGGAAATTTCCGATCATGTATGGCCACGTTTGAATACATTTGCCCGTGTGCCCGTCTGCGGCGCGATCTCGACTTATAATCTGGAGAAAGGCGAAAAGGATATCGGTCTGCGCGTGCAGCAATTTTTGATTAAATCACGCGTGAAGATGCAGGGCTTCATTGTCGGCGATTTTTCCGAGCATTTCGGTGAGGCGTATCGGGAATTGGCAAAAGCAGTGGAACAAGACGAACTGCATTATGAAGAGACGATCAAAGAAGGATTTGATAAAATTCCGGATGCATTTCTCGGGCTGTTTTCTGGTGAAAATATTGGGAAACAGCTGGTGAAAGTAGCGGATCCGGAGTAGATGGTGTCTTGGCCACCCGCTTTTGGCGGGTGGCTTTTATTTGTTGGGTGCGGTATATCGACCGGAAATGGGTAAATATCAACCCGAAGACAAGCAAATCAACCGGAAGTGGCGCAACATCAACCCGAGAGCAAAAACTTCACCCCGAAACAGTGCCCCATACCCCCGCAGCAGCCCCCATCCAAAAATTACTAGTAAACTATCACTTAACCATTGCATTCGATAAAATACTATGCTAGCATTAATTACAACATATTGATTGATTGAACAAAATTAATCACCATATATAGTATTCGAGCAAAGGTGACAAACCTTGTCTGAAAAGGGAATCCAGGTAAGCTGGAACTGCCCCCGCAACTGTCGTGTGGATGAACGGGAATCCACTGTATTGTAAGTTTTAGCTGGCAATACGGGAAGGACCCCAGTAGGAGGAAGCATAAGTCAGGATACCTGCCTTGGCTCATCAGAAATCAATTCTTCGGGGTGAGAGAATTTGAGGCGGACAACTATGCATTTTTTGCCGTTCATCCCAGAGGTGAGCGGCATTTTTGATTTTGCCGGCTCCCGCTCCGACCCACCAAAAAGGAGAGTCACGCACATGTTAAGCCCAACCACTGCAAGCGAAGAAAGGATTCAAAAAATGATCCAGCAGGCGACGAAAGATCTGCCGGTCGATCCAAAAAATTACACCGAAAAGGCATTAAGAACCATCGAACCGGACGCAACCGATGCAAAAATTGCTGACACCTTAATCAAGCAAGCCCTGGAAAACATAGATGAGGCCAACACAGCATGGACCTATGTCGCAAGCCGGATTTACCTGCAGGAGCTTTACCGCCAGGCAGGAGAGAATCGCAACTATGATCCGGCCGCCCGACGCTACGGTGATTTTTACGGCCTCCTGACAACACTCACGGAAAAAGGAATTTACAACAGCCAGTTGCTGGATGTCTATTCTAAAGAGGAAATCGACCTCCTAGCCCAGCACATCGAGCCGGAAAGAGATTTCCTGTTCAACTATCTCGGTCTGTACACGCTTGCGACAAGGTATCTCGCGACCGATCATGCCAAAAATACATATGAACTGCCGCAGGAGCGCTGGATGGTGATTGCCATGCACCTGATGCAGGAGGAGCCTGCCGCGGGGCGCACGGGGCTTGTCCTGGAAGCATACTGGGCGCTTAGCAAGCTGTATATGACTGTGGCAACACCGACCCTGACGAATGCCGGAAAAACCCATGGCCAGCTGTCCAGCTGCTTTATTGACACAGTGGATGACAGCTTGCAGTCGATCTATGACAGCAACACCGATATAGCCAAACTTTCGAAAAATGGCGGCGGAATTGGCGTGTACATGGGAAAAATCCGCGGCCGCGGCAGTTCGATTAAGGGCTTTAAAGGCATGTCCGGCGGGGTCGTACCGTGGATCAAACAGCTGAACAATACGGCGGTCAGCGTGGATCAGCTCGGGACGCGCAAAGGGGCGGTCGCCATCTACTTGGACGTGTGGCATACCGATATCGAGCCCTTTCTCGATCTAAAGCTAAACAACGGCGATGAACGCTGGCGTGCCCATGATATTTTCACAGGCGTCACACTGCCGGATTTATTTATGGAGCAGGTCGAGGCACGCGGGGACTGGTTCCTGTTTGATCCGCATGAGGTGCAGCAGGTGATGGGCTATTCGCTGGAAGACTTTTATGATGAAGAAAAAGGCGATGGCGAGTGGCGCAGGAAATATCAGGAGTGCGTCGAGTCTGAGCAGCTTTCCAAACGGAAGGTGCCGGCGATCAATATCATGAAGCGGATCATGAAATCTCAGCTGGAGTCTGGGACCCCGTTTATGTTTTACCGGGATGAGGTGAACAGGCATAACACGAACCCGCACGAGGGCATGATTTATTGCTCCAATCTCTGTACGGAGATTACGCAAAATCAGTCGCCAAGTGAATTTATCGAGGAATTCATGGAAAACGAAGGGACGCTTGTGAAGCGGTACAAGCCGGGCGATTACGTGGTCTGTAATCTCAGCTCGATTAATCTGGGGAAAGCCATGCCGGATGATGTGCTGGAGCGCCTGATCAAAATTCAAGTCCGCATGCTCGATAATGTGATTGATATCAACACATTGCCGATCATGCAGGCCCGTCTGACAAACCAGAAATACCGCGCGATTGGTCTTGGCACATTTGGCTGGCATCACCTCTTGGCTCGCAAACAGATGAAATGGGAGACAGAGGAAGCGGTGGAATTTGCCGATGAGCTTTATGAAAAAATCTCCTACCTGACGATCAAAAACAGCATGGAATTAAGCAAGGAAAAGGGAAGCTATCCGGTGTTTGAGGGCAGCAGATGGAGTGACGGCACGTATTTCGAGCAAAAAGGCTACACGGATAAAAAATGGACGGCTTTGCGGGATGGCGTAATGGCTCACGGTATGCGCAACGGCTACTTAATGGCAGTGGCGCCGAATTCCAGCACCTCGATGATTGCCGGATCCACCGCCAGCATTGATCCGGTATTCCGGCCTTTTTACAATGAGGAAAAGAAAGATTTCAAGATTCCGTTCACGGCACCGGATTTGGATCATCACACGTATGAGATTTACCGCCGCTCTGCCTATATCCTGGATCAGCGCTGGTCGGTCAGGCAAAATGCAGCACGGCAGCGGCATATTGACCAGAGCATTTCATTTAATTTCTATGTGCCAAATACGATCCGCGCTTCAGTGCTCTTGGATGTGCACCTGCAGGCATGGCGGGAAGGGCTGAAAACGACGTACTATGTCCGTTCCACGGCAAATGATGTGGAAGAATGTGAGTGGTGTGAAAGTTGAAAGCACTGATTGCTTATTTGTCCTACAGCGGAAATACGGACGAAGCAGCAGATGTTATTGAGTGTAGGTTGAGGCAGGCGGGCATGGCGGTGGAGCGGCATCGCATTGGAGTCGATGCCCCGATTGACGCAGCCCGCTATGACTATATTTTTCTCGGAACATTTACCTGGGAAGAGGGATCGACACCGGAGGAAGTGAAAGACTTCGTGCTTGAAGTCGGCTATAAACCGGACAATATTGCGGTTTTCGGAACAGGGGACACGCAATTTGGCGGAGACGATCTGTACTGCCTGGCGGTGGATAAGCTCAAGCATTTTTACCACAGCAAATGGCCCGGCCTGAAAGTGGAGCAGTCGCCCCGGGGAAGCCAGGAACGCAAGATCGAAAATTGGGTAGGAGGAGTGATCAATAGTGGCACAAAAGCTGCTCGAGAAAGCAAAAACACTGGAACCGCGTTATCCAAATAAATCAACTGCCTTGTTTGGAGGTGAGGCGAGTGGAATTTTAAACTGGAACGATATTGCCTACCCGCATTGGTATAAAATGTACAAAAGGTTGGTGGGAAACTACTGGCAGGCGGACGAGGTGAACATGTCGGGGGATATTAAGCAATTTCCTCAGCTGACCGAAGCGGAACAGGAGTCCTACCTGAAAATTATTGGGCTGTTGTCGACATTAGATGGCCCGCAGACAAGACAGGCACTTTTGCTGTCACTGTATTCCACCGATTCCTCTGTGCAATCGATCATGGCGGTGATCGCCCAGCAGGAGGCGGTGCATAATGAAAGTTATTCCTATGTGCTGTCGTCGGTGGTCTCGCTGCAGGAACAAAACGAATCCTTTGAGCTCGGCAGAAAGGACCCCGTTCTTTTGAAGCGAAATGAGAAACTTATAGAGCAATACAATGCGTTCGTGGAAGAGCCATCCATGGAAAATATCCTGAAAACGCTGGTGTACACGTCGCTCCTGGAAGGGATGTTCTTCTATTCCGGATTCGCGTTTTTCTATAATCTTGCGCGTCATAACAAAATGGTTGGCACCTCGACGATGATCAGCTATATTAACCGTGACGAGCTCGAGCATGGGCGTTTCATCTCCGAACTTTTCCGGGCGACACTGGCAGAAAACCCGGAATATAATAACAGCGAGCTGATTGACTGGGTATACACCCGCTTCGAGGAGTCGGCCGAGCTGGAAATTGAATGGTCCAACTATGTGCTGGCCGATGTGGAAGGAATTGACCTGGAGGAGATGGCCGGCTATATCAAATACCGCGCCAACAAAATGCTGCGCATGCTCGGCCTGGAGGAAATTTATCCGGAACACGTGGATAATCCGATGAAATGGATCCGTGCTTATGTTGATAATATTGATGGGACAAAGACGGACTTTTTTGAGCAGAAATCGCGGCAGTATACGAAGACGAGCGATTTGAATGGGTTTGATGATTTGTAGACTGAGAATACGGCGGGTGCTGTATCTTTTGTTTTTTTGTGGGGCTGGTTAGATGGTGTGTGGGTCGCTGGGAGGGGGCGCGTGATTTTTTGGGGACTTAGCGGAACGGAGGTGGCTGAGCGCAGAAAGAATGAGCGCAAGCGCGAGACACTCCTCGGTTTCCCGAATCCCAGCAGTTAAGAGCATCTTAATTTACATTAGTAAAAGTTTAACAGATAAAGATACTCGGCAGAGAGTGTCTTTATCTGTTTAATTTATCTCCTTTGTTTCCAACCCCTGAAAATCTACGTTCAAGACATGGGCGATCCCTTTTTAAATTCCAATCGTGTACAATCCCGCTCATATTACTTGTGAATGTTAAACGTATCAGTAATAATTTTGATAATATAATTAATAATCAACAAGAAATTATTCACCCCAAAACCGTATCCTTTTCTTCTTATTTTTCGTTAAAAAAGTGAAAGGAGCGATTAAAAAGGAGTGTAATTCATGAACATAAAGTTTAAAGAGGTGTGGGAAAGTTATTCCTCTTCAACATGGAAGGCTTGTTTGCGTTTTACCAACAATCATCATGATGCAGAGGATCTTATGCAGACAACCTGGTTAAAAGCCTACATTAGCTGGAAAAAGAAACCTAAATCACTGACAAAGGCATACTTTACTGCCATTGCCAGAAACACATGGATTGATGAGATTCGTAAAAGGAAGCTGTCAACTATTCCGTATGAGGACAACTGCCAGCAATTCGGGGATTCTACTGAGTTAATGACTTCTTTAAACTTCACACATGTGTTAAATACGCTTGTCACCAGACTAACTATAAGCCAACAAATATTATTTCTCTTATCAGATGTATGCAGATGCAGCCTGAAGGAAATAGCATTTTTGACAAATATGAGTGTAGGCGCTGTGAAGGCAACTCTTTTTCGAGCAAGGCAAAAGATAATAAATGATGTTCGACAAAATATGGAAGCAGATCACTCTGTAGATGAGGAAGAAGCGCTTCGTGTAAAGCTGTATAGCCAAGCATTGCAAAATGGAGATATACAGCTTCTCGCTAGCCTTCTTACCGACAATGCATCCATTCCTGCCTTGTACGTTCAACAGCAGCAAACTTATTCCACGTTAGATTGCAAAATGGTGGCTTAACTTCTTTATATCGGCAAGGGAAGCGATGGGTTACGGATTATTAACTCGATCTTAGGGGAGGGGTTGGACTAATGAAAATACTATTGCTAGGTGGGACGTTATTTTTAGGAAAGCATATCGCAGAACAAGCTTTGAATAAGGGAATGGATATTACATTATTCAATCGCGGAAAAACAAATCCAGAATTCCTAAACGAGGTAAAAGGTGTCACACATATTGTTGGTGATCGCAGTACAGATGACATCGAAAAGCTTAGGGATAACTGGGATGTGGTGATTGATCTATCAGGTACAGATCCAAATAATGTACAGCGTTCTGTAGATCAATTAAAAGGTCGTTGTAATAGCTATGTTTTCATCTCAAGTATCAGTGCATATAAGAATGTAGATAAAGGACCTGTGTTCGAAACAAATGCGCTCCATGAACTGGATAAAGACAACTACGGAAGCAACAAAGCTACTTGTGAAGTCATCGTAAACAATGATTTTTATGATAACTCACTTATTGTTCGACCAGGTCTTATTGTTGGACCAGATGATCCAACAGATCGCTTTACCTATTGGCCATGGAGAATGAAGCAGGGTGGAAGGATTCTCGTTCCGAATATAGGTCAGAGTAAAAAAGTTCAGTTTATAGATGTACGTGATTTAGCGTCGTGGATTATAGAAGCTATTGAGCAAGGCGTGAAGGGTACATTTAATGCAGTCGGTCCGAAAGAGGCTCTGGGATTCAGAGACTTTCTTCTATCTTGCAAAAAACTAGTTTCACCAGAAAGTACAGAGCTTTGCTGGGCAGAGGAATCCGTTTTACAAGAAAATCAGGTTCAGCCTTGGGTAGAACTGCCATTTTGGCTCCCTGACTCCCTGAATATGAATGGGATGTTGTCGGTGAATAGCGACAAAGCCATTGATGCAGGGTTAAGCTTCCGCCCCATGAAGGAAACGATAATGGATACACTTGAATGGAGCTTACATGAACGGAATGGGGAATGGGAAGCGGGACTGGAAAGGGAAAAAGAGTTTCGTGTGCTGGAAAGAATCGAAAGCGGGAAATAGTGCTATTTGAGACATTGCACATACATTTGTTCTTAGCAGGGATTTTTCTATTCAATCTGTTGTCACTTATCAAAAGGAGATGGTTCCTGTATTGACGGAATCATCTCCTTTATGCAGCAGAGCTCCAATTTGAAGAGCGCTTCTTGGGTTGAGTTTATATTGATAAAGCAATAGAAACAGCAATTGGATGTCTTACAGTCCACAGCCACCAATATCTCCCCTTGTCGTCTCCACTGCCTATTCAGATACCTTCGTCTTGAGTTTCACCGATTGCCTGGTAACCAATTCAGTTGGCAATTTGTAATGATGATTAACTTTTTCTCCGGCCAGCAGCTGGAAGATTAAATGTACGGATAGTGCACCTGTATCATATTTTGGCTGCTTGATGGTCGTAAGGGGAGGATTCACGTATTCCGCCAGCTCGATGTCATCATAGCCGATGATGGAAATATCTCCTGGAACATCAATACCGTTTTCTTGGAAAGCCTGGAGTCCTCCGATCGCCATTTCATCATTCGCATAGAAAATCCCCTCAGGCAAGTCGCGCTGGGCAATCATCAATTTGGTTGCACGATAGCCGCCTTTTTTGGTAAAGTCTCCGGAGAATTTCCACTTGGACTGATAGGGAATTCCATGAGCTTTCAAGGCATCCTGGTAACCTTGAAAGCGCCTGATGCTGTCATGCGAAATGGCCGGTCCGCTGACATACGCAATATCTTCATGACCATGCTGGATAAGATGTTCTGTCGCTGTATAGGCCCCTTGGACATTGTCCGCCTCCACATGGTAAACAAATTCATTTTCCAGGGTGCGATCCAGCACGACAAGCGGGAAGTCTTTTCTGGCAGACTCCAGTGTGATCTCATCACTGATGTTATGAGCGAGGATAATCGCTCCGTCTACTCGCTTCTCCTTTAAAAACCGTACAGCGGTAGATTGCGGGCCGCCGATCGAGCTGCAGGCGATCAGATCATAGCCATTCGCCGAGGTAATATCCTGCACCCCCTGGATCAATTCCGAGTAAAATGGACCGGACAAATCGCTTAAAACCAGAGCAATCGTATTGGTTTTCGTGCGCTTTAAATCAGAAGCAAACCCGTTTTTTTGGTAGTTTAATGATTTAGCCGCTTCTTCTACTTTCTTTTTTGTTGCCTGGCTTATTTTTGTGCTGTTGTTTAAAGCGTAGGAAGCGGTGGAGATTGCTACTCCCGCGACCTTCGCTACATCTTTAATCGTTGCCATCCTTCTTTCCTCCAACTTTCCGAACTTTCTTTCTTGATTCTATCGTATCATACCTTAGGATTGACGTTTATTCGCAGCCACTGAAGGACCTCGCGTATTTGATCATCCCAGTAATCCCATGAATGTTCCCCCGGACCAAAGTTTGTGGTGAGATCGACCCCTGTTTTTTTACAAGTACGGAAAAACCGCATATTATGTTCATGTAAAAAATCTTCTGTACCGCATGCCTGGTAAAGCATTGGCTTTTTTTCATGTAATCGATCCGTCTGTTCGAGCAGCCATAAAATATCATTCGCAGTGTGAATGATAGTCTCTTCCCCAAATGCAAGGGAAAGAGATTTGTACTTATCCGCTGCAAAAGGTCGAGCACGTTCCAAGTGAAAGACCATGTCAGTGACACCGGATAAGCTGGCAACTGCTGCAAATTGTTCAGGATAATTCAATCCCCATTTTAATGCACCAAACCCTCCCATGGAATGCCCTGCTACAAAGTTATCTTCCCGTTTTTCAGATAAAGGAAAAAAGGAACGGGCGGCAGCCGGAATCTCCTCCGTGAGATAGGTCCAATACTTGCTGCCATTAGCCATGTCGTTATAATAACTATTGTCCGCAGAGGGCATGACAATGGCAAGGCGGTAATCCGCTGCGTACCGCTCCAGTGATGTATTTTGCAGCCATGTCATATGGTTATCACTGAACCCATGCAGAAGAAACAGGGTTGGATAGCGATCCGCTGCTGATTCAGATTCTGGATAAAATTTGCCCTTTTGCGGCAGAATCACTGACATCGTCATGTTTTTTACTAAAACTTCTGAGAAAAATTCACATTCAATACGTGCCAATAAATGAAATTCCTCCTCTTCTATTTAATGCCCGATACATTAAACCCTTCCAAAATATATTTCTGGAAGATGATAAAGATAATTAGAATCGGCACGACCATAAAGGTGGCTCCTGCCATCTGCAGTCCGTAATTGATGACATTTTCATCCTGCAGCAGTGCGAGCCCAACTGACAGGGTGTAAAGGGACTGATCGTTGGCGACGATCAGCGGCCACAGGAAACTGTTCCAAGAAGCTATGAATGTCAGAGTCACCTGCACGTCCAGAATAGGCTTGGCAAGCTTGAATCTCTAAATTAATCATCCCCGGTTAAGTTTATTTAGCGAAACGTTTCTATAAATAATTATATTATAATTTGCAATCGTTTTCAACATAAAAACCAAATCATTTGTCTAAAATCAATAAAAAAGCTATTATGTCTACGTTTATAATTATAATTGATTAAATTACTTTTGGTTAATTATATGAATCCTATTGAAACGTTTCTATAAATGAATTATAGTAATATTGGTAAGCGATTTCAAAATGAACTATAAATCTCTTGTGAAATTAGCCAGGCATATTCGGCAGCTAAACAAGCCTACAGGAGCTGTGCTGTTTAATGACCTGCCGCTTTCAATTAACTAAATAAGCAAAGGAGTTCCTTCAATGAATCAGCATAAACCAGCAACATTTTCTCTTGAGGCAGGAGATCTGCGGTTCGAATTTCTCTACAGCGGAGATATTTATGCCATTACCCATAAAAACACAATGATTAATCAGTTACTGGCCAATCCGGTGGACGGGTCACTGAACAATATTTATTTACGCGTCCATGACGGTACTCGCATTAAAGCAGTTCCGTTGCTCGGCGTTAAGTCCGACAGCCGTATCAGTAAAACGGACTCTCAAGTCGTGTGGCAAGGAAATGCAGAAGGCGTGGCATATCAGGTAACATTCCGATTGTCTGATAAAGGTATTTGGTTCTGGGATGTTCAGCTGAATGGACAGGGCCAGGAAGTAGATTTAATTTACACACAGGATCTCGGGCTTGCCGACAAAGGCGCTGTTCGCGCAAATGAAGCCTATATGTCGCAGTATATGGATCATTCTATTTTTGAGGATGATGAACACGGATATACCGTTTGCACCAGGCAAAATCAGCCGCAGGAGGCAGGGTTTCCTTATCTGCAGCAAGGCTCGCTTGGCCGTTCCGTCGGCTACTCCACAGACGGTTTTCAGTTTTTCGGTTTGTCCTATAAAACGGATCATGTACCACAGGCACTGGAGCAGTCAAGTTTGGCCAATGAGGTGTATCAGTACGAGTTCGCTTTTACTGCGTTGCAATCGGAAAAAATCCGGTTAAACGGCCCACAGCAATTTGTTTTTTATGGCCAGTTTCAGGCAAACCATTCTGATGCCGTGACGGAATTGGAGTATCAGCCGGAAAGAGAAGCGGCGTGGGAGCAGGTCTCCCAGCAGGAATTCTCTCATCTGGTTCCACTCCCTGGGGTTAAGCGTGCTCCACAATTCGGGGCTCCACTTTCGGGCGAAGATTTGAGCGAGGAAGACATCTTTGGTTATTTTCCGCATCGACGTTTGGAAGAACGCCAGCAGAAGCAGTTGCTTTCCTTTTTCACCGATACCTATGAACATGTTGTTTTGAAGAAGAAAGAGGAACTGGTAGAGCGTCCGCATGGGCATATTTTAATGAGCGGCAATAATCATCGGGTAAAAAAAGATACCGTAACAAGCAATGTCTATATGTATGGCGTGTTCAATTCTCAGATAGCTATCGGCAATACCAATATGAATAAAATGCTCAGCAATACGAGAAATCCGTTAAATGTTATGAAAACATCGGGGCAGCGGATTTACATTGAAATCGATGGATGCTTCCGTATATTGACAATGCCATCCATGTTTGAAATTGGTTTCAATTATGCTCGCTGGTTCTACAAGCTGGACGGCGACGTCATCGTGGTGACCAATTTTACAACCGTGGATTCAGCAGATATTCAACTGGAGGTTGCCTCCGAAAAAGGGGAGGCGTATCGGTACCTCATTAGCAATCAGGTGACAATGAATAACAATGAATACGAAGTGCCATTTGACTATGAGAGCACGCGGAATGGGGTTGTTTTTTCTGCCGGAGCAGGAGCAGAAAGTGTCGCGACCTATCCAGAGCTCCATTACAGGCTCGAGGTAAAAGACGTTAGTATGCAAGTGAAAGATGGATCTTATTTAACAGAGGGCACAGAAGCAGATGATCCATCCCTGATCGTCCTGGAAATAGCCCCAACTGCAGAATGGACGTTAAACATTCGCGGTTCACTAGACGAGAAAACTGGATCCATAGAGCAAAAATATGCCAGCGAAGAGATCGCACGCTACCGGGAGTACTACAAGGAAATTATGCGCGGCTTCCATTTGAATAAAACTGGCAGTGATGCGGAATTGGACAAAGTTAATGCTATCGCCTGGTGGTACACCCACAATATGCTTGTTCACTTTTCTGTGCCACACGGACTGGAGCAGTACGGCGGCGCAGCCTGGGGCACAAGGGATGTGAGTCAGGGGCCATTCGAGTATTTCTTGGCAACCCAGCATGATGAAACGGTTCAGGAAATTATTAAGACGATATACTCTCATCAGTATGAAGACACCGGTGACTGGCCGCAATGGTTTATGTTTGATAAATACACCCATATTCAGCAAACCGACAGCCATGGGGATATCATCGTCTGGCCGTTGAAAGTGATCGGTGAGTATATCGAGATGACCGGGGACACCACTATCCTTCAAGAACAGGTTCCCTATATGGACAGGCAGCATTTTACGTTTACGGAAACGACCGAATCAATTTTTGCCCATGTAAAAAAACAGATTTCCTATATCAAAGCGCACTTTTTACACGATACCTTTTTATCTGCCTATGATGATGGAGACTGGGATGATACCCTGCAGCCGGCCAATGCCAATTTAAAAAAATATATGGCTTCAAGCTGGACAGTGGCCCTCACCTATCAGTCTGTGAGCAAATTGGCGAAGGTACTCCAGGGGGTCGATGAACAGGAGGCGGCTGCACTAAGTGAGTTAGCGGAGGGTATCCAGAGAGATTACAGAAAATATATCCTGCAGACAGAGGTAATTCCAGGATTTGTCTACATGGAACAACCGGAAAAGGCAGAGTTTATGCTGCATCCTTCTGACAGCAGGACAGGGATTGATTACCGGCTATTGCCGATGCAAGAAAGCATCATCAGTGAGCTATTTACACCAGAGCAGGCAGCGGAACACTACCAGCTGATCAAGAAACATCTATTCTTTCCCGACGGGGTTCGCCTGATGAACCGCCCGGCCAATTATGCGGGCGGGGTAAGCACTCATTTCAAACGAGCTGAACAGTCGGCTAATTTCGGCAGGGAAATCGGTCTGCAGTATGTACACGCCCATATTCGATTTGTGGAAGCAATGGCCAAGCTGGGGAAGACCGGTGAGGTATGGAATGGTCTTTCCGTCATCAATCCGATTGACATCCAGCGGGCAGTACCAAATGCGGAACTCCGGCAGAGCAATACGTATTTCAGCAGTTCGGATGGCAAATTTGCTACGCGTTATGATGCCAAGGAGAATTTTGAAAAGCTTCGTGATGGTTCTATCCCGGTAAAGGGCGGATGGCGCATTTATTCCAGCGGGCCGGGGATTTATATGAACCAGCTGATTACCAATACACTTGGTATCCGGCGGGAACAGGGCGACCTGGTGCTTGATCCTGTGCTGCCAATGGAATTGGACGGATTAAGATTGGATTATCAATTCGCTGGACTGCCGGTCACCTTTGTTTACCATTTACAGGCAGAAAAACGGCAGGTAAAGGTAAACGGAGAGACGGTATTTGCTTTGGAAACTGCAAATCCTTATAGGCAGGGAGGTTTCCGGGTGAAAGGCAGTGAGTTGGAGAGGCGCTTAACAACAGAGGGGAATACAGTGGAGATTTATCTTTAATATACGTATAATCCATTCACACAATGGGGGAGGAAGCAGGAAATGATTGAGGTGAAGAATGAAGCAATTCGCATCAATGGCGAAGAAACATTATTGTTTGGGGCAGAGCTGCACTATTTTCGTGTGCCGGCATCAGAGTGGAAAAACCGTATCCATCAGGTGAAAGAAGCAGGCATTAATATGATCAGCACTTATGTACCATGGACCTATCATGAATATCAGGAGGGGCAGATAGACTTAACCGGAGAGACAAGGGGCGAGCGTGATCTTCAGACATTCCTCGAGCTTGTAAGCGAGGCTGGTCTGTATTGCCTGGTGCGGCCGGGCCCCTATGTGATGGCTGAAGTTATCGATCACGGGGTGCCGCCCTGGTTTTTGGAGAACTATCCAGAAGCTATGGCCAGGACAAAGCAGGGAGAAGCACATCCTGCAAGAGTAGTGAGTTACTTGCATCCAGTTTTCCTCGAGAAAGCTGCCAATTGGTATCATCATGTCTGTAAAATTATTGCGCCACATCAAATCCAGCATGGCGGGCCGGTTATTTTGTTTCAGCTGGATAATGAAGTAGGCATGTTCCATTGGGTGACCAATCAAGGGGACTACAACAAGGTGACGATGGACTTGTTCGAGGACTATCTGGATGGTCGCGGGGAATTCGCTGCAGGCAACGGGGTTACAGGAAGTGAGGCAGAGCAGCTGTTGCAAGCAGAAAGCGCTCCGAACACAGTATTGCAGCAATCGTACCGCAATTTCATGCGCCAGCATTACCGGGGGTATATCGAGCACCTCAAGAGCCTTGCCCTGGAAGAGGGTATCAAGGTCCCGTTTGTGGTAAACATTCATGGTTTTCATACAGTGGACCTGCTAAAAAGGGGAACCATGTATCCGATCGGGATCTCACAATTAGCCGAAGCAGCCAAGATAGATGATGTGATTATGGCAGGCGATTACTATATTGGTAATATCGAGTATGATAACTTCATTGATATTGTTGTAGCTAATGCATTTACCAAAGCAATTCAATGGAAGGAGCAGCCGCTTTTTTCCGCTGAGTTTCAGGGTGGCACCATTCCGGATAAGCCGAGACTGCAGCCGACAACATTTGATCTGACAACAAGACTATGTCTGGCAAATGGCATGAATGCCGCGAACTACTATATGTTTGTTGGTGGTGAAAACATGGAAAATATCGGCCTCCTCGGCAGAAGGCATGAATGGCAAGCGCCATTAACAGCAGAGGGGAAAAAGCGGCCGCATTTCCAAGTGATTCAGCATCTGGGGCGTATGCTGCAGGTTTATCAAAAACCGCTCCTGCAGACGAAACAGCAGACAGATACCCATTTGGCTTTTTACCCGGATTATTACCGGACGGAGTTCAAAGAGAAGAACGATTCAGGAATGATCGATGAGTTGGAATTAGAGAGGGACCGCAATCTCTATAATGGATTTGCCAGAGGGCTGAGACTGAACAATATAATATTTGATGGGCTGAATCTGATGGAAGATGGCGGGATAGATCCTGCAGAAGTCCCGACTCTCTGGGTGTTTGCTGCAAAATGGATGGATGAACCAATCCAGCAGAAACTAGCCGATTACTTGCATGCAGGTGGAAAGCTGGTGCTGTTTCCCGTTATTCCAACGAAGAACATGAATGGAGACCCGTGTACGATTCTGAAAGATTGCATCGATGTAGAGATTAGGGAGACGAAGCGAGAAACAGGGTTTGTGCGTGTTGAAGATGTCGATAGTGTGAAAGTGAGCGGCATGGAAATGTATGACACGCAAGAAGGGGCGTTTGGCTGGCCGGAAACTGCTGAGGAAGCTGTAATTGGATTTGAAAAACAAATCGGTCGTGGAAAGCTGGTCATGTATGGTGCCAGCATGGAGGATGACTATCAATACAAACGGCAAATTTACCGCAGCCTGGCAGAAAGAATTGGAGTAAAAAGCCGATTTGCTCTGGAGGATGAACTGGATATATCCATGCGGTCATCCACGGATGGCGGGGAATTCATTTTCCTGCACAACTTTGATGAATATAAAAAAGCGACTACCATTCATATTGATGGCAATCCTCTTTTGGATGGGAGGGAGCTTACCGTTTCAGCAAAAAGCGGGCTTATGCTGCCACTGGAAGTGAACATTACTGATGAACTAACGGTGCAGTACGGAACCGGGGAGATTTTCCAGGTTGAAGAAACGGACGAGGAATTGACCTTATCGGTGAAAATGGTGCAAAAAGAAGAAGTGTTTGTGTTTCGATCATCCATATGGGTGCCGGTTGACAATACAAGCGTCCGAGTGGCAAAGCTGCCGGAAAATGGAGCTTTTCAAGTGGAAATTGCTTGTGCCGATGATGTGGAAATGGTCAATTTCAAAAGGAAATAAATATGGGATTCTCGGTTTCATGTAATTTTCAACTCACATAGGAGGGAAAACATGTCTGCTAAACAACCAAATATTTTATTCATCATGAGTGACGATCATGCAGCACAGGCGATAAGCTCCTATAATAAAGAGCTTGTTGATACACCACATATTGATCGAATTGCCGACGAAGGGATGCGGTTCGACAATGTTTATTGTACCAATTCACTGTGTGCTCCAAGCAGAGCCTCGATTCTAACAGGAAACTACAGTCATGAAAACGGCGTGCGCGGTTTATCGGAACATTTCGATGGAAGGCAGCAGACGTTTCCGAAGTTATTACAGGAAAGCGGATATGAAACCGCTATCGTTGGAAAATGGCATCTTGGTCATGGTGGAAATAGTGATCCAACAGGCTTCGATTATTGGAATGTCTTCCCTGATCAAGGCGATTATCATAATCCATTAATGATGGAAATGGGAGAAGAAAAACAGGTGGAAGGATATGCGACGGATAGAATCACAGATTTATCAATTGATTGGTTAAACAACCGAAATAATGAAAAGCCCTTCATGATGATGGTTCACCACAAAGCTCCTCATCGTCCCTGGGAGCCACCTGAAAAATATAAGACATTATTTGAGGATAAAAAATTCAAAGTTCCTGCTACTTTTAATGATAATTACGGCGATCGCGCAAATGCAGCAAAGATTGCAGATATGCGAATTGAAGACTTGAAAGAGGAAGATGTCAAGGGGGTTCCTCCAGCAGGACTCTCCAAGCAGGAGATGAAAGAATGGAAGTTTCAGCGTTATATAAAAGATTATTTACGATGTGTTGTTTCGATTGATGATAACGTCGGACGGCTACTTGATTATTTAGATGAAAACCAGCTAGCTGAGGACACGATCGTGATTTATACATCGGATCAGGGGTTTTTCCTCGGGGAACATGGCTGGTATGATAAACGGTTTATGTATGAAGAGTCACTAAAGATGCCATTTGTTATGCGCTATCCGCACGAGATTAAGCCGGGGAGCGTATCCACAGATATGATTATTAATAATGATTTTGCTCCAACCTTTTTGGATTATTGCGGTGTACAGGCTATGGAAAAAATGCAAGGAGAAAGTTTTCGGGCAATCGCGAAAGGCAAGACGCCTGATAATTGGCGTGACGCGGTTTATTACCGATACTGGGAGCATTTAACCATTCATAATGTAACGGCACATTATGGCGTACGTACCGACAGATACAAGTTAATCTACTATTATGGGGATCCATTAGATGTAATAGGCGCAGTACCAAGACCGATGGAACCAGAGTGGGAGCTATTTGATATAGAAAAAGACCCGCTTGAATTAAAAAATGAATACAACAATCCTGCTTACACAGAAGTGGTGGATGAACTAAAGGAGAAACTAGCGCAGTTAAGAGAACAATATAATGAAACCGTTTAGCAATACGGGGGGGTAATCCTATGACAAACCAAACTACTGTTAATTGTTGTGCTGCATCGAGAAAACACACTAGTGTCACGGATAAATTAAAGCCGAATAGTAATCAAAAAATAGTCCCTCCCCTCAAGCAAAGGGAACAGGAAGAAATGGTCTGCATTGAAGGTGGAAAGTTTTTAATGGGAACCACAGAAAAAGAAGGCTTTCCTGAGGATGGTGAAGGGCCAATAAGAAACATTAAGGTAAACCCTTTTTACATGGATACTCACACGGTAACCAACAAAGCATTTCAACGTTTTATCGATGACACAGGCTACCTGACAGAAGCCGAGCAGTACGGATGGTCATTTGTATTCTATCAATTAATCAGTGCCGAAACTGCAAATAAAGTGAAACAAAGCGTTTCCCAAACGCGCTGGTGGTGGGTGGTGGAAGGTGCTAATTGGCGAAATCCAGAGGGCCCTGACTCAGACCTTGAAGGCAGATTGGATCACCCTGTTATTCACATTTCGTGGAACGATGCAACTGCATACTGTAAGTGGGCTGGCAAGCGCCTGCCAACAGAAGCGGAATGGGAATTCGCAGCACGGGGTGGATTGGTTCAAAAAAGGTATCCATGGGGAGACGAATTGACCCCCGATGGCGAGCATCAATGCAACATTTGGCAAGGAAGCTTTCCAAAAGAAAATACGATGGAAGATGGTTATTTAGGTACAGCACCCGCCAAGTCCTTTCCTCCTAATTCATTTGGTTTGTATAATGTTTCTGGAAATGTTTGGGAATGGTGTTCTGATTGGTTTGCCCCCAATATTCACAAACGCGGCGGAAAAGACAATCCCAAAGGGGCGGATAATGGGACAAGCAAAGTGATGCGCGGGGGATCTTATTTATGCCATCATAGTTATTGCAATCGTTATCGGGTTGCAGCAAGTTCCGCTAATACACCTGACAGTTCAACTGGAAATATTGGGTTTCGTTGTGTGAAGGATGCCTGAAAAATGAAAGGATTTCTGCTAGGATGACGGCAGAAATCCTTTTTATTAGCTGAGGCTAAATCACAATACTTTTTCACATACTGATAGTAGCTATCACTGGATAATGATCAGAAGGATAGCTATTATTTATTTTATTTCGGTGAATTTCTACACCATGGATAGGAACATTGTTGTAGGTGAAAATATAATCTATTGGTTCCCCCACGCTACCCCCTTCAAAATCATGGAATGTTTTACCTAAGGGAAATTGGGTGCTATCCAAAAAATCATACGTGTTTGTATAAAAGCTCGATTCCTTAAGCAGGCGGATTGCAGGGTTACTAGGTTTTGCATTCATATCCCCCATAAGAACCATAGGCATGTGTAATTGATTATCGCTTATTTGCATTTTTTTCTTAATAAGTGCCATACCTCTTTCTCTAGCTATCTGACTTATATGATCTAAGTGGGTATTGTAGAGGAAAAATTGTTTTTCGGGCTCATCTTTCCAACAAAAATGTACCCATGTGCAGATTCTTGGATAATCCGCCCCCCAGTCTGTGCTACCCTTTGCTTCTGGAGTTTCTGATAACCAAAAGGTACCATGGTCCATTGCTTCAAGCTTTTGTTTATCGTAAAAAACCGCACAATGTTCATCTTTATCTTGACCTAACCTTCCTTCTCCCACCCATGTAAATTCATCTAGTTTTTCTGCCAGTTCTTTTATCATGGAAGGAAGTCCTTCTTGTGTACCTATTATTAATGCTTCTGATTCCATTATTATTTTAGCAACATTTTCACACCTGTATTTCCAGGCGTTTTTATTGTCTTGGGCAATATCTACTCGAAGATTAAAAGTCATTACTTTAAAATTCATAAAATACCTCTTCTCATCAGAAACGACTTGCCGATTTAGAAATACTTATCCGACAATAGCATAATACTTAATTGGAGTTATATTTTATTTATTCCACTACAATCCAATCTCTTTTAAAAACGGTCTTTATAGCACTGTATGTCCAGTAACGCTTGGATAGACAAGGTCCCATGCCAATTTTCAGGATAAAGTTCCTATAACAGTTCGTCAAATGGTGCCTGTGTATAATGAGTTCGCTTGTCAAGACACAAAAATAAATTATTTAAGATAAGGCCCCTTCTAAAATGTATAAATGTGTACCACCCACAACCCTAGTTTTTGTAGATGGTACTGTTCTTGTAACGAATGGGTAAGATTCAGCCTTTTAGGGACCCTATCCACACAACCAGTGTAATACTTCATCCATACGTTTAATCATAAATAACCCCCTACGAACAAAGTAGGTGGTCACTTATGTAATCACTCATTTTTTGATATCTCCCGATCAACATATAGTAAAACATTGTTAAATTAATATTTTGATTTTCCAATAGATTCCAGGTATTGCATCGCCAGATCTTCTCGTCCTACTTTAAGGAGATTATCGTACCAGCCTCTTTCTTTAATATACTTAAAAGGTCCGGTCTCTACTACCAATGGCAACGGATCTGGCTGCGCAAAAGGCTGCCCGGCTTGTTCATGTAGCCATGTCATTAAAAGGTGATCCATCTTTTCCACTACTGCTTCTTTTTCCGATGCTAAATTATTGGTCATGAAAGGATCGGTTTTCATATGATACAACTCTATCGGTTCAAGGGGAACAACACCAGGGTGATAGGTGCGGATCATCAGCCAGTCGTCTGTTCTTACAGAGCGGCTCACACTGTACAGACCATGATCCCATACGAGAAATTCCCTTGGAGTATAATCTACTCCACGAATAACGTTTGCAAAAGATCGTCCGTCCCATTTTTGTGGCACAGGAATATCTAAAAGATCACAAATTGTTGCAATTAAATCAACGTTGTATACGAGATTTTGATTTTCTGTGTCATGGACTTGGCTTCCAGGCCATTTTATTATCATCGGAATGTTGTGTACAGCTTCATCAGCACACACGTGATCTCCATAAACAGCATGTTCACCCATACTCTCTCCATGGTCAGCGCTAATGACAATAGCAGTTTCCTCCATCACGCCTAGATCTTCCAATGTGTTGAATAATTTACCCAACTGGTCATCCATAAACCGAATGGAGCCGTCATAAGCGTCTACAAACCTTTTAAAGTCATCTGTATTTTGTATTCGGTCTGGTAAGTAAGAGAATGGACTCTTGTTACTGCCTGGGAATAGCATTCTCGCACCAAACGGCGCATAGCTATCCTGCTGTTTTTGTATTGCTTCCTCATCGGGCCAAGAGGGAGGAGGGTCATTTTTAAACGTTTTCAGATATTCTTTTGGCATAGTATACTGTCGATGAGGGTCCCAAAGTTGCATGTGAAGGAAATAGTCATCCTCTGTACCATGATCATTTAGCCAAGGAATGACTGCATCCATCACCTCATCAGCATTTTCGTTCCCTTTTTTCAACGTATGGGTGTGCACTTCGTTCCATCCTGCCATAAACCAAAAAGCATCATGACGGTCAGCAAATGAAGAAAAAGTAGCTAATTTATATCCGTGATTTCTTAACAAACGGATAAACATTGGGCTTTCTTGATCGTTGGTATTGCGAAAATCACTTCCTGGCCCCCAGTGCGTTACAACACCTGAATGGATGCCAAATAGCCCGCTCGCAAAAGAGGCCCTGGAAGGTACGCAGGGAGAACTAGCACAATAAGCTCGTGAAAATTGAATCCCCTGTTTTGCAATTTTGTCCATGTTTGGGGTGGTGTTACGATGATAACCGTAAGTACCAAAATGTTTAGGTCTCATTGAATCGATATCAATATAGATAATACGCAAAATATTTCCCTCCCTCATTCATGTTTATATGACTCACTTAAACTTACTCCGGTATTGTTTGACGATCTGGTGCCGAATAAGCGATAATCATTCGACAGGGTTCCCAACTCGTAACAATCGCATGATGCGGTATGTTGCGTGGAATGCGTAACATCATGCCTGGTTCTAAATGATGCGTTTCATTACCTAAGGTGTGATCACATTCACCAGAAAGTACGAAAATGAGTTCCTCGCAGTTTGGATGAATATGCCTTGAGTTGGATTCACCGGCATGGATGTAAACCATGCCAAATGTCATTTCTGACTCTGGATCAATGTCCTGTCCACAGAGCCATTGAATTCTTCCCCAATTCATATCCAATAAATGCTTTTCTTTTTTTACATCCGTAATCGTTGCCATCCACTATCACCTTTCTTATGTCTAGTTGTCATTCTATATTAATCATTAATTGCAGCTATCTTCCCGGAAGGAGTATACCGGTATGCTTCAAAAAGTTTAATAATCTCCAACGATTCTTCTAAGGTTCCCTTCTTTGGAGGTTGATTAGAAAGAATATGTTCGCAGAAATGGAGAACTTCAGGTACATAACCCAGATAAAAAATATTCTTGTTGTACAGTTGGCCAAGCGAAAACTCTGGTTCCCAATGTAAGGGTGCAACCTCATCTTCCACCAGGAAAGAAGAACTTCTCCCATAGGTCGGCATTTTTGCTTTTCGATAGTACGTAAGCTTAACACCATTCTCCACGACAACGTTTGCGCCTTCTCCTACCACTTCCAAACGTTCAAGTGGGCTGCTCCCCGATATACCAGCAGTCATATGCATTGTACCAACAGCGCCTGACTGAAAACGCATCATCGTAACACTTCCACCGTTAATTGGTTCCCATTCATAAGACAGGTGATCGAGTTTCCCCATGAGATAATGAATGATGGATCCAGGATGGGAAATGTGGTCCAACAAACCTGTCATCTTGGTTAGATCATTACGATCTTGAAAAGCAGGCATATCCTGTGGATATCGAACGTATAACGAGGAGGGATGCCCAAAGTCCGGAGAACTTATAATTTGCTTTACTTTCTCTATAGCGGGAAAGAATGTTTTTTTTAATCCAGTCATAACATATCGGTTTTTCTCTTTACTTTTATCCATTAATTGTTGAACTTCTTCTACACTGGCAGCTGTAGGTTTTTCCATCCACACATGGATCCCTGCATTTAAAGCATCCAAAGCCAAGTCAGTAGCCTGAACCCGTCCATCAGGATAATAGGATGCTACGATAAACACAGCATCAGGACATTCATGCTCCAACATTTCATGATGGTTTGTGTAATAGTTATTTGCCCCGAATTGTCGGGCACAAGCTATAGCTTTATCTTCATCCTTATCACAAACAGCAAGTAAATCTATTGGTGCATATTGAAATGTAGGGTATATATTACGAAAAGAATGCCCACCTGCACCTATAAAACAAACCTTTAGTTTTCGTTTGTATTCAAAGTTATACTTTAGTAGTGAATCCACCATGTGGCCTCCTTTCTGGAATCATAAAGGTTCATTAGATATCTGAACGCTTCATTTCCTGGTTTGACTGATTTTCCAGAAGGTCACTGCCACGTTGTTTCCGATCTGGTAATGGTGGAAATGGCTGAGTAGGAAGTTCTTGAAACCAAAAAGCAGTACTACAGTAATCATCACTACGTTCAACTAAGCTCATTTCTTTTGTATCCTTAATACCAGCAGCCCGGTAATTGACGAATTCCTCTCCAAAGTGTTTTTTTGCTGGTTCTGTCAAACCAAAGCCGATTTGTTGGACGGATACTTTTATGCCTTCTTGGAAATAAATAGGATCCTTGACATGAAACCGATAAATCGAATACAATCCGTTATCTTCATCCACCAAAGGGGCGCCTTGATATGGGGTGACGATTTCTTCTAACCCCCACGCAGATCCCATATAATCTTCTGTTCCTGTTCCGCAAATTGTCGGGAATTGTGAATCGCCATCAATAAAAAATTTGACTTCTCCCTCTCCCCACCAGCCTTCGGAAAACAAAGAGCGGACCCCTAAAACTGTACCGAGATAAACTCCTTTTCCTTTTACGCCATCGAGTATTACAAAGTCTTCATGCAGTGGACAAGGATTAGATCTTCTGAATTGGGCATGAAAGTACCCCATATCTTCAGTAACTTGATCCCCTAGTGTGAAATCGATTTGGTAAAAAAATAATGGCACTTCACTACCCGAATCATTTTCTACTGTTATTCGTGCCCTGGATTTGAAAGGCATTGGAATCCAACAATTAAATCCTTTTCCGTCCTGCATGCTCACATACTCAGTCACAAGATTGCGTTGTCTTCCGTGAGCAATACCAAAAAAGTCCCCAAGTGGCACTTCAACACTTGGATGATCTTGACCGTCCCAATACATTCGAATAATTATATTTCTCATATGTTGTATATTCCCAGGCTGAATAGTAAACCAGATATGACGTACCATTCCAGGACCATTTGTATCGAGTAAGACATGTGTCTCTCCCTGTTTAAAAGACTCGATACACGGGGATCCTTTCCGTCCGTTGTTAGCTTGGCCACCCGCGCCAACTTTAGCCTGTTTATTTTCAGCAGTTGCTGCTCGACTTTTTAAGTTTTTTAATTCATAAATCAAAAATATCCTCTCCTTATATATTAAATTGCAGATAAACTATCACTTTATTTTCTGTTATTTGCTCACACTCAGTGTTAAAGAGTTACTTCGTTCATGTTTGAAAGTAGCTGTTGACTGTCTAATTATTAATTCCGTTTGTAGATTAGTATGTTGAGCTACCGATTCTCCGTGAAGACTGTAAAAAAGAAACCTGGCGCAAAGAGCCCCTATTTCATACTTTGGCTGTCTGGTAGTTGTCAATGCAGGTCTTATGAGCTCTGCGAGGTCAATGCCGTCAAAACCAATGATCGACATTTCATCAGGGACACGAATATTTTTTTCTTCAAAAGCTTTAAGGCCTCCGACAGCCATTTCATCGTTTCCATAGAAGATCGCAGTAGGCCAATCTTGTTGGGCAAGCAAGATTTTCGTCAATCGATAGCCGCTTGTACGATTGAATTGTCCGGTAAACTGCCATTTAGGTTGGTAGGGTACTCCATGCATTTCAAGGGCTTTGCGAAACCCGGTAATACGGTCTTGATTATCACGTGTATCCGAGGGCCCCCCGACAAAGGCAATATCACGATGTCCTTGTTCTATTAGATATTTTGTAGCATTGAATCCACCCTGTATATTGTCAACAGATATATTGATGAGGTGATCGCTCTCTATATTTCGATTAAGTACAACAATAGGAAAATTCTCCTGCGCTGCATCTATCAATACTTCATCGGGAATTAAATGCGACATGACAATCGCCCCATCTACGCGTTGCTCTTTTAGAAATTTGATGCCAGTTGATTCTTTGTTATTTGGACTTCCTACGAAGGAGTTACAAGCAATCAAATCGTAACCATGTTCATTTGTTGTATCCTGAACCCCTTGAATAATTTCGGAGTAATAAGGTCCGGACATATCACTTAAAATGAGCGCTATAATGTATGTGGATTGCTTTTTTAAATCTGATGCAAATCCATTCTTTTTGTAATTTAAGTATTTGGCGGCCTCAATTACTTTACTACGCGTGGCTTTGCTGATTTTAGAGTTGCCATTAAGAGCATAAGACACTGTAGAAACAGCAACACCCGCGTGCTTCGCCACATCTTTTATTGTCGCCATATCTTCTCACCCTTTTATTGAAACGTTCCAACAAAAATAAATTTGTTTCAGACGTTTTTTATAGTCAAACTATTATGGCCGGAAAAACCATTTTAGCTTGAATCCTAACTGATTATTTCCACCCTAATCATAAACTTAATTATATGAATAAGCAAGTTTGAATTTATTTATGGTGATGTTTCTGTGGAAATAAGTGAAATAGTTCACTGATTAAGGTTATCTTCTGGTCCGGATATACATGAATACTCTTTGAACTTTTACCAATTATAATAATGGCAGTGAGTTACCTGGCATCTAAAAGTATCCTTTAATAAAGTGACTACTCATGGTATATAAAGCTATAAATCAAGGTATATAAGAGGGAAATTAATGTACGCAGAAGCGACTTGCCAGATCATAGTTTTTTTTATTTAAATTTAAAATAGGGTTGACAACGCTTTCAACCTAAGCTATTATTTAGTCATTGAAACGTTTCATTTTATTGTAGGTTGACGGCAGTAAAATCACAAACCTCAAAAACTGAGACTGGTTTGGAAACATTGGCAGGGGGGGATTGGTTCAACAAACATTCAGTGAGGGAAGAAACGAAACTTCCATGATGATGAAGTTTCACTTTATGGTGATGGATCGCAACTCTATTTTTTAAAAAAGGGGAGAGTATACATGTTTAATAAAAAATTCCGATTGGCAGGAATGGCGGTGTTCATCGTTGTTTCTCTTGTTCTTAGTGCTTGCTCGTCCAGTGATTCTTCGGGATCTGCCGATGGTTCTTCGGGATCTGGCTCTGATGAACCTTTACAAGTATGGGGAATGGGAGCTGAAGGCGAACGATTAGCAGATTTTGCAGCTGACTTTACAAACGAAACTGATATTCAAGTCGAAGTGCAGTCCATTCCGTGGGATCAGGCGAAAAACAAATTGTTAACAGCTGTTGCTTCCGGCGAAGGACCGGATGTCATACAGCAGCCATCTACCTGGATACCGGAATTTGCTGAATCAGAAACATACCTTGACTTAACAGATTATTTCGGGGACGAGAAGTATCCAAATTTAAAAGAAGCTAATTTTAATGAACAAGCAATGGAATCTGTAAAAATTGACAGTAAAACACAAGCTATGCCATGGTTTGTAGCGATAAGCGTTTTGTATTATCGTACGGATTTATTGGAAGACGTGGGGTACCCTGACGGCCCGGAAACACAGGAGGACTTTCTCGATGCTGCCAGGAAATTAGCTGATCGTGGAGAAGGGCAATTTGGAATGGGCATTGCACAGGCAGATTTTAATGGTATGTTTGATTTTGCCTACCGTCAAGGCTGGACCTATGACGAAGAAAAAGGCGCAGAAAGCTTTAATGATCCAGGATTCAAAAAAATGATGGAATTGTATCAGACAATGTTCCATGAGGGATTAACTCCAACACAGGACCAAGGCAAGGAGCCGATGCTGGCGTTAGCGGATGGGACGCAACCCATGTTTAACTCAGGACCATTTATGGTTGATCTACTTAACGAACAAGTACCTGAATTAGAAGGTGACTGGGATGTGAAAACGGTGCCAGAAGCTGAGAATGGGAATGTGACTTTTGGTGGTACGCAATTGGCTGTCTTCCATAACACAGACAAAGAAGACAAGGCACTTCAATTTCTTAATTTCATGGCTGATCCCGAAACGCAAGTGAAGTGGTTTGAAGAATCTAACTCACTTCCTGCTGTAAGTAGTGCTTGGGAAGATCCAGCTCTAGCTGAAAATGAGAAACTTGAAACATTCAGGGAACAAATGGAAAAAACACAACTGCCACCATTGATTCCTGAATACGAACGCTTAGGTGGAGAATTAGCAAATACAATGGAGAAAGTTATTCGAGACACACAAGATGTTGATATGGCACTTGAAGAATTTATTCAAACAGCAGAAGGAATCTTAGCAGAGTAAAGCATATCACACTTGTTAAATTAGGTGAGGTTAAACACAACGTGGTGATTTGACCTCTCCTGATTTTTTAAGATGTAAAGAGGTGGACCATAATGAACAAGAAAAAATTGAACCTAATCCCTTATATTTTTATCGGTCCTGCAGTATTATTGTTGTTTGTATTTACCTTTATGCCAATTCTCCTTGCACTTGTCATTAGCTTTACAAACCTTAACCTGACAGGGCTGGCAGATTTTTCTACAATCGACTTTATTGGATTTGATAATTTTGTAAGACTCTTTCAAGATGATGTTTTTATACAATCGATCGGCAATACTCTTTTTTATGTAATCATCGGTGTGCCACTTGCAGTAGGAAGTTCCCTTATTATTGCTCTGTTATTAAACTTTGTGAGTAATTGGCTTTCTACCTTTTTTCGCGTAATCTTTTATATGCCGTCTGTTACAAATATAGTAGCGATTGCGGTAATTTGGGGTTTCTTGTATAACCAGAATTATGGGTTGTTTAATTATCTGCTTTCGGTTATTAATGTTGGAAGTGTTCCCTGGCTTGAGGATCCAATGATTGCGAAATTGTCACTTATTCTGATGGCCGTATGGAAGAGTAACGGGATAAGCATGCTGATTTTCTTAGCAGCATTGCGGTCTATTCCAACTATATATTATGAAGCTGCCGATATTGATGGGGCAAACAGATGGCAAAAGTTTACGAAAATCACACTCCCTTCTATGAGCTTTGCAACGTTCTTTGTTGTGGTTACCACGTTAATTGGCTGGTTCCAATTTTTCGAAGAACCGTTCGTCATGACAGATGGTGGGCCGTTAAATGGAACGAATTCGATTGCCTTGTTTATCTATCAGGAAGGCTTTCAATATAACGAGTTTGGTTATGGTGCTGCAGCGTCATTTGTGCTATTTGTGATCATTATTATCGCAACACTTATTCAGTTCAAATTTAGAAATAAGGATCAAACTTTATGAGGTGTAGGCTATGAAATTAAAAAACAACTTCGAAAGAACAGTAGTCGTGCTTTTACTGGTTATTGGAGGTCTGCTTGTTTCAATCCCGTTCATTTGGATGATTTTAAGTTCATTTAAAAGAGAAATTGAAGTCATTTCAATTCCTCCTACTTTTTTTCCGGTGGAGCCAATTTTCAGCCACTATATCAGATTATTTACAGAGCTTGATTTTGGTGTGTATCTGGTCAACACCTTAATTATTGTCTTCTTCTCCATGTTCGGGTTGTTGCTGAATACAATGGCGGGCTACGGGTTTGGTAAATTCCATTTTCGCGGGAAAGAAGTATGGTTTTCTATTGTACTTGTTACCATGATGATTCCCGGTCAAGTGACGATGATTCCTACCTACCTAATCATAAATGGAATGGGTTTGACAAACACCATGCCTGGAATAATTTTACCAGGGCTTATTGCAGCGTTTAATATCTTCCTAATCCGGCAGTTCATGGTCACGATTCCGGATGACTTGATTGAAGCAGCAAGACTTGATGGTGCTGGAGAAATGCGGATTTTTTTCCGGTTAATTTTACCATTGGCCAAACCTATTGTGGCTGTGCAGGCAATTTTGACATTTATCGCGGGTTGGAACAGCTTCATATGGCCATTAATTATTGCAAATGATCAATCGCTTTACACCTTATCGGTAGGACTATCCTTATTAAAAGATGAGAACGCAACTAGTTATGCATTACAAATGGCGGGTTCGTCCATTATGGTTATTCCAATTCTAATTATTTTTGTAATATTCCAGAAGTATATCATTGAAGGCTTTAACGTTTCAGGAATTAAATAGATGAAACATGCGATATATACGTAAATGCAACACCTGTTACCTGAACTGATTTACCTAAATTAGTACTGGTTAAATCAAACGCTCTTGGAGGTAGAAGAATTGACTGATACGAAACTGACTTCTTTATTGAAACAAATGACATTAGATGAAAAAGTAAATCAATTAATTCAGTTAGCTGCGTTCTTTTATGAAGGGACAACAAGTGAAGGGAAAATTACTGGCCCGATGGAGGAAATGGGGATAACAAACGAAATTATACACAACAGTGGTTCCGTCCTAGGAGCATCAGGGGCTAAAGAAGTAATTGCTATTCAAGATAACCATTTAAAAAATAACCGGCTGGGAATTCCTTTACTAATCATGGCAGATATTGTTCACGGTTATAAAACGATTTTTCCTGTTCCACTAGCTATTGGGTGCTCATGGGATAGCGATCTTGCCGAAAAAAGTGCTGAAATAGCTGCATTAGAATCAGCTGTTTCTGGAATTCATGTCACCTTCGCCCCTATGGTTGACCTTGTTCGGGATCCTCGCTGGGGTCGGGTAATGGAAACCACTTCCGAAGACCCTTTTTTAAATAGTGTGTTTGCAAGAGCATTCGTAAGAGGTTTTCAAGGGACAGATCTAAAGAGCGATAAGAACCGTGTAGCAGCGTGTGTAAAGCACTTTGCTGCATATGGAGCTCCTGAAGGCGGGCGTGACTACAATACTGTTAATATGTCAGAACGACAGTTACGAGAGTCTTATTTACCAGCATATAAAGCAGCTCTTGATGAAGGTTGCGAAATGGTTATGACTGCCTTTAATACAGTAGATGGAATTCCTGCCAGCGGTAATAAAGAATTGATGCGGGATTTGCTCCGTGAAGAATGGGGCTTTGACGGAGTCACTATCTCTGACTGGGGCGCAGTTAAAGAGATGGTTCCCCATGGCGTTGCTGCAAACGAAGGGGAAGCAGCTTTTAAAGCAATCGAAGCTGGTGTCGACATTGAAATGATGACTGCCAGTTACGTAAAAAACTTAAAAAGTTATGTTCATAATGGAACAGTTAACGAAGAATTAATCGATGAGTCTGTATTAAGGATTTTGAAGTTAAAGGATAAATTAGGATTGTTTGAAAATCCCTATCGTGGTGCAGATAAAAAACTTGAAGAAGAAATTGTGTTAAGTAAAGCCCATAGGAAAACAGCGTATGAATTAGCCACAAAATCGTGTGTTTTAGTAAAAAATGATGGCGTTCTTCCCCTGCAAAAAAGCCAAAAAGTTGCACTAATAGGTCCCTTTGCACATAACGGGGACATCTTGGGACCATGGTCTTGGGGTGGATCAAAAGAGGACGCGGTCAGAATGGACGAAGGGTTTGGAAAAAAGGTAAATTCCTCGGCTCTTTTTGTTGCTCAAGGCAGTGATATAGAAACTGGAACAGAGGAACAATTGGAAGAAGCCCTGGCAGCCGCAAAAAAGGCAGAAGTTATCGTTTTAGCACTGGGAGAACGGTCAGATATGAGTGGTGAAGCAGGATCCAGGGCGGATATTCGATTGCCGGAGATACAATTGAACTTAATAGCTAAAATGAAGAAACTAAACAAACCGATGATTGCAGTGTTATTTAATGGTCGTCCTCTTGACTTACATGGTGTAATTGATGAAGCAGATGCAGTAATGGAAGCATGGTACCCCGGAACAGAAGGCGGGAAAGCCGTAGCTGATTTACTATACGGAGATGTTAACCCATCAGGCCGATTAACGATGTCATTTCCATACTCGGTGGGTCAGGTTCCAGTTTATTATAATCATTTTAGTACAGGGCGGCCAAAAGGCGCTCCTGATGCACAAGTCCGTTATGTTTCACAGTATTTAGATATTCCAAATAAACCGCTTCTTCCGTTCGGATTTGGTCTTAGCTATACGACCTTTATGTACAGTGAGGAAAAACTCTCTTCACAAACCATGAGGACAGATGAGCCAATTACCGTTTCTGTAAAAGTAACGAATACAGGAATGGTCACTGGAGAAGAAGTAGTACAATTATATGTGCGTGATTTGGTAGGGGAAGTTGTCAGACCAATAAAAGAATTAAAAGCGTTTCAGAAAATCAAGTTAAAACCAGGTGAAGAAAAGATAGTCACCTTTACCTTATGTGAGGAACAACTCCGTTACTACCATAAGGATTTAGATTTCACAAGCGACGCAGGGTTCTTCACTGTTTTTGTTGGTCCTAACAGTGAAGAAGTAGCAGAATTAACGTTTAAGTTGATTTGATAACTAATTTCAAAAATGTATTTGATAGCTGTGGAACCCTAACAGCGCCGCTCAGGTTATTTTTGAACAAAGGAGATTAAATATGAATAATAATTTTTTGGGCCTCGGCAATTTAACTAGACTTATTGATGCAGAGTCACGTTCTATAAGCGCAGAAAACGTTACTGGAGAAAAAGGAAAAGGCGGTATGGCAACAAAGGGAACGGGCGAACATCAGGCGAGAAATCTGGGACAAGGTTGGAAGGTTTCTCCCTCCATATTTATACAACCAAATAGTACGGTGAAGTTAGCTGATATCGACGGCTCGGGAGTAATTAATCATATTTGGATGACATGTTTTCCAGACCACTGGCGTCATTTAGTGATTCGAGCATATTGGGATAATGAATCGGAGCCCTCCATCGAAGTGCCATTTGGTGACTTCTTTTGTAACGGCTGGGGGGAAAGATGCAATGTCAATTCGTTACCAGTGGCAGTTAATCCAGCAGGTGGAATGAATTGTTATTGGGAAATGCCGTTTCGAAAACAGGCTACCTTTACGATTGAGAACCTTAGTGATAAAGAAGTTACCTTATATTATCAAATTGATTATGCATTAATGGATATTCCGAGTGATAGTGCTTATTTACACGCTCAATGGAGGAGGAGTAATCCTGTAAAGTACATGGAGAACCATACCTTGTTAGACGGAGTATCTGGACGCGGTCATTATGTTGGTACCTATCTTGCTTGGGGAGTGAACAATAATGGTTGGTGGGGAGAAGGCGAATTTAAGTTTTATTTAGATGGAGATAAGGATTTTCCCACTATCTGCGGAACAGGAACCGAGGACTATTTTGGGGGGGCATGGAATTTTGAACAACCTCAAGGAGAATATGGAGCTTACTCTACACCGTTTCTCGGACTCCCTCAGATAATTAAACCTGATGGACTGTATAAGAGCCAGCAAAGATTTGGAATGTATCGCTGGCATATTATCGATCCAATTCGTTTTCAAAAGGACTTAAGAGTTACTGTGCAAGCTTTAGGCTGGAGAGAGGAAGGTAAGACTTACCTGCCTCTTCAGGATGATATTTCATCGGTTTCCTATTGGTACCAGACGGAGCCTCATCAATCATTTCCTGAGTTTCCGAAAAAAGATGAACTAGACGTAATTTAATGACAAGCAATTGTGAGTTGAAAAATAATATTTGTCGAAGGATGATGATAGAGTTGAACACATTAAACTTTATGCGAAATGTGATAGAACTTGAGGCGGAAGCTATCAAAGATTTAACTGGACAAATAGAAGGTTCTTTTGAAAAAGTGGTGGAACTTTTAACCAATTGCAATGGGAAGGTAATTGTAACAGGTGTAGGAAAGTCAGGACATGTTGGGAAAAAAATAGCAGCCTCTCTCGCTAGCACTGGAACCCCTTCTTTTTTTGTTCATTCCACTGAGGGGGTCCACGGTGATTTGGGTATGATAACAAAGGAAGATATCGTATTATTAATATCAAATAGTGGTGAAACCGGAGAAGTGTTGGCGCTTCTCCCTTCCCTCCAAAAAATAGGAGTGAAAAAAGTAGCAATCACCTCCAGTTCTGTTTCTACGTTAGCTGAGAACAGCGATGCAGTCTTGGCATACCGTTATAAACGGGAAGCAGATCATTTGGGAGTTGCTCCAACAGTAAGTTCTACAATTGTCTTGGTCATCGGCGATTTACTAGCTACTTCTATCTCACATTCAAAAGAGTTTACAAAACAAGATTTTCATTTATATCACCCAGGCGGAAGTTTGGGAAAACAGTTATTAAATGATGATGGGGGACACCAATGAGTATAGTAGTACTTGGGAGTTTTATGATGGATTTGACCGTCCGTACCTCTCGGGTTCCACAGAATGGTGAAACTATTATAGGAGATAGCTTTTTTCGGTCACCTGGGGGGAAAGGAGCTAATCAGGCAGTTGCTATGGCTAGATTAGGTGCGGAGGTAACCATGATTGGCAGGGTAGGAAACGACCTGTTTGGTAACGAATTCATTTCACTTTTAGAAGAAGAAAATGTTGATCACCAAAACGTATCAATCGATAATGATCTAGCTACAGGAGTTGGGTCTATTACGTTGGATACAGATGGAAACAATCGAATTGTTGTTGTACCAGGAGCCAATTTAACCTATAAAACAAGTGATCTTGGAAATTGCGCTGATGTAATAAGAAATGCTGATTTACTTGTCGTTCAATTGGAAATGGATATTGAGATGATTGAACAAGCAATCACTCTAGCCTATCAATCTGGTGTGCCTATTATATTGAACCCAGCCCCAGCTCAGAAGTTAAGTGAGGAACTATTACAAAAGATAACCTATCTGACACCTAATGAAACGGAAGCAGAAATATTAACAGGAGTAAAAGTAGCTAGTGTTAAGGATGCCAAAAAAGCTGCTCATGTCCTCCATGCTAGGGGTGTAGAGAATGTTATCCTAACATTAGGAGATAGAGGCACTTTCTTATCCACTTCACAAAATACAGAGCATCTATCCGGATACCAAGTTAAAGCGCTAAATACCGTAGCTGCTGGCGATGCATTCAATGGTGCGTTAGCATTTGAAATTGTAAGAGGAAAATCGATAAAGGAATCAGTACTGTTTGCTAATGCAGTAGGAGCACTTGCCGTAACCAAAGAAGGCGCAATTCCTTCCTTACCCAGATATGAGGAAGTACAGCGTTTTATTGAATCAGGAAAATTTCAATAGATTGTGTTGAAAAAGAAGGTGTCACGTAGACGCCTTCTTTTCTAAGGATATTTTCTAAATGATTGTTGACTTGATAATCTATGCTATGTTTCCGGAAATAAAGTAACCTCGACCGTTGCTTGCTGCCTTAACAAAAAAACAGAGACCCGCCCAGGCCTCTGATTTCCCTGTTCGCACGATTTACAATCTCACCAACGTCCGCCCTCTCACATTCCCTTCCAAAATCTCCTCCAACACCTGAGGAACTTCTTCCAAATCAACTTCCCGAACAATATCCTCATTCAGAAACGTCGGCTTCAAGTCTTCACCGAGCCGCTTCCACACTTTCTCGCGCAGTTCCATTAGGCACTCCACCGAGTCAATGCCAAGCCAGTTAATTCCTCTGCCGATAAAGGGCAGAACAGTGGTGGAGACCTCCACACCGCCGACTAATCCGCTGGTTGCGACCGATCCGTTATTTTTCAGTGTGCTCAAAATATATTGCAAAGTCGCCCCGCCAACAGGGTCCACTGCAGCCGCCCATTTTTTCTTGCGGGTCGGCGTGCTGTCCGTATCTGTGACGTCATCCCGGTCAACAACTTCTTTGGCGCCCAGCCTTCTTAAGTATTCCGCTTCGTCAAGCGATCCGGTGCTTGCGGTCACGTCATGGCCTTTTTTCGCCAGCATATCAACGGCAAGGCTGCCGACTCCGCCTGTGGCACCTGCGACTAAGACCGATCCGTTCCCCGGTTCCAAACCGTTATCCTCCAGCCGCTGAATCGATAATCCTGCTGTCAGTCCGGCTGTGCCAAGGGTCATGGCTTCTTTGAGGGAGAGACCATCTGGCAGCGGCACGACCCATTCTGCCGGGACACGGGCCCTTTCACTGAACCCGCCGAAATGACCGGTGCCCAGCGCATAGCTGGTGACGATGACCTCCTCTCCGGAGGTAAACCGCTCATCTGCAGAATCCACCACGGTTCCCGCCAGATCAATGCCGGGAACATGCGGGTAGGATTTTACCATCTGATTCTGCACGCCAACCATCGCATCTTTGTAATTGATGCTGGAATAGGCAACCTGAATCGTCACTCCACCCTCCGGTAAATCATCTGTCGTTAGATTTCTGACCTCCAAGCGACTCTCTTCATTTTGTTTATCCAATACGAGTGCGCGAAATTCTTCCATTCTCTCATCCCTTTCTCAGGTAAGTATTCTCCAGTCTAATACCGTTCCCTCTTTTCAGAAAAAGAAAACCTTGTAAAAAAAGACGAGCCCACCCAGGCCCGTCGCTTTAGCATATTATTTTCCCTCAATTTTATACTGATTATTGTCCTCCGCATACCGGTTATACCGCCGCTGGAACAGCAGAAACACGTGGCTGACGATGACTTTCAACACGGCATAGCCAGGGATAGCCAGGATAATGCCAAGAATGCCGAAAAGATGGCCTGCTGTCAGCAAGATAAAGATAATCGTGACCGGGTGAACATGCAGCCTTTTTCCCATAATCTGCGGGGAAATCAATTTGCCTTCTAAGAGCTGCACGATTGTCCACACAATGATCAGCTTAAACAGCATGAGCGGACCGGTTACGATCGCAATGATCAACGCCGGCGTGATCGCGATGGTTGGCCCGAGGTACGGCACCACGCTGGTGACACTGGCAATCGCCGCCAAGAGCAGGGAATAATCCAGCCCGATGATGACAAAACCGATGTACATCATGACACCAATGCTGAAGCTGACAAGGATCTGCCCCACGATGTACGACCCGAGCTGATGATCAATCCCCTGAAAGACTTCCCGCACATCCGGGCGCATTTTCGGAGGCAGCAGTCCAAGGACATTCCGTGGCAGTCGTTTCCCGTCTTTCAGCAAATAGAACAGGATAAAGGGCAGGGTCACAATCGCGATGATAATACTGGTAAGCTGGGAAATAAATCCGGTGACACCCTCCAGTGTCTGTCCCAAATAGGAAGATAAATTATCAACAAAATTCTGCACCATTCTGTCCACGTTGGAAGCCAGGTCATTATAGTAGCCGGCAAACATGGAGTTGCGGAGCCATTGGTCAGCAGTGTCTGCCACTTGCATAATGAGCTGGGGCAATTCCTCCGCCAGACTTGTAATCTGGCGTTGCAGGAATGGGATAATCAGGAAAATCAATAGCGTGATTACTCCTGCCACTGCAATCATCACAATTGCAATAGCTACGATACGGTTGATGCGGACTTTTTTTTCCAAAAGTCCCACCAGCGGCCGCAGCAAATAATAGGCAATAATCGCCAGAATCGAAGGCAGCGCGATCGTCTCAATCAACACGACAAATGGATGGAAAATGAAGGAGACTTTCGTATAGACCAAAATATTTATACCGATGATCAGCAAAAGCCCTAATATATAAAGCAGATTTCTGCCTCCAAAAAAGCGCATAAATGGTGAAGAATCCCAGCGGTTCATGTTCACGTTCCTCTCTTCTTTTCTCTATATTACTACAGGAAAGGTGCCGCCGAGAAGTCTTGACGACAAGCCTCGTTTCTCTTTTTCGATAAGTTGTTATTTGTTTATTTTATCACATAGTGTGGGAAAAACGAGAACAATTCGTCCACATAGAAATGAAAGGCGAAACTTTTTCGGGACTTCCTACGTAATGATAGTAAAAAGAGGAGGCAGATGTTTTGTACGAATATAAATTTGAGAAAGTCTATTTAAAGACACAAATGGGGTTGGAAGTTCCATTAGATGAATACCAGGATATTATTCATCAGCATGCAGCGGATGGATGGAGGTTCGTGCAGATATTTGCGCCGAGCCTAAAAAACACAGGGCAGTCATCTTATTTTGAGATTATTTTTGAGAGGGAGAAGAAGGTTTAACTGTAATCAAATAGCAGGCTTTCCTGAGAAGAGGAAGCGGAAATGAAAAATAATCCACCGAGCTGGCAGCTCATGGGTGGATTATTTTTTGATTAGATGATTGGCCAGAACCCGCATTAACCAACCCCATTAACCGAATCACGATAAATAATCTGATGCGGAATAATAATCCGCTTTGCCGGCTCCCCCTTATTTGCCGTTTTTTCAATTAGAGCCTTCGCTGACTGGACCCCGAGTTCATAGATCTGCACATCCACCGTTGTAAGCGCAGGCCGGGTGATTTGCGATAAATATAAATTGTTAAAACTCACCAGGGAGACGTCATGAGGTACTCGTACGCCATGTTCCTCCAAGGTGCTCATCACCCCAAGAGCCATCAGGTCATCCGTCACCATAATGCCGGTTGGTACGGTTTCCAGGGAAAGCAGATTTTTCACCGCTTCCCGTCCTCCAGATTTTAGGAACTCCGCATGGATCTTGTATTTGTCACAGGTCGGGATGCCTGCCTGCTGCAATGCTTTTTCATACCCTGCTCCCCGATTCTTCGTGACGAAAAGGTCAGATGATCCCCCTATAAAGGCAATTTTTCGATGTCCTTTTTCAATTAAATGTGTGGTTATTTCTTTTGCTGCGGTGACATTGTCATTATCCACATAGGTAATTTTATTTTCGTTTTCATACGGCTTACCGACAATCACAAAGGGAAAATCCTTCTCCAGCAAAAAGTTAGTCACCCGGTCATTGAGTCGCGAGTACAGCAGAATAATGCCATCGACAACACTGCCGTAAACCAGGCGCTCCACCTCGGAATAGATTTCATCCTCGGTCTGCCCGGTTGACAAGGTGAGCGAATATTCCATTTGATGGGTGACCGACCCGATCCCCCGCAATACTTCCGGGAAAAACGGGTTTTGCAACGCCTTGTCCGCAGATGAAGGCATGACCACACCAATTGCCTTGGACGATTGAACGACCAAATTCCGTGCATTTACATTTGGATAGTAACCGAGCTTTTTCATCGCCTTCCGAACCCTTTTCTTCGTTTCCGGACTGATGCTTGGACTGTCCGCAATCACGCGGGATACCGTGGAAGGGGAAACCCCTGTTACTTTTGCTACATCTTTAATTGTGACCATTGTCTTCCGTCCTCTATGACATCTATTTTTCTTAAGGCTGTTTTCCAAAAGTTTGGGACTGTGGTTATTCATCCCACTAAAAAAATCATTGTTTTCATCATAAAATCTATAAACTGCGACGTAAATCAGTGGGTTTCATGATTGTCGCTGCGGAAATATACTACGCGCACCTTAGGGTGGCTGGTGAGCCCCCTTGTGCTATCGCACGGCGGGGTCTCACCGAGGCCATTTCTCCCGCAGGAGTCTCCGTATATTTCCTCCGCTGACTGATGTGGTTTTTGACTCTACAGTTGTTTATACCAACTAACCCTCTTGATAGTTGATTTCTGCTGCAGGCAGTGGCTTTTCGTAAGCACGGCTCCAGCCTCGGGTTAACAGGAGGTTCCTTTTATCCGTTTTCTGCTTAGGTTTAGACATGTGCTTTCCCGCAGGAGTCGAGTGCCGTCAGCCCCAATCAACCACCAACAGAGTGGATAGCAATTGGTTGCTTTTAAAAAGGCGCACCGTTAGCGGAGGAAATCCCCCGAGACTCCTGCGGGATGAAAAGCATAGGCGAGACCCCTCAAGCGGAGACAGCGCGAGGAGGCTCGGCAGCTTCCCGCGGAAAGCGAGGGGTATTTCAGCAGCGGCAGCCTATGTCACAATTTCCATCAACTGTGAATTACTATATGCCTGCATCTTAACATCTTATATCACGAACTAACCTTTCGTACCCCCTGCAGTCAATCCTGAAATCAAGTAACGCTGCAGATACAGGTAAATAGCAGCAATCGGCAAGGCAACCAGAACAGATCCTGCAGCAAATCGGGTAAAGTTATTGGCGAATTGATCGTTAATAAAATTGTACAGACCAACAGCCAACGTGTAGTTTTCCTGACTGGAAAGAATGATGCTTGGAAGCAGGAAGTCAAACATCGGCATCATAAAATTGAATAACGCAACCACTGCCAAAATTGGCTTTGCTAATGGCAGCATCACACTCCAAAATACCCGCAAATGACCTGCGCCGTCAATTCTCGCTGCTTGGTCCAGTTCACGTGGAATCGTATCAAAATAGCCTTTCACAAGCCAGGCATTAAACGGAATCTGTCCGCCAAGGTAAATTAAAATCAGACCCGACAATGTATCCAAAAGCCCGATCATATTTAAGAAAATATACAACGCAACCATCGCCATCATCACTGGAAACATTTGCAGGAGAAGGAAGACATATAATCCATTTTTCCGTCCGACAAACTGATAGCGGGAAAAGGCATAGGCAACCAGGGATGTGATAACAACACTTCCGACAGCCGTTGCAATCGAAACAATCAGCGAGTTTTTATACCATAGTAAATAGTCACTTTCCGGTCCGAAAAGCCATTGATAATGTTCCAATGAAAGGTTTTCCGGGATCAGGGTGGATGAATAAAGGCTTGTTCCCTGATTCAGCGACATGCCGAATGTCCATATCAGCGGATAAAAAATGACAACGGACACGATCGCCAGTATGACATAAATCGCTGTGACCTCCAGTTTGGATTTTGTTTTTCGGTTCATTATATTTCACCCTCTTCTTTAAAGGATCTGGTTTTCCTGAACTGATAAAAGGCAAATATCGATACAACAAGCCCCATAATTATCGAAATAACCGCAGCCATACTGTAATTATTCGTGTCAAATGTCAGTTTATAGACCCAGGAAATCAGGATGTCCGTGCCACCGGCGTTTTGCCCTCTTACTGGAGGCCCGCCTTCGTTAAACAGATAGATAATATTAAAGTTGTTGAAGTTCTGCGCATACTGCATGATCAATAGTGGTGCTGTTGCAAACATAACATGCGGAAAGGTAATATGACGGAATTTCTGCAAACGAGACCCGCCATCCACATCCGCTGCCTCGTACCAGTCCTTGGAAATACTCTGCAGCACACCGGTAAATAAGGCAAAAATAAATGGAAATCCAAGCCAGGTCTGTATCATGATGACCGCAATCCGGGCGTACAGCGGATCACTTAACCATGGCAAACCTTCTCCGCCGATAAGCGGAATGATAATATCCCGGTTAATCGCGCCAAAATCATCATTAAACATCGCAGAGAAAACCAGTATCGTTACAAATGCCGGGACCGCCCACGGAAGAATTAAAATGGTGCGGATCAGCTTTTTAAACTTAATCCGCGGATCATTTACTAAGAGTGCCAAAAATAATCCGAGGGCAATTTGCAGAGTGGTTGCAACTACCGTCCAAACAATCGTCCAGGAAAAGACACTGACGAACGTATCCTGCCAAATCGGTACAGTGATAAGGTTAACGAAATTCTCAAAACCTACCCAATCCACCAGGTTTCTTGGCGGTGAATTGAAGAGATTATAGTTGGTAAATGCCAAGAGAACCGAAAATAACAGCGGGAAGATGACGACAAAAATCATCAGGAGCAATCCCGGGAATGTCATTAAGTAGGGAAATGCATTATCATAGAATTCCCTGAGAGATTGCCTGAATGATGCTGGTCTCCAGCCATTGCGGATCTTCTCTGCCTGTTTTTTGGCATCGAGCACATTGAACACGTAAAGCGCACCAGCTATCACAAGAATGATTAGCGACAATACACCGAGCACTAAAAGCCGAATGGAATGATCCGTGCCGGGGATGGTACCGAGCGTTCGCAACCCCCAGATGCCAAAGTTAAGGAATTGCAGCAGTGTAACGAGAAATGCTGCTTCGATAATGGCGAAAATAGATCCTTTCAGAAATCGGCGGTTATACAACTGACCCAAACCTGCAAACAGAATCGATAGAATCATCGCTGTCCGCGGATTAGGCCGCCTGTCTTTTGGTTGTTTATTCTTATTTTTGTTCTTCCTATTCTCAGAGATATTCTCTGAGCTTTTTTGGCTAGCAGAAACAGACAAAATGTTCCCCCCTCGAGGCTTTTTACTTCTTAATCAAAATAGAATAATGGGAAGAAAGGATCTTCCCATTATTCAGCAAGACTACTCGGCACCGCTCGCTTGGATATTGGTTTCAATCTGCTGAACTGCTTCATCAAGGACAGCCTGCACATCGTCTCCCTCAGCGATGAACTGCAATGCATTGTTCATTGGCTCCCAGACCTGGTTCATTTGCGGAGTGCTTGGCATTGGGATACCGTTTTCAATTTGCTCTGCAAATGTGGAGAAAATTGGATCATCCAGTGATTCCAGGACGTCTGTATTTGGAGGCAATTCGCCAGCCTGTTCAAAATATGTTCGCAGATTCTCCTGATTTGTCATGAATAGAGCGAGATCCTGCGCCCATTCTTTATTCTCCGAGTAATAGGAGACCATCCATGATTTGACACCGACAAAAGTCTGTCCAGGTTCACCATTAATCGCAGGGAACGGAGCGAAAGACAGACTGTCGCCAAGTGCATCACGATAAGTCGAAATAGCCCAAGGTCCATTAATGACAGCACCTACACTTCCCTCGGTAAATAAACCATCAATGACATCCGCGGTTGTTGCAGGCGGGATGAGACCGGATCCAAAGAAGGACTGGAATAGCTCTCCACCCTCCACGGCACCTTCGTTATTCAATCCAATATCACTTGTGTCAAACTCGCCTGTTTCACCGCCGAAAATGTAAGCACCGTGATTTTTGAAGAATGGGAAAGCAAAATAAAGATCATTTGGTTTCATCAAAAATCCATATTGTTCTTCTGCTTCATTGGTATGTTCTTCGGTAATCGAATGCAGGTCTTCGATCGTTTCAGGTGCTTCTGAAACGATATCTGTATTATAGAAAAGCCCGTAAGTTTCAATAACTTGAGGGACGCCATAGATTTGGGTATTGCCATCATAGTTATAAGTGACGGCATTCACTGCAGCATCGGCATAATTCGCAAGTTGCTCATCGGTTAATTCCAACGGCTCGGCAAGCCCTTGCGCGACCAGATTTCCTATCCGGTCATGCGGCTGAAAGAACAAATCCGGACCATTCCCCTCCGGACCGGCAAGGGACAACTCCTGTACCTGATCCAGCATTGATACCGCTTCCACATTCACTTGAATTCCTTCTTGTTCCTCGTATTTCGCTACGATTTCTTCAATTGCTGCCAATTGAACTTCTTCGTCATTAAACCAGATAGTAAGCTCTTCCGGTTTTTCTGCTGTTTCATCAGATTCTCCGGAGTCTTCCCCATTTCCTTCTGACGTGCTTGTGTCACGGTCTGGAGCACATGCTGCTAAGAACATTCCCAGCAGTAAAACCGCCATCAGTGAAAAGAGCTTGAACTTTCTCTCCATGTTAAATTCTCCCCTTTTGGTTACTAGATTTAAAGATAACGCCAGTCATGTGAGTTAAGGCAGATAGCATATCCCAACGTTTTTATGCAAACGATTGCGTTAATCTTTGAATACATTCTACAATGGTATTATGGAAAATGCAATCGTTTTCATATAAATTTTTTAGGAACCTGAAAAACCATTATATTTGATTTGACTTTATATAAAGCTTGATATATAAATGGATTAATAGTTAAAACAGCAAAAAATATAGGGAATGCCTTGTGGAATACAGTTTTGTAAGATGGAGAGAGTTAGTAAGCAGGGGTCCACCATTATTGCGAAAACGTTTGCCCTGTTTTAATTTAAAAAGACAGCGTTGTCATTTTTATTTACATATTCATTACTTTTTAGAAAGGGAGATGATTTCATTGATCAAAGAAGCGATCTATCACCGTCCGAAAAATAACTTCGCCTACGCCTATGATGAGAATACCTTGCATATCAGACTGCAGACGAAAAAGGATGATGTGAAACGTGTTTCTCTCATTCACGGGGATCCTTATGACTGGGAAGATGGCAAGTGGCAAAATGGCGAGAGAGAAATGATGAAATCGGGATCGACTGCTCTATATGACTATTGGTCTATTGCCGTGGAGCCGGAGTTTAACCGTATGCGCTATGCGTTTAAATGCGAGAGCGGGGAGGAGACCTTGTTTTATACAGAGCGGGGCTTTTTTGCTGTACCACCTGAGGATATCGGCAACTATTTTTGCTTTCCTTATCTGCACCGGCAGGATGTCTTTGCTGCACCGGAATGGGTGAAGGATACAGTCTGGTATCAGATATTTCCGGAGCGGTTCGCCAATGGAGACGCTACATTGAATCCCACGAATGCCCTTCCGTGGGGGAGTGCGGCACCTGAGACGGATAACTTTTTCGGCGGTGATTTTCAGGGAATGATCGATCATTTGGATCATCTGATATCACTGGGGATCAATGGTATCTATCTAACACCGATCTTTAAAGCATATTCCAATCACAAATACGATACGATTGATTATATGGAGATCGATCCGCAGTTCGGGGACAAGGAAACCTTCCGCCGCTTTGTTCGGGAATGCCATCAGCGCGGAATCAAGGTGATGCTGGATGCTGTCTTTAATCATAGCGGATATTACTTTGGACCGTTTCAGGATGTGCTATCGAAGCAGGAAGACTCATCATATAAAGACTGGTTTCATATTCGCGAGTTTCCGCTGAAAACCGAGCCGATGCCGAACTATGAGACATTCGGCTTTGTCGGTTCGATGCCAAAGTTAAATACGGAAAATCCGGAGGTGAAACGCTATCTCCTTGATGTGGCACGTTACTGGGTGAAGGAATTCGATATTGACGGATGGCGGCTGGATGTTGCCAATGAAGTCGATCATGCTTTTTGGCGCGAATTCCGTACCGTGGTAAAAAATGAAAAGCCGGATGCCTATATTTTAGGAGAAATTTGGCATGACTCCATGCCATGGCTCCAGGGAGACCAGTTCGATGCGGTGATGAACTATCCATTTACCAATGGGTTAATCGAGTTTTTTGCAAAAACCAACATGGGTGCTGAAGGATTTGCTGATTCGATTACCGAAGTGCTGCATATGTATCCGGAAAATGTAAATAAGGTGGCCTTTAACTTGCTGGACAGCCACGATACCCCGCGCGTGCTGACATTGGCTGGAGGGAACCGCAAGCGTGTGAAACTGTTATACCTATTTCAAATGTCTTTTACCGGAACACCGTGCATTTATTATGGGGACGAGATAGGCATGGCGGGCGATGGCGACCCGGGATGCCGGGCATGTATGGTTTGGGAAGAGGAAAATCAGGACAGGAAAATGTTTGATTTTCTTAAACAGCTTATTGAACTGCGGAAATCGGATCCGGTCTTTGGGAATGAAGGGGCGTTTCGCTTTTTGTATGCAGAAGACGGGGTCATTGTTTATGAAAAGAGCAACCAGGGGAAAAGGCTGATTTTTGCTGTAAATAATAAGGAGGAGCCTGTTCGTCTTTTTATTAAAGAGGAGTGGAACTTAACAGGCAACAATTTGCAGGAATGGAATATTCAAGGGTTTTCATCCGTAGGCAAAAAAACGGGAGACTTGAGCGGAATTAGTCTGGAAGGACTGTCGTTTCGTATTTTTGAAGTGAGCCATTAAGTCAGCTGCCAATTTGAACAAGGGGGCTTGAGTCGTGAAACATGTCAACGGTTTATATGTAACACTTGTCCTTATGCAGTTTACGGTACTTACAAATGCAACAATCCTGGATAATCAGTATGCAGGAATAACAATGTTCCTGTGCACGGGGGTGTTTATTGTCGGGACTGCTTTTTACGTCAGTGAAAAAAACAGAGACAAAAGCAGAAAGCCTTGAAGCAGGAGTGTTCGCTGAGAGGAACAAGGGATTTTTACAGGAACCCCGCTGGAAATAAAAGCGCCAAGAACAATACAGTTGAGCTAATCAGGCTCATGGAGTGTGAATTTCTGATAAATAGACAGGGCGGGAGCACAGCAAGGAAAAAACTTGCAAGCAAGCAGCAACAAACTCAGTGTTTTCCCGTCACTGGCATATTGACAAAAAAGCACCCAAGGAATAACATGAAGTGTAATCGTTTACAATATAGTGAAAGGAGGTGGGGCTATGGCGACAATCCATGAGGTGGCCAGAAAAGCGGGAGTGTCTGTGGCGACTGTCTCCCGGGTGCTTAACGACCGCCTTAAGGTAACGGAGAAAACAAGAACCAAGGTGGATCGGGCCATCGAGGATTTAAATTATGAGCCGAGCGTGCTCGGACGCAACCTGCGCAATTCGGAAAGCAGACTGCTGCTTGTGATGATTCCCAGCATTTCCAACCCTTTTTATTCCCAGATTATCAATGGAATAGAAGACACGGCCGTTCGAGAGGGCTATAACATCATGCTTTGTGAAACAGACTCCAATCCGGAGCGGGAAGAGATCTATTTTAGTTTGATCCGCAATCGTCTGGCTGATGGAATTATTTCCATGGATCCAACGGTCAATAAAAAACGATTACAAGAATTGGCCTGCACTTATCCAATTGTACAGTGCAGCGAGTATGATGAGGATGGCACCATTCCTCATGTAACCATTGATAATGAACTTGCTGCCTACCAGGCGGTCCGCCACTTAATCAAGCTGGGACAGAAGAAGATTGCTCTCCTCAATTCGGATGAAAAATTCCTCTATGCCAGGGAGCGCCAGCAAGGCTATGAACAGGCAATGCAAGAATTTGATCTGCCAATAAAAAAGGAATGGATCTACAGCTCGAATGCTTTGGAATTTCACAGCGGACAGCAAGCGGTGCGGACACTGATGAGTCAGGCGGACAAGCCGACAGCTATCTTTGCCGTCTCTGATATTCTCGCAATCGGGGCATTAAAAGAGTGCAACATCAGGGGACTGCGCGTACCGCAGGATGTGGCCATTGTCGGCTTTGACAAAATCAGTTTTTCCAACATGACACACCCGGCTTTGACCACCGTGGCTCAGCCAATGTACCAGATGGGCTCGATCTCCGCGGGAATGATTATACGCAAAATCCGCGGTGACAATGTGGAAAGTGTCATTCTCGATCATGAACTGATTATTCGCGAATCAACTTAGAAGGGAAGAGAATACGATGAGCAAAGTAGCAGTCGTTACAGGGGTCAGTCACACCCACGGTATTGGTGCAGCCATTTGCCGCAAGCTGGCGGAAACAGGGACAGCCATCTTTTTTGCCCATTGGCAGGCTGAAGCAGAGTGGCCAAAACAATTTCAAGCTGAACTGGAAAATATGGGGGTATCTGCGGGAGAAGCGGAAATCGACCTTGCTGAACCTGAGGCTTACTCTCAATTGCTGGATGATGTAACGGCGCAGCTGGGATTCCCGAACATTCTTGTGAACAATGCAGCCTATTCCACCAGGGATGGTTATCAAAAACTGGATGCATCTGACCTCGATGCCCATTATGCCGTGAATATGCGGACAACCTTTCTCTTGTGCACGGAATTTGCCCGGCGGTTAGAGGCTGGGGATAAATCGGCGGCCCGCATTATCAACATGACATCAGGCCAGCAGCAGGGACCAATGCAGGAAGAGCTTGCCTATGTTGCAACAAAAGGAGCGATTTCTGCCTTTACCCTCAGTTTGTCGGCAGAGGTGGCATCGCTTGGGATTACTGTGAATGCCGTCAATCCGGGGCCAACGGATACGGGATGGATGACAGAGGAATTGAAGAAGGAACTCATACCTAAATTTCTGCTGGGAAGAATGGGGCAGCCTGGTGATGCCGCACGACTTGTTGCATTTCTGGCAAGCGAGGAAGCAGGCTGGATCACTGGCCAGGTTATAAATTCCGAGGGCGGTTTTTTGCGGCAGTAGCAAGCATTTCAGCTGCCTTCCGCAGTCAATTCGACAATTTTCTCACAAAAAGTATTGACATCCAATTTTATCTGCGTATAATATAAATCAAATGTAAACGATTTCAATAAAACGCTTTTGCAGAAAGGAAATCCTTTCCCAGCAAAGCGTTCCTGCTGAAATCGTTAAAAAAAGGGGAGGAAACATGATGAACTGGAAGAAAGCAATGTGGGGTTTTTTACTTATCGCAATGATTGCATTCCTTGCCGCGTGCAATAGTGAAAGCGGAACCACAGAGGGAGGAGAAGGAGACACTTCTTCAGAAGGCAGCTCAGGAGAATCAGGGGGAGAAGAAACTGCAGCTAGCGAAGAAGAAGTAACCATTGTATATGCAAGGGGAACGGACACGACCCCAGCGACCGAGGAACTAATTAAAGCTTTTGAAGAAGCACATCCAAATATTAATGTGGAAGAGCGGGAAATGCCTGCGGATACTGGTGAGTCGCACGACCAATATGTAACCATCTTCAGTTCGCAAAGCTCGGAAATCGACGTATTTAATGCCGATGTGATCTGGCCGGCAGAATTTGCCCAAGCCAATTATGCACTTGAGCTTGACCGCTTCATTGAGCGGGATGGGATTGACTTGGAAACATATTTCCCGGGAACTGTTGCTGCCGGTCAATTTAATGGCAGAACATGGGCTATGCCGCAATACACCGATGCCGGGGTATTTTATTACCGCACAGACATCGTAGAAGAACCACCGGAAACTTGGGACGAGCTGATCGAGCAAGCAAGTGAACTCCAGGGTGAGGCTGGTACAGAGCATGGATACCTGATGCAGGCTGCTCAGTATGAAGGTCTGATTACCAATGCAATTGAATTTATCGCTTCATACGGCGGAGCGGTTGTTGATGAGGACAACAATGTCGTCGTAGACAGCCCGGAAACTGTTCAAGCGATTGAAAAAATGCAGGAAATCGTCGGGTCCGATTTCGTGCCGGAGAATGTACTGAACTTCATGGAAATCGAAACGGAAAATGCCTGGATTGAAGGCAATGCTGTATTTGCCCGCAACTGGCCGTACATGATGTCTTCTTCCAATGATGAAGAGCGTTCTGAAGTAGTCGGCAATGTGGCAATGTCAAGACTTCCTGCTGGTCCAGAAGGAAGCGCTTCAGCACTTGGCGGATGGATGTCAATGATTAACCGTTACTCGGAGCATCCGGAAGCAGCCTGGGAATTTGTAAAATTTATTTCCGGCCCGGAAGGACAAAAAATCTCGGCAGTAGAAGGCGGTCGTCCACCAACCTTGAAAGCGTTGTATGACGATCCGGAAGTACAGGAAGTAAGTTCGTTATTCGCCGATCCGGAATTCCGGGAAGTATTGCAGAATGCAGTGCCGCGTCCGGTATCTCCAATCTATCCGGAAGTCTCGGATATCATGCAAATTGAGCTGTCCACTGCACTTGCGGGTGACCAGACAGCAGAAGAAGCTGCCGCTAACATGCAGGCGAAAATCGAAGAAGCGATGGCAGAATAACAGTTTTAGAAGTTTACTTGAGGGCAAGGTGGGTGAAATCTCTCATCTTGCCTTTCTCTTTAATAAGTGTTCAAAAAGGAGGATAACAAGGACCGAGAAGTTCGAGGCGGCGTAGTTTCGAGTAGCGGAGTGTATGCATTTAGATACATGAGCAGACGCTCTTGCACGCAGGAAAAGTGGTTTTCTTTTCCAAGGAACGGAGAAACAAGCCAACGAAGAAATTCGATGTGTCATTGTTACCGGACTTTTTGAACATCCTCTTTAATAAAGAAAGATAGTTTTTAAGAAAACCTTTACATGCGAGGGGGCTCATAATGAAGAACAAAAAACGGCGTTCCTTTCAATTAAATGAAAAGCAACTGGGGTATGCCATGGTTATCCCGTCGCTTATTCTTGTATTTGCGGTTGTGCTATGGCCGGTGGCACAGTCTTTTTATAACAGTCTGTTTGATTACCGATTGAACGACCCGACGCGTTCCCAGCTGATGCTGAGTGCGCAGATTGACCTGGAGCGGTATCTTGATAATTATTTTTATATGGATGGGGATCTGGAAGCCCTGGAAACCCAAGTTGAATCCGAAGAAGCTTCCAGCACCATTTCTTCTATTCGGCAAAACATAGTAGACTATCACGAACAATTGCTCAGTGACGAGGAAATCGCTCAAAAGGCGGAACAAGTGAATGAAATGCTGGCAAACTTTACCCCAGTGCTCAATGATGAGCTGAAATATGCCAACATTGATAAAGATTTTGCCTCGGATTACCGAGAAGCTCTCTTGTCCTATCAGGCGGAACTAAACTCCATCGCGGAAAATTTGAACGATGAGCAAGTTGTCCAGCAGTTCACTCAGACAGCCGGATTGCTTGGTGCTGTCAGTGAAAATATTCTGGAGTCCAATTTTATCGGTCTAGCTAATTATGGCAAGTATTTGCAGGATGCCAGGATGTGGCAGTCGCTCTGGAATACCACTTTCTTTACCGTGGTCTCTGTTGCGCTGGAACTGGTGCTTGGCCTGATGATTGCTCTTTTGATTAACCGTGCATTTAAAGGCAGGGGTCTGGTAAGGGCTTCCGTGCTTGTCCCGTGGGCAATACCGACAGCAGTAGCGGCAATGATGTGGGGGTTCCTGTATGACGGGCAATCCGGTATCGTCGCCCATTATCTGGCCAGCCTGAACCTGATACCTGAAGAATCCTGGCTGCTTTCCACAGCTGAAGGCGGGATGTTTTCCGTCATTCTCGCTGATGTATGGAAAACCACCCCGTATATGGCATTATTGCTTTTAGCCGGACTTCAGACAATTCCGGAATCCCTGTATGAAGCATCCGGTGTGGATGGTGCCAATAAATGGCAGCAATTCTGGAGAATTACGTTGCCATTATTGAAATCCTCGATTTTGGTTGCTTTACTATTTAGAACCCTGGATGCCTTCCGTGTATTCGACCTGATCTATGTATTGACAGGCGGCGGACCGGCGAATTCCACGGAGTCCATTTCGATTTATGCCTATAAAACACTATTTGCCCAGCAGAACTTCGGTGAAGGATCTGTCCTGTCGGTAATCGTGTTCCTATGTGTGGGCATCATCAGTTTCATTTACGTCAAATTAATCGGTTCGGATCTCTTTGATGGCCGTACAAAGTAAGGAGGGGATAAAATGAATAAACGAGCAGGAATCGGATTTTACGTATTTTTGACTATCTTTGTGTTTGTCGTGATGTTCCCGTTTATCTGGGTGTTTTTGACATCAATTAAGCCGGTTGGGGAAATTTTCTCTTCCTTCCGCTGGTTTACCACCAATCCTACCCTTGAATCGTACGAGGCTGCATTGACGAACCGTCCGCTGCTTCGCTACATGCTGAACAGTTTTGTCGTCTCCGGACTGACAACGCTGCTTGCATTGGCATTTGCCTCGTTTACCGCTTATGCTGTAACCAGGCTGCCAATTAAAGGGAAGGGTCTGATTCTTGGTTTGGTGCTGGCGGCATCGATGTTTCCGCAAATTGCGATTATCTCGCCAATGTTTAACCTGATAACGAACTTAGGGCTGCGTAACAGTTATCTGGGCCTGGTGATTCCATATATCACCATCAGTCTGCCGCTGGCGATCTGGATTTTAGCCACATTCTTCAAGAAAATTCCATTTGAGCTGGAGGAATCAGCCAAATTGGATGGGGCAAGTCCATTTCAGACATTCCGGAAAATCATTTTTCCACTGGCAGCTCCTGGGGTGTTTACGACAGGAATTCTCGTGTTTATTGCGGCCTGGAATGAATATTTATTCGCATTAACAATTAACAGTGATGACATGTGGCGGACAGTGCCTGTAGGTATTTCCATGTATCAGAGCCAGTATTCGATTCCATGGGGCGATATTTCTGCAGCAACGGTGATTGTAACGATCCCGATTGTGATACTGGTACTGTTCTTCCAGCGCAGAATTGTTTCTGGACTCACCTCCGGATCCGTCAAAGAATAATCACACCCAACTGAAAAAGGAGTTATGCTAAAATGAACGTAACCGTATGGAATGAAAACCGCCACGAAAAAACCAACCCCGTGGTGGCGGAAATTTACCCAGAGGGAATTCACGGGGCGCTCGCCGGCTTTCTGCGGGAAGACGACCATAACGTGACAACCGCAACCCTGGATGAGCCGGAACATGGCCTGACAGATGAAGTGCTGGAGAGTACCGATGTGCTTGTTTGGTGGGGCCACAAAGCCCATGACGAAGTAAAAGAAGAAATCGCAGAAAAAGTAAAGCAGCGGGTACTTGATGGCATGGGGCTTGTCGTTTTGCATTCCGCACATTTTTCCAAAGTGTTTCAAAAGCTGATGGGGACGGGCTGTGATCTCAAATGGCGCGAAGCCGATGAGAAAGAACGTCTCTGGGTGGTGGATCCGACGCACCCGATCACAGAGGGGATCGGCGAATATATTGAGCTGGAGAAAGAAGAAATGTACGGGGAGCATTTTGACATTCCGGCCCCGGATGAGCTGCTTTTCCTGAGCTGGTTTGAAGGCGGCGAAGTGTTCCGCAGCGGCGCGACGTTTAAGCGCGGGCGCGGCAAGGTCTTTTATTTCCGCCCAGGGCATGAAACTTATCCGACCTACCATAATAAAGAGATTCAGCAAGTCATCCGGAATGGGGTCAAATGGGCGGCAAATACGAATACGCCTCAGCCAGTAAGGGGCAACCATCAGCCGCTGGAGAAAATCGGAGAATAATGAAGGGAGAAGAGGAATATGACAGCAACTTTACGTGTGGCAGTGATTGGCTGTGGGAGCATAGCCAAAAATCGCCATCTGCCAGAACATAGCAACAATCCTAACGTAGAAATCGCAGCAGTATGCGATATTGTGGAAGAGCGATCCCAGGCTGCGGCGGACAAATACGGAGCCAAAGCCTACACAGATTATAAAGATTTGCTTGCGAACGAACAGATCGATGCAGTAAGTGTCTGCCTGCCCAACTATCTGCATGCGCCTGTCTCGATTGCGGCACTGAACGCGGGTTGCCATGTATTATGCGAAAAACCGATGGCGACCTCCAGCGAAGAAGCAGAGCAAATGATTGAAGCAGCAGAGAGAAACAACAAAAAATTGATGATCGGTCACAACCAGCGTTTTGTCGCTTCCCACCAAAAAGCCAAGCAGTTGATCGAGAGCGGGGAAGCCGGGAAGATTTACAGTTTCCGCACGACGTTTGGCCATGGCGGTCCGGAAGGCTGGAGTGCAGACGGAGCCAGAAGCTGGTTCTTCAATAAAGAACAGGCATTTATCGGTGCGATGGGGGACCTTGGCGTGCACAAGGCGGATCTCCTGCGCTACTTATTAGGAGAGGAATTCACTAAAGTTTCCGGGTTTGTGGAAACGTCTGCAAAAGAAAATACGGATGTCGATGATAATGCTGTCCTGATTTTGAAATCGGAAAGCGGTGTGCTTGGTACGCTTGCGGCAAGTTGGGCTTATAACGCCAAGGAAGACAACTCCACGATTATTTACGGCGAAAAAGCAACGCTGAGACTGGAAGACGATCCGGATTATTCCCTGGTTGTCCAGTATACGAATGGCGAGGTCGTCAAATATGAGCTGGGCGGCATTCAGTCCAATGAGGAAGGCGGCCAGACCACTACCCATGTGATCGACCATTTTGTGGAGTCGATTTTGCAGGATACCGAACCATTGATTGACGGCAGAGAAGGCATGAAATCATTAGAAGTCATTCTTGCCGCATTGGAATCCCAAAAGCAAACGGAGAGATAGCAGATGACAAAGCTGAAAATGGGCATTATCGGTGTGGGCGGGATCGCGCAGCAGCGGCATATCCCCGCCTACCAGAAGATGCAGGACAAAGTGGAAATAACGCACGTGTACGATGTCAATTCAGAGCGCGCCAGAGACGTCGCCGAGCAGCATAACATTCCGTATGCAGCAGAAAGTTTTCATGACCTGTTTACCAAAGTAGATGCTGTGACGATTTGCACGCCGAATAAATTTCATGCGGAAATGGCGATTGCCGCTCTGGAAGCGGGATTGCATGTGCTTTGTGAAAAACCGATGGCCATGACTGCCGGGGAAGCCGAGCAAATGACGGCCGCTTCCAAGCGTTCCGGCAAACTGCTGCAGGTTGCCTATCACTATCGCTACACGGAAACTGCCCGGACGGCGAAACAGGCTATTGAAGGTGGCGAAATCGGGGATCCGCTCGTGACGCGTGTGCAGGCATTGCGGAGACGGAAGGTGCCGGGCTGGGGCGTATTTACCAATAAAGAACTGCAGGGTGGCGGCAGCCTGATTGATTATGGCTGTCATTTCCTTGATTTGGCGCTCTGGCTGCTTGATGATCCCGAGCCGGTTGAAGTGATGGGCACCACCTATAACCGCCTGAGCAAGACGCCCAATCAGCTGAACGACTGGGGCGCTTTTGACCCGGAAACGTTCGATGTCGATGACCATGTTTCCGCATCGATTCGCTTTGCGGATGGTTCATCGATGCTGTTTGAATGTTCCTGGGCAGCCAATATTAAGGAAGACACGAAACACTTGAGCATCTCCGGCGCGGACGGGGGCTTGAGCCTCTACCCGTTCGAAATCTATCAGCCGAAACATGGAACATTTATGACCAACACCGCAAAGGCGGATCACAACGAAACGGAAGCAGGGGATCTCCAGGCAGTGAATTTCGTGAACAGCTGTCTCGGATTGGCCATTCCAGTGGTAAAAGCAGAAGAAGCGATGCAGACAACGCGGATCATCGAGGCAATTTACAAAAGCAGCGAAACTGGTGCAAGCGTGAAATTGTAAGAGAAAATGACAGGAGGGGATAGCAATGAAATTAGGTGTATTTACCGTATTATTTGCAGAAAAGTCATTTGAAGAAATGCTCGACACCGTGAAAGATGCCGGGCTCCAGGCAGTGGAAATCGGTACAGGCGGCAACCCCGGCGAAGCGCATTTAAAGCTGGATGAACTGCTGGAGAGCGAGGACAAGCGGAAGGATTACTTGGAAAAGGTAGCCTCCCGCGGACTGACCATTAGTGCCTTCAGCTGCCATGACAATCCGATTTCACCGGACAGAGCCCATGCAGAGAAGTCGCATGACACGTTCGTGAAAACGGTGAGGCTGGCCGAAATGATGGGCGTGCCTGTAGTCAATACATTTTCCGGCGTGCCGGGTTCCAACGAGGATTCCAAATTTCCCAACTGGCCCGTAACCCCATGGCCGACCGCTTACAGTGATATTTTTAACTGGCAGTGGGAGAAAAAGCTGATTCCATATTGGAAGGAAGCGGGGCAATATGCCAAAGACCATGGCGTGAAAATCGGCATCGAGCCACATGCCGGCTTCCTCGTCCATACACCGCATACGATGCTGAAGTTAAGGAAAGCGACGCATGATTCGGTGGGCGCCAATCTCGATCCGAGTCATCTCTGGTGGCAGGGTATTGATCCGGTCGCAGCGATCAAAATCCTCGGCAAGGAAAACGCGATCCATCATTTCCATGCCAAGGACACATACATTGACCAAGATAATGTCAACATGTACGGCCTAACTGACATGCAGCCATATTCTGAAGTGCAAACCCGCGCCTGGACATTCCGCTCCGTCGGCTACGGCCACAGCTCCCAGGAGTGGTCCAACATTGTCAGTGCTCTTCGGACATACGGCTATGATTACGTGATGAGCATCGAGCACGAAGACCCGATTATGTCGATTGAGGAAGGCTTTGGGCAAGCGGTGAAGAACTTGAAGCGTGTGAATATTGAAGAGCGACCTGCTGATATGTGGTGGGCGTAGAATAGGATGGGACCAGCCTGGGGGCTGGTCTTGTTTGTGATTTGGGGGGGAGCGACTTCAGCGCGGGGACAAAAACTTCCGGTCGAGAGGGAGAACTTCTGGCCGAGAGCAGAAACTCCAACCCGAGAGCGGAAACTTCCGCGATCAAGCACGAACTAGGGAGATTGACTTATCTCCGCTCTCTAAGAGTGAATGTCTTCCTAAGACTAAAATACCAAAAAATTGATTCTTTAAAGAAAATTATATAAAATTTTATAAAAACGTACAAACCTATGATATAATAAACACATGCAATAGTCGCTTTTTTGAGGGGTCGGCGCATTCTCATCGTTATAGTGCCACACGGTATGGTATAACGAAAGGGGGTGTTACCAATGTCTGAATTTCAGGCGTTGGTTTTAATGATTGCTTTTGCAACACTTGTTGTATCAATCGTCGGCCATAAAAAATAGACCTCCGTTGGTCTTGCAGAAGCGTGAGGTCTATTCCTTATAAGCGTCGCCCTCTTGACGGGCAAGCGATTCATTGCTGGCCGGGGATATTGGCGTATCTCCGGTCCCCATTAATTTTATGTCTTCCTAATACATAGTATACCATGAAAAGGGGGGTTGCAAACTGGGAAATGGAGGAGTGGGAGTTTGTAACAAAAATGATAGAAAATTTTAAAACAAAGGTAAATCTATGGTATAATCAAATCATGCAATAATCGCTTTTCTCAAGGGGGGTCGGCGCATTTTCTGTCGTTGTAGTGCCATTGCGGTATGCTATAGCGAAAGGGGGTGCTGCCTATGTCTGTATTTGAGGCATTGGTTCTAATGATTTCGTTCGCAACCTTTGTTGTGATATTCTTAGGCCATACAAAATAGACCTCCCTTAGATTTGCAGTCGAGGGTGAGGTCTATTTTTCTTGCTCGCGCTGGCCCCTCTTGAAGGGGAAGCGATTCATTGCTGGCCGGGGATATTCGCGTATCTCCGGTCGTTTTTAATTTTATGTCTTTCTATTTATAATATACCACAATTATGGATTTTGCAAACAGGGAAATGTGTGTTTTAATAACCTGAAGTAACAGGCAACAGTCACATTTAGCTTCTCTCCTATGCTATAATAAAGCCAGCAAGTAAACGCTTAAACGGAGGATTTGCCATGCAGCGCGGAAGTTTTCAATTAATGAAATCAGTCAATAAATCAAACGTCTTAAATAAAATCCGTACATCCGAGCCGATATCCCGGGCACAAATTGCCAAAGATACAAAGCTTACACCGCCGACTGTCAGCAGCATTGTCAAAGAACTGATCGAGCAAGGTATTGTTAGAGAAAGTGAGCTTGGTGCCTCTCAGGGCGGACGTAAACCGAAAATGCTGCTGATTAATCGGGATGCTTTTTATGTTATCGGGGTCGATGCTGGCCCGGAAACGGTGGAATGCATTTTGACCGACTTATCAGGGGAGATTTTTGAACGGACCTCAAGTAAGCTGCAAAGGCCTATTACCAATGATCAGTTTCTCGCGATTTTAAAGGAAAACATTGATAAAATTTTTCAATCTTCCAGAACCAACAAAGAGAAAGTAATCGGCATTGGTGTAGCTATGCACGGGGTGGTGAATCGGGAAACTGGAACCTCACTAAGGGCGCCTAACCTTGGGCTGGAGAACATTCCAATCAAAACCGAACTGGAGCAGGCTTTTAACGTAATTGTGCAAGTGGAGAATGACGCACGAGCCATGGCACTGGGGGAATCTTGGTTTGGCGGTCATGGAGATTTCACCAGTATGGTGGCTGTCAACATTGGACGCGGTGTCGGATCCGGCGTTGTGATTAATGGAAAACTGTATCACGGCGCGCAGGATATTGCCGGTGAAATCGGACATATGACCATAGATATGAATGGAGAAATCTGTGAATGCGGCAATCCGGGCTGTCTGCAAACGTTCGCTACAGGAAAAGCAATTGCGGGTCGGGCGCAAAAATTGACGGGGGAGGCAACCCATTCTCTGACAGAAGAGGGAGCAAGTGTATATTATCTCGCTGAATCCGGAAATAAAGCGTATGTCGCCATTCTAGAGGAGACCGGTAAGGCAATTGGCGTTGGTCTGACCAACCTCATTCATTTAATTAATCCGGGGAAAATTGTCCTCGGCGGTGGGGTAATGAAAAGCGAGAAATATATCCTGCCAGCTATTCGCCGTTTGATTGAACAGCGCGCGCTCACCCCGGATGCCAAGCGGACGGAAGTGACTGTAACTAGACTTGGAGATGATGCGACTTTACTGGGAGCTGTTTCATTGCTGCTGGTGGAGTTGTTCGATCCCGTTTAAGCAGATTAACTGTGTGGAGGCTGGAGTTCGTTAAGGTGACCATAGTTGAATTGCGCGTGGACCCTGCAAAGTCGCGCGGGGGTCGCCGTCAAATCGCGCGAACGCACCCCAAAGTCGCGCGAACGCACCCCAAAGTCGCGCGACCGACACCGCAAATCGCGCCCCCCCACACCACAAGTCGCGTAACCAGCATCCAAAAAATCAGGCTGAACCCACATACCCGGTTCAGCCCGCCCTCCTACTATTCTGCACTAAATGTAAACACCGTCTGCTTCTCATACAATTCCCCTGCTGGCAGGACAACAGATGGAAAACCATCATGTTGCAGAGAAGCCGGCGATCCCTGAGTTTCAAAGCACATCCCGAGATGCTTGCGTGACATGCCCTCAGTTAACTCCAAATCATCACCAACCTGATTGTCAGTGTACATGACCATGCCTGGCTGATCCGTCTCTACTTCCATCTTTCTGCCTGACACAGGGTCACTTACCACAACTTGTTTCACTTTCTCCCAATCAAACAGGAAATAATGATCATATCCGCCTCCTGCCACACGATGTTGCGGAGTCTGACCACCAAAACCATCTCCAAGCTTCCGGTCCTGGCGAAAGTCAAATGTCGTTCCATCAGCATCCAGCATCCTGCCTGTCGGAATTAACTCTTCGTCCAACTCGGCAAATCGGGAACTGTCTATCACCACCTGATGCTGGTGCACGGTGCTTTTCAAATCCCCGCTCAAATTAAAATGCGAATGGTTTGTCAGGGTAAACACTGTCGTCCGGTCACTCTTCGCTTGGTAATCCAGTGTCAGCTGATTTGCATGATTTAATGTGTAAGTAACAGTCACCAGCAAGTTGCCGGGATAACCACCTGTACCATCCGGACTTTCATGGAAAAGCTTCAACCCAACGGTCTCATCCGTCTCAAATGGCTCCACTTCCCATAGCACCTGGTGAAAGCCGCCCGCACCGCCGTGCAAATGATTGCTGTCGTCATTAGCATCCAGTTGGTACTCGCGCCCGTCCAGTGTAAACGAAGCTCCAGCAATTCTCCCCGCAACCCGACCAATCAGTGCACCGAAATAATTAGTGTCCTCTTTATAATCCGCTGCATCACGATAACCCAGCACTACATTTTCCAGTCTGCCATTACGGTCAGGAACCTGAATTTCACGAATAATTCCGCCAAAATTAAGTACACGAACCATCATGCCCTGATCATTTGTCAGCGTATATTCCTTCCAATCTCCTGCTAAATAGCTGGTCTTAACGTTCATTTATCCTATCACCTCATCATTTACCGCATCAATAAATCTTCTAAAAGCTGCCTGTTCCTTGAAAACACCCGCATCTTCCAGCACACGGGCGAATTTTTTCCCAAGTTCCTTTCGTAAAATATCCTCAGCTGTATGGAGATCAGCAACAGTACCGTATTCTTCATGGAGTTGCTTGGCCCACTCCTCATGGTAATCCGCGACCTTATTCGTTTCATCCACCAGAAAATCACGAATTTCCGCTAATTCATCCTTCAACCTGGCAGGCAAAACCGCAAGACCCATCACTTCAATTAAACCGATATTTTCCTTCTTGATATGCTGGACATCCGCATGCGGGTGAAAAACCCCCATTGGATGCTCCCCGGAAGTACGGTTGTTGCGCAGTACAAGATCGAGTTCATATTCACCATCCTTCATCCGGGCAATCGGTGTAATTGTATTGTGCGGTGTGTCTCCTGAGAAGGCCACAACCTCAGAAGCTTCATCCGAATACTGTTTCCATGTCTGTAAAATATCCGCTGCCCCCATGTGGAGCTTTTCTTTTTTAGAATGACGCAGCCGGATCACCGATAAAGGCCAGTTTAATACAGCCGCCCGCACCTCAGGGAAGTTTTCCAGCTTAAAAGAAAACTGCTCTTCAGCACGGTTCATGGCAAATTCATACCGTCCCGCCTGGTAATGATCATGGCTTAAAATCGACCCGCCGACTATCGGGAGATCCGCATTGGAACCGATAAAATAATGCGGAAACTTTTCTACAAAGGCAAGCAGTCGTCCAAAGGTTTGCTCATCAATCTTCATATCACGGTGTTCTTCAGCAAGCACAATACTGTGTTCCTGATAGTACACATACGGCGAGTACTGGAGATACCAATTTTCACCGAGTAATGGGATCTGAATAACACGATGATTGGCTCGTGCCGGGTAGCCGGTTCTCCCCAGATAGCCTTCATTTTCCACACACAGCACGCACTTCGGATAATCAACCTGCTGCTTTTTCTCCCGCTCACGCTTAATCTGTTCCGGATCCTTCTCCGGTTTGGACAGATTGATCGTAATATCCATCTGCCCATACGCCGTGTCTGCCGGGAAATGGATATTATGGGAAATTCGCTTCATTTGAATATAATTGCTTTTCTTACTCAAGTTATAGAAAAAATCGGTTGCTGCCTCTGGTGATTCCTGATATTTAAGATGGAATGTTTCATTCACTGCGGATGGTCGGGCAACAAAACAATTCATGATCGAAGCGGTAAGGATTTCTTTCTCATCAAAAACATTCTCAATCACATGTTCCTTTACCGCCCAGTCGATGATTTCTTCAAGCAAATCCGGGATAGGTGCATCAACCGGCGATTCCATCTGGTCAGGGAAATCCTCCAGTCTCAGGAAGCCCATTACTTGATTACGTGTATAAATCCGGTCTCGCGGTTCAATCAGCCCTGCTTCTATCGCTTTCTCGACAAGGCCGGAGAGCAGGGGATAAATCCTCATGCTTTCACGTCCTTTCCATAACCATGCGGACGGGCGGTATGCCATTTCCACGCATCTTCCATGATCGTGGCAATGGACGTGCGCTCCGGATTCCAGCCAAGAATTTTTTTCGCTTTATCCGAACTTGCAATTAATACACTGGGATCGCCGGCACGTCGCTCACCGATTTTTGCCGGAATCTCCTTACCGGTTACATTGCGTGCTGTTTCAATCATTTCTTTTACTGAAAAGCCCTGACTGCTGCCAAGGTTGAAAATATCACTATTCCCGCCATCTTGCAGATAATCCAGGGCGAGAAGATGGGCCTCGATCAGATCCTCGATATGCACATAATCACGGATACAAGTTCCGTCCGGTGTGTCATAATCCTCGCCGAAAATGGTGATGTGCGGTCGCTGTCCGAGTGCCGCCTGCAAAATAATTGGCACCAGGTGTGACTCGGGACGGTGATCTTCGCCAATTTCTCCTGATGCCCGCGCGCCGGCAACGTTAAAATACCTTAGAGAAACATAGCGAATCCCGTGTGCTTCTGCTGTCCACTTCATTAATTTCTCCATTGTCAGCTTGGTTTCCCCATACGTGTTGGCTGGCATTGTTGGCATTTCCTCCGTAATTGGCACGGTCTCAGGCTCGCCATAGCACGCCGCGGTGGAGGAAAACACAATATGTTTCACTCCATGCTCGACCATTGCCTCAAGCAGCACCTGCGTTCCATACACGTTATTGTCAAAGTAGGAAAGGGGTTGCTCCATCGATTCGCCGACAAGAGAGTGGGCCGCAAAGTGAACGACAGCGTCAATCTGTTCTTTGCTGAAAACAGATTGAAGAAAAGCTCTATCCCGTATATCCCCTTGATAAAAGCTTGCCTCTGGATGTATTGCCTCCGGATGGCCGGTGTTCAAATTATCAATTACCACCACACGCTCCCCACGGTCAATCAGCTGATAAACCGCATGTGAACCGATGTAACCAGCTCCGCCTAAAACGAGTATACTCATTTTAACACTTCCTCTATTTTGATTTCTTTCGCACCATCATGAATCGAAGCAATATAAAAATCAGCGTCATAGCCGATTGCCCGCCGGTAAATATCGCCCACCTTTTGCTGAAAAGCTTCTACCTGCTCTTTTTCCACGATAGCAATCGCACACCCGCCAAAACCGGCACCAGTCATGCGTGCGCCAATCACACCATTTTGTTCCCAAGCTGCCTGTACCACCGTGTCCAGTTCCAAACCGGTCACTTCATAATCCTGCTGTAAGGACAGATGAGACTCATTCATCAGTTCACCAAAGCTGAACAAATCACCTGCACGCAGCTTTTCCAATGCTTTCAGCGTCCGCGCGTTTTCATAAACGGCATGTTTCGCGCGTTTGCGGTTGATGTCCTGGCTGATAAGGGATTGATTCAGTTCAAATTCTTCCGGTGTCAGATCTCCTAAACTACTAATAGAGAGTTTGATTTGCAGCTCAGCCAGTGCTGTCTCGCATTGCTGACGCCGCTCATTGTATTTCGACCCGGTCAGCGTCCGCTGTTTGTTGGTATTCATAATAATGATGGCATGATCCTCCAACACGATCGGCGCATATTCATACGCCAATGTTTGGCAATTCAGCAGCATGGCATGATCTTTTTTCCCCATGCCAATGGCAAACTGGTCCATAATGCCGCTGTTCACACCAATATAGCTGTTCTCCACCTTTTGGCCAAACTGCACCATCTCCAGACGAGCGATGTTCAGATCGAACAGCCCCTCCAGTGCAACCCCGGCTGCCAGTTCTATCGAGGCAGAGGAGGAAAGCCCTGCACCATTTGGGATGTTGCCATAGAATAACAGGTCCAAGCCCTCTTCAAATTCGTAGCCTGCTTCCTTCACGATTTTCAGCATTCCTTTCGGATAATTCGCCCAATCATGCTTCTCATCATAAGCCAGGTTATCAAGCTCACATTCTATCACCCCGGCCTCCGGGAAATTCTTTGAGTAAAAACGAAGCGTCCGGTCTCCCCGTTTTCTTCCCAAGGCATACGTTCCAAAAGAGATGGAAGCGGGGAAGACATGGCCTCCATTGTAATCCGTATGCTCGCCGATCAGGTTGATGCGGCCTGGGGCGAAGAAAGAGCGGGGGGATTGGTTCGTTTGAAATATGTTTTTAAATTCTTTTATTAGATTACTGGTGTTCATGAAGCACCTCCTAGAATTAAGATAGTATTTACACTATGTTAGTTAATTTATTTAATTAACTACAACTTTACTACGAGATTCAAAAAAATTCAATATGTAAATAAATGATCTAATGAAGAAGGGATTATTCTCTTATTGTTTAAGTATAGAAGAGGTATAGAGAATATTGAAGTTTACATGATAGAGAATGTTAAAAAAAACCGATAACAATGAACGCATCACCAGAGAAACTTCTGTGCCTGCGGTTACTCGGTACAAATAAAAGATTCCTAAAACCGCCATCTCCTGGGGTAGTTCGCTATTCGAAACTGCGCTGCCTCGAACTTCTCGTTCCTTGTTATATAACATGCACTGATAAGCTATATTTATTGTTTCCAAGTGTTGACGGGGGAGGAATCTCACATTACCATATTTATTAACAAAAAAACATCACTTATCTATCAATGATAAAGAGAAGAAGAGAATTCGTCAGGTTTACAAGAAAAACATTTAAGATATTTAAGTAAATTAATTAACTAAGTTATTGACAAAACCTTGACTGTGCTTTATATTATTAAATAAATTAATTAAGTGTACATTCGAATTTGAATTCTATTTTTAGAATGGATTGGAGGGTATTATGGTGCCAGATTGAGCATTCGCTTTTAAAACCATGTGGAATAGCTGTTTATTCTCATAGTTTATGAAAAATGCAAGAGTTAATTTATAAGTTTTTTGGAAGCGAATACAGCACTTATGTTGCAGGGCAATGAAAAAGAGGTGTTAAGGTTGGAGTTATTATGAAGGTTCGTTTTAGCAGACTATCTAAAGGGTCTTTGACTACTAAAAGAAATTTTATCCGTTTCCATACTATATGAGGAGGTAGCATTATGAAAAATACTTCAAAAGTAATCAGTTTTGTGATGGGTTTGATTCTAATAATGGTCTTGGTTGGATGTGGTAATGCATCTAATGGTGAGTCAGGAAGTGGAGAATTTCAAATTGATGAAGACATTACAATGTATGTACCGTTTAGTGTTGGTGGTGCACTTGATGTAAGAGCACGTGTAATAGCAACATTTCTGGAAGAAGAACTTGGTGTGAACATAACTGTGGAAAATCCAACAGGTGCTGGTGGTGTTGTTGGGATAGCAGAATTTTTAAACCAAGGCGGGCCATATGATTTAATGTTTAGTGATGTGAATACTACACTTGGCCTTACACCACAGGTTACGGATACTCCTTGGAGTCCGGATGACCTCCAGCCTGTAATTTCTCTTGACAGAGAGCAGTTTGGTCTATTTACGAACCCTGAGGAGACGAATATTAGCAGTTTTGAGGATTTAGTAGAATATGGTGAATCAAATCAAATACAATTCGGAAGCGGCGGTCCCGGAAACATTACACATCTGCTTCAAGATGCTTTATATACAAGTTTGGGACTGGAAGCGGAAACCATACCTCATAACGGTGCTCAGGAAGGGTTAACCAATGCTTTAGGTGGTCATAATGATGTCACTTTAGCGGGTCTTAAATTGGCAGAGCAATTTGTAGAAGATGGAAGATTGACCCCCATCCTAACTTTCAGTGAAAATGAATATACAGACTATGAAGGAGTCGATCCGGTTCCCCCAGTATCAAGTATTGCAAATGAGGGAGACTTTGTGTATGAAAGTCTGATGGCTTTCAGTATGAAGAGTTCAACAGAACCTGAAGCAGTTGAAGCAATGTATAATGCTATATCAAATGTCTACGAAAATCCAGATGCTATGGCAGAACTGGAAAACGTGAATGTTGAAGAAATTACTGAAATGAACGCAGAAGAAATCAGTAATGAATTAGAGGAAAAAACAGCTGCTATGGAAGCGATGCTTGAATTAACTGAATAAAATTATGTGTTTTAGGGGGTTATTATGGAAATTAGAATACCCACCAATTTAGTGGGGGGCATCATAATGATGCTCCTCTCTATTATAATTTGGTTTCTCATACCAGAACAAATTGCTACTGATCCTGCATTCCAGGGTGGGATTGTAGATTCAAGATTTGTGCCGAGAATATTAGTAGGCATTATGTTTATTTTAAGTATGTTTCTAATTACTTTAAGCTTGATATTTAAGAAAGAAAATATCGTCGTGTATGATTTAAAAAACGAATTTAGAGCGTTTGGCTATTTAGGTATATTGGTTCTGTATGTGCTATTGGTGAACTATGCAGGATTTCTGATTGCCTGTTTGCTAATGGGGATTGGAACGTTGGCCTATATGAAATCAAAGTCTTTAAAATATTACATGATTATAATAGTGGCTTTTCTGATTATATACTTTGTATTTACTAATTTACTGGCAGTTCCACTTCCTGGAATGGGGGTATAAGCGTGTTTGATGTATTTATAGATGGTCTCATTCAATTTTTTGCCTGGGAAACTTTTTTGTTTATGAATATCGGCATACTGATTGGCATTATATTTGGTGCAATACCAGGTTTAACAGGTAATTTGGGAATTATCATATTTTTACCGTTCAGCTTTTCAATGGATCCTCAGACTTCAATCATCTTTTTGATGGCGATTTTTATTGGAGGAGAATTTGGGGGATCAATCAGTTCAATTCTAATTGGAATACCTGGAACCAATGCAGCTGTAGCAACAATGCTGGATGGGTATCCACTTACCCAACAAGGTCATGGTAAAAAAACGCTGATAACTGCATTGCTTGCTTCTGCTGTGGGAGGGACCATCAGTGGAATTCTGTTACTTGTCGCCGCACCAACAATCGCAAATTTTACTGTTAATTTTGGCCCGCCTGAGTACTTTGCGTTAACGTTATTTGGGATATCGGTCGTTGCTGGTATAAGTGGAAGAAATCTTGCTGCAGGAATTATTTCCGGAAGCATAGGAGTCTTACTTTCCCTGGTAGGTATGGATACGGTTAGCGGTTCACAAAGGTTCACATTTGGTGTTACTGAGTTAATGAGTGGTTTACCATTGCTGCCTCTTCTCATTGGTGTCTTTGCCGTACCCAGTATAATTGAACAATTGGACGCAACAAATTCCAGTAAAAAAGAAGAGTCAAAAAAAGTTCTAATAAATAGTAAAAGCAAAGATCCTTTAACGAAGAAAGATGTAAAGAAGGTAACACCAACCATATTGCAGGGATCCTTCATCGGTAGTTTTATTGGTGCAATCCCCGGGGCGGGAGCAAGTATCGCAGCTTTTATGAGCTATGACCAGGCAAAACGGTCTTCTAAAACCCCTCAAAAATTTGGTAAAGGGGAGATAAAAGGAGTCGTAGCTTCAGAATCTGCTAATAATGCGGTTACGGCAGCTTCGTTAATACCACTTTTATCATTGGGCATACCAGGAAGTCCTTCTGCTGCAGTATTACTTGGAGCGTTTATGGTTCAGGGAATGGAGCCGGGACCAACATTATTCGAGAATCAAGGAGTAATTCTTTATGCCATTATGATTGGGATAATTGTAACCAGCTTTTTTATGTTTATACAGGGAAGAATACTTTCGAAGTATTTAGTAAAAGTAACAAATGTACCTTATCAGGTAATGGTTCCATTACTTGTTCTGATGTGTACGGCAGGGGCATTTGCTGCAAATAACTCTGTGTTTGGTATGCAAGTGTTCATTATAGTTGGTATAGTGGCATTTATATTAAAGAAACTTAACTTTCCACTGGTACCTATTGTTCTTGGTTTTGTACTTGGCCCATTATTAGAGTTTAATTTAAGAAGAAGCCTGGTTATGTCGCAAGGTAGTTGGGATATATTCATTACCAGACCAATCAGTCTTGCTTTTATTGCGATGACCACAATATTTCTCATCTATACCTTGAAGAAAAACAAAGAGCAAGAAAATTAATCTTTAAGGAAAGTATTGCTAAGCAAGTTACGGGTAGTCCATAAACTTGATAAATGAAATGCTTTTAAAATGGAAGATGAAAGAAGGTGTTATATTGAGCAAGCCAAATATTCTTATTTTCATGACCGATCAACAGCAGGCGCAAGTGACATATCCTGATCATCCCTGCCGCACCCCGAATTTGGATCAGCTGGCAGCGGAAGGGGTCCGGTTTAATGAAAGTTATACAACAATGGCGCATTGTTGCCCATCAAGAGCATCATTCATGACAGGTTTGTATCCATCACAGCATGGAATTTATAATAATGTATCGAACGAAACTGCAATCCATAAAACGTTGAATGAAGGGGTTACGACATTTGCTGAACAGTTAAAGAGTGCCGGATACAGTATGCATTTCTCCGGGAAGTGGCATATTTCTGCAGAAGAAAACCCAGCAGACCGCGGGTGGGAGGAACTGGAAGTATCTGCTGACAAAAACGCCTACATGGGGAAAAAAATTCACGAATGGAGAGAAACTGATAAAAAAGAAAATACCGGTGACAAGCGAAAGAATGGAGAAATTGCTCGCAGGGGCTGGGGGGATTTTCAGTTATACGGGTCATCATCAACTCCGCTTGAAGAGACGCATGATAACCTTGTTGTACAAAAAGCAATAGACCGACTGCAACAACTTAAAAATCAATCCGATCCATGGTGTATGTATGTAGGTACGTTTGGGCCTCATGATCCCTTTGTCATTCCTGAAAAATACGCAAAGATGTACAATCCGGAAGATGTTGAGCTCCCACTGAATTATGGGGATACTTTCAAAAACAAACCTGGTGTGTATAAGCGAATGCGTCAAGTATGGGATCAGTTAACCGAACAAGAGGTGAAAGAATCGATCGCCCATTATTGGGGGTACTGCACCATGATGGATGATTTGTTTGGCCAAGTTTTGGATGCTTTGAAATCTACCGGTCAAATGGATGATACGCTCATCTTATTTATATCAGATCACGGGGAAAGTCTTGGTGCACACGGTCTCTATTTGAAGGGAATCAGCCCTTATGATGAAACGTATCGTGTGCCTTGCATCATTCGTTGGCCAGAAGGGGTCCGTCAACCGGGCAGAGAAGTGGATAAGCTGATAAGCATGATTGATTTTGCCCCTACGTTTTTGGAGCTGGCAAATGTACAAAAGCCGGAAGAAAGCAAGGGCAGAAGCCTGTTGCCATGGTTAAGAAATGAGGTGCCACAGAATTGGAGAGATGCGGTTTTTAGTCAATGCAATGGTGTGGAAGTTTACTATACACAAAGAATCGTTCGAACGGAGCGGTATAAACTTGTTTATAACCCAACAGATGTAGATGAACTATATGATTTGCAGGAAGATCCGTTTGAGTTAAAAAATGTGGCTGATCGTACGGATATGAAAACTATCAAAGAGTCATTGTTTATTAAAATGTGGAAAGAAGCCGCAGATGTTGATGATATTATTTTCAATTCGTATCCTACCGTAGCCACAGCTGACATTGGCCCCGCTGAGGCAATAGGTAAAGATCAAGGAAGGAGTGACTAAAATTGGCCGAACAACAAGACAATCGCCCGAACGTTGTTGTTTTTTTTACTGATCAACAGCGATGGGATACAACTGGGGTGCATGATAACCCTTTAGATTTAACCCCCAATTTTGATCGAATGGCTAAAAATGGGACACATGTAAACAATTCATTCACATGTCAGCCAGTATGCGGCCCAGCTCGTTCGTGTCTTCAAACGGGACTTTATGCTACCGAGTCAGGGTGTTATCGCAATGGTATCCCGTTACCATCTGATACCAAGACTATGGGTCACCATTTTGCTGAAGCAGGTTATCACACCGGCTATATTGGTAAATGGCATCTGGCTGATGAAGAGCCTGTTCCTGAATCGCAGCGAGGCGGCTATGAGTACTGGCTGGCTGCCAACGTCCTGGAATTTTCTTCAGACGCTTATAACACGGTCGTCTATGACAACGATAACGAGTCTGTAAAACTTCCGGGGTATCGTGTGGACGCACTAACTGATGCCGCCATTCGTTATATTGATCATCATCAGAACGAACCTTTCTTTTTGTTTCTTTCGCATCTTGAGCCCCATCAGCAGAATCATCGGGATGAGTATGTTGCCCCTGATGGGTATCGCGAGCAGTATATTTCACGCTGGACTCCACCTGACCTTGCGTCATTAGGCGGAAGCAGTCAACAGCACCTTCCTGGCTATTACGGAATGGTAAAGCGCCTGGATGAAGCTTTGGGACGATTGATAGATACGTTAACAAGTTTGAATCTTCTTGACAACACGATTATCCTTTTTACTTCGGATCACGGATGTCATTTCAAAACACGGACGGCCGCATATAAGCGTTCATGTCATGAAAGTTCGATCCGCGTGCCGACCGCTATTCAAGGTCCTGGTTTTGATGGGGGAGGAAGGGTTAATGAGTTGGTCAGTTTAATTGATCTTCCGCCAACGTTATTGGACGCAGCAGGTATCGAAGTGCCTTCTGAAATGCAGGGTCGTTCCCTTCTTCCGCTCTTAAAAGGAGATAAACAAGGATGGCCGGAGGAAGTTTTTGTCCAAATCAGTGAAACACAGGTCGGACGATGCATACGTACACAACGATGGAAGTATAGTGTCAAGGCTGTGGATAAAGATCCGGTAAATGACTCCTTTTCAGAAGAGTATCATGAAGAATTTCTTTATGATTTGCAAAATGATCCATACGAATTGACAAATCTTGTTGGGTTTAAGTCTCATCAAGAAGTTTCGCAAACTCTAAGAGAGAGGCTCATTCAAAGAATCATCAAGGCTGGAGAACCGGAACCGGTGATTATTCCGGCACAGGTAAAACCAAGCGGTCAGCGAAGTGTGTCTTTGGAGGATGGGCATGTTTAATCAAGAAGTTTCTTTCGAGGCTGAAAATATCGTTTGGAAAGGTTATCGCGAAGAATATTAATGGATTTTACAGTGTTTTTGATGACATAATTGGATAATGCAAATGTACAAATTGTTTGCATCCCTATAATGATTCCTAATCCATAAATCTATTGAATTATTTAAGTTGAAGGGGCTGTCATCATGCATGAAAAACAAATGAGCAAATCTCCCTGCTGTGCAATTAGCAGGGGTAGTGCAGTAAAAGATATCTCGAAAAAAAGTACTCAAAACCCGATTATAGAGAAGTCAGATGCAGTAAAGTTTGAAGAGAAAATGGTTTATTTGCCCGGTGGTGAGTTTCTGATGGGAACAGAAGACAAGGAAGGATTTCCAGCGGATGAAGAAGGTCCCGTCAAAAAGAGGACTATTAAACCATTTTATATTGATCGAGCTGAAGTCAGCAATCGTGAATTCAAGCAATTTATAGAGGAGACCAACTACAAAACAGATGCAGAAAAATACGGTTGGTCTTTCGTATTTTATAAATTCCTATCTGGAGAACAATTAAAAAATGCACAGCAGCTACAGGGAACGCCATGGTGGTTTGCGGTGAAGGAAGCTTATTGGTATCAGCCTGAAGGAAGGGGATCCAATATTGAGACTCGCATGGAACATCCGGTTATCCACGTCTCATGGAATGATGCAAAAGCTTTTTGTGAATGGGCTGGTAAACGCCTTCCGCTGGAGAAAGAATGGGAATTCGCTGCAAGAGGCGGACTCGAACAGAAAAAGTACCCCTGGGGGGATGAATTGCACCCAAATGGGGAGCATTATTGCAATATCTGGCAGGGAGATTTTCCCCGGACAAACCTTAAGAACGATGGCTATTTGGGAACAGCACCTGTAGAATCATTTCCTGTAAATGGGTATGGTTTGTATAATATGTCCGGAAATGTATGGGAGTGGTGTTCCGATTGGTTTGATAAATCTGTGAATCTATCTCCAACAGTGGATCCGCAAACACCTAAAACAATGCGTGGAGGTTCTTATTTGTGTCATTATTCTTATTGCAATCGTTATCGCGTGGCAGCAAGAAGCTCAAATACAAAGGACAGTTCAACAGGAAATTTGGGTTTTCGGTGTGTGAGGGACGCTTGACGTACAACGAAAATTAAGGATTTATCAACCAGTTTATAATTTGTGTTTAGTTATAATTTCTTTTTCAAATAGATTTCAATGAGGGTTGAAAACGCTATAAGAAGCTCGTATAATGAATATAGAAAAAATAAATAAAATTAATTTATAAAGATTTGTTTTACGGAATTTAACTCAGAAAGCAATGACAGAGCAAACACGCAATTTTAGCAGGCTAAAAGGGTAGAGGATATAACCATGAATGAGGACAATCTTGAATATGTTTGGTATGCAAGTTTTGGCTCTAATTTATGCGAAGAACGCTTTCTTTGCTATATAAAGGGCGGAAGACCGCCCGGCTCACAAAAAACTGAAACAGGGTGCAGAGATCAGTCGCTGCCACTTCAAATACGATCTGTTCAACTGGATTTTCCACTTTATTTCTCCCATCATTCCGACAGATGGGGAGGTGGGGTTGCATTTATCGGTACAACCAAAAGTTCCGTTGCAGGGACATTGGCGCGTATGTACTTAATAACAAAGAGCCAATTTGCTGATGTTGTAAAGCAGGAAAACGGTGGTTCAGTACTTGAAATTAACTTTGATCATATTGTTGAAAAAGGGTCAGAGGTTGTGCAAGAAACTCGATACGGTAATATCCTTTATGCCGGTAAATATGATGACTATCCAATATTTACATTTACTCATTTTCTGGACATGGATGAAAAGGACTTTACTGTTCCGTCCAAAAGTTATCTGACTATGTTGATCAGCGGATATAAAGAGGCTTACGCGATGTCAGATGCACAAATAGCTGAATACCTGGTACACAAACCCGGGGTTGAAAGTAATTATCATACGAAGGAACTGTTACAAATCATTAAAGATGTCTGATTCATTTTCAAAAATAAACTTTTAACAGTATGGTTATCGCTTCATTCATATAGTCATTAATGTAATTGGAAGGGGGGGAGGGATTGGGTGAAACATTTTCAAGTTTTATTTAAAAAGTTCAGAATAAAAAATCTCTTAAAACCGCTATCTTTCAAAAGGAAAATTACTCTTTTTTCGATATTAATAAGTATTGTACCACTTCTTCTGCTGGGCTTATTTTCCACTAATACAGCTGTGAACAGCATACAAGCGGAAGTGGGAAAAAGTCACCAGGCTTTCTTGAAACAGATCGACTTTCAATTAGGGACTTTTTTAAACAGTCTTGACGAATTAACTTATCAGTTAGCTTCCGATAATACAGTTTCAAATTCAGTAAATTCAGGTTTAACAAATCAAAGCAGCAGTGAAGCTTTGGAGGTTGTTCGTACTGTTCATCAATATAAAACATATTCGGATATAAATATAAATGTATCGATCATTTACGATAAGTTCAATAGAGTGTATTCAACCCAATATGGTTATATAAATAAGTCTGAATTTGACTATCGTGGTATAAATGAAATAATCGCTTCGGAATTTAATGGATCCACCGTCATTTCGCCTTTTACCTATCCTTCACAAGACGAGCTTTTATTTGTGAGGCCTATTTCTGATATTGGGGAAAGAGAGGGGTGGGTAATAATACATGCAAATACTGACAGACTAGTTGGATTGTTGAGCCAGATAGTAGAAGATTACAGCGGCAAATTATTAATAGTAGATGAAAATGAGCAGGTTGTTTTGGGCAGTCATGAAGAAGATATCGGTTCAAGAATAAATTCATCTACCCAATTATATCAGCTTCTGTCCAATCCTGGGTCGTTTGAAGGAATTATTTCATCAGGCGGTACAGATTATACCCCTGCGTTGCTTGAGTCAAGTTTTAATGATTGGAATCTCCTAGCAATGACTCCGGTGACGGCGCTCTCGGGAGTAGCGGATAAAATAAGGTACTTAACGTGGGGTATGACCGCTCTGATTTCTGTAGTTTGGATTATCGTTATCATCATGTTTTCCAATCGTCTTTATTTTCCACTGAAGAAGCTAATGACGAATTTTCCATCATTATCTAAAGAACCTTCTGAGAGAACCGATGAATTTACATCACTGGAACAATTTTTGAATAACAGTATGGAAACCAATGAACAATTAAAAAATGAATTAGCTGAGCAAAGTTCGTTTATAAAAGAAAATGTGGAGCGGCAGATGTTACTTGAAGGCATGAAAATTGAAGAGTTAAATGAAAAAACAGAGTACCTTTCACTGCAGGGACCCTGGTTTTATGTCTGTATTGTCGAGATAGATAAATTCAGTAATTTCAGAAAACTATATAATGAAAAAGATCAATCCATCATGATGTACGCCCTTTCTAAAATGGTCGATGAGATCAGTGAACCAACCTTTTCCAATCTTACAGTACGAACGAAGCCCGGTCATGTCGCATTAGTGATCGGAGTGAAAGAAGCTGATACATACACAAACGATGTCGTAGAAGAAATTAGTTCAATTATAAGAGAAAAGGTTATGGAATATCTGGGCTTCTCTGTTTCTATCGCTGTCAGCAGTGCTCGTGAAGGGTATAATAGTATAAAAGAATGTTATCAGCATGCATTAACACTTCTTAATTATCGCTTCACTATGGGTAATGATGTCACTATTTCGGATAAGAATACAGATTCCTCCGGAGAAATTGATGTAGATGTAATCAAATTAAAAAAATCAGTTATATCCAGTATCGCTCATGGTAATTTTGATCGGGCGGAAAAATCTTTGGTCGAATTAATAGATTTGATTTCGCGAAAAGTTGAGAATTATGAAAGTATATTAGGTTTTTTTGCTTATTTAATTGGTGAAGTACATCTTTTTATTGATGAGATGGGTTATGACAAAAATGAATTCTTTGAGGATGACTTATATCAACAGTTGAACGCTAAGAATAACATAGAAGAAGTAAAGCATTGGTTAATTGAAGATGTTTTTCATTCCATAGCAGAAAAAAAGGATGCACTGCTTCATTTAAAACAAGAGCAAACGATTAAGAATGTTATCGGTTACATTCATGAGAACATTGGAACGGATCTGTCTTTACAATTGGTTGCTGATGAATTTAATATGTCCATTTCTGAACTCAGCAAAGCATTTAAAGCCCAAACAGACACAAATTTCAGCAATTACGTGATTGATTTAAGAATAGAAAGAGCGAAAGGGTGGTTAATCCATTCCAATAAACCTATTAAAGAAATTTCACAGGAACTCTGTTATTCAAATGTTCATAATTTCACCCGTGTGTTTAAAAATATAGAAGGATTGCCACCAGGGCAATTTCGAAAAAAGTATCGTGATGGTGCTTAAACATCATAAACTCAAAACCGCTGATTCGTTACGCGCTTGCTAATGAATCAGTATTTTTTTATCTTTTATATCGTGTTTTATCTTTATTTGAAAGCAAGATAATCAAATGATAATTGAACGTAAAAATACCATATGGTTGTATAAATTATGATATTGAAAATATAAAAAGGGAGGTTTTATTGTTGTATTTTAACCTGCGAAAATTATTAATTCCTTCACTGGCTTTGATGGTAGTCGTGATGTTAATGACAACGGATGGCATGGAAAGTGTATCGCCTGTGAAAGCGGATACAAATGATCAGGTTTTTTATCTCAGTCCCGATGGAAATGACAATGGGCCGGGCACGAGAGAAGAACCATGGAGAACACTCGATAAAGCATCTCAAGCTGAAACAGGTGATACAGTAGTTTTCCTGCCGGGAACGTATGAAGGCATACTCCAACCGGAAAACAGCGGAACGGAGGATGCCCCGATTATTTATAAAGCAGAAGAACCGGGGACAGCCAGATTGGCAGGACTATCAACAGATGACTATCATCATGCAGTTACCATTTTAGGAAAAGAATATATCGAGATTAATGGATTGCATATTGAGCCGCAAAATCTGGAATTCGGGCGTTGGTTAACAATCAACAGCACGAACTCGACAGGAAATAATTGTACCGCAGATACTGATCCTGGTAGTGATTCTCAAAATATTAAAGTGAAAAATCTTGTTATGGAAAAGGCATTTGGTTTGGGCAGAGGTGGAGCCGGTATCCCGGTTGTTATAAAAAATGCCAGTCAAATAGAGTTTAAGGACAATATTCTTCGTCAGTTTCAGGGTGGCGACATGATGTGGTTTGCCTGTACAGATCGAGTTGTGCTGGAAGGGAATTCAATTAGTCATGCCGGACACTCGCCCACAGCCTTTTCACCGCTGTTTCAATTTAAGTCGAACAATTATACCGTAGTACGAGGAAATGTGTTTCATGGAAGTTGGGGACGTCCTTTTGAAGCATTTGGAGATCCAAATATGCTGTTTGAGAATAACATTATAACACATGCCTATCATGGCGGGATGTCGGCTGGTCCTGAAGCTAAGCTAATGATGGAAGATAGTATCTTCCGTTTTAACAAGGTATATCGCAATTTCGGCAGCCCGATAAATATTCATTATTATAATGAAGGGGCAGATTCTAAAGGGACAAGAATTTATAACAACGTATTTGATGACAACTATACTGACGCGGTAAATATTGCGGGTGTGGTAGAGGATTATACGTTTAAGAATAATATTTTTTCAAACAATGACCTTGAAGGCGGAAATCGGCAAATCTTGTTTGATGGAGATGCCTCTCACTTTCAATTTCATAATAATGCCTTCTGGGCACAAGGTGCGGAAGGGATCCTTGATAATGGCACTGGAAAGGCACTAAGCCTGGAAGATGTACAGTCGAATGGATGGAAACAGGAAAACGGGAACCAATTCAGTGATAACATAAATATCGGTCCAGGCTTTGTCGATGCCGAAAATCATAATTATGGATTAACATCGGACAGTCCATTAATTGACGCAGGAGATTCGCTGACAGTTGCGGCGAGTTCCGGTTCGGGAGATGTAGTCGAAGTTGAAGATACAAAATACTTTTATGACGGATATGGAATTGAAGGTGAAGTAGGTGACCTGATTGCGGTAGGATCCGCTTCACAACAAGCTCGTGTTATCGATATCGATCACGAGAATAGTACGTTAACACTAGATCAAAGTGTGAGTTGGGAAGCGGGCGATCCGGTAAGCTTAGCCTGGTCTGGTGCCGCTCCTGATATGGGTGTCTTTGAATACGGTGAAAATGGGCGTGTCTCTGTGGAAATAGATACGGACTCATTTAGCGTGCATGAGAATGAGCAGGTAACGTTTACTGCAACAGTTCAAGGTGTTGATGGTCCATTGGCGTATGATTGGAGTCTTGGTGATGGAACAAAGGCTGAGGGCAGTAAGGTGAACCACAGTTATGAAGGTCCGTTTATCAGTCAAGATTCAGCAGGACCATCCGGATATCCGGTGTTTTTAGAGGTAACTGATGATCAGGGCCGTACGTATCATGCGACGAGTTATGTCGAAGTAACAGAACCTAATAAAGATGAGAACCCTTTCATCCATATTAATTTCAACCAGTTTGGTCACGCAACACGAGGCGGTTCGTCCAATTTTGAGAACGAGGATGCTAATTCCTGGTGGCTGCTCTATTTATCTCGCCCGACGACAGACCTCGTTATTGAAGAAGGGGAAAACGGGAACAAGGCAGGGCATTTCATTGCTGACAATAATGAAGCCGCAAACGCAAGGATGATGCCGGCGGATTGGTATATTGACAAATACCCCTTCATTAATTTCCATTATCGCATTGAGCCAGGAACACCAATAGCACTTTACTTACAAGCTTTCAGTACGATTGAGGAAGAGCGAAGTGTATATATAGCTGCAGCACCTGCGGCTGAATCTGATGCTGAGATAATAGTAGGAAACAACCAGCTCATTGATGATGGGGAGTGGCATGAGATTACAATTGACACCCGTGAGATTCGGGAAAAATATCCGGATGTGAATTTGATTCAGGAATTGCGTTTTGGAGCACCTGACCGATTTGAAATGAATGACGGAGATGGCTATTGGCTGGAAGACTTGGAGATTTTACCGTCCAATCTTGTTAATTCTAGTGTGGATCATATGAAAACACTGGTTGACCGCTACGAAGAGGAAGGGGAAGTCGCAGACACCGGAAATGCCCGACTTATGCGGATCCATTTGACTTCTGTAAGTCATTACGAAGAAAGAGAGTCAATGGACAAAGCTGTCAAACATATGGAGAGTTTCAAGCGTCTGCTTGAATACCAGCAAGAGAATGAGTTGATTTCCTGGAAGGTATATAACACGCTCAAAACAGATGCGGAATCGTTAATTGCGAAGTGGCAATAGAACTTCTTCTGTGGCAGTAATATACAGAAAGCCCAGTTACATTGAAGAATGGATGAATAAGTAAAGATCAAATGAACGGTAGGTTAAACGGCCGGAGGTTCATATCCGGCCGTTCCACCAATACTGAAACATATGGCAGTGAAAACAAAAAACTTAATTTAGGAGGAAAATACTATGGCAAGGCATGTTACAGTTAGTGCACTATCGCCATTTCCTATGGAAGTGGAACAAAATGATACGAGTTCCAGGATTGTATCCAAAATGAAAGATCACTGGAGTAAGCATCTGGAATTGGCTATGACTGATCAACCCGACCTTCTTGTATTACCGGAATGTTGTGATCGTCCAGTCATACGCGATAAAGAGCGACGTAATCAGTATTATCAAGAAAGGGGAGACCAGCTTCTGGATTTATTTTCAGAGGCAGCAAAAAAAAATCGTTGCTACATCGCTTATTCCGCATTTAAAGTCATGTCAGATGGTACTAAGCGTAATTGCACCCAATTACTTGACAGGCAAGGTGAAGTTGTTGGCACCTACTATAAAAATTTCCTGACTATCGGAGAAATGTCTTCCGGTATAATATGCGGCAACGAACCCTTAATTGTAGAATGTGATTTTGGCACAGTTGGGATAACGATTTGTTATGATCTGATCTTTGATGAATTGAGAGCTGCCTATTCAGAACGAAAGCCTGATATACTTATTCATTCTTCGTTAGGACATTTTGGTATGCGACATAACTATTGGGCGTTTTCCTGCCGTTCTCATTATGTTGGAGCAATAGCCAGAAAAGAGGGGCAAATTATATCTCCGTTAGGGGACGTGATTGACAGCAGCAGCAATTACAGCCCTGTGATAACCGGAGAAATCAATTTAGACTGCAAAATAACAGAAAGATTTACAGCAAAAGAGCATTTTGATCGAGTGATGGAGATAAAAAAGAAATACGGAAATAAAGTTAAAATGACCTATCCAGCCAGTGGAGAATTGGGATCTTTCCTTTTCTCAAGCGAAACAGATGAGTTTACGATCGACGAAGTCTTAAAAGAATTTAATATCATGACGTTTGATGAAAAGCTTGAAAAAACGATCGCTTTTCGAAACAAGCAGTTGGAGAACTTAAACAGTTGACGTAGCTTTTATCATTATTTTCGTAGTTTTATCTTTCTTTGAATTTACCTGATGGAATTGATAATTGTAAGTAAAACACGAAATAGCTACTATGTTGTTAGCGCTAACATTTAACCAAATTTGAAATGTGAAATAATCACTCAATAAAATTTAAATCTGCAAATGGCTGAGGGGGAGCAACATTGGAGACAGAACTGATTAAACAGCCGGACAAAGAGGAAGAACCGTCTGGAAATCGAAAGAACAAACGCAAGCCGAAACGGAAAAGGAAGTTTTGGTCATACCGGTACATTTATCTTCTTTTATTACCGGGATTGTTATTTTTTTTAGTCTACAAGTATCTACCTATGGGCGGATTGATTATCGCTTTCCAGGATTATAATCCATTTCAGGGATATACAGGCAGCCCGTGGGTTGGATTTGAGCATTTCGCTACAATTTTTGAGAGTCAAGAGGTACTGCGAGTCATATGGAACACATTAGTTCTTTCGTTCTTGCAGATCTTTATTTCTTTTCCTTTTTCAATTGTATTGGCTTTGATGCTGAATGAAGTGAGAAATCAAATATACAAACGCACGATTCAATCTATCGTTTATTTACCTCACTTTTTATCCTGGGTAATTATCGTAGGGTTAACGGTCATTTTCCTTCGTGGTGAAGGGATAATTAATGATGTTATAACATCTTTTGGATTTGAAGCAATTCCATTTTTAACAAGTGATGAGTGGTTCAGACCGCTTATCACCCTGCAAAATATTTGGAAAGAGAGTGGATGGGGTACGATCATTTTCCTGGCTGCCATGGCAGGTGTCAACCCCAATCTTTATGAAGCAGCAATGATTGATGGAGCAAGCAGGTGGAGAAGAATATGGCATATTACATTGCCTGCTATACGCAGCACAATTATAATTTTATTGATTTTGCGACTTGGAAATGTTATGGAATCAGGATTCGAACACATATTTCTAATGCTAAACCCTTTAAATAGAGATATTGGGAACGTATTGGACACATTTGTTTACTTTAAAGGGATTGAGCAAGCAGATTACAGCTTTGCAACGGCAGTCGGCCTTTTTAAAGGATTAGTTGGCCTTATATTGGTTGTAGCTGCCAACCGGCTAGCAAAGCGTTTTGGAGAACAGGGTCTCTATTAAACACAAATACTAACGAGAGAGGGTGGTACAAGAATGAAAAATCGAACACTGTCAGAAAAAATATTTGACGCTGGTAATATCATACTGCTGGCAATCATTGCTTTTATTATGCTATTTCCGTTGCTTTATGTTTTTTCAGTTTCATTTTCTTCAATGCAGGATTTTATAACGAAAGACTTCATCATATGGCCGGAAAATTGGGTGACGGATGCCTATCAGTATATCTTTGCCAGTGAGCAATTTATACGATCGATATTTGTAAGCATATTTGTCACTATTGTCGGCACAATTGTCAATTTGGCTTTTACTGCTACGATGGCATATGGTCTTACGCGCAATGCACCTGGACAAAGACCAATACTTTTTATGGTTGTTTTTTCGCTGATTTTTCAGGCAGGGATGATTCCAACTTACCTTGTTGTAGACGCAACCGGTTTGTTGGATACGGTTTGGTCACTGATTATCCCTATAGCAATCGCTCCATTCAATTTAATCGTCATGCGGCAGTTCTTTTTGAATATTCCTAATGAACTCATTGAGTCTGCTTTTGTGGATGGCGCAAATGAATTACAGATTTTCGGAAGAATTATACTGCCATTATCAAAACCTGCATTGGCGGCAATCGGACTATTTTATGCGGTCAACCATTGGAATAACTATTTTCATGGAATGCTCTATATTTCAGACCCGGCAAAATGGCCGATTCAGGTTGTCTTGAGGCAGATGGTCATTACTCAGGATATGGATATTACAACAGGTCAGTTAGTTACGGATGTTGCGCCGCCTCCGGAGACGATACAGATGGCAGCAGTTATTGTGGCGACTGTGCCAATTCTGATTGTCTACCCGTTTCTCCAAAAGCATTTTGCTAAGGGGGTGATGCTTGGAGCGGTAAAAGGATAACAATTTTTGACGGGCGGGTTGAAAAGGAATAGTGATCAAACTTAATTTAGAGGGGGATTGGAAGATGGGGTTAAAAAAACTCATGTATTTACTGGCACTTGTCCTGCTGGTGGTTGCTTTAACTGCTTGCACGGATGAGGCAGGGTCAGAGGAACAGACTGAAAATGAAGACAATGGAAATGAACAAGAGGACACTTCCGATGAGACATATACCATTACAGCCTTAGATTTTTCAGTACAAGGTGTAGCAGCAGATGGACCTGGTTTAGAGATGATTAATGAAAGGTTTAATGTTGATTACCAACCTGAAAAAGCATTAAAAGACGGTTATGATGAGAAACTTACCACAACATTCGCATCCGGAGATATACCTGATGTAGTAGGGTTTACTGGTGGGGACACTAAATATAAAACGTTTGCTTCGCAGGGTGCCTTTTTGCCTTTAAATGATTACATCGATGACTATCCATCATTGCAAGCAGTTCCTGAAACTTTTTGGGATAGTGTATCTGTAGACGGTCAAATTTACGGTATTCCTAATTACATTTCTCCATTTCCTGATTCCATGGTCATTCGTCAGGACTGGCTGGATAACTTAGGATTGGAAATGCCGACGAGTTACGAAGAGTTGAGAGATGTAGCCATTGCATTTGCTAAAGAGGACCCGGACCAAAACGGTGAGGACGATACGTTTGGTCTCATTACAACAGTATTGGCTAATAACATCTTTCCATTCCATGCACAGGGACCTTACTGGGATCCGGAAGTATATTATGGTACAACGACGGACGAAAATGGAAACGTACTTCCTCAACGTCTTGGAGAAGGATGGAAAGAGATTGTTCAATTATTCCATGATCTTTACCAGGAAGGAGCACTGAGTCCGGATTTCCATGTCATGACGACGGATCAGGCGAATAATTCTTTTTACTCCGGTGAAGCAGGCATTTGGGTATTAGGGATATGGACCGGCTATGATGATTTTGCAAAAACTCTGGTAGAGGTAGATCCTGATGCTGAATTGGCCCCTGTTCCGGCATTTGAAGATCCAGAAGGTAACGCAGGCTGGAAAATGAATAGAGGTTATAATAGTATTACGACACTGTCAGCTGAATTATCTGATGAACCCGGAAAAGTTGAACGCATTCTGGAGTTGATTGATTTTGGCAGGAAGTATTACCCAAGAGATGAACGTAATCCGGACAATGAAGATTATGATTGGTTTCATGGGTTAGAAGGTGAAGGTTATGACTATGTAGACGGTGAAGTCGTGACAAAACAAAATGCTGCGGAACAGGGTCTGGCCCCTTCAGCTTATTTACCTGATGCTTCAGGTTATGTTCCTCCGGGGACAGTAACGGAAAACTGGAGGAATTTTGAGACTGATATATTAAGAGAAGCTGTAAGGAAGAAAGAAGAAATGCATGCTGAACAGGATGCTTACAGCAGGAGGACCCATTTGATTGAGTCAGAAGCAAATATCGAGATGGGTGAAGATCTGCGGCAGTTTATTATTGATGAGCACGTCAAGATGATTGTCGGTGAAAGACCAATATCTGAGTGGGATCAAGTCGTGCAGGAATGGTTGGAAAGAGGCGGATCCGAAATTGTAGAGGATTACAATGAGGGCTTTGAAGAATTAGGTGATTTTGAACCTTGGGTTAGACGTTAAGTTCAACAGATTCATATAAGTGTGCTGGAGTCGTGGTTTGGTTTATGTTTAGCTTCATATGACTGCGGCTCCTTTAATCAAAATAAAAAAATCAGGGTGATGCAGCATGAGTCAACTAAAGGTAGGAATAGTAGGTCAGGGACGAAGTGGACGGAATATACATGCTTTGACTTTATCCAAGTTGCCGGAGATGTTTCATATTGCTGCGGTTACGGATACGTCGGCAGAAAGACGCAAAAGGGCAGAAGAAGAGTTTGGCTGTGATTCATATGCGGATTATCGCGATTTATTCAAGAGGAAAGACATTGATCTTATTGTGAATGCTACACCAAGCCATATGCATGTAAAGCTGACGCGTGAATTTCTTGAAAAAGGGTTTCATGTTTTATGTGAAAAGCCCTTGGCTCGTAACGTGTCAGATGTCGATATACTGATCGAAACTGCAGCAGAAAAAGGAAAGACATTAGCTGTTTTTCAAAATTCACGATATGCTCCGGCGTATGTACATATGAGAAAGATCATTGATTCCGGCGTACTAGGAAGAATCGTTAAAATTAGTATTAATCACAACAAATTTTCCAGAAGGTGGGACTGGCAAACACTAAAAGCAAATCATGGAGGAAATCTGTTGAATACGGGTACTCATCAGCTGGATCAGGCTTTGCAGTTCTTCAATACGGATACGGTACCTGAAGTAACGTGTTTCATGGATCGCACAAATTCGTTTGGTGATGCAGAGGATTATGTAAAAATCATGTTATCCGAAGTGGAACGCCCGCTGCTTGATATTGAAATTTCCTCCACTTCTGCTTATCCTGGGTGGAATTACCATGTCCAAGGTACTCATGGAGGAATTTCGGGGACTGAGAAACAATTAAACTGGAAGTACTACAGGCCTGAAGAAGCCCCGGAACAGAAGCTTGTTGAGGAGCCATTGGAAAATAGCGATGGTATACCGGTTTATGGTAAAGAGAAATTAATGTGGTATGAGGACAGCTGGTTTTTGAAAGGGAACATGTGGGAAATGATGTTTTCGAGTTATTACATTGATTTCTATCATAGTTTAGCAGATAGGAAGCCATTACAAGTCACACCAATACAAATCCGTCAGCAAGCTGCAGTAATAGAAGAATGTTTCCGGCAAAATCCATTATACTCAAGTGAAGAAATGAGAAGGAATAAAAAGGAGAATACATTACATGAAACTTAAGTTTGAGGGTGAGCTGGAAAGATTAATAGAAGGCATAGATATATTAAGTCAGGAAATGGGTTTTCAACAATCTGATGAAGGTCTCCCCTTGAAGATAGAAAAAACATCAGGGAAGCTTGAAGTTTCCTTAACGGATGGACATGGCTTAATAAAGTATGATCAAAAAAATCACTTTTACAGAGCTTTAGGTCTATTTGCAGAGGCTTATCAGGAGAAAGAGCAATTTCATATTTCGGAAAAACCGCAGTTCAGAACAGTGGGTACGATGATCGACTGTTCCAGAAATGCAGTGATGACCGTACCTGCTGTACAAGAGTTTATGCATAAAGTGGCACTGATGGGGTTTAATATGGTCATGCTTTATACCGAGGATACTTACACGGTAGAGAATGAACCGTATTTCGGTCATATGCGTGGAAGGTATAGTCATGAAGAACTAAAAAAACTGGATGATTATGCTTTTCAGTTTGGCATTGAACTTATCCCGTGTATCCAAACACTCGGCCACATGAAAATGGTATTGAAATGGCCGGCTTATCACGATGTTCGTGAAGACGAAGACGTACTGCTTGCAGGTGAAGAAAAAACGTATGCATTCATCGAAAAAATGGTTCAGGCTGTATCGGATCCGTTCAGAAGTAACCGGATTCATATTGGTATGGACGAAGCCTGGGGAATGGGACTAGGCCGCAACTTGCTGCAAAACGGTTATCGTGATCGCTTTGAGATTTTTATAGACCATATTAAGAGAGTGTTGGAAATCACCGAAAAACATGATTTAAACCCGATGATTTGGAGTGACATGTTCTTTCGTATGGGTTCAAAGACAAATAAATACACGGACCCGGAAGCGGATATTCCCGAAAAAGTTATCAACAACATGCCTGCTGACGTAGATTTTGTTTATTGGGATTATTATAACCGAGATGAAGATTTCTTTCGTACTTTTATAAACAAGCATAAGGCATTTGGTCGGATGCCTGTTTTTGCAGGTGGTATTCAAACATGGGGAACCTTTGGTACTTTTTATGAAAGAACCTTCGAGGATGCTAACGCTGCATTAGGTGCGTGTAAGAAAGAAGGGGTACAGGAAGTATTTGCTGCAATATGGCAGGATGACGGAGCGGAGAATACGCATTTTTCCGCTTTGCTGGGACTGCAGCTTTTCGCTGAACATGCGTATAGTGAACATTTAAATGAAGAGAAACTGAAGAAGCGAGTCGAATTTTGTACAGGAATTTCGTTTCATGCTTTTATGGATTTAACGTTGCTGGATGGAACACCAAAAATTAATCAGGAGAATAGGTGGCCGGCAAATGTATCCAAATATGTTTTATGGCAAGATCCTTTATTGGGATTGTTCGATAAGGATATAGAGGATCTGCATCTTGCTGAACATTATAAAGAACTGGAGAGCAGATTTGCTGATTATGTTAATCGCTATGAAGGCAAAGCCTATGACTTCCGGGTCGTTTGGAAATTATGTGCTGTATTAAATTTGAAGAGCGATTTAGGAATCAGGCTGCGCAAGGTCTACCTTCAAAAAGATGTTGGCCAATTAAAGCAAATAGCTGAAGAGGAGATTCCAGAGATCATAAGAAGAATCAACCTCTTGCGTGAAGAACAGCGGGAACATTGGTTCAAAACATACAAACCATTTGGCTGGGAAGTACTGGATCTTCGCTATGGCGGGATGACCAGCCGTATGGAAACAACAAGGAAAAGGGTATTGGATTATGTATATGGTTCAATCGTATCTATCGAAGAATTGGAAGAAGAACGTTTGCCGTTAGATCGTACACCGGAAGGTCTTGGAACAGGGTTTTGGAAAAAATATCAAAACATTGTATCTCCTAATGTGTTTTAATTCTAATTCAAATATTGGTGTATATGGGGGATTTTTATGCAATTAACAGGTTGGGCCAGAACTTTTTATAGTGTAAGTGATTGGTTGATGCGTCTGGCGTATGTAAATATATTATGGATTGTTTTCACCATGGTGGGTCTGGTTATTTTTGGTTTCTTTCCGGCTACCACGGCAATGTTCGCTATTATCAGAAAATGGGTGATGGGAGAGCAAGAATTTCCCGTATTTAAGACCTTTTGGAAATATTATAAATCTGAATTTAAAAAGGTGAATCTTCTGGGACTTGTACTCGTAGTAATCGGCTCGATATTATATATAGATTTACAAATATTCCCTTCTGGTGATAACTTGCTTTTTTTAGTGGTAAGAGTGGGATTAATTATTTTATCTATATTTTTTTTAGTCATGTTAATGTACTTTTTTCCTGTGTACGTTCATTTTGATTTCCCTTTTTCACAGTATCTTAAATATCCTATTATGATGAGCATTATAGCCCCTTTACAGACCGTTTTATTACTTGTATCTACTTATCTTATATATCTTATCATGGTATCCATTCCGGGGTTAATCCTTTTTTTTGGAGTTAGCACGTTTAGTTTCGTATGGTCGTGGATCATTCTGAATTTCATTAAAAAAGTTGAACAAAAAAACCAGAACAACCAGAAGAACCTGAGTAATACAGGAGGATGAGACATTGGATACGTTAAATTCCCAAGTATGGACAGACAGGTTAAATAAGATTATGCCCTGGGGATCCGGCACCTGTTCAAAAGCTCCTAGGCTTCTGCCTGAAGAACCAGGCGTCATCGTAAAAGGCAAAGGGTGCCGTGTTCGGGACGCTGATGGAAGGGAGTTTATCGATTTTCGCAATGGGCTTGGTCCCATCACTCTCGGATACCAATTTCCTGATGTGGATGCTGCGATTCAAGACCAGCTTTCGAGCGGAATTTTGTACGGCCATCCGCATCCATTGGAATGTGAAGTTGCGGAAATGCTTTGTGAGGTGGTTCCGGGAGCCGAACAGGCGCGTTTCCTAAAGACCGGCGGTGAAGCGATTGCTGCCTGTATTCGCATGGCCCGTCATTATACGGGAAAAGAGCATATTATTCAAATCGGATACAATGGATGGTTAAACGGTTTGGCATCAGGAGGACAAACACTTCCCGGGCAAACGGCCATGTCATCAATTCCCGGTGTCCCGTCCTCAATAAGTGCCCTGCATCATACTGCTATTTGGAATGACATTTCCGGATTGGAGCAGCTTTTTGTACAATATCACGATCAAATAGCAGCAGTTGTTATTTCTGCTGATTACGCTGATATGGACTCGGGCAAAGCTTTTTATCCTGCTCTGCGTGAGCTAACGCGAAAACATAACAGCTTATTGATTTTTGATGAAATTGTTACCGGTTTCCGTATCGCATTGGGCGGGGTCCAACAGTATTTCAATGTTAAACCTGATCTCTCCGTTTTTGGTAAAGGAATGGCAAACGGCATGCCTGTTTCGGTATATGCAGGCAAGAAAGAGGTGATGGCTGCATGTGAAAAAGGAGGAGTCACCATTTCTTCTACCTTTGCGGGTGAGACATTGTCTTTGGCTGCTGCCAAAGCCACTTTGCTGACTTACCGTAACAAAGGTGTAGTTAATCACTTATGGAGGCAAGGAGAAAAGATGTGGAGCGGTATGAATGAGCTTTTTACAACGTACGACATTCCGATTGAAATGAAAGGGTTTTGGCCCTGTATCGCTTTTACCGTAAAATCTGGCGCGGATAAGGAGATTAAGAATCAGTTTTTCAGAGCTGCTTATAACAACGGAATATCATTGTATGATGTTTCATATGTCAATTTCAGCCATAAAGATCGAGATGTTGAAGAGGCGTTGCAGCGACTGGAGCAGGCCTGTAAAGCGTTAAGTGCTTGAGAGGCGATATGACGATTAAATCCCCGAATTTATCTGTTTTTTCAGAAAGGAGAACTGAATTTGAAAAGCCTTTGAATAGGAATGGTTGACCTGGATACGTCTCATCCGAAAGCATGGCTGCCGATATTGCGTTCTTTGGGGCATGAAGTAATTGGTGTATATGATGGAGGAACGGTTTATCCTCCTGGTTATGCTGAACATTTTGCATCTGAAAATAGTATAGACAGGGTATTTGAATCGCTGGATGAAATGGCTGAAGTTGTTGATATGGCGATGATCCACAGTGTTAACTGGGATTTGCATTTGGAAAGAGCGCGTCCGTTTGTCCATGCTGAAAAGGCTTTATTTATTGATAAACCTATGGCGGGCAATAGAAGAGATTTGGAGCAATTACTGGAATGGGAGAGTCAGGGGATGCGTATAACGGGCGGGTCGGCTTTACGCTATTGTAACGAGGTCAGCAATTGGCTGAATGAGCATGATCCCTTTTCAGAATTCGTATTCGCGATGGCAGGATGCTCAACGGATGAATTTAATTACGGCATCCATGCCTACTCACTCATGCACGGACTATTGGGCTCCGGAATGGAGAGTGTGCGCTATTTGGGATCCAGTATGCAGCAACAAATCGAAATCGCCTGGGAAGACGGACGAAAAGGGCTGATTAGTGTTGGTGCAACGAAAGGGTATTTGCCTTTTTACGCAACCGTGGTGACTGAAAATGATGTTTCCCATTTTCAAGTAGATAACAATCAATTGTACCGGCCTATGCTGGAGACAGTATTACCTTATTTAGCTGGTGAAACACAAGCCCCGGTTCCTCTTCAATCGCTCATTGAAATCGAACTGGCAGCCATTGCAGCAAGACGTTCATGGCAAAAGGATGGTCGCAGGATATTTTTGAAGGACATTCCTCTGGATGAGCCCGGTTATGACGGGATGCGTTTTGCAAAAGCTTATCGGTAGCAAAAGATTGGATGAATAATGAAAAGTGTGCTGCTGCAAAGGAAACCAAATAGAACAGATATTTAAGCAAAAACATATTCAGGAACGCAGAGAGAGAAGGGAGAGGTTGTGACAAGTGAACAAAAAACTGACCTGATCACGATAAGATAAAGGAACATATATAACGGGCAAATAATTGCTGGCGGTCCTTGAAGACTGCTTTCGGATGCTAACAGTTAGAAATCTATATGTGCGAGGGAGATACTTATGAAAACCATCGAAGAATTAGAAAAAAAATTAGCTGACCCTTCCCGACAATTAATAAAAGACATTTCCAAGTTAGATGGAGATATTATTATTTTGGGTGTTGGAGGGAAAATGGGACCGAGTTTGGCAAAACTTGCAAAGAACGCGATTGACCAGTCTGGTGTAAATAAAAAGGTCATTGGTGTATCTCGTTTCTCATCTCAAGAAGCACGGGAAGACCTGGAAAACCATGGAATAGAAACAATTGCCGCTGACTTGCTTCACGATGAGCAACTGCAGCAATTGCCTGATGTAAAAAATGTAATTTATATGGCAGGAAACAAATTTGGAACAACTGGAAGAGAATATTTTACTTGGGCAATGAATTCCTACTTGCCTGGCAGGGTCGCAAGTAAATTTCAAAACTCCCGGATCGTCTCTTTTTCATCGGGAAATGTTTATCCGCTGACCCCTGTTTCCCTTGCCGGTACATCAGAGGAACATCCCCCGGGACCGATCGGAGAATATGCTCAATCTTGTCTGGGACGTGAACGTGTATTTGAACATTTCTCCAGGCAGTATGATATACCGTTGGTTCAGTTCAGGTTAAATTATGCAATTGATATGCGCTACGGGGTTTTGCTGGAAATTGCCAAGGCAGTTAAGGAGCAAAAGCCGATTGACTTACAAATGGGGCATGTCAACGTGATTTGGCAGGGAGATGCAAATGAAATGGCCATCCGTTCGTTGGCTATTTGTGAAAATCCTCCGCGGGTTTTAAATGTTACCGGTCCCGAAACGATATCAACACGTTGGTTAGCCGAACGCTTTGGAGAGTTGTTTGAAGTCAAGCCAATATTTGAAAATGAAGAGCAAGATACTGCACTCTTGAATAATGCTTCGCAGTCTCATCGTTTATTTGGTTATCCGAATGTCAGTTTACGGGAGATGATAGACTGGACGGCCGGTTGGGTTCAAGGTGATAGACCGACCTTAAATAAAGCAACTCACTTCCAAGAGAGAAAAGGGGCATTTTAACCATGCAAAATAACATGTTAAATCCCGATATAAAAGAATTATTACATGAAGGTACGGTTATTCCGGCTCACCCTCTGGCGTTAAATGAATCCCGTCAGCTGGATGAGCGCCGTCAACGAGCGCTGACACGTTATTATATGGATGCCGGTGCGGGTGGGGTTGCTGTCGGCGTTCATACAACGCAGTTTGAAATTCGGGATAAGGATATTGATTTACTTGAACCCGTATTGCGTATTGCAGCAGAAGAGGTTGAAAAGGCAAAGCTTTCCCGGCCCTTTATAAAAGTAGCCGGGATATGCGGGCCGACGGAACAGGCTGTTACCGAAGCAAAACTGGCAACGGATCTTGGTTACGATCTGGGACTCGTCAGCATGGGCGGATTGCAGGATTGGTCGGAGAAAGAACTAATTGACAGAGTACGGGAAATAGCAAGCATTATTCCTGTTTTTGGCTTCTATTTGCAGCCATCTGTAGGCGGAAGAGTATTAAGCTATGAATTTTGGGAGGAATTTGCCGAAATCCCCGGTGTCATTGCGATTAAGATAGCGCCTTTCAACCGTTATCAAACGTTGGATGTAGTAAGGGCAGTTTGTCACTCAAGCCGTCGGGATGATATTGTCCTCTACACCGGAAATGATGACAATATTATTGCTGATTTGCTTACCACATACAACATTAATGTTAATGGAAAAATAATCAGCAAAGGTATTGCAGGAGGTCTGCTCGGACATTGGTCGGTTTGGACGAAAAGCGCGGTCGAACTTCTGGAAGAGATAAAACAAGCCCGGAAAGACAAGGGACGAATACCGGCAGAGCTGCTAAGCAGGAATGTCGAAGTAACGGATGCGAATGCTGCTTTTTTTGACGCTAAGCATCAATTCAGAGGTTGCATTGCCGGTATACATGAAGTACTCCGCCGCCAGGGACTTTTGGAAGGATGTTGGTGCCTTGACCCGGACGAGGAATTATCCCAGGGTCAAATGGAAGAAATTGATCGCGTGTATAAAGATTACCCGCATTTGCATGACGATGATTTTGTAAATGAACGTATAAGTAAGTGGTTATCCTGAGACAGCTAATGCAATTGCAAAATTTTTTTGAAGGATAAAAACCGGGTTACAACAATAAAGGCAGAAAGGTGGAAACAACAGAGGAGTGTCTTTTTATATGGAAAAGGAAAATATATCAACTTTTATTGAGGGGAATAAAGAGAGGTTTATCAAACTCAGCAAGAAAATTTGGGGAAATCCCGAGTTGGGTCATCAGGAATTTAAAGCCAGTGAATGGTTATCTGATGAATTGGCAGAAAGCGGATTTGAAGTTGAAAGAGGAATAGCTGGATTGGAAACCGCTTTTAGCGCTGTATATACTTCGAATAAGCCAGGACCGACACTGGCGTACCTGAGTGAATATGATGCATTGCCAATCGGGCATGCGTGTGGACATAACTTAATAGGAGTAATGAGTTTGGCTGCAGGAATAGCATTAAAAGATGCAGCAGATGAATTTGGGGGTAAAATTGTTGTTATGGGCACTCCCGCAGAAGAAACAACTGGAGGAAAAGCAATCATTGCGGAACATGGTTATTTTGATGATGTCGATGCGGCAATGATGGTACACCCTTCTCAAAGTCATTTGAGAAGTGGGACATCAAACACATTGGAAGCTTTACAGTTTGACTTTTCCGGAAAGAATGCTCATGCAGCATCAAAGCCTGAGGAAGGAATTAATGCCCTGGATGCTGCAATTCTTACTTTTAACAACATAAATGCTTTAAGACAGCATACAACTAATGATTCGAAAATTCACGGAATTATAACAAGGGGCGGTGACGTTCCAAATGTGACTCCGGATCACACACAAGCGAAATTTTATGTGCGCACAAAAAGTATAGATACCTTGGGTGCTCTTGTTGAGAAAGTAAAGAACTGTGCAGAAGCAGCTGCATTGGCTACCGGTTGTAAATTAAACATATCAAATTACGAATCAAGATTCATGGATTTAATAACGAACCAAACATTATCACAAGTATACACCGATAATTTGCTGCTATTTGATGTGAAGGAAACGGAGATTAGAGAAAAAAAGGGGGGCGGTGGCTCTACTGACATGGGGAATGTCAGTCATAAAGTTCCTGCTATACATCCTTATATTAAAATACCAAATTCCCCTTATTCCCACCATACAGCTGAATTTCGTGATGCCGCCGGAAGCAATGAAGGGATGAAAGCTTTAATTTTGGGTGCGAAGGTACTGGCTTATAGCGGGTACGATATTTTAAAAGATTCAAATCTGCTGAGCAAAATGAAAGATGAATTTAACAAACAAAATCAAGCAGAATAGTGCAAGGGCTGGAGATCCGATCCAGAATACAGAAATGATTTAAGGGATGGATTAGATGACAGATGTATTGGATTTTCTGAAAGATAAACAAGATGATATGGTTTCCCTGTTAAAAGAAATCGTTGAAATAGAATCTCCTTCTATGGATAAAGAATGCAATGATCAGATGGCTGATAAAATGGCTTTGCTCTTTTCTAACCTCACGAGCGGGAAGAGTGAATGTATTCCTAATCAGACCCGTGGTAATCATCTTCGTGTGACATGGGGAAAAGGTTCAGATCAAATTTTAGTACTGGGACATGTTGATACGGTGTGGAGAAAAGGGGATCTGCAGCGAATTCCATTCAAAATAGAAGACGGCAAAGCTTTTGGACCGGGTGTTTATGATATGAAGGGAGGGCTTATCCAGGGTATATATGCCCTGCATGCGCTGGAAGAATTAAGAAAAGATGTGGGGTGCAAAGTGGTTTTTTTATTGAATTCAGATGAAGAGATCGGAAGCCGCACATCCAGAGAACTTATTGAAGAAGAGGCAAGGAAAAGCAAGTGTGTTCTTGTTCTGGAGCCATACATTTCGAGCAGGGGGGCGCTCAAAACATCCCGAAAAGGAGGCGGAAAGTTTAATATCGATGTAAGAGGAGTTTCCTCCCATGCCGGTAGTGAACCCGAAAAAGGAAAGAATGCCATTATAGAACTTTCTCGTCAGATGTTATACTTGAATAGTCTGAATAACCATCAGTCCGGTACAACAATCAATGTAGGCATAGTAAAAGGAGGGACCAAAACGAATGTGGTTCCCGACCGGGCAGACGCAACTGTTGGTTTCAGGGTGAAGAGTCAGGAAGAAGCTGACCGGATTGCCGCCTTAATATCAGGACTTAAACCATATATGCAGGGAGTTTCCATAGAAGTTACGGGAGGTCTAACCCGGCCGCCCATGGAGGAAAACGAACATACCCGCCGCATATTTAAAATGGCCCAATCCATTGCTAAGGAAAAATTACATGTTGATTTGCAAAGTCAGGCAACTGGAGGAGGAAGTGATGGTAATTTTACTTCTTCTCTATCTCCCACAATCGATGGTTTAGGCGCAGTCGGAGGTGGTGCCCATGCTTTACATGAACATTTAATCATTGATGAAATGCCAAAAAGGAGTGCACTGGTCGCTTATTTGATAGAAGAATTATCCCATCAGGAGGTAGTGTGGCAGTAACCTTTTGTGGGACAAAAACCAAAGTAGCGGATGTTTGATAACCAGATTGCTGCTTTTGTGAAAATGTTTATGAAAGAGGATGGAATATGGAACGTGGTACATTTCAATTAATGAAATCAGTTAATAAATCAATTATACTAAATAAAATACGAACAAGTGAACCTGTTTCCCGTGCGCAAATTGCCAAAGAAACATTGCTTACCCCACCTACAGTCAGCAGTATTGTACGTGAATTGATTGATCAGGGATTAGTTAAGGAAAGTAAGCTAGGTAAATCAAAAGTTGGGCGTAAACCTACCATGCTCCTGGTTAATGAAGATGGATTTTATGTGATTGGCGTTGACGCAGGTCCTAAAACAATCGAATGTATACTTAGTAATTTATCAGGTTGTATAAAGGACAGAGTAGTTGTTTCAATTGAATTCCCATTGATGAATGATTCATTTCTTACCTTATTAAAAGATAGTATACATAAAATTATAAAAAAAGCAAACAACCGTGAAAAGATACTGGGAATTGGTATGGCAATGCACGGAGTTGTTGATATCGAAACAGGCATCTCTTTAATTGCCCCGATTCTGCAATTAAGGGATATTCCAATTAAACACGAGCTTGAGCGTGAATTTGGATTGGTTGTTACTGTTGAAAATGATGCTCGGGCGATGGCTTTGGGAGAATCATGGTTTGGCCAATACGGAAATGTTTCCAGTATGATGGCTGTTAATTTAGGATCCGGGGTTGGAGCTGGCATTGTCGTAGATGGAAAATTATATCATGGAGCAACCGATTTAGGTGGCGAAGTGGGACATATGACAATTGATATGAATGGGGAACGCTGTGAATGTGGAAATCAAGGATGTTTGGAATCATTTGCCTCAGCTCCATCGATTGTTAAACGAGCAAATAAATTAATACCGGATAAAAGCATTTTATCCAGTCAAGAAGTGTTTGATTTAGCTGTTCAAAACGATCAAAAATGTATTAATTTATTACAAGAAACTGGAGTTATTTTAGGAGTGGGCCTCACGAATGTCGTTCATATTATAAATCCTGAGCTGATCATATTGGGTGGTGGTGTCTCGAAATCAGAAAAATTTATTTTAAATCCAATCCAAAAAACCATCAATGAAAGAGGTTTGACAGAAAAAGCTAAAAAGACAAATGTAGTCATTTCCAAATTGGGGGATGATGCGACAGTTCTTGGTGCAGTAGCGTTAGTGCTAATCGGATTATTTGATCCGAGATAAAGAATACGGCTAAAAGCGCAGTTACTCATCTTTCTGAGTGGAAATTGGCATCTGCTATCATCCATTTTATGATAATTTGCCAATTTTTTTACAGAAATTTAGGGAAGCGTACGATTGAAATTTGTATGCTTCCCCTTATTCATCAATGAAACCCTGCTGTTTAACTCGAATTCAAATACGGATAAACTTTTCCCCTGCCTCAGTCCCCAGTTTTCCTTTATCAACATACACGGTTTTTTTACTTTGTTGATCATAAACCAGCAAACGTAGATTTCCTTTAGATCTTTAGCTGATTGAGCTCTATCCCTTACTTGCGAACTGTTGTTCGTTAATCAAGTGACACGACTCCATGAAAAAAGGCTGAACACTCTGTGTTCAGTCTTTTTTCATTTCCTCCAATTCCTTCAGCACCGTATCAATCAGCGGATTACCCGCATCCAACTGAGAAACAGTTTTAAGTGCTTCGGCATAGCCATGTTCACGGATCATTTGCTGCAGCTCCACAGCCTCCGGGTCGGCTTCGTGCTTGTATTCCATTACGGCGGCGATGACTTTTGCCAGGTAAACGGGCTGCTTCCCGGTTTTTTCCATATAAAGGCTTGCCGGGCGGATCAGGCGGTCACGGGCACCAAGCTTGCGGATGGGGCCTCTTCCGACTCGGGTTACTTCATCCGAAATATACGGATTTTGAAAGCGGTCGGTGATTTTCTGGATGTAAGCTTGATGCGCTTCCCGGTCAAATTGATAGGTTTGAATCAGTGCTTCACCGGACTCAGCCAATGCCCCCTGGATCGTGTCCATCACCTTTTCATCGCGCATCGCGTCAGTGATGGTCTCATGTCCAAACCAGCGGCCCATGTAGGCTGCGGCGGCATGCCCGGTGTTGACGGTAAATAATTTGCGTTCGATGTATGGGGTCAAATCGTCGACGAACGTGATCCCATCGATAGCTGGCCGCTCCCCTTTAATCCCTGAAGATTCGACTACCCACTCGTAATAAGGTTCGACCGCCACTGTCAACACATCTTCATTGTCCTGATTCGGAACAATCCGATCTACCGCAGCGTTCGGAAAGCCAAAAATATCTGAAAAAACAGACCTTTCTTCCTCCGTCAGATGCTCAAATACCTTTTCCTTCAAGAGGGAACTTCCGCCGATCATGTTTTCACAGGCGATCAAATTTAGCGGCTGCTTGCTTGCCTTCAAACGCTCGCGCAAACCCTTGGCAATTAACTCGGAAATCACCCCAAGCACATTGGGACCTACGGCGGTGGTGACGAGATCTGCCTGGGTCAATGCCTCCACTGCCTTTTCCGGATGTTCCAGGCTGTTGATTCCCTGCACATTTTCCACGGTAAGTGTTTCGCTGTTTTCTGCCGCTAAAACCACTTGGTAGCTCTGTTTTTCATTCAGCTTCTTGATGATCTCCTCGTTTACATCGACAAAAATGGTCTGATAGCCGGCTTCATGCAGCAGTGCAGCAATGAAGCCACGGCCAATATTGCCTGCACCAAAATGTACTGCCAGCATTTAGTTCACCTCATCAAAAAGACGGATAATTTCTTCCTTGGATTCTGCTTCGACGATCCTGGAAATATTTTCTTCCTCCGAACAGACGAGGGCGATTTTTGAGAGAATTTCCAGATGCTCATCGCCTTTTCCTGCGATGCCGATCAGCACTTTGACGGTATTGGCATCACCGAATTCTACGCCATCCGGTACCGTGACGACCGAGATTCCGGTTTCCAGCACGGCTGTTTTGGCATCCTCGGTACCGTGGGGAATGGCAACGTAATTTCCCATATAGGTGGAAGTCACTTCTTCCCGCTCCAGCATTTTATCCACATAACTCGGTTCAACATAGCCATTATCAACCAGAATTCCGCCCGCCTGGCGAATGGCTTCCTCCTGTGTGTTCAACACTGCATTCAACTGAATATTATCTCTGCTCAATACTTCTTTTGCCATGGTTTCAGCACTCCTTTAATTATATTTTTTCTTGGATGAAGGCTTGGAATTGCTCAGACAGAAATTTCGCTATATCCTTTTCATTCCCTGACTCGAACAATCCTATGCTCTGGATGATCAGGCTGCTGATATAGCTCATGATTTCCAATGTCTCACTGCTTGCCTCTGACGGCGCAAGCATTAAGAGCATGCGCTTCATCTTCCCTTCGCCGCCGTCCATGCTGGCAACGGAAATCGGCTCTTTTAGTGAATAAATCGAGAACCTGGGGGACAAAACTGCGTCTGACCGGCTATGATACAAGGCTAAGGACGTATCTGGAATACCCAGTCCACTGATTTCCCCGCGTTCCCGCAAACGCTGATAAATCGTTTCCTGACTGGTTATGGTTCTGCTTTTTTCCAAATCAGCGCAAGCCAGACGAAGCAGGGAATCCAGTGAAGATTTTAGGTCCACATCGATGATGGAAAACGACCGCATAACGGCTAAAATCGTCTCGCTATACTGCTGGACCGCCGTAAGAGACGAGAGAAAATCCATCGGCTCCTCGGTCGATTTTGCCGCTGACTGCCGGTATATGAGTTTTCTTTGCCGGACTTGTTTATGAATCCGCTCCAGTTCTCCTTTTGTAAGCATTGGCGAGGCGAGGACATAATTTGCTGTCCCCTGGAGCGGAACGGTGGAAACGACCAGATCATACTTCGTTGTATCTGTTTGAGCCAGGTCAAACATGGATTTATTGTCCACCTGCTTAATTTCCGGAACGCGCTGCATCAGCTTGGTTGCCAAAATTTTTGCCGTGCCGATACCGCTGGAGCAAATCACCAGGGCACGCAGATGAATGTCCCGTTCATTCGTTAAAATTACGGACGCGAAATGCAGAACGAGATAGCCTATTTCATCATCCGGAAAATCGATATCCGGAAAAACTTCCTCTACCGCTTGCCTGATGATTTCATGCAACTCCAGATAATCGCGTTTGATTTCAGCAATCATCGGATTTTTTATGTTCATTCCTTGTTCCAACCGGTACATCGTTGGCTTCAGATGGGCAACGAGATCTTTTAGTAATGCTGAATCAGCATGCAGATCGGTACCCAATTCACTGCCGACACGTTCAATCAGCTCCCTGGTTTTAACTGCAATATCCACACTGGAATCTTCCAGAAAATACGGATGGTCATTCCGCAGCTTTGCCCCCATCAGATGCATGGTGATATAGCCAACCTCATCTTCGGGAATCGTCATGTCCAGTGCAGTTTCCAAATCGGCAATGATTCGCTTGGCAATCGCATATTCCTTCGTGTTCCCGATTTTCCGCATATAGGCCGGGTCAAAGGTAATGGTATCCCCTTTTTGCAGCCGCTCGATCGCCAAGGCAAGATGCACGACCAGCCCAACATAGGCACTGTCAGCCAAATCATGCGGCAGTTCGCTTCTGGCATCTTCTACCCGTTTTTCGATGACGGCAAGTTTTTCTGGATCCATCAAGCCAAGCAGCCGGGCAGAAATCGTGCCCAGCTGTGGTTTCGTCTTCTTTTGAATCGTTTCTTTGATAATGGAGACGAAGGAAAAAGGGTCAACGTTATCAGCAATCAGCTCGCTGATCACCGCACGTTTCTCTTTTTCCCCGCCGTTGATTTTGACGCCATATCCCCGCCTGCGAACAAGGTGGAGGTGGTTGGCAGCCAACAGACTTTCCAGCTGATCAAGATCATGGCTGACCGTCGCCTCTGTTACACGCAGTTCCTGTGCCAGTGCAAACAGCTTTAACGGTTCATTTGTTTCCAAAAGGGCGGCTAACAGAATGGCTCTTCGCTCTTCTGGGGTATAATCCGTGGATGTAACCAGCTGCAATGCTGATTCCAGCTGCTCCTTTCCTTCGCTTGCCCCGTAAATCTGGACACCGCTGCCGGCTTTCTTTTTCAGGGTGAGCTGATAGGCCGCCAGAAATCCCTCGAGATTATTCAGATCACGGTGGATCGTCCGGGGACTCACCTTAAGCGCCACGGCGATCTCCTTCACGGTCACTGCCTCATTGCCCGCCTTCAGCAAATATTCGAGTATCTTACGTTCACGGCCTGATAGATACAAACTGCTCACCACCTTTACTGCAGATTAGCAGGCAGTAAAATCCCCACTGAATGAAGTTTCCCTTTACTGTTTAAACCGTTCCACCAGTTCATCGTATTTCGGGCTGTTCAAAAAGTTTTCCACCGAAATATGCTCGGCTGTTGGCAATTTGTCCTTGGCGCGGTCGGTTAAATCTTTATGCGTGATCACGATGTCAGCATCTGATGGAATGTTATTAATCGATGTGTTGTTCACATTCATATCAATTTCCGCTTTCTTGAATTTGTTTTTCAATAGCGAAGAGCCCATCGCACTGGAGCCCATCCCCGCATCGCATGCGAAAATGATTTTATCGACTGCTTCTGCCGGTTTTTGCTCGTTGTCTGTTTCGACCTGTTCCTGTGCCTCTTCAATTTTCTCTTCTTCTGCGTCTTGAGCCAGGGCACCGGAGACAGAGCTTTGCTTGCCTTTCATATCTTCCATCTTACCAGTTGCCGCAGATAAATCTTCTTCTTCCGCTTTGCTCGTCTTTAGGATAACCGAAGCAATCGCAAAAGAAACAGCCGCGGCTGCCACGACACCAAGAATGACGCCGATATAATTTCCCTGTGGTGTCAATGCAAGAATGGCAAAAATACTTCCCGGGGATGCGGGCGCAACCAGTCCAACATTAAATAGGGTGAAGGTAAATACCCCGGTAACCCCGCCGCCGATCACAGCCAACAGCAGCATCGGTTTCATCAGCACATATGGGAAATAAATCTCGTGGATCCCGCCGAGAAACTGAATCGCCGCCGCACCGGATGCAGAACTTTTCGCCATGCCTTTGCCAAACACCACAAAGGCGAGCAGAAGTCCCAGGCCAGGTCCCGGATTCGCCTCAAGCAGGAAGAGAATTGATTTCCCGGCTTCGGTTGCCTGATCCAGCCCGATCGGAGTCAATATCCCGTGGTTGATTGCATTGTTTAAAAACAATATTTTTGCCGGTTCAATGATAATATTGGCAAGCGGCAGCAACCCGGCTGCAATAATTGCCTCTACCCCGGCAGCCAATGCATTGTTCATTGCTGCTACAACAGGTCCGATAGCCAACACGGCAATGATCGCAAGCAGTGCACCCAGAATTCCGGCAGAGAAATTGTTGTAAAGCATCTCAAAACCGGATTTGATTTTATCCTGAAACGCCTGATCAATTTTCTTCAACAGATAACCTGCCAGCGGCCCTATAATCATGGCGCCTAAAAACATCGGGATGTCTGCCCCAACAATAACCCCCATTGTGGCAGTCGCACCTACGACACCACCACGGGATTCATGGACTACCTTACCTCCAGTGTAACCAATTAACAGCGGCAGCAGATAATTGATCATCGGATCGACCAATGTTGCCAAAGTCTCATTTGGCAGCCAGCCATCCGGAATAAATAAAGCTGTAATAATACCCCAAGCGATAAACGCACCGATGTTTGGCATGATCATCCCGCTCAGAAAACTGCCAAACCGCTGCGCCTTCGCACGAATACCTTTATTTTCCGCCATGTTACTACACTCCTTTTTACGATTATTTGTGCTTGGCCTGACCAAGCTGATGTTTTGTGCGTCATTTGGTGAATAAGTAAAAAGACTTTCTGTTATTATGATAAGCGCTTGCAACGGTTCTCTTCAATCTAATCTTAATGTGAATTTGGCAGGGGAGATGTTGACATTTTTTAATTGGGAGGAGGACAAGATGCTCCAGTTAGGAGTCATCAAGATTCAAGGATACCGGTAATCTTTGAGACTCGGGAGCATACCCCGAAATGGCTTGCGCGAGGTCCCCATTTAGCTGATTGGCAGTGTATTTCAGCACGCCTGTCTCAACCTTCATTTTTGGGGATGCCGTACCAGCCTGGATATACGCGCGAAAGTTGCTTAGTTCGTAGTATTTGGTTATGAACTGGATATTACTCGAATGACGGGTCTATTTTTTCTGGCCAGGATACCCTGATTATCATTCAGGTCGAACCGCAAAGCTCCTATCAGAAAAACTTTTATGAACGAATGTATCAGTATTTCAGTCTATTGTATAATAAATATAGGAAACCAATCTTGCCGATCGCGGTACTTAGTTATGATGAAGAGCGCTATGAGCAAGACTATTACACGATGGAATTTCCGTTTTTCAAAATGCTGACCTTCAACTTTTACACGATTGAGTTACAAAAAGAGAACTGGCGGGAATATATAGAATCAGACAACCCCGTAGCCGCTGCATTACTCAGTAAGATGAATTATACGGATGAGGAACGCGTTCAGGTGCGCATAGAATTCCTCAGGATGATGACAAGGATGGAACTGGACCCGGCCAGAGCCCGGTTAATTAATGGAATTTTCGAACAATATTTAAAACTTACCAAACAAGAGGAGGAACAATTGATGGAAGAAATCAAGCAGATGGAAGAGGCGGAGGAAATTTTGCACTTGCCTAATAGCTGGGAAGAGAAAGGGATTGAGAAAGGGAAATTAGTGGAAAAACGCAACAATGCTATAGAAATGCTAAAAAACGGAGCTTCCGATTCATTTATCATGAAAGTGACAAAACTGGATAAAGAAGAGCTGGAAGAGCTGAAAGAGGAATTGGATTAACCAGCAATCAGAGTCCTTCCATAGGGAGTGGAAGAACGTAACACACTTAAAAATGAAATCACTCATAACAGCTAGCGAGGATTATCGTCCCTGCAAAATCAAACAGGCTGCCAACAAGGCAGCCTGTAATTATCTGCTTCTCAAAAATGCAGTGGGTTGCTTAGCATGCTTCCCTTCACATCCGCTCCAATGCCTTCATCATTTCCCTTGCATCTTCCCAAAGCTGAATATTCTGCTGTACATAATCAACCGCCTCCGTATCATCACCCACGCCAATATAGTTTGATTGCTCCTCAGGAACCTGCTTCTTCCCAGTCAGATAACCCTTAACATGTGGATTCTGCTCATCCGCCTGTTTCAGCAGGGCCTTGGTTTCTGAATTCAAGCCATCCGTAAAATAGGCCAAAAGCGCACGGTTAAACTGGAAAGCTGCCGAAGAATCCTCCGCATACCTCTGCAATACTTGCTCGGCATCCTGGTAACGCTTCTCATCCAGGTAGGCAGTCACCAACAGGTAGCGAATCCCCTGGTTATCATGCGGATTGAGCTCGATTAACTCCTCAAAATGCCGGATCGCCTGGTCTTTATCTCCCATTGCATAAAGCGTCACGCCGTACTCTGCCTTGGTCCGCATATATGGCCGGGTTTCCATCATCATCCAGAAGTGCCCTTTATTTTCGCGAAAAAACTCCTCGCCCAAATCTTTTTCTCCTGCAGCGAGCGCTTTCCGGTAAAGATCCAACTGTTTCAGCGGCTTCCTTTCATCCTCAGCCATCAATGCATAAGCTTCCGGACTGTTCGGGTAAAGCTCCAGCGCCTCATTGATCAGCTTCTTTCGCTTGGCCGGTGAAGTCTCTACCGACCGCGCCTCATACAGCTTGTCCTGCGCCTGATCACGCGGAGACGAAGAAGCAAACTGACCCAGATCTTTATTATTGATGTTATCCTTCATAAATTGCTGAATCTCTTCTTCGGATTCCAGGCCGCGTTCTTCTATAGCCTTGCTGAGATTGCGCATCATTTTTTCCATTTCCATCCGGCCTTCGGTAAGCTGTGGATCATCAACTGGATCGAATCCGCCACCTTCAAACAATTCAGCCAGCCGATTCGACATGTCATCAGTCTCAAATCCCTCTTCCAGCAATCTGATTTTCTGAGAAACCATCCCGGCAGAAGTATCGTATTCTTCGGCCAGCTCCTTCTGTGTGACAGGCTCAACCTGCATGGCTTCACGGACAAGGTATTCAAGTGCTGCCGCAAAGGCGTGAGGTTTTCGGAAAGAAGGATGTTGCGTGTCGCAATATGCTTTCCAGGTCAAGACAGCCTTGGCAATCATATGTTCATCTGCGCGTTTAGCCTGCATATGTTTTGCCATCATTTCCGCAACTCTTTCATACAATGGATGATCCCATTCCAAATGCAGTGTCTCTTCCTCTTCAATCGTCAAAACTTCCTCCAGAAAATCAGGGAAACTTTCCGCCAGACCTTCTTCGCCATAATTACTGGCGATGTCTCTCACTTGTTCATTCACATCACGAAGTTCAATCATAGATAGTAGGAATTCATGATGCTCTATAAATGGGAGAAGAATGCCAATGGCGATACTTCCGGCCTTGAAATCATCCTCCTCAGAAAAGGGGACAGCATAGGTTTCTTTGGTGAAAATCTCCTGGAAAGCAGCTTTTTCTCCTGGTCCGCTTCCGGTAGATAGAACCTCATAAACAGCCGGCGGGTATTCTTTCCATGTGGCAAACAGGCTTTTGACCCTGGTATGCCGTATGTTTTTCTCTTCTTTTTTATAGAAAAGGTCAAAAATCGTTTCATCCTTATCATTGACAGGTTCGTGGGTAATCGTCCACAAGGTAACCCCCGCCATATATGACTCTCTTCTATCCGGATCATCTATTAGTTCCGGCCGTGGATAGCTGCTTACGATTTCATTCAAATGATTCTCATGGTGTTCAACCGCAAAGGAAATCAGCCGGTCATGCAGACGATTCAGCTCCATATTATACCGGTCCGGACTGATCTCCACGACATTCGACTTCCCATGGCATTTCTTATACTTTTTCCCGCTGCCGCACGGGCATGGGTCATTTCTTCCTATCTTTTCATTCATAGGTTCAACCACCTTAAATAATCGTTGGACTTTATGTTTATTATGGGGGAATAGGCTGGATTGTTCAAGACTCACAAAAAGGGCTGCGGAAATTTGACCTCAACAAACAAGAGTAAGGATATAGTTCAAATGTAAGCGTTTAATAAATTCCGCCATCTAACGGAAAAACAATGTGTTTAGATACTTTTGACAATGATCTAAAATTAATTTATAGCAATAAAACATAACAAGGAGGAATTTTAAATGAAACGTATTCTACTAGCATGTTCTTCAGGGATGTCAACAAGTCTATTAGTAAAAAAAATGGAGGAAGCAGCTGAAGAAAAGGGTATTGAAGCGGATATCTGGGCTGTGTCAAACGATAAAGCAAAAACCGATATGGCAAAAGCGGATGTATTATTGATCGGTCCGCAAATGAGATTCATGAAGAAAAAATTAGAAAAAACAGCGGGGGAACTTAATATTCCATTGGATGTCATTGACCCGGTAGCATATGGAAGAGTGGATGGAGAAGCAGTTTTGAACAAAGCTTTGGAACTTATGGAGAAATAACCTGAAGATCAATAGGAGGAGAAAAAATGGAAAACAGCAAATTCATGCAGGTTTTAGAAGATTTTTTGCTTCCCATAGCGGACAAGTTAAATAACAACCGTTATCTAACTGCACTAAGGGACGGATTTATGGTGGCGCTGCCATTGATCATTTTCGGGTCAATATTTGTGGTAATTGCCAATTTCCCATTCCTTGATGAAATCATAAGTGAAGACGCTTTTGCAGCTTATCAAAACGCATTAGGACCAGCCTCTGCAGCAACCTTGAGTATAATGGGATTGTTTGTAATCATGGGGATTGGTTATAAGCTGACGGAGTATTATGAGGGGGAAGCAATATATGGTGGCGCCGTAGCCTTAGCAGCCTTTCTCATATTAACGCCACAGACCCTTGAGGAAGTATCTGGGGTCATCCCTGTAGCTGCCTTGGGCGCTGAAGGGCTTTTCCTTGGTATATTTACAGCCTTTATTTCGGCTGAACTATATCGTTTTTTTGTCCAAAAGGATTGGACAATTAAAATGCCTGCAGGTGTTCCGGAAGCCGTATCAAGGTCATTTAGCTCTTTGATACCGATTGGACTGACACTTACTATATTTTTATTGATTCGAATTATATTCAATATCACCCCATTTGGCACGGTTCAAAACTTTATTTATACTATTATTCAGGAACCATTGACCGTGCTTGGAAGCGGGCTGCCAGCAACTATTGTAGCCGTGTTGCTAATCCAGATATTCTGGTTCTTTGGGCTGCATGGACAGATCATAATAAACTCTGTTTTTGACCCGGTTTGGTATGCGCTGAACAATCAGAACCTGGAGGCTTTTCAAGCTGGTACAGAACTTCCTAATATTATAACAAAACAATTCATTGATTCATTTCTCGTCGGTATGGGCGGAACTGGTATGACGTTGGCAGTCATTATACTAATCTTCCTGATTGGAAAAAGCAGACAGAATAAGGAGATAGGTAGATTGGGTGCCCCGGCTGGTATCTTTAATGTAAACGAGCCAATTATTTTTGGGCTTCCTATCATCATGAATCCATTAGTTCTTATCCCATGGCTGCTGGCTCCCGTAGTTGTGACGATTATTACCTATTTTGCTATGTCAACAGGTTTGGTTCCTAAACCAGCAGGTATTATCGTACCATGGACAACACCGCCAATTTTAAGTGGATTTTTAGCAACTGGAAATGCCTGGCAAGGAGCTGTTTTGCAGGTGTTTAACCTAATTGTTGTCATGTTAATATGGTGGCCATTCTTAAAAATACTGGATAAAAATTATTACGAGAGAGAGAAAAAAGAGAAGGCAAAAGAATAAATCCGAGGGATAACTTTAGCTTCCTCGATAAAGTTGGGAAATGGACAAGTGTTACAAAAAATATAGTTCCTTAAAAGGGACTATATTACTTAAAGATAGAGGAGACATCATATGGATAAACTGACAGAAGCGGCATTTCAAATTATTCTCTTTGCAGGGAACGGTAAATCAAATGCGATGGAAGCAATACAACAGGCAAAAGAAGGCAACTTTGAGGAAGCAGATAAGTTAATCGAGGAAGCAGGGGAAGAATTAGGCAAAGCGCATGGATATCAGACAAATCTGCTTCAGGATGAGGCAAACGGTGAAGGGAATGGTGTGAATATTATTTTGGTCCATTCCCAGGATCACTTAATGACTTCCATGACATTAAGGGATTTGGCTGTTGAAATCATTGAGATTTACCGTAATAAATAAGGGAGGTAGCGATATGTCTTTAAACTATAAATTTCCAGATGGTTTCTGGTGGGGAAGTGCAACTTCAGCTACACAAATAGAAGGTGCAGCGGATGAAGGTGGAAAAGGAAAAAATATTTGGGATTACTGGTATCAAACAGAACCGAACCGCTTCTTTGAAAATGTAGGCCCAGAGACTACATCTAATTTCTACCATCAATATAAAGAAGATATACAATTGATGAAGGAAATTGGACATAACACCTTTCGATTATCTATTTCCTGGTCACGGTTAATACCTGGAGGAAGAGGAGAAGTTAACCCTGAAGCAGTTGCCTTCTATAATAATGTCATCAATGAATTGCTGGCGAATGATATTGAGCCTTTCGTGAATCTTTTCCACTTTGATATGCCATTGGAGCTTCAGGAGAAAGGCGGCTGGGGAAACCGGGACGTTGCCGATGCTTATAGAGATTACGCGAAAGAATGTTTCCGGCTATTCGGTGATCGGGTGAAAAAATGGTTTACGTTTAACGAGCCGATTGTTCCTGTGGAAGGCGGCTATCTTTATGACTTCCATTATCCCAATGTGGTAGATGCTAAACGAGCAGTGCAAGTGGCCTACCATACAATGATTGCTCACGCGAAAGCTGTAGAATCTTTTCGTTCGTTTAATATAGAAGATGGCAAAATCGGAATTATTTTAAACCTGACACCATCCTATCCTCGAAGCAATAACCCTGCTGATTTAAGAGCATCAAATATAGCGGATTTGTTTTTCAACCGGAGCTTCCTGGATCCTGCGGTGCTCGGGGAATATCCTCAAGAGTTAATTGATATTTTGCGGGAGCACGGACAATTGCCTTTCACTAAGGAGAAGGATAAGGATTTATTGAAAGAAAATACCGCCGATCTGCTTGGCGTCAATTACTATCAGCCGCGCAGAGTAAAAGCCAAAGAACATTTGCCGAATCCATACAGTCCATTTATGCCAGACTGGTTCTTTGATAACTACGAAATGCCTGGAAGAAAAATGAATAAATATCGCGGCTGGGAAATATATGAAAAAGGCATTTATGATATCATGATTAACCTGAAGGAAAACTACGGAAACATTGAGTCATTTGTCTCAGAGAACGGAATGGGCGTGCAGAATGAAGAGAGATTTATCGAAAACGGTGAAATTCAGGACGATTATCGAATTGACTTTATTAAAGAGCATTTGAAGTGGCTGCACAAAGCGATAGAAGAAGGCTGTAACGCGAAAGGATATCATTTGTGGGCATTTATGGATAATTGGTCATGGATGAACGCATATAAAAACCGCTATGGATTTTTCTCGGTTGACCTGAAAACGCAAAAAAGGACACCGAAAAAAAGCGCGCACTGGATCAGAACAGTTTCTGGGCATAACGGTTTTTAATTTTCCAGGATGCTTAGAAATACAGCCGAGTGACCAAATAAAAATAAACGGGGTTCTGGTTCTGTAAAGGATCTGACCCCTCACTTACTTTATCACAGGTTAACAGGCAATAATACCTCCACTGAATGAAGTCTCACTTTATAATATAAGCAACATCCCTGCGTTTTGTAAGGAGAAGAAGTGCTATGTTAAACACCCGGATGAAAACGATTATGCGAGAGTTAATGGCAAGTAGGTCCCCTTTAACTGGCAAATACCTTGCGCAATTGAATAAGGTCACAGCCCGTACAATTAGAGAAGATGTGAAAAGTCTAAATAATTTATTGGATGAAAATGGTGCAGTGATTGATTCGGTAATGGGAAAAGGATATCAGTTGGAAATCAAGGATGATCAGCGTTTTCGTAACTATTTGCAGTCCCTTTTTAGGGATGAAACTTCTGTACATTCAGATGTACCTGCACTTCCGAAAGAACGAATTGCTTATCTCATCAAACGCTTATTGCTAAGTGAAGAATATATCAAGCTTGATGATTTAGCGGATGAAATTTATGTGAGTAAATCTACCGTGCAAAATGATTTAAGGCATGTTAGAGAGGCGTTGGCAGTTTATGACATGGAAATGGAATCTCGTCCAGGCTACGGTTTAAAAGTAACAGGAAACGAACTGAAACTCAGATTTTGCATGGCTGAGTATCTGTTCAACCATAAAGAGGAGACGGGAAACGCCTTTCATCAGGGGTATTCCCTTGCTTTTCCGCAAGCAGATTTAGATGCGATTTTAGCCATAATCATGAAGCAAATCGAAGAAGATCATATTACTTTGTCCGATATTGCTATAAATAACTTGCTTATTCATATTGCAATAGCCTACAAACGTATTAAAATAGGGCATCATGTTGATTTCCACCACGAAAATATGAGTAATATTGTCGAGCAAAAAGAATATGAGGTAGCAATAAAAATCGTGAAGGCAGTAGAAAAATGCCTTCAAATAGAATTTCCACAACCAGAAGTCGCTTATATCACCATTCACCTGCTGGGAACAAAAATGCTGTCCCAAACAAGCAACGGAGAAAAAGCAGTAGAACAAGCGCTGGAGGAGGATATTTATCAGCTGGTAATCGGACTTCTTAAAAAGATTGAAGAAGAGTATGAACTTGGTGTTAGCAAAGATAGAGAATTGATCATTGGGCTAGGACTTCATTTAAAACCGGCAATCAACCGCTATCAGTATGGAATGAATGTGAGAAATCCGATGCTTGAGGATATTAAAAAGAACTATCCGCTTGCATTTGAAGCTGGCATATTGGCTGGTGTAGCACTGGAAGAGCAAACAGGTGTAGAATTCAATGAAAACGAAATTGGTTATCTTGCTCTCCATATCGGGGCGGCGATCGAGAGGAAAAAGCTAAAATCAGGGCCGAAAAGATGCTTGATTGTATGTGCTTCCGGCCAAGGCACCTCTCAATTGATCTACTACAAGCTGCAGAACCAATTCAGCAGGGAGATGGAAGTGGTGGGGGCCACAGAATATTATAAACTGGATCAATATAACTTGAATGATATTGATTTTATTGTCAGTTCTATACCCATTGAAGGAGATCTGCCAGTACCGGTGGTAGAAGTAAATGCGATTCTTGGGGAAGATGATTTAACAAGCGTGCGTGAAGTAATTTTAGATGGAGATCAAGATGCGAAGTCACTTTTCCAGGAAAATCTCATGTTTCTTAAGAAAGACTTTAACTCCAAGGAAGAAGCATTGGAATTTATGCATCACCGCCTGCTGGAAAAAGAACTGGTGGATGATACGTTTCTTGAAGCTATTTATGAGAGAGAGGCTGTTGCGGCTACATCGTTTGGAAATCTGGTCGCGATTCCGCACCCGATTACACCAAAGTCAGACAAAACGTTTCTTGCTGTAACCACGTTAAATAAGCCAATTAACTGGAATGATAAGCCAGTACAATTTATTTGCATCATTAGTGTGAAGAAAAACAGTACGGAAGATTTGCAGTCTCTGTATAAGATGCTGGGAAATATCATTGACAATGTCACCATTGTTCAAAAACTGATCAAAGCGAAGACCTATGAAGCGTTTATCAACATTCTGTATAACTCGAGGATCACTTGAAAATTTCGGGCGAGGCAATTGGGATAGGATTAACGACACTTTTTACGTGAAAAGTGTCGTTAATACCTTGTCATAAGGCTATTACGAACAAACTTTCAGTGCTGTAATAAAGTTAGTAACCGAATTGTTTCGGGGTCGGGGTGGGAAGTAAAAAATCCAGAAAGAAAACCACCCCAAAGCGCTCTACCAAAGGCGGGGGTGGCTCCTCAAAAGAGTAGGACAACCTCTCGCTTCGAGCGATAAGGTTACCTTCGAAGACGATGTGTACCACCACATCGTCTTCTTATATTCTAACCTTATTATAGCATATTCATCCGAAATTTCAACTATACGGTTTTAAGAAAATGAAAACCACTAGCCATTCCAGTCAGCCGATACATATTAATGAAAATGAATCAGGAGAATATGATAAACTAGAAAAGAGAGATCAAATGCACGACGATTTACCGAATCAACTACATTCCAATTTCATTGTATGCTTAGCTAACAGATACTAGAAATAGAAAGCGAGGAAACACCATGACAAAAAAACTGATATTTTTCGATATAGACGGAACGCTTTATGATGATGAAAAACAGCTTCCGGCCTCATCAAAAGCCGCGGTCAGGCAATTGCAGGAGGAAGGGCACCATGTCGCTTTTGCGACAGGTCGTTCGCCGTTCACATTTGAAAAACTGCTGGAAGAGTTGGAGATTGATAGCTTTGTCAGTTTCAACGGCCAGTATGTGGTGCATCAGAATGAAGTGATTTATAAAAATGCGCTGGACCCGGATGCTTTGAGGCAGCTGAACGCGGTTGCGGCGAGGAATGAGCATCCACTCGTTTACATGAACCAGCAGCATTGGCGCTCCAACATCGAATATCATGCCCATATTGATGAGGCAGTCCGGTCGCTGAAAGTGGATCAGGAAGTTGAATTTGATCCCAGCTTTCATGAAGGCAAGGAAATCTATCAAACCCTGCTGTTCTGTGAGGGCGACTGGGAGACCTCCTACGCCGAGCAGTTCAACCGGTTCGAATTTATCCGCTGGCACAAATATTCTGTTGATGTTTTGCCGGCCGGTGGGTCGAAAGCCAAGGGGATTGATGAGCTCAGGCAGCACCTGGGTGTTGACCCGGAAAATGTCTATGCATTCGGTGATGGACTGAACGATATTCAAATGCTAAAGAGCGTTGAAAACAGCATCGCCATGGGGAATGCTGCAGATGTGGTGAAGCAAGCAGCGAAGTATGTGACAAAAAACGTGAGTGATAATGGGATTGAGCATGGATTGCAGCTGGTGGGGTTGCTGAAATAGTTTGGTATGAGGGAGCTTCCGGTGTGGGGCTTCCTTTTTTTGTTAGGGAAGCGGCGGTTGGCGGCAGAGAGAGCAGTCAAAGTTTCCGAGAGAATTCTACTGGACAAAACGAGCCGATAGAGTGGGAGAAATGTCCAGTAGAAAGGTTCTACTGGACAAAACGAGCCGATGGAGTGGGAGAAATGTCCAGTAGAGAGGTTCTACTGGACAAGACAAGCCGATAAAGTAGGAGAAATGTCCAATAGAAGGGTTCTACTGGACAAGACAAGCCGATAGAGTAGGAGAAATGTCCAGTAGATGGGTTCTACTGGACAAAAACAGCCATAAGATCGATAGAATGTCCGCAAGAGCGATTCTCAAACACAAAACTAGCAGGGAGAGAGATCTAAATGTTCGCGTGATTGTTTCTCAACGACAAAACAGGCAGAGTGAGCGTTCGAAATGCAATAGAGAACCGAGTGGGGATCCTAATCAAGTAGCAACACATCAGATTACCGCGCTGCCGAGATCTAAGTATATCCCCTGCAATTCCCCATTAAATATGCCATCATAGACATAACACACCACCACATCAAGAAAGGATGAAGCCCCATGAAGCTGAGCGTACTCGACCAATCACCAATTTCCAGAGGATCAAACGCGGAGGAAGCATTGAGCAACACGCTAACCCTCGCCAAGACCACAGAGGAACTGGGCTATACGAGATACTGGATCGCGGAGCATCACAGTACTAATGGCCTGGCGAGCACATCGCCGGAGATCCTCATTGCAAGGATTGCCTCATCAACCAGCAGGATCCGTGTCGGCTCGGGCGGGGTGTTGCTGCCGCAATATAGCCCCTATAAAGTAGCGGAAAATTTCAAGATGCTGGAGGCACTTTTTCCCGGCAGGATCGACCTGGGACTGGGACGCTCCCCCGGCGGTTCGCAGGATACCCGGCTTGCGCTCACAGATAGTGTGAAGAAAAGCATGACCGAATTCCCGCGGCAGCTGATGGATCTGCAGGGATTTTTGCACAATACCTTGCCTAAGGATCACCCTTACCGGATGGTAAAAGCAACACCGCGAACCAAATCCATCCCGCCGATGTGGGTGCTTGGACTCTCGGAAAGGGGAGCGGCCAACGCAGCAAAAACAGGCACTGGATTCACATTTGGTCACTTTATCAACCCGACCAATGGCGTTGCAGCAATGGAAAAATACCGGGAAAAATTCGAGCCGTCGCCAAATTTGGACAAGCCGGAAACCAACGTCTGCGTGTTCATCGTCTGCGCGGAGACCCAGGAGAAGGCGGAAGAGCTCGCTTTGAGCCAGGATAAATGGCTGTTGAACGTCGGAAAAGGCGCGGACACCAAAGTGCCATCCATAGAAGAGGTAAAGAAAAAATCCTTTCGCGCGGAAGAATTGGATGAAATTAAAAAGAATCGCGAGCGCTGCATAATCGGGACACCGGAAAAAGTGAAACAGGAACTGGAGCGGCTTGCGGAGCTGTATCAGACTGATGAGTTTATGGTGATAACGAATATTTATGATTTTGAGGAGAAAGTGAAATCGTATCGGCTGTTGGCTGAGGCGATGGGGTTGGGGAGATAGGTTTGCGTGGTGGTGTGCAGCGGATAGACTTGAGGTCGAGCGAAGATGGAAGCAAATCGCGCGTCCTAACCCAAAAGTCGCGCGAGAATACGGTCGAATCGCGCGTCCCAATCCAAAAGTCGCGCGAGACAGCCATCAAATCGCGCGCCTATCCACCAAAGTCGCGCGAGACAGTCGTCAAATCGCGCGCCCATCCACCAAAGTCGCGCGAGAACGCCGTCAAATCGCGCGCCTATCCACCAAAGTCGCGCGAGACAGTTATCAAATCGCGCACCCCACACCCCAAATCGCGCGACACCCCACTCCCACAGTCCCCAATTGACGCAACCTCCTCCATCCCTTATCCTAATAATAGAGCGAAAATTTCACAACAAACAGAAATCATCACCTACCGAGGAGGAACTACATGACTTACAGCTACATCATCCACCTGGAATGCCCAAAATGTCAAACCACCTACACCGACCAGGAGGAGCAGCACCTTTGCGAGTGCGGGTCGCCACTTCTTGTCCGCTATAATATGGAGGAGGCAGCCAAGACATTCAAAAAAAGAGAATCTCACTAAGCGACCCAGCACACTCTGGCGCTATCACGAGATGCTTCCGCTCCGCCAAAAGGAGCAGCGCATCACACTGGGAGAGGGCATGACCCCGCTGAGCCCCACTCCACAGCTGGGCACGCAGCTCGGCCTCCCGCACCTATACATAAAAGACGAAGGAATCATCCCAACCGGCTCCTTCAAAACACGGGGAGCGAGTGTCGGGATTTCCAAAGCGAAGGAGCTTGGCGTGACAGAGCTGGCCATGCCGACCAATGGCAATGCGGGCGCGGCGTGGGCGCTTTATGCAGCGCGAGCCGGGATCCGTTCGACCATCGTGATGCCACAGGACGCGCCGGAGATCACGCGCAGGGAGGTTGCCATTTCCGGTGCCGACCTGTACCTGGTTGATGGGCTGATCAGCGATGCGGGCAAAATTGTCGGCAAGCTGATTCAGGAGCGCGGCAGCTATGATGCGTCCACACTCAAGGAGCCGTACCGTATCGAGGGGAAGAAAACGATGGGGTATGAAATCCTGGAACAGATGAACTGGCAGGTTCCGGATGTCATTTTATATCCGACAGGTGGGGGTGTCGGCCTGATCGGAATCTACAAAGCGCTGCTGGAAATGAAAGAACTCGGCTGGATCACGGCGGATAAGCTGCCACGGCTTGTCGCGGTACAGGCGGAAGGGTGTGCCCCGATCGTCAAGGCATGGGAAGAAGGGAAGACGGAATCAGCGTTCTGGGAAAATTCCCAGACGGCCGCGTTCGGCATCAATGTGCCCAAAGCGCTGGGTGATTTCCTTGTGCTGGAAGGGTTATATGCAACGGACGGCTGTGCTGTTGCGGTGGAGGAAGAAGCTATTTTCCGCGCCCAAAAAGCAGTCGCCGAACTGGAAGGTAATTTTATCTGTCCAGAGGGAGCGGCCACCGTTGCCGCAGCGGAAAAATTGCGAAACAGCGGCTGGATCGGGGAAGATGAAACAGTGGTATGCCTGAACACCGGCCAGGGAATCAAATACCCGGAAACCGTAACACTGGAAAACCTGCCACTACTGCAGCCAGGAGAAAAAATTTAACGATCAGGGGGCCCTCCTCCTGATCGTTTTTCTTCACTTATAATTCCGGCAACCGACCTTCCTCTTTCGTCTCTTTCACCGATATCGCCGCCGAAAACTTTAGCACCCGGCAATCCTCCAGGTCATCATCACGCAGCAGTCCAAGCTGAACGGCCGCATTAATTTTCTCTGCATCCGGCCTTCTCACCGTTTCAATCAGGTCCGACATATTGAGTGCGGTCAATCGCTGCACCGTTTTTTCCTCATGGAATTTCTCCGACTTGCGGATCTGCCGCTGCAGCTTGTACCCGTTGCCGACAATCTCTCCCTTGGTATCCTGCCCGGCAACATCGTCAAAATAGGCGTGAAACTTTTTCTTCAGCTGGCTCATTTCCGCATCAATTTCTTTCTTCATCGCATGCAACTCATGGTATCGGGCCAGCATTTCCCCGGTAATCTGCGGTGTTTCCTTGCTCATGGTACCCCTCCCCAAAAAGGCTTGTTAGTCCAGTTTATTGTGGGGAGGCGGGAATTATGCTAGCTAGTAGTGGGTTAAGTAGGGTTCTGAGAAGATAGGAAGCTAGTGGAGCACAAAATGATCGAGGCGAACCCGAATGAATAATGAAGGAGAGTCCACCTTAACCGCAATGAATTTCTTGGTCTCTGGTTTCATTCGTTGTAAATGCAAAAGAGCTGTTATGTTTTTCGTGAATGGAGAGATTGCATTGTGCAATACATAGCAGAACTAGTTGATGCCAATGTGATTTTTCACGCGCTGAATTTCAAGTTTTCTATTCCAATTCTCTTCCTTTAAAAGCTTAAGGCCATCCGAAATGTCGTTATTCTCTTCTTTAAGTGAAGCATGCTCTTTTTGATGGGAAATCTGCATTCCATCAAATTCAGCTTTCAGTTTTTCTTGCCCAGCAAGCACAGCAGTAATAATGTCTCTATTCTCTCTTATTCTAACGGAGTTTATATCCAGCTTTTCGTGAATCGATTTAAATTGATTATCTATAGATTCGAATTTCTCGTCTACAGATTTAAACTGTTTACTATGCTCCTCGAGTTGTGCCTTAACCTGCTGCAAGATGTCTAAAATCTGATCCTCTTTTTCCATGGTTTTCTCCTCTCTCGATTTAGCAGACATTTGCCGCGATTAGTAGATTAATTGTTTGTGTCAAACTTCATACGCCTGATGTCCGCTTCATTATTGTTAGTACGTTCCCGAATCATTTCATAGTTGGCTTTCATCACGTTGTTTTCCTCTTTCAGTTCCGCATAATCTTTTTGACGGGAAACCTTCATCTCATCCAATTCATCTTTCAGTGTTTCCTGTCCACTGTGCACGTCAGTAAGCTTTTCGGAGTTCGCTGCCAGCGTTCTGGCGTTCTTATCCAGCTTTTTGCTATTGCCTTCAAATTTAGCTTGAAGCATCTCCTGCCCGTCGAGCAAAGCGGTAAGGAAATCTTTATGTTCTCCAAGCCTGGCGGTGTTCGCGTCCAGCTTTTTAGAGTGCTGGCCTAGAATTTTACTGTGTTCATCATGCTTTCTGGTATTGCTATCCAGTATTATGGAATGCTCATTCAGTTTTTTGCTATGCTCCTCGTGCTTTTTGCTGTGTTCACTCAGTATTTTGGTATGATTGTCCAGTATTATGGAATGCTCATCCAGTTTTTTACTGTGTTCCTCATGCTTTTTGGAGTGTTCATTCAATATTTTGGTATGCTCACCCAGTATCTTACTATGTTCACCCAGTATTTTACCATGCTCATCGAGTTGTGCCTTAACCTGTTGCAATATGTCTAAAATCTGATCCTCTTTCTCCATGAATCTCACCTCCATTTGTTGAACCTATTATAGCACAACTCCCCATCATGCCAAATTTGCATTTTTCCATTTTGTGGTGTCGAAATGGCTGAAATTCGGGGGATACAGGCAAAAATAATATAACCTGCGAGCCTAAAATTAATTTTTCGGTGATCAAAAAGCGCTATTTAATAAAATTAACTTTTTTGCAACGCCTTCCAATCTACACATCACGCCTGCTCCACAATCTTCCCGACATACCGTCGTGCACGTGGCCCGTCAAATTCACAAAAATATACCCCTTGCCAAGTTCCCAGCACCAGCTCACCCTCCTCAATAATGAAGGTCTGTGCATGGCCGACAGTGCTCGTCTTCAGGTGGGCGGCCGTGTTCCCCTCGCCATGCCCGTCTTTCGCGTGAGTCCATGGGAAAATTTCATCCAGCCGCATCAAGAAATCCGTCTTCACATCGGGGTCGGCATTCTCATTGACGGTGATCCCCGCCGTGGTGTGCAGGGAGGAGACCACGAGGATGCCGTCCGTCACCCCTGTCTCTCTTATCCAGGACTCCAGTTCGTCGGTGATATCGGTCATTTCCGAGTGGTTGTTTGTTTTGATTTGAAATGTTTTGTTCATGTTCTTTCCCTCATTTCGGTAAAATTCTACTATATTGATTCCCTTTCTCACGTTAAAAAAACTTTTACCCCTGCTTCCAGTTTCATGATAAAATAAATGTTGAAAAATATGAAAAAGGAGTTGCTTTCCAGTGGAATTTTGGCCGGAAGTGTTGAACAAAATTAGTGAAAAGATATCCAGTGATAGTTTTGATACATGGTTTGTTAATACTGCGATAGACGTGGAAAATGACACCATTACTGTGTACGGGGCTAATGTGTTTGCAAAACCCCCATTTTTCTTTTTTGCACTTGATCCTCCCGCCAAATTTGTCGCCCCCTACTAAAAAATTGAATTTCACCCACATGATGAGAGGATAAAACCACCGTTTCGAGAGAGTCGTTGTGAATGTGGGGCGGGGTTATTATGTTAACTAGAGCGCAACTACCACACGAAATCGCGCGGGGATGGCCTCGAATCGCGCGAGAAACCTCCAAAGTCGCGCGACCTACACCCCAAATCGCGCGTAAAACACCCGGAGTCGCGCGGCCCGCACATCAAATCGCGCGCCATCACCCCCAAATCGAGCGAGAAACACCCCCAAATCGCGCAGTCCGAACTACGTGCCACCCCACCCGACAACTTACAGCAGCCACACCAAAAAACCCCGGCCACAGCCGGGGTTCCCTCAAAACCAAAACCAAAATTAATAAAATCTCTTATAACTATCGAACTTATCGCCCCAGTAGTAACGGTCATTAACACTGGAAATCTGCACGCCGCTGGAACCGGCATGGATGAACTCTCCATTACCAATATAGATTCCCATATGAGAGATACCTGCTTTGTAAGTATTCTCAAAGAACACGAGGTCTCCTGCCTGCGGTGAATTCACGTAGTACGAACGGTTAAAGTAGCCACCTGTGTTTGTGCGGCTGTTGTCCATTCCTGCTTGTTCGTATACATAATGGATAAAGCCACTGCAGTCAAAGCCGCTTGGTGTTGTGCCGCCCCACGCGTATGGTGTGCCTACCATGCTTTTCGCGACACTGATCAGCTTGTCTACATTGTAGTCCACGTCAGCGGAGTTACTGGAGCTGGATGACCCGCTCGAGCTGTTGCTGGAGCCAGAATCCGAGCTGCCGGACGTGCCGTTGATGCTTAGTTTCTGTCCGACCAAAATCAAGTCAGAGCTGAGTCCGTTCCAGCTTTTCAGGCTGGATACACTTACGCCGTATTGGGAGCTGATACCGGACAATGTGTCTCCGGCTTTCACCGTATAGGTGGACCCGCTACTCGAGTTCGAGCTGCTTCCGGACGAACTGGAGCCGCTAGACGAAGATCCACTAGACGACCCACTTGATCCAGACCGAACAGCCAACCTGTCCCCAGGATGAATTAATGAGCTGCTAAGATCGTTCCATGCCATCAAATTACTTAGAGAAATATTGTGTCGTGCCGCGATGCCGCTTAGCGTGTCGCCGCTTTTAACTGTGTATGTAGTAGATGAAGTGTTAGAATTAGAGTTTGAGTTTGAGCTAGAATTAGAATTTGAGCTGGAATTAGAGTTCGATGTTTCAATGACTTGGTTTGGGAAAATCAAGCTTCCCGAAATGCCATTGATGGAGCGCAATTGTGTAACACTCGTGTCATGTGCCCGAGCAATTGACCAAAGCGAATCTCCGCTTTTTATTGTGTAAGACGCTGCTGAGACTTCCTCGGATGCAAAAATTGCTGATGCTATGGCTGCACTTGCAGTGACCGACATGATAATCTTTTTATTGGCCAATTATGTTTCCCCCTGTATAAAATATGATCTTTTCTTTCAATATGTATCAGAAAGTACTATCAGTATATATCCTTTTTTGCCAGCTTGCTAGACTAATTGGCGATTTGTAACGCACTTGTAATATAAAGTAAACATTTGTAAAAAATGGATATTCCTCTCCCGCCATAAAACCCGAATACACCCCAAAATTCCCATCGGCGCAACTCGCCTGAGCCCACTGACAGCAAGCCATCAAGCCGCACCATTACCGTCGATCCGCACCCGCCCCACAGCCCACCCCATTCACCTTTACACAAAAAAATCATTACCTTTTCTGTCAAATGTGTTATAATTTCGGTTATACTGTCGATATAGATTAATAGGGCTTTATTCAGACCAAACATCATGGAGGTACTAATCATATGGAAGAAACGATTTCCCTCAAGGAAATTTTCGAGGTTATAAAGAAGCGCATCGGACTTATTATTGCTTTCGTCATTGGTGCGGCAGTGATTGCGGCAGTCCTTAGCTTTTTTGTACTCACGCCGACTTATGAAAACAGCTCGCAGTTTCTGGTAAACCAGGAGAATACAGGTCAGCAGGGACAGCAATTTACGTCAACAGACATCCGGACTAACGTTGAACTCATTAATACATATAATGTAATTATTACAAGTCCGGTCATTTTGGAAGATGTTGCGACCGAGTTGGATCTTGATATGTCGAGCACCGAACTGGCAAACAAGATCCAGGTGCAGAGCGCGGAGCAGTCACAGGTGGTGACGGTGACGGCAACCGATGAGGATCCGCAGCTGGCGATGGATATTGCAAATACGACGGTGCAGATTTTCCAGGATAAAATTCCGGAGATCATGAGTGTGGACAATGTAACGATATTGTCGGAGGCTGAGCTCAGCGAAAACCCTTCGCCAGTTGCTCCAAATCCGATGTTGAACATCGCGATCGCCATTGTGCTTGGTGGCATGATTGGTGTCGGGCTTGCCTTCCTGCTGTCTTATATGGATAACACGATTAAGACGGAAGAGGATATCGAGAAGCTGTTGGAAGTGCCGGTGCTCGGTGTGATCACCCATATCGAGGATAAAGACATCCGGATGGAACAACCACGGCAGATCCCGAATAAAGCAAGAAGGAGGGACTTTGATGGCGCGCAAAAAGAATCAGTCTAGAACGAGCAAAATGCGGTACCTGATTACCAAATTAAGCCCGAAATCACCAATCTCCGAGCAATACCGGACGATTCGTACGAACCTGCAGTTTTCTGCGGTCGACGATGACCTGCAAACAATGCTGGTAACCTCCGCAGGGCCCGGCGAAGGAAAATCAATGACCACTGCGAATCTGGCAGTCGTTTATGCGCAGCAGGGGATGAGTGTTCTGCTTGTCGATGCAGATATGCGGAAGCCAACGGTTCATTATACATTCCGTCTCGATAATCTAATGGGCTTGAGCAATGTGCTGGTGGGAGACTCCACCTTGGAGGAGGCTATTACGCCAAGTGATGTCGATAATCTCGATCTGATTTCATGCGGGCCAATCCCGCCAAACCCTTCCGAATTGCTATCATCCCGGAAAATGGAGCGAATGATTGAAGAGGCCAAAAACCTGTATGACCTGATCATTTTCGACACACCGCCCGTACTCGCGGTTGCCGACTCGCAAATCCTTTCCAATATGGTGGATGGCTCATTGCTGGTCGTGCGCAGCAAGCACACGGATCAGGAAGCCGCCCAGAAAGCGATTGAGTCGCTGCAGGCGGTGAATGCCAGAGTGCTGGGGACCGTGCTGAATGACCGGGAAAAGAAAGAAGCGAATTATTATTACTATTATGGTGCTAATTAGTGGTGTGAACTCTCTGTCCTTTGGGGCGGGGAGTTTGTTTTTCAGTTGCTGGGAAATTAATTAAACCGGGCGAGTGGCGTTCAAAGTCGGGCGACCGCACCGCTAAAACGGGCGAGTGGCAGTCAAAGTCGGGCTACCACGCCGCCAAATCGGGCGAGTGACCCTCGAAGTCGGGCGACCACCACCTCAATTCGTGCGGCCACCCTTTCAAGTCACGCGGCAGAACGACCAAATCGCGCGGTCCGCACCTCAAATCGCGCGACAACCACCTCAATTCGGGTGACCACCACCTCAATTCGCGCGAACACCCGCCCAAATCGCGTGACCACCCACCACCCCAAATCCCGAATCTGCCAAACCCATTCCCAATTCGACATAATCCGACAAAATACCCAAAAACTAGACATGATAAATGATAAAAAAGACCTAGAAAACCATACAAATTTCTGCTAAGATGAAGAAACTAGCATATTGATCAGCCCTCCTTACATAAAGTAGATGCAGGTCCTTCTGATTAGGAAAATGGGACTGCGTGGAGGGGACAAATTGATTGATATAAACAATCACATACTGCCCGGAATGGATGATGGTGCGGCCACACTTGCAACAACCATGGAGATGGCCAGCCACGCTGCCGACAACGGAATAACGCAGATTGTAGCCACGCCGAGTCACCAGGGCGGCAAATACAGCAATACAAAAACAGATATCCTTGGAGCCTTAAATTATGTACAGAGCAAGCTGACAGACGAGCGAACACCGATAAAAATCCTTCCCGGCCAGGTTACGCGAATCTATGGAGATCTGCTGGGAGACCTAAAAAAAGGCGAGATTCTGCCGCTGAATGAGACGAGTCACTATGTGCTGTTGGAGCTGCCGGAGAACCATGTGCCGCAGTATACCATTCAGCTCCTATTCGACATGCAAATAGCAGGGTACATGCCGATACTGGTACATCCGGAGCGGAACCTGGAACTAAGGGAAAGACCAAACCTGCTCCACCGCCTAATAATGAATGGTGCGCTCGCGCAATTGAAGGCAACCAGTCTCACAGGTGGGGCCGGAAAAAGCACCAAGCGGATCGCCCAGCAAATGCTCGAGGCCAATCTCGTGCACTTTATTGCTTCAGAAGCCCGGAATGCCCAGCAAATATCCGCTCTCCCAGAAGCGTATGAAGAGGTCCGCAAACAATACGGGGCCCAGCTACTCAACCAACTGATGGAGAACGCCAATGCAGCAACCTTTGGGCATTACGTAGAAAAAGAGATACCAGCGCGCATTCCTGCCAGGAAACAGTGGAAGCTATTCAACAGGTAATCTCTATACAAGGCGGGGATGAACATGGAAAGTATATGTTATCTAACAAAAGCGCCACCTGCGGAATCCGTTCTGGAGACCCTGGCGCAGGAGCCTGATCTGAAAATGCTCGGGGTCATCTATTACACAGACACGGCACCCATCATGGTAGAAATACTGAAGCCGGATGTCCTGGTGTTCGACACAGAAGATATCACACCAAAAAAAACTCACCAGCTCATCAGCCAAGTAAAGCAAAGGCTACAGGAAACAAAAATCATTGCCCTAATTGCCGTAAGCGTCCGGAAGACTACCTTTCCTTTGATGGAAGCGGGAGCAGACAGCCTGCTGTTAAAGACCAGGGATCTGGCACATCGTCTGCTTTCCACTGTTCAAACAATCCGGGACGGTGGCTATATAATGCCACCACAGACGAAGACGTGCTTCATCAAATTGCTGATTCTATGGAAAAGCGTCTCTCTCGACACTTTCCACGAGCGCCTGCATCAGGAAGGAATCCACCTTTCCAAGCGGGAGGCAGAAATCGCCTACCTGATGAAACAGGGCTTGAAAAACAGGGACATTGCCTTCAAGCTTCGTTCCTATGAGCCGACAATCAAGGTGCATGTCAGTCATATTTACAAAAAAACTGGCATAAAAGGGAGAAGCACGCTGGTGTCTTATTTGAATGAAATACAATAACTAAACAAAATATTACATTTTCGTAAATTATGTGGCATAAATGTAGAAATCTGCTAGAATAGAGTATATGACTATTGACCTAGCAAATCAGAATAGCAATCCTTGTCATTGAATAAATCGACAAATGTTGCTATAATAGATAGATAAAATTTCAACAATTTGAACAAAAAGCACAAAACTAGGAAGTGACACTTGATGATAGATATTCATAGTCATATATTGCCAGGTGTGGATGACGGCGCACAGACCGAGGAAGACAGTCTTGCAATGGCGAGACAGGCCGTCGAGCAGGGCATACATACCATCATTGCCACACCGCACCACAAGAACGGCAACTATGAGAATGAGCGGGATACAATTATCACGCATGTCGGGATTCTAAACGACCTGTTCGCCAAGGAAGACATTCCGCTCGAGGTGCTGCCGGGGCAGGAATTACGGATTAACGGCCAGATAATCGAGGATATCGGACGCGGAGAAATTCTCGCGCTAAACAAAACAAAATATCTGTTTGTCGAATTTCCGTCTACCAGCGTGCCGCGTTATGCGACACAAATGCTATTCGACATTCAGGTGGCAGGCTACACGCCCGTGATTGTCCACCCGGAGCGGAACAGGCAATTGCTCGAGCATCCCGGCCAATTATACGAGTTTGTGCGGAACGGAGCCTTAACCCAGTTAACCGCAGGCAGTGTAATCGGCAAATTCGGGAAAAACATTCAAAAATTCACCCACCAACTAATCGAAGCCAATCAGACACATTTCATCGCATCAGACGCACACAATATCACCAACCGCGGATTCTACCTGGACGAGGCGTTTCAGGAAGTGAAGAACAGCTTTGGCAACGAGTATTATTATCTGCTGCTGGAAAACAGCCAGCTGCTCGTGGATAACATGAACGTGAATAAGATGGAACCAGAGATGATCCGAAAGAAAAAGTTTCTCGGGTTGTTTTAGATTGCAGGGAACATCCCGCTTAACTTGGGAACCGCAATCCGACAAAATCCGACAAAACTGATCTGTTCATACAGACACAACAGTAATCACCCAATTACCCCATCACCAAAGAAAGGAGGCACCCTTTGTGACATACAAAAAAAGGTTGACGCTGCTCATATTACTCGACTCCGTCATCGTCAGCACCGCCATCTTTATCGCCTCATGGATCGTTTATCCATATACGAATGTATCTGAGCTTGACGGAATCATCATCAGCGCCGTGGCCTTATTAGCCTTTCATCATATATTCGCAGCGATTTACAAGCTGTACAACAAAGTTTGGTCTTATGCCAGTGTCGGCGAATTAATGGCGATCGTACAGGCGGTCACCTTTTCAGTTGCGGCTGCAGGGATTGTGCAATTCCTCGCCAACGACTTTGCCATCTACCGCAGAGCACTCCTTGTAACATGGCTATTACATATTATAGGTATCGGCGGTTCGCGTTTCATCTGGCGCATTTACCGCGATCGCTACATAAAAAATACCACCAATCAAAAGCGTACGCTGATTGTAGGCGCTGGTTCAGCAGGCGCGATGATTGTCCGCCAGCTGAAAAATGAACACAATCAGGCGGAACTCTTACCCGTAGCATTTGTCGATGATGACTTCTCCAAACAAAAGATGCAAATATACAACCTGCCTGTAGCAGGAATGGTAAAAGACATTGAAAAAGTTGCCGAGGAATTGGAAATCGAGCATATCGTCATTGCGATTCCTTCACTAAGGAATGGTGCATTGGAAAAGATCGTCAATGAATGCAACAAGACAAGCGCCAGGGTGCAAATGATCCCGAAAATCGAGGATCTGATGACAGGAAAGGTCTCTGTCAGCAGTCTGAAAAACGTGGAAGTGGAAGATCTTCTTGGCCGGGATCCGGTCGAGCTGGATATCAACTCCATTTCCGAATATGTCACCGGAAGCACGGTCATGGTGACAGGAGCAGGCGGTTCGATTGGTTCCGAGTTATGCCGGCAGCTGATGCGTTTCAGTCCAGAAAAAATCATCCTCGTCGGTCACGGTGAATTCAGCATTTATACCATTGATATGGAATTGAAACAAAAATACGGCGACACCGAAACGGAAATCCTACCAGTTATCGGTGACGTACAAGACCGTGACCGCATATTCGACATAGTTGACGAGCATCAGCCTGCAATTATTTATCACGCAGCAGCACATAAACATGTGCCATTAATGGAATACAATCCGCACGAAGCGGTAAAAAACAATATCATCGGTACCAGAAATGTCGCAGAAGCAGCCGATACATTTGGTGTGAGCAAATTTGTGCTCGTCTCAACAGATAAAGCAGTGAATCCAACGAATGTCATGGGTGCGACCAAGCGGATTGCAGAAATGGTTATCCAGGACTTGTCAACCCGCAGCAAGACGAAATTTGTCGCTGTTCGGTTCGGCAATGTCCTTGGAAGCCGCGGCAGTGTCATTCCGCTGTTTAAGAAACAGATTGAAAACGGCGGCCCGGTAACGGTTACCGATCCGGAAATGACCCGTTACTTCATGACGATTCCGGAAGCATCACGGCTGGTGATTCAAGCAGGCACACTCGCAAACGGCGGGGAAATCTTTGTCCTGGATATGGGTGAGCCTGTGAAAATTGTGGATCTGGCGAGAAACCTGATTAAGCTGTCCGGTTATACGGAGGATGAGATTCCGATTGAGTTCTCTGGCAAGCGGCCAGGAGAGAAGATGTTTGAAGAACTTCTTAGTGATAAAGAGGTCCACCCTGGTGAGGTTTATGAAAAGATTTATGTTGGCCGGACTGTAGAAGTGGATGCGTCCGTGCTCATTGGATTAATTAATGAATTTGAAAGCTATCAGACAGATGAATTGAAAGATGAATTGATGAAAATTGTTTATACGGAGCGGACGTTGTTGGCGGTTCAAAGTTCTTAATCCGCTGATGCAGGTAAAATGGAGGGTGAGAAAATGAAAACAGTAAAAAAAGCAATTATTCCAGCAGCAGGACTAGGCACTAGGTTCTTACCGGCAACAAAAGCAATGCCTAAAGAAATGCTTCCAATTGTAGATAAGCCAACAATTCAATATATTATTGAAGAAGCGATTGAATCGGGCATTGAAGATATTATTATTGTTACTGGAAAAGGGAAGCGTGCGATTGAAGATCATTTCGATCATAACTTTGAACTAGAAGACAATCTGATGAAAAAAGAAAAGTTTGAAATGCTTGAAAAGGTAAATCATGCGTCAAATGTAGATTTGCACTACATAAGACAGAAAGACCCGAAAGGTTTGGGCCATGCGGTATGGTGTGCAAGGAAATTCATTGGTGACGAGCCGTTTGCGGTGCTTCTTGGTGATGATATTGTACAGGCAGAAACACCAGGGTTAAGACAGTTAATTCAGCAATATGAAGAAACGCAAAGCTCTGTCGTTGGTGTGCAAAAAGTTCCTGGAAATGAAACTCATCGGTACGGAATTGTCGACCCTAGCACGGTAGAGGGCAGACGGTATCAAGTACATGACTTTGTGGAAAAACCAAAACAGGGCACAGCTCCTTCCAATTTAGCTATTATGGGTAGGTATGTGCTTACTCCGGAAATATTCGGCTTTCTTGATAAGCAAAAAATCGGTGCTGGAGGCGAGATTCAGCTTACAGATGCGATTCAAATGCTGAATGAGATCCAGTCGGTGTATGCATATGATTTTGAAGGAAAGCGATATGATGTTGGAGAGAAGTTAGGTTTTGTGAAAACAACGATTGATCTGGCTTTGGAGAATGAAGAGATTCGGGATGAATTGTTTGCTTATTTGAAAGAGAGGACTGAGAGTGGGTTAAGGGTTTAGCGCCTTATTGGTTAAAAGGGAGGATACCTCTTTGGGGTGTTTTGCCCTTTTAAGTGTTCCTTAGGGGTTGGAAGTTTGGTAAATGGAATTACTTTCTGAATAGACCTTTTGTATTTTATACCCACATTTTGAGGCAATTAAACATAATAAAGAGAAATGAGTTTAGTAGATTAGTAGTTGATTGGAAGGGGTATTCCAATTAAGTCCTAACAAACTAAACAACAATTAATTCTTAAACTAAGATTTAAAAAGCGAGGAAAATAAAATGATTGACACCGAGTTAAGAAATATACCATTCTCTCCACCGGATATCACGGAGGCTGAGATTGAAGAAGTTATAAAATCTATGAAATCTGGTTGGATTACAACTGGACCTAGAACTAAAAAGTTTGAGAAAAGAATTGCTGAATATGTAGGTGTAAATAAAGCAGTCTGCTTAAATTCCGCAACAGCTTCTATGGAACTAACACTTCGTGTTTTAGGCGTAGGACCTGGAGACGAGGTCATTACCTCTGCCTATACTTATACTGCCTCTGCCTCAGTTATAGACCATGTTGGAGCTAAAATTGTACTTGTCGATACGGCCCCTGATTCCTTTGAAATGGACTATTCCAAACTGACTGAAGCAATTACAGAAAAGACGAAAGCTATAATTCCTGTAGATATTGCAGGTAAGATGTGTGATTACGACACGATATATGAAATAGTAGAAAGCAAGAAAGAGTTATTTAACCCAAAAAACGATCTTCAGCGTAAAATCAATAGAGTTACTATAATGTCGGATGCTGCTCATGCGTTTGGTGCTGAAAGAAAAGGATTGAAGTGCGGGCAAGTGTCTGATTTTACTTGCTTTTCTTTTCATGCAGTAAAGAACCTTACAACTGCTGAAGGAGGCGCAGTAGTATGGCGTAATGATCTTGGTTTAGATGATGAATGGATATATAATCAGTATATGCTACATAGCCTTCATGGCCAATCTAAAGATGCATTTGCTAAAACACAAAAAGGTTCATGGGAATATGATATTGTTTATCCTGCTTATAAATGTAATATGACAGATATTACGGCAAGTATTGGTTTAATCCAAATGGATCGCTATAATGTTTTATTAAATAGACGTAAAGAAATTATTGGAATGTATAATGAAGGCTTATCGTCTTCGAATGTGCAAGTGTTGCAACATTATGGAGAAAACTATTGTTCTTCAGGCCATCTCTATTTATTAAGAATACCAGAAATTAGTGAAGAAAAACGAAATGAAATTATTATTAAAATGGCTGAAGCAGGTGTTGCGTGTAATGTACACTACAAACCATTACCTATGTTTACTGCTTATAAGAATTTAGGATTTGATGTAAAAAACTTTCCAAATGCATACAAGCAGTATGTTAATGAAATCACACTCCCACTTCATACCTCATTGAGTGATGGTGATGTGTATTATATAATTTCTAAACTAAAAATAAATTTATCTATATAATTATCATAAAGCTTTTGGTCAAAAGTATAATGGGGTTGGAGGGACGGACTCAAATGAATTTGTCTTTTGAAAAAGTCTTTAAAAATGAAGATGAAAAATTAAAAGAGATATATGAAATAATAAGGGCGAGCGGAGAGCATATGTTAAAACACCAGGGACTAGCTCATTGGAAAACTCCTTATCCAATAAAATCAATTAAAAAAAATTGTGAAGAAAAAAATGTTTTTCTAGTAAAAGACCTAGATACAAATTTGTATGTACACACGTTCCAACTAGAGTTCAAATGTAGTATGAAAAATAATAATGAAGAACATGAGGCAGTTCTTAATAAATTTGCAACAATTCCACAAGCTGCCGGTAAAGGTATAGGAAAAAAGAGTTTGATTTATATTGAAGATTATTGCCGTAATAATGGTGCATCGATAATAAATCTAGATGTTTATGATCAGAGTAAGCATGCTATTCAATTCTATAAAAAAAGAGGTTTTGTTGTTACCTCTTCTAAACCAACAAGAAATTTCACAGTATATATAATGGAAAAACAGCTATAACCCCTTTTTTTAAGTGTGATAGTCGGTAATAGAAAAGAGCTGATTATATTGAAGAAAATTCTAATAATTGGAGCAGGCTTTTTACAATCTTTCATGATAAGTAAAGCTCAGAAAATGGGCTATTATACAATTGCTATAGATAAAAATCCAAACTCCATAGGATTTAAGTACGCTAACGAGTATGGCGTGGTTGACATTGTTGATGAGAATGCTTGTTTACAATATGCACTTTCAAAAGATATAGATGGTGTAATAACTGGAGCGACAGATTACGGGGTACTTTCTGCAGCATATGTAGCACAACAGATGAACCTACCGGGTCTTGATTACGAAGTAGCTAAGGTTATAAAAAATAAATATTTAGTTCGACGTACTTTATATGAAAATAAAGTTGATGATATATCTCAGTACTTTGAAGTTAATAATTTAGACATGCTTAACGAGGTTCGAGATAATATAAAATTTCCTGTTATTGTAAAACCTTGTGATGGTTCTGGCAGTAAGGCGACCAAGAGAGTGGATACATTTCAAGAGTTAATAAGTGCTTGCAAGGAAGCAATAGATTCATCTTTAATAGGTAAAGCTTTAATAGAAGATTTTATTAAAGGGAAAGAATATGGAGTAGAATCTTTCATTTATAATGGAGAAGTCTATGTACTTGGTATTATGGGTAAACATATGACTAGTCCACCTGATTACGCAGAGCTAGGACATTGCCTGCCTAGCTATTTACCAATTGAAGAGCAGGTTAAAGAGGTAGTGAATAAGGCTATAAAATCGCTAGGGATTAATTATGGCGCAGTTAATATGGACGTGTTAGTTACTGAAGATAACCGTATATGTATTGTAGATATAGGCGCTAGAATGGGTGGTAATTTAATAGGGTCACATATCATACCAATGAGTACAAATACTGATTATATGGGAATTATTATTCAAACTGCTACAGGAGGTCCATTAGAGTTAACAACTCAAAACGAAAAAATAAATGTTGTTACTAGATTATTGGCTTTGTCCCCTGGAATAGTTAATGTTTTGCCGGATTTTGCTAAAATTAAAAAGGATTGTCAGGTAGAGTTATATCATCAACTGAAAGTTGGAAATGAGATTAGAGAATACCATAATAATCTCGATGGTTGTGGATATATAGTATCTGTTTCTACTGATATGCAGAAGGCAGTGAATAAGGCTGAAAAAGCTAAGATATTGATCGATGAAGGAATTATTAGAGCTTGATAATAGTAATGATTAAACCTGTCTAGGGGTGAAACAATGTACAGTAGATTTTTAAAGCGTATTATTGATATTTTAATTTGTATTATTTTACTACCGATCCTTATATTGTTATACGCTACATTTGGTTTACTAATAAAACTTGAAGACGGGGGTCCGGTTCTTTATAAGGCTGATCGTATTGGTAGGGATAGCAAGTCATTTAAGATGTATAAATTTCGATCAATGAAAGTCAATGCCCCAACCTTGCTTAACGCAGATGGAAGTACTTATAATGCACAAGACGATCCAAGAGTAACAAAAGCAGGGAAATTTTTGAGGGAAACTAGTATGGATGAAACACCTCAAATACTTAATGTGCTTAAGGGCGATATGAGCATAATAGGCCCGCGCGCGAGCTTATCAAGTGTGATTGATTCCTATAAAAGTGATGAAATAGATAAAATGAAGGTAAGACCAGGGATTACAGGTTATTCACAAGCTTATTTTAGAAATGGATTATCTAATAGAAAAAAAAGACTCACAGATGCATGGTATGCAAACAATGTAAGTTTTAAATTAGATGTAAAAATATTTTTTAAAACTTTTATCACTGTTCTTAAAAAGGATGATATTTATACAAATAACATCAAAAATAAAGAAATAAAATAATGGAGTTGTAATAATAAATGAATGTAGCAATTTCAGCGATACGTACCAAAGATACTAGGATAAATAGATACGAGTTAGTAACAAGTATACAAAAAATGGGTCACAAAGTTATATATTTAGGACAAGAATCAGATGGTGAATTACACGCTGATTATAATAAACTAGACGTAAAATTCCTACCTATTCCCTTAGGTAGAACTAATACGAATCCGATACGTGAAATATTTTCGGTTAGCAAGACTAGAAGGATTTTGAAGCAAAATGACATTGGGACTATAATAGTTTACGGTATAAGAACTTTTCCTGCTATGGTTCTTGCAGCAAAGCTAGCGGGTGTTAAAAGGGTAATATGTATTGTTAATGGTTCTGGAAGGTTGTTTCAGTTACCTGGTATAAAAGGATTTTTGGTTAAAGCTATCTCTTATCCCATGTTAGGATTAGCGTTTTTATTAAGTACTAGAATATTGTTTCAGAATCAAGATGATATGGAAATGATTGGTAAGAAGAAGTTATTGTGGAAAAACAATTATGGTATTACCAATGGTTCTGGAGTGAACTTAGAAGAATTTAGACAAAAAAGATTAGAAGAAAGTCCTGTGTTTATGATGATAAGTAGATTGACAGGAAGCAAAGGTGTAAATGAGTATCTTGAAGCTATAGAGATGGTTAAAGAAAAACATCCCGAGTCCATTTTTTATTTAATTGGTCCTATGGATGATGATTCAACTATGGATCAAATTTTGTTGCAAAGGTTAGTAGATGAAGGTACTTTGAAATTAATAGGTAAAGTAGATGACGTTAGATTGTATCTACAAAAATCTAGGATTTTTGTCCTCCCTTCATATTACCCAGAGGGGGTGCCAAGATCAATTCTTGAAGCACTGGCTATGGGGAGGCCAGTAATCACTACCACTACTCCAGGTTGCAAAGAAACAGTAATAGATGGAGTGAATGGATTTTTGGTTCCACCAAGGGATTCCAAAAAGTTAGCTGAAAGAATGATATGGATGGTTGAAAATAAAGACAAAGTTGATAATATGGGGCAGCAAAGTCGTATATTATGCGAAGAAAAGTTTGATGTTAATCATATAAATCAAATAATTCTTAGAAATATAGAATCTAATGATCAACAAGCAATGTAGTAGAATCGAATTGATAACTATACACCAATTTATGATTTTCCGTAATTTGACATTCCCTTCTAAATAATGAACAAATAATTATCTGGAATTGAGGTTAGCGAATGATTAATTATCCTGCTATTCCCAATAAAATAATAGTGGTAGGTGGCAATCATCATAATGCATTAGGGATTATAAGAAGTTTAGGTGAAATGGGTTGCAAAGTTTTTTTTATTACAAAATCTAATAAAAAAAGCTTTGTAAGTAAAAGCAAATTTATTACGATGGATTGGTATATTGAAAGAGAAGAAGAACTAATCAATATATTAATGGAAGAATTCAGCAATGAACAATCTAAACCAATTATTTTCCCATCAGATGATGATGCAATTAAAATGTTAGACAAGTATATGCGTACATTAAATAAAAGTTTTATTTTACCAAATATCAAAAATAAAGAAAAAGCCATTTTAAAATACATGAATAAAGACACAATGACTAAATTAGCTTTAAACCATGGCTTTTTTGTTCCGGTGGGCTGCGTCCTTGATTTTAAAAAAGTAAACGATATAGAAGCATATTTAGATAAATATCATCTCAAATACCCGTGTATTGTAAAGCCTCTGCAAAGCATAGGTGGCTCTAAGAAGGATATTAAGATATGTAACAATTTTGTAGAGACAAAAAAATATTTATATAGTTTAAAAGGTATATACAGAGAAGTAATTATACAAGAATATATCGAAAAGGAGGCGGAGGTAGGTATACAGGGGATATCGACGATAAACAATAAGGAGATCATAATCCCAGGTATTATCAGAAAAGTGAGGCAGTCAGTATTAAGTTTGGGTAGTACAACCTATGCAGATATTTCTGTGTCGCACCCTTCTGTAGATGTAGATAAGATCACTACCTTAATGAAATCTTTAGGATATAATGGTATTTTTGATATGGAACTAATATTAAGCAAAGGTAAGTTGTATTTTATAGAGCTGAATTTTAGAAATGGAGCTTATGGATATGCTCTCACCAAGGCAGGTATTAATTTGCCTTATTTGTGGTGCCTGGATGCAATAAATATAGATATCTCAAATCATATAAAAAAAGTGGGTCGAAAATATACTTTAATGAGCGAGTTTGCAGATTTCCGTAACGTTATAACTAAGAAGTTAAAGTTTTTAAAATGGCTAAAGCAATTTATAGAGGCAGATGTCTATTTAATATTAAATAAAAATGATATTAAGCCTTTTATTTATAAATTACTGTATAAATAATTTTAAAGGCGGATAGATAAGTAGTAATCGAAAAGGATAGAATATTATTTTACTGTTGCTATTAAAAATCATACTTTCCACTTCTTTTATTTATAACAAATATTTTTATAAAGGTACAAGTTTAACAAATGTGCATACAAAACTATGTCTAGATAAGTTAAGGGAGAGTTATTTTTGAAAATACTTCATATTATTAGTGGGTTGGGATCCGGAGGTGCACAAAAATTAATAGAAGAAACTGTCCCATTAATTAACGACTATCCAAATGTTGAAGTTGAAGTGCTCTTGCTCAATGACCGTAACAATGTTTTTGATAAAAAGTTAAAAAATAGTGGAATTAAAGTAGAAGTTATACCTTATAGAAATCCACGCAGCCCTTTAAATATTTTTTACATAAAAAAATACTTGAATAATGGTAAGTACGATATAGTGCATGTCCACCTTTTTCCGACAAATTATTGGGTGTCTTTAGCCTCAAAATTATCGTTTAAAAATAATCACAAGTTAATATTCACAGAGCATAGTACCCATAATATAAGAAGAGAAAAATGGTACTTTAAGTACATTGATGCTTTCATTTATTCAAATTATGACAAAGTTATCTCTATAAGTGAAAAAACTCAAGAAAATCTCTTGACATGGCTGAAAATACCAAATAATAAAACCAACAAGTTTATAGTAATAGAAAATGGCATAAATGTAAGACGTTTCTTTGAAGCTACACCATATGAGAAAAGTGAGTTCAATGGTAATCTTAATAAAGATAATAAATTGCTTTGTATGGTAGGTCGCTTTGGAAAACAAAAGGACCAATCAACGATTATAAAAGCAATGAAAAAGTTACCCGATGATAGCCATCTAATCCTTATAGGAGAAGGTGAATTAAAACAAAAAAATGAGAAACTAGCAAAAGAATTAGGTGTGCGTAGTAGAGTTCATTTTCTTGGCGTAAGAAATGATGTGGAAAAAATACTTAAAACAGTTGATTTAATAATTTTATCTTCTCATTGGGAGGGCTTTGGTCTGGCAGCTGTGGAAGGAATGGCTGCCGAGAAGCCAGTCATCGCAAGTAATGTTGCTGGATTAAGGGAAGTAGTAAAAGGAGCAGGAATTTTATTCGAAAAAGGAAATAGCGATGATTTAGTTGAGAAGATAAACATGTTAATTAATAATAGGGAAAATAAAAAATACATTTCATCACTATGCTCGAAAAGGGCTAACCAGTATGATATTAATAACATGGTTGAAAAATATTTAAATTTGTATATAGAAGTTTTAAAGGTTTGAAGATAATACTGTTACTAACAGAATTTGTTTTTTATAATATCAAGAAAACAACTATTCTCATTATAAATAATACCTTCTATTGAGAAAAAGAGTATCAGATGATGCACTGTGGGTAGTTTAAGGAACTTTATAGACAACTTAGATAACGTCAGTTGAATGGAGGCTAGCCTATGAAAAAAGAAGCTCACATCCAGAATGAAGTAATAGTATTGGGTGGGAACCACCACAATGAATTAGGAATCATAAGAAGTTTGGGAGAGGTTGGCTGTAAAGTCTATTTTATAGCGGTAAATGTTAAAAACAGTTTTGTAGTTAAAAGTAAGTATATTACTGATTATTGGTTTGCTTTTGAAGAAGATGATTTATTAGATATACTCCTACAAAAATTTAGTGATGGTAAACTTAAACCTATTATCATCCCATCGAATGACGACACTGTCGCGATCTTAGATAAAAATCTTGATGTGCTTAAGAAAAAGTTTATCTTGCCAAACATTAAAAATCAAGAGAATGCTATACTAAAACAAATGAATAAAATGCAAATGACCAATTTAGCAGAGAAACATGGTTTTTTAGTTCCTAAAGGTTTTATTTTTAACCTTAATGATATCGAGAACTTACAGTCATACTTGGATAAAAAAGAAATTGAATATCCATGTATTGTTAAACCACTCCAAAGTCTAGAAGGGCCAAAAAGTGATATAATTATAAACAATAATATTAATGAGTTAGCTGCAAATTTGAAGAAGGTTAAAGACAAGTATAACGAGGTCTTAATTCAAGAGTATATTAGAAAAGAAGAAGAAGTAGGAGTTCAAGGATTAGCGCAAAAAGACGCGAAAATTATTATTCCAAGTGTAATAAAAAGAATCAGAGAATCTTCAACGGCTCCAAGTACTACATATGCAAAACTTATTAACCCCCAAATGCCTGTGGAAATTGAGAAACTTAAATCTATGATTAAAGATTTAGAGTATAAAGGTATATTTGACGTGGATTTAATAGTAAGTAAAGGACGTTATTATTTCATAGAAATAAACTTTAGAAATGGAGCATATGGCTATGCTGTGACGAAAGCCGGAGTGAATATGCCAGAGTTGTGGTGTCTGGACGCAATAGGAAAAAATATATCTATATCAAAAACGACAATAAATAAAAGAACTACTCTCATGAGTGAGTTTGCGGATTTTAAAAATATTTTCCTAAAAAAAGTCAATATAATTAAATGGTTCAGTCAATATATTACCGCAGATGCACATTTAATAATTAATAGAAAAGATCTCAAACCATTTATCTTTAAATTTATTTATAGATAGAATTTCGAAGAAACCTATGGAGTGTTAATGATGATATCAAAAATAAAGTATTACATAAAACTTGCGATCAAAAAGCCATACTTAATTTTGTCGTTTATTTATAAAAAACACTTAGGTGTTATAATATCGATACCTATTAATGATAAAGAATTACCTATTGTCAACAAAGAGATTACAACTGTAAAGTCTGATGATGCTAATAAAATAAGTAATTTTTATAAAAGAATGAATAGAGATTCTGTGGATCTGAATGTTATAAAAAGTTGGCTAGATTGGGGTAACGATTGCTTTTTGGTTTATTATAACGAAATAATTGTAGGGGGGATGTGGGTATTTAAAAATGAAATTACTTTAAATAATACAAGTGGAAGGACTATATCAAGTCAAAAAACATTAAAAATAAATGGTGACACTTTATATGGCGGAAATGTAATAATAGATGAGAATTATAGAGGGAATGGTATTAACCAATATTTACTACATTATGTTATAAAGTATTATGCTGTTAATAGTGACTATAAAAATATGTTTATTATTACAGGCGCAAGCAATGGAGCTTATATAAGATCAACAATGAAATGTAACGGTAGATTAATAGGTATTGCTCAAGTTAGAAATATACTTGGGATTAAACGTAGAAAAGAAATTTTTTTAGATAAGAAAGAAAAGACATGGGATAATAGTGAAGTCTTGAAGGGGTAAATAGAATGTATTTAATACGTTTAGATGATGCATCTGAATATATGGATGTGGAAAAATGGAATAGAATTGAAAAGTTGCTAGATAGATATTCAATAAAACCAATTGTTGGAGTAATACCAAATAATCAAGATAAAGAATTAGTTAACAGTTATAGTTTTGATCCAGAATTTTGGTACAAGGCTAAAAGTTGGCAAGAAAAAAAATGGGCGATAGCATTACATGGGTATACTCATGTTTACTCGACAAGTAAGGGTGGTATTAACCCTATTAATTTTCAGTCTGAATTTGCGGGAGTTCCATTGGAAGAGCAGAAAAGAAAAATTTCTAAGGGAATTAAAGTATTTCGAAATTATGGTATTGAAACTAAAATTTTTTTTGCGCCTTCACATACGTTTGATCATAATACACTTCGAGCATTAAAGTTAACAAGTCACATAAGGATTATTAGTGACACTATTGCTAATGATATTTATAAAAGAAAAGAATTTCATTTTATTCCACAGCAATCTGGAAGTGTGAGAAGACTGCCATTTAAGCTAACTACATTCTGTTACCATCCAAATAATATGAATGAAGAGGATTTTATTTTATTAGAGAATTTTTTTGAAAAACATAAATCGGAGTTTACCTGTTTTCATAAGTTGAATTTTGCTGATAGAAAAGCAACTATATATGATAAATTTTTAAAGAAAGCATACTTTTCAATTAGATCGATTCGCAATATGTTTCGTTGAGTATAGTTTTTTGTAGACGATTAGAATGGCCTAATATATCTTAGAGTTGGCTAAATAATGCTTGGAAATCCACTTTATACAATCTTAAGACCAGCCCCATTAAACTTATTTTTTATATTGTTTTGCGTTAGGGACGTAATCATTTTATTGGGGGGATATTTGAATTAAGCCTTGGTACTAATTAACGGTATAGTTTCATTAAAAAGTACAGGTTTGGAAGGAAAAGGTATGAGAAGGAAAATAGGAAGATTTTTTAAATCACCATTTATACGAAATGTAATCATCATGGCAACAGGAACTATTGGAGCACAGGCGGTAACAATGGCTGTATCTCCAATTATTACAAGGTTATATGGCCCTGAAGCGTTTGGAGTCATGGGAGTATTTAATACACTGATCAATATTATTGTCCCGGTCTCTGCCTTAACCTATCCACTTGCAATTGTGTTACCAAAAAGTAATGAAGATGCAAAGGGACTTATCTATCTTTCTTTGATAGTAACAGGATTTGTAACAACATTATCGCTTTTAATACTTCTTTTCATTGGTAATCAAATTGTTAATGTTTTTAATTTACAAGAGGCTTCTATCTTTTTATACTTAATTCCTTTAGTTGTTATCTTTTCGGGCTTAATGCAAGTTATTAGACAATGGTTAATTAGGACTAAACAGTTTTCAATAAATGCACGTGCTACCTTTTATCAGTCTCTATTAATAAATGGCGGAAAAGTCGGGATTGGCTTTTTCTATCCGTTTTCATCCGTGTTGGTTTTATTAACTGCCTTGGGCAATGGACTAAGATCCATGTTAATGATTATATTAATTAAAAAGTCAACTTACAAATATAGTAAAAAACCAAAGAAAAAAACAAGGTATGACTTGAAAGGCTTAGCTAGAAGATATTATGATTTTCCGATATATCGGGCACCAGAGTCATTTATAAATGCTGTATCTCAAGGGCTACCAGTGCTTTTACTGACAGTTTTCTTTGGTCCTGCTGCAGCAGGGTTTTATACAATAGGGTGGACTGTATTATCTTTACCAACTCGATTAATAGGCGAAGCTATAGGAGATGTTTTTTATCCACGGGTAGCTGAGGCTTCAAATAACAAGGAAAACGTTGGTACTATAATAAAGAAGGCAACACTATTGCTGGGTGGGGTTGGAATTATTCCATATGGTTTGGTCGTTTTATTTGGCCCGTTTTTATTTAGCTTTGTTTTTGGAGACGATTGGGTTGTAGCTGGAGAATATGCAAGGTGGATTGCATTATTAGGTTTCACGAACTTTATAAATAAACCAAGTATACGATCGTTAGCAGTGTTAAATGCTCAAAGATTTCATTTGATCTTTACAATTATTATGCTAATTACAAGGATAACTCTATTGGTAATAGGTGTATATATATTTTCAAGTGATGTTGTAGCTATCGCGTTATTTGGTATTTCAGGTGCAATATTAAATATCGGTTTAATAATTATTACTTTGAAAATAAGTCGAAAAAGATATGACAGTATATAGTAATTTACGAATTATGATGTTGTATCATTCAACCAGGCATGCAAATAGGCTTGCTGAAAAAAGCATTTGGAATTTGCTATTAGTTCAAGCTTTTTAATGCGAGCAAAAATTGAATATAACAACTGTTTTATAACATCTTGGGCAGTAGTTTATCCACCGACTAATGCTTGAAAAGGTTACAACTTTAAATTCATTAAAGGTATGATTTTAATATTACAGGGAAGATTGGAGAATTTACATGAAAATCATATCAATATATTTATTTTTTTTAGGATGGACAGCGGCATTCGCATTACCTTATTTTCCTATAACCAGGATTATAGGTATTATAATGTTATTCTCCATTCTGTTTACTTTTAATTACAAGAAAAAATTAGGTTTAGATAAACGCTTAATAACTCTAATGTATTTATTGTTTTTAAGCTTTATTGTGTCATACATTTTTCAAATAATTCATATAGGGCCCAGTTTTACCGGGTTTGGTCATACGCTGCTATTTCTTGGTGTAATTATTTTACACTTTGTAGTGGTTTTAGTAGCAATATCATTAACCGGGTACCCCACAAATAAAATATATAAGTTTATATCTTGGGGAGTTATATTTGTATCTCTGATAACAATCATTGAATTTATTTCGAGAAACTTTTTAAATATGGAGTTTAATTTACTTAGGATTTCAACGGATTATATTGCTACATATTCAATTTCTGGAGAACGTTTTATTAGAGCTAGAGGTACTGTTATTGAATCAGGACACCTTGCACTTTATCTGTTAATGTTTGCCCCTTTTGTATATCATTATCATATGAATATAAATGGAAGCAAAATGAAAACCATTATCAGTCTAGTGTCGGTGGTTTTAGCAGTATTATTTACATTTAGTGCAGCTGGATTCGCGGAATTATCTGTAGTTATATTGATTATCTTGGGAGTATATATAATAAAATTGCTTAGACAAGGATTTAAACTCTCTAAAGTCATTGTAATATATCCATTATTTTTCTCTATAATTAGTTTCGGCATTTATTACTTTGTCTATGGGAATGGCAATTTATCATTTCTTTCGGGGATATTTGGTAAATTAACGTTCGAAAATTCCACGATTTATGACGGTAACTCAAGGTTGTCTAGGTGGTACAGAGCCTGGGAGTTATTTAAGGAGAGTCCTGTAGTTGGCCAAGGATCAGGTATAGCATCCATTACCCATGGTACGGGCAGTACAAATCTTTATCTGGATATCCTTGCAGGCAATGGTTTGATAGGTCTTTTAATATTTTTGTTTATACTAGTTTACCATTTAAATCTAATATTTAAAATGGAAGGCCATGTCAAATATATTTATTTGGTATCCTTTAGTACGATGGCTATACATTATGCAATTATATCCGATTATTGGTATCCATGGATGTGGATGTTGCTTGTTATGATTAATGTACAATACTATAGGCAAGAGAAATTGGAACCTGATAAACCCATTAAACAAGAAACTTTAGCATCGGAGAAGCATTTCTATAACGTGAAAATTTGAGGGTGGTTAGGAATATTATAGGTTATACAAAAAAGAATCCCCTGGTAGATAATGAGTCTCATCGAAATCATCTCGAGTACATCAAAGGAGTGAATAACTATGCACAACATAGCAGTAGCAGGCACAGGCTATGTCGGTCTCGTTGCAGGCGTATGTTTCGCCGAAATGGGCCATCAAGTAACCTGTGTTGATATAGATGAAGAAAAAGTAAATACAATGAAACAAGGCACCTCTCCAATTTATGAAACAGATTTGGAAGAGTTAATGCAGAAAAATTACGCAGCTGGAAGAATTGATTATACAACAGATTATCAAGCAGCTTACAAAAATGCGGATGCTGTTTTTATCGGTGTGGGCACTCCGGAACAGCCGGATGGGTCTGCCAATCTGTCCTACATTGCAACCGTGGCAAGGCAGATTGCGGAGTCCATCGAAAATGATTGCCTGGTCGTTGTGAAGTCTACCGTACCGGTTGGAACGAATGATAAGGTGGACCAGTTTATGCAAGACTTTTTGGTCAATGATGTAAAGGTAGAAGTCGCCTCCAATCCGGAGTTTTTGGCCCAAGGATCTGCTGTACATGACACGTTGCATGCAGAAAGAATCATTATTGGAACGGAAAGTGAATGGGCGGAAGATCTGTTAATGAAGATTTATGAGCCGTTTGGATTGCCAATCGTCTCCGTAAATAGAAGATCCGCGGAAATGATTAAGTATGCCTCCAATGATTTTCTTGCTTTGAAGATATCCTATATGAATGACATTGCCAACCTCTGTGAACTCGTAGGTGCGGATATTCAGGACGTAGCAAAAGGAATGAGTTTTGACGAACGCATCGGCAGCAAATTCTTAAATGCCGGAATTGGTTTTGGCGGATCATGTTTCCCGAAAGATACGAAAGCGCTGGATTATATCGCGAGACAAAATGGCTATGACTTGAAAACTGTAAAAGCAGCCATCGATATTAATAAAGATCAAAAAACCGTGTTATATAAAAAAGCAAGCAAGCGACTCATCACCTTCAGCGGGCTGAAAGTAGCGGTATTAGGCCTAACATTTAAACCAGGCACGGACGACTTGAGAGAAGCTGCCTCTTTGGAAAATGTTCCATTGTTACTAGAGCAGGGTGCGGATATTTATGCTTTTGACCCAGTGGGTGCCAGTAACTTTGCAAAATTCCATCCAGAAGGAAGAAGTGGCAATGGAACGATTACCTATGTTTCCAATATCGAGCATGCATTGGATGGGGCTAACGTCTGCTTTGTTTTCACCGAATGGGGAGAAGTAAAAGCAGTAACACCAGATACGTACCAAAAATTAATGAGAACTCCATTAGTGTATGATGGAAGAAACATTTATGATGTGGTAGAAATGGAACAGGCAGGAGTGGAATATCACTCGATCGGAAGGAAAGCTGGGACGAGGGAAAGCGCAAAGGAGTCGAAAAATATTGGAACACAAACCGTTAGATCCCGGTAAAGTATACCTGGTTACCGGAGCAGCCGGCTTTATAGGCTATTATTTATCCAAGAAACTGCTTGACCAAGGCTGCCGCGTTATAGGTATAGACAATATCAATGATTACTATGATGTAAACCTGAAACATACTCGTTTGGACCAGTTAAAACCACATGAGAACTTCACCTTTATCAAAGGCGATATTTCTGATAAGGAATTGGTGTTAAGCACATTTGAAGAATACAAGCCAAACATCGTGGTAAACCTGGCCGCTCAAGCTGGCGTTCGATATTCGATTGAAAACCCGGACGTTTACATCCAAAGCAATATCATCGGCTTTTATAACATTCTCGAAGCATGCAGGTTCAACCCAGTGGATCACCTGGTATACGCTTCCTCCAGTTCTGTGTACGGAGCCAACAAAAAGGTCCCATTTGAAGAATCCGATTTCGTGGACAATCCCGTCTCCCTCTACGCATCGACGAAGAAGTCCAATGAACTGATGACACACACGTACAGCCACCTGTACAATATCCCGGCAACCGGCCTGCGCTTCTTCACCGTCTACGGACCAATGGGAAGACCAGACATGGCGTACTTTGGATTTACTGATAAATATTTCGCCGGAGACCCAATTAAGATATTTAATAACGGTGACTTTGAGAACGACCTATATCGAGATTTCACCTATATAGACGACATCATTGAAGGAATGGAGCGGCTCATCGGTGTGCCTCCTGAAACTGACGTGCCGCATAAGGTGTTTAACATTGGCAATAACAGCCCTGAAAAGCTGATGGTATTCATCCATGCCTTGGAGAATGCCCTCAGTGGCGCTTTAGGTAATCAGGTAGAATTCAAGAAGGAGTTCGAACCCATTAAGCCAGGAGATGTGCCAGCAACCTATGCTTCGACTGATCTTCTGCAGAAAGCTGTAGGATTTAAGCCGGAGACTTCGATTGATGAAGGCTTGCGGAAGTTTGCTGAGTGGTATGTTGGGTATTATGGAGTGGAGTGAAGGGAAGTTAAGGGATCGTGAGATCCCTTTATTAATTTCTTTTTTAAATGAGTGTGAAGTTCTATTAAAATGATTCAAAACTTCACAAGTGAGTAAAATTTAGAATACCAGCTCAAACTACCACGGAGATTTTGTAAGCCGAATAAAATAACCTGTAAAACCTCTCATTAACCCTGATATTATAGGGTTAAACTTTGAATTTTGCAATTGTAGTGACCAAATTTAACATTTATCAATTTTTTCTTGGTTCATGGAGTGTTTATTGGTTTTTTAACGTTTCTATTTTAGTTAATACCCGGGTTATTAACGGAAAAATAATAAACGATATTAAAAGTAGCAGGAAGGTTAGGCTTGTTACTATTACGTTGTCTCCTAAATCTAACAATAATGATATTAATAATAAAATACCAGTACAAAGCATTACACAAATATTAATTCTTGAAAAAATTTCTTTATATGTGTAATTTTTTCGTTTCCTTATTAATATCAAACAATTCTTGTAAAAGAAGAAAAAAAGCGGTATTATTAAAATGATTAACACAGTATTTTGTTCTGAGCCAATATAATTCGCTAACAGATTAAATGTTTTATTAAGGCTGGTGATTATCAGCTGTTCTACTTTTGGTGAAATAATATCTTTGAAAAACTCAGAGAATAAAGCAATACTAAAAGCACCAATTAATATAATGAAGATCAATTTATTAATACTATCTTTTTGGGCCTTTGAATAACTTTTGTAAGCATCAATTAATTGTAATATTTTATCAAACCAATAATTAACTAATTTCTTTACATATGAGTAGGAATAATTTTCGTGTTGATTAATCCAGTTTTTCTTTCGGGTAATAAAACCCCGATCATTTAAGTAGGAAGTGTATAAATTTCTTGCATTGTCGATTACTTGGGTAAAGTTAAATATTAAACTAACAATAAAAGCAAATAACATCACAATGTTCGTTTCAGCGTTCTCAGAAATATTGGTTTGCAATCCAAAATCTAAAATCGAAGAGCCAAGTAGAAATACAAAAAGCAATATCCATAATACAAGTTTACGGGTTGCTTTTTTTACGTTGTTGTCTATAGTACCTTCACTAAATAAAAAGATAACTATAAATAAGTAGGCTACAAAACTATATGTAAACGCAAGTTGGTTATTCGGAAAAAGTTCTGTAAATATTTTATTTAAGAAAAAGAAGGAGACCATTATTACAACTGAAAACCAAATAACTGTTTTAATAAAATGTGAGCGCAAATTTATTTCCTTAAAGATAAAATAGAAATCGAGAAAAACACTAGGTAAGTTGAGGTTTTCAGAACTGAAATTTAATGAATATATAATTAAAAACAGGAATAAAGTAAATCCATAAATTAACCAAAAAGCTGACCAGTAGAGACCTGCTTCGATATTAGAGTGGCTTTGCAAAATATACATAATAAAACTTAGTAATATGCAAATTAGAATGGAGACTAAGGCAAAATAAAGAAGGTGTATTAATAAATTGATAGACCTTTTAATAAGTTTATTATTCGAATCGGAAAATTGCTGTAAGGCAGTTTGAAAAAAGTAAGTAATTGGCGGGAGTGGGCACGGCAATTTTAGGTTTTGCAATTTTTTATCTCCTATCGTTTACATTATAGTACTAAGTATAAATAATGACCCAGATTAAATATTTATTTTCTTTACTATAAAGCAAGGATTCAAATAATACAAACGAGCCCCCTCTCAAGCCCCGTATTACATCACTGTGAAAATATGTTGATAGGCTAAGCAAGAGCTAGCTACTTATAATCCTCTTAAGGAAACTGCGGTCGTAGATTTTGAACTGCTGCAGGAGAGCAGTTATTTTCAGCAATCAATGTGCACGCCAGAAGACCAGTTTCTAGGCGACACAGGCGAGAAACCAAGCAATACATTATAAGCATAGTGAGGTTGGCTATAACGTTGCAGTACGGAAGATGGTAGCTGGAATTGTTGGATGAGCATGTAGAGTAGCGCCGTATCATATTAAGACGGTATGAAAAGGCTCTTTGGCATATTGATGGAAATTAATTTCAGTCGGAATTGAAAAACAAAAAATACAATCGCTAGCTGAATGCATAACGATTGATCAAGCAGCAACGGGAGTTTCTCGACAAGAAATCATTGAGCGTCTTGAACAAGAAAATATCGGGGCGCGCCCTGTTTGGAAGCCTATGCATCTTTAGCCACCCTTTGAAGGTGTAACCTATTATTCCCATGAAAAAGGGAGTAGTGTTTCCGATTACTTGTTTGAACATGGATTATGCTTGCCAAGCGGTTCTAATATGAAGTGGAGGATCAGGAGAGGATCATCCAATTTATGTAGGAATTGCTTAATATATAAAATAGGGTAGTAGTTTATAGATAAAAGAATCAGGTTACAATAAACCAATACCTAAAAACGGAAAGCTGTGAGCTGATGAAGTATTTTCTGCTTACATTATGGGCGGTGTTTATATTTATCTCCACCTGTACAGAAAATGTATTTGCATTCTTTAGAGATTGGAAGATTTCTTTTGATTTCAATCCAAACCCAACTTGGGATACGTTCCTGCAGCTCTATCCATTAGCACAAGCAAGCATGCTGGAACTCATCGGGCATTTTATTATGTTCCTGATCCTCACCTTCTTGTTAATGGGAGTTTTCCATGAGATTGGGCATGTGTTCATCCTTGCTGTTACTTATGCATTCCTGACAGAGGTGCTGCAAGTTTACTTCGGCAGGGGCGGAGATTTGTATGATATTGCTGCTAATGTGTTGGGGATTGGGGTTGGCTTGGTGGTTGGGAGTTATTTGCAGAAAGTGTATGTTACGAGTTGAGACAGGAAATCCTCACGTGCTGGGGATTTCCTGAGTTTTTCTGCCAACGTTAAAATTTTTGGAGATTCTTGCAGGATTTTAAAGTACATTGTCGAATATATCTCTGAAAGGAAAAATGTCTTTATTAAGTCTGACATAAAAATAGGAATCGCGATGTCTATGGTGTTTGTAGGATGTGCACTTTATGCAAGCGATGCAATCGCAAAGCAATATCTTATGAGGAAGTTTTTGTCATGAAAAATCTTGCTTGTAAACTATTATTTTTGGGGGATTATAATGATTTTTGAACATTTAACCATTCAAAACTTCAGAAACTTTGAAGAAGCATCTATAGACTTGACTAACCGTAATATTGTGTTTGGCTTGAATGATATAGGCAAAAGCAACTTTTTAAGTGCAATTCGTTTTTTATTAGATAGAAACTATAGAAGAAATGGTTTTATGGATTCAGACTTTTACGATAAGGACACGGGGAAAGAAATAGCCATTACACTTAGAATTAATATTGCTGAAGAAGAAAATGATGACAACAAGAAAATTTATACTATGATGGGTGGATCAATACCTTCAGATGTGAAAGAAGTTTATATTCAACTTAAATCAACATATGATGACGAGACTCTTTTAGGTGAACCCAATCTTTATTGGGGTGCTGACTTAGAAGAACTAGAAGAAGTTCCAAGTAGCCAAACTTTTTATGATCTTGATAAATTTTTTAATGTGGTTTACATTGATTCTTCGATTCAGTTGGAAAATACATTTAAGCGATATTCGAAAGAAATACTTAAGGACGAATCAAGTTTAAGTGACGTAGAAAGAACTAAACTTGGTAATAATATTAACAGGTTAAATAAGAATGTAAGCCAGCTTTCAGCAATTAAATCTTTTAAAAAAGAATTAGTTAAGGAATACAAGAAATTTAAAGACGAAAGAAATTTCAATGTTTCTATCCAATCTGAGATTGAATTAAGTAATATTCATGATAAACTAAGGCCATATATACAAGATGAAAGACATGAAAATTATCCAACTTCTGGGGATGGAAGAAAGAAGATTCTTGCTTACACGCTTTTTACGTTAGAAAATCGAAGGCTAGAAGATAGAAAAATAAATATTTTTTTAATTGAAGAGTTAGAGAATCATTTACATAGATCTATGCAAATATCCTTATCTTATCAAATTTTTTCTGATAAGTTATTTAAGTATTTATTTATGACCACTCATTCGTCTTTAATCGTTAGTCAAATGGATAATGCAAATTTAATTAAACTATTTAAAGAAAATACTCAGATTATAGGAAGATCGTACGTTTACAAAGTTCCAGAAAAATATAAAACGTTAAAACAAAAGTTGAACCAAAACTTGGCTGAAGCAATCTATGCAGATGTGGTCCTACTTGTTGAAGGTCCATCTGAAAAAACATTATTTGAACGAATTTTAAATGAAAAGTGTGAGCGATATGAGAGTTTTGGAGGTTATATACTGGAAGTAGATGGAATTAATTTTAGCGAATATTATAAGGTCTTGACAGAACTTGGTATTAAGGTAATAGTGAAAACAGATAATGATTTAAAAAAAGTTAATAGCAGACCTAAGTGTAACCTCATTGGAGTAAATAGATGTCAGAGGCTTATTGAGAGAAAAGAGTTTCCAAGTAAAGATATTGACACTAATAGATTTGAAAATGATTCTAATTATAAGATTGAACAAAAAAGATTTATATATAGCAAATTAAATGGCACTATTAAAAGATTAGAAAGAAATCATATTTACCTATCTGAAGTTGATTTAGAGAATGATTTATATGAAGTGATTCCAAGGGCGATGGATAGACTCGCGAGAAGGAATAATAGTTCTAAAAATGGTGTGGACTTCTTACAAAACGCTAAACTTATTAACATGATTGATTTGTGCACGGACCTAAGTAAACATACAATAACAAAGGTTTATAACAATGAAAGATTTAAATGTTTAAAGGTGTTGGTTGAATTATGTTGCCGTTAGATCAGGGTATCAGAAATGAAATCCTTACTGCCCAAGGAAATATTGTGATAAGTGCAAGCGCAGGCACAGGAAAAACACACACTACAATAGAACGTATTATCAAAGATTCGGAGGAAAATAAAGGTTACCAAACCTTTGCAGCTATCACTTTTACCCGGAAAGCCTCAAAAGAAATTATAAAAAGACTTGGACCAAAAAAGGGAGAAGGTTTTGTTGGAACGAATGACAATTTTATTTGGTTAGAGATTATTCAACCGTTTATGTATGATGTCTTTGGTAAGGATTTTAAGAAAGAAATAAAACCAGACTTTAGCGACGAAAATCAAATTAATACTTTTCAACAAGGGATTGAAAAGGTTAGAAATACAAGCTTAATGTGCAAATATAGTAATGTGAGAGAGAACTTTGCATTTCAGTTGGCGCTTAAAATAATAAAGAAGTCACATTCCTGCAGGAGATATTTAAAATCTAAATATTATCGATTATATGTTGATGAGTATCAAGATAGTGATGTTGACATGCATAATTTTTTTATGTATTTAAGTGACGAACTTAAAATCCCTCTATTCATCGTTGGTGATTCTAAGCAATCCATATATAGATGGCGAGGAGCATATAGTGATGGATTTAAAGAGTTGATGGAAAAAGAGGTTTTCAATGATTTTGAGCTATATCATAACTTTAGATCAAACAGAGTTATCCAAAATTATTCGAATATATTTATGGAAGAAGTAAGAAAACATTATCACTATACTGAGTTTAATAATGAGGTGATTCTATATAAATATAATAATGAACATGAAGCAGCTGAATATATTAATAGTTGGCTTGATGTTAATAAGAAATGCGCCTTTTTAAACTTTAGTAATGCCAATGCAGAAAGGTGGAGTCAACATTTAAATAATGTGGGGATCCCATTTGTTTTTATACCTGGCTCACCTTTAGATCGTACTAATCTTGAAAGTGAACATATATGGATAGTAAGATCTATAGCTCATTATTTACTACAACATAGATATAGCGAGTATGATTTTATGGATGAAATTCCAATGCCTGAGGCTTACAGGATTTCTGAAATTAGAAAAAGACTAGTTAATATAATGAATGCAAAAAACGCATTAGAACAATTCCGAAATGATTGTTTAAACCTATACTCATATCTTGGTTATAACAATACTGTTGAAAAAATTATTAATGAAATTGAAAGATTATACGACGTAGTAAATGATAAAAGATACACTCCTACCTACAACCAAGACTCATATGAATTAACATCAGGTACTATTCATTCGTCAAAAGGACTTGAATTCGAACAAGTGATTATAAATGCTGGAGATTATAATTTTTCTTCTGGGGATGGAATCAACTTTCTGCATTATGTTGCGATTTCAAGGCCAGAGGAAAGGTTATTAATAATTGCTCAAAATTTTAATATAGAAAGATATAAAGGTTATATAGATGATGCAATTTTAAAGACACAAGGTCTAGGAAAAAATATTGCTATTGATGATGTTATAAAAATTATTGAGTAGTTACTACCTTGTTACCGAGACAATAATATGTGGCCAATTAGACAGTCTATGCTGTCAGGATATAGGCGGAAGTAATGACCAAATCAGATAAAAGGGAAAGTAGACAGGTAACCTCTTTCTTTCCCTTCGATGTGTTATTTACTGATATTATGGGCAGTGTTTATATTTATCTCCACTTGCACGGAAAATGTATTTGTATTCTATAGAGATTGGAAGATTTTTTTTGATTTCGATCCAACCCCGAACTGGGAAACGTTCCTGCAGCTCTAGCCACTCGTCCAAGCAAGCATGCTGGAACTCATAGGCCATTTCATCATGTTGCTGGTCCTCACCTTCTTATTAATGGCAGTTTTTCGCGAGGTTGGACATGTCCTCATCCTTGCTGTCACTTACGCATTCCTGACAGAGGTGCTGCAAGTTTACTTCGGCAGGGGCGGGGATTTGTATGATGTTGCAGCTAATGTGTTGGGGATTGGAGTCGGTTTGGTGGTTGGGAGTTATTTGCAGAAAGTGTATATTACGAATTGAGGCAGGAATCTTGAGGATTACAAGCCAAACATTTTGGTAAATCTGGCTGCTCAAGCAGGGAGCGATATTCAATTGAGAACCCAGATGTCTATATTTAGAGTTTTCAAGAACCCGATTTCGTGACCAATCTCATCTTACTCTTACGTCCAGCGAACTGATTAATTCGAATGCTGGTACATTTACATACTAATAAAGGACGATAAAAATGACTGGAAAGAGATCAACCCAACTTAAAAAACCAAAACGCCTTTGGCTGAAAATAACATTAATCACACTCGGTGTAATGTTCGTTTTAGCAGGGAGTGCTGCGATATATGCCTATTCTATTTATGATAATGCAAAGGTAACGGTTAATGAGCAGATGCATCAAAAAGTAACGGAAATTGATCCAAAAGTGACCAAGCAAAAGGTAAGTGAACAGGAACCATTGAACATTTTGCTGCTAGGAGTCGACAAGCGTGCCAATGATACCGGACGTTCAGATGCATTGATGGTATTATCCCTGGATCCAAAGAATGATAAAATGCAATTGGTTAGCATCCCCCGTGATACACGAACTACTATGGTAGGGAAGGGATTTGAGGACAAGATAAACCATGCTTATGCATTTGGCGGAACCGACATGTCTATTTCTACCGTTGAAAGTTTACTGGATATCGAACTGGACTACTATGTCGAAATGAACATGGAAGGCTTAGCAGATATGGTGGACGCAGTTGGTGGAATAACCGTAAATAACGATCTTGATTGGCATGACGGTGGATATCATTTCAAAAAGGGCGAAATCACCTTAAATGGACCACAAACGATGAAATATGTGAGAATGCGCTATCAAGACCCAGATGGTGACTTCGGAAGAACGGAGAGACAGCGCCAAGTCATCCAAGCAGTAATAGATAAGGGAGCCAACATAGCCTCCGTTAATAAACTTGACGATATGATCGATGTACTGGGTAATAACATGTCCACAAACATGGATTTTGCCGACATGCGCAATCTGCTATTGAACTACAATAGCGTAAGACATAACGCTGTAAGTTACATGATGCAAGGAAGCGGTACGACAATTGATGGCACCTATTATTATATCGTTCCGGATGAAGAGGTAGCGAAAGTGCATGAGATGATTGTGGGGGTGGGGTCTTAGTAAAGAGGGGATCTGTTTCGAGGACCATCTCGTCTCCCTCTACACATCCACGAAGAAGTACAATGAACTGATGGCTCATACATACAGCCACCTGTACAAGATCCCAGCAACCGGCCTGCTCTTCTTTATCGTCTACGGACCAATGGGCAGACCAGACATGGCATACTTCGGATTCACCGATAAATATTTCGCCGACGAATCAATTAAGATATTCAACAACGGCTTGACTTCGGGAAGGACCTATATCGAGATTTCACCTATATCGATGACATCGTTGAAGGAATGGAACGGCTTATTGGATTGCCGCCTGAGGCTGACGTGCCGCTTAACATCGGCAACAACAGTCCAGAGAAGCTGATGGTATTCATCCACGCGCTGAGGAATGCCCTGAGTGGTGCTTTGGGCAGGGAGGTAGAATTTAAGAAGGAGATTGAGCCTATTAAGCCAGGCGATGTACCAGCAACCTATGCATCAACTGATCTGCTGTAGCAGGCGGTAGGATTTAAGCCAGAGACCTCGATTGATCAAGGGCTGCGGAGGTTTGCGGATTGGTATGTTGGGTATTTATGGGGGGGGTAGTTTAGGGATCGTAAGATCCCTTTTTTATCGTTATTTAGTTTCAATCTCGATTTATATGAGATCTTACTTGCCAAAATGGCAATTTTATTGACAATTTTAGCCATTAGTTACAAAATAGTATTGAGGCCATTTTAAATTATTTTATTAATGACTATGCACTACCATTATAACTGAAATTCAAACTAGACAATCAGAAGCTAAACTTAAACCTTTATTTGTTGACTTCTGATTTTTTATAAAAAATTACAAGAATAATAAAATAAGGAGCAATTATGAAGAGAAAGAGTTTAATTGACTTTTATAGAGAAACAGACTATACCACTACAAGTTTATCTGTCAGAGGTATCGCCCCTAGACCTAGCGAATGGAATGTGCCACTTTTTATAAAAAATGTCTATCCTTCAAATGTTGATTTATTCAAAAGATCTTACAATAACAATCAGATTGAGATTGAATTAGATCAACAGGATTTAGATTATTTTAAAGCATTGTTGTTACATGAATCGTTGTTTAATTTCTATAAATCTTTTTATAATTACCTATGTGCCTTGAAACTTTTTGATGGTGGACTTCAACATTGGATAGAGATAACAGCATATTATGCTAAATTGTATTTAGCAAACAGTATTATTACCTTAGTAGGAAAGTCTAGATACATAGTTACTGGGAGCAGTAATAACTTCGTTGAAGAGATTTATAAATTAGTTAATAGTAAAGGATATCATAGAAATATAAATAAAAATGGTAGGTTTATACCTAGTCATGCAAAATATGGCATTGAAATTAATATTAATCCATTTATAAACGAAGGAAAGCTAATGATTATTAATAATTTAGGTAGCGGTGGTTCACATGGTTATATCTGGAGAAAGTATTCGGAATTACATACAGAAGAAATTGATATCACTAAAATGACCTATAGTTATCCACAGCATCTATCGGATCACAGAAATCTCGAAAACTATTCTTTTGAAGGTTATAAACAGTTGGATTTTAATTTAGAGGTAGAAAACTTTAAAGGTTACTTTCAAAGAGACTCTATCAAAGAGCAATCAAAATTAATTTATACAAGTGAAACCGCTATTATACTTGGAGTAATTGGTGAGTTGTTTAATTTATATGAGGAATTTCAAGTAAGTAAACTGCCAATTGAAAAGGAAAAATTGATACATATGTGCAGATATACACTGGGTGATTCCGGCCAATCTATAAAATTGGCAGATTTAATAGATTCTGGTTTTCCAAGTAAGAATAAATATTTAGATGAGTATTTTCTATTTGAGTCTCAATAATTATTTTTTTATAATCGATAGCCACTTAAATGGTAACAATCTATTAAATAGTAGATTAATACTTTATTAATGTTGTAGGAGGACTTTTGATATATGAGTAAAAGTTACGAAGAAGTTACTGCTGCAGATAGAACTTCCGTTGGATTTGAATATCAACATTATTATTTTATATACCGTCTATTAAAATTAAAAAAGGATGAAAGTATTGGTTATGAAGTTAAAGATGATGTTCATATAGAAAATATTGATGGAACGGATGAATTAGTTCAGGTCAAACACACTTTAAAAGTTAACTCAGATGGAGGAGCGGCTAATCTCACAGAACTCGATATAGATTTGTGGAAGACACTTCGTAATTGGTTAAACCTAATAATAGAAAAAGATGATCCAATTTCATTTTTGGCTAATACATCATTTCTGATAGCTACCAATAAAAATGATAGCAAGCGTAATCGATTTCTGAATAAAATTAAAAAATATAATGAAGACGAAATCCATTTTGAAAATGTTTATTTATACATGAAGGAACTTATTGATAAGACAAAAAGTTCAAATATTAAAGAGGAAATCAGATATGTACTTAAAACTGAAAAAAAATTGTTAGCTCTTTTTTTAAAAAAAATAAAGTTTGATTTATCACTTGAAGATTTAATTGAAATGATTGAATATAAAATTAAGGATAATTACGTATCTGAAGAGCGTGTTAAGGATGTATTTACGTGTATTGAAGGAAATCTGAGATTATGGAAATATGATGTGGTAAAAAAGGGAAAAAAAATAATAATTTCTAAAGAAATGGCTACAAAAAAACTACAAAAGTGCTTTGAAGATGCTAGAAGGAATATTTTACCACAAAGAGAGATAGATACGTATATAGATAATGTTCAAGAGCTAAAGGACTTACCATTCATTCAAGAATTGATTGAAATTAACGATATAGACATAGATGATCATACAGAAATGATTAGGTATAATAGTCAAATGTTAAAATTAAAAAACAACTTGAACCAATGGCTTACTGAGGGGCATTTAACTGAAATTGATCAGAAAAGGTTTTGGGAAGATAGTTATAATCGATGGCATAGTATCCATAAAAGGAGCCATAGAAGAACTAGAAAGATTAATGGATTGCAAAAAACTCCTGATCAAGAACAAAAACTTATTGACGCAGCTTTGAATTGTTTAGATGATACAAGAGATATTAATTTGCAAGTTGATGGGACAACGCTTACATCTGATATGAGTAATGGAAATTATTATCATATGTCAAATAATAAGGAAATAGGTTGGAAAGTGGAATGGGAGGATAGATATAGGTGAAGATCTTAAATGCTGATAGTTATTATTCATATAATAATGAGGCTATCGGATTAGTTGCGATAAGTTCAATTTTGAAACTGAACAGGAAACTGTCAATTTCAAAAGCTATGCTTATACTTCCATTAATTCTGCATGATCCAACTATGAATTACCTTCAAAGGAAGAATGTAAGAATTAAAAGTGTTGATCAGCTAATATCGGATAAATCTATCTACATATCAAATTTTAATAAAAGATTCATAAGTATGTTACCTGTAACTCTAAATTGCCTCTACTTACTAGAAAAATTGGAACTGATAAAAATTGAAGAAGGTAACGTTATTAGAATAGGAGAAATACAACTTGATAAAAAGAAACTAGGGAAAAGAGGAAATAAAGTTTATAAGTCAGTTGATAATGTAAATAATATATTGAAATCCAGTGATTATTATCTATATTTACAATTAAGGGTGGAATTATGAATTTTAATATAAGGAATATAATTTTATGGTGTGAAAATGGAACTATTAGAAACTTGTCATTTCAAAAAAATAAAATAAATGTAATAACAGGGGGAAGTGGAACGGGTAAGACAGCAATCTGGTCCATCATCGATTATTGCCTACTAAAGTCTGATAAATTTGGTATACCTGAAAAAACAATTGGTGAAAATATTGCCTGGTATGGAATAAGGATAGAATTAAATGAAAAAGTATATACAATTGGCCGAAATTCATTTTTAGCTAAAAAAGAAAGCGCGAAATTGTTTTATTTCTCTGGCGATGGTGAAATACCGGATTTCCCTGAAGACAATATAAGGAGTAAAGGTATAAAAAAAATACTAGAGTCTGAATTCTCTATTGATAGTAATGTGAAGATACCTTATGGTGGAAAGGTTATTAAAAAGGGAAGCAAAGTTTCGTTTAGATATTTTTTGTTGTTTAACGCACAAACTCAAAATATTATAATTAATGATGAAATATTTTTTCCAACACATTCGGAAACAAAATACTCAGAAGCATTGGATAGAATTTTTGATATGTCTTTAACAATTGATACTATTGAAGAAACTTTGGTAAGGGAGAAAATTAATGAATTAAACAAACGTAAAACAAGATTAGAAAGAAAACAAGAATCAATAAATACAGAACTAAACCTATTTTATGAGGAAATATCAGAATTAGTTAGAAAGGCGAAGAAATACTCATTGATTGATGAAAATATTAGTGATTTTACAGATGCATATGAACAATTGAAACTACTTAGAGAGAAACCAATTGAAACCTTTAGGGAAAGCGATAACAATAAAAATAGCGAACATGATGAACTTTATAATATGCGAACAACGTTAAAAAGAAAAATTAGAAATCTAGAGAACTTTAACAAAGAGTACTCAGAATATAAGAAGGCATTAAATATGAATCTTGACAGTTTAAAACCCATTGAGTTTGTCTTAGATAATCAGTCTGAATTAATTTCAGATGAAATTACAAATAGGTTTATTAATCAATTGGAAGTACAACTTAAAAAAATAAAAGGTAAAATTAGTAAAAAATCTCCTATCTCAATTAAAGTAGATGAGGAGATATTAATTAATAAAAAACTACTTGGAGAAGTAGAGGGTAATTTACTTCTATTTGATAGGGAAGAAGAACCCGCACACGAATATTTTAATAGACTTGTAACTTTAGGAGAGGTTAAAGCCAAACTTGACCTTTTTGATGATAAAACTCTTTACACAGATTATAATGAGGGAATTAAAGAAGTAGAGGGAGAAATAGAGGAACTTAGTATAGGTTTAACCTCCCATGAAGATAAAAAAAATTCAATAATAACTTGGTTGGAAGAATTAATACAAGAATACCTAGACAGAAGCAGCAAAGCTCTCGACAATTATGCAGGCTATAAGGCTGTTTTTAACTACTCCGATAAAACCCTTAAATTAAGGGAACCAAAGACACCTAATATTATTAATACTGTTGGTAGTAGTTCAAATGACTTGTTTTTACATATATGCTTGTTTCTTGGGTTGCATGATTTACTATTACAAGTTAAATCACCATATGTTCCAAGTTTTCTCTTCTTAGACCAGCCCAGTAGGCCGTATTATGATGATGGCAAACCAAAAGATAATCAAGAAATAAAAGGTACTGATAGGGAAAAGATATCTATTGCATTTAAAGTCCTTAATTATTTTATGGAAAAAGTACTTGAAAGAAAGGATTCATTTCAAATGATAATAGTGGAACATATCCCCCCAGAAATTTGGGAGAGACAAGGTTTAGAGAATGTTCATTTAGTTGAAGAGTTTAGAGACGGTAACTATCTAATAAATGAAATTAATAAAACTAAGCACGTGTAAAAAGTAAGCACGGCATTTTTATGCGAATTTATCTTAGTATAACTTAGTATAATACTCTAGATCTGTGAGATCAGGTAGATAGAAAAACACCACTCTGTCAATCGGTGACTGGGTGATGTTTTTCTAAAAAACTCCCTATCAAAACGGTGATTGGATGTAATACATGCAGCAAAAAATTAATAAAGACATGAGATAATTTACCTTTGCCATATTTCGGATCCGCCATTGAAAAGATAGGCAATCCTGACATATATAAGGAATATGGTATTTCCAATATTTTTGCCTACAGTTTTGTTCATAAAGGATATTTTAAGATGTATTCTTATTCAGAGGAAAAGTTCTCCAAGGGAAAAAAGCAACCAGATCAATCCTCATTAGAAAAAGATGAAGATAGTAAAATTGTATTAAAAGGAAGGACTAATAATGTTAAATCCAAGATCTCCTCTATAGATGCCATTAATATGGATAAATCAACGGTAATAGATCCATTCGGTCGGGAAGGATAGAGCCCAACAATGGAGATGTATTACCTGATAACGTTCAGACGCCTATACTTAATATAAGACGAGAAAAATACATACTATCGATTTTATAAGTGACAATCTATTGCTTTCCTTAGAAGCGAATGCTCACCATTGGCAAATGTTTATTAAGACATTAGACAGGTATCTTTCGCAATAAATAGAAAAATAGAAGTGATCCTACCCTCAGATCTCACTCCTATTAGGTTAAAGAGAAGCAAGTGGTGGGCTTCAAAGAATCATGGGAAGAATAAGTCTTTTAATGTAATTGGACCTGGATTGTAACACTTTTTTATTTACTGATATCAGCATGTGTAATTATTTCTATTGGTAATGGCAAGCGACGGAATAGTGGGACCGAAAGCACCCTATTATTTTTTGCGAAAATAGTAATATAGTAATAAATTTATTTTAGTAGAAGATGCCCTTGTGTTAAGGGGGCCATATCAGGAGGGCGTTGCTTTGAAAATCACATCAATTAAAATAAAGAATTTCCGGAGTTTTGGTAGTAAGGAAAAAGTTATAGACTTATCCGATTTAAGCACTTTTATTGGCGCTAACAGTTCAGGGAAAACTGCAGCACTTCAAGCACTACAAAAAATTTTTGGAGTAACCCAGAGTGAACGTAGATTAGTGAAAGAAGATTTCTTTATAAACGACAATACAGATATTCACCAAGTTAAGGAATTAAATCTGCACATAGAGGTTAAAATTGAGTTTCCTGAATTGGAAGAATCCGACAAAAATGAGGGAAAAAACAGTGTTCCTCCCTTCTTTACCCGTTTTACAATAGATTCTACTTCAAAAAAACCATATATAAGAATGAGACTAGTAGGAAATTGGTATTCAGATAATACTCCCGATGGAGACATCGATCAAAAGTTATATTTTGTTAACATTCCTGAAGGAGAAGAAGAAAATGACGAATCACTCAGTCCCGTTTTACCGCATCAACGTTCAAAGATACAAATGATATATGTACCAGCTATCAGACAGCCCCTAAAACAATTAAAAAACGCATCAGGTACCATATTTTCAAGAATATTAAACAACGTGAGCTGGCCAGAGGATATGGATCAACAAATAAAGAATGAAATGGCACCAGTTGATCATTTATTTAATAATATTGAAGGGGTAGGTCAAATAAAAGATATAATTGGTGAACAATGGCGAAAATATCATAGTGATTTACGTTATAATGAAGCTGAACTCGCATTTAGTAGTACAACTTTAATATCGATGCTCAATAAGATTGAAATACAATTTTCATCGTTTCTTGAAGTAAAAACTTACACTGTTGATAAGTTAGGGGACGGGTTGCAATCGTTGTTTTATCTATCTTTAGTTTCCTCATTACTGGAGACTGAGGAAAAATTATCAGAGACGGATATAGCACTTACGGTTCTAGCAGTAGAAGAGCCGGAAAACCATATTTCTCCACATTTACTAGGGAAGGTTGTAGAGAACCTTCATAACATATCAAATAGGAATAATGCACAAGTCTTATTAACATCACATAGTGAATCAATAGTGAAAAATATTTCCCCAGAGAATATTTGCCATTTGAGAATTGATGTATTATCAGGTACAACAGTTGCTAACAAGATAAAATTGCCTGATAAGAGTTCCGAAGCTTATACTTATGTTAAAGAGGCAGTTAGGGCTTATCCAGAGATATATTTTGCTAAACTTGTTATTCTGGGTGAAGGAGATACAGAGGAGATTATTATTCCTAAGTTTCTAGAAATTAAAGAAATATCTTCTTTTGAATCCGGAATATCCGTAGTTCCTTTAGGTGGCAGACATGTAAACCATATGTGGAAATTGCTAAATCAACTTCATATTCCACACATAACCCTGTTAGACCTAGATGTTGAACGTGGTGGAGGTGGATGGCATCGAATAAAATATGTGCTAAACCAGTTAATTGAAAATGGCTACGATAAATATAAGCTATTGAAAGTTAAAAATGGGACTTTGACGGACGATGAATTGAATGAAATGGGTGATAGGGTTACAACTAATGAGGTATTATTTTCCTGGATAAACAGATTGGAAGATTATGGAGTCTTTTTTTCAAGTCCCTTAGACATAGATTTTCTTATGTTAGAACATTTTCCTGACTCTTATAAAAAGATAATGAAATATGGTCCTAGATTACCAAAGAAGTGTGATGATCCTGATGAGTATAGTAAGAAGATTATGGCATCAATCCGATCTACCTTAAAAAATGAAAATGCCACAGGTAAAAGTTACACAGGTGTACAGCATGAATTAATGGTATGGTATAATTCATTGTTTTTAGGGAGAGGAAAGCCAAGCACGCATATTGAAATGCTCACTGCAACGAGTGACGATATTTTGTTAAAAAACTGTCCTAAAGTATTTGAGAGAATGGTTAATCATATTAAAGGGATAGTTAGATAGTGAGGAGACATAATGATAACTAATCGATCTTGGAAGCCATCTGCTGGTATAACCCTTGAATCGGCTGCAGAAAAGGCGGTGAAAAGTTCGAAAAACACATTAGTAATCGCGGGACCTGGGGCGGGTAAAACCGAACTGCTAGCTCAACGGGCATCTTATTTGCTGGAAACGGGTCAATGTAAGAATCCACAAAAAATACTTGCTATTAGCTTTAAGGTTGATGCTGCTGATAATTTGCAAAAAAGGGTTGAAAAAAGGGTCGGAAAAAAGTTAGCAAGAAGATTCGAATCCAAAACCTTTGATTCTTTTGCAAAGTCAATATTAGATCGATTCAGACTCGTGCTACCAGAGGAATATCAACCAAACCTAGATTATAAATTAGTATTTCAAAATAGGGTATTGATGGATATTGCGAAAGGGTATGTGAAAGATAAAAATCCCGCTCATCCGAATTGGCAATATGAAATAGAAGGTAAGCGTCTAACACAATTTTTAACAAAAAATCAGTTACCTCTTGTGGAAGAACCCGGAAGTTTATACAATTGGGTTACAAATCGAATGTGGAAGATTATGATAAAAGGATTTCTTTCCTTAGATAGCTCTTTAACTTTTCCAATGATTTCGCGTCTTGCAGAATACATAATAAAACAAAATCATTATATTAAGTCAGCGTTAGACATGACATACAGCCATGTTTTCTTGGATGAATTCCAGGACACTACATATGTTCAATATGATATTTTAAAAACAATATTTCTAGAATCAAATTCTATTTTAACAGCAGTTGGCGATGATAAACAAAGAATTATGGGATGGGCAGGAGCTATGGCGAATTCATTTGAGGATTTTTTATCAGATTTTAACGCCCAATCTTATCAATTGGTTATTAACCATCGTTCTGCCCCGAAATTAATAGAGGTCCAAAATATTCTTTCGCGAGCAATTAATGATAAAGCTGTCAAAGTAAAATGCACAGATAAATGGGATGAGGATGATGGATTATGTGAGGTTTGGACATTTCAGGATTACAAACAGGAAGCTAAATACATTGCACAATACATAGAAGAAAAGCTTAACACACTAAATCCACGTGATATTTGCATAATAGTTAAGCAGCAGGAAGACATTTATGCAAAATTGTTAATAAATGAATTCAAAAAGGTGGGGATACAATCAAGAATTGAAAAGGAATTTCAAGAATTGCTATCACAAGAATATGTGCAATTAATAATGAATGTACTGCATGTTGCTGCATTTAAAAACTCTTCTAGCAGGTGGCAAGAAATTATCATTTTTTTATCAGAGATAAATGGAGTTGATCCAAATGGAGATATTGAAGAAATGTGGAGAATGGAAGAGGAATTAGGAGGATTTATTAAACAAATAAGAGTAAACATGCATGAACATAATGAAGATAATGTGCAAAAAGAAATTCCAAAGATGTTGGATGAGATAGTTGGATATTTTGGATTAATAAATTTAAAAACGCGGTATCCAAAATATTCAGTTGGGGATCTTTTAAAGATAACAAGAGACAATTTTCATGAAAAAATTACAGAGTCTTTTATAAATTATGGCCGCTGGGATAAAACAATATTGGATTTTATGGGAGAATTTAGCATACCAGTTATGACTATACACAAGAGTAAAGGATTGGAGTATGAATGCGTATTTTTCATTGGCTTGGAAGATAATGCTTTTTGGAGTTTTACAAGCCAATCAGATTCAGATATGAGAGCATTTTTTGTTGCTTTATCAAGAGCTAAAACTGAGGTATATTTTACCTTTAGCGAAATACGAGAAATTAAAAAGTTTGGAAGTCTGCAAACATTGATTCAATCTAGAACAGTGATATCCTCTTTGTATGAACTGTTAGTAGCGGCAGATGTTAAAACAAGACACATCGAATAAAAAACCAGAATCCTACCGTAGGATTAGTAGGGGTTCAGAACATGGCAGGATACAGTTCCTCCAAATGGGCAGTAAACGGCCTGACCAAGTCTGTTGCACTCGAATATGGCAAACAGGGCATTCGCGTCAATTCAATCTGCCCTGGGATGACATTAACATCTGCTGTGGAACAATGGGAAAAAGGCGCTCCAGAGCAAGCAGAACAGGTGAAGCAAGCTATTCCAATAGGTCGAATTGGTAAACCGGAAGACCAGGCAAACGCAGCAGTGTGGCTATGTTCGGATAAAGCTGCATATATTACGGGCGTGAATCTGCCTGTTGATGGAGGGCAGACTGCTCAGTAATTTTCCGGGTTGTGTTAATGATTGATTGAGTGGAATTGAATTATTGATGGTGGTTATATATCTAGGGAATGCTGATTTGAATAAGAATAAGAGACTATTTGAGATAAAAGCAGCCATAGAGATGAAGCCTCCTGACTATGAAAATTCAAACATGTATTAGGACATCAGAAAGCAAAACGAGCGAAGAAAATTGCGCCTGTCGGTGGGCATAATTTTCTCTTGGTTGGTGCTCCTGGTTGTGTACAGAGCTTGCTTTCTGAAACATTCCCATTGAATTCACAGCTCCCATGTAATGGCATTAGGATTTTTTTGTTTGTTTTTTTCATCATTGTAACTTTTTACGTTATCATATGCTGTTGATAATTTTGCTCGTATATAATTTTGAGGGTTTCCTGTTTCGATATAGTCATTTTCGATATACTGTTCTGTTACACTTGCGAACATCCCTGCCACCCTTGCTAAATGGTCAATTGTGTCAAAAGCCTCTGGATCATCATGATAATGCTGAATAGCTTTTGCTTGAATCCATTCTAGCTGAGAACGTATTTCTTTAATAGCTATTAAATCAAATTTATCTTTCATTTTAAGATCACCTTTCCCTAAAAAGAATGTGTTTCGTATAGTTATATTCGGAAAGCAATAATAGTATGTTTTGATTTAAAAAATTTAAAACTAAAAATTTTTTATTTGAATTCTTTTAAATTTAATTCAGTTAAAATAAAGATATTGAAGAAGAACAAATTCAATGTCGGTTCAATGACAGGCTCGAATTTTTTGTCTTATCCGGGATACGACTATTTCACTAAGTATGCGCACTCAACCCGGTTGGGCGGAGGGTCCTGGAATTCACATATGTGAACTGGAGAAGGTGCAGAAATATCCGGGCAGGAAGATCATATAAATTCTCTTAATTTTTTTATTTGAAAAGAAGGAGTTCTGTAGTTTAAGTCGAATATGTATATAATGAGGTATCATATTAGTTAAAACACCTTCTCACTTATACAATCGAGGGATAAATGAATTAAGCGGCATGATTTAAAAATATTTTTATCTTATGCTCCTTTTCTGGTTGATTGTTCGATTATAGTTATATAAAGTGTCTAAATCTTGTGACCTGGTGCAAGCTGTGCATGGTTTTGTTATTAAAATGGGGTCAGCAGCTGAATTTGATTAACAAATTAAAACATAATTTTTTTAGCCGATATAAAAATTAAACAGGTTATGATTCAGTTATTAAACACGGGGATTTAAAAAACACATCCAATGGCGTATATACCTTCCATGTTTTGAAAGAGAACAAACGCTAAGACATAGGGATATAACCTAAGAACAGCATGCACGCATTTTTATTTTATGAATATGTTACATTCCAACGTCATATTTTTAATTAAAGGTGTTCTCGCTACATAACGGCAAATCAAAATATAGAAATAGCCCGTTGTTTATTCAGAGGAAGGTATACGTTTAAGTGCTGCAAAATACGGCAATTCTAATAGTACAAGAAAATTACCAGAAAAATTTTTCTGTGTAATTCGTTGTGGGTTAGCTTCATGTTTGTTATTATAAGAATTCAGGAATACATATAATAGAGATTTCAATATAAGGAGGAGCTTTCTATGATTAATAACTTAGAACGTTTCATAGGAGTTCAACAAAGAATAGTTTCGGATGCTGATAAGAAAATGAATGGATTAATGGAGCAAATATTCCAAACACTAGACGATCTATTGATAATCAACTTTAATCAATACCATGATATTCATAAGTTAATTGAGGAAAAAAGAAGTCAAGACAATGAGACAGCTTATTTTTGGGACTGGTTAGATGAACATGGGCTTGAAAAAATGAAAAGGATTGCTCAATCAAGTTTGCCAAATTCTGAAGAGCTGCATGATTTGTTAGAATACCGGAAGATGTTACTGGAATTGGATGCAGAGAGTCAAATTGCAGATAGTTTATTTACTTCCATTGCCGATACTTTATCTCAAATTGATGAATTTGTTGGCGCGATATCAGAGGAAGCAGCAACGGTAAAGGAAAAGCAAGACTACGAATCTTCTTTTACAGAAGAATCTATTCCAATTAATTTGCCAAAAATTGATCATACTATTCCATCCCAATGGATTATCATTGAAAGCAAAAGTCCTGCTGGAAACCCAGCAGGACTTTTGTTATAATTTGGAGAAAAGGGGGAATCAGTATGGTTCAGGAAAACGAATTTGAGTATTATAAATTTATTAAAATGAAATTTCAAATGACCGAAGCCCGGCTTGAGGATATACACATCGAGAGATTTCAAGAAATACCCGAAGATCAATGTACAAACCAGGTTAATTTTGGCAGACGATATGAATATATTGACGAACGTACATATAAAGGCTTTTTGAAAACCATTATTCAATGTAAAAACAGGGAAACCGAAGAAGTTGTAATGAATATTGAAGTTGTTTATAGTGGTGAATTTCAAACAACAGAATTGGATCCGGCACAGATGGAAGAATATGTAGATGCTCAAATAGTCCCGCAGCTTCTACCTTATTCCAGAAGTGTGATTGCACATTTAACCTCATTGATGGATATTCCTCCAGTTCATATCCCAACAATGGATGTTATACAATCCCTTTCTGCTAATAACCATAAAAGCGATAATGGGGACGCATAAATGAATATTGATAAAGTTACCTTTGTAAAATCAGACTATGATTATCCCCAACTGGAAAAAGTGGCGGATGATTTTGCGTTATTTTTATTCAACGCTTCTCCATCCATATTGGGTATTTTTGTGGAATTCATGCGGACAAGTACTCCCGTATCCTTTCACGACTATAAACCATTTAATCAGAAGTTTTTTTCCAAGCTGATAAAAAACGAAAAAAAGGCACCCCCAGACATAAAGAAATTGAGAGATTTCTGTCATCTTTTCTTTGAAACATGTCAGACAGACGACGAAATCAAAAAAATGCGAGGGCTTGTACCTGAAAAATTATTTGAGAAAATTTTTAACAAAAGACACGAGAGCAAAGATAATTGTCACATCGACTACGGTGTAAAAGTGCTAATTAATAACAAGGCGGTCTATTACAAACCTGATAATCCTTTTGAGACAGAAGAGGATATTGACAAACCACGTCAATCGGTGGACGCAGGTTTTTGGGATGGCCATGAGGGTGAATTTGCTGAAGTTAAGTTGCAGCCGCATGCATTTCGTACAAAAGATATTGGCTACTTAAGGTTATTAGCGGAAAAACTTAATGAGAACGATATCTCCTATTGTATATTTCTTGTTGCTTTTAACAATAAGGAGTTAATAACGAGTCAACTTGAAAGGCTCCAGTTAATCAGCAAAGATAATGCGTCGGAGTTTTCGCTTATTGGAACGAAAGAATTATTTCAGTTAGGAGAAACTGCTTAAGTTAATTGATGTATATTCTGCATGTACCATCTTTTGATTTGCTTTTTCTAGTATAATGAGTTTGTGCTTTGTGCGCAAACTCATTATATATGTCGCAGATGGTACATTTCATTGACTGTGATCATTTATTACCCCCTCCCTGCCATGCATGCTCTTACCACTGATTGCCAAGTAATTTACCACACATTGCCATTCTATTTACCAACGATAAAAAAGCGATACCTTTGTACTATTTTCCACTCTCCGTTCATACATTATCAAATAAAAGGGGAGATTTGCTTGATTGAGTACGGAATGAGATTATTTGGTACTAATCCAGCTCAATTATTACTTATTATTATTTGTTCAGGTTTGGTGATCGGAGCACAACAATTGGCTATAAATTTATCAGACATGTCATTATCGATGTTCATTTCCACTGAATTTAATAATATTTTTGCTGACAATCAATCACATAATTTTTTTAACAATGTATTTTTACCATCGATTATGTATATGATAGCAAGTGTTTTACTGGTGTGGATGGGGGTTACCAATTTTGCTGCGATCAGAAATGAAGAGAGCAAGTTTAATGGAATATTAAAGTTTTTATTAGCATTGATTCAGATAGCCTTATTTTTTACTTTCTTCTTTGTCGGCGGGAAATTACTTTTTTATAGCGTAATTTTTTCACTAATTATTTTTGTATCTGCAATTTTTATACTGGGCGCACTGACATCAGAAAAAAAGCAAGGGTAAAACTTTTAAGACCACAGGTGCAGGTACCTTGGTCCGCTATTAGCTCAGGCTGAATGTTCCTTATTCATCGGTCTATTTTAAAAGGATCATATAATCACATTCAATTATAACCCTGACCAAAAATATGCTTTCATAGCAATACCGGCGTAAGCTAAATAATAAGAGGTGTCATGATGCAAAAAACTCGGAACACATCATGGCACTTCTTTCTTTTCACTGGTCTTCAACCCATCATCTCCCTTATGATTATACTAGTATCTACACATCCTGGATGGTGTCTTAGATGAATAACAGACAAAAAGAACTACTACGCATGTTGCTGACCGGTTCGAACAATTTTGTCCATGTACAAGAGCTCGCGGATGACCTGGATTGCTCGGAAAAAACAGTGCGGAATGACTTGGACAAGTTGGAGACCTTACTCGAGGAATACTCTTCTGCTGAGCTAAAACGGAAACGGGGAAGCGGGGTTTGTCTTTCCATCAATAATGAGGACAAAGTAGAATTGTTCCATCGTATCTATCAGGATTCAGCAGTCTCCGATGATGATCGGTTGCTTGAGATGGCCTACCAATTGCTTGTCAGCGATAGGCCGCTGACTTTGGCAAATCTGGCTGGTGAGCATTTTACCAACACAACCAAAGTCAAAAACGATTTAAACCGGATTGCCCGCTGGCTTAAGGATTATCATTTGGAATTGATACCCAAGCAACGGCTAGGACATTTTGTTAGAGGTGAGGAATTAAAGAAACGGAATGCGCTGGCAAATCTCTCGGAGTTAATCCCATCTGGCGGCCCACGGGAGCGGAGGCGCGTTCTTCATTTGTTCCAGCCATATGAAATCAGTACGGTCAAAAAGCTGCTGCGGGATTTGCAGATGCGTTATCCCATTACTTTGGCGGAAGGTGAATTTGAAAGCCTGCAGATTCACGCCCTGATTATGATTAAACGTACCCGGCAGCATTCCTCTATTTTTCTGGGAGAAACCGATGATGATACAAGTGTAAACCTGGAGTCCTATACGATGTCCGCATGGTTTCTGAAACAACTGGAGGATACGCTTGGCATGTCCTTTCCCGAAGATGAGTATGTTTATTTTACATGGCATCTCGAAAGCTGCAGGACAACGCATGGCGGAAAAGTGAGGAACGAAGACGGATTCGTGGCGGATATCGTCCGGCAGATGACGGCACAGCTGCAGCGTATGACCATGATCAAGTTTCAGGATGATCACGTGCTGACAGATGGTTTGGAAATCCACCTCGCATCAGCCATCCATCGCATCAGGCACGGTCTTACCATCAGAAATCCCATGCTCACAGACATCAAAAAGAAATATGCCTATATGTTTAGTATGGTGATTTTAGCCGTCGAGAAGATGAATGAAGCCTATGAATTGAGTATACCTGAGGATGAGGCAGCTTATCTTGTCCTGCATTTCCAGGCCTCTATCGAACGGATGGAAAAGGAAAGAGCACCAGTTAAAAGAGGGGTTGTCGTCTGTGATCTCGGAGTTGGGATGTCTCATTTGCTTCAAGCAAAATTGGAGCAGTCCTACCGGGGAATGGATATCCTCACCAGTATCAGCAAGCATGAGCTCCCGGCATTTTTGGAGAAACATGAGACTGACGTGATTATTTCTACAACGGATATTGACAGCACCGATATTCCGGTAATTGTCGTTTCACCTCTTCTTGAATCGGATGATACGAGGCGTTTGGATCAATTTCTGCAAGCAAGGAATCAGAAAGACACAAATGGGGAAGAGGCGCTGGCCGCAATTAGACAATTCCTTGACCCAGATTTTATCTATCCGCGGATGGATCAGGAACACCGGTTTGAGATCGTTGAAATGCTTGCAAATGATCTGGTGAATCAAGGATTTTCTGATCAGAAGTTTGTCCATAGTGCCATGTTAAGGGAAAGGGCATCTGCCACCGCTATCGGGGGAGGCGTAGCTATTCCGCATGCTGATCCGTATGCAGTCAGGGAATCCGTTATCTCCCTGGCCGTATTGAGGGAGCCGATCCAATGGGGTGACGAAATGGTTTCTGTTGTGTTTCTCTTAGCGATTGCCAAAGAAGACCAGAGCCTAACAAAGTCACTGATGCAGACGATAGCTGGGATCAGCCGGAATCCCGCCCTCGTGGAGAAATTGAGCGAAGCAGAATCTGCAGCTGATATCCTGGCAGTATTCGACCAATAATTCATTTTTACCGTTGTACTGGTAAAAATGAATTATTTTTTTAGGATGAAAACGTTTTATAATAGAACTAGAAAAGAAAAGGGAGGCAACTGATATGCGAATATTGGCTGTAACCGCGTGTCCGGTTGGTATTGCGCACACGTATATGGCTGCTGAGAATTTGCAAAAAGCGGCTGATGATATGGGTGTCGATATGAAAGTCGAGACGCAAGGTTCGATTGGAGCAGAAAACGAGCTCACAGAAAAAGATATTGAAGAAGCAGATGGCGTTATTATTGCCAGTGATAAAGATATTTCCAAAGACCGCTTCGCCGGGAAAAAGCTGCTCGTGACCGGTGTCCAGGAAGGCATTCGCAACCCGGAAAAATTGATCAAACGGGTGCAAAGCGGGGATGTACCGGTATATGAATCTGGACTGAAGTCGGCAGATCAAGTGAAAAAAGAGCGCAAGGAAAAGGAAAATCCGATATACCGGCACTTAATGAACGGTGTTTCGTACATGATTCCTTTTATCGTCGTCGGAGGACTATTGATTGCGATATCGCTTGCACTTGGCGGTGAACAGACCCCCGGAGGAATTGTTATCCCGGAAGATTCATTTTGGAAACAAATTGAAAACATCGGAAGTGCTTCATTCAGCTTCATGGTTCCGATATTAGCTGGATTTATTGCGGTGAGTATAGCGGATCGTCCGGGACTCGCCCCGGGGATGATTGGCGGTTATATTGCAGCAACCGGAAGTTTTTACGGAAGTGAAGCTGGCGCGGGCTTTATCGGCGGTATTATTGCTGGTTTTCTTGCCGGGTATGTTGTACTTGGCATTAAGAAGATTAAAGTTCCGCAAGCCGTGCAGCCGGTTATGCCAATCATTTTTATTCCGATCATTGCATCGTTAATCGTTGGTATCCTGTTTATAACAGTCATCGGTGCTCCGGTTGCCGGCATTTTTGCATCATTGACAACATGGCTTGAAAGCATGCAAGGTACAAGTTCGATTGTTCTGGCGCTCATTCTTGGAGCCATGATCGCTGTCGATATGGGCGGGCCTTTTAACAAGGTGGCATTCTTATTCGGATCTGCCATGATTGCGGAAGGCAACTATGAAATAATGGGGCCTATTGCGGTTGCCATTTGTATTCCGCCACTCGGTATGGGACTTGCCACTTTTTTAAACAAGCGCAAGTTTCAGCAAGCTGAAAAAGAAACAGGGAAAGCTTCGTTTACCATGGGTCTATTTGGTATTACAGAAGGCGCGATTCCCTTTGCTGCACAAGATCCCATCCGCGTGATTCCAAGCATTATGACTGGATCCATGATTGGAGCAGCAATTGCTATGATGGGCAGTGTGGGAGATCGCGTAGCACATGGAGGACCGATTGTTGCCGTCCTTGGCGCCGTTGACAATGTGCTGATGTTTTTCATCGCAGCCATTATTGGTACGATAGTAACGGCTGTCATGGTCAATCTGCTGAAAAAAGATGTCCAGCCTGCTGGTGTGACGCCTGAGGGTGTGGAAGTGCCTGCGGATGATGCGGCGGAAGGTTCTGAGGAGGATCATCAAACTGAGCCGATGCAGGATGAGATGGTTGAGGATGTGGAGATTCATAAATTGACGGATATCCTTAACCGTGATTTGATGACCGTGAATGTAGCCGGTTCGTCACAAGATGAAGTGGTTGATGAGTTCATTCAATTACTCGATGGACAAAACCTCATCGACTCCAAAGAAACGTTCAAACAAGCGATTTATGAGCGGGAGAAGGAAAGCTCAACCGGACTGGGCATGAACATCGCAATCCCGCATGCAAAGTCGTCTGCCGTCAAAAAACCCGCTGTCGTTTTCGGCCGCAGTAAAGATGGAATTGATTGGAAAAGCCTTGACGGCACGGATGCCAAGCTGATCTTTATGATCACTGTACCTGAAGATCGGGCAGGAAATGATCATTTAAGAATCCTGCAAATGCTGTCTCGGAAACTGATGGATAATGGATTTAGGGAGCAGTTGCTGCAGGCTGAGACGAAAGAAGAGGCGTATGAATTGCTGGAAACGATTCAGTAGAGATGTGAAGGGACGGGTTAGGTAGCCTGTCCCTTTTTCTGTTAACCTTTGTTGAGCTCGCTGAACACATCATTCCAAACATTTTCTTCTTCAGCGGTGTGCATGACGGGCGTAAAACCGAAATCCAAGTATAGATGAATAGCTGCCAGACTTCTTGGCTGTGTTTTTAAATAAGCCTTCTGATGATAGTTTGAAAGAAGTTCGATAGCCTTTGCGATCAATGGTCTGCCGAGTTTTTGCCCCTGAAATTCAGGCTTTATTTCCACCCAATGCAGCCGGCCAATCATTTGCTTCTCCCATTTGCTCAGCCATGCGGATGCAGTGCCAGCATATCTGCCATCTGCTGTTTTTAGAAAAAGGATGCGTTTTTTCGCTTCACTCAAGTATGGTGCGAATTCTTCAGCAAATCGTTTCAGAGCCTGTGTTTTATCCGGGAATTCCCCTGCTGCCGTTGTAATTTCAGCCCATTGTTCACATTCTTCTTCTCGTGCTAATAGGCAAAGTTTAAATCCATCCGGCAGCGGACAATTCGGAATATCGTCCAGATCATGAACCATATATAAGGGGATGTTTTCCATCATGATGTCCTCTTTTCGGTTTTTTAATGGGGGAGTTGATTATAGGATAACATACATATTTTTCTCCTATTAAGTACATACTATTACGGGTGAAGTATATTGTCTTATACAATAACTGATAGGCAGCAGGCTGTGCTGGATGAATTAAAAGCTTTTCATTTTGATAAATGTCCTTCTATTGATTGGGAAAAAGAAACAAGTGAGCCGTTTTCTAAAAATACTGCAGGACCGAATGAAAAAATATGGATAGACGGGGAACGGAATTTTAATACAAAGTTCTTATCGAAAATACCAGGGGTAAACAAATTAGTTCATGCTTATTATAGATACAAACAAAACAGAGGCAAAAAGGCGGATAAATTGATTTATCAAAAATGGGAAGAAAATTATCCCTTTGCCAAAAGCATGATAGAAGGTGAACTGGATTCATGGAGAACCGCTGTTAGGAGATTTGCCAGTTTTCCTGAAAAATGTGGCTTAGCGAAAGCATACAGTCTGCATATGTATGATGAAAACATAGCAGAGTGCGATGTGTATCTTCATGCGTTTGAAGATATCATACCAGCCAAGATAGAAAAGGTTACCAAGCGGGGGAAAATCCGCTATCATGATATGCCTAAGACCAATCGTTTTGATCTGTATGAAAAGCATGTGTACAGCTGTCTGAATAAAGTAGTAAATGACTTATTTGCTGTGTTGCCATGTGAGATTATATTTATGAATGGTGTAATTGACTCGTATAACAGTCCTCACCCCATCCTTTCTACTGTTGTTAATCGTAATTATCATAAACAGAAAAGATGCCCTAAACGCACAATGGAGCAGCACCAGCGCCACTTTGTGATTTTTAAGAAGAGAAGCGGATTTTATCCGCTAAAAAGGGTCTATTCTCCTCAGGGGTTATTCAAGGAGGAGGGGTAAAATGGAATTATTCTATTTGGCAATGGTTGCTATCATTGTTTTTCTCTTTTTTAAAGCGTACAAAGAATTCGTGAAAAAAGACAATGGTCGTGCAACGGTGGAGGAATGGCACCATTTAGAGCCGATAAGCAGGCGATTTGGATCTCAGGGGATTAATGAGGGTTACGTATATTTTGTTCGTGAGTCAGGCAAGCGCTTAGTTAAAATAGGAAAGGCGAAAGACCCGGAGGAGCGTAAGAAGAATGACTTTGGAACCCTCATGCCATACGACTTTGAAACGATCCATATTATTTCCAGTGATAATTATCATAAGACCGAAAAACTATTTCATCATTATTTCAGTGATAAACGAATGAAGGGTGAATGGTTTGATTTAACGGGTAAGGATATAAATTGGGTGCAACGAGGAAATTTTCCAAGAGAAATTGCTGATTCGATAAAGGGTTATTAGGTTTTTGAGTGGTTGCTTTCTGAAACGGTCGAGTGAAATATTTCTCTCGACTAACTGGGAGTAAAGTAGAGCGTCGCCGTGACAATAACTCAAAACCTTAAAGCCCTTAAATGCCATAACTCCCTAAAGTTATCAGGAAGCAAAAAAATAAATGATTGTACTATTTCAAATTAAACCCTTGTATAGTTCTAATTGTCAAGAGGGATGATGTCCAGTCTTGGCGAACCTCGCGGGCAGTGTTCTGGCGAGTTACTTTTTAAAAATTTTAATGAATAAAGGCTCATAGCTATATAGGCTGTAAATTTTTTTTATTTTTTATGAGATAAGTGCTTTACCCCAACCTAGGTTACATGAACCTGAGTCAGGATAGAGAAGGTTAGCTGGCTGTTAATTTAAAACAACCATATCGCTTTATTGAACCTGATCACAATCCTGTCCCCAGGAAAGCTGATGATGGGGGCATCGATCTTAGTCTCATCACCGCAATTAGATAGGCTGCCAGTCACTTCCCGGTCTTAGTCATATTTTATCGCTTGTGGTTATGCATTTCTAATTCGTTTTGACAGGGCACCACCTGATTCGACAAATTTCGGGAAGTGACAGGCACCAACAGGCACCAGCCTCCCGGCACCAAACCCTACACACCAATCAACTCAGCCTTCTCACCAATCCACTCTTCACTCTCTTTCAAGAAATACATCGCTTTCTTAATCTGATCCTCTACTCTATTCTTCGCTGTACCTCCTGCTACATTTCTTGCATTAACAACTGTTTCGGGGGTGAGTGCTGTATAAATATCTTCTTCGATTACATCTGAAAATGATTGGAGTTCTTCCAGTGTCATGTCCAATAAATATTTATCCTGATTAATGCAATGCAGGACCGTTTGGCCAACCACTGCATGGGATTCCCTGAATGGCATTCCTTTGCCAACAAGGTAATCAGCCAAGTCCGTTGCATTGGAAAAATCATCTCTTACCGCATGGTACATATTTTCTTTCTTTACTTCCATCGTTTCAACCATTGGTGCAAATAGTGCAAGCGCACCTCTTAATGTTTCTACCGTATCAAACATGCCTTCTTTATCTTCCTGCATATCTTTGTTGTACGCTAATGGCAATCCTTTTAACGTTGTAAGCATCCCCATTAAATGGCCATACACACGGCCTGTTTTTCCACGTACAAGCTCAGCCACATCTGGATTTTTCTTCTGTGGCATCATGCTGCTTCCCGTTGAAAAAGCATCATCCAATTCGACAAAATTAAATTCCGCACTGGACCATTGCACCATCTCTTCACAAAGCCGTGATAAATGTGTTGATATCATGGACGCATTCGATAAAAACTCAACGACAAAGTCACGGTCACTTACAGCATCCAAGCTGTTTTCGCAAATGCCATCCAATCCTAACTGCTCTGCTGCAAACTGACGGTCAATGGCAAATGTGGTACCTGCTAATGCACCGGCACCAAGCGGGGACTTGTTGACCCTCTTCCAGCTGTCTCTCAAGCGTTCCACATCGCGCTGGAACATGAAAACATAAGCCATCATATGGTGCCCAAATAACACCGGCTGTGCCCGCTGCAAATGCGTATACCCTGGCATGACGGTGTCCAAATTCGCCTTCGCTTGGTTTAAAAGGGATTGCTGAACTTTTACAAGAAGCTCGGTCAAATCCACCAGAGCCTCCCGCAAATATAGTCGCATATCAAGTGCTACCTGATCATTTCGGCTTCGGCCAGTATGCAATCTCCCGCCAACTGAGCCAATTTCTTCAATCAAAAGTTTTTCGATATTCATGTGAATATCTTCATTTTCAGCAGATAATTCCGCTTCTCCACTTTCGATTTTAGCGGCGACTTTCTTTAAGCCTTCTGCTATTTGATCCGCATCTTCTGCAGCAATAACCTCACAGACTTTCAGCATTTCTACATGGGCGAGACTGCCTTGGATGTCATACTTCGCTAATTTTTTATCAAAATAAATCGATGCCGTATATTCATCTACTAATTCATTTGTTGGTTTCGTAAACCGTCCGCCCCATAGTTTCATGGTTTAACAGCTTCCTTTACTTCGAGTTTCACTTTTTCCGTTGATTTCACTTTCTTATGTGTCTGATTAACAGACGCATGAACTTGGGTTGGCAGTCCCCATAGTTTAATAAATCCTAATGCTGCTTCATGATCAAATGCATCGTCTTTATTATACGTTGCCAAGTCAAAGTCATATAGAGAGTTAGCAGATTCACGGCCAATTACCTGTGCGTGCCCTTTATATAATTTCACTTTCACTGTACCAGACACATGCGCTTGTGTTTCTTTAATAAAGGCTTGAAGTGCTGCAGTTAGTGGTGAATACCATTGGCCATAATACACCGTTTGTGCTAATTTTTGTTCAACGGTTGGTTTAAACTCTGCAACCTCTCTTGGTAGTGTCAGTGCTTCTAATTCCTGGTGTGCAGCGATAAGTGTCATAGCTGCAGGTGCTTCGTATATTTCACGGGATTTAATTCCTACGAGACGATTTTCTACATGGTCTATTCGTCCAACCCCATGCTTGCCTGCAATTTCATTTAAATTTAAAATAAGCTGATAGAATGGAAGTGCTTTTCCATCTAAGGAAACTGGCTTGCCTTGTTCAAATGTAATTTGTACCACTTGCGGCTCATCAGGGGCTTCTATTGGATCAACGGTTAAATCATACGCCTCTTTTGGCGCCTCTGCCCAAGGATCTTCCAGAACACCACATTCATTACTGCGTCCCCATAGATTTTCGTCAATGCTAAACGGATTGTCCAAATCAATGGGAATCGGAATGCCTTTCTCTTTTGCATATTCAATTTCCTCTTCACGGGACATGGCCCATTCACGAACAGGTGCGACGATTTTCAATTCAGGATTTAATGCAGTAAAGGAAACATCAAAACGTACCTGGTCATTTCCTTTTCCGGTACAACCGTGTGCAACTGCTATTGCACCTTCCTCTTCTGCGATATCCACTAAAATTTTGGCAATTAACGGACGTGATAGTGCTGAAATTAATGGATATTTTCCCTCATATAATAAATTTGATTGTAATGCAGGTAATACGAATTCATCTGCATACAATGATTTTGCATCCACTACATAGGATTTCACTGCCCCGACATCAATTGCCTTTTTCTTCACGAAATCAAGATCTTTACCCTCTCCAACATCAAGTGCTACTGCAATGACATCATAATTATATTTATCCTTCAGCCAATTAATTGCTACAGAAGTATCAAGTCCCCCGGAGTATGCTAGAACAATTTTATCCTTCATTAAAAATTTCTCCTTTCTGATAGGTGATGTTAGTGAATTATTATGCGTTATTTTGAATAATAATTCAAGTGTTTTTTGAAACTTTTTTTGGGGGGTGCCTTTGGGAGTGCCTGTCACTTCCCGATTTGTGTCGATATATGTCGAATAAAATTGCTGGGCTGATTGGATTGAAACGCATGTGGTGATTATAAATATACTCAAATTTCTTTTTTAACCTTCAAATACCCTGTGAATCCACAGTTTTATCCTAAGGGAAAATTGAATTTTAATAGCTTATATCCCTTTCAAAATGCATTTTTACGCTTTTGATTTTGCTGTTCAAATACCTTATCTTATACATGAAAGAAAGGGGAGGGGACATAGTGATTGTCCTATCGTCCGATTTTTGATTTGGCAAAATTAGCAGAACCAAGAAAGGAATGGTGAAGTAATTCATGGCAAGAAAGAAACGAATTTGGGAACCTGACCACTTTTACCACATTGTCTGCCGGGGTAATCGCCGTGATGCGCTTTTCAACGACGATGATGATTTTAAAACCTTCCTTCATATTCTCCACCAGGTCAACCAGAAAATTCCATTTGAACTCGCTTCGTACTGCTTCATGACAAACCACTTCCATCTGCAAATGCGCTCCAAAGAACAACCTATTTCTAAAGTAATGTCTCTGATTAATAAACGTTATGCCGATTATTACAATACAAAAAACAAAATGACAGGCCATGTTTTTGAAAAACGGTTTTATGATAAATTTATTGGCACCAAGCATGGGATGCTGGAAATAAGCCGTTATATTCATTTGAATCCGGTAGAGGCCGGGATAGTGAGGAAAGCAGAGCACTATCGTTGGAGCAGTTACCGGTACTATCTCCACACTACCAGTGGGCCACTGTTAAATATGAATGTTGTTTTGGATTATTTTTCTGGGAATGAAGCGGAGAAGAGGGGGAAATATCGGGAGTTTGTTTCGGTGCCTGTTGTTGAGGGGGTGCCTGTCACTTCCCGAATTTTGTCGAATATTATTCCTTGAGGTTGCTGGGACTAACACATGGTGGTTAGTTCCAGCTTATCCTTCTTTCAAAGTGCATTATTACGCTTTTGATTTTTCTGTTCAACTACCTAATCTTATATATAAATGAAAGGCATTCTTGGTCTCCTTTATGCATATACAAAATGTAAACGCTTTCTATAAATCTGACAATAAGCCAAAAAGGGAGGTACTTACTGCAAATCAATTGCCGTAATTTTTATGATAAGCGATGGTTCATACACTGTTTTAAACCTTCCTATACTCAGGGCAGTTTGATTGTGAGGTTATGTCAATATGGCAAAAGCTAAAGTAGGAATACTAATGTTAGACAATCAGATTCATAGACTAAAAGGAGATATTGGCAATCCGGATACCTTTTCCTTTCCGGTCGTTTACAAAAAAGTAATGGGAGCAAGTAATTCACGGGTGGTAATGGAAGGAGATGCTGATTTAATCGAACCGTTTGTTCAAGCGGCGAAAGAACTTGAGGAGGGAGGGGTTAAAGCAATCACAACGAGTTGCGGATTCCTGGCTTTATATCAAAAGGAAATACAGCAGGAGCTGGCGGTTCCTTTCTTTTCCTCCAGTTTATTGCAAATACCGATCGCGAGTATTGCCGCAGGGGAACCAGTCGGCATCCTTACTGCTTCCACATCCAGTTTGACGCGAGCTCATTTAAAAGGGGTCCGAGCCGAGCATCAGCGTACAATCATTGCAGGGATGGACGAAATGCCGGCATTTTCTGGTGCCATTCTTAAAGAAGAGATTACCTTAGATGAGAGGGCCGTTGCGGAAGAAATGAAACAGGTAACTGCTGAACTTGTGGCAAAAAATCCGGAACTAAAAGCAATTATTTTGGAATGTACCAATATGCCGCCATATAAACATGCAATGAGAGAAGTGACGGACTTGCCAATTTTTGATATTACAACATTGGTGAATTATATCCATCTAAGTCTTTAGAAAGTACATCGTGCAGGGAGTGTCTTTAAAAACAAAGGGGGAAGCTCACGATGCTTGAAATCATCATTCCGCTTTTATTGTTATTTATTATTGCTTTGGTAAAACAGATACCGAAGATCGGCGGGGATATCAGGATAGCCCTGCTTGTTGCTGCTGTTTCTTCCGCGGTTATTTCCGGGCTTGGACCGGGTGAAACTTTACTGGCATTTATAGACGGCATTGACCGCCTGTCCTGGGTGATTATGCTGTCTGTTTTTGGTGCAATATATGCTGAGTCCCAAGTAAAGCTGGGGGCGATCGATACGACAATCAACAGTCTCCGATCTATATTTGGAAACTCGCCAAAGGGGTTAATTGCGGCAATCTTTATTACGTTATTTATTGCCGGGTCCTTTTTGGGGGATGCCATTGCAGCTGCAACCGTTATCGGATTTTTAGTGATTAACTCGCTAAATGAGTTGAAATTAAAACCGGAGCAAATAGGGATGATCATTTTAGTTGGGGCATCGGTAGGATCCATCATGCCGCCGATCACCCAGGGAGTCTTCCTTTCCGCTTCCTTAGTGGATGTTGATCCAAGTCCAGCGATTAATATGGCCTATGGAACCGTTGGATTTGTTGGATTAATAGCCATTTTGGAATCGTTCCGGTTTGTCCGCGGGAAGAAGATGCCGGAACATTTAAAGACGACAAAATCGATTGTTGAGATATTAAGAGAAAGGTGGGCCACGTTAGTCCCGCTTGCCGTTTTGGTTGCTATCGTGATCGCAAATACGCTCTTTCAGTATAATATATTCTCAGAATGGATTGTCTTTTCCGCTATATTGAATCCATTGATGGAAATCCCGATTATACAAGGGGTCACTTTCCAGGTGGTAAGTGCGATAATCATTGCGATTATCGTCAGTTTTTTCTTCCCGGTTGTGCGAAAGCAAGCAAAGGGTGTTTTTAAAGGCGGTTTGTCAAAAGTAAATCAAACGGTACAAATTCAGATCTGTGCCGGTATTATGGTAGGGGTTTTTTACGCATCCGGTCTCATCGATAAAGTAGCGATGATGACGGAAGGACTGTCTGCTTCTATGGTAAAAATAGGCAGCGCCTTATCTATTGTTGTTGTGGGGATGCTGACAGGATCTCAGACAACTGCACAAACGGTTAACGTAACCTTTCTGGCACCAATCTTGGAAAATATGAATGTCGATCCGAATTTAATTGCACTTGGTGCATCTCATATTGCTGCAGCCGGGCAAAACATGCCACCGGTTGGATTGACTGCATTCGTTGTTTGCGGGTTAATCGGTGGGATTCTAAGCAAAAAAGTGGATCCGCTAAAAGTTATGTTTCTAGCCTTGCCGAATTCCCTGCTCTTTTTGGCTATTGGGTTGATTGCATGGTTTATTTGATGGCGGGCATAACTCCGGCGGAAATTGATACTATTCCATTTTAAGGAGGCGCTACGTGAATGATAAGGTAATTGTTGTAGGTGCAGGTCTTATTGGAACTTCTACAGCCTATTATTTGGCTAAATCAGGGGCTCACGTCACGCTGATTGATGCGAAAGATATAGCATCAGGTACATCAGGAGCTTGTGACCGCGCCATTATGATCCAATCGAAAAAGCCTGGACCGACATTAGATCTTGCCATTAAAAGTGCTGAGATTTATCAGGATCTTGAGAAGGAACTGGAAGTACACCTTGAATATAGAAAAAGCGGCGGAATGATCATTATTGAAACGGCGGAAGAAATGAAGGCAATGGAGGGAATGGTAGAGCGTCAGCAAAAGGCCGGAATAGATGTGAAGCTCATTTCCGGTGAGGAAGCAAGGGTTCGTGAACCGGCACTATCAAAAAATATAATAGGTTCCACATGGTGGGAGAATGATGCAGAAGTTAATCCGTTAAAGGTCTCCTTTGCCTTTGCGAATGCTGCTCGAAGACTCGGGGCCAAGGTCAGACTCGGAGCCCCGGTGACACGTCTTTTGACAGAAAATAATCGGGTGACTGGAGTGGAAGTTCGAGGAGAAATGTTATATGCCGATGCAGTTGTCGTGGCGATGGGTGTATGGACACCAATGCTGCTAAAGCCATTGGGAGTGGATGTACCCATTATCCCACGTCTTGGGCAAATCCTTGTTTCCGAAAGACTTCCGCCGTTTCTTCATACCGGCATACTTAGTGCAGCTTATATTGCAAGCAAATTAAACGGAGATCCTGATGATGAAACAGCTGACCCTTATGGAGTTGGCTTAGCGATCGGACAAACTCATAGTGGCTCGCTACTAATCGGTGGTTCCAGACAATTTGTCGGATACAACAACACAGAAACAAATCCTGAGGTTACGCGAAAAATAGGAGAAACAGCAGTCCGGACTTTTCCCCAATTGGCAAATGTTCGGATTATCAGGGCGTTTACCGGTCTCCGCCCCTATACACCGGATGGTATGCCGATATTGGGCCCAGTTGATGGTATGGACGGAATTTATATTGCGGCAGGGCATGAAGGGGATGGCGTGGCGCTTGCTCCTATTTCAGGAGAATTGATGGCACAGGCTGTATTGGGGGAAGAGCCTGAAATAGATATCCAGGCATTTTCCATGAGCCGCTTTAAGCGCTGAAAATCGACAAAATTCGGGAAGTGACAGGCACCCCCAAGGGAGTGGTAAAAATCTACAGATTGGATCGGTCAGAAAAGGAACCAAAACAAATCGAGTTTTATTTTAACCATGAGAAATTAATAGGCTATGAAGGGGAACCTATCGCGGCTTCTCTGCTCGCTAATGGGATCAAAACAATAAGGACTTGTGATATTACTGGCGAAAATCGCGGGATACTATGTGGAATTGGCTATTGCTATGAATGCCGCGCTGAAGTGGACGGTGTTCCCAATGTCCGCACGTGCCTGACACCAAACAGCCAGGGAGCAGAGGTATTTTCCCGCAGCACTTTTTTGAATAACGGAGAAACAGAAGATGAAAGTTGATGCTGTCATTATTGGAGCAGGACCTGCTGGGTTAACCGCTGCCATAGAAATGATTGAGAACGGTTTATCCGTAGCGGTTATTGATGAGTACTATCACCCGGGTGGAAGATTACTGGGGCAGCATTATGAAGATCCCAAGGCCCCGCCTGATGAGCGAATTTGGAACGGAAGGAAATTGGCAGACCAATTAGCGGAAAAAGCCCGTTCGCTTGGAGTGTATATTTTTACCGGGGTGACAGCGTGGTCTGTAAGCGGGAAATGGGCGGTAGCTTTAACCGGCGGTGAAGTAAATACGGTTGATTCAAAGGTATTATTATTAGCGACCGGGTCCGTAGAAAAAGCGCTGCCGATCCCCGGTTGGACATTACCGGGCGCCATAAGCATAGGAGCTGCCCAGACATTTACCAATTTACATCATGTTGCTGTTGGAAAGAGGATGATGATTGCGGGGGTCGATGCCCTTTCCCTTTCCGTCATGATCGAGATGAAGAATGCCGGCATCAATGTAGTTGGCATGGCCTTGCCGCCTTTATCCCCTGTCACAGGCGGTGGTTATTCGCCTGCAGACACTGTCGCAAGCCTTACAGATGTTGCCGGTCTTGCACCGAATTCTTTTGTTCGTACATTTGGAAAAATTGCCTTGGCGCGTTTTCCCCGTTTGATCGCCCGTGCAATGCGGTTTAATTTTTTAAAAATGAATGGGGTGCCAATTCATTTACGTAAATCTATCGTGAAGATCGAGGGAGAGCAACAAGTTGAAGCGGTTATGCTTCAGTCCGTGTCTGTGGATGGAAAGCCGGTCGGGGAGATGGAGCGAGTGGAAGTGGATGCCATATGTTTGGCCGCTGGTTTATACCCATTGGTTGATCTTGCTGAGACAGTAGGCTGCCCGCTTATTGATATTCCCGAACTGGGAGGGACGGTCCCTTTACATGGTCCTGATATGTCAACACAAGTAAATGGATTATTTGTAGCAGGCAATATAACCGGAATTGAAGGAGCAAAAGTCGCCATCGCACAGGGGCAGCTTGCTGCGATATCCATTTTGAATTCATTAGGGAAGTCAGGTTCCATGACTGTTAATGAAGCAATAAAGAAAGTGGAGAATGCGCGGGAAAAAGCTCCGATTCACTTTTTACCTGAAATTGGTGAGGGCAGAGAGAAAATGAATGCAATATGGGAGAAAGAAGGTATTCTATGAATGACATGATTATTTGCAGGTGTGAAGGTGTTTTTCTATCGGAGATTTTGGGAGCTATAGAAGATGGTGCTGACAGTGTTCCCGGGGTTAAAAAAAGGGTAAGGGTCGGTATGGGATATTGTCAGGGGCGGGTTTGCCAGCCGATCGTTCGTGATATTCTGGGAGGGAGAGTTGGGACGGGTAAAAACCCTGTTCTTCAGCGTGCGCAGCCTCCAGTGCGTCCTGTTCGTTTGGGGGAGATTGTTCGGTAGGGGGGTGGTGCCTGTCACTTCCCGATTTTAGGGGGGTGGTGCCTGTCACTTCCCGATTTTTGTCGAAAGTTACTGTAATAAAATCATTACAGCGATCTTATAATTGATTGGAGGTGTTTCTATTGGCGAGAAAAAATCTTCTCATCATGGGCGGAGATCAGAGGTACTTGGAAGTGGCTCATCAATTGGCTTCAAAAGGAATTCATATTTTTTTAGATGGATATGATCAATTGACTTTTTCCCATTCCAATATTAGTAACGGCGTCCCCGGTAAAGATGATCTTAACAAAATGGATGCGATTTTACTTCCTTTGAACGGGACAGATACAGCGGGCGGGGTCGAAGCTGTGTATTCGGAGCGTTCGGTAGAATTAACCTACGAGCTGCTAGAGCAGACACCAGCACACTGCACCGTGTTTACCGGTGTAGCCAATGATTATTTGGATCGTATGGCGGAACAACCGAATAAAGAACTTATACAATTAACCGCCCGTGATGACGTCGCTATTTTGAATTCTATTCCTACAGCTGAGGCGACGCTAAACCTTGCCATTCAGGAGACAGATTATACGATACACGGGGCAAATATCCTGGTACTGGGTTTTGGCAGAGTGGGTATAACGGTATCAAGGCTGTTTGCTGCTATAGGTGCTCATGTCAGTGTGGCAGCCAGAAAAGATGCCGATTTTGCACGAATAACTGAGATGGGAATGCAGCCACTTGCTATTGATCGTTTAGTTGATTATATGGATGGGATGGGTATTTGTATTAACACCATCCCGCATCCGGTATTGGATCAAGCGATTCTTTCAAAAGCCGATACATCCATGCTTATCATTGACATTGCCAGCAAACCTGGGGGCACGGATTTTAAATACGCCAACGAAAAAGGGATGAAAGCAATCCATGCGCTTGGCCTTCCTGGGAAGACAGCTCCGAAAACTGCGGGTAGGATTATTGGTGATGTTTTGTATGGGCTGTTGTAGTAGGGTGCCTGTCACTTCCCGGTTTTTGTCGAATATTATTGCTAGAGGTTGTTGGGACTAATGAAAGCATAGGCTGATTAGTTCCAGCATCCTTTTTTAAGATGAAATAACTCAAATTTCCTTTTTAACCCTCAAATACCTAGTGGATTCACCATTACTCTCGAGTGATTGTTCTGATTTAGTTAAATAAAGATTTGGACGTCCCGGATGGTTGAGGTCATTTCACCGAAGGCGTCCTTTTACTTTTCCCAATTTTATACCTCGGAACATTATATTGGTTAACTTTCAGCCAGGCATTAACATCAACGAGACTTTTTGACTTAGCTAAAACAACATATGATAAAATCAATATATAGCAATCCACACCAACTCAGGCGAAAGAAGGAACCAAAATTGAAGACACCCATAATCATCGACACAGATCCCGGCATCGACGATATCGTAGCAATCACCGCCGCGTTATTTTCCAAAGAACTAGACGTCAAGTTAATAACAACAATCGGCGGAAACGTGGGAATTGAAAATACAACAAGGAATGCACTCGATTTGCTGACCTTTTTAGGAAAAGACATACCGGTTGCCAAAGGTGCTGGGGAACCGCTGGTAAGTAAGCCTCGGACGGCAACCCATGTCCACGGAACTACTGGAGTGGGGGAATATCGGTTTGAGGCACAAGCAAACGCTGCTCTGTTGTCTGAGGAGAACGCCATTGTTGCGATGAAAAATCACATTGTCGAATCCCCTGAGCCTGTAACGCTTGTTCCGATTGGGCCGCTTACGAACATTGCGCTTCTTTTCAAGACATTTCCGGAAACGCTGGACAACATAGAAGAAATTGTCTTGATGGGCGGTGCTGCAGCGGGTGGAAACGCAACACCGGTCGCAGAGTTTAACATATTCGCTGACCCACATGCAGCAAGAATTGTTTTTGACACCGCTATTCCTATTGTCATGTGCGGCCTGGACGTGACGCGTTTAACAAGTATTACATATGAGGATGTCGAAAAACTAAAAGGAATGGGGCAAGCGGGAGAAATGGTTTACGACATGCTTGATTACTATAAGCATACCTACTCTGATGGGAAAGTCACCATCCATGATTTGTGCACGATCTTTTATGTAACGCGCCCGGACCTTTTTACCGTTGAACGGGCAAACATAAAGGTGGTAACGGAAGGAGAAGCAGCAGGCTGCACGATCACGAATTTTACAGATGACGGGAATGTTTCCGTTTGTGTAGGGGCGGATGTAGCGGAATTTAGGAAGGAATTTATTTCGGTGTTTGAAGGTATTTTTTAAGTGAGGGATGGAGGGAGATTTATGGAAAAGGTTATATTTGATTGCGACCCGGGTCATGATGATGCGATTGCGATCATATTGGCCGCATCAAAAATCAGCAGCCTTAATATAGAGGCGATAACGACAGTGGCTGGGAATGTCGAAGTAGAAAAGAATACGTTAAATGCACTGAAGGTGGCGGATATTATCGGGCTGGAAGGCGTTCCTGTCGTGCAGGGAGCGGAAGGGCCGTTATTCAGGAAGCGAGAGATCGCAGAAGAAATTCATGGAGAAACCGGGCTGGATGGACCGTTGCTGCCTAAACATCCTTCAACGAAACAGACCGAGGGACATGCTGTGGATTTGATTATAGACAAGGTTTTAGGATCGGATAAGGCTATTACGCTCGTGCCCACAGGCCCCTTGACAAATATTGCCTTGGCTATGATCAAAGAGCCTAAAATCATTCCAAAAATAAAGGAAATTGTGCTGATGGGCGGAGGAACATTTGGTAATTGGACCCCGGCAGCGGAGTTTAACATCTACGTGGATGCAGAAGCAGCAAAAGTCGTATTCGAAAGCGGCGCGCCTGTAACGATGTTTGGGTTGGATGTAACCCACCAGGCAATCGCAACGGATGAGATTGTTGAAGATTTGTCCAGAGTGGATAATGCTGTGGCTGATTTTGTTGTGGAATTATTGAGGTTCTTTTCCAAAACATATAAGGAGGTATTCGGGTTTGACGGAGGACCTATACATGACGCATGTACCGTGGCTTATTTAATGGATCCTTCTATTTTCGATTTTAAGCAGGTGCATGTGGATATTGAGACGAAAGGTGAATTCACATATGGGATGACAGCTGTCGATCATTTAGGTGTGACGGAGAAAGAACCGAATGTGAAATTTGCGCATGATCTGGATGCGAAAAAGTTTTGGGGATTATTTAGGGATGCGTTGGAGTCGTATGGGATGTAATCACATGTAGGGGAGGTGCCTGTCACTTCCCGATTTATGTCGAAACACTAAGGAGGAGGTAATAACATGAAGCAGCCGACAGTTTGTGTGGTTGGAAGCATTAATATGGATTTAACCGTCACCACAAAGAAAATGCCGAAACAGGGGGAAACAATTCTTGGAGAAACGTTTGCAACATATCCTGGTGGTAAAGGCGCCAATCAAGCGGTAGCGGCAGCCAGGGTTGGGGCTAATGTAAACATGATTGGTGCTGTTGGTGATGATGAATTTGGTGTGACACTGTTAGATCACCTTAAAAGTGAAGGAATTAATGGGGAAGGTATCACCGTGAAATCGGAGGCAGCAACCGGGATTGCAAATGTTATTTTGTCTGAAAATGATAATCGCATCATTGTTGCATTAGGGGCGAATAATCTTGTGTCTCCGGGATTAGTGGACAGGCACCGTGAGCTTATTAAACAAAGTGATGTGGTGCTGCTGCAGCTGGAGATACCAATAGAGACAGTCATCCATACGGTGAAAGTCGCTGAAGAATACGATGTCCCAGTTGTAATCAACCCAGCGCCATATCAGCATTTACCGGATGATGTATTAACGAAAACTACATATTTCACTCCGAATGAAATTGAAGCGGAAGCGATGAAACATGGTCCGCTTTTTGACACCATACGAGAAAAGCTAATCATTACACAAGGGAATGCAGGTGTTCAATATGTAGATAATGGGACCGATCGTCACGTATCGGGTTTTCATGTAAACGTGGAAGATACAACCGGGGCAGGTGATACATTTAACGGAGCGCTGGCCACGCAGCTTGGGGCTGGCGTGCCTATTGCTGAAGCGGTTCAGTTTGCGAATGCAGCGGCGGCTCTTTCTGTGACGAAGGTTGGTGCTCAGGGGGGTATGTCTGGGAAAGGAGAGGTGGAGGAGTTTATTAGGGATAGGGAAAAGTAAAGTGATTCGCTTCTGGGTGGGCGTCTCTAGTGTAATTGTTGTGGCAATTTCATTGGGGCGTTCTTTTTCTTAATTGTTAATTTCTATAGATTTCTCTACAACTACAATCGAAGGAAGTTTGTGGTTGGTGGCAGGGATTTTGAGGAAATACGAGTCGAATAGAGATCCGATTGCAACATTTTAACTATGCTATTTCGAAGTATGTGTGAAAATTTAGTTTGCCTAAAAAGACCTGTTGTAAATTTAATCTATTGTTTTAAAGCCACCAAGTCTATATGATGAGTATAGTGATATCTACGTATTCGGATGGTGTTTCAGGTGAATAACAGGCAAAAAGAACTCGTACGCATTTTGCTGACCGGTTTGAACGACTTTGTTCATGTGCAGGAGCTGGCAGATGAACTGGATTGTTCGGAAAAAACGGTGCGGAATGATTTGGACAAGGTGGAGACCTTACTCGGGGAATATCCTTCTGCTGAACTTGAACGGAGACGGGGGATGGGTGTTTGTCTTTCCATCAATCATGAGGACAGGGTAAAATTGTTCCATCGTATCTATCAGGATGCAGCAGTCTCTGATGACGATCGGTTGCTTGAGATGGCCTATCAATTGCTTGTAAGCGATAAGCCGCTGACATTGGCAAGTTTAGCTGGTGAGCATTTTACCAACACAACCACAGTCAAGAACGATTTAAACCGAATTGCCCGCTGGCTTGAAGGTTATCATTTGGAATTGCTTTCAAAGCAGCGGCTCGGACATTTTGTTAAGGGTGAGGAATTAAATAAACGGAATGCGCTGGCAAATCTCTCGGAATTAATCCCATCTGAACCCGGGGAGCGGCGGCGCGTGCTTCATTTGTTCCAGCCAAGTGAAATCAATACAGTCAGAAAGCTGTTGCGGGATTTGCAGATGCGTTACCCAATTACATTCGCGGAGGGTGAATTTGAAAGCTTGCAGATTCATGCGTTGATTATGATTAAACGCACCCGGCAGCGTTCCTCTATTTTTCTGGGGGAATCCGATGATGGCACGAATGTGAAGCTGGAATCCTACCATATGGCGGCATGGTTTCTGAAACAATTGGAGGATACGCTTGGCATGTCGTTTCCCGAAGATGAGTATGTTTATTTTACCTGGCATCTGGAAAGCTGCAGAACAACGCATGGCGGAAACGGGAATGGATTCGTGGCGGAGGTCGTCCGGCAGATGACGGCACAGCTGCAGCGTATGACCTTGATCAAGTTTCAGGATGATAACGTGCTGAAAGAGGGCTTGGAAACCCATCTCGCATCAGCCATTCATCGCGTCAGGCATGGTCTTACCATCAGAAATCCTATGCTCACAGACATCAAAAAGAAATATGCCTATATGTTTAGCATGGTGATTCTGGCTGTCGAAAAGATGAATGAAGCCTATGAATTGGATATACCTGAGGATGAGGCTGCCTATCTTGTGCTGCATTTTCAAGCCTCAATCGAACGGATGGAAAAAGAAAAAGCACCGGTGAAAAAAGGTGTGATTGTTTGTGACCTCGGCGTCGGGATGTCTCATTTGTTGCAGGCAAAATTGGAGCAGTCCTACCGGGGAATGGACATCCTTGCTAGTATCAGTAAGCATGAGATCCCGGGGTTTTTGGAGAAGCATGAGACGGACGTGATTATTTCCACTGCGGATATTGATAGTTCCGAAATTCCGGCCATTGTCGTTTCACCGCTTCTTGAACCGGATGATACGAGGCGTCTGGATCAGTTTCTGCAAGCAAGGGATCAGCAAGACACAAGTGAGGTAGAGGCACTAGCTGCAATCAAACCGTTCCTTAACCCGGATTTTATCTATCCAGGAATGAATTTGGAACACCGGTTCGAAATTGTTGAAATGCTTGCAAATGACCTAGTGAATCACGGATTTGCTGATCAGAAGTTTGTCCACAGTGCCATGTTAAGAGAAAGGGCATCTGCCACCGTTATCGGGGGAGGCGTAGCTATTCCACACGCTGATCCGTATGCAGTCAGAAAATCCGTTGTCTCACTGGCTGTGTTGAAGAAACCGATCCAATGGGGCGACGAAATGGTTTCTGTTGTGTTTCTTCTGGCTATTGCCAAAGAAGACCAGACAATGACAAAGTCACTTATGCAGACAATTGCCGGGATTAGCCGGAATCCTGTCCTCGTGGAGAGATTGAGTGAAGCAGAATCTGCAGCTGATATCCTAACAGTGTTCGAACAATAATTCATTTTTACCGTTGTACTGGTAAAAATGAATTATTTTTTTGGGGTGAAAACGTTTTATAATAGAAGTAGAAAAGAAAAGGAGGCAACTGATATGCGAATATTGGCTGTAACCGCGTGTCCGGTTGGTATTGCACACACGTACATGGCTGCTGAAAATTTGCAAAAAGCGGCGGATGATATGGGTGTCGATATGAAAGTCGAGACACAAGGTTCGATTGGAGCAGAAAACGAGCTCACAGATAAAGATATTGAAGAAGCAGATGGCATTATTATTGCAAGTGATAAGGATATTTCCAAAGATCGCTTTGCCGGGAAAAAGCTACTCGTGACCGGCGTCCAGGAAGGCATTCGCAACCCGGAAAAGTTGATCAATCGGGTGCAAAGCGGGGATGTACCGGTTTATGAATCTGGACTGAAGTCGACAGATCAAGTGAAAAAAGAGCGCAAGGAAAAGGAAAATCCGATATACCGGCACTTAATGAACGGTGTGTCATATATGATTCCTTTTATTGTCGTCGGGGGACTATTGATTGCGATATCCCTTGCACTTGGCGGTGAGCAGACGCCGGGTGGAATTGTTATCCCGGAAGATTCATTTTGGAAGCAAATTGAGAACATTGGAAGCGCATCATTTAGCTTTATGGTTCCGATATTAGCTGGTTTTATTGCCGTGAGTATAGCCGATCGTCCGGGGCTCGCACCGGGAATGATTGGTGGCTATATTGCAGCAACCGGAAGTTTTTATGGCAGTGAAGCTGGCGCTGGTTTTATCGGCGGTATTATTGCCGGTTTTCTTGCTGGTTATGTGGTACTTGGCATTAAGAAAATTAAAGTCCCGCAAGCGGTGCAGCCGGTCATGCCAATCATCTTTATTCCGATCATTGCATCATTAATCGTCGGTATCCTGTTTATAACGGTCATTGGTGCTCCGGTTTCTGCAATTTTTGCATCGCTGACAACGTGGCTGGAAGGCATGCAGGGCACAAGCTCCATTGTTTTGGCGCTCATCCTCGGTGCCATGATCGCTGTCGATATGGGCGGGCCTTTTAACAAAGTGGCGTTCTTGTTTGGATCTGCCATGATTGCGGAAGGCAACTATGAAATAATGGGTCCAATTGCAGTTGCCATTTGTATCCCGCCACTCGGTATGGGACTTGCTACATTTTTAAACAAACGCAAATATCAGCAGGCGGAAAAAGAAACAGGGAAAGCCTCCTTTACCATGGGTCTATTCGGAATTACAGAAGGCGCGATTCCCTTTGCAGCACAAGATCCCATCCGTGTGATCCCAAGCATTATGACCGGTTCCATGATTGGAGCGGCAATTGCAATGATGGGCAGCGTGGGAGATCGCGTGGCACATGGCGGACCGATTGTTGCCGTGCTTGGTGCCGTGGACAATGTGCTGATGTTCTTTGTTGCAGCTATTATCGGTACGATTGTAACGGCTATTATGGTTAATTTGCTGAAAAAAGATGTCCAGCCTGCTGGTGTGACGCCTGGGGGTGTGGAAGTGCCTGCGGAAGACGCGTCGGACACTTCTGAAAATGACCAAAGACAGGCGCAGGAAGAGGCAGTCGAGGATGTGGAGATTCATAAACTGACGGATATCCTGAACCGGGATTTGATGACGGTGAATGTAGCCGGTTCAACGCAAGATGAGGTGGTCGATGAGTTCATCCAACTGCTCGATGGGCAAAACATCATCGATTCCAAAGAAACGTTCAAGCAGGCGATTTATGACCGGGAGAAGGAAAGCTCCACCGGACTTGGCATGAACATCGCAATTCCGCATGCTAAGTCATCTGCCGTCAAAAAACCCGCTGTCGTTTTTGGCCGCAGTAAAGATGGCATTGACTGGAACAGCCTTGACCGCACGGATGCCAAGCTGATCTTCATGATCGCTGTACCGGAAGAACGGTCAGGAAATGATCATTTAAGAATCCTGCAAATGCTGTCGCGGAAACTGATGGATAATGAGTTTAGGGAGCAACTGCTGGAAGCTGAGACGAAAGAAGAGGCTTATCAATTGCTTGAGACGATTCAGTAGAGATGAAAAGGGATGGGTCAGTGACCTGTCCCTTTTTCACGTGGTTTGTTAATCTTTATTAAGCTGGCTGAACACATAATTCCAAGCGACTTCTTGTGCAGTGGTTTGTATGGCGGGCGTAAAACCGAATTCCAGGTAGAGATGAATAGCTGCCAGGCTTCTCGGCTGTGTTTTTAAATAGGCTTTATGATGATAGTTGGAAAGCAGCTCGAAAGCCTTTGCGATCAATGGCCTGCCGAGTTTTTGCCCCTGAAATTCAGGCTTTATTTCCATCCAATGCAGCCGTCCAATCGTTTGCTTATCCCACTCTCCCACCCATGCGGTTGCTGTGCCGGCATAACTGCCATTTGTTGTTTTTAGGAAAAGGATGCGTTTTTTCGCTTCGGTCAAGTGTGGTGTGAATTCTTCAGCAAATCGTTTCAGGGCTTGTGTTTTATGCGGGAATTCACCTGCTGCGGTTGTGACTTCAGCCCATTGGTGGCGTTGTTCTTCGTATGTTAATAGGGAGAATTCATACCCGGCTGGGAGTGGATGATTGGGGATGTATGGAGTGTCGTTGAGGATGGAGAGATTTAACTTTTGAGAGAAAATAATATCCACTAGTCGAGAGTCTCTTTCCTTTTTCAAGTTTTAGTGGCTCACCCGTGTCATAAGTGGCTCAATATTGATGCAACAGTTATATTGAAAAAAAGTTCAAACAAATTACTTGAATCCAGTTAATGGAAAGCGGTAACATAATAAGTGAGACTAGTTCTATTTTACTAATAAAAAATACTTGAGAAAGGTTGATTGAAGGAAGAACAGTCGAAATGGCTCAGGTCATTAAGCTGGAAGATCTCTTTTGAATCAACTAAATCGACAGAGGAGGAGTTCAGATGAGTAGATTAAAAGATAAAGTTGCTATTGTTACTGGTGCTGGTGGTGGACAAGGCAAGGAAGAAGCAATACTGTTCGCCAAAGAAGGGGCAAAGGTTGTTGTTACGGATATTCAGGAAGACAAGGTGAAAGAAGTAGTTTCGGAGATTAAGGAAAACGGCGGGTTTGCGATTGGATTCTATCATGATGTTTCCTCGGAGGAGCAATGGGAGCAAGTGGTTAAAGATTCAATTGCTGAATTTGGAAAAGTTGATGTTCTTGTCAACAATGCGGGTATTTCGGATGCCGGGGAAGCTTTTCATGAAATTTCCCTGGAGAAATGGCAGCGGACACAAAATATTAATCTTACCGGTACGTTTCTTGGCATGAAACATGTCATTCCAAACATGCTTGAACATGGCGGCGGCTCGATTGTTAACATTTCGTCTATTGCCGGATTGACTGGCGGGAGCGGTGCCAGTTCCTACACGGCTTCTAAAGGCGGTGTAAGGATGCTCACCAAAGCTGTTGCCATCGATTACGCGAAACAAAATATTCGGGTCAATTCTGTTCATCCTGGGTATATTGAGACACCAATGACCACTGAGCTTTTTCAAAATGATGAATACCGAGGCTGGTTTGAATCTCAGACACCGCTGCCACGACTTGGCAAACCTGGGGATATTGCTAATGCTGTTTTGTATTTTGCTAGTGATGAGTCTTCCTTTGTGACGGGTGTTGAATTGCCGGTTGATGGTGGGTATTATGCGCAGTAGGATTGAAGTGGTGTAATGAAAGGATTGCCCCTGAATGGCGAGGGGGGTGATCCTTTTCATGTTACACTAATGTAGTTGGAGGGTTATATATGGGGCAATTAAAAAAAAGCGTATTCAATTTATCAAATAAAGAAAGCGATTTAAGGGATTTTAAAATTGGATTAAAAAACAGGATTGACTTTAAAAGAGTATCAATTAACTTAGAATATAATGACGATGAAATAAACTATTGGCGGGATTCCAGAATATGTTTATTCAACAGTATTTGAGTTTCCTGCTGCATTAGCTATTGATATATTAAGTGAGCTAGGGTATGAAGGTGATAAACTTAATTTTAAAACAGATACTGAAAGAATTATTCCTAATCATGTCGAAAGTTTTAGTTATGTTGATTTTGATGAAATCTGGAATTTCATAAAAAAGCTTGATGAAAAAAGTTTCCTTGTTGTTATGTTATTAATTGCTTCAAGTAATTCTCATTGGGAAAGTATTACTAGTATTCAACAGTTAATCATAAAAGAATTGAATAACTTTAAATTTGAAATCGATTATAAAAGGTCATCAGTTTTTATTGCTATGTCTTTCGGTGAATCTATGCAAAAGGCAAGACACTCTATAGTTAAAGTGATTGAAGAATTTGGGTATGATGCAATGCTTATTGACATAAAAGAACATAATAACCAAATTGTCCCAGAAATTTTTAGTGAAATAGAAAATGCGGAATTTGTCGTAAGTGATTTAACCGAACAAAAGCGAGGAGTTTATTTAGAAGCTGGTTATGCAATGGCGAAGAAAAAACAAGTAATTTTAAGTTGTAAAACAGAAGATTTTGAAAAGAGGCATTTTGATGTTAGTCAAATTAATACAATTATATGGTCTGATGAGGATGAATTGGAAAATAGATTAAGAGAAAGAATTAAAGCCATGTATACATTGTTTAAAAGGTAAGGTTATTGTACTACCCGAACTTTGGCAACATATTGCCGAATGTTTGAATGTACTAAGGATAAAGGTGGAAATATTGGGGTAGCATATTTATTTCATTATCTGAAATAAAAAGGAAAGAACGTAGTAAGATAATGAAAGAACGAAGGACAGATAACTTCTTCCTATTATGACGGTGAAATTCGGACAATTGCTGATTGCATTTTTCGATTTAATAGTTTTCTTAGATTATGAACTTTAATAATTACGCCTGTTTATTGAGCTTTTAGAGACCGCCTTTTCATAAGTGGTATCTTGAATGTTTAACCATACAGCTAAAGTTTGTACGGAAGTGTTTTATTTTGCATTGCTCAAAGCAAGCTGCATTAAACGTACGTGCAACCGTTATTCTGGCTTAATTGAACTCAAAAAAGCAGGGACAGTTTTGCCGTCCCTTAGTCCAACGCCAATCAATCCAATGTATAATTAATCGTTATCTTCATATTACCCCTGCCCCACAAGCCTACTAAGAATCCGTAATAATAATACGAAATAGATGGTTGGTTATGATGGTAGATCGTATCATATAATATTACCCGATTTGCAGGCATCCTATCAGATAGATGGTTTCTTTGTTTTAGCTCGATCCAATGGTCGAAAGAGGGCCGTACTATTTTATCAAGTATATAAGCATCCTCTTTATCCGATTCACCCAACGTGTTTAGTTTCTTGATCATTTCTTCCGCGCTTAGTATTCCCATGCCATGTCCATAATAAAGACCATCCCCAAGGTATACGGAATTTTCCCCTTGCCATTGAGGTTTAATATTGTCAGGGTTTTCAAAATAAACGACATCACCTGGAATTGGATCAGTCTCTGTAACGGTTTTCAAAACAAGATCAGAATCTGTTAACCAGCTATACAAATATAAATCCTTAAAGTAATTATTAAATGTTTCAGCTCCCAGGTATTGAATCAAGGCATCATAGTAAACAATGGTCATAGCTGTTGCGCATTCAAACGCGTATTCATCGCCATTGTTAAAAACATCGGAGATTGCGTCTGAAGGCTTGACCCCTTCTCTTAAACGGATACCGCCTTGTTCCGTGACAGTCCAATACCTATCATTAGCCTTTGTGTTTTCAAAGGTGGCAAAGCTTGCATTGCTGTTGTTCAGCTTTTTTGCTGCCTCAATAATATGCTCCCTTATAAGAATGGTGCTCTCCAAGTCCTGGAAGGTTAGGTACCTGTAAACTGTTGAGCTTTTGTCCAGCTCTTTTAAAATATGTCTACTTTTATTTGAAATCGAGATTTTATCAATCAATTCATCCCAATGAAAGGTCGTACCCGAAACTTTAATCATTTTTGTACACACCTATCCTGAAAAGTCATGATGATAGTGTATACAATCAAAAAGAATTTGTGATACCTTCTATCGTGAGTTTACACAATATTTTATAAAAAACTTTTTCAAAAAAACATTAAACATCCACGGGCTGCTGCCGATATAAGAAGTATCATCAAGGAGGATGAGCGCCATGGCCCTAACGTTAGGAAGAAAGCCCGGTGAGAAGGTCTTTTTAGTGGACGATCAGGGGCGAGAGGTTGAAATTGAAGTAGTAAGCCGGGAAGACAAGCTGAGTAACTATACACAGCTACGAATCAGCGCTCCACGGGATTTTCAGATTGTACGTGGAGAGATTTACAATAGTGATTCCAAGTAATTGGAATGATTATAAATCAGCAAGCCAAATGGACGTGGCTTGCTAGAAAACAAAACATGGAGGTAAGGTAAATGATTATCAATCATAACATTGCGGCGCTAAACACGCACCGCCAGCTGACAGGCAACCAAAACGCAGTACAGGGATCGCTGGAGAAGCTTTCTTCGGGTCTTCAGATCAACAAAGCAGGAGATGACGCAGCGGGTCTTGCGATTTCTGAGAAGATGCGCGGGCAGATTCGTGGGTTGGAGATGGCTGAGAAGAATGCGCAGGATGGGATTTCTTTGATTCAGACTGCTGAGGGAGCGATGAACGAATCTCATGCTATTTTGCAGCGGATGCGGGAGTTGGCTACTCAGAGTGCGAACGATACGAATACGGATGCGGATCGTGCGGAGCTACAGAAAGAAGTGGATCAGCTTGCTAATGCGTTGAACGATATTTCTGAGGATACGGAGTTTAATACTCAGAGCTTATTGGATGGTTCATTTGAAGGGACTTTCCATATTGGAGCTAATGAAGGGCAAAATTTATCAGTTGAGATTGGTGATATGAGTGCTGAGGCTCTAGGGGTAGTCGGTGTCGAATCTACTGAAGCAACAATTGCTAGTAACTATGTTGTTACAAATTCAAATGGTGAAGAGATCAACATTGAGTTTGCTGACTTAGAAACGGGTACTGAAGAAACTGAGGGATCTCATACTTTTAATGAAGAAAATAACACGTTGACTATTACATTGGCACAAGATGCTGGTGCAGATGCAAGCAGTCCTGGTGCAATCAGTTCAACGCATAATGATGTTTTAGCCGCAATTAATAGCGTTAGTGGATTAAATGCAACTTTAGCAGATAGTGTGGCAGATGGAAGTGCGGAAATTGGCGGTACTACTGTGCCTGCAGATGGTAATGTCAGTGCTGCAACAACACCTGATCCAGACAAAGGTATAAATATATCTACACAATCAGCAGCTGACAATGCCATCACAACTATCCAATCAGCTATTGATCAGGTATCAGCTGAACGTTCCAAACTAGGTGCAGTCCAAAACCGTCTGGATCACACCATCAACAACCTGGGAACTTCAGCAGAAAACTTAACCGCTGCTGAATCTCGTATTAGGGACGTGGACATGGCGAAAGAAATGATGGAATTCACGAAGAATAACATCCTTTCCCAAGCGGCACAATCAATGCTGGCTCAAGCAAATCAGCAACCGCAGGGAGTATTGCAGTTGTTGCAATAAGGATAAATTACTTTGGGGAGACTCTAGATTACTAGGGTCTCTTTTCTTTTTGGTGAAGAATTATAATCTAAACAACTAAAAACAGCATCTTCTATATTATTCTTGGAACTCTCTTTTTGTAAAAGCATCCCCAGAGAAGAAAAAACTGCCAGAGTTTACTTTACTCGGCAGTTTTATAACCTGTAATGGCTTTATGGTTGATTTTATATATTAGACCTGATACTTCTAGGTTGCAGACATTACATACTCAACTTGTTCAATAATACTATTCGCGTATACAGTATGATCATAAACTGTAGCAGGACCACTAGGATCAACATCAATCAAACGTAATTGCTTAAACTCGTTGACTCCAAATGATATAGATACTTCGCGAAAGGTATCACCATAGACATCTCGAAGGAGTTTAGCAATCTGTATAGATACCTCTTGGATATCACTACCAAGATACTCTGCGTTTTTGTCTTCATAATTAGTATTTAGAAACTGTGCAAGCTCTTCTTGATCAAGAGTTTTAGTATCTTTAAAGTCCTGACTTTCCGCATAAAGACTTACAAATTTCCACCCTTGTTCATTCAACATAAGGTAGGTATGGATGGTGAATGGCTTGCCGTCTTTATCCAGTCCTCTGGGGTCTTTTTGTACAAGCAATTTGCTACTCTTTATCTGCTCTCTAAATTTGTTTAGCAGAGGTAATTCATTGTATGTTTGAACTGAATTAGCTCTCGATAAATTATATTTACCGTTTGGCAGAGGTTCTACATACTGCACTCCTGCTGTGGCACTCCGCATTTCAGGTTTAAGCAGAACATCACCATACTTTTCAATATACCGGAATATATCACGTGTCCTATTAACTTTTTGAAATGGCGAAAAGATACTGGCTAACCTGGTGTTTTCTTGAATTTTATTATAAATTTCGGAACGACTATGCTGGATTCCAGGCCACTGATTAATAAAATGAACCTCTTCAAGTTCTTCATAAATCCATTCAGCATTCTTATGACCTCGCAGTTTTAACCGGTCAAATATCACGTCAGGATATTCAACCACTTTTGGTACCCATTCATCATCTTCATAAAAATATCCTTTTATGAGCATTTGCTCATAATCAATATCTTTAGGTGTAAATAAAAATAGATGGATCTGTTTCTCTTTAGCTAATTCGGCAAAAGCAACTGCTAATGAATCACCTTTAATTTTTCCCATAAGGATACCGATCGTTGTTTGGTTATCTAATCTTACCAGCTCAAGATTTGAAGTTTGAGAGTTGAACATACCACTTCTGGATTTCCTCACGCTGTCCGAGTAGGCAATTCCGTTTTTGGCGATATATTTAGCATAGGCGATTGTATTTATTGCTCTTTTTTCTTCATGATAAGCAGTTTGTGGGCCGTTATTGGCCTCATGCATCCAGTATCTCCCATTTTCGTCAATGGCCAGATCGATGCCAAGCTCATCAAGAGAAAGGTTATGTAATTTATCCAGGTGGTGTGCTAATTCTAAGGAGAGGCGCAGGATAATTTCTTCGTGTTTTTTACCGGCCTCTCCATATTCCTGAATTAGAAACGTATGAAGATCTTCCACTTTTCCATCTGTTGCAACGTTACTTAGATTGCTCTTTTTATTACCCACTCTTGGATAAATATGAGTTAACACCCATTTCCCTTCCGCATTCTTTTGTACATGTGCCCGAATGTGATAAGGTTCATCATTTTTGGTTCTCGTATGCACATACTTTTGAACAATAAAACTTCCTTGTTTCTTCAATACAACAGAGAGCAGCCATTTGTGAAACGCCTCAGCACTATAAATACGCTCTTTTTTATGCTCTTTTATTACATACTTGTTTGCCTTTTTTTCAACAAAATAGATATTTTCGCCCCGGTTACCCATCAGGTATTTAAACACGACATGATTATTGTGCTTTAAAAACGCATAGATTTCACTTTCTTTTTGACATACTCTAAATGGCACAAGTAATTCGGCGTACTTCCGAAACTTAGCCATCCGTTTTGGCAAAGAATACTTATTACCAACGTGAAAACTGGTAAATGGAATAATCCTTCTCAGTTTTCGCTCTGCATGTGACTGTCTCCCTGCACCGACATTGTTAATAACATCGGGAAAGGGCAGGGGGAGACGTTGCCAATTTCCATTCTCAAACACATCAGCAATAACTTCTTTTTTATCAAAGTCAACGTCGGTTGATGTGAAAAAACATAACCTGGTATGTTGTCTTTCACTTTCCACGATTAGCGAATGTATTCGTTCTTTTGTATAAATTTCACGAGGGTTGTGAAATGAGGAGAACACACCAATTGTATATACTTTGTCTTGATTTTGCTGGTCAATTTCCTGAGATAAACCATTCGCAGTTTTCTTTAAGACCGGCAGAAAAGAGAACTGTAATATCTCATTGATTTTAATGAAGTTTCCTTTCTCCAGCAATTGTACGATCTCAATTAGATACTTTTCTATTTTATTTTTCTCCGCAGCCCAGCCGGTATTATTTAGACTGTTGCTGATTGCACTGAAGCCTTCCGTGATGGAACTGAGAATAAAAATACTTTGGTTTAACTCCTTTTGTTTTATAAGCTGATGAAAATGCTCGGAAGCCTCAACTAAGGTTTGGAATATATTGTTTATCTGTTGAATGTTTTGATCTGATAATGTACACATAGGAACACTCCTAACAAAATGATCTAATATTAATATCGGTTAGAGATGGGATTTATTGAATGGAGGTTTGATAATAAAAAGACTTTCTCAAAAGAAGAGGTGGAGGCAAGATTGGTATGTTGAAAGGGTTTGCATTAATTTATAACTTAGATATAATTGAATTAGCTAATTTAGCTAATATATGTGATGGTAGGTGCCACACGATGATCGTCAGTTCAACCGAGGTACAGAATAACTTTGGGAAGTATTTAATGCTTGCGGCGAAAGAAGAAGTTATTGTCACACGAAATGGTGTCGAGATTGCAAGATTGCAGAAGGTGGAAGAACCTGAGGCAGCACTGCAAGAAAGCACCGTAAAGGAAATGCCTCTACCTTACCATGCCAAATCCCAAAAGGCGACGTATGAGGAATTTCAGGAATTAACGCTTGATGAGGAAAACCGGTATGAATATATTGACGGAGAGATTTATTTGCTGGCTTCACCAAGGACAGCACATCAATATGCAGCTGGCACATTGTTTGGCCATTTTTTTAATCATTTTCAGGGAAGTAAATGTACGCCGTTCACGGCACCCTATGACATTCATCTCAAGCGCCCAAGCTATGATGACCCTAGTGTTGTGCAACCTGATTTAATGATTATTTGCGATTTGGATGATCATCTGAACGACCAGGATTATTATACAGGGGTTCCGTCTCTTGTAGTTGAAATTTTATCAGAAAGCACACAAGGCAAGGATCTGGTCAAAAAGCTGGACCTTTATATGGAATGCGGTGTTGGAGAGTATTGGATTGTTGATCCGTCTGAGAAGAAAGTGATTATTTATTATTTTGAGGAGCGGGAGATTAGACGGACGGTGATTTGTAAATCGACGGAAACCGCAGATTCGTTTCTTTTTGATGGGCTTTCTGTGGATCTTGGACGGGTGTTTAAGTAGTGAGAGGTACTAAATGAGTATTTTAAAAAGGCGAGCAAACACCCGTCTTCACTATTTAATGCGCCGTCAATGTTGTGGTTTTTGTAGTTGATTGGAAGATTCATATTATCACATTAATATGATATAGTTATGATAGCGCTACCAACCGTAAAAGAGGAGGCTAACAATGGCCATACAAGAAATAAACTTCCAATCTTTCAACCAAAAAGACACCATCAAAGCCTGGATCTACACACCTATCCGCAAACCAAAAGGAATTGTCCAACTGGTACACGGATTTGGCGAGCATTCACGCAGGTATTTGCACATGATATTAAAGCTGAATGAAGCAGGTTTTGTCGTCGCAGCAGACGATCATGTGGGACATGGAAAGACAGCATATGATTCTGGCAATTGGAGTGATTGGGGCGATCAAGGATACATGACCATGGCGGAAGATGAACATACGCTTCGTGCCATTGTCGAAAAACAATTCACCGATTTGCCTTATTTTATGTTCGGCCATAGCATGGGCTCCATGATCGCCAGAAGTTATGCAGCTGCATATGGAGAAGGTATAGACGGACTGGTTTTGTGCGGAACTTCGGGTTTGTTTCCGCCAGCTGGAGAAACGGCCTCGCAGTTGAAAAACCTGATCGATGAAGGGAAGGGTGAGGAGGTTGATGCCAGTTATTTGGAGAAACTTTTTGGCTGGATGACCGGACGCATTGAAAATCCCAACTCAGCAAATGACTGGATAAGCGGTGATCCGGATGTGGTTGCAGACCATGCGAACGATCCTTTTAATAACTTTACATCAACACCAAACATCCGCTCCCTGTACTATTTTGCGAAGATGATGGAGGAGATTGTTGGAACCGAATGGGCAGAAAAGGTACCCGCCTCCATTCCTGTTTACAATATTGCCGGGGATCAGGATCCAGTCGGCCATTATGGGGAGGGGATTTATGCCGTATCGAATTGGCTGTCGGAAACAGGTCATCGGGTGAAGACAAAGGTTTACCCTGGATACAGGCATGAGATTCATAATTACCGGGACATTCGGGATGACGTGGTGGATGGGATAATTGCTTTTATTGATGAGGTGGTGGAGAAGTAATAAATGCCCCCTCGAAAAGGTAGAGAACTGTGGGGTGTATCTGTTATTTCGGTCCAATTTGTCTGTTTATTGTGATATACTATTTTTATATAATGGTAAATTCAGGAAAAGGAGGTGTGCAAATGGATATTGCAATGATGTCAACTGCGATGAGTCAATTCCAAGTACAGCAACAGGTTCAATTGTCCGTGATGAATAAGGTGATGGACCAATCACAGGAAAACAGTGATGGGTTGCAAAAACTGCTGAAAAGTGCAGACATCAGTGCGATGCAGCAATCTGTGGAGCCGAATTTAGGTGCCTCCGTTGATGTGAAAGTGTGACTTGGACTGAGACACATCTCCTGCTTCCACCATGAATAAACATCAAACGTTTATAACCAGCTCCAATATGAAATGATAAACAGAAGAGGTGGAAAATATGATAAAGCCCAAATCGTTAATACCCGCTGTATTTCTTCTTAGTTTTTCTTTCATATTGGCAGCATGTGCAAATGAGACATCGACAGATAACGGTGATGACCATTCAGGAAGGGAGGCGGCAGAAATCTCGGAAGATAGAATAATTTATGCGTTAAACCCTGTTAAGCTATCACAGGAAAATACGGTATATGAATTTACGATTACCAATGAAAGTGACAGGGAAAAAGAATTATCTTTTACAACGAGTCAGCGGTATGAGTATGAATTGCGGAATAAGGAGAATGAACTGATTCAACGATTTTCCGATGGCAAGGCATTTATGCAGGTGCTGGGAAATGAAGAGCTTGCCCCGGGAGACCAGCTAAGCTATGAACTGAAGCTACCGCCCTTGGAAATCGGTGAATACACCCTGACTGCCTACTCTGTTGCAAGAGGATTAAGTGGAAATCAGGTGCGTGTGGAGTTTGTGATAGAGGACGAGTAGGTGCCTGTCACTTCCCGGTTTTTGTCGAAATGTGTAGAATTTAATGTTAGCCCATGCCAAATAGGTATGGGCTTTAAGGTTTGATTGCTTTCCCTCTCATTTATACTTCCTTGGAGGAAACAGGCAAAAACAGCTTAATCCCTCGTTTATTAAAAGGCAGCATCTTACTGTCCGTCACTAAATGACTGATGTAAGCTGCGAGGCATGTATAATAAACTCCCTGAACCCCCAGTGAAGCTTCCAGACTTGACGCGATAATACCAAAGAAAATAACACCTATAATCGAATGGGTATACCCGCGATGAGAAACAAAAGATGCGATCAAAATATAACCGCCAAAAAGTATCAGCCAGCTTTCCTGCAGAGAAAAACCCCCGGCAAGTACGCCAATTCCTGTGAGGCTCAGCATGTGGCTTTGTTTCAGTTTGGAAGAAATGACCAGCATAGCGAGCCCGATCCCCATTCCCAGCAATTGTTCTCTGCCGGTTCCATCATAAAAACTGTATATGATCATGAATAAACCGATGAGTTGGGCGGTACTCCGAAGTGCTTTGTGCGACAACGTGATTCTTTCACGAAGTTTTCCATCAATGTCCAAATCAGGCACTAATGCAGCCACCATCCCCAAACCGACTAAAAAAACGGTAGCTGAAGGGCTGGAGGTGAATGTACTTGCTGTTATGTATCCCACCGCTCCGCCAACTGCCGCATGTGCTGTTCCGTTCATACATACTGCTCCTTTTGGAAAATGTTAGTTCATGCGCTATATATTTTACTATAAAACACAGGTTCTGTTTAGGGGGAAGTAATTAATTTTTTGAGGACAGAACAGGAGGAGGCTGATAATATTGGGTCCTACTGTAAACATTTATTCATAGTGATGTATAACAATATAATAATTCTGATTATTTTTCATCCCAAACATAAAGAGGGTTGGTAAATGTATGTTGTGCTGTTTGGTGAAACGCTCAAGCAATATGATGTCAATAAAATGTTCGTACTACAAAATGAATGCCTGGCACCGATTTACTTATTGATTTGTTTTTTAATCGGGATATTAGGAAGAAGTGTTGAGTGGGATTATTGAGTGCTGTGTTGTGGTTGAGGATAGGCAAATTAATAGAAATACATAGGAAAAGTAGATAAGCGAAACAGAAGTATTATTTTGTTTTTTGTATGTTTATTAAAATGAGTCTTCAAAACTTTCTTTTTCATAAAAGGAAACCGTTTTCCTTATTCGTAATAAAAATATTTGAAAATGTGTTGAATTTTAAGAGGGTAAGTAATATAATCCATTATGAAAGCGGTTTCTCATTAAAAACAAGCCTGTTTTTTGCTTTTATAAGAAACCGGTTTCCTGGGAATCTTAGCACTCATTTCTTGCGCTAATGATTACAAAAAATTATATAGGGGGACAGTTTATTTATTTGGACATCACTGACTGAAGGTTGACCAAAAAATAAAGCGTTTACTGGAGGGGAAGTTTTATGAAAACAAGCAAGTGGCTGCTTATGTTTGTAGTTATACTTGCTGCTGTTTTTACACTAGCAGCATGTAATAATGAAGAGGCAAGTTCAGAGGGGAATAATGAAGACGTAGAATTGACATTTTGGACATTTGGTGCAACAAACTACGAAGAATTGGTGAAAGCGTACGAAAAAGAAAACCCGGGGGTGACTGTGGAAATCAGGACGTCGGAAAATGCTGATCATCACAATAGCTTGTTCACCGCATTGTCAGCAGGCACAGGGGCACCGGATTTGGCAATGGTAGAAATCGATCAGTTGGACCGGTTCAAAGAAGCAGAAGATAGATTTGTGAATTTATATGATATCGGTGCGGAGGAGATTCAGTCTGACTTTCTGGACTGGAAATGGCAAATCGGTGAAAACAATGAAGGAAATTTCTTGTTTGGATTGCCGACCGACATTGGGCCGAAAGTCATGTTTTACCGTACTGATTTATTTGAAGAAGCTGGCCTTCCTACAGACCCGGATGAAGTTCAAGATCTGATTCAGTCCAAAGAGGATCTGATACAAGTTGGAGAAACGATAAAAGAAGAAACGGGAAAACCGTTAGTCGACAGCATGGAAATGGTATATCGCGCAGTAATTGATGGGGCAGAAGAGAGCTTTTATGATGAAGAAGGTAATCTGTTAGTGGAAGAGGACGGAAACGCGGTTAAAGAAGCGTATGATTTGGCGGTTGAATTTAATGAACATGGTCTGGTTGGGGCATATGAAATGTGGACTCCGGAATGGGGCGATGCAGTGAACAGCGGGGATTTTGCAATTGAAATGGGTGCAGCATGGCTGAAAGGATGGATGAGTGATAATGCCCCGGAAGCGGAAGATAAATTCCGTATTGCAAAGCTGCCAGAAGAATTAGCCGGCAACTGGGGCGGTTCTTATATCACGATTCCTGGGGAAACGGATTATGAGGAAGAGGCCTATAAATTTGCCAAATGGTTGACATCGCCTGATAATCAACTGGAATCTTTTAAGAGTGATGCTGGTCTCTTTCCGTCGACACCAGAAGTGTACGAAAGGGAAGAATTTAAAGAAATGGAAGATGATTATTTCGGTGGACAAAAAACATCACAATATTTTGCAGATGCAGCTACTGATATTAGCTTCATCTATAAGGGAAGTAAATATACACCAACGCAAGATGAGGTATTGAATGCGTTGCAAAATGTTTATGATGGTGCTGACCCTGATAAAGAGTGGGAAGAAGCAGTGCAACGGATGAAAGATGTAGCAGCGCGATAAATTCATTCATTTTTTATATCGCTCGATACATTATTCTACTTTGGCATACTTCTTAAGCTGCCTGTCATGTGTCTGTCATTCATTGATATGGCTGCAAGAACGCCATATCAATGAATGTTTCAGAAAGGAAGGAGAGAAAGATGGGGTTCAAACGTGGTCGAAAGTACCGCTCCGAGGAAACAAAAGATAAAATCAGTGCATACTTGTATATTTCGCCTTTTTTTATTATTTTTGCCATTATAGGACTTTATCCTGCAGTCTTCAGTATCTTTTTGGCGTTTCAGGATTGGAATGGACTTGGGGAAATGGAGTTCGTCGGATTACAGAATTTCAGTGTTGTTTTGCAGGATCCGGTGTTTTGGAAATCGCTCTATAATACGATTATCATGGGAATTATGGGAACGGCCCCACAAATTATTGTTGGGATTATTTTAGCATTTATCCTGAACCAGGCCTTTTTGAAATTTAGGAACGCCTTTCGTGCTATGATATTTTTGCCGTATATTACGTCCATGGTAGCGGTCGCATTAGTGTTTGGCGTGTTTTTTAGCAATAATGATACGGCATTGGCCAATTACACCCTTCAATTATTCGGAATGGATTCAGTGAACTGGAAAACGAGTGAATGGGGTGCCAAAATCGCTATTTCGATTATGGTTTTTTGGCGCTGGATTGGTTATAATACCATCATTTATCTGGCAGGTCTGCAAAGTATTCCGAGGACCTTTTATGAAGCAGCCAGGATTGATGGGGCGAATGTTTTCCAACAATTGCGATATATTACCATTCCGTTATTGAAGCCATTTATTATTTTAACGGTTTTCTTTTCAACAGTTGGGGCATTACAACTGTTTACCGAACCGACTGTATTTCTTGGCTCTTCCGCATTCAGCAGGACAGAAGCGATGACCGTTGTAATGTATTTATATCGCGATGCTTTCACTTTGCAGTCATTTGGAACGGGTTCGGCAACGGCTGTCATTTTATTGGCTATTATCGTTATTGCATCTGTTGTTAACACTTACTTGACATCTGGTGTTAAAAAAAGGAAGAAGGGAAGGAGAATATGAAAAAAATAAAAGTTGGGCGTTTTCTCGTATATGTTTTTATGATTATCGCCTCTTTTTTATCGCTTTTTCCATTTTACTGGATGTTTGTCATGGCGACAAGATCAAGTGCTGCCTATAATTCGATACCGCCTACCATGACGCCAGGAACACAATTGGTGGAAAATTTTCAAAAAGTATTGAATGAAATTCCGTTTTTTGGTGCGATGCTGAACACACTAATTGTCTGTCTCGTTGTTACATTGGTCGTTTTATTGATTAGTTCACTGGCCGGTTTTGCGTTTGCTAAATTCAAGTTTCCAGGTAAAAACTTTTTATTTGTGGCGATATTGCTGACGATGGTGATCCCACCGCAGCTTGGGTTGATTCCCCAATACTTTTTGGTCGCGGAGTTTGGCTTATTGGATACGTTGTTGGGTGCCATGGTGATTTTTTTCCTGAACCCGTTGGGAATTTTTTTGATGCGGCAATACATTTCCCAGTCCGTATCGGATGAATTGGTTGAAGCAGCAAAACTGGATGGCTGTTCCAACTTTCGTATTTTCTGCAATATCGTTTTGCCCATTGTATTACCAGCTTTTGCGACACTGGGAATCATTGTATTTACGGCGACATGGGGAGAATTTTTATGGCAATTTACTGTTCTTCGCGACCCGGATATGTATACAATACAGGTAGCGCTTTCTTCGATGAATACAACCAGTAATGTGGACTTCGGGATGCTTTTGTCTGGTGTATTTTGGGCAACCATTCCACTGGTTATTGTATTCCTGATGTTCAATAAGTTGTTTATCTCGAGTATTACGGAGGGTTCCGTGAAATAAAGGGAAAGACTAGAGGGAAAATTATTGAAACTCACTATTAAAGATATCGCAAGACTGGCCAATGTTTCCCCAGGAACTGTTTCGAAGGTAATGAATGGCTCGGGGAATCTTCGTGCTGAAACAAAGAAAAAAGTAAATAAAATTATTGCGGAGACGGGGTATCATCCAACGTTTTCTGCTAAATCTTTGGCAACTAAAAAATCAAATTTAATTGGATTGATCTATGCCGGAGATATCAATGCGGAAATGAACCATCCAGTATTCAGTGATGTCGTGAATGCTTTTAAGGATCTTATTGGAAAACTTGGTTATGATATCCTGATTTTTTCTAACAACCAATTTCGCAATGCGGAAGAAGATTACCTGGCCAGAAGCCTTCACTTTCAATTGGATGGCTGCCTGATTATTGCGGGTGATCAAATTGAAGAGGCTATTGAGGAACTGGACCAAAGTAAAGTGCCTTGCGTTGGAATTGATTTGGAGTTGGAAGGCCCCAATTCCAGCTATGTGACAACAGATAATCGCAAAGTATCCGAATCCGTGGTAACACATTTGTATCTGAATCAGGTACGGGAAGTGGCGTTTATTGGTGGTCCAAAAGATTCCTATATCTCGGGCATACGCAGGGAAAGCTTTCTGTATCACATGCATTCTTTTGGCATGAAGCTAATGGATGATTGGGTGCAATACGGGGATTATTTTGAGGATAGCGGATATGAAGCAATGAAGCGTATTTTAGACAGTGAAACATTGCCGGAAGCAGTATATGCTGTTTCTGACAAAATGGCTTTTGGTGCTTTGCGGGCATTGAAAGAGCACCATTTTGTTGTTCCTGATGATATAAAATTAATTGGCTGTGATGATATAGAAGCATGCGAATATAGTGCTCCTGCGCTTGCCTCTGTCAGGCAAGATAAAGAAAAAATGGGAAAGCTGGCTGCCCAAATGCTGCACAATCTGATTAATGAAGTGGCACAACCCCATTCGATCAAAGTGGATCCGGAGTTGATCATACGTGAGTCATGTTCTTTTAATTAGCACAAAATTAGTGTCTATCACCGTTGTTAAACGTTGACGGGTAAGGGGAAGCGTCTGCTGATGAATATTCGGTTTATTGAGGCAGCGGATGGCCGGTTGGGTGCAAATTTACTCTAAATCCCGTTTCCAACGGATAAACGCAAGTGGCACTCGAAAATGAGTTGTGATTACTTGGTATATAAATCATCAGGAAATTGAAAAAGATATGGAGTGGAAGAATGATGAATACGTATTTGGCGGTTGATATTGGTGGAACTTTTATCAAATCAGGAATTGTTGATGAGGAGGCAACCATTTCAAAACAGAAAAAAATAAAAACGCCGAGAACATTGGAAGGACTGCTGGAGATATTTGACCAACTTCATCAGGAGCATCGTGAGGTGAAGGGTATTGCCGTAAGTTGTCCGGGTGCTGTTTCGGAAATAGGGGAGATTAATGGAACTAGTGCGTTGCCATATCTTCATGGACCAAATATTAAAAAGCAGATAGAGGATCTGGTCGGGGTTCCAATATATATAGAAAATGATGCGAATTGTGTTGGTTATGCAGAGATTTGGAGAGGCAAGGCACAGGGGAATAAAGATGCACTTGTCGTTGTTATTGGTACTGGAGTGGGCGGTGCTCTGATTAAAAATGGGGAGGTGCATAAGGGAGCGAATTTGCATGGTGGTGAATTCGGTTATATGCTGATTCCCGCAGAGTCCCCATCCGGATATAAAACACTTAGTGAAGCCGGTGCTACAGGGGCATTAATTAGAGAGGTAGCTTCACGAAAACAATGTGGACCAGAAGAACTGACGGGTGAGGACATTTTCATTCATGCAGAGAATGGGGATAAAGATTGCCAAAATGCGATTGCTGATTTTTACCGGTCCCTGGCATTGGGCATATACAATCTTCAGTATATGTATGACCCTGAAATGATTTTAATAGGTGGCGGCATCAGTGCGCGCGATGATTTAATTGCCAATATCAATTTGCAGCTTGATGATATTCTCAGTGAGCTGCCCGGGTCAACGGTCAAACCAAATGTTGATACATGTGAATTCCGGCAGCATGCCAACTTGCTTGGAGCCGTATTTGCGTATATGCGCAAGCTTTCGCCGGTTTCAAGCTAAGAAAGATTAGAATGATATTTGGATTGGAGCTGAAAATATGGATCACCAACATAAGGATGCGTTTCCGAAAGATTTTTTATGGGGATCCGCATCGGCGGCTTATCAAATCGAAGGAGCATGGAATGAAGACGGCAAAGGTCCTTCTGTCTGGGATCATTTTGCAAAAATTCCGGGAAAAACATTTAAAGGAACAAACGGTGATGTGGCTGTTGATCACTATCATCGTTACAAGGAAGATATCGCGTTGATGGCAGAAATGGGATTGAAGGCATATCGGTTTTCCATTGCCTGGAGTCGAATTTTTCCGGATGGCAGTGACGATTTAAATGAACAGGGAATCCAATATTACGAGCGTATAATAGATGAGTTGTTGCATTATGAGATTGAACCTATCGTTACCCTTTATCACTGGGATCTTCCTCAGGCATTACAGGATCAATACGGTGGCTGGGAATCCCGTAAAATCATTGGGGATTTTAACCATTATTGTGTGACTTTGTTCGAACGGTTTAAGGATAAGGTGAAATATTGGGTTACGTTAAATGAACAAAATGTTTTTATCAGTTTAGGGTATGAACAAGCTAAACATCCACCAGGGGTTTCCGACCGGAAGCGGATGTATGAAGCCAATCATATTGCGAATCTGGCTAATGCCAAAGCGATCGCTTCGTTCAGGGAAATTGTTCCTGATGGCAAAATTGGTCCTAGTTTTGCATATGGGCCTGCCTACCCTTACTCCAATGATCCGAAAGACGTTTTAGCTGCAGAGAATGCTGAAGAATATCTGAACTATTGGTGGCTTGATGTTTATTGTAATGGAGAATACCCGAAAACTATGTGGAAATACCTGAATAAAAACGGACTTTCTCCTACACTAGAGGACGGAGATACAGCACTGTTAAAATCGGGAAAGCCGGATTTTTTGGGTGTCAATTACTATCAAACGGGTACATTTGAGGCAAGTCCTTTTGAAGAAGTTTTTCAAGCGGCTAAGGTAAATCATGATGGCAAAAAAGGACAATTTGTAGAAAGTGGAATAGCTGGTTTGTTTAAGCGTAAAAGAAATGCCTCGCTGGAAACAACGGATTGGGATTGGGAAATTGACCCGGTCGGATTAAAAATTGGTTTGCGGCGTATGACGAGCCGCTACAGGCTCCCGGTTATGGTGACGGAAAATGGCTTGGGGGCCTTTGATACGCTCGAAGAAAATGATATTATTCAGGATGACTACCGGATCGATTATATCCGCAGACATATTGAGCAGCTAAAAGAAGCTATTACGGATGGGGTCGATCTAATTGGGTATTGTACTTGGTCTTTTACTGACCTGCTCAGCTGGCTGAATGGCTATCAAAAGCGATATGGGTTTGTTTATATAGACCGGGATGAGACAGATGAAAAGGATTTGCGACGGGTGAAGAAAAAGAGTTTTGATTGGTATAAGAAAGTAATAGAAACAAATGGTAAATAGGGTGTCTTAAATAGGGTGCCTGTCACTTCCCGGTTTTTGTCGAAATGCCGGGAAGGTTTAATGGTTTTACCCACCCAACCGACGGGAAAATAATTTGTAAAATAACCAACAGGAGTGCTTATCATGGATAAGCGAAGAGAGGAAATAGAAGCTTATTTCAGACAGCTGGATCGCAGCTATTTCATGGAGTCTAGTACTGGAAATGCAGCAGCTGACCGCCCTGTGTCCATTGGCTTTGGTCAAACGATATCCCAGCCGACACTGGTGCTGGAAATGACCATTCAGCTGGATCTGCAGCCTGATTCGCGTGTTTTGGAAATTGGGACAGGATCAGGATACCAGACGGCTTTACTCGCACCATTTTGCCGGGAAGTATATACCGTGGAGCGGCTTGAAGCCTTATATCATAATGCAAAGGCCCGGCTGGATGCGACAGGTTTTACGAATATACATTTCAAGCATGGTGACGGGAGCCTCGGATGGCCGGAACACCAGCCGTATGACCGGATCATCGTGACTGCTTCGGTGAGCCGTGTTCCGAATGAATTACTGGACCAGCTGGATGCAGGCGGCAAAATGATCATACCTGTCGGCGATAGTTTCCTCCAGGAATTACAGATGATTGAAAAAGATGACAATGGGGAAGTGACAACTTCTGTTTTGGAGGGTGTGGCCTTTGTCAGACTGAAGGGGGAATATGAATAATAAGTGCTATTAGCAGTTATAGGACAGCCAAGGGAGTGTAAACAGAATGGTGCCTTGACGCACAGTGATTACTTTCATGTTTGTTCGAAGATTCATATTATCATATAAAAATCCCCACCTGTTCCCAGTGCCCAGGCAGGGATTTTTTTGTTTAGGCGGATGTTTGTTGGACGGATGTTTGCCTTTAATACGCCAACCAGCCCGCATCAGCACGGATAACCTCCGCATTAACAAACCGTGAGTCATCAGAAGCTAGGAATAATGCGATATCAGCAACTTCTCCTGCCTCCCCGTTTCTGGGGTTATTGTCACTACCGGACATAGCTCTCGCAGCTCCAAATTCATTCGGGTCTGCCATGGTTGTTCCAATGTTCGTTTTCACACCACCAGGAGCAATCGCATTACAGCGGATGCCTTTTTCTGCATATTGGAATCCGACATTTTTTGTATAGCCGACAACAGCATGTTTCGAAGCGGTGTACGTGGCTCCTGCCCGTGAACCGGCTAAGCCTGCTGAGGAAGCCATATTCACGATCACGCCACGCTCTTTTTCAAGAAAAATAGATAACGCTTTACGGGTTGCCCGCATGATTCCCGTCGTATTAACCGACAACACTTTTTCCCATAGATCATCCGTTACCTCTGCGGCAGGCATCATATTGTCCATCATCCCGGCATTATTGACCAGAATATCCAGGGTTCCGTAATGATCAACCGCTGTATCGATCATGTTCTGCACATCTTCTTCTTTCGCCACATTGGCAACAACAGCTATGGCAGCTCCCCCGTCCGATGCAATTTCATCAACAGTTGCTTGTGCTCCCTCTTCATTCAGATCAGACACAACCACTTTTGCCCCTTCTTTTGCATAAAGAATGGCTATAGCCTTCCCCATGCCGGATGCTGCACCAGTTACAACTGCTACCTTGTCCTGAAGTTTCAATTCAATCTCCTCCTTTGTGTATTCGCTTTCACATCTTATTTCCTATTATAATTTTACTGGATAAACAGTTCAACTATAGTGTTTTTATATGCTATGCGGAGGAAAAATAGATTCATTGTAACTATTTGTAGGTAAAAAGTTGCAGGCATATAAATGTGAAATAATATTCTTTAATGCTATAATGAAAGCGTTAAAGAAAATTATAATTCTAATAAATAGTATCATTCCATTTCGTCTTGCTGCACATAGAGAAACCAAGAGGACGAAGATGTGATGTACTAGCAAAAGGAGGACTAAAATATGAAAGCCGCCGTCATTTATGGGGAAAAAGATGTACGAATTGAAGATGTGGAAGCAGCAGCAGTAACAGAAGGAAAAGTAAAGGTAGAAGTGGCATGGACAGGTATTTGCGGGAGTGATCTTCATGCATACCATCATGGATTAGGGGTAGCTTATGAGGAACATCCAATTTCGAAGAGAAAGGTTCCACTAGTTTTAGGACATGAATTTGCCGGGACGGTAACTGAAATTGGTCAAGGTGTTACGAATGTTTCTGTTGGTGATAAAGTAGCAATTGAGCCAGTGTTATATTGCGGGGAATGTGAATATTGCCGGAAAGGTGATTATAATCTTTGTGAAGTTTCAAACGTAGGCTTCCTTGGTTTGAGTGATGATGGCGGGTTTGCTGAATACGCCGTTGCAGATGCAAAATATTTTCATAGACTGCCAGAGAACATGTCACTTGAAGAGGGAGCACTTGTGGAACCAACAGCTGTTGCTTTCCATGCAATAAGAAATAGCGGACTGAAGGCTGGGGAATCTGCTGCTATTTTTGGTGCTGGTCCAATTGGTTTACTCCTGTTATTATGCGCGAAAGCAGCTGGAGCAGCAGAAACCTTTGTCATTGATCTTTCTCAAGAACGGTTGGATAAAGCAAAAGAACTTGGTGCAACCCATACGATTAATCCAGCGGAAGAGGATGCTGTAGAAAAAATTATGGCTATAACCGGAAAAGGTGTCGAAGTAGCTTTTGAAGCTGCTGGTGCACAGCCTACCGTTACAAGTGCATTGGCAGCACTTAAAAAGAAAGGCACGCTTCAAGTAGTTGCTGGATTTTCCAAGGAAGTTTCGATTGATACGAATGCCATGTTATTTAAAGAAGCAGCAATTAAATTCAGCCTAGCCTATGCACATGATTTTCCACCAGTTATCAAGTCAATTGCAGAAGGTAAGCTTGATGTTAAACAAGTCATCACCAGGCAGATTAAATTGGATGATCTTGTTCAAAATGGCTTGGAGCTGTTAACGGAAGATAAAAGCCAAGCGAAGATCCTGGTTAGTCCTAGATAAATTGGTCCTTTCTGTGGTGAGAAGAGAAGGCAATATAATGTACTATCAGGGGAAGTGTTTACGGCACTTCTCCTTTTTAGGTTGGTGCATGTTTTTAAATTTTTCGTTCAAAATAAGTTGGGGTATGCCTTAAGAAAATCACTAATAAAAAGTAATCTACTAAGCATTTTTCACCATTATAATCTCATTTATTAGTAAAATAGATATTGACAGAGAAAAGACTTTCCCTGTTTCAAACAAAAATTTGGAGGCGATCACGGGTGGCTAGATTAGATAACAAAGTAGCTATTATTACTGGTGCAGGAAATGGACAAGGTGCATATGAAGCAGAGCTATTTGCAAAAGAGGGTGCAAAGGTTGTTGCTACAGATATCAATTTTAATTCAGCATCAACCGTAGTGGAGGAAATAAATAACAGCCAAAATGGGCAGGCAATTGCAGTCAAACATGATATTGCCAATGAAAATGAATGGAAAAATGTCATCGAAAAGACAGTTGAATCTTTCGGTAAAGTAGATATTTTGGTGAACAATGCTGGAATACATGCTGATACAGCCATGGCAGACATTAGCTTAGAAGAATGGAATAAAATAATTCAAGTTAATTTAACAGGTACGTTTATTGGTATGCAGGCTGTCATTCCGGAGATGAAAAAGAATGGTGCAGGTTCGATTGTAAACATTGGATCCATTGCAGCAATGTATGGCGGAAGTTTTGCACATTACTCCGCAGCGAAGGGTGGGATGAGGTCCCTTACAAAGGTTGCTGCTATAGAATACGGAAAGGATAATATTCGAACAAATGGTGTTTATCCAGGGCTAATTGAAACAGCCTTAACAAAGGACGCACTAGATGACGAGGAATTGTATAAAAAGTTTATCGAAACAACCTACCTTCCAAGACTAGGTAAAGTTGAAGACGTTGCATACGGTGTGTTATATCTGGCATCTGATGAGTCATCATTCGTAAATGGTACAGAATTAGTTATTGATGGCGGAACGATTGCGGGTCATAAACTTAAATAAAAGTTCATGACACCGTTTTGGGATGAATTGATAGTGCCGGGTGCAGAGCGTGATGAATTTATTGATGCGCTTGCTAAAACAGAAGTCCCCATGCAACGAATGGGAACCCCGGAAGACATTGCAGGAGTGAGCTTATTTCTAAGGCTCGGAATTATCGTCTTTCGTTACTGGTGAAATTATCAAGGCAGGCGGGTAAGGCGCCTGCCTCCCACATGTTTTTCAATCCGTTTCCAACTCAGAAATTCTTTTTTTGAACTCTTTTAAAATGTCATATTCCGTATATCCTTCAGAAATAATGTCTTTTAGAATTTCTTCCGTGATTAAAAATGATTTTTTTGGGTTCTTTTTTGCTGCTTGTTTGGAGAAGCTGGCATTCGATCTTCGGGTTACCGCTTTATTTTCCTTTCTTAGTTTTTGCTGGCTGTTTGACAATCCAATCATTGCTAAAGGCAAATTAAGGCTTTTTCTATTCGGTTTATCCAACTTTTGCACCACCTAATTTTTTTCCATACATTAGGTTATGTGATCAAAGAATTTTTAATTAAAAAAAATGCCCATGGCCGGGCACTTTTTTTACATCAGGATATTATAAGTCATTACGAATCGTGTGAACTAAGCTTTGGATGCCCCAGTTAGCGCCAGCGCTAAAGCTGCGTGGACTTCCTTCACCTCCGTACGATAAGTGAACAACGGCTCGTAAGGTAAAGGAAGGCCGGCTAAGTTCGGCCTCCCGCTAAGGTGCCGGCACACCCCTATGAGTGGGGCATGTTTCCTTTATCTTCTCCGCAGGAATGATCAGCTGAATTCGCCGCTTTTCGCTGGGACGAGTAATCGCAGACCCAACGCTGATCCACTTTTCATGGCCAGACTCTGCCCATACGTCGCTAAACGGGCGTTTCCGCTTTAGTTCTAACGCCAGCTATAGGCACTTCTGCTTTTGCCTAAAATTCTCCGGTTTTCTTCCCGTAATTTTTTTTGGCTATGGTTCTCTCCTACATGAGCGATCGGGATATTCAAGCTTCTTCTGGGGGCTTCACTCTTTTTAATATTGGCTTTGTCCGTATTCTTCTTCAAGTTCAACACGACCTCCGTCATCATAAGGATTCTCAACAGCTAAAACATATGTCAACAGAAGCATATTGATGATATTCCCGTCAATGTCTTGTATTTCCACATCTTCTGTTGTAGTTGTTACTTTTGCAATATAACTACGGTTCAATACAAAAATCGGAAGCAGCATCAAATTATCTTTCGCTGAAAAATAGGTTTGACGAGAATCAAGCACTCTTTCCACTTTTGATTTCGGTTGTTTGATGCCTTCAAGCAGTTCATCTTGCTTCTCCTCTGTGTGATACGGCAAGACATCGATAGATAAACTTTCTTTTTTTCCATACTCGTTCAGGAAGTTGTCCAATTCGTTAATATACTCTTCTTCATTTCTAGTATAACTCAGGTATTCATAGGAATTCAACAAATGCTCCATGTTTTCTACTTTTCGGCCTGCGGAGACCCAATATTTCTCTGTTTTTTCTATTTGCTGCTCGGTTGTTTTTAATTCGTTTCCGCCTATTTTTGAAACGTAAAGACTCAAAAAAATAAGGGAATCAACAGCAATGAATCCAATTAATACCACTAAATAATTATGCCAGTTCGTAAACAGACTATTTGGATTTGCGGTTAAGTAAATCAATGCTCCAAAAACATACAGCAAGTACCATGCCTTACGTATTTTTTCTCTATGAGCTTTTACTGCTTCCCTGTGTCTCCAATAGATAAAAGTATAGCAAAATAATAGAACAAAGAGGATCCACATTCCTGTAATTAAAATGATCTCCAATTTTCTCGCCTCACTTCCCTATTTGTTTTGCTGCGAAACCTTTGCAGTATTCCATTCTATTCACAATTTTTGGTCGTGAGTATATTCCTTTTTATAAAGTATTATTCAATATAAATCTGAAAATTCCTGCTTGCTGCGCGAAAATGGGAAAAAGGACCGTGTGGCTCGGAACATTCCTTTCGTGCCCCCGTTCCAAAGGCCTACCCTACTTATCCTTCTTCCTACTCAGACTAGCGAGACTCCTCTTCACCTCAGTGTGCAATGTCTCCGGATCAACCTGAGCTTCCTCACGCTTTTGCTTCTCGCGCCTTAACTTTTCCTGTCGCTTATGCTCCTCAAACCAATCCGGCACAATATCCACCGCTTTTTGCTCCGCATGGTAAGGTTTTTTTCCGTAAGAACGAGGCTGCTTTTGCTGTTGTTTACGCTTGAACTCCTGCTCTTCCGCTTTTGCCTCTTCCACCGTTGTGATGCCCTTTTTCATCCAGGCCTGGAGAATCCCTTTTGCATAGCTCCAGTATTTTTTCCCGCCTTCCAAGGATCGTTTCATGGCGAGCAAAACAAGAGGGTCCCCCACATCATTCACCCAATTCATGATCTCTTCCGCAACAAATGGACTCATCCCGCCGTAGTTTTCCTGGAAAAACGCGAGCGCGTCTGCAGCAGGTTGTTTTGTCTGGTTTGGTTTTCTTTCGTTTTGTTTAATTAATGGGTCCGCGGTGTGGTTCATGGTGTGGTTCACACTGCGGTCAGCCACGTCGTCTGTTGTGCCGGCAGCAGTTTCGTTGGAATGATTGGCTGCTGCTTCTTCCTCGGTAAAAGTCACCAGCGAAACCATCTCATAAACAGCAGCTTTATTGGCCCCTTGGGATGTGAATTTTATATATCCTTTTTCCTGCAACTCCTGCCTGGCCCGTTTAAATGTCGAGTCCGTCAATGCAGCTTTTATCGCCAGCAGGGACGCCGCCACCGTGAACTCCTTTTTCCAGCCAGCACGGTTATTTACATGCATCAGAACCGACCATAAATGGGCCGCAGCCGTTGTCAGTGGATTTGTCTCCTGCGCAACGTGGAATGCGTTGATTTCTTTCATGTAATTCATGGGAATCCATCCTTCTTCGATAGTTTTATAGACCTTTCTACAGCTATAATCGAAGGAGTCTTTAGTTTGGTGGCATGGAAATGAAAAAAATTTTTTGCCGGATTAATAGAACTACTATTCCACTATAGATTAATTTATGGTAAAATAGGGTAAATCATAATAAAATCCTTCTTAAATGGGTAAACTTCTAATAATTTATTATTAGGGGGTGTGTCCAATGAAGAAGAAAAAAAAGGATGATGGAGATATGAACGCAATTAATATGAATCCTAAAAAGCAAAGCCGTAAAGACAAGGTACAGGCAAGTTTTGAAAAAGCAGATAAAGCTAACGGAAAAGCTTTAGAGAAGCTTAGTAAGAATTAATGGAAGTTGAATACCTTGAGATAGACGATGTAATTCAGCTGCATGATCTAGCACTAGAAAAATATGGTGGGCTTCAAGGAGTAGACCACAGTAAATTAGAAGCTAAGCTTCATTTGCCGATGTCTGGATGGGGGAGTTTTAATAGATACCCCTCACTTGAAGAGAAAGCAGCTGTATATCTGTTTGAACTTGCGAGTGGTCATTGTTTTAGGGATGGAAATAAAAGAACAGCATATCTATCAACTTTTACTTTTTTAGATTTGAACGGATACGATTTAATTGTAGATGATGATGAAGTTTTTAGGTTTGTGAAGATGGTGGCAGATAATGAAACCAGGCCACCTTTTTCAGAAGTGGTCGGTTGGACGAAAAAGCATATGTATAAACAAGAAAAATAGCCGTTTCCTTATTGGATGTTAAGTAAGGAGCGGCTATTTTTTAGTGTTGATTGAGAGTCTAGGAATAACACCTGAGCGATTTAATGGTTGAGAATGCTATACTATACCACATGCTATTGCTTACCAGGACTTTGCTGATATTGAATTTTAGTTTTAATGCCTGATAATCAACCTTTCCAATCTCCACCATCAAACCCTCCGCAAATTAACTACCTTTATTTTTCGACAAAATTCGGGAAGTGACAGGCACCCCCTGGGCTCCCTCTAAGAACCGCTCTGCATAATCCCCCCATCTCTGCAAAAAATACCTAGAAAGGATTCAATTGCCAAGGGAGATCTACATGGATAAAGCACAACAAATGGAAGTATCAGAGGAATTTTTTGACCGGTTTGATCAGCTTCACGATGAATACACGCAATTTTGGCTGGACCATATCTTTTTGCACTGGGAATGGTGGATATCGGTCATCTTAACGATCGGCCCATGGGTATTTTGGTTCTTTTACCGGAAAAAAGAAAGTACCCACCGTTTGCTGTATGCAGGGTTTTTTTCCATCATTCTAGCGTTATCCATGGACTACTTGGGGACATCACTCGGGTTGTGGCATTACACAGGGAAGACCTTTCCTTCCTTTCCGGCTTGGTCGCCTTATCATATGAGTTTGGTGCCGGTGACGATTATGTTCCTGATTCAGGCGAAGCCGCATATTGCTCCATGGAAAAAAGGGGTATTCTATGGGCTCTTGACAGCGTTCGTCGGTGAGCCGATTTTTGTTTGGGCGGGATTTTATGTGATGACCGAGTGGACGTATATTTATTCTGTTCCTATTTACGCGCTTATCTTTGTGATTTGTGATCGGTTGGCAAACAGTAAATCGTTTGAACACCTGTCAGGAAGGTGATTAGACGTGCGCATATTTCCGTTCTGTTGATGCAGAATAAAAGCCAAAGCTTCTTCAGGAGGACATGATGAAAAAGCAGATGGAGAAAGCCTTTCTTGTGTTTTTAAGCCTGCTTGGTGTTGGTCTTATCCCGATTTGGTTCAGAAAACGCCCACGCAAGGACTGGACCATTGTATTTTTGCTGGCCGGATTTTTGGCGGGAATGCTGGATGCCTATGTGACGGCCCGCAAGTTAGTCGAATATCCCACGAGGTTATTTGGGAAAAAGCTGAACATCAGTCTGCTGTTTGATTATGTATTGCTGCCGAATATGGGTGTCTTGTATAATCAGTTTTCGTATAAATCGGGGTTTTGGATGTCTGTCGCAAAAGCGCTGATGTTCAGTATGCCGATGACCGTTGTGGAGTATCATTTGGAAAAGCATACGAACCTGATCGTATGGCGAAAATGGAACTGGTTTTATAATTTTACTTCGGTTACATTGTTTCTTTGGCTGGAACGGGGATTTATTGCGTTTATCAGAAAGTTCACGGGCTCTAAAGCAATTATGAGAAAATGGAAGAGGCGTTTGCGGCGTTTCCTCTGACTAACATAGCTGGGATCGGGACGGAGGGGGTCCCCTTAAAAATCCGCAGAAAAGAAGGACTTGGATGAGAAAAGATGACACATATAAATCTCCGGTGGCAGCCATGCTTTGGTCATTCGCTTTGCCGGGATTCGGACAAATTTATAACCGCGATTACTTCCTGGGTCTGTTGCTGGTAGTCTGGGAAATCATATTGAATTTATTCTCCAATTTAAACCTCTCTTTGATGTATACCTTTCACGGAAATTATGAACAGGCACATGGGATCATTAATTATGAATGGGGTCTTTTTTATCCATCTGTTTTTGCGTTTTCCCTGTGGCAGGCCTATAATAAGGCAAAAGCCATCACCTACAGACAGGAGCACCAGGAAGAATTGAGGAAGGTGTATTTTACGGGGCTTTTCTTTGGTTTAACGGCTGGGATGAATTTGGGGTTGACCACACATCATATTTATCCGGCGGAGGTATTGCAATTTCTGGCTTATCCGGTTTATTGCGGGCTGTTTTTCGGGGTGGTGGGGGCTGTTGTGGGGCATTTGATTGAGTTGTATTTTGTTAGGAGGAGGGAGCGCGGGACGCCTAGTTCGGATTAGGATTAAGAGTGGGTGGGAGTGACTCTGGTTCATTGTAGATTGAAAGACGTTAGCACAATTGTGTTAGCGGCTTTTTGTGTTTGATAGACGAGCGATACGAGCATCAGGCCATAATTTTTCACGCAAATTTTATCAGAAAATAAACTTTGCGGATTCTTCAGAAATACATTAAACTAATAGTAACAAATTTCACATAGGGGTTGAGGGGCATGTCTGTAACGGGCGGTAAATATGTTGAAGTGGATCCTGGTGTAGAATTATTTGTGGAGGACATTGGTCAAGGGGAAGCCATTGTTTTTATTCCGGGGTTTACATTTACGACGGAGGTTTTTTCCAAACAGGTTGACTATTTTTCTAAGACAAATCGTGTCATCGTTATTGACCCGAGGAGTCATGGCAGGTCGACTGTAACCGTACATGGCAATGATTATGTGACACACGGGACAGATTTGGAGAAGGTATTACAGCACCTGGGTGTGAAAAATGCCACATTGGTTGGGTGGTCTTTTGGCTGCTTTACGGTCTGGGAATACTTTAAACAATATGGGGACAAAAATATTAATCGTGCTGTTTTCGTTGATATGCCGCCGAAATCCTTATCGGTCCACAGTGGAGATTGGGTGGAAGGCACGCTTGATGATATCGCGTCTATTTACACGTCGAGTTTGCGGAATCCACAGGGGCAGCGGGAATTCATTACAGGTTATATTACACAGGTTATGGTTCAGCGGGAACTGGATCAGGAAGAATTAACCTGGCTTGTCGAGCAATCTCTAAAGACACCGCATTATATTGCAGCAAATCTTTTCGCAGCAGGCATGTTTTCTGATTATCTTCCTGAAGCAACAGCTTTAAGCAATTCTGTGCCAACGCTGACAGTGGTTGCTGAGCATTGGGCGGAGACTGCCACGGCTTTTACGAAAAAAGTATCGCCTGATTCGGTCATTGAAGTTCTTGGCGGTCATATGATGTTTTGGGAGCATGCTGGGGAATTTAATGAAATATTGGAGAGGTTTTTTGACAGTAGTATGTAAAAAAGAAAAAATTAAGGCAGGGAAACGAGGAATTCACATTGGCGCAGCAAAATAAAACAAAGAAAAAGCGGTTTGACATGCCGGATGCATTTGTCATTATCTTTGGCATTCTGGTATTAGCCGCTATCGCTACCTATATTGTCCCATCAGGTTCTTTTGAAAGGGAAGATGTGGAGGGACGATCGGTTGTAATCGAGGGTACATATGCAGAGACGGAAGCAAATCCAGCTTCCATTATCGATATATTTCTGGCGATCCAGCAGGGAATGATTGATAGTGCCAATTTAATTTTCATGGTGCTGATTGTCGGCGGGATTGTCGCGATTTTTGAACATACCGGGGCGATCAATTCCGGGATCAATGCGCTGATTCAGAAGGCAAATGGCAGGAAATATCCGCTCATCATCACGTTTATTGTATTGTTTGCAACGATGGATCTGGTGGGTTTGAGCGGAAATGCGGTCATTGCTTTTATTCCAATTGGGATTATTCTTGCTAAAGCGTTGAAACTCGATCCGATTGTCGGTGTGGCGATGATTTATTTGGGTCAATATGTCGGTGTCGCAACAGGGACATTCGATCCGGTTATCACCGGCTTGGCGCAGCGTATTGCGGAGCTACCGCTATTTTCCGGGGCTGGCCTTCGCTTTGCCGCTTTTATTGCACTTTTAATTGTTACGATCGCTTATATCTGTTTATATGTAAGAAGAATCAGCAAAGACCCATCGAAAAGTTATATGGGGATTTCCGCCTTTGGAGATACAGGTGATGAGTCGGCAGAGGATTTTGGTCCGTTTACCGGCAAGCATAAAATCATTTTGCTGACGTTTGTTGCTTTTCTGGGGCTCTTCCTCTATGGGGTCTACAATCTGGACTGGTCGATTAACCATTTGGCTGCCATCTTTTTGATGATGGGGATTGTCGTTGCCTTCATTGCGAGAATAAGTCCGAATGAGTTTGTGCGGGTTTTTATTAAAGGTGCACAAGGTCTCGTCTATGGGGCATTAGTTATCGGACTGGCCCGATCCATTGTGGTTGTCCTGGAGGATGGCGTAGTGCTGGATACAATTGTTAATTATGCGTTTCAGCCGCTGAGCGCATTGCCGACATTGATTGGTGCAGAAGCTATTTTTCTTTTCAACATGTTATTTAACATGATTGTGAGTTCCGGCTCCGGCCAGGCAGCGATCGTTATGCCATTTATTGTCCCATTGGTTGATATGCTGGATATCACCAGGCAGACAGGAGTACTTGCATTTAAATTGGGTGACGGAATCACTAATATGATTACCCCGACATCCGGTGTTTTGATGGCGGTATTGGCTGTCGGCAGAGTATCTTACCTCAAATGGGTGAAATTCGTATTCCCGCTTGTGTTGTTATGGGCACTTATTGGAGCCATTTTTATCGGCATTGCCGTCATGATTAACTATGGACCGTTTTAAGATGAAGGAGAGAGCAAGTTGGACAGAATAAAACAATATATGGTAGACAATCAAGAGCAAATCCTAGAGGACATTCAATTTATTGTGGAGAGTGATTCTCCTTCTAAAAACAAGGAACTGACCGATGCGTGCAAGCAGCGGATTCAGCAATTGTTCGAGCGCTATTTCGGTTACAAAGCAGAGGAAATAAAAGAGACGCAATACGGCAATCATCTGCGTTTTGAATTTGGTGAAGGGGAGGAAACGGTGCTCCTTCTCTCCCATTTTGATACCGTATGGGAAAAAGGCGAATTGTCCATTAAGGTGGACGGAGACAAGGTATTTGGCCCGGGCATTTATGATATGAAAGGCGGGCTTGTCCAAGCGATTTGGTCGCTGAAAGGCATTAAGGATTTACAGATCCCGATGAACAAAAAGGTGATTTTCCTTTGCACAAGCGATGAAGAGATTGGCAGTCCTTCTTCCAAAACGATTATTGAAAAAGAGGCGGCGGAGAGCGATGTGGCATTGGTCACCGAGCCACCAGTTGCCGGGACGGGAGCATTAAAAACTGGCAGAAAAGGATCGTCCAGATATTTTATTGATATAAAAGGCAAAGCTGCTCATTCCGGGAACAATCACCAGGACGGGATTAACGCGATTAAGGAAGCGGCACAGCACGTTGTCTACTTGGAATCCCTCACTGACTATGAGAAGGGAACAACGATTAATGTTGGCAGCATCAAAGGTGGCGGGAAATTAAATGTGGTGCCGGATACTGCTTCGATTGGTGTGAATGTCCGTGTGGAAACGTCAGAAGAGCAGCAACGAATTGATGAGATTATTAACGGCTTCAAGCCATATACGGAGGGAATCACTCTGAAAATAAGAGGTGGGATTAACCGACCGCCGATGAATCGGAGTGAATCCACCGGGGAATTATTTGAGCTGGCAAAAGAGGCAGCTGATGACTTAAATATTGATCTGGAAGAAGCTTATGTCGGCGGCGGAAGTGATGGCAACTTCACCGCAAACCTTGGTGTCCCAACGCTTGATGGCCTTGGAGCGGAAGGGAAAGGGATTCATGCGAGGGACGAGCATATCCTGGCTAGCAAGGTTCCGGAGCGGGCGGCTTTGTTATGTAAGGTTGTTAGTTGGGTTTAGGGGTTTGGGATGCACTTAAATGTCCGCTTCTTGGATTCTGGAGCGGACATTTAGGTGCATTTTATTTTAAAGCAGCGATGTATTAAAGTTCTAATTATATTCAGGCAGGGTATGCTAATGGTCAAGTCATTCCGTGTGTGAACGAAAAAAGAGGTGTCTTCATATATGTTCATCGAAGCAATTGTCCAAAACAAAGAAGAAGCAATCCAGGCTGAAAAACTGGGGGTTGACCGCCTGGAGCTGGTTTCAGCTATATCAGAAGGCGGACTTACACCAAGTCATGGCACGATCAAACAAGTGCTGGAAAGTGTGTCGATCCCTGTTCAAGTGATGATTCGTCCCCACAGCTATCATTATGTATATACAGCGGATGATCTGGCTGCGATTTATGAGGATGTAAGGAATGTCGTCAATCTTGGCGGGACTGGCATCGTGTTCGGAGCGCTTACCAAAGGCCACACTATAAATGAGCAGGTGCTGAGCGACATCATTGAAATTGCACCCGAACTGGACATATCGTTCCATCGTGCGTTTGATGAGGTGCCTTCCCAGGAGGACGCGTACCGCACACTAGAAAACTACAGGAAGAATATCAGTCGCATTCTGACTTCCGGTGGTGAAGCCAATTGTTCAGATGGCAAAAATAATCTGAGGGAGTTGGTCAAGCTTAGTGAAAAGCTGGATGGCCCGAAAATCATGCCAGGCGGCGGTTTATCCCCTAACAATATTGAAATGATCCACCATACAGTGGGAGCAGATCAGTATCATTTTGGCAAAGCACTTAGAATAGAGTCTTCCTTTGCGAATGGGTTTGATGAGCGGGCCGTTGGGTTTGTTCGCGGGATTGGCGGGGAATGAGCGATGAAAGAAGGATTATTCAGGAGGAGTGTACATAATAGATGACAATTCAAACCATCAGAGAACTTATCAACGAGCGAACAGAAGAATATTTAGACCAGCTATTCACGCTGTTAAAACAACCAAGCATCAGCGCTCAGAACATTGGGATGGAAGAGACCAGCACCCTCGTCAAAAACATGATGCAGGATATTGGGATGGATGCTCATCTCTTAGAAACCGATGGCTACCCGGTTGTATATGGGGAGAAATTGAACGCGGACAATGATTTCACTCTACTAATCTACGGTCATTATGATGTGCAGCCGCCGGATCCAGTTGATGCGTGGGATTCTCCGCCGTTTGAACCAACTGTTCGTGACGGGAAAATCTTTTGCCGGGGTGCGGGAGATAATAAGGGGCAGCTGATGGCACAGCTGCTTGCCATCAAGAGCTATCAGGATGTGTTCGGGGAGCTGCCGATCAACATCAAACTCGTATTTGAAGGAGAGGAAGAAAAGGGCAGTCCGAATTTGGCCAAGTTTGTGGAGGAGCATAAAGAGCTTCTGCATGCGGATCTGGTTTATACGTCAGATGGTCCGATGCATGAGAGCGGTGCGCCGTTTGTCCTCTTAGGTGTGCGCGGCCTGCTGTATGTGGAGCTTACGGCAAAGGGTGCGGACTGGGACAATCATTCCGGGAATAAGGGAAATATTGTGCCAAACCCAGCGTGGGAATTGGTGGATTTGCTGCATACGATGAAGGATCGGGATGGGAATGTGTTAATTGACGGGTTTTACGACCATATCCGCCAGCCCACCGAGGAAGAGCTCGAGCTGATTTCCACACTGCCTTACGATCAAAAGACATTAGGCAAGCAGATTGGCTATGAAGATTTTGATATGACGAAAGAGGACTACTACCGCAAACTTACGATGGAGCCCACCTTTAATATTGCCGGTTTTCACAGCGGTTATGGGGGTGAAGGAACGAAAACGATTATTCCATCCACCGCGACATTGAAAATGGATATGCGTCTGGTGGTCGATCAGGACCCCGCGGACATTTATGATAAATTCACCGCTCATGTGAAAAAATATGCGCCAGGGGTTGAGGTGAAATGGCTTGGCGGAATGCTGCCTTCCCGAACGCCAGCTGATACAGAGGTAGTAGGTGTGGTCCGGAATGCGGTGGAAAAAGCCTATCATCAGCCGCCGATTTTGCAGCCAAGCTTGGGAGGAAGTTTGCCTGATTATGTTTGGACAAAAATATTGGGTGTACCCTCGGTTGTCGTGCCTTATGCCAATTTTGATGAAGCCAATCATTCCCCGAACGAAAATATCGGGTTGGATAACTTTTTTGACGGGATTATCTGTACGTGTCAGGTGATTCAGGAGCTGGGGAATAGGGCATAGGATGGTGTGATTGTTCGTCGGTTAATTAACGCTCGTGCTGAATTTCTTGGCAAGCCCTATGCTGTAGAGCGGATCCTTTCACTACTACAATTTAATGCAGACAGGATGAAGTGGCATAAAGATTTCTGCCACTTTTTTCGTGTTGCATTTAATATGGCAAATAAGGACTCTTCTTTCTTGATAAACTACCAAATGCCCCCCCTCATAGCCGCTCATTTCCCCAAAGCATCAGAACGGACAAAATACACGCCAATTGGCCTCTGTTCGCCTTGATTCGCTAAATTAAGTTATAATTTTTATAATCTTGTCTTGAATTGAAAGCGCTTTTATATTATACTGACTTAAAATTGGACCAGCCACTTTGCAATTTTTGAAGAATGGAGGGAACCAAATGAGATGAATTCGCTGCCGGTCAGAAAGCAAAGAGTTTACCACAATATTGTTAAACAAATCAAAACGTCCATTGAAAAAGGAGAAATTGTTTACGGGGAGAAATTCCCGTCGGAACGAAGCCTGGCAGCTGAACTGGCTGTCTCGAGAACATCGGTAAAAGAAGCGTTCAGTGTCCTTGAATCAGCAGGGTTGGTTGAAATTAAGAAGGGAAGCGGCGTATATCTTCGGAAAAATAATCTGGAGGATATCATCACAAAGATGAATGCCATTATTCAGGGTGTATCGGTCGATATTGTTGAACTGATGGAACTCAGACTCGCTATTGAACAGCATGCCGCTTATTATGCTGCTGAGCGCGGGTCGGAAGAAGAAATTCAAAATATTTATCATTCCTATCTTGATCTGGAAAAGGCGGTGGCAATCGATCATGTTGCAGCCGAAGAGGACTTGAAATTTCATATGGCCGTTGCCAAAGCAGCTGGAAATTCTGTTATTGAGAAAGTGATGTACATGTTATCGGATCAGGTGCTTGAAGGATTGAAAGAAACCCGTTCCAAGACGCTTGAAGTAAGCAAAAAAAGCCAAGTAATCTTGAAGGAACACAAACGGATTTATGAAGCTATAAGAGACGGGGATGCTGTTATGGCTCAGGAGGCAATGGGTGAACATTTGCTTAAGGTGAAAGAACGTTATTTATAATCAACAAAGGGGTTTTTCAAATGGAAGCAAAAGAACCGGTTCAGCAAAATACAGCTGTTTCTTCAGAAGCACCGACTCCTCCAACGACATTTAAAGGAAAGTTAAAGTCCGTCGGCCCGGGGTTTGTAACCGCCGCTACGGGTGTTGGGACAGGGGATTTGATTGCAGCACTTGTAGCCGGAGCAAGTTTTGGCATGACACTGTTGTGGGCGATTATTGTCGGGGCCATTTTTAAATATTTTTTCACAGAGGGAATGGGGAGATGGTTCCTGGCGACAGGAAAGACCATTCTGGAAGGCTGGCATTCGCTTGGAAAGTGGGCAACTGGTTATTTCGGTGTTTATTCTGTTTTGTGGGGCCTCAGTTACGGGGCCGCGGCTATGTCGACCAGTGCGATTATGATGGTGACGATGTTCCCGATTATGCCTTTATGGGCGTGGGGGATTCTTCATGGACTTGCAGGGATGGCGCTTGTTTTAACAGGAAAATATAAATTATTTGAAAAAATAATGACGGTGATGATTGGCATTATGTTTGTAACAATTGTTGGTTCTGCCGTTATTATCATGCCTGAGATTGGCAGCATTCTGAGCGGTCTTGTGCCTAGGACTGGTGACAGTTCCTTGCTGCTGGTCATGGGACTCCTGGGAGGCGTTGGCGGCACGATCACGATGGCGTCTTATGGCTACTGGGTTCGCGAAAAGCAATGGGAAGGCAGAAAATGGATCCCAATGATGAAACTGGACACGGCTGTTGGTTATATCATTACCGGCGTATTTACGATCGCCCTCTTGATTGTCGGTGCGGAATTCCTTTTTGGGTCAGGCATTGCCATTGAAGGGGAAGAAGGATTGGTCACCTTGTCCAATCTGTTTGCCGCGGAGTTTGGCGAAGTTGCACGCTGGATGTTTTTAATTGGTGCATGGTCTGCTGCATTTTCCTCTCTTTTAGGTGTCTGGAATGGGGTTCCGTATTTATTCGCAGACTTTGTTCGAATTGTGAAGGCAAAAGGGAAGCGTCCGGATAAACCGGTAACGAATAAAGATCCGGCTTACCGTGCGTACCTGTTATGGCTGACGTTTCCGCCGATGCTGCTGTTATTCTTCAATTCGCCGGTGTTTATCGTTATTTTATATGGTGCGCTTGGAGCCTTGTTTATGCCGTTTTTGGCTATTTCGTTAATGTGGTTATTAAATTCCAATGCAGTAGAGAAAGGATTCAAGAATGGCTGGCTTGCCAATACGGTCTTGACCGCATGTGTGCTTTTATTCGGCTATCTCGGGACTTTAGAGCTTATCAACATGTTTTAGCAGCTGGGAGTGTGCATATTTTGACATGCGATGTTGCAATTATTGGTGGCGGAAGAGGGATGAGAAATTTGGGGATAATCCGACAGGGTTATCCCCATTTTTTTGGTAATTTGCTTTTACAGGGAGCGGGGATAAAATGGGATTTGGGCTTAAAAGATTTTGTGACCTTTTTAGATGAAGCTCTTCATAAATTTTGATTGACGCAGTAAGCTTTCTGAATTATAATACTCGTGAGTAATATATTATTTCATGGAGATGGCAAAATGGCAAAAAGGGGAAGGAAAAAGGGCGCTAATGGAGAAAAGCGAAGGAGTCTTTTGCTCCTTATTGCTGCAGAAGAGTTTTCTAATAATGGATATCATGAAACAAAAATAAGTACGATTGTTCAAAGGGCTAACGTAACGCAACCCTCTTTCTATCTGTATTTCCAAAGTAAAGAGGCAATTTTTCAAGAATTAGTGGATATATTTCATCAAAAATTAATGACATTGGTGCAGCAAAGTCTCCTGGAAACGGGATTGGAAAAAAGTACACTTGAGGGGGAAATCACAGGGAGAATTACGAATATTTTTACGTTTTTTAAAGAGCAGCCCGATTTGACACGGATTGGTTTTTATATGGCTAATGAATCCAGAGAAATAAAAAGCCAAATAGCCAGCCAAATTGAGCAGAACTTGCGTGAGGAACAAATGAATGGTTATTTCAGGGCAGATATAGATATGCACACCGTGGCTGAAAGTTTAGTTGGGATCATAGAACGTCTTACCGAAACAAAATTACTAAAAGGCTTGACGAAACCTGAAAAACTGGCTAATGAAATTGTTCGGCTATTATTATACGGAATGATCAGCTAGCGTATATATTCTCAATTTTAACGGGGGAATGGGAAATGAGGGGTATTAGGGAGTTGGGGAATAGGGAACTTGATGAAGAATGGGTATATCTTATATTACAAGCAAGAAAAATAGGATTAAAACCAGATGAAGTAAGAGAAATTCTTAATAACGCGATAAAGTCGCAAAAGCCAATTGACATTCACCTTCGAAAAGCTGATTTTTAATTGGGCTGAAAAACAGGACGACTGATATTCTTAAAAGAACGAGAAATGCGGACCTTCCCCATACATTGTTCGAAAATATGAAAATATGATATAAAAGACTTAAAGCAGAAAAGAAAGGGTGCATACGAATGGATAAGCATATTGTGTTTTATGATGCCGAATGCCCTCTATGCAGGACGGTAAAATTTGTATTGAAAAAACTCGACTCACGCAATGCCATTTACTGGTATCCGGTACAGGAAGTACGTGAATCCATAAAAGAGAGAGTAGATCACCACAAAAATATGCTGGATGAGATTTATATGTACACCAATGATAAAAAAGTGCTGACAGGCTATGCTGCCGTGCGCAGAATTCTTTCTGTGCTGCCTGCCACCCAGCCTATTGCTGTATTATTATATCTTCCTTTTGCTAAAAACTTTGGGGATCCGGTTTATCGTTATATTTCCACCCACCGGTACCAGTGGTTTGGAAGAGTGCCGTATCAGAGGGCTGGAATCGGAGAAGGGGATAGAATGGGAAAATAATCCAAACCCCTTCTTTTTAGATTTTTTCTATATTACATCATCTCGTATGACGAATAGCTACTTGAGAGCTTCAGGATAACCATCTTCCATACCAGTGTCCAAAGCTTACCGGCCCTATGCTCGTTGATCAATCCCCAATTCCATACTTCCTCATCTTACTATAAAGCGTGACTCTTGAAATCCCTAATACTTTAGCAGCTGCCGTTTTATTTCCGTTATTTTGGTCCAGCGCCTCTTCCATCCGTTTCTTCTCGATATTTTCTTTTTCTTGAACCAACGAATGACCTCTCTCCGTTTGTGGTACATTCTGTGGAGTAGAAGTACTATGGAAAAAAACTAAGAGATCTTGCCTTTTAATTACGGATTTCTCTGAGAGTATAATTACGCGTTCCATTATATTTCTTAATTCCCGCACATTGCCAGGCCAATGATATTGAATAAGTGATTCTACCGCATCTTGGTCAAGTGTAGGGAGTGGTACTTCATATTGAACGGCAAATTGTTTGAGAAATAACTTTGCCAGTTCGGGAACATCATTAATTCGCTGTCTTAGTGGGGGCATCGTGATTTGAATGACATTTAAGCGATAAAATAAATCGGACCGGAATTGTTTTTCTTGCATTTGCTGTTCAAGATTCTGGTTCGTTGCTGCGATGAAGCGGACGTCCACCGTTTTTCCGGAAGAGCTGCCAACTTTATATATGATATTTTCCTGAAGTACACGGAGCAGTTTCACCTGCATATCCAGTGGAAGCTCGCCAACTTCATCCAAGAATAAGGTGCCGCCGTTTGCCATCTCAATTTTCCCGGTTTTTCCTTTTTTCTCGGCTCCTGTAAATGCCCCGCCTTCATAGCCGAATAATTCGCTTTCAAATAACGCTTCTGGAATAGCTCCACAGTTAATCGGGATGAACGGGCCGTCCTTACGCGGGCTTGCCTCGTGAATCGCTCTTGCACAAATTTCCTTTCCTGTCCCACTTTCTCCGAGGACTAGTGTTGTGGCATCCGTTTTGGCGGCTTTACTTGCGATTTGAATTGTTTGTTGCAGAGGAAGACTGTTTCCTTTTAATCTTGAAAAAGGGTTTTCCTCTGTATTTGTTGTATAAACCCTTTGTCTTAATTCATTCAACGCTGTGGAGGTCGTTACTAAACTGTCATTTAATTTTACAACATGCGTGATATCCCTCTCCACGGATATCGCTCCAATTAGTTCTCCTGTATCGGTAAAAATAGGAGAAGCATTAACTACCACGTGTTTGTCCCTGCGAGGACGGTGATACGTACCTTGAACCGGTTTCTTCGTTTTAAGCACATTTAAAGCCATTAAATCATCGTCATGAAAGAAATCTGTTATTTGCCTGTTTATAATGTCCGTCTGTTTAATGTTATACGTTTGTACGGCAGCATCATTCCAAAATAATACTTCTTCCTGTTTATTGATAATCGTTATCGCATCATCTTCTGTTGATAATAATGCATCCAGGTAATAGCTCTCATTAGCCATCGGTTTCCCCTCCATATAACGCAGGATTGTAAAGCTAATTGTAAATTAATTTTACACTTTTGTAAACAGAATAAACATAAATCTTAAATGAACTTTACAAGATAAATGGAATAAAAACCTTGCTGTGAGCGGGATTAGTTGATAGAAACACAGAAAAAATATGTTGGCATGTATTTTGCATATAGAAAAGTGGAAGGGTTATTAGAGCAATTTTTAAGGTAAGCGATTTCAGGAATATTGATAAAAAAATCAAGGAGGTTTTTATTTTGGTTTTACCATTTAAACATGAACCATTTACCGATTTTGGCGACGAAACAAATCAAAAGGAATTTGAGGCTGCACTTAAGGCTGTGAAAGAGCAGTTAGGACAGGATTATCCATTGGTAATCAATGGCGAGAAAATTTATACGGATGATAAATTGGTTTCTGTTAACCCTTCTGATAAAAATCAAGTCGTTGGAAATGTATCGAAAGCGACAAAAGAACATGTCGATCAAGCGATGGAAGCTGCACAAGCAGCTTTTAAAACATGGAAAACATGGACGGCGGTAGAGCGTGCAGAAGTTCTGTATAGAGCAGCAGCAATCGTGCGTCGCCGCAAGCATGAGTTTTCCGCATGGCTGGTATACGATGCTGGTAAACCTTGGGGACAGGCTGATGCAGATACAGCAGAAGGTATTGACTTCCTGGAGTACTATGCGCGTCATATGGTGGAGCTTGCGAAAGGCAAAGAAATCAATGATCGTGTAGATGAAGAAAATACGTATTTTTATCAAGCGATGGGGCCTGGCGTTACGATTCCGCCATGGAATTTCGCCTTTGCGATTGTAGCAGGCACAACTGTTGCGCCAATTGTAGCGGGTAATCCTGTGCTGTTAAAGCCATCTGAAAATACACCAGTCATTGCATATAAATTAGTAGAAGCACTGGAAGAAGCCGGCCTGCCGAAGGGTGTTGTGAATTTCTTACCTGGTGATCCTGCGGAAATTGGAGATCATCTTGTGGATCATGCCCAAACCCACTTCATTAATTTTACCGGCTCTCGTGCTACGGGAACCCGTATTATTGAACGTGCAGCAAAAGTACAAGAAGGTCAAACCTTCCTTAAACGAGTAGTTGCTGAAATGGGTGGGAAGGACACGATTATTGTTGATGATCATGCAGATTTAGAACTCGCAGCCCAATCCATTGTACATTCTGCATTTGGATTCTCCGGTCAGAAATGTTCTGCCTGCTCAAGAGCAATCGTTCATGAGGATGTATATGACGAGGTGCTTGCAAGATGTGTGGAATTGACAAAAGAATTAACAGTAGGCAACACGAGCGAAGAAAATGTATATATGGGTGCTGTTGTTAATCAAAAACAATTTGATAAAATCAGCGAGTACATTGAAATTGGCAAGCAAGAGGGAGAACTTGCTGTTGGAGGAAAAACGGACGATACCAAAGGTTATTTCGTTCATCCAACCATCTTCAAAGATGTGGATCCGCAAGCACGTATCATGCAGGAAGAAATTTTTGGTCCGGTTTTAGGATTTGCAAAAGCAGCGGACTTCGATGAATTGCTTGAGATTGCAAATAACACGGAATATGGCTTGACCGGTGCGGTAATCTCTGACAATCGTGAGAATTTAAACCGTGCGCGCTATGAATTCCAAGTAGGAAACCTGTATTTCAACCGCGGGTGTACCGGTGCGATTGTAGGTTATCAACCGTTTGGCGGATTCAAAATGTCCGGTACTGACTCCAAAGCAGGTGGACCGGATTATCTGCAGCACTTCCTGGAAGCTAAAACGTTATCACAACATTTCTAAAGAGGGACTGAATAATTGTGGCAATAGGGTACGCCCTATTGTCACAATCATTCCTAATTGCTACATCCTGCAATTGTAAGAAGTTACCTGAAAGGAGCCGCTGGCATGCCCAATCTAACTAGAGATTTTTTCATAGGCTTATCAAATAATAAATTACTAAATAAGAGTGCCAAAAAATGGGGTTTCCGTTTGGGAGCGGAAAAGTTTGTGGCGGGTACCACAATTGAGAGCGTTACAGAAACCGTGAAGGAGCTAAACAGTGATGGCATCAGTTGTACGCTTGATCGTTTAGGAGAATTCGTTTTTGAGAAGGAAGAGGCTATAGAAGCGAAAGAAGAATCTATTAATCTTCTGGAAAAAATTCATGCAGAAGATATAGATTGTCATGTATCGGTGAAGCTAACTCAAATGGGGCTGGATATTGATCAACAATTTTGTATTGAAAACATGCAGGAAATTTTACATGTGGCAGATCAATATAATATTTTTGTCAATATTGATATGGAAGATTATGCGCATTATCAGCAAACCTTAGATGTATTGCACATTTTAAGGAAAGATTATGAAAACGTAGGCACAGTAATTCAATCTTATCTTTTGCGAACCGAAGCAGATTTGAATCAGCTGAAGGGTGTACGTCTCAGGCTTGTAAAAGGGGCTTATAAAGAAAGCGAGGAAGTCGCCTATCAGGACAAGGCGGAAATTGATCGTAATTTTATAATGATTGCTAAGAAAAGACTGCTTGGTGATACATTTACTTCCATTGCCACACATGACCACCATATTATCAATCAATTGAAGAATTTTATTCGCGAAAATAATATCGACAAAGATACGTACGAATTCCAAATGCTTTATGGATTTCGAAATGAGATGCAGTATGGTCTCGCGGAAGAGGGCTATAATTTCTGTACCTATATTCCGTTTGGCACCGATTGGTTTGGCTATTTCATGCGCCGTATGGCCGAACGTCCGCAGAATATTAATCTCGTTGTGAAGGATACGTTTTACACGAAAGATGGTAAGTTCAAGAAAAAGCCTATTATAGCTGGAGTTGTGGCTGGTGGGTTGTTGTTGGTTTTGGTGGGGTGGAAGACGAGGTAAGAGAGAAAAGTGTAAGGCGGTTGGGATGTCATATAAACTAATTATGTAGTCATAGCGATCATGCTATAAATCTCGAATCATTATGAAGACAGAATAAAAGTGAAGCTGAAACTGGGTTTGAAAATCTTATTGTATAGAAGGATGCAATAAGATTTACTTATCATAGTTGAAGTTGATTAATATACTCGATCAAGTTAAACACGTCCAGGGTAATTACCCTGGGCGTGTTTTTGATAGTGATTGTAACTTATATTCACACGTTGCACGCACTCGGCAGCAGGCTTGCCATCATAAGTTAGGAGGAAACCGGCTGGATCGTCAAATTCAGGACTAAGGAGTGATGCTGCACTATGAGCGCAAAACTGCAAAAAGCACGCTTGCTGAGCCATCTGTCTTAAAGTCTATTCTAGGAGATTTATTTAAATCGGTATAAAAATTAAATTTGCGAAAAAATAATGATAAAAAATGGTTGACAAAAGCAACTGACACAATTAAAATAAAATTCAATTACAGAAAAAGAGGAAAATAATAAATATGGAAAATAACATAAAAGAGATCAAGCAATTTAACCGATTTTACGTTAGGGTAATGGGACTTCTTTCCCTCTACAATGATCAGAATCCCTATTCTGCCACGGAAGCAATGATTCTATTTCAGATTCAGGCAACAACGGATTGCACTGCTTCATTTTTGTCGGATTACTACTTGTTCGATAAAGGGTATATCAGTCGCATCCTAAAAAAGTTTGTGAATAAAGGTCTTATTAAGAAAGTACCCTCTGCAATAGATCGTCGCTCACAACATTTACTAATTACAGAGAAAGGAGAGGATGAATTACATGCCTTAGAGAAAAATGCGGATAAAAGCGTAGAGAAGATGATTGCTGGAATTCTAGAAGATGATTTGGATAAAGTGATTAAGTCCATGAAGCAGATTGAAGAGGTATTAAAGAAAAATGATCATTAGAAAAGGGTGTTGAGAATGAGAAAGTATGTAGTCATATTGATGGCCATTGGTTTGTTAATTGTCATGTCGGCATGCACAGAAGGGACTGCAGGTGATGACAATGGTTCGGCTGGTAATAACGGTGGAGAAAAAGACAGCCTCGTTATTGGTTTCGAGGCAGATGCCGCTACTTTAATTGCAAATAGCGATGTCAATTATACAACCGACACACAAATTCGTAATATTTATGACCCTTTAATTGAGCGGGGCCCGGATGGTGGACTAGTTCCCGTATTAGCAGAGGATTGGGAAAATATTGATGAGTATACATGGCGACTTACACTCAAAGAGGGAGTGGAATTCCATAATGGCGCAGAGTTTAACGCAGAATCCGTAAAGTTCAGCATTGACTATATATTGGATGAAGCTAATAATTCCGCTTACCGCTCCAGATGGGTAAATGTAGAAAAGGTGACTGCTGTTTCTGATTATGAAGTGGAAATCAAAACCTCTGAACCATTTCCAAGTTTGTTAGATAGAATCACAGAGGATTTACTGATTATGGAACCTGGGTATGTGCAAGACGTAGGATTAGATCAAGCTGCGAAAGAGCCTGTTGGCACGGGCCCATATAAATTTGTTGAATGGTCGCGTGATAATTATTTGAAATTGGAAGCGTTTGATGATCACTGGAGAGGCGAACCATCTATTAAAAATGTGGAATTCCGTTACATGCCTGAATTCAGTTCAAGAATGGCTGCATTCCTAAGTGGTGAAATAGATTTGTTTAAAAATGTTCCTGTTGATTCTGTAGAAGAAATAGAAAATACAGAAAATGCAAAGATAGAACAGGTCGATTCATCTAGGATTAACTACTTAGCCTTAAACACATTCCATGATGGTCCATTGCAAGATGTAAAAGTACGACAAGCTATAAATTACGCAGTGAATGTGGATGAATTACTGAAAACTATTTTAAATGGTTACGGCACGAAAATGACAGGGCCCTTAGCTGAAATAAATTCTGGTTATGTAGAGACAGATGAATATGAATACGACCCAGAAAAAGCTGTTGAGTTAATTGAAGAAGCCGGGTATGACCCTGAGTCTATGAATCTATCATTAGATACACCAAACGGTCGTTATCCAATGGATTCTTATGTAGCTCAGGGAATTGCAGCACAATTATCAGAAATTGGAATTGAAGTAGATGTACAAGTGAACGAATGGGGCAATCACTTAGATCGTATACAGAACCGGGAAATGGGCGATATGTTTATCCTTGGATGGGGTCCTGCATTTACGCCGCAATCAACTATTGAAAATCTGTTTACCGAAGTGGCTCCATACAGCAGCTTCTATGATCCGGAAATTGAACAAAAAATCATGGAGACAAATGCCATATTTAATGAAGAAGAGAGACTTCAAGGGTACGCTGAATTACAACATGAACTAGTTGAACAGGCGGCATGGGTGCCACTTTGGCAGCAAGCTGATCTATACGCAGTGAGGGGCGACCTAAATTTTACTCCTCGTGTGGATGAGAAATTTCAAGTATACGAAATGTCGTGGGAATAGAAATAGAGAACACATGGAGGAGAGGGCGAGCGGCCTCTCCTCCAAAATTAAACAGAGATATGGACAGAAAGGGGAGTTCCTTTCATGCTGGATTTTGTTATTAAGCGTTTCCTGCAAGTCATTGTAGTTGTGTTCTTAGCCCTGACTGTTGTTTTTTTTCTAATAAGACTGGCAGGGGATCCGACAACACTATTCTTACCACCAGATGCACCGAGGGAACAAATAGAAGAGTACCGAGAATTGCTTGGGTATAACCGTCCGCTTTATGTCCAATACGGGGACTTTATGTATAATGCCATTCAAGGGGATTTCGGCGAATCGCTACGCAGTCAAGAGGATGCGCTTGGTATTGTGCTTGATCGGTTACCAGCTACTTTTCAACTTGCTATCACATCGTTAATATTAGCTCTATTCATCGCTATTCCTTTGGGTGTGTTGTCAGCCTATAAACGTAACACAGTATTTGACAGAATTGGCGTTGGTCTAACGGTCGTCGGACAGGCAGTACCTAGTTTTTGGCTCGGTTTGATTTTGATTTTTCTCTTTGCAGCACAGTTACAACTATTGCCGTCAGGTGGTGGCGGCACGCCGGTACATATGATACTTCCAACCTTAACCTTAGCAGCTTACAGTGTAGCGCGTTTTACTCGTTTTACACGTTCTGCAATGCTGGACGTATTGCAAAAGGATTATATTCGAACAGCGAAGGCATCAGGAGTTCCCACAATGCGTCTCATCATGCGATATGCATTGCGTAATTCCCTAATCCCAATTATCACCTTAGTAGCTTTAGATTTAGGGGTTCTACTGGGAGGTGCAGTCATCACGGAGGCAGTATTTTCCTGGCCGGGTGTTGGCAGGCTATTATGGCAATCACTAATGAATCGTGATTTTCCAATTGTTCTCGCTGGCGTATTTATTATCGCTTTAATCTACGCCATCATTAACTTTGTTGCAGATATATTATACGCATATGTCAATCCGCAAATACGAGTAAAGTAGGTGAAGAAAAATGGCTTCGAGTCTTCCTCAGGGTGAGCAAGCTTTAGGTTCAGTCCTAAAATCCAAACAAAAAACAAAAATTGGGGAGTTTTTTTCCAACCTATCAAGAAGTTGGACTGGGATGCTAGGGTTTGGCATTATCATGTTGTTGTTGTTTCTTAGTATCTTTGGACCTTGGATCACACCATATGACCCAATGCATGCTGAATTTAGTAAAGGACTATTACCTCCATTGACAGATGGCCATTTATTGGGAACGGACCACCTTGGAAGAGACATTTTTTCCCGAATTATTATGGGAGCTAGAGTATCTGTCATTATTGGAATCGCAACAGCATGTATTGCTGGTGTAATTGGAACTATTGTTGGGATAATTGCAGGATATTTTCGAGGATGGATTGACATTGTATTGATGCGGTTGGTCGATGTACAACTAAGCTTTCCATTTATTGTATTAGTGCTTGTTATTAACGCAATTATTGGGGCGGGATTGCGTAATATTATCATTTCTTTGGCAATTGGAGGCTGGGTTATATTTGCTAGGGTTATTCGAAGTGAGGTATTAGCTCTGCGGGAGAAAGAATTTATTACATCTTCCATCGCTACAGGCGTGTCTCGCTTGCAGATTCTCGTGAAGCATATACTTCCAAATTTATTTACCCCAATAATTATTCTAGCATCATTGCAAATAGGTACATATATTATTGCAGAAGCATCCATTAGTTTCCTGGGCTTTGGTGTACAGCCCCCTACCCCCGCTTGGGGTAATATGCTTAATGAAGGAAGAGATTATATATTTAGTTCTTGGTGGTTGGTTACATTCCCTGGGATTGCCATTGTAATAACTGCATTAGGAGTGAATTTGTTTGGGGATTGGCTGCGTGACACACTCGATCCCGAATTAAAAGGAGAATGATTGGAGGAAAATATTATGTCCGATGCTATCCTTAAAATAAAAAACTTAAAAATAGAATTTAAAAGCGGCAAGGAGACTGTACAACCTATTCGAGGAGTCAATTTCGAACTGAAAAAAGGGGAAACACTAGGTGTTGTAGGGGAATCTGGGAGCGGAAAGAGTGTTACTTCCCTAGCAATTATGGGACTGCTTCCTGAAAGAACGAGTAAAATTGTAGATGGAGAGATTAATTTTAAAGGGAATGACATAACAAATCTAAAAGAAAAGCAGTATCGCAAAATTCGCGGAAACGAAATTTCGATGATTTTTCAGGAGCCAATGACGTCCCTAAATCCTGTTTTCACCATTGGTCAGCAATTAAGCGAACCACTAAGGCAGCACAGGAATATGTCAAAAAAAGAAATTGAAAAAGCGGTCATCAATGTTTTGAACCAAGTGGGGATTCCGCGAGCCGAACAAATTATAAATGAGTACCCGCATCAGCTATCAGGAGGAATGCGTCAACGAGTAATGATTTCGCTTGCATTATTATGCGAACCAGATTTGATGATTGCGGATGAGCCGACAACTGCTTTGGATGTAACAATCCAAGCTCAAATTTTAGAATTAATGAAGAACATAAAGCAGGAAAATGATATGAGCTTGTTATTGATCACTCATGATTTAGGAGTAGTAGCTGAAATGTGTGACCGGGTAGTCGTCATGTATGCTGGAGAAATTGTAGAAGTCGCTGAAATAAATGAGTTATTTAATGAGCCGCTACATCCATATACTCGTGGGTTAATTGACTCGATGCCAACACAAAACACACGCAAAGAACGCTTGTATTCTATAAGAGGTCAAGTACCGCGACCGAATGAAATTACTAAGGGCTGTGTTTTTGCAAATCGTTGCCCACTCGCCTTTTCTAAATGCTTTGAAGAGACTCCGCCTGTCTTTGCGAGAGACGATCATCTCAGTAAGTGTTGGTTGCAGAATACCAAAGAGGGAGAGGTGGTATAGGATGGCAGAAGAAGCATTACTGCAGGTTAACCGGCTAAAAAAGTATTATGGGATCTCACAAGGTTTGTTCAAGAAAGATATTATTGTCCGGGCGGTAGATGATATTAGTTTTACGGTCCACCGCGGAGAAACATTTGCGCTTGTTGGGGAGTCTGGATGCGGAAAGTCAACAACCGGTAAAACCATTTTACGACTGACTGAACCAACAGAGGGCGAAGTCATCTTCAATGGGACGGACGTTGCCACCCTTCAATATAATGATATGCGTTCTTTACGACAACAAATGCAAATGGTATTCCAAGACCCATATGCTTCCTTAAACCCAAAGAAGACGATAAAGCAACTCTTGATGGAACCTTTACGTGTACACAAGAAGTTTAAGGAAAAGGAACGTCTTCAAAAGGTTACGGAGATGTTGGACATTGTTGGTCTTAGCAAAGAGTATTTGGATCGATACCCACACGAATTTTCTGGTGGGCAGCGGCAGCGGATTGGTATTGCTCGTGCTGTCATTTTACAGCCTGATTTTATTGTAGCTGATGAGCCTGTCTCTGCATTGGATGTGTCGGTACAGTCACAGGTAATTAATTTGATGCTAGATCTGCAAAAGGAATTTGGGTTAACGTATTTATTTATATCGCATGATTTAAGTGTTATTGAGCACATGACTGACCGGGTTGCTGTAATGTACTTAGGAAAAATTGTAGAGGTCGCCGATACCGAGACCTTATTTAAAGATCCAAAACATCCATACACACAAGCATTGATTTCAGCTGTGCCAATTTCACATCCCGCTGAAAACAAAGAACGTATTATATTAAAAGGGGATGTACCAAGCCCTGCAAATCCACCGTCAGGGTGCGCTTTTCATACGAGGTGTCCTTTTGCTATGGATATTTGCCGTCAAAAGGAACCTGAGACACTATTATTTGAGGATGGGCATACGGCAACTTGCCATTTATATACAACAAAATCAAGGGAGGAACTGAACTATGTTACTAGCGATTCCAAATGAAGAATTAAAAATTCGTCAGGAGAAATTTTTTGCTAAATTAAATGAAAGAAATTGCGAGGCAGCGGTTGTGTTTTCTGTCACGGACATTTTTTATTTAACAGGGTTTCACTTTCACGCAACCGAACGTCCAATGGGGATTTTGGTTGATCCCAATCAGAGAATACATTTATTTGTACCAGCATTGGAACACGAACACGCAGAAGAATATGGTGCGATTGATTTTGTTCACTCTTATCCGGAATATCCTGGCACGAAACATCCAATGGCATACTTTAAAGAAGTAATGGCGGAGTATGGCTTCGAAGGGAAAACAATTGGCTATGACTCAATAGGATATGGTTCGCCAAATGGGTATCGCGGACCAGGAATTGATACATTAATTGGTGCGAAAGAATTTGTTTCGATACATGGTTTAGTGGAAGAAATGCGATTTGTAAAATCCGCTAACGAAATAGAGCTTATTAAAGAATCATGCCGTTGGGGGAATCTTGCACATCGATTATTGCAAAAATATACTAAAGCTGGCTTAAGCGAGATAGAGATTACTAGTAAAGCATCAACGGAAGCTACGATGGCGATGATTGAAACACTAGGTCCTGATTATAAACCGCATGGAAAAACAGCTTATGCAATTTTCCGCGGCCAAATTGGCCCGGAATCAGCATTTCCTCATGCAGTCACACAGAACGCTATTATGTCAAAAGGTGATACATTGGTGACCGGTGCAGCGTCGGATGTTTTTGGCTATCATAGTGAATTGGAAAGAACGATGTTTGTTGAGGAGGTTTCTAAGGAACAAGAGAAATATTTTAATTACATGTATGAAGCCCAAAATGTAGCATTTTCCGCCATTAAAGCTGGAGTGAGCTATGCATCCGTAGAGGAAAAAGTGCAAGATTATTTCAAAGAAGAAGGAATTACTCACTTAACGAAACACCATACTGGTCATAATATCGGATTGTTAGGGCATGAGGCGCCGTTCTTTGATTTAGGAGACAAATCCTTGTTAGAGCCCGGAATGGTTGTAACAGTTGAACCTGGTATTTATGTAAGAGGGCTGGGAGGGTTTAGACATTCCGATACAGTGCTGGTAACAGAAGATGGTATTGAAATGCTTACATACTATCCGAGAGATTTAGCATCCCTTATTTGCTAATACTCTATGAAGTGCTTGGTGTTCATTAAATGCCAAGCGCTTCTTATATAATCAGTAGTATCCTAAATTAACCAGTTTGAATTGTATTAGTGTATAGAAAAGGAAGGATGTGTTTTATATGAAAATATTTATTTCTGCTGATATAGAGGGAGTAGCAGGAGTAGCAACGATTCAACAATTAAAAACGAATGGAGAATATCAACGTTTTCGCCAGTTAATGACAAATGAAGTAAATGCGGCCGTTCGAGGGGCTTTCAAAGCAGGAGCAGACGAAGTAGTGGTGGCAGACGGCCATGGCAATATGTCTAATATCCTCATTGAATCGTTAGATAAACGTGCACGGTTGGTCTCTGGTAATAATAGGGTAATGGCGCAACTCGAAGGTATTGATGAATCATTTGATGGCATTATATTTATTGGACATCATGGAAGAGAAGGCGATTCACATGCTGTTATTTCACATACGTTAGCAGGGATTTGTGTGAATGAAATGAGAATTAATGGAAAAGTCGTTGGTGAAACAGAAATGAACGCAATGGTTGCAGGGGACTATGAAGTTCCTTCGTTATTTATCAGCGGGGATGATATTTATGTAAATGAGGTAAAAGAAACCTTGCCAAATGTGGAATCTGTTGTAACAAAATTTGCGCGCAACCGGATAGCAGCTGAATTAATTCATCCAGATATTGTAAAGCAGGAAATTGAGGAAAAAGTGGAAAGTGCAATTCGTCGGATTAAAGATTTTCAACCGCTTGTATTGGATGGACCAGTGACTTTTGAAATTGATTTCAAAGGGCCTCAGCAAGCACAAATGACAACAACTATTCCTAGTGTAAAGATGCTTACACCAACTCAAATAGCTTTTACCTGTAAAGATATGGTAACTGCTTATAAACAAATGTGGGCATGTGTCATTATTGCAATAGCCTGTACAAATGGTATAACCGGGAGCGTAAACGCGTAAATCAGAGGAGGAGCGGTTTATTCTATACCCTGCTTTCCGGATTTCTCATAAGCCAAGCTGATAAGGATGGTACCTAGTATATGAGTTTTCACCAAATCAGAGATTTAATCAACCCTGCAACTATATACATTACTAAAACAACCAAGCATCAGTGTCCAAAACATTGGAGTGCAAGAGACCAGTATCCTCCTCAACAACATGATGCAGGATATAGATGGATACACGTCTCATGGAAACCGATGGCTACCCGGTTGTTTATGGGGGGACTAGTGGGGGGAGACCCCCACTAACTGAAAGAGTCAAGAATTAAAGAACTTGCAACCCTTTAGGAAACGAAGTCAATACTTCAGCCTTTCCTTCTTCATTAATATAAATCTCATCTTCAATTCGGACCCCGCCAAAGTCAGGTATATAAATGCCAGGCTCAATGGTGAAAAATAAACCTTCTTCAGCAATCTGTTCATTATTTTTATGGATGGACCGTTCTTCATGGATTTCGATACCAAGACCATGTCCTACACGGTTATTAAAATAGTATCCATATCCTTTTTCATTGATTACTTGTCTTGCTTCTATATCGATTGCTGATTCGACAGCACTAATTCCCGCTTGATTGGACTGTAATACCGTCTCGTATATTTCTCTTTGTTAGCTTGTGGCTTCGCCGATGATAAACGTTCTGGTAATATCTGAACAGTACCCGCCCTTTATCACGCCAAAATCAATGAGCAGGGCATCACCCTTTCTGAATGTACGGTTTCCAGGTGTTCCATGCGGGAGAGCTGACTTTTCTCCTGAAGCAAGGGTTGGCAGAGGGCCGTCACGTAAACCAAGACTGCCATTGACAAAAGAAGAAGATGAATAACTGCAGGAAATACTGAATAGCCTGTTAGTTACCGAATAAAAAAGGGGGAGATCTGATGAAGACTTCACAAACGGAACTAAAGCCAAAGGTAAAAGCGTTTCTGGAAGGAGAAAAACATCTATATATTAGCGGGGAATATGTTCCAGCGGAAAGCGGGAAAACGTTCGCCGTTTATAATCCTGCGACCGAAGACGTTTTAGCAAGAGTCAGTGAGGCGCAATCGGAGGATATTGATAAAGCCGTACAGGCAGCAAGAAAGGCATTTGATGAGGGCGAATGGACGGCAATGGAGGCAGCGGAGCGATCCCGTCTCATTTATAAATTTGCCGACCTGCTGGAAGAAAACAGGAAAGAGCTTGCTCAGCTTGAGGCGCTTGATAATGGGAAGCCATATCATGTTGCACTGGAAGATGACGTTGATGGAACAGTGGAGCATTTCCGATACTATGCTGGCTGGGCAACGAAACTATTAGGAAAAACAACACCGGTTTCACCAGATTATGTGACGTACACCGTCCATGAGCCGGTCGGTGTTGTTGGGCAAATCATTCCATGGAACTTTCCGCTGGCAATGGCGGGATGGAAACTCGGATCAGCCCTTGCTGTCGGCTGTACGGTTGTAATTAAACCAGCACCCGAGACACCGCTCTCTCTTCTTTACGCAGCGAAATTGTTTAAAGAAGCTGGTTTTCCAGACGGTGTTGTAAATATCGTGCCTGGTGACGGAAAAGTTGCAGGGGAAGCGATCGTAACACATGAGCAGGTGGATAAAGTCGCTTTTACCGGGTCAACGGTTGTCGGAAAAGAAGTCATGCGCAAAGCGGCAGACCAAGTTAAAGGTGTCACGCTGGAACTTGGCGGAAAATCACCGAGCATTATTTTGGAAGATGCAAATCTGGAAGAAGCCATTGAAGGTGCATTTAATGGTACGATGTATAATCATGGCCAAAATTGCAGTGCTACCACACGCATTTTTGTTCATCGCAAACATTATGAGGAAGTATTGGAAGCGTTCGCGAAACGTGTAAATGAATTAAAACTGGGACCGGGAATGGACCCGGATACCGATATGGGACCCCTCATTTCAGAAAAACAACAAAACAGGGTCCTTAACTATATTGAACAAGGCAAAAACGAGGGCGCTCGTCTTGTCACTGGTGGAGAAAAAGGGTTGGACAAAGGATATTTCGTTCAGCCTACCATTTTTGCCGACGTAGAAGACGATATGGTGATTGCCCGTGAAGAAATATTTGGCCCTGTCATGTCGGTATTCGTCTTTGACACGGTAGAAGAAGTAATCCGGCGGGCAAATGACAGCGATTATGGACTTGCTGCAAGTGTCTGGACAGAAAATATCAGAACCGGTCACTATATTGCCAGCAAGCTGAAGACGGGAACCGTTTGGGTGAACGATTTCGGACTGGAATTGGAAACCATGCCATTCGGCGGCTATAAACAATCAGGGATTGGCCGGGAAATGGGCGGAGAGTATGGGCTTGCAAACTATACAGAAGTAAAAAGTGTGTTTGTGAATATGAAGCAATAAAAATTCGGATGAAAAATAATGCACAAACCCCCAAAGAATCCGTTTTGATTAATCTTTATCAAAATGGATTCTTTTCTTATAGGTAAAAGAGAGAGTGATTATCGATTCATGATCCCGCCCTGCAAATAAATCATTTCTTCCGCAAGTTTTTGGATTCTCTCGGAAACGCGTTCATCGATGATTTCATCACTTTCGATTTCAAAAGATTTATTGTGGATGAAGACATTTTCTGTTGGAACAAGACCTTTAAAATAAGATAGGATGGATCCTAAATGATATTCCAATACAAGAAAATGTTTATTCGTCCATCCTGTTGCCACCATGCCTGTCACTTTATTTTTAAATGCGTATTCAGGCAGGTGATCGAACAGGTTTTTTAAGGCACCTGAGAGGGATGCTTGATAAATTGGTGTGCCGAATACGAGAAAATCTGCAGATAATATTTTTTGGGCAACATTCCATGTATCATCATTGTATCCTGCTAATGGGAGTCCGGCAGCAAATTCAATGTCAAAATCTCTCAAGTCAATTAACTCTGTATCTACAGTCGAGTCGTGGCGCTTGGCCGCAGCTAAGATACTGCTTACTGCGACGGATGTTTTTTCCCCAGCGAGTGCTCCAGATACACCGACAAGTTTCATTATTTTTGCCTCTTTTCCTATAAAATTTTATGATATTTCTAGTCTTCATATATATTTGTCTTATTATAATCATTTATCTCACTTTGGGTTAACTCTAGTCAAGATAACCACCTTATTTTACAGTATGGAAGTCCGCTTGCCCTAGGGTCCCTACGATATAACAATTTTGGTGAGCCCATCAGCTTCACGCTCCTTTCTATAAATAAATATAATCCAAACATCGATGGGGAATGGTTGAATTTTTACGAATGAAAAAAGGTATTTTTTCTCTCGATTATTTTGCTGAATTGTATTATAATATTGTGTAAGCGCATACAATAATTGGCGGAAGCTTATGGTTTAACAAAGATTATTCGGGGGAGTGGATTGTCATGGAATTAGTTCTTCAACAAAAGCAGAAGCTTAATCTGGTAATGACAACTGAATTAAGACAGGCAATCACCTTGCTGCAATATTCCACAATGGATTTATATAACTTTCTGCAGGAACAGGCACTGGAAAATCCCTTTATAGAGTTAATCGAAAGGGAAGATCCGTATTCAAACATTGGAAAGAGTAATAGGGGAATGAGCGTAGATAATGCTGTGAAAGACTCCATGGATTGGATTAAAAATAAGGAAATGGGTGAGCGGGAAAAACTAATAGAACAAGTAAAATGGATAGATTTAAAAAAGGAAGAAAAAGCTATCCTCCACTATTTGATTCTTAATTTGGATAAAAATGGCTATTTGCCGTTAACTGTAACAGAAATTGCGGCTGATCTAGACATTGACGAGGAAAAGATAAAGAGCGGAATTAATCATTTACAGCAATTGGAGCCGATTGGAATCGGTGCAAGGGATCTTTCTGAGTGTTTATTATTACAATTAAACTATTATTACCCGGAGGAGAGTCTGACGGAGAAAATCATAAAGGGTCATTTGGAAAACTTGGCAAACAGGAAATGGAAGGCTATCGCCAAAACGCTGGATGCCACCTTGGTCGAGGTGAAATCAGCGTATGAGATTATTCGTTCCCTTGATCCCAAACCTTGCAGGTTGGATCCAAAACCAACAGAATATGTAAATCCGGATGTGGTGATCGAAGAAAAGGATGATAGACTTGAAGTATATTTAAACGATTCTTATGTACCGCAGATTCGTTTTGACCGCTCCTGCGTAAAAATGGCAAGCAATAAAGATACTGTACATAAATATATGGAGGATAAATATAAGAACTTCCGAATGTTAATCAGCAGCATAGAACAGCGGAGGGAAACAATTTTAAAAATAACCCGTGCAGTAATCGACAGGCAGCGTGCATTTTTTTCCAAAGGGTTTTCTGGTTTGCAGCCGCTCACGTTAAAAGAGATTGCGGATGAAATAGGCATGCATGAGTCTACAGTAAGCAGGGCTACGATGAATAAACGTATTCAAACCCCAAAAGGCACATTTGATTTTCGGATATTTTTCACCTCAAAACTGGAAACTGCAGGTGGTGCGCCTGCATCGCAAGCCACCGTCAAGTTATTATTGGAGGATTATGTAAAAAACGAGAATAAGTCCAAACCATATTCAGATCAAAAAATTGCTGACTATTTTAAAACGAAAAAAGGGATTGTTATTTCCCGCCGCACAGTCTCTAAATATAGGGAAGAGCTAAATATTCCCTCTTCAAGCAGGAGGAAGGAAATTGAGGTATGATCTCAGATGTGGGGATCAGGTTATAGGTCTTTTTTAAGAACGCTAACGAGAGATCCAATCTGATGTTGCTGCCAAAAGCTGGCTTTTTTCGGTAATAGTTAGATAGGAATGTATTGTTCTTCATGGATATCAGCAGATCCTGTATTCCGTTCGCAGTACCACTAACCCTTTAAAATCTTCCTAATTTCCTATATACTCTATATAAACAACTAGATTAACTTAAAGGGGATAGTTTTTATGCAGCGCTTGATGTGCAAAGGAAAAATTCACCGGGCAACGGTGACGGAAGCGGAACTGGATTATGTGGGAAGTATTACGATCGATTCCAAGTTAATGAAGGAAGCAGATATTAAGCCATATGAGATGGTGCAGGTCACCAGCTTGAAAAATGCGGCGAGGTGGAAGACGTATGCGATTCCGGCGCCCGAGGGTTCGAAGCGCATTTGCCTGAACGGGCCACCTGCGCATCTGTTTTCTCCTGGGGATATTGTTATTATCCTGAGCATGGGAATGATGGATGAAGAAGAGATAGAGCAGTTGAAGCCTCGAGTTGTATTTGTGGATGAAACAAATGAGATTACTAGTGTGGAAGCACATGATTTACATTGGCCGGAGGGTGTAAAGTAGATTTCGGCTGGTGAGCGGGGGAGAAGCGGCAGTGTGCTTCTCCCTTATCTATATCCAATAGATTAGGAGGAATACATATGATTGATTTGCGGAGCGATACGGTGACCAAGCCGACTTTTGAGATGCGGGAGGCGGCCTTGGAAGCGGAAGTGGGCGATGATGTTTATGAGGAAGATCCAGCGGTCAACGAACTCGAGGAATATGCGGCAGCAAGGCTCGGCAAGGAAGCGGCACTGTTTGTCCCAACCGGAACCATGGGCAATCAGATTGCGGCACTGACGCATTGCCGGCCTGGTCAGGAAGTGATTCTCGAGGTAGACTCACACATTTTTTACTATGAGGGTGCAGGGATTTCCGCGCTTGCCGGGGTGCAGCCGCGAACGATTCACGGCACGCGCGGTGTAATGGATCCGGAAGCGGTGCGCGATGCGATTCGGGAAGATGATATTCACTTGCCGGAGACCGGGCTGATCTGCCTGGAAAATACACATAATCGTGCGGGTGGTGCGGTCGTGCCACTGAAAAATATGCAGGAAATTTACCAGATTGCCCGGGAGAATGAGATTCCTGTCCATTTAGACGGTGCCAGGCTGTTTAATGCATCTGTCGCCAGCGGGGTGGATGTCAAGGACTATGCGGCCCAAGCTGACACGGTGCAGTTTTGTCTCTCCAAGGGGCTGGGTGCTCCTGTTGGATCGATCATCACTGGTACGGCGTCGTTTATCAAAAAGGCAAGAAAATGGCGCAAGCGGCTGGGCGGCGGCATGCGGCAAGCCGGGATCATTGCTGCACCTGGTCTGGTGGCTTTAAAAACGATGGTGGGTTCATTAAGGGATGATCATGACAATGCCCAGCTGCTTGATAGCGGACTGCGCGGAGTGGAGGGTCTTTCGATTGAAAACAAGGTTGAGACCAATATTGTGCTGGTAAATACGAAAGAGGCCGGTTTCACAGCGAAGGAATTTGTCGGAAAGCTGAAGGAAGCAGGGATTTTGGCTATTTCTTATGGGCCATACACAGTCCGGCTCACCACCCATCATGATGTAGATCGGGAGGATATAGAGGAAGTTAATTACCGGATTAGCGGGATTGTTGGGTGAATTTGCGGGAAGCTCATGGCTGAGGTTACACTGCCTCAGCCATGAGCTTCCACTGGTATTAGGCGGTGTTATTTTGGAAACGGTTAATTGTCATCATGCTATATAAAAAAATAAAAGTTGAACAACTGTACATCTAATAGTTTCCACGATGAAAAACCGGCATAGGAATCGCCTCCACTCCGAGCCGCTAGTTAATAAAAGCGTCCTTCCACGCAATTTCCCCCAACACTAACCTTGTGCTAAAATAACAATAGAATGAGAGCTGGGATCAGTAACCCCCACTCACCTGCTAATGATTATTGGAGGAAATGAACGTGCTGACAATCAAAGAAATTGCCGCAATGGCGAAAGTCTCCCGGTCAACGGTATCACGTGCGCTGAATAATTCGGGGTATGTCAGTGAGGAGGCGAGGAAGCGAATCGATCAAGTCATTGAAGAAACGGGATATGCGCCGAGTGAGCAGGCGAAGTCACTCAGGACCAAAAAGACGAAAGTGATTGGCGTGATCCTTCCGACCATACAAACCGAAACAGCGAGTAAAATTGTAACAGGCCTGGACAAAGAGCTATCTCAGCATGGGTATCAGATTTTGCTGGCTAACACCAACCTGGAAAAGGAAAAAGAGCTGGAATTTCTGGATCTCTTGAAAGCGCGCCAGGTGGATGGGATCATCCTGATTGCCACGAATACGGAGCAGGCTTTGCTGCAAAAAATAAATGCCCTTAAGATTCCGGTCGTGCTGATTGGTCAGGAAGCGGAAGATGTCGCTTCCGTCACCTATAATGATTATCACGCATCAATGGAAATTACGGCTTTCCTGATCGAAAAAGGGCATCAGCGCATTGCTTTTATTGGGGTGGACGAAACGGACCGTGCTGTTGGCTATCTACGCAAGAAGGGATTTTTCGACGAGATGGCTGCACATACCCTTATAGTGGAAGAAAACTGGGTGCAACGGGCGGTGTTTGATATTGATTCCGGTCATCAGGCGATGGAAAAAATTATTACAAATTCCACGGAAAAGCCGACTGCCGTATTTGCTGTGACGGATCGGCTGGCAGTTGGGGCAATGAGTTATTTGAAGCAAAATGGGCTTAGGATTCCCGAAGACATAGCTATGATCAGCATCGGTGCCTCAGAGATGTCCCAGTATGTGGATCCGGCTCTGACAACGATGGATTATCAGAATGAATTAGCAGGGGAAAAGGCGGCCAAGCAAGTTTTATCGTTGATTGCTGATCCAAGTGGGAAGAAAAATGTCGTGCTGGACTATAGACTGATTATTAGAGATAGTGTATAATTGTTTGTGGAATCGATACCAGTGATTTTTATGACCATGGTGGAATCGATCCCGCACACTTTTTAATGGAAATAATTTCGTTTGTCGAGTTCCAGGGTGTGCATGTTCTTCATTACGCAGATCACTGGAAACAGCGCTTTCACTGCAGGAATCTAAGAAAAAAGCATTTTTTTAGCCATTTGTGGAATCGATACCATATTTATCAAAGGAGTGAATAATCATGTCGGAAAATAAAAAGATCGCCCAGGAAATTATTGATGCAGTCGGCGGTCAGGACAATATTCAATCGGTTGCCCACTGTGCGACAAGGCTGCGTGTGGTGGTTAACGAGGAGGAGGCGATCGATAAGGACCGGGTGGAAAATATTGATAAAGTCAAGGGAGCATTCTTTAACTCGGGACAGTTTCAGGTCATTCTTGGAACCGGAACCGTCAATCGCATTTATGAGGAAGTTGAAAAACTGGGAGCAGCTACTTCCTCAAAAGGTGAACAATCCGAAAAAGCGGCTAAAAAGGGAAATAAGCTTCAGCGTGCGATCCGCACATTCGGCGATGTCTTTGTTCCGATCATTCCGGTCCTTGTTGCAACCGGTTTATTTATGGGACTGCGCGGACTGCTCGTACAGGAGCAAATCCTTGGATTATTCGGACTAACACCTGATGATATTCCCGCTAACTTCTTATTATATACACAGATTCTGACAGATACAGCATTTGTTTTTCTCCCTGCATTGGTAGCATGGTCCACGTTCCGGGTATTCGGCGGGACACCGATTATCGGGGTTGTCCTTGGTTTGATGCTGGTAAGTCCTGTTTTGCCGAATGCCTGGGGTGTTGCAGAAGGGGCAGATCCGATTTACTTCTTTGATTTTATCCCTGTTGTGGGTTATCAGGGTGCGGTTCTGCCGGCATTTATCACAGGTATTCTCGGTGCAAAATTGGAAAAAAGTATTCGTAAACGTGTGCCGGAAGCTTTAGATCTAATTGTTACGCCATTTTTGACTTTACTCGTAATGAGTCTCGCAGCACTGCTTGTGATTGGACCGATTTTCCATGCTGTTGAAGGTTATATTTTACAGGGAACGCTTGCAGTATTGGGACTGCCGTTTGGCCTTGCAGGACTGATGCTTGGCTTCTTTAACCAGATCATCGTCATAACAGGGGTGCATCATATCTTCAATTTGCTGGAGATTCAGCTATTGGAAAACTTCGGCAGCAATCCATATAACGCGATTGTAACGGCTTCGATTGCTGCACAGGGTGGAGCGGCACTGGCTGTCGGACTGAAAACCAAATCAAAGAAATTAAAAGCACTTGCTATGCCTTCATCCCTGTCTGCATTCCTTGGAATTACCGAACCGGCGATTTTCGGGGTGAATTTGCGATATGTTAAACCATTTGTGATGGGACTGATCGGCGGGGGTGTCGGCGGTTTCGTTGCCTCTATTGCCGGGTTGGCAGGTACTGGCATGGCTATTACTGTCATTCCTGGTACGCTTTTGTATTTGAACGAACAGATTTTCATGTATATTCTGGTCAACCTAATTGCCATCGCTACGGCTTTCGTGCTGACTTGGGTTTTCGGATTTTCCGATAAGGACCGAAAAAAAGCGGAAATGGAACAATCGTAAGGGAAGGAAGAAGCAATAATGAAGGATAATCATTTAAAAGAAACTGCTGTCAAGCGAGCAGCGGAATATAGAGAGATGGCAGGTGAAGATCCGTACCGTTTGCATTTTCATCTGATGCCGCCGGTAGGGTTAATGAACGATCCAAATGGCCTGGTGTTTTTTCAGGGAAAGTACCACTTCTTTTACCAGTGGAATCCATTTGAAACAGCCCATGGGGTAAAATTCTGGGGACACTATGTTTCAGATAACCTTGTGTACTGGGAAGAAGCTCCTGTTGCCCTGGCTCCGGATCAGTGGTATGACAGGAATGGCTGCTATTCCGGGAGTGCAGTGGTGCATGAGGATCAAATGTATATTTTTTATACCGGAAATGTGCGTAATGATGCAGGGGAGAGGGAGTCGTATCAATGCATGGCCGTTTCCGAGGACGGGGTTCAGTTTGACAAAAAAGGGCCGGTTATAAATGTGCCAGACGGTTATACCGCTCATTTCCGTGACCCGAAAGTGTTTAAAAAAGGCCCCCGCTGGTATATGGTTGTTGGAGCGCAGACGGTGGAAGAAAAAGGAGAGGTTGTTTTGTTTTCCTCTGATGACCTGGAAACATGGAGTTTCCAGGGAACGCTGGCCGGCAGCGACAGAAGTGGGCTGGGTTCTTTCGGTTATATGTGGGAATGCCCTGACTTCTTTGAGTTGAACGGGGAAGATATTTTGCTTGTATCTCCTCAAGGGCTGGAGCCGAACGGAATTCTGTATAACAACGTTTACCAGTCCGGTTATTTTGCCGGAAAAGCAGATTTGGAGCGGGTGAGTTATCCGCACGGCGGTTTTACGGAGCTGGACAGAGGGTTTGACTTTTATGCGCCGCAAACGATGCTGGATGGTAACGGGAGGCGGCTGCTCGTTGGCTGGATGGGCAGTGCGGATGAAGGCAGCACGTCCCATCCTACGACCCATCATGGCTGGGTGCACGCGATGACTATTCCGCGTGTTCTGGAATGGGAGAACGGCCGCTTGCTGCAGCAGCCTGCCGAAGAACTTAAACAGTTAAGGGGGAATAATCGGGAATATAGGGATGTTTTAGTAACGGATCAGCAATCATTTGAGCTGCCTTCTTCACGTGATAATGTATTTGAACTGCAGGTGCAGGTGAAATCTTGGGATGCTGCCTCGTTTAGCCTTACAATCGGAACGAATAACCAGCTGATTTACCGGGAAGCGACCAAGACGTTCACACTGGAGCGGGCGAATTTTGAAAAACCTAATGTGGTTGAGCGGAGACACTGTGCTTTGGATGAACTGAAAGAGATCCGCGTCTTTAAGGATACGTCGTCATTGGAAATTTTCCTTAATGGCGGGGAGGAGGTTTTTACTGCCAGGGTTTATGATGAGGCATATGATCAACTTGTCAGCTTTCATGCAGAAGGGGACTTGAAAATGGATGTGGCGAAATGGGATTTAGGCAGAATACTATTGTAATGATGAGGATGACAGATGCTTGGTAAGTTATTTAAGAAGCAAGAAGAAGCCGTTTCGATTGCTGCTCCGGGCAGCGGGGAAGTCACAGCATTACCCGGTGTTTTCGGAAAAATGATGGGTGACGGGATTGCGGTTAAACCGGCGATTGGCGAGATCGTCGCACCGGTGGATGAGATTTTGCCCGTTAAATAGTGTACCCGGTACCCTGCCCGAATCGGGGAGAATTTCGGGCAGTGAGTTCCGGCACTTAGGATGAAGTAACCTGCCCGCCGTTCACATGAAGGGTCTGCCCGGTAACAAAGCGGGAATCATCGGAGGCAAGATAAACGAATGTCGGAGCTACTTCAAATGGCTGCCCCTGCCGATCCATCGGGTTGCCCGCCAGTGGAACGACATCCGCGGAGAAACTTGCTGGGATAAGCGGTGTCCAGATTCTACCTGGTGCAATGGCGTTTACCCGAATGCCATCGCCAATTACACTGTTTGCCAATGCGCGGGTGAAGCCAATATTCGCACCCTTTGTTGCTGTGTAGTCAATTAATTGGGCATACCCGTCAAATGTAACGACAGAGGATGTATTAATAATCGAGCTCCCCGCTTTTAAGTGAGGAAGTGCGGCCCGAGTTGTGTAAAAATGAGAGTAAATATTTACTTTAAACGTATCATCAAACTGTTCATCGGTAATATCTGTCAGGCTTAATTGCTGAAACTGAATACCGACATGATTGCATAGAATGTCCAACTGGCCAAAAGTTTGGACGGTTTCTTCCACAATATCGATGCATTGCTGTTTCTCCCGAAGATCACCAGGAAGCAATAAAGCGCGCTGTCCCAACTCTTCAATTCTCGTTTTCGTCCGTTTTGCGTCCTCATGTTCATCCAAATAAGCAATGGCGACATCCGCACCTTCTTTGGCAAAGGCAATCGCCGCTGCTGCTCCCATTCCACTGTCACCACCAGTGATAAGCGCGACTTTTCCAGTGAGTTTTCCGCTTCCTTTATAATTCGGATTTTCAATAATTGGCTTGGGATACATCAAACGCTCCAAGCCAGGCTGGCGATACTGCCGCTGTTCCGGGACCGTGATGGCGATATCTTGATAACGTGTGATTTTCCCGTAATTGGGGTACATCGGATAGCCCTGGTCGGATGTATTTTTCTGATGAGACATCGGCTTCCTCCTACTAAAAAATAATCAATTTACTTTATGTTTGATGGGCGGGTGTTGTGCATGCGCTTTTGGGGACGATGGCTGTCGTACTGGCTCGCTTCTGTGTTGGGAAGAATAGGCTAAACGTGTAAAGAGTCCATGAGGAGGTTCAGTATGGAATACTATTTGAGTCTTGAAGTGAAGTTATTGCTGGTGAATCAATCGAATGAAACAGTAGAAATGCAGTATATTGACCATAAATGGGAAATGCCCAAAATTGGGCCAAGGCCGCCGTATTATTACAATCCGAGGTATGAGCAGTATTATCCTGTTATTTAATAGGGAGGTGCCGAACGAATGTCGGGCGCCTGCCCATGAGGCACTTAACCATGCCGCTTCCACACTTTCCGGTAATCCACTCTTCCGTTCGCGTCCAACACTAAATTGACGTAAGGGCTGTTCTTCGGCTTGTAAACCTTATGCGAACGATGATTTAAAGAGTTTTTCCTTGGGTGAAATGTTGATGCCCAATTCTTTTAAAATAACTAATCTGCTACTAGATGATCTTCCCATATGTCTCCTCGTCGCAAATGATATACAGCACTGCATCACCAGGGATTTTTTCATCCAGTCGTCTGTTAATATCTAATTGCTCCCCATCTGCGATAAGTGTTGCCCCATTGTCCAGCAGCTCTGTAAAGGCATCACGGTAGGTGATCCAACCCTCCTTTTTCGGGACTTTGAACAAATCCTCGCCTTGCTGTCTGCTGAGTAACTGTGAATAGATTTTACTAACCCCTTTGTACATTGCAGACCGAACAGCTAAAGAGGAAATGGTCTCCTGAGACAGAATAAATTCATCCACATTGACATGGGAGAAGTTTACGGTCTGTTTTTCGGTTAGAACTTCGACGGTTGTATGTACGGCCGGTGCCAATCGTTCTACTACAATTGCTGTCGTTAATGTTTTTGCGTCACGTAAACTTGGTTCTTGGATTTTATCATCCGAAAAGATGATGACGGACTTGGCCTTGGAGATATTGGCTTTTTGCAATGTTGCTTCATCTGTAGCATCTCCCTGAATGTAGCTTACTCTATCCAGCCCTATATCGATCGGTGACTTAGGTAAATTATCAAGAATAACTACTTCTGTCGTGTCGTCTGATTTTAGGATTTCTTTTACCGCAGATTTCGTTTTGTTTCCCCATCCAATAATAATAATGTGTTGCTCATTCGTATAGTCCATTCTTCCTTCCTCCCTGTTCCTCCGAAAAATTGAAAATGCATCCAAGACTTTTCCAATGACTACCCCCAAAAGACCAATTCCAATTATATACATTAGAACCGAAACCATTTTTCCGGCTAATGTGATTGGAGAATAATCTCCATAACCAACGGTGGAAAAAGTAGTCATGACATAATAAAATGTGTTTAACAGATTTTCAAAGTTATCCGGCTCCAGCAGATACATAACCACGGTACACAGAATGATAAAAAAGATGGTAGAGAAAAACAGCGTCGCATTTCTCAGCTTGATCAAGTTTAATCCCAGTCTGAAAAAAAAGTGCAAGATTTTATCCTCCTTTTTTGGCAGATACCTGTTATCAACCGAATTTTGTTGAATGAAGCTTTCTCTCTATAACGAATGTACCAGCCAAAAGGTTGCATGAATGTGAGATAAACTAAGATTAAATGAAAAGAAGAGGAGACACAATACCCCTTCTTGTGGAAATGTTTAAATACCCCCTTGAAAACTAGGGAACGATCCTGGCAGTAATTGCTGATGGGCCTGAGCCTATCTCTACCAAACTACCTTTTTCTGCGGTAAAATTAAAATATTCAATATAAAAGGAGTGAGCACAAATGATGGCGAAGCAGACGGTGTATGTAAATGAGTTCACAGACGGGATGCTGGATCCCAACAAAGAAATGGAATATGTGGTGAAAGATGGCGGGTATATAGTGGCGAATACCACCCCGGGTTGCTGGGGCCCGATGATTACACCAGCACTCAAAGGCGGTCATGAGGTGACCAAGCCGGTATTTGTGGAAGGGGCGGAAGTGGGGGATGCAATTGCGATTTACATTAAGTCCATTGAAATTACTTCTATTGTAAGCGCTTCAGGAAATGATAAACCGATGGAAGGACGCTTTGTCGGAGATCCATTTGTTGCTGGGAAATGCCCCAGCTGCGGAACAATGAATCCGGAAACATTCATTGAGGGAATTGGTCAGGAAGCAATCCGCTGCAAGAACTGTAATGAAGACATCACACCCTTTGTCTTTACCCATGCCTACACCATGGCGTTCAATGACAAGAAATCAGTAGGGGTCACATTAAATAAAAAAGCAGCAGAAAAGGTTGCCCGGGATGGGCGGACCTATATGAACACGCCGGAACATTCGATCCAAAATCCGGTTGTTACGTTTGCCCCGCATGATCTGGTTGGTGCGATTGCCAGAGTGCGTCCATTCCTCGGCCAGCTGGGAACGACGCCAGCCAGGCCGCTGCCTGATTCACATAATGCAGGGGATTTTGGTCAGTTTTTGATTGATGCCCCGCATGATTATGGTGTTACGAAAGAACAGTTGGAAGATCGGACGGATGGGCACTTGGATATCAGCCGGGTCCGGGCAGGTGCGGTACTCATTTGCCCAGTCAAGGTTCCTGGTGGCGGGGTTTATCTGGGAGATATGCACGCGATGCAGGGAGATGGCGAGATAGCGGGCCACACCACGGATGTCTCCGGGATTGTGAATCTGCAAGCGAACGTTATCAAGGGTCTCGCCCTCGATGGACCAATTTTGCTCCCGCTCACAGAAGACCTGCCCTACACGGCTAAGCCATTCAGTGAGGAAGAAAAACAGGAAGCAATCAGGCTGAGCAAGGAATGGGGCGTAGGGGAATTGGAAGAATCCTACCCTGTTTCCTTTGTTGGAAGCGGTGCGGATCTGAACGAAGCGACAGAAAATGGGATGGAACGGGCGGCAAATCTGTTTGGAGTAACGGTGCCGGAAATCATGAATCGGGCCACGATTACAGGTTCGATTGAGATTGGCCGCCACCCTGGTATGGTCACCGTCACTTTTCTGGCACCAAAAAATTATCTGGAAGCCACAGGATTGCTGGAACTGGTAAAAGGGCAATACGCCTAAAGCCGGCATAAACTCCCTTTATATGTACAAAATAACAAAGAAAAACGTCTTTCAGCTGGAAGGCGTTTTTCTTCCTGCTTAAGCACTATTCTCCGCATCCGGACAAAAAATTTTCACAAATAGACACATACATAAACAGTTTTCAACCAGGAAAAAAAGGGGAAACAACAAATATTGATAAAAAAAGAGAGCGACTGGCCAAACGTAAGATGAGAGGGGGCAAGGAAACATGACTGCATCTATCACGGTCGGACTGATTTCCACACCAGGTTTGCCTGCTGATATTAATCAAGACCTGATGAAAGAACTGCCGGGGTTGCTTTCGAAAATGATTGACCCCCAGGTATCATGGGAGACGGAAATGACAGTGGATCCACTGGTGGGGGTCGCCGAAGACACGAAACAAGTGCTGGAAAAAACAAATAATATCAAAGAAGAAAATGGCTGGGATTATGCGATCAGCCTGACTGACCTGCCGTTTTTTTTCGAAAAAAATGTAGTGGTGGGCAATGCCATCCTTGAGCAAAGGGTCGCTCAGATTTCCATTCCTTCTTTTGGGCTGCTGCCGATGCGCAAAAGGATCAGACGAGCCATGCTTAAATTAATGGAAAATTTATATGAGGGAACACCTTCCGAGACGGACAATCATACCACACAGACTCGAACAGGCAGGCGCAAACTCAAAAAAAAGTTAAAAAAGCCATTTGCCCTCTCCCCGATCAGCAAAGAAGAAGGGTATTCCAATCAGACAGGTGCGGACCTGCGTTATGTGATAAAATCCAGGTTTATCGGCTATATCCGGGTATTATTGGGAATGACCAACGCCAATCAACCTTGGAAGGCGTTCTTTTCGTTTTATAAGGTACTCGCTATCTCGTTTGCCACAGGGACCTATATTTCTATTTTCTCCACACCGTGGCAGCTAAGCGTTCTCTACAGCAATTATCGAATGATTTTTATGATGCTCTTGGCAATCTTTGGTATGGTCATATGGGTTATTTTTTCGCAGAATTTATGGGAAAAACCAACGGAACAGGGAAAAAAACGCTGGCGCCGGTTGTATAACGGGACGACTTTTCTGACACTGCTGACGATCGTGGGCATTAATTACATCGTGCTGTTTGGTATGTTTTCCATTTCGACTTCCTTGTTCGTGCCGCCTGATTTATTTCAAGTATCAACAGGGATGGATAAAGATCCCATGGCGAATTACTATTTTAACCTAGTATGGCTGATTACTTCCCTCGGAACACTGGCAGGCGCAATTGGCACAGGTCTGGAAAGAGAAGAAAAGATAAGAGACATCACGTATTCCTTCCGTCAGCAACAGCGTTACTATGAACTTGAACAGCAAGAGGAAAACGATTATACGGAAAAGGAAGAAGGTGCAGGAAATTGACGAGAGAGATAAAGATAGGCTTAATTGCTGCACCGGAACTTCCGACGTCATACGCTCGGGGGTTTGCGGGTGAACTGCCGAAATTATTTGCAGAAGAAATCGATGAAAATGTCAGCTGGAATGTGGACATGCGGGTGGATCCGATTACCGGCTCTGCCGAATCCACTGATGACATTTTGGAAGAGGCTGCTGATCTTCGCAAGCAACATGACTGGGACTATGCGATTTGCCTGACTGATCTGCCGATATTTCTTGAAAAACATATTGTCGTATCAGATATAAGTAATAAGCATGGTGTCGCTCAAATTTCGATTCCCGCGTTTGGCTGGCTGGTGAGGAGGTGGAAAGTTAGAACGGCGGTTGTCAAGATTATGAATGAATTATACCGCCCCACCGATGAAAAGGATGAACGATGCCATTCTGCCAAGCAGCCCCTCGAGAAGCAATTGCCTTTAACCCGAGTGAAAAGATCTGCGCTTGATAATGGGATCAAGGAAGCGGACAAACGGTATATCGTCACACCGCAAATGAATGGAAGAATCCGTTTGCTGCTCGGCATGGCACAAGCCAATAGGCCGTGGAGCATTATGTCCTCTTTCCGGAAAATTATTGCGGTAGCTTTTACGACTGGCACTTTTGGTACGATTTTCTCAACGATTTGGACATTGAGTCATGTGATGAGCGATTTAAGGCTGATTATTTTGACCGTCGCTGCGATCAGTTTGATGGTCATCTGGCTTATCGTCGCCCACAATCTTTGGGAAATGCCAGCAAACGGGAGAGAGCGCTCCCTAAGGCACTTATACAATCAGACAACCTTACTGACGTTGCTGCTTTCTGTCATCAGTTATTATATCGTTATGTTTCTATTGTTTTTTATTTTGGTCGTCACCCTTGTGCCGCCGGAAGCATTTGTAGAACTGGCCAACCTCCAGGAATCATTCAGCATCATCCACTATGTGCAGCTGGCGTGGATTCTGGCTTCTATGACTACCGTGACAGGCGCCATTGGGGCAAGCATGGAGGATGAGGAAAAGGTAAGAGATATCACCTATGGATACCGCCAGAAGCGCCGGTATGAGGATTCCGTTTCTGATGATGCATAGGCTGGCTATATAAGCAAACAACAGGTTTATTCCTTGAGGGGGATAAGCCTTTTTTCTGTGTACTGGCACTTTTTGAGAATCCTTTTTTCCTATAATCGCAAAATGCCCTGTGAAGGTGGCAAAAAAATTCCAATTTATTTCCAGATAATATTTACAAACAGGAACAAATGTTCTATAATCTAGTTACGTTGCTATACGTGATTTAGAAAAATACTACATTTTTATGCCACCAATTTCAGCTTAATTTCGATGATAGGAATGAAGGAGTAGTTTTTCAAAACAAAGGGGGAGGACAAAGCATGAGTGAAAACAAGATGACGTTTGAGGAAATTTTTGAGCAGAATGAACGCAGGATCCATTATCATATCCACCGACTGAACATTCGCGACCCGCATCAGGAATTCTACCAGGAGGGACTGTTCGCCATGTGGAACGCCTACCGGAGCTACCAGCCGGACAAGGGACCGCTCGCAACCTATTTCAACTATGTGATCCGCCACCGCATGATCGATTTAATCCGAAAGCAAACGAAAGAGCAGGAGAAAATGAGTCTCTATGCGCAGCGGGAAAAAGTAGAGCAGGATGATGGAAACTATTATCATCATGGCAGCAATGCTTATCCTGTGATGCGTGTGGCTGACCTGCCTTTTTATGATGGGGGCTTTTGGCAAGAGATCAGGGACAAGCTGTCGGAAAATCAGTGGAAATGGGTGAAATATTATGTGATTGAGGACATGTCGGTGAAGGAAATCGCCGAGCAAGAAGGTGTTTCCGTGGAAGCGGTGAAAAGTTGGGGAAAGGAAGTGAGGAGGAAGCTGCAGGGATTGGAGTGGGAGAAGGGATAGCTGGGAATAGGATAGAATTGTGAGATGAAATGATTGAATACTTTAATTAATAAAGCTATACTTTATTTTATTAAATGAAGAAGAAAAAGTAGATTAATCATTAAAATCTGGTTTGTGTATAGCAGATTCTTATAAAAGGTGGCGAACTTCAATGGCGAAACAGATAGAAGAACGTATAACAGAGACATTCGATTACCTGCACAACCATGCGGAAATCAGCTGGGAAGAGACGGAGACGACGAAATATATTGCAAGACTGCTTGAGGAGAGCGGGTGCCGGGTGCGGACGTTTGCTGACTGTACCGGGGTGATCGGCGAGTATGGAAATTTTGACAAGGGGCTGCCGGTTGTTGGAATTCGTGCTGATATGGATGCTCTGTGGCAGGAAGTGAATGGTGAATTTCAGCCGAATCACTCCTGTGGACATGATGCGCATATGGCGATGGTGCTGGGGGTACTTTGGAAATTGGCGGAGCAGCCGGAATTGCGGGAGAAGGTTGCGGTAAAGTTTATTTTTCAGCCGGCGGAGGAGAAAGGTGCCGGTGCGCTGAAAATGGTGGAGAAGGAAGTCGTGCGTGATGTGGACTATTTATATGGCGTGCATTTGCGGCCGGGGCAGGAGACGAAGATGAATCATGCGACGCCGGTGATTGTGCATGGAGCAACGAAAATGTACCAAGGGGAAATTAAGGGCGATGATGCACATGGGGCGCGTCCGCATCTGAATCATAATGCCATTGAGGTTGGTGCAGAGATTGTCAATTTGCTCAATAAAATTCATCTGGATCCGCGGGTGCCGCATTCCGTGAAAATGACTAAATTTCACGCCGGCGGCAAAAGCTCCAACATCATTCCGGGAAATGCTTCCTTTTCGCTGGATCTCCGTGCGCAGCAGAATGACGTGATGGAGGAGTTGGAACGGAAGGTGAATGGAATATTTGCCGCTGTGAGGGATCTTTATGATATTGACATTAAGATTTCCAATGTGGATGGCATTGCTGCGGCGAAAACGAATGAGGAAGCCATTTCCATCATGAGAACCTCCATTACGGAAACACTTGGTGAAGAGGGGCTGGACCGGCCGCTGGTAACGCCGGGCGGGGATGATTTTCATTTTTATACAATTAAAAGGCCGTCCCTGAAGGCTACCATGCTCGGGTTGGGCTGTGATCTTTCCCCGGGGCTGCATCATCCCGAGATGACATTTGATGTGAATGCGTTAAAGAATGGCACGGATATTTTGTACCGGGCAGTGTTGGGTACATATTGGCAGTAGACAAAAAGGCAGTCTTCCTTGTTGGGAGGCTGCTTTTTCTTTCGAATATGTTTGGAATTTCGCAAAAAGCGCTATACAACATAGAAGGAAGCCAAACTAAATGGGGAAGTGGGAGCATGAATGTGTTGATTTGCAGTACAGGAAGCAGGGTGAAATTGGTTCAGTACTTGAAGGAGGCCCTCGTGGATGACGGGAAGGTGATTGCGGCAGACTGGGAGAGATATTCCCCTGCTTTTGATGCAGCAGATGACTATGAGATCATCCCGCATATGGAAGAAGAAGGGTATTTGGAAGCAGTACTGGAGGTGTGCAAAAAGCATGCTGTTAAAGGGTTGCTTCCTCTGATGGATGAGGAAGCGGAAATTCTCTCGGCAGCAAGGGAGCAATTTTCGGAAATTGGAGTGAGCCTGGTGCTTTCCAGCGCAGAGATAGTAGAATACTGCTGTGACAAACTGAAAACCTATGAATATCTGGAACGGGCGGGTTTGCCCGGTGTCCCTACGTTTGATAAGGTAAGGGAAGTAGAGCAACTGCTGGAACAGGGAGATTTGGAATTTCCGCTGATTGTCAAACCCGAGGACGGAAAGGCGAGCCAGGGTGTGCAGATGGTGAAAAATAACGCGGATATGGAGAAACTTGTCGCACAGGACGGGGAGTTTATTATGCAGCCATATTATAAGGACCGTGAATTTGGGGTCGACGTTTATGTGGACCAGATCAGCGGGGAAATGGTCGATATGTTTATCAAAGAAAAATATGAAATGAACGGCGGGGCAACCGATACGTCGATTTCTGTGCATGATGCGCGCATCGAAACCCTCATGAAAGATCTGGTTGCCAGCATGGATTTTTCCGGACCGCTTGATATCGACTGCTTTGAGCATAACGGCAAGTACTATATTTCCGAGATCAACCCGCGTCTGGGTGCCGGGTACCTGCATGCCCATGAGATGGGATGCAACTTTATGGACTATCTGGTGAGAAACCTTGTGGGAGAAAGCAACCCGCCATATGAGGGATATCGTTACGAAAAAGATGTGGTGATGATGAAATATATGGATGTCATGTTAAGGAAGATAACAGAGGAGGAGGGATAAGTTGAGTGAGATTTTCGACACAATTGAAAAAAACAAAGAGATGATGCATTCCTTTTTGAAGACCGTGGTGGAAATGGAATCACCCTCACTGGATAAGGAACTGGTGGATGAATTTGCCGATTGGGTGGCAGAAGCGTTTGAAAAACTGGCAGGCGGCCGCAGTAAGGTTATCGAGAGTGCCGATTACGGAAACCATGTGAAAGTTGAATGGGGCGAAGGAGAGAGGCAGCTGCTCGTGCTGGGTCATTTGGATACGGTCTGGCCCCGGGGAACAATGGAGAAAATGCCATATACAGTGGAGGCTGATGTCGCGTCCGGACCAGGGGTTTTTGATATGAAAGGCGGTATTATTCAGGGGCTGTTTGCTATGAAAGCACTGCAGGATCTGGGTGTCGAACTGGACCGGAAAGTGGTGTTTTTATTTGATTCGGATGAGGAAATCGGCAATCCTTCTTCCAAGAAGCTGATCGAGGAAGAAGCAGCGAAGAGTGAGCGGGTGTTCGTCCTGGAGCCGGCGATGGGAGAGACCGGCAGCCTGAAAACATCCCGCAAAGGTGTCGGCATTTTTGAATTAGAAGCAACGGGAATCCCGGCCCATGCGGGGATTGATCCGGAAAAAGGGGTCAGTGCCATCGAGGAGCTGGCCTTGCAGACGGTGGAGTTGCATGGGATGACGGATTTGGATGTCGGGACCACCTTTAATGTTGGGAAAATCGAGGGCGGCACGACGAGTAATGTAATCGCTGAGAATGCGAAGGCAACCCTAGACGTCCGGGTGAAAACCCAGCAGGAGGCAGACCGCGTACTGCCGATCATCCAGGAGCTGCAGCCGAAACTGGATGGTGCTGAGCTTAAAGTGATGGGTGGCTTTAACCGCCCGCCGCTTGAAAGGACGGAAAGCATTGCTGCGATGTATCAAACGGCGAAAGAATTGGCGGCCGATCAGCTGGATATGGAGCTGACAGAACAGGAAAGCGGCGGGGGCAGTGATGGCAACCTTACTGCGCCATATGCGCCGACCTTAGATGGGCTTGGCCCGGTTGGAGGCGGGGCCCACGCGAACGATGAGCATTTGCTTTTGAGTGAAATGACGAAGCGGAGTGCTTTGTTTGCACTGTTGCTGATGGAATATGGGAGGAGAGAGCAGTGATTGTGCTGCTCTTTTTTTGTGTTGGCAGCAGGTGCGCTCGGTTCTGAGCGGTAATCCTCTCTCTGGATTATCAGCCGTTCTACAATTCTATTAAGCTAAAATTAGCCAAAACCGGTTCTATCACTATTTTCCCTGCCATATTTTTAATAGAGAAAGGCCAAGTTTATTTGCGGAAAATGGGGGAAAAGAGATGCGGTTAAATTTACATGAGAAAAAACATTTGCTGGAAGGGATGCTGCGGATCCGGTGTTTTTCGGAGCGGGTCTGTTTACTTGCTGAGGAGGGATCGGAGAACGTAATGGAGTGTAAGGATACCGGAAAGGAAGCTGTTGCCACAGGGATCTCCTCAGTATTACGCCATGGGGACACTATTATGAGTACTGGGCGTGGTTGTGAATTTTTACTGGCAAGAGGCGAGGAGGTACACAGGCTGCTGGCTGAAGGGAAAGGACAAGGGATGCATTACCCCATGTCTGCCACATCCGCTGATTTAGGGATATTTGGTGCGAATGTTATGGCTGGGGTCGGAGCAGCGTTTGTTCACAGACGTGCCGGGAGAGGGGACGTGTCGGTGATTCACTTGGATGAGGGACTGACCAAGGAGGAGTCTGTGCGTGAAATGATGTGCATGGCTGAGACATGGGAACTGCCTGCTGTTTTTGTCCTGGAAAAGAGGCAGGATTTACAGACAAGCATAGAAGATAGTTGCGGGTGGGTAAATAGGAGCTGCTTTGTTGACGGTGTGGATGTGCTTGCTGTCAGGGAGACTGCCTGGCTGGCCGTTGAGCGGGCGCGGCACGGCGGAGGGCCGACATGGGTGGAATGCAGGCTCCCTCCGGACATGGAAAAACCAGAGAAACATGATCCGATAGTAAGGCTGAAGGCACAGTTAATGAAACTTGGAATGTCCGAAAATGACTATTATATAATAGAAGGAAATGTACATGAGGCAATCGAACAGGGAGTGGATGTATGGAAGGCAGGAGAAGCTGGGAAGCAAGCTGAAAAAGATATCGGCACCGAGACGGGAGGTCTCTTCCCCAGCAGGCAAAAAACCTCGTTCCTATGGTATAGTACAGGTAGGCGGATGTCCCGTTGATATAATGGGGCATCTTTTTTGTACAGAAGGGAGAAAATAGGCTTGATAAAAAAGATCGTGATTGCTCCGGATTCGTTTAAAGAAAGCATGACGGCGAAGCAAGCGGCGGAAGCTATCGATAAAGGGCTTCGGGCAGGTTTTCCGGGGGCGCTGGAGACGGAACTGATCCCGATGGCCGACGGAGGGGAAGGGACGACGCAGTCTCTGGCTGATGCGCTGAGGGGAAAAATCTTTGTGAGTAAGGTGACCGGGCCGATGGGAGAGCCAGTGCAAGCGAGCTATGCCGTGTCAGGGGATAAAACGACCGCCATTTTGGAGGTCGCTGAGACTTCTGGGCTGGCACTTGTCCCCAAGGAAAAACGCAATCCGCTGCTTGCCACCACGTATGGAACAGGGGAGCTGATTAAGGAGGCACTTGAGCATGGGGTGTCGAAAATCATTCTCGGCATCGGCGGGAGTGCCACCAATGACGGCGGGGCGGGGATGATCGAAGCCCTTGGCGGAAAATTTTATTACGACAACGCTGCCAACGCCCAGCAAGGGGGAGGCGCGCTGATCCATTTGATCGAAGCAGATTTGTCTGGCCTCGATCCCCGGCTGGCTGAGGTCGAAATTGAAGTCGCCTGTGATGTGGACAACCCGCTGCTGGGCCCGAATGGCGCAAGTGCGATTTACGGCCCGCAAAAAGGAGCAACGGAGGAAATGGTACAGCAATTGGACGATGCCCTTGCTCAGTATCACCATGTTCTCGCCCGAGTTACAGGGCAGGACGTGAAGGATATTCCCGGATCCGGAGCTGCAGGCGGTTTGGGAGCGGGTCTGTTCGCTATGGGTGCCAAGCTGCGGCCGGGTGTGGAGATTGTGTTGAAAGAAACAGATTTCCCGGAGCGGGTGGCAGGTGCGGATCTGGTGATTACGGGTGAAGGAAAGATTGACGGGCAAACGATTTATGGTAAAACCCCGATCGGTGTGGCAAAATCTGCTAAGCGGCACAGCGGGGCAAAAGTGATTGCCCTGTGCGGGACGCTGGGAAGTGGATATGAGAAGGTGTTTGGTCATGGTATTGATGCGGCTTTCAGTATTGCCAAAGGGCCGGGTAGTCTAGAAGAGGCACTGAACAATGGTCCGGCCAGTCTGGAAGCGGCTGCAGCGAATGTGGCGAGAGTGCTGGGGATTAGCTGTGGAGAATAAAGTCCGCTTGATATATTTTTTAAAATGAAAACTTTACGTTAAAAGAGCTGGCAAACGGAGATATATTTTCTCTATTGCCAGCTTCTTTATTTTTTTATTGCCAAAAAGGTCCAATTTTGCACGTTGGAATGTGACTCATTTGGTCTTATCATTTGTATACTTATTTATTATATTAAAGATAAGGGAATTGAATCACAGCTTATAAAATAATGGTGGTGAATCCCATGAATCATCGAAACATTGCTCTATTAAACCAGTTAATTAAATCTGATGCCTATGTGTCCGTAGAAGAGCTGGCGGTTTCGTTTAACGTGTCACGGCGCACGATTTATAATGATATGGATAAAATTAATGATTGGCTGAAAGAGCGCGGATTGCAAGAATTGCGGCAGGTTCGAGGAAAAGGATTGTACCTCGATGAAACTGTGAAAAATAAGCTGTTGGATCGCATGGGTCCAGTTACGCCAAATTATTATGAATACTCTCCCCAGGAAAGAAGAGCCTGGATCTATGTTTATTTGACAGGACAACAGCAGCCCTGTTTTCTGGATGATTTAAAGGAGCTCCTTCAAGTCAGCAGAAATACCATCATCGAGGATATCAAACAGCTAAAAAAAGAGGTGGAAAAAGAGCATTTGCAGCTCGTTTCCGAACGAAAAAGCGGCTATACGATCTGCGGAGAGGAAAACGATCTTCGCAGACTGCTAATTCATTATATAGCGCTTGCCGTACCTGAAGATGTATGGTACCAGGTAATGCAGCAGCTGGAAACAGACCCGGAAAACGAATCCACTGACGTCCTGCCTTTTGAACTTTTTGATCTAAGTGCCTTATCTTCTCTAAAAGTCTGTGTGAATGGTTATGAGGCTGAGGTGGAGATTGAAATTACCGAGGATGTCCGAATTAAGCTAGTCCTATGGTTTTACTTATTTATTCAGCGCATAAAGCAGGAAAAATTCGTGGATGTGGATCCTGCGGAAAAGGAAGTGATCCGTACAACCGAGGAATTTGAGGCAGCGGTCATGTTTAGCAGCCGGCTGGCAAGATATCTCACAGTAAGCATGCCGTCGGGTGAAATCTTCTATTTCGCAAAATACCTGTTAAGTGCGAAGGTGAATTACAATTTAAATCTGCAACTGGAAAACAAAGAAATGAAAAAGCTTACAGAAGTTGTTGAAAAGATAGTCTATGATTTTCAAGTGCATGCTGCAGTTGCTTTTCCGGACCAGAAAAAGATGATTCATCAACTCCTTTTGCATTTAAAACCTACTTACTATCGTATCAAATACGGGATTCGGGTAGAAAATTTGCTGAAGGATGCAGTGAAAACAAATTATCCGGAAATCTTTCATCTGACCAAAAAAGTAATTCACCCGCTTCAAGATTTAATGGATCAGGAAATCGATGATAATGAGATTGCTTATATTGCCATGCACTTTGGCGGCTGGTTCCGGAGAGAAGGAGTTATGCTCGATGCAAAGCGCAGGAGTCTGTTAATTGTCTGCACCACTGGGTTAGGTACATCAAGGTTGTTGGAAAACCAACTCGAGGACCTGTTTACAGACGTGGATATTGCCCGTGTTTCCTCTTTAAAGGAGTATGAAAGCATCCATAATATAGCTGTTGATTTTATCGTTTCGACTATTTCTTTGCCAGACAGAGGGATACCTGTTTTTGAGGTTAATCCCGTGTTGAACAATGAGGAAAAGGAAAATCTGCTAAGGCGAGTAAACAGCTTATTCGGAAGCCGGTCCAGCCAGCAGGCTATGTCCGTAGATACAGTGATGGATATGATGAGGCGCTATGGAACCATTCAGGACGAGGATTCCTTGCGTTATGAATTAAGAAACTATTTTGCATCACCTGTTTCTGTTGACAGCGAATATTCAAAACCCGGTCTTCTCGAACTTTTGCCGGAAAACAGGATTGCCGTTCAAGATCAGGCAGTGACATGGGAGCAGGCAATTTATCAAGCGGCCGAGCCACTGCAGGAGCAGGGATTTATTACCTCCACTTATGTTCAGGGAATGATCCGGATGGTGGAGAAGAATGGTCCGTATATCGTTATTTCTGATCGAATCGCCCTGCCCCATGCCGCTCCAACAGATGGTGCAAAGAAAACAGGGATGAGCTTGCTGTATTTAAAAAATGATGTAGATGTATGCGGGAAACCGGTACGCATTTGGATTGTACTGGCCTCAGCTGATAATCAGCAGCATTTGAAAGCATTGTCACAGCTGACCAGACTGTTTACCAGCCGATCGGCAAAAGATGAAATGATGCAAATTACTAGTAAAGCCAGACTGCTGGAATGGCTGCATACTCATGTTACAGAATAAATTAATTATCAATAGTCAGGTGCGTGAAATGTTATGAAGTTTTTGGAAGAAAATTTAATCCGACTGAAAGCCGAGGTGGAAACCGCCCAGGAGGCAATTGAAGCGGCGGGCAGCATGCTGCTTAAGGAGCAGCTTGTAGAGAGTACCTATATTAATGCAATGGTCAATGCCTATCACGCCAACGGTCCTTATTTTGTATTGGCTCCCCATATCGCTATTCCCCATGCCCGGCCGGAAGATGGGGTGAAGGAAGCATCTGTATCGCTTGTTACTCTGAAAGAACCAATAAAATTTGGTCATGCGACAAATGATCCGGTGCGGCTGGTGTTTGGCTTGGGAGCGTCTTCCAGTGAGGAACATTTGACTGTGCTGAGAAGTCTAACAAATTTATTAAATGATTCAGGGAATGTGGAAGGCTTAAAGAATGCTAGTTGCTATGAAGATATTAAAACCATTTTAGAAAAGGAGAGATAAGTGATGATAAAAGTTTTGACAGTATGCGGATTGGGTCAAGGGACCAGCCTGATTTTGAAGATGAATGTGGAACAGGCATTGGGGGACAAGGGAATACAGGCTGATGTAGAGCACACAGATGTCTCTGCTGCCTCCAGCATGCAGGCAGATTATATCATTACAAGCAACGAACTGGCTGAGAGTTTAACAGACCACAGCGCGAATGTGATTATTGTAAATAACTATTTTGACATGGACGAGATCAATCAGGCAATAGAGGAGAATTTTACTGAGTGATCAGTCTGGTCCATTAAAATAAGGGGGAAGAAAAAATGGATATAGTTATGTGGCTTGCCACCAATGTGTTCGGCCAGCCGGCAATCCTGATTGGTTCGATTGTTCTTTTAGGACTTCTGCTGCAAAAGAAAACCGCCAGTCAGACGATCAGCGGAACATTTAAAGCAATCATTGGTTTTCTGATTATTACTGCCGGCTCCAATATTATATCTGGCGCACTGACTGTGTTTGAACCATTATGGGCTGAAGTTTTCAATCTATCGTCCGAACCGCTTAGCGGGTTCATGGGACAAGAGGAATTTACAGCGCAATATGGCAGTGCAGTGGCGCTGGCCATGGCACTCGGTTTTGTATTAAATGTGCTACTCGCCAGGTTTACAAGATTTAAATATATTTACCTGACCGGTCATATGATGTTCTGGACAACCACAATATTTGCAGGCATCGTGATTCATACAGTTGGAGATGTATCTTTCTGGGGGTTAGTTTTCTTCCTGACTGTCATTATGGGAGTATACTGGACGCTGCAGCCTGCTATTGTTCAGCCGTTCATGCGGAAAATTACCGGCAATGACAATATTGCACTAGGGCATACATCTGCCTCCGTTTCACTACTTTCAGCATTTGCAGGAAAATGGCTTGGAAATAAAGAGAATGACTCAGAAAAGATTAAAGTGCCCAGCGGGCTGGAATTCCTTCGTGACTCCAATGTTATTACTGCGCTTACGATGGGATTATTGTTTCTGTCAGGAGCCATCATCGTTTCATTAAGAGATACACCGGGGGCGCAGGAACTCATGGCATCGGCTGGAGACCAGAACTTCATGGTTTATGCCATTATCCAGTCCTTTATGTTTACAGCAGGTATCGCTGTTGTGTTAACAGGGGTCCGCATGTTTATTGGGGAAATGGTACCTGCCTTTAAAGGGATTGCCACCAAAATTGTGCCCGGAGCAAAACCTGCGCTGGATAGCCCGATTGTGTTTCCTTATGCTCCAAATGCTGTAATTCTTGGATTCCTTGGCGCATTTGTCGGTGCGCTGCTATGGCTGGTGGTTCTGGGCAATACAGTAGGCTATGTTTTCGTTCCTACAATGATTGTTCTGTTTTTCCATGGTGCAACTGCCGGAGTATTCGGCAATGCTACAGGAGGTGCCCGCGGAGCCGTGATAGGCGGCTTCATTACTGCGACCGTCGTTGCCTGGGGGCAATACATCATGGTCAGAATGCTTCTGCCAGGTACGATACCGGATACCGCGATGTGGGCTGCAGATTCGGATATGTTCATCCTTGGACCAATTATCCGCTTCTTGTCCCAGCTGCTATTTGGCTGATGCATGATAATTTGAAAAAGAGGGGAACCGGTTTCTCCTCTTTTTTCTGTAAATAAATGGAGGAAAAGGGGATTATAATGAGCTTTATACGTACATTCCACGGGGATATAAAACCAGATGAACTGGGATTGACCTATTCTCATGAACATATAGTCTGCAGACCGCCATATTGGGTAGAAAAGAACGAAGATGATCTGCTACTGGACGATAAGGAAAAGTCCAAACTTGATGTGCTCGATTTTAAAAACCTGGGCGGACGGGCAATCGTGGACGCAACTGCCATCGATTATGGCAGGGATGTTCAGGCAGTCAAAGAGATTTCACAAGAAACAGGGATTACCATCATCGGCACAGCAGGCTTTAATAAAAGCTTTCTTTGGAGTGCAGCAATACCAGATCGTTTAAAAGAAGCGACTGGTGAATATCAGACTTTTCATGAATGGATTGATGCAAGTTCAATCAATGAACTGGCTGATTTTGTCATCAAGGAAGTGGAGGAAGGACTGGAAGGCACAGGAGTACGCGGTGGGCAGGTGAAATTCGGCACAGGTTACAACCGGATTTCCCCCTTGGAGGAAAAAACATTGCGTGCTGTCGCAAGGGCGCATCATGAAACAAAGGCTCCCCTGCATTCACATACAGAGGCTGGAACTATGGGCTTTGAGCAGATTGAACTGCTCAGAAGTGAAGGAATTAACTTGGAGTATATCAGTTTTGGTCATATGGACCGAAATCCGGATCCTTATTATCATGAGCAGATTGCACGCACAGGTGCCTTGCTTTCTTTTGATGGTATTTCCAAAATAAAGTACGCGCCGGAAAGCACACGAATTCAGTGTATCCTGGAACTTGTCAAAAAGGGCTACGAAGATCAGATTCTTATCAGCGGCGATACTGCAAGAAAAAGCTATTACAAGCATTATGATTATGGCTTGGGACTGGAGAATATTCTTGGCAAATGGGTGCCGCGTTTTATCAAAGAAGCAGATCAGGCTGGATTTGATGGGAAAGGTTTGATAGATAAGTTTTTCATCCGGAATCCTGCGAGATGCTTTACCTTTAAAAAATAATCAGGCAGGAGGCGAACATATGCAATTTCAATATGAGAATTCCTATGAAATCAAAGGTAAAATGGAAAAAACACGCATAGCGATTTTGCCGGTTGGTGCTGTCGAAGCACATGGACCGCACTTACCACTGGGAACAGATAATCTATTAGCAGAGCGCTTGGCGGAAAAACTCGCTGAGCGCGTAAATGGATTTGTCCTGCCTACTTTGCCATATGGCCAAGTATGGAGCCTGCGTAATTTTCCCGGAAGTATAAATATCAGCAATGAATCGATAATTCGTTTTCTTGCAGATATTGGGGAAAGTTTATACAAACAAGGAGTCAGGACGTTTGCTATGGTGAACGGCCACCTGGGAAATGCTCCTGCGTTGAAGGAAGCTGCTCGTGTTTTGTATGAGAGTTGTCCGGAAATGCGAGTTTTCTACTTCTTTTACCCTGGGATGAGTCAGGCGGCAGCAGAAGTAAGAGAAACTGCGTCTGCCCACGGCACCTATTTTCATGCATGTGAAATAGAAACCTCTTTTATGCTTTATTTGGCGCCGGAATATGTGGATATGAAAAAGGCGATTACAGACATTCCAGAGATACCAGTTCATGCGGATGTAACCCCAACTCCGTGGGAAGAATTTACAGATTCAGCCGTGTTGGGGGATGCCAAGCTTGCCAGTGAGGAGAAAGGGAAATATATTATTGAGATTGCGCTTGAAAATATGGTTACATTTCTAAAGATGGAATCGTGAGGTGAGACGTAATGATGAAAGAAAAGCTGCATAACAAATTTTTGGTTAATTTTCTGGCAAGCGATAAAAAAAACGCGGCAGATATCATGGAAGCTGGGTCCGGTTATGTGGTTCCCGGGATTGTATCCAGTAATTTCGAGACCATTGAAGCAGCGGCTGCTAAAGTGAGCGAATTAAAAACAGTGAGCGAAGTTGTAAGCATCGGTTTAGGCGAGGGCGGGAACACAGCAAACTGGAAACAAGTGCTCGAGATTGCTGCAGCATCGGAAGCCGGCCATGTCAATCAGCCATTTGAGAAGGCGGCTTATGCCAAGGGATTTTTAGATGGCAGCAGGCCGGAAAACCAATTGGTAAATGGCCTTGTCCAGCCAACCGGTGAGAGAGGTAAGGTCCGCTTAGCCCTAACTGGTATTACGCTATGTGTAGAGGAGTTTTTAGATATTGCTTCCATTTTTGGGCTGGGAAGCATTAAAATGATGCCAATGAATGGAACCGAGCATTTACAAGAGCTGGTTTATATCACAAAGGCAGCCGAGGAGAGAGGAATTCGCGGAGTAGAGCCAGCTGGCGGAATCCATGCCGATAATATCAGTGAAATTATTTCCGCGGTTAAGGATATTAACATTGAATTTTTTATGCCGCATATTTTTGGTTCCACCATTGATAAAGAGACAGGGAAAACCATACCGCATAAAGTAAGGGAAATTTTCAGCGCAATTGAGGAGGGCTTACGATGATTCAATCATATTTAGCAGCAGTGAACACATTGCTGGCAGAGGTAGAAAAAAGTGAACAGGACCGAATGAGGCAGGCAGCAGAAAAAGTGGCAGCAGCCATCGAGCAGGATGGGGTGGTTCATTTATTCGGGTGCGGGCACTCACATATTTTAACAGAAGAAGTGTATTACCGGGCTGGCGGTCTGGTGCCGATCAATCCTATTCTGCACGAACCGCTGATGCTGCACGAGGGCGCAGTGAAGTCTTCTGAGCTGGAGCGAAAAAATGACTATGCTCACGTCTTTATGAATGATGTCGATATTCGGGAAGGGGACGTGATGGTGGCCATCTCCACATCCGGCCGCAATCCTGTCCCAGTCGATGCCGCCCATATTGCAAAAAGCAAAGGAGCTTTTGTCATCGGCATCACATCAAGGGAATATTCGTCCAGCCAGCCGTCGCGCCACACAAGCGGCGAGCATCTATATGACGCCGTCGACCTGGTGATTGATAACCATGCGCCTGTTGGGGATGCGCTTTTATCACATGAGGCCGTGGCAGTAAACTTTTCTCCAAGTTCCACAGTCATAGGCGCGGCTATTTTAAACGCTATTTTTGCTGAATCCATTAAGCAAATGGCGGAAAATGGCTTCGAGCCGCCGATTTTCCTGAGCGGCAATATGGAGGGAGCGGATGAGCATAATCGGGAATTGATAGAGAAGTATCGGGGGAGAGTGAAGTTGTAAGGGGAGAGAGTATTTGTCTATGCAGGAGCGGGCAAATGCTTTTTTCATAAATTTATTCCCCTGCATACATATGAAAAGCTTGGCCAAAAGCCAAGCTTTCCTTTCTTCTTCACTGAATTTAGCGGAAAGGCAGACCATAAAATCTGAAGTCAGTTTTTCTTTTACATAGTTGTCGCTTCTTCCACGTCATTTCTTCTTAAATTTACTCCCCTTGCTTTTATTCCGAAGTTTCTCCATAAGGGAAGAGGTTGTTTGTGCTTTTTCCTTCGTCATTGCCTCATCAATTGCGACAATGTGGTATTTGCCCTCCTGTTCTTCCATTTGAAACCATGTATTTACATCGCTTCCTTCTGGCAACTCATCTCTGGAGACGATGATTTCTTCCTTTTGTTCTTCGATGAGAATAACGGCTTTGTTGTTATCTTCCATTCGGTCAAGTATGCCTTTCATTTTTTACCCTCCTGTACAGGCTAAGCCTTCCGCTGTTATATCTGCAATCCGGGCCGGACCGATTCCATCGACACGGGTTAAATCATCTACAGAACCAAATGGCCGAAGCGAGATGACATCCTGTGCCCGTTCTGGTCCGATATGAATAATTTCCTGCAGTTCTTCTGGAGAAGCCTCGTTGATGTTTATGCAGGAATCGGCCGCGCTGTTTTCTTCAGCAGTGTCATTCGCGTTGCTGGATGCTTCTTCATTTTCAGGCTCTGATTCAGCATCTGCCGTGTTTTCCGGGCTGATGGTGCCATCCTCTTTTGTGGCGATACTGTAATTTTCTCCGTCGGTTGTGACCACAATCGTTCCATGTACATCCGTACCGTACAGCTCAATGCCAGAATTCTGGATCCGCGATACTACTTCCGGGCTGGGATGCCCGTAGCTGTTGTCTGCGCCCGCACTGTAAATCGCAATAGCCGGGTCAACCGCTTCGATGAAGGCCGGGGCGCTGGATGTGTCCGAGCCGTGATGCCCAAGCTGCAGAATATCAGCCTCCACTCCGACTCCGCTGTTCAGCATTTCCATTTCTCCTGCCTGTTCGGCGTCTCCTGTAAATAGGAACCGGACATCTCCATAGGTGAAGTGCACAGCAACAGATTCTTCGTTGGAACGACCTGTAATGCTGCTTGGGTAAAGTACCTTTAATTCCATGGGCCCAATTTCGTATTCCTCTCCGGTTCGTGGTTCATGATAATCCGAATCACTGTTCAACACTGCGGCAATTGCCTCCTGAAACGTATCGGAGGAACTTTCATTACCAGACATCCACACTTCCCCCACTGGATAGGCAGCGACAATTTCAGCTAATTGACCAATGTGATCGGCATCCGGGTGACTAACAATTATCAGATCAATCTCGGAAATGTTTTGCGCAGCAAGATAATTCACGACATCATTCCCTCTCCAGTCTCCCGTGTCGTACAGAATTGTATAGACTTCCTCGCCATCCCCGTACTGAAAAAGCGTCGCATCTGCTTGTCCTGCATCGATGAAATGCACTTGCAGTTCGTGTAGATCGTCACTTGAAGCTTCATTTTCCGCTGTTTCTTCAGCTGCGCCCCCCGCTTCTGTATTTGCTTCTTCTGACGTTTCCGTGTCAGTTTCATCGGTTAAGATGTCTGCAGCAGCCTTTTCCCGTTCTACGGTTTCGGACTGGCCAGCCATATTTGCCGTGCTATCCGTGTCAGCTTCTTGCCCACACGCAGTTAAAAGGAATGCAAAAAGCAACACGAATATGTACCGCTTCATCAATTTATTACCCCCTATTATCGCCTGTCTTCTCTAGTTTAAGCGTACCAAAAGCAACCATCAAAAGCTAGATTCATTTTGAGTCATAAGAATATTTATTTTAAAAAAGGGTGAAAAAGTATTTTGTGATGCTCCAGAGCAGCAGTTTTTCTATTTTCTTCCTGGTAAAAGTGCATTTTCCGGGGTGTCTGGGAGTTAGTTTTGCCATTTTGCCTATGTGCGCTATTTGCGAATTTTAGTGATAATGGAGAAAAACATGGCGAGGTGGAGATAGATGAGAAGCAGCAGAGAAAAAAAGTGGATGCTTTCATTAACGACAATGATAGCTGCGATGGTGTTTCTGACTGCAGCGGTGACCGGTTATGATGCTGAAAACGATGGGGCGGTGAAACAAGAGAAGATCATGGCAAAAGGAGTGCTGGAGCGTTTTGAAGCTGGGGAAGCGGTGATACTAATTGAGAGGTTTGGTGAGGAGGTTGTTATAGATAAAACCAACCTGCCAAAGGGGAGCAGGATCAATATGTGGTTTAACATGGAGAAAAATGATGGAGAATGGTCGGTCTTATCTATTGACCAGCAGATAACAAATGAAAAAGTGAATAGGATAAGGGAGCTAATGGAAGAGTTGGGGGAATGATGACATCACAGAGGTTTATCACTTTGTTTACCCTGTTACTCGTCAGGAGCTATCATGGCACAGCAATGGCTTAGATGGAGCTATGACTTCCTCACAAATCACCCTTTGCAACATGCAACGAATACCTGAAAAACGATGGTACCATCAATCCCCTATATTCTTATTGCTTTTTAAGTATATCGTATCGTACACTGACAATAGCGAAATCGACAGAGGAATGAAGTTGATGAAACAGTTTTACAGCGATGTCATTCAATACAGAGGAACCCACTATGATTTCGGTTATTTCCAAGGTGAACTGCTTAAACGTTCACCAATTTTGCCTAACCGGGAAAAACAGTGGGGACCAAAGAAAAACCGTCATTTTTTAATCAATCCGGAAGAATACAAAGACATCATGGCAACATTCGCACCGGCCATACTTGATGAAATCCGCGGACTTGCCGATGCCCTTCACATGGATATGGAAAAAGCATTTCGACGATTTGGCGGTTATTATTTGGAATTTACTCGGAGCGGCTGTTCTATTTTCACCGACAATGCATTCATGGTTAGGAATTACGATAGTCACCCAAGAGGATATGAAGGAAGGTACGTGTTATATGAGCCGACCGATCAGGGCTTTGCCGTTATCGGGCCTTCCATGCAAATTACCGGGCGGATTGACGGGATGAACGAAAAAGGACTTGTGATGGGGTATAACTTCACACATAGCAAAAAATCAGGGGACGGGTTTCTATGCAATATGATCGGTCGCATCATTTTGGAAACCTGTGCGAATGTAGATGAGGCGATTTCCCTGCTAAAAGAAATTCCACACAGACATTCGTTCAGCTATGTTCTTTTGGATGCTGCCGGTGAATCCTATGTCGTCGAAGCTTCACCAAGAGAAGTCGCGGCAAGAAGGTCGAATGTATGTACAAATCATTTTCATTTGCTGGAAGAAGAAAATCGCTACCGTCAGGAAGAAACCCGGCAAAGGGAAAAAACGATACAGGAACAACAGCAGCATGCAATCAACCCATATCAGGCTTTCAACGTCATGAATGACCCTGCCCACGACGTTTTTTCGGGAAAATATGACGCATCCGCCGGCACGATTCACACATCGATGTACTTTCCTGAAGAATTAAAAGCCTGGTTCGTCATCGGGCCCGCCCGCAAGCCGGTTATTTTCGACTTCAATAAGTGGCTCTCGGGCGAGAAAATAATGGTCAAGCGAATTAAAGGCGAACTCGAATATCATCGGCCTTTTGTCAATATGGAGTAGAGCAGGTGCCTGAGGCAGTGACAGTTTAGGAGTAAGGGCGAATTACCCTCACCCTGAATTAACCTTCCAGCAGCGCTCCAATCGCTCCCGCATAAGCGCCTTTCTCTAAAAATATCGGTTCATAAGGAAGCATCTCGCGAAAGCCGTTCAAAACGTCTCGAAGTGGCCTATTGCCATCCAACGTACTTCCCGCAAATACGATTTTTTCTACCTGTTGCTTCGCGGCGGCCTGGGAGGCAAGCAGCATAATTGTCTCCCCAATCATCCTTGCCAAGCTTGCCATGGAATCAGCGGAAGTAACTTCACGGTTATCAGCAGCCTTGCCAAAATTCGCAGCAGTCAACTCACCCAACAGCGGGGCTTCCTGTGCTTGATAAATATCTTTAACCAGCAGATCACCCTTTGCTGAGTCACCTTCCCCTGCAAGACGAACGAGTTTGCGAAAATCATCTTTTCCTGTCAGCAAAATCCCAAGCCCCATCCAGGTGCCGCCGCCAATGCCGCTGCCGAAAAGCCGATCCGATCTTTCACTGTTCACATGGAAAATCGAAGTCCCTGTGCCAATGCTGACAAGGATGAATTCATCTGGATAGGTGGCTTTCTCCTCATGCAGCAAATGTTTCGTCCCTTCCGCAATTGCTTGAAACTCGTCGATTTGCACTATTTTTTGTTGAAGATTTCCTTGCAGAGAAGCACTTCTCCCGCCCGTCAAGCAAAACCGTGCATCAGGCGTGAAGAGCTGCAGCCACTGCAAAATCTCCTCCTGTTTCTGATTGGAAAAAGTTTTAACATGCATGTGCCCATTCTCCTGATAAGCAACTTTCGTCAACGTACCCCCTGCATCGATACCGATTTTTCTCATTGTCGCAACCCCCATTTGGAAGATTTCTGATTCCGTTTAACTCAAATATACCGTAAATCAGTTTCCCTTGCATTTTTCCCGCTGAGCAAGTTCCCCGCGAGATTTACGGCAAAGATGTATAAAAATCTCCTCCAGCGTTCCTTTCTCTTGGTATTTGTCACAAACATAAGTAAAATGAAAGTGAAACCTTTTCCCTGTTTCATACGTACAACTAATTGTAGAAGGTTATTAAATGACAATATTTTTATATAAAGCAAATTGTACTGGAGGAGTACACCATGCGAGGATTTGTACAATTCCTGTTAAGTTCCAGTGCTGCCTCGATTGCTGCGGCGGGAGTCTGGCTTGTCAGCTTTGCCGCCTTGGAGGTAGGGTTTCTGCTTTCAAGCGTTTATGCGCTGCTTGGGGGCGGAGGATCCTATGTCTCCCTGAAAGGCATTATGCATTGGCGATTTTTGCGGCATGCGGGGCTTTCAAGACGGGAATATAAATATATTAAGCAAAACTTAAAAGAAGCACGGACAAAAATCGGCCGGCTGCAGAAAGCGTTCCTGCGTGTGCGGAGCATTCCGCAGGCGAAAGAGAACCTGGAAATTTGGCAGACGGTTCGGTCCATCTACCGAAATACCAAAAGAGAACCAAGGCGCTTTTATCAGGCTGAAGCATTTTTCTACAGTCATCTCGATTCTCTTGTGGAACTGGCGGAAAAACATGCCTATCTGGCATCACAGCCATCTCCATCGAAGGAGATGGTTGAATCGCTTACTGAAACAAGGCGAACGATCTCCGGGATGGGCGAAATGGTGCGAAAAGATTTACACATTATGCTGAATGATGACATGAATACGTTGCATATGGAAATGGATGTAGCCAAGCAATCCAAAGAGAGAAGACTTGGCAATAAGGACAGGAGGTTGCTGAAATGAAGGAAAATCAAGAGCAAAAACGTTCCGGGACACTGGATGATTTATTGGCAAACCCGTTTGGTGCGGAAGATACTGCCACGGCGGTAAAGCCCCGAGACATTCCCCAAGATGGGGACAAGCCACAGAAAATGTCCGACCGCCTGTCAGAGGAAGACAGAGGAAAAGCGCAACAGCTGGCCAAACAAATTGAGCCCGGAGACCGGCAAGCAATCACGGAGTACGGCACGCAGGCACAATCCCAGCTGACGGATTTTTCCCATAAGCTGCTGGACCACGTACAGAAAAAGGACACCGGGGAAATCGGCGATGTGCTGACAGATTTAATGAAGAAACTGGAGCAAGTGAACCCGGAAGAGTTGCAGCAGGAGAAACAGGGATTTTTACGCCGCATATTTGGCAAGGTTTCAGGTTCTGTCAATGAGATGCTGTCCCGCTATCAGAAAACCGGTGCACAAATTGACCGGATTCGTGTGCAGCTGGACCGGCACAGAAATGCGCTGACCATGGATAACGATATGCTTGATGATTTGTTCGACAAAAACAGGGATTATTTTGATGCTTTGACGATCTATATTGCTGCAGGGGAGATGAAGCTGGAGGAATTGGAAACGACCGTGATTCCTCAGCTGAAACAGAAGGCGGATAAAAGCGGCAGCCAGATGGATGTGCAGGAAGTGAATGACATGCTGCAGTTTGCCGACAGACTGGATAAGCGTACCCATGACTTGAAGCTGAGCAGGCAAATCACCATGCAAAGCGCACCGCAAATCCGGCTGATCCAGAATACCAACCAGGCATTGGTAGAAAAGATTCAATCCTCGGTGATGACCGCGATCCCGCTCTGGAAAAATCAAATCGCCACAGCGCTTACGTTGCTAAGGCAGCAGAAAGCGGTCGAGGCACAAAAACAGGTCTCAGATACGACAAATGAACTGCTGGAGAAAAACTCAGAAATGCTGAAAACGAATGCAATTGAAACAGCGAAGGAAAACGAGCGCGGCCTGGTGGATGTGGAAACCTTGAAGAAAACCCAGGGGGACCTGATAACAACGATTGAAGAAACCATCCGCATCCAATCAGAAGGCCGGGAAAAACGCCAGCAGGCCGAAAAAGAACTGACTGCGATGGAAGGCGAAATGAAACAGAAGCTGCTGGAGATGAGGAATTGAGTGAGTTGATAGAGGCTGGTTGTTGAGGGTAGCGTTTCCCTTTGCAGCCAGCTTTTTTTGGAGGGTTTTTGGAACTGGGTGGAGGGGGAGGGAGCGACTGTCCGCGAGACCGCTTCTCACGGACAAAACCAGCGGGAAAGAAGCTAGAAATGTCCGCGAGACCGTATCTCACGGACAAAACCCAGCGGGAAAGAGGCTCGAAATGTCCGCGAGATCGTGTCTCACGGACAAAACCAGTAGGATGAACGCCCGAAATGTCTACGAGAAGCCCAAATCGAGTTACCACCTCTCACTAACTACCCCAAAATGAATAAAACAACTCAAATATGAAATACTAGAATCCATCACTACAGCAAAAAAGGAGCACAAACCAATGACATGCAGCTATCGCATTACATACCAGACAGAAGACGGACTGGTAAAACAAACGACAGTGCAGGCAAAAACAAAGAAAGAAGCGGATGAACTGGCAGAGGAACAAGTCGCAGACGGCCATGTTCTATATGCCAAGGAAGCAAATTTTTATATGAATTAAGGGAGAGCTGGCGATCACTTTTGCGCCAGCTCTTTCTGCATTAGCACCTCCCTGAATCAGCATGTCCTCCCAACGTCACTTCTCGTCCGTGCAAATTTATGATTGTTTTTGATCGTTATTGATGGTAAACTAATGACTAAGGGAGGGATGCGTATGTTAACAGAAGAACGGCATGCCTACATTTTAGAACGGTTGAAAGCAGATGGTATTGTAAAATCACAGCAATTAATGGAAGCGCTGCATTGCTCAGAGGCAACCATCCGGCGTGATTTGCAGCAGTTGAGCCAGGAAGGTCTTCTCAAACGTATTCATGGCGGGGCGAAAAGAATCTACCAAGTGGATGAGGAACTCTCAAATATAGAGAAAACCGTCAAAAACGTGCAAGAAAAGACAACGATTGGAAAATTAGCATCCTCTCTCATCGGTGAACAAGATGTAATTTATCTGGACGCTGGCACCACAACCGCAGCTGTTATCCCTTTTCTGAAAGAGAAAAACATAACGGTGGTGACCAACGGAGTGCAGCATGCCTCGCTGCTTGCCGACCACCACATTCGCACCTATTTGCTCGGGGGAGAGATTAAGCACTCCACAAAGGCAATTATCGGGGCGGGCGCGCTGAGCGGACTGGCGAATTACCGGTTTGATAAAGTTTTTTTGGGGATGAACGGGATTGATCTGGAATTTGGCTGTACGACACCCGACTTGGAGGAAGCATCACTGAAAAAACTGGCACACCAGCAGTCTGCGCTCACCTATGTGCTGGCAGACCATACGAAATGGAACAAAGTGAATTTTACCAAGGTGTGCGACATCGATGAGGTAACCATCATCACTGATAGCAAGTACAGCAATCTTGACGTCTATAAGGAGAAAACAGACATTTTGGAGGCACAGCAATGATTTACACGATAACACTGAATCCTTCCATTGATTATGTCGTCCAAGTTAATCGACTTGAGCTTGGCAAATTGAACAAAATGGAAAATGAGCTGAAACTGCCGGGAGGAAAGGGCATCAATGTCTCACGCCTGCTCCAAGAGTTGGATTATGAGACAACAGCGCTTGGATTTTTGGGCGGCTTTACGGGGAATTTTATTGCCACCCGCCTGCAAGCAGATGGCATTCCGGCTGATTTTATTCCGGTGGAAGCAGACAGCCGTATTAATCTCAAGCTGAAATCCGAGCAGGAAACCGAGATTAACGGGCGCGGTCCGGAGATTTCTTCGAAAGAATCAGAGCAGTTGCTTAGGCAGTTGGAGACCATCACCGCACAGGATATTGTCATTCTATCCGGAAGCAAACCGCCTTCTCTGCCAACTGATTTCTACCAGCGATTAGTTGATACAATCACAAGCGAGGGTGCGGAATTTGTGATTGACACGACAGGGGCAGCTCTCAAGGCGGCACTTCCTGAGCAGCCACTGCTCGTAAAACCTAACCTGGAAGAACTGGCGGAACTGTATGATGTTAATATGCATCAAAAAGAGGACGCCCTGCCATATGGAAAAAAACTGCTGGAGGCGGGCGCGAAGAATGTGATTGTGTCTATGGCAGGCGAGGGGGCACTGTTATTTACCCAGGACGGAATTTTCCACGGCATGCCGCCTAAAGGGAAAGTGAAAAATTCGGTTGGTGCCGGAGATTCCATGATCGCCGGCTTTATCGGGAAATACACAAAAACGCAGGACGTACAGCAGGCCTTTCAGATGGGAATCGCTTCAGGAAGTGCCACGGCTTTTTCCGATGATTTAGCGAAAAAGGACAACATTCTCGCACTGCTTAATCAAATAGAAATCACACGTTTAGCGTAAGGAGTAGGAGGATAACGATGAAAATAGTTGATTTACTGCGCAAAGATGTCATGATCATGGATCTGAAGGCGACGGAGAAGGAACCTGCGATTGATGAAATGATTCAGAGCCTGACAAATAATTCTGTTGTAGAAGATGCGGAGACGTTTCGCGCGGCGATCATGCAGCGTGAAGAGCAGACATCCACCGGGCTTGGCGATGGGATTGCTATGCCTCATGCAAAAACCGAAGCGGTCAAGCGTCCGACCGTCTTGTTTGCCAGAAGTGAAAAGGGTGTGGACTTTGCCTCACTGGACGGCCAGCCGTCCTATTTATTTTTCATGATTGCCGTGCCAGAGGGTGCCAATGATACGCATCTGCAAACATTGGCGGCAATCTCCCGGCTGCTGGTGGACGCAGAATTTGTCGGTCAGTTAAAGCAGGCCAAGACGCCGGAAGAGGTACAGGCACTTTTTGCCGGAGAGGAAGAAGAGAGCCAATCGGAGGATAGGAAGTCCCCGGAAGCCTCCGGAAACGAAAAGCAGGCATTTGTGGTGGCTGTAACTGCCTGTCCTACCGGGATTGCCCACACCTATATGGCAGAAGACGCGCTCAAGAAAGCGGCAAGTGAGATGAATGTTCAGATCCGCGTCGAGACAAATGGATCCGATGGGGCAAAAAATCGTCTTACCGAAGAAGAAATCAAACAGGCAAACGGTGTCATCATCGCCGCTGATAAAAATGTGGAAATGGCGCGCTTTGATGGCAAACAAGTGCTGGAACGCCCGGTCAGTGAGGGAATTAATAAACCGAAAGAACTGATTGGAAAAATTTTGCAGCAAGAAGCAGCTGTGTATCAGGCTGAGGGTGGCGAAAGCAGCGGCTCCAGTGATGCAGGAAATTCCGCTTCTGTATGGGGCAAAATCTACAAGGATCTGATGAACGGGATTTCGCATATGCTGCCATTTGTTGTGGGCGGCGGGATTCTTATGGCGATTTCCTTCCTGTTTGAAAGTGTGCTGGGAAGTGAAAGTGAACTGTTTGTTTTCCTGAATACCATCGGTAGCAATGCGTTCAGCTTCCTGATTCCGATTCTTGCTGGGTTTATCGCCATGAGTATCGGTGACAGGCCGGGACTCATGCCTGGTATTGTCGGCGGTCTGATTGCGGTCAACAGCAATGCCGGTTTTATTGGCGGACTGGTTGCCGGTTTCCTTGCAGGTTATCTGATTGTTTGGTTGAAGAAAATGTTCCGTAATCTGCCGAAATCATTAGAAGGATTAAAGCCGATTTTGATTTATCCGGTTCTTGGCCTTTTACTTACCGGGATTCTGATGTATTACCTGATCGGTCCATTCTTTGCCGTGATTAATACGTCGATGCTCGGGTTTCTGGAAAATCTCGGCACAGCCAATGCCGTCATCTTAGGCGCTTTGCTTGGCGGCATGATGGCTATAGATATGGGTGGCCCATTCAACAAAGCAGCCTACACGTTTTCGATCGGTATTTTTACCGACACCGGGGACGGCAGCCTGATGGCGGCGGTAATGGCTGGCGGGATGGTCCCGCCACTGGCAATTGCACTGGCAGCCACGTTGTTTAAAAATAAATTTAATGAGAATGAACGCAAATCAGGGATGACCAACTATGTAATGGGGGCTTCCTTCATCACAGAGGGCGCTATTCCTTTTGCGGCAGCCGATCCGCTGCGCATCATCGGTTCTTCTGTGCTCGGAGCGGCCATCGCCGGCGGACTGACCCAGCTATGGAGTAGCTCCATTCCAGCACCACATGGCGGGATCTTTGTCATTCCGCTGGCAGATAATGCCCTGTTCTTCCTGCTCGCACTGGCAGTCGGTACCGTTATCACGGCTATTGTGCTTGGTTTGTGGAGGAAGCCGGTGAAATAGCATTATCGAATATCAGCATCAGCCTGGGGGTTGGTGCTGTTTTTATTTTCTGCAGAGCGGCGGGTTGTCGAGTTTTGTCGACTATGAGCTATTGCTGAAGTTATAGCATGAAGCGCTGAAGTCTTCCCTCTAGCAGCCGAAGTTTTATACAGTTGCGCTGAAGATACAGTGCTGGCCGATGAAGTTTCTGTGTCAACCGCTGAATTCCATCCTAACGTATTCGACCACCCCCGCAGCTCAATGTACCGACTCCCATCCACCACCAACACGAGAGAAAATCCAAAAAAACTTTGCTATAATAAAAGAGGGTGAATTAATCTATGCGGATGGAAGAACGAGCACGTAAATATGAATATAAATTAAATGATACTGATGACCAGATTATTGAGTTCATTCTCGAACATAAACAGGATGTTCAGAAGATGTCGATACAGCATCTCGCTGACCAGCTGTACACAGTCCCAAACACTATTATGCGGCTTTCAAGAAAGTTAGGGTATGACGGTTTTTCCCATCTGAAAAGCAGTCTGAAGGATGAGCAGAGTGAACAAAGCCAGGTGCAGAATAGTTCTTATTTTTACATTCAAAAAACTTTCGACCTGATGGATGAAGAGATCATTCTAACGGTGTGCCGGTGGATGGAGGAAGCCAGGCATGTACTGTTTTACGGCGTTGGGGATAACAGTGACGTGTGCAAGTTGATGGTGCGGAATTTGCGGGTGGTCAGCAAGGGTTCGGATTATTTTTCCCATCGCCATGAAATTTTGCATGCAGTCGAGGAAATGGGAGAGAAGGATGTTCTGTTTCTGATCAGTCTCTCCGGCAAAACCCCGCAGGTGCTGGAGATTGCCGAGCGGGCACATGCGAGAGGTATCCGAATTGTTTCCTTAACCCATTTTCAAAAGAATCCACTGCAGCAGTTGGCTTCACTCCCGCTGTACTGCTACTCACCGAAGAAGGAGCTAAATGGATACAATATTACCGATCACACTCCGGTAATGATTGTGCTGCAGGCATTGTCCCAGTATTACTGGGATCATATAGGCTCGATGTGAATAAATACACATGAAAACGCTATAAAAATAAAATTCTGTTTAAAAATAAGAAGAAACGCTCTTCTTATTTTTTTTCTGTTAATCTTGAAATATGAAATGAAAACACTTACAAGAAAAGGGGGACCCCTCATGCAATTACAATCACTTACCTCACCTGCATTAGTCAGTACTGGAAATGAATACGCTTCAAAAGAGGAGGCAATTCGCCATTTGGCAAGCCAGCTGAATGAGGCAGGAAAGCTTGATTCAGAGGCGGATTTCCTTGATGCGGTATGGGAGCGGGAGAAACTTTCACCGACCGGGTTCGAAGGTGGGCTCGCCATCCCCCATGGGAAATCGAAAGCAGTTAAGGAAGCAACGTTTGCTGTTGCAACACTGAAAACCCCGCTTGCAGACTGGGAAAGCGTGGATCCGGAGAACCGGGTGGAGTTGATTTTCCTCTTGGCGATTCCCGACAGTGAAGCGGGAAACACGCATTTGGATCTGTTAGCCGAACTGGTAACCAGATTGACCAATGAATCCTATAAAGATAGGCTCCTTCAGGCAAAAGATAGCGAGGAGCTGTATCAGCAGCTGGATCATATGGAGGCTGCTCCTGAGAAAACTCAAGCAGCATCTGATAAAACAATACTTGCGGTGACGGCATGCCCAGCCGGAATTGCCCACACGTACATGGCGGCAGAGGAACTGATCAAAGCTGGAAATGCAATGGGTGTGGAAGTGCTGGTAGAGAAACAGGGTTCCAATGGGATTGAGGACCGACACTCCGCTGCACAGCTGAAGAATGCGGATGCTGTGATTTTCGCCAATGATGTAGCGATTAAAGATGAAGCACGCTACAAGCATTTGCCAAAAATTAAAACGGCGGTAGCTGCACCGTTAAGAAACGCGGAAAAACTGCTGAAAGAAGCATTGGAAAAAGCGGAATCCCAGCCTAAGCAGGACTATCAGCCGGCGGAGGAATCCGAGGAAAATGGTTTTTCCGATGATGGCAAAAAATCATTTAAAACAGAAATCAAAGACTCCGTGCTTACCGGGATTTCCTATATGATTCCGATTATTATCGCCGGCGGGATGACACTGGCCGTCGCGACATTTATTTCACAAGGATTCGGACTGCAGGAACTGTATGACACAGAAGGATCCTGGTTATGGCTCTTGCGTCAGCTTGGCGGCGGACTGCTAGGCCAGATCATGGTACCGGTGCTTGCCGCGTACATGGCCTATTCAATTGCCGATAAACCGGGACTTGGGCCAGGTTTTGCAGCCGGACTTGCTGCCAACTTGATCGGTAGTGGATTCCTCGGCGGGATGCTTGGAGGTATTCTGGCCGGGTATTTCCTGCGATTCTTGAAAGAAAAAGTAAAGCCAAAAGGCACATTCGCCGGGTTTGTCAGCTTCTGGGTATATCCGGTAGTCGGCACATTAGTTGTCGGCTCACTGATGCTGTTTGTCGTAGGGGAACCCCTTGTCTGGATCAACGAATCCCTGATTCAGTGGCTTGACAGCTTATCCGGGGCCAATGCGCTGATTCTTGGTGCAATCATTGGTGCAATGGTTTCCTTTGATTTAGGCGGTCCAGTTAATAAAGCGGCATATGCCTTCTGTATCGGGGCAATGGCCAATGGGAATTTTGTTCCATATGCAGCATTTGCTTCAGTGAAAATGGTATCTGCTTTCTCCGTAACAGGGGCAACCATTTTTGCAAAGAACTATTTCAGCAAGCAGGAGCGGGAAGTCGGCAAGCAGACATGGATTCTCGGGCTTGCCGGGATCACAGAGGGTGCGATTCCGTTTATGGTCAATGATCCACTGCGGGTGATTCCTTCCCTGGTCGCAGGTTCTGCCGTAACAGGTGCGATTGTTGCCTACTTTGGCATCGGCCTGACGGTGCCGGGAGCGGGAATTTTCTCTCTGGCTTTATTGGAAGGACAGCCAGTCCTATTGGGAGCGAGTGTCTGGTTCAGTGCCGCCGTCATCGGCGCATTTATTTCCATGCTGCTTCTCATTGTCACACGCAAAAACAAATTAAAAAAACAGCAAGCGGCATCGTAAGCTATAGTGATAAACAACCGATGCCGGGAATGGAGGGACAACATGAAGAAAGTACACCTGGTTCCGCATGTGCACTGGGATAGAGAATGGTACTTTTCCACCGAAGAATCCCGCATTCTATTGGTGAATAATATGGAAGAGATCATGGACATGCTGGAGAACAATCCGGATTATCCATATTATTTACTCGACGGACAGACGTCGATTCTGGAAGACTACTTTGCGGTGAAACCGGAAAACAGGGAGCGGGTCAAAAAGCTCGTCCAAGAAGGGAAGCTGATTATCGGCCCGTGGTATACGCAAACAGATGAGATGATTGTCGGCGGGGAGTCGATTGTGCGGAATCTGCTTTATGGACTGAAAGACAGCGAGGAATTCGGTGCACCGATGAAAATCGGATACCTGCCTGATTCTTTCGGGCAGTCCGCACAAATGCCACAGATTTTAAACGGCTTTGACATTAAGTATTCGATTTTCTGGCGCGGTACGTCTGAGCGGCATGGCACGGACCGGACGGAATTTTACTGGGAAAGCGAGGATGGTTCCAATGTTCTCGTTCAGTTGCTCCCGCTTGGCTATGCAATTGGAAAATATTTGCCGGAGGATGAAGAGGAACTTCAGAAACGAATGGACAAATATTTCACCGTACTTGACCGCGGAGCAACGAGCGATCATCTTCTCGTGCCAAATGGCCATGATCAGATGCCAATTCAGAAAAACATTTTTACGATTATGGAAAAGTTGCATAAGCTCTATCCGGACCGGGAGTTTTTCCTCAGTAACTATGATCAATTGTTTGCGGGATTGGAGAAAAACGAAGCACTGCCGACGATCCAGGGGGAATTTTTGGATGGCAAATACATGCGGGTCCACCGCAGCATCTACTCTTCCCGGATGGATATCAAGGCGGCCAACACGCGGATTGAAAATAAAATCACCAATATACTGGAGCCACTGGCGTCGACTGCCTATAGCCTGGGATTTGAATATCATCATGGCCTGATTGAATTAATTTGGAAAGAGATTATGAAAAACCACGCCCATGACAGTATCGGCAGCTGTTGCTCGGATAAGGTACACCGGGAAATTATGGGACGGTTTTTCCTGGCTGAGGAAAAAACTGATCAGCTAATTGAGTTTTATAAGCGGAAGATTACCGATGCAGTAGGTACCAGACGCGATGAGGACAGGCTGACGGCATTCAACTTGCTGCCATATGAGCGCAAGGAAGCTTTTACCACGACAGTGATCACCAAGCTTTCGTCGTTCACATTGCAAGATAGTCAGGGCAGGGAGATTCCGTTTGAAGTCATGAGCAAGGAAGAAATCGACCCCGGCCTGATTGATCGGCAAATCGTGCATTACGGCAACTATGATCCGTTTTTCCGCTATAGGATCCAGCTGGAGGACACACTGCCTGCCATGGGGTATCAGACGTATTACGTAACAGATGCCGAGAAGCCGATGGAAAATTCCTTTGCTGAGACAGACAAGGTGGAGACGGATTTTCACACCGTTACAGTGAACCCGAATGGTACACTGAAAATTGTCGACAAGGAACTGCAGGAAACTTTTGATCAGGTGCTTCTCCTGGAAAATGGCGGGGATGATGGCGATGAATATGATTATTCGCCGCTGCTTGACGAGGAAATCATCTACAGCAGTCACACCAAAGCGGAAGCGAAAATCTTGCAGAACGATTATGAAGCACAGCTGACGATCGATATGAAACTGGAGGTGCCAGAAGATTTAGCGAGCCGGAAAGCCAATAAGCGGGATGCTTTTGTTGATGTTAGCTGGCAGATCACGATTCCGAAACATAAGCGGATGATCAAAATTTGCGCCAACTTGAACAACCAGGCCAAGGATCATCGTCTGCGCACGCTGATTCCTGCCGGGATTGCTGCTGATTTTTCCCTTGCTGATAACCAGTTTGGCTCAATCAAACGGGCTGTTCGCGACCCGGCAATGGATGTCTGGGAAGAGGAAAAATGGAGCGAGCGGCCGGACGCGATCTATCCGATGCTCTCTTATGCAGGAATTTCAGACGATCATTGCGGTGTCAGTGTTCTGACCAACAGCACTCGCGAATTTGAGGTTATTGGTGAAAATTATGATACGATCGCGCTCACATTATTCCGCAGTGTTGGTGTACTTGGAAAAGAAGAACTCATCCGCCGGCCGGGCCGTCCATCAGGGATTAAGCTGCCAACGCCGGATTCACAGATGATCGGTAAATTATCGCTTAATTTTGCGATTGTTACCCATGATGGGGAAACCACTCCAACTGAGATTGCCCGAATGGCCAAGGAATATGCCACTCCGGTGGAAACGTACAACAAGATTCCGCATAATGCCATGAAGCTGAACCCATCCGGAATCGAATCGCCGGAACGCCATCAGCTACTGGAGGAAACGAGCAAATCGACAACCTTAAGCACACTGAAAAAGGCAGAGAACGAGGAGCGACTTGTGCTGAGAGTGTATAATGCAAATGAGCAAATTGTGAAAGGATCATTCCGCGTTTCTGAACGGGAGGAGCCGGTAATGGCAGCGAACCTTAATGAAAAACCACAGCAGCCTCTCGAAAGCAAAGACGGAGAGATTGCTTTTGACGTGGCGAGCAACCAGGTAAAAACATTATTGATCTAACCGGAAAAGAGAGCCTCAGCGCTCTCTTTTTCAGCTTTATCCCACGAATATGGTAAACTAAAATCATACATAACCCAACGAAGCAGCAAGGAGGACAACAACATGAACAAGCAGCCGATCTTTTTGCAGCCGGTGTTTCAGGAACGAATTTGGGGCGGGCAAAAGTTGCACACCGACTATGACTATGACGTTCCTTTTGAGAAAACCGGCGAGGCATGGGTGATTTCGGCCCATCCAAATGGGCCGAGCACCATCACCAATGGTATGCTGAAAGGAAAAACATTGAAAGACGCATGGGAAGAGCATGGGGAGCTTTTCAACAAAAAAAAGGAGACCGATGAGGAATACCCGCTCCTGGTGAAAATGCTTGATGCTAACGACGATCTCTCGGTGCAAGTGCATCCCGATGATCAATTTGCCCGGGAAATCGAGGGCCAGCCGTACGGGAAAACGGAATGCTGGTATGTGCTGGAGGCAGAGCCTGGAGCGGAGCTGATTTTGGGCCATCATGCTGTCACCCGTGAAGAATTGGAAAAGATGATGGACAGCGGACAGTGGGGCGACCTGTTGCAGCGGGTCCCTGTGACAGCAGGCGACTTTTTCTATGTCCCAAGTGGCACCATTCATGCAATCGGCAAAGGTATCGTCATCCTGGAAACGCAACAGAGCTCGGATATTACCTATCGCGTATATGATTATGACCGGACAGATGCCAAGGGCGAGAAGCGTGAATTGCACCTGGAGCGTGCCAAACAGGTGACCACAGTGCCCCATCAGCCGGCCCACACCGAACAGGAAGAACGGGTCAACGGTGGCCTCACAGAAAAACGGTTAGTGGAAGCGGATTATTTCTGTGTCGCGCACTGGCAGCTGGATGGCAGCGTGTCCCGCAAGCTGACGGAAGATTTCTTGCAAGTCAGTGTCATCAGCGGTCAGGCAGAACTGACGGCAGGAGAAGAAAGCTACCACCTGGAAAAAGGCATGCATTTCATTTTGCCGCATCAGACAGGGGAGTACTCGTTGGATGGCAGTGCTCAGTTTGTCGTTTCCTGGACACCGTAATGCAACAGACAAGGAGGAGATAAAATGGCAAAATTACTTGGTGGAATCGAAGCAGGCGGAACAAATTTTGTTTGCGCTGTAGGCGATGCAGAAGGGAATGTTCTGGATAAAATAACCCTTCCAACACGGGCTCCTGAGGAAACATTTCAGGATGTAAAGGAGTTTTTTAGCCAGCATGATATCGAGGCACTCGGGGTAGGCGGTTTTGGACCGATTGATCTTGATGAGGTGAGCGCTACATATGGAACTATTTTAAACACGCCAAAAATCAAATGGCAGCAGGTCGATTTGCTAGGCAGGCTGAAGCAGGATATGCAAGTGCCGATCAAATTAACGACAGATGTCAACGCCGCGGCGCTCGGGGAATACCGCTTCGGGGCAGCGCGTGATGTGAAAAGCTGCCTGTATATCACCGTCGGAACGGGAATTGGCGGAGGTTTTATCCATGAAGGAAAGCCGTATACGGGTAAAGACCATCCGGAAATGGGGCATATATTGCTGTCTAAACATAAAAAAGATACGTTTGCCGGCAGTTGTCCGTTCCATGGCGACTGTCTGGAAGGGCTCGCGTCCGGAACGGCGATTGAAGCGCGCTATGGCAAGAAGGGTATAGAACTCACAGACGACCCGGAAGTCTGGGAGATCGAGGCCTATTATCTGGCCCAGGCTGTGATGAATTATCTGTTGATATTGTCACCCGAGAGGATTATCCTCGGCGGGGGAGTAATGAAACAACCCAGCCTCCTTCCGCTGATCCGCGAGAAATTCATCGAGCTGTTTCAGGGATACAGGGATATTTCTGATGTGGAGAAATTAATTGTGGCACCCACACTTAACGGGGATCAGGGAATTCTTGGTGCGATGGAGCTGGTGAACGAAGAATAGGTTGCAGGCTGGTGCTCAGTTTACTGAAGGCAAATATGCTTTGTGTTAAAATAAACAGAAGAGATATCGGAAGAATGAGTTATACTGCAGACATGTTCTGTGAAGTGGTCCTAAAGAAAACAAATGCACCCTATTTTGATTAAGGGAAGCTTAGTTTTCAGGGAAATAGAGAGAAGGAATAAAACCATGTCATACCAACAAACAGGGCGTTTGGCCGAGACTGCCGCCGTGGCTTCCGTCGGTGGAGGCCTGTTTTATTTGGCCAACCTGCCGCTGCCATGGGTGCTTGGCGCATTGACGTTTGTCATGCTGTGGCAGGGTTTTACGCATCGAAAATCAGTCATGCCGCCAGCTGTGAAAAATGGCGGGTTTATGATATTGGGGATGTCGTTCGGGCTGTATTTTACTGCAGAGACCTTTCAGACGATCATCCCCTATTTTCTGCCGTTTCTGATCTTGACCTGCATCTTGATTTTGTTCTGCATCTTTCTGGGAATCATTGTTACCCGGTGGATTAAGGTAGATCAAATCACGAGCGTTTTCTCCAGCATTCCCGGGGGCCTGTCGGAAATGGCAATCGCCAGTGAGGCACTGAATGCCAAGCCCGCCCTCGTGGTGATTTTTCAGACGATGCGGTTGTTAACGGTGTTGTTCATGCTGCCGGCCGCGATGACATTTATTTTTGCCGATCAGGCACAAGGGGCATCCACTGTGATGCCAGCCGGTGATGCATCCTCTGACCTCCTGGGCTACCTCTGGTTTATCATTCCGGCAGGGTTTGCCCTGTTGATTAGGGATAAAATTCCGGCCGGCATCATTATCGGCGCCCTTGGTGCGACGGCCTTGCTGAATGTGAGCCCGGCCGAATTGTCCGCCATTCCATCCCCGGTGCTTGCCGCGGCACAAATAGCCGTCGGTGCGAGCCTCGGAAAAAACATCCTGTTCCGGGAACTAAGGATTGGTGGAAAATATTGTTTTGTTTATCTCGGCCTGTCAATAGTCATCGTGGCGGTTTCCGCCGGTCTGGGTGTGCTGCTGGCGAACGTTACTTCACTGAGCTATATGACTGCTATTCTCAGCCTCGCTCCCGGCGGCTTATTCGAAATGGTGCTGACCGCCTCTGAAGTGGGAGGGAACCCCGCGATTGTCAGCGCACTGCAATTAATGCGGATTTTGCTGATTGTTACTTGTGTTCCACCTTTATTGGCCTGGTATTTCAACAGAAAAGCGAGGAGCCGGGTTGCATAAAATGAAGGACAGGAAATTTTCATGGAGGCGAATAAAATGGTACCTAAAGAGTGGGAGCAGTTGATTAAAAACACATTAGATGAAGCGCTGCAGCCATTATTTGTTGTTGTATTTGGCTCCTATGCAAAAGGAAATGCTCGAAATGATAGTGACCTTGATCTCGCTTATTATTCGGAAAAAACCCTAACGAGTTATCAACGATTCTTATTAGCAGGTGATCTTTCCGAAAAATGCAATGTGGAGGTAGACCTCGTAAATTTAAGAGAAGTTGATACCGTGTTTGCTGCACAAATTTTTTCAACAGGTGAACTGCTGTATTGTACGGATGAAAATGTATTTATCAGGGAGCGTATGAAGGCCTATTCCATGTATGCGAAGTTGAATGAAGAACGCGCTGAAATTCTGCTTGGTATAGAGAAAAGAGGGACCATCCTTGGTTGACCATGATGCCCTGTTAAATAAAGTGGCAAAGATTGAGCGAAGTATTAAACGTATTCAAGAGGTCTACGCAAACAATCCGGATAATTTGGTGGATTTCACGAAACAAGACAGATCATTTTAAATATTCAGCGAGCCTGTGAGACGTCTATTGACCTGGCGATGCATATTGTCAGTGAAAAGAAGCTGGGCTTGCCAAAGTCGAGTCCGAGGCATTTAATTTGCTGGAAGATGCGGGTATCATCAACCATAATTTAGCAACGGCTTTAATGAATATGGTCAGTTTCCGCAATATCGCCATTCATGATTAACAGAATGTTGATCTTAACATATTGCAGTCGATTATTGACAAACATTTAAAGGATTTTACGGATTATACCAAAATTATTCTGAATTTACCGGATGATGTTTGTTAGTTGAGCCTTCTGTTTTTGGTTTGCCAGACTGTTTCACAAAAATATATAGCAGGTCCAAACTTAGCAATTTCACGCAAAAAACTGCGGAACCTTCCTCAAAGGCTCCGCAGTTTTTATTCTACTATTCTATCGTCACACCATCCAACATCAAAATACCCGATGGGTGCATCCAAAAACCTTCCACACTTTCATGCACTGCAGCAATATGCTCCACATGACGCATTAGTGCAAGCGGTGCATCTTCCACTTCAATTTGCTGCACCTCGCTGTATAGCTGTGCACGTGCCTCTTGATCCGTTTCGCTTCTGGCCTCGTCGATCAGTGCATCTACTTCCGGATTGCTGTAGAACGCGCGGTTCCCTGCCGGACCAAGCGAGTCAGAATGGTACAGGTAGTACTGATTGTAATCCCCATCGCCTGTCATATTGGACCAGCCGAGAATGAACATCTCATGATCGCCCGCGGCGGTGGCCTCCAGGTAGGCGCCCCATTCCATTACTTCAATAGTAGCTTCAATACCGACTTCGCTTAACTGACTTTGGATAAATTCTGCCGCATCTCTTCTTGCCTGGTCATCATTTGTCGAGATCGTTGTTTCGAATCCGTCCGGGAATCCAGCTTCTGCGAGTAGTTCCTTGGCTTTTTCCGGATTATGCTCATATCCTTCGAGCTCTGGATCATGCCCGAACACGGCTGGTCCAATCGGCCCCTCTGCAGGGATCCCGACTCCGTTATAGACATGTTCGATCAGGGCATCCATATCGATAGCATGGTTCACCGCCTGACGGACCAATTTGTCATCAAATGGTTCTTTCTGGACATTCATTCCCATATAGTCGACTCCCAGACCTTCCGTGTTGTAAAATTCCATGACATCCGATCCTTCGATACGGCTCACAGAACTTGTGGTAACTGGTTCAGCAATATGTGCATCCCCGGTTTCCACCATGCTGATCCGAGTCTGTGCTTCCGGGATGATTAAGTACTGCACACCGGCAATGCTTGGTGCCTCTCCCCAATAAGAATCATTCGTTGTCAAGTTGAGCTCCGATCCCGGCGTCCAGGACTCGAAAACGAATGGCCCAGTACCCACAGGATTTTCGGTGACAGTGGTACCTCCACTCGCATGCTCTTCAATCGCTGCCGGGCTGATCATTCCGCCGGCATAATGGGCGAGATTTGACAACATCGGTGAGTATGGGTATTCCGTAATTAAACGAATTTTGTAGTCATCCACGACTTCAATTTCACTGATCATATTGAACAGCGAGGCTCTCGGGGAGGCCAGATCTTCATTGACCACCCGCTCCAGATTGGCCTTAACAGCTTCGGCATTGAATGGCTCGCCATCATGAAATTCTACACCTTCACGTAAGGTGAATTCCCAGGTTGTCTCATCCACCCTTTCCCATTCGGTGGCCAGTCCCGGCTGAAACTCCATGTTTTCATCCTGTTTAACTAGTGTTTCAAAGATTTTATTATGAAAAATATTGGCTGATGGAATGTCGGTCCCCAGGTGCGGATCGAGCATCGTAGCATCTGCCTGGGTTGCAATGATGAGCGTCTCTCCGGCATTTTCACCACTTGTTTCCCCGGAGGCATTTTCCGATCCGGGCTCGCTTGCACATGCTGCCAAAATCAGCAGCAGGCTTGCAAAAAGAATTGCTTTTAAAAATTTGCTCATGGTCTACAGCTCCTTTTTCTCTGGTTGATATTAAGTATTCTTGCTGCTTCAGCTTAATTGTTCAAAACCTGTAATTCTTTCGTTGCAGTTGTTAAATTTTCAATTCCGTTTTCTCGAATGACGACTAAATCCTCAATCCTACAGCCGCCCCAGCCGGAAATATAAATGCCCGGCTCCACGGTAATCACCATATCCGGCTCAAGCACCGTCTGGTCGGTGGAACGCATGGCAGGTTTTTCATGAATATCGAGACCGAGAGAATGTCCCAGACTGTGGCCGAAATTGTCACCATACCCGGCATCCCGGATGATCGACCGGCCAATCTCATCCAGTTCGCTGCACACTTTGCCTGGCCCGACATGTTCCAGTGCCACATCCAGTGCATGATTCACAATTTGATAGATTTCCAGCTGTTTTTCTGACGGTTCTCCAAGCACAACGGTCCGGGTAAAGTCGGTGAAATAGCCATTCACAACTGCACCGTAATCCATTTTTACAAACTCTCCTTGCTGGACAATCCGGTCAGTGGCTTGTCCATGTGGCAGAGAAGATCGCTCGCCGGAGGCAATCACATGATTTGCCTTAATGCCTTCTGCTCCGTTTTTCTTCATCACATATTCCAGTTCCAGGCCAATTTCCTTTTCACTCATCCCCGGTTTGATAAAGTGAAGGATGTGGTCAAACGCCAGGTCGCACAGCCGGATGCCTTCCCGAATGCTGGCAATTTCCGATTCGTCCTTCCGCATGCGAATTTCCATAATTGCAGAAGAAATCAGGGAGAATGTAATACCAGATGCGGCTTTTTTTAATGTTTCCATCTCACCAACCGCCAGGGAATCCTCTACCCCGACGTTCTTCAGCTCCAGTTTTTTCAAATGCTCGCCGACACTTTCCGTCAGCTGTCCACCAGGATGCTGAATTACTTCGAAATAATCAGAACTCTTTGTTTCTGCTTCCACATAATAACGGAAGTCGGTTAAGAGCAAGGCTTCTGACTCTGTAATAATCAAGGCGCCGCTCGAACCGGCAAAATCTGCAAAATAACGACGGTTTTCCCTGGAAAAAATCACGACTGCTTCCAAATCTTGCTTGTGCATTGCTTCTCTCAGCTTGGCCAATCTTGTGTTCATATCAATATCCATCCCCCACTTCTCATAATTTTTTTACATTTATGTTTATTAATTAGATAGTATATGTAATTGGAAACAAATTGTCAAGCTATTTTCAAAAATAAACATCTAATTGTAAGGGGTTTCTCTTCATACCTTTACTAACTCAAGAGGAAATGAAAAAAGAATAGTCAATTTGCAGGAGGACGGTAATCCTTGATTTGGCGCAGTTTTTGTCGTATTTTGTCGTACCAGATAAGTGGAAATAGTAAAAATACCTATTGACATATAAAAGACGAAGCTATAGAATATACAACAATTTCATTTTTTAGCCAATTAAAGTAAATCTGTACCTTTTGCCAGGGTTGGTGCAGATGAAGGAGGAAGAGTAAACTGAATTCGCACGTTGGTAAACAATTAAAAGAATAGAAGGATGTGTGTTTGTGTTGAATGAACCTTTGGTTGCTGCAGCTTTAATTTTTGCATTATTCGCATTAGGTGAGTTTATTTCTGTGATTTCCAGAGCAAGGGTGCCGATGCTATTTGTGGTGATGATGGGCTATCTGCTGCTCTTGTGGACAGGGATTTTTCCGCAGGACATCGTGGACAGAGCCAGTTTCACCGCGTTTGCCTCGTTGCTTCCTGCCGTATTGATTGTACACATGGGGACGATTATCCCTCTTCAGCAGCTGAAGGAACAGTATAAGGCGGTGCTGATTGCATTATCGGGAATTGTTATTGCAGCGATCCTGGTTATGGCGATCTGTATTCCAATCATTGGCTATACCTCTGCCATCGCGGGAATCGGGCCGTTATCAGGAGGAATCATTGCCCACGTCATCACGGTAGAAAAACTGACAGAGATGGGGCTTGTCGGCTTAGTTACCATTCCCTCCATGGTTCTTGCATTGCAAAAATTTATTGGAATGCCGTTGGCGACTTATTTTTTGCGAAAACGGGGAGTTACGGTGCAAAAAGAAATCAGTCAGGCAGGAGGAGTTGCTGCCTCCGCTGCTGCCCTTGAAGAAGAAGAGGCAAAGAAGAAAACAAGTGGAAGAAAGAGTCTTCTGCCGGAAAAATATCAAACTCAAGTTATCTTGCTGTTTCAGGTCTTTCTTGGTGCTGCGATCGCAGTAAGTCTGGACTCGCTTACAGGCATTAATTACAGCCTCTGGGCACTTGCACTGGGACTCATCGGGACCCATTTCGGTTTCTATACAGGGAATATCATGCAGCGTGCCAATTCATTTGGAATTTCCATGGCTCTGTTAATTGTCGTGGTGATGGGTTCGATGAACGGGATTACTCCGGGGATGTTCGTTGGCTATCTCCCGGAAGTATTGCTGATCATGAGTGTTGGTGTGGTCGGGATTATGCTGGGTGGCTACTTTATGTCCAAACTAGTGAAATGGGATCACAACAAGGGTATGCCGGTTGCGCTGACCGCGCTTTTTGGTTTCCCGGCTGACTATATTGTCTGTGATGAAGTAAGCAGAAGTGTGAGTTCCAATGAAACGGAACAGAAAGCAATATTCGATGAACTTCTGACACCGATGCTGGTTGGCGGCTTTACAACTGTGACCATTGCATCGATTGTTATCGCCAGTATTTTGGTTGGAACGCTTTAGGAGAACCCGGAACTTCAACCGGAGAGCATGAAACTTCAGGTCGAGTGCGCAAACTTCCGGCCGAGAACGAGAACTTCCGGTCGAGAGCGTAAACTTCCGGTCGAGAGCGCGAACTTCCGGTCGAGAGCGTAAACTTCCGGCCGAGAGAGCAAACTTCCGGTGAGAGCACAAACTTCCGGCCGAGAGCAGAAACTCCAACCGGAGAGCGAAAACATAAGCCAGAAAAATAAGAATGGAGCGGATGAAAAATGACCTACACACTGGTAAAGAACGGTACATTGATTGATGGAAAAGGCGGCGAACCGGTAAAAGATGCGGCAGTACTCTTAAAAGACGGAAAAATTGAAGCAGTCGGCAAACTTGGTGATTTGCCGCAAGTCGATGCAGAGGTACTTGATGCAGACGGTGGCTTTATCCTGCCCGGATTGATCGACACGCATGTCCATATGATGATGGAGCAAAAGCCCCTCCAGCAGAAAATGCAGACACCGTTTTCGTTTAAATTTTATCAGGCAATCGACTATTTCAAAAAAACCATCGACGCAGGGATTACTTCCGTTCGTGATGCCGGCTTTACGGATGCCGGGGTGAAGCAGGCAGTGGAAGAGGGACTTGTGCTCGGGCCCCGTATGCAGATCAGTGTTAATCCGCTGACGATCACAGGCGGTCATGGAGATAAGTGGATGCGATCCGGTATTGACCTCACTGACCCGTCGTACCCGGCGATGCCGAGCGGTCTCTGTGACGGTCCGGACCAGGTTCATCAGAAGGTGAGGGAAATGCTGCGGGCAGGAGCCGATATTATCAAAGTGCATGCAACCGGCGGAGTAATGAGTCCGACCGATCACCCGGAATTCACGCAATTTTCCCAGGAAGAGCTGGAAATTATGGTGCGGGAGGCCACCTACCGCCGCGGTGTCAAGGTGATGGCACATGCTCAAGGAGCAGAAGGGGTGAAAAACGCCGTTCGGGCCGGCATCCATTCCATTGAACACGGCATCTACCTCGATGATGAAGCAATTGAGCTGATGCTGGAGCATGGCACATATCTGGTCCCGACATTGCTCGCACCTGTATCCGTGCTGGAACAGGCGGAGTCAGGTAGTATCCCTCCATATGCACTGGAGAAATCACGTGAAGTGGTGGACATCCATAAAGAAAGCTTCTCCAAAGCCTACAAAGCAGGCGTAAAAATTGCGATGGGCACCGATGCCGGCGTCATGCCGCATGGCACAAATTTGCGCGAACTTGACTTGATGTGCCAGGCCGGCATGACTCCAATGGAAGCAATCGTCGTAACAACCAAAGTAGCTGCGGAATGTATGGGCTGGGGCGACCAGCTCGGCACGGTTGAACCAGGAAAGAAAGCGGATCTCGTTATTGCAAGCACGGACCCGATCACCAATATTCGCGGTCTGGAAAATACCGATAACATTGTGACAGTAGTGAAGGACGGAAACGTAGTGAAAGATGTGCGGGAGAAAGTGACTGCAAGGGTTTAATTCAAAGAAGATGCCTGTCGGCTGGTGACAGGCATCTATTATTATAGAAGAAATAGTAAAAATGGCTCAGACAGAATTCGCTAAAATATTTCCCGGGTAATAAATCGTATCAGCTATTGTTGAGGAACTGTTATTAAGACGTAACATGAACACGGGCAGGGGGTGCAATCATGGAAATTCGTGAGATCCAGGAAAAAGACAATAGAGCAATGGAGCAAATTATTAAGCGATCATTGGAATCATTTGATTTAAACATTCCAGGAACAGCCTATTTTGATCCCCAATTGGGAAATCTAGCCCAATTTTACAAGCAGCAATCAAATGCAAGATACTGGGTTATAGTGAATGAACAGGATGAAGTGGCGGGTGGAGTGGGTATTGCGCCATTTGCACGAAAGTCGGGGGTTTGTGAACTGCAAAAGCTTTACGTTAAACCTGAAGCTCAAGGTATGGGGTCGGCTAGGGAACTGATGAATGTGGCACTTGGTTTTGCCAAGGAACATTATACATACTGCTACTTAGAAACAATGGGCAAACTCCAAGCAGCGAATCTTCTTTACTCCAAACTAGGTTTCCGGCTTCTTGAAAGCCCACTGGATGGTTCAGAGCATGGGACGATGGACGCTTGGTATATAAAAGAATTATAGTTGATTACCCTGCCGCTGCGGAAATACCCTTCGCTTTCCGCGGGAGCTGGTGAGCCTCCTCGTGCTGTCGCACTGCGGGGTCTCACCTATGCTTATCATCCCGCAGGAGTCTCAGGGTATTTCCTCCGCTGGGTGATGTGCCTTTTAAAAGCAAGCAACAACTATCCACTTTGTAGCAATAAACCTTACGAATAGAGCCAAAACGAACAGCTATTAAATGAAAAAGCCGCATTCATCCACTGAGAAATGCGGCTTTCAGGGCGTTAAGTGCAAAATATTTCATTCTGAAGGAGGCCGGCTATTTGAATTTTTTACCATACCTTTCAAATATCTATCTAATGCCTTTTTCTCATCCACGCTTCGAGGTTTCAGCCAATCTTCCATATCCGCAGGAAGAACAATTTTTTCTTCCTTGGTATCTTCATTTGATGGGTGCTTCGATGATTTACTTAGCGTGAAACGGCGCTCCTTTCCATGTACTTTTCCTTATAGTTTATAATATTTTCGAAAAATTATAAAGGGGTAGTTTGTATGCCTCATTTCCAGTATGATTAAATTATCAGAAGAAATAGGAGAGAAAACAATGAATCCATCAACGGTAAGTGAAATTTTTACTGAACTAAGAGAAAGCAAGAAAGTAGAAGAAGCCTTGGCATTTATCAAAACAGACCACGAAAATACGGTTGCGGAGCAGATAACGATCACCGAAATACCTGCACCGCCATTCAAGGAGCAAATACGGGCGGAGGATCTTCTCAAGCGATTGAAAGACCTGCAGCTTGAGGACGTTCAAATGGACGCGGAAGGAAATGTCTTCGGTGTCCGCCGCGGAACGGGAGGCGGACCGACATTGTTTGTTTCGGCCCACCTGGATACGGTTTTTCCGGAAGGGACAGACACAGCGGTCAAGGAAGAAGGCGGGATTCTTTACGCACCCGGGGTCGGCGATGATACGAGAGGGCTGGCGGAGTTACTGTCGCTCGTCCGCGCTTTTCAAGAGGCGGACATCCAGCATAAGGGTGATATTATTTTCGGTGGTACGGTTGGAGAAGAAGGAGCTGGCAATTTGCGCGGGGTAAAAGCGTTTTTTGACCAACAGGCGAATGTGGATGGCTACATATCAATAGATGGACCGGACTGGGAGAATATTATTTATCTAGGGACAGGCAGTTACCGATTCACAGTCACATACAAAGGCCCAGGCGGCCACAGCTTCGGAAATTTTGGCGAGCCAAGTGCGACACACGCGCTGGGGCGGGCGATTGCTGCGATTGCTGAACTGAGAACAAAAGAGGAGCCCAGGACAACATTCACAGTCGGCGAGGTGTCTGGCGGAACATCCGTCAATGCCATCGCCGCAGAAGCAAGCATGACGGTGGATTTGCGCTCCAATGACAAAGGGGAGCTGCAAGGGCTGGCGAATCATTTTCTAACGATTGTCCAGGCAGCCTGTGATGCGGAAAACCAACGATGGAACAGCGACAAGCTAACCGTAGAGATCGACCAGTTTGGCGATCGCCCGTCTGCCAGCCAGTCAGCGGTGGCCGCAATTGTGCAGGCATCAAGTGAAGCAATCCGCTCCCTTGGCGGCCAGCCGGAATTAGTCGGGCCGAGCAGCACGGACGCCAATTACCCGATGAGTTTGGGCATCCCCGCTGTCACATCCGGAACAGGCGGAAAGGCAGGCGGCGCGCACACGCTTGGGGAATGGTATGACCCGGCAAACGGATATGTTGGAGTGCAAAAACATCTTCTGTTGATTCTTGGGCTGATTGGTGTTGATGGGGTGAGTGAGGCTTTATTGGAGCAAAGGTGAATTCAGGTTGGGAATGAAGAAAAGGAAAAGCATTAAACGATGGGTTACTTGGGAAGTGTAGGATAGTGACTGTTAGGATAAATTTTTCTTCTGATTTTTGAAACTTCATAAGTGTACTTACGTATTTATATGTAGTATTTGATAAATCAGAAACGGATGTGATTACAAATGAATAAAAGAAAGATCCTGATTTATGCTCTATGGCTTTACGGTTTAAGCTTCGGTTTTGCGGCGCTGTTTTTCCTTAGCGGTCTCGGAAGTAACATGATTCTATTAAGCTTGTTCATGCCAGTGTATATGTTTTTTCCACTGATTGCCGTCTTTATCGTGCAAAAATTGATCTACAAAGAAGCCGTCGCCCGACCGCTATTGCTCACCGGAAAGCCAAATTGGTGGTGGCCGGTTGCTGCGATCCTTCCGTTATTGCTTGTTGGATTAACCGCATTGGTCGCTATTTTGTTCCCGGGTACAACACTTGATTTGGGGATGGAAAATTACTTAGGTATGCTTGATGGAGCTACTGCGGCAGCAATGACAGATTTGTTTGAGATGCTGCCATTCCATCCGCTATGGTTACTCGCAGGTCAAGCCTTTATTGGCGGAATTACCATCAACGCCCTTTTCGCTTTTGGAGAAGAGATTGGCTGGCGCGGTTTTCTGCTCCGAGAGTTCCAGGCGCTTGGTTTTTGGAAAGCATCTTTGCTGATCGGACTGATGTGGGGACCGTGGCATGCACCGCTGACACTTTTTGCTGGTCACAACTATCCAAGCACTCCTGTTTTCGGAGTCCTGATGATGACCGTGTTCTGTATGCTTATCTCACCGATCATTTCTTTCATTACCATTAAATCACGCTCCGTGTTAGCGGCTGCATTCTTTCATGGTGTCATCAATGGCAGTGCTTCCCTCGGCATTATGATCGTAGCCGGCGGAAATCCGGAATTGCTCAACGGGTTGACAGGACTAGCCGGTTTCATAGTTTTGCTGGTGGTGAATGGACTCATTTTTATTACAACGCGAGGCACGATTAACGAGAATTACAAGGCAGTTTTTGCGCGGGCGGAGCGCACCACTTAAATATGGTCGATGATAGAGAAAGATAGGAGGAAGAAAATGAAATATCGCGGAATTGCGCCAAATGAACGGATTCACACGCTGGATATTATTCGCGGGATTGCGATTCTGGGGATTGTCCTTGCGAACATGATGCATTTCAAATCATTGGGGCAGCTGGATCCGTTTATTTTGGTTGATGGGTATCAATTGCCGGATGGGCTTTTTAATCAGGTTAGTTCCTTAATTATTACGTTTTTCGTTGAAGGCAAGTTTTACCCGATGTTCTCGCTTCTGTTCGGCTTAGGCTTTTATATTTTTTATGACCGTTTGCTGCAAAAGGATGTACGTGCGGGCCGGGTGTTTTCACGCAGGTTGACCTTTTTGCTTATTCTGGGGCTGATTCACCTTATTTTCTTTTGGCATGGCGATATTTTATTTACATACGGGATAACGGGCTTTTTCCTCTTGTTTTTCATTTCCAGAAAGCCGAAAACCATTATGATTTGGTCCGTGGCTTTGCTTGCGGTGTCCAGTTTGGTCGTAAGTCTTTTATATGTGCTGATTGGGTGGGGCACGCATTTTGGACTCGAAACAGGCACCATCCCCGCTTCCGATTTTCAGGCAACGAATGAAGCGACGATGGCGGTGATGGCTGAAGGCGGCTACTGGGAAATTGTTGGGTTTCGACTCGTCGGGTCTATCTCTGCGATTTTTGGAAATATCTTCTTGATGCCGACCATTTTGCCGCTGTTTCTTATTGGGTTATATATGGGGAAAACCGGTATGTTCCATGACGTGGAAGCACATCTCGGCCGTTGGAAAAAGATATGTATACATAGTTCGTGGATTGGGATCGTTTTTTCGGTGCTGACAACAGCGATGATGCATGGCCTCACACCAATGCCTGCTTACATCGCATTTGGATTAGGTTTTGGCATACGCATGTTCACCGGGCCAATTCTGATGCTTTTCTATGTATCCGCACTCGTGCTGCTTTTAAGGAAGGAAACGAGGCAGAAGATTATGAAGCTATTTGCAGCTGTCGGACGCATGGCGCTAACAAATTATCTGATGCAGACGCTGATTTTGGTCTTTATTTTCCATGGTTATGGGTTGGGGCTTTACGGTCAGGTTGCGAGCGGTGTCGGACTTCTCCTATCTGTTGGGGTGTATGTGCTCCAAGTCATCCTAAGTACATTGTATTTGAAGAAATTCAAGCAGGGACCGCTGGAAGCGTTATGGCGGAAGTGGACGTATAGGAATGTGTAGCTGACAGTTTTAGATTTGATGAACTCCAAGAACTGTTTTATAAATCGTTATAGGAGTTGAATAAACGTGAAGATGAATTTAATTTTAAAGAACATATTGGAAAAGCTGGTTGGCGCCAGCTTTTCCATCTCCGTCTTTTTTATAATTATGTTCATCTCTACTGGTTTTAACTTATTTGAATTTCATGAGCTAATAGCATCTCCTTGGATTTGGGCGGTTATTTTTGGGTATGGATTAATAAGTTCATTCCTTATTGATTGGATAGGAATGTTTATCCCTCGATTTACAATTACAAAACAGATTGGATTGTATATATTATTTGGGTATTTAATTTTTCTGGTACCGTTATCCCTCCCATTTCTATTGATTGGTGGTACAATTGGAGCTTTCTTCTCTCTTCTATTTTTATTTGGGAAACAGAAGTTAAAGGTTACAAAATGGTATAGCTGGATTGTATTTGTTGTTCCTTTGCTTTGCATGGTGATGATCCCGTTTGATTATACGAGTAAGCAAGGATGGGATGAGACATGGGGAGATAATTTTGCAGAGATAGAGTACGAATATTTTAATGGCGAGCATTTAATTCCTATTCATGGCAAACCAGGCGATAAGATTTATTTTGAAGTGGAACATCATTTTAGCTTTGGCAATAGTTATGGAATGTCACTGTATGATAAAAATAGCGAAAGAACAGGTATGACCCCAGTGAATGATGATCACGATGTATTTAGCACACATTTTGAAGAGGAAACGGTTAGATTTATTGTTGTTCGAGCGATAGATGGACATGATGGGGAAATTAGGGTTAATTGGTGGAGATAGGGTTACGTATCAGCTTTTCTACTTGGATGAAAAGTATCAACGAAAAAAAGACCGCTCCCCGCGGTCTTCTCACACAACCATCCGTTATTCTTCCACCTGCTTCTTAAACTCCTGATAAACATTACTCACTTCAGGCCCGATAACAATCTGCACATGTTCATTGTCAATTCTCACAACACCGTGTGCCCCGGTTTGTTTGATTTTTTCTTCATCGACAACGGACGCATCCTTGACGACCAGGCGCAGACGGGTCATGCAGTTTTCATAGTCTACCAGATTTTCTTTGCCGCCGACACTCTGGAGAACTTTTTTCGCCATGTACTCGTATTTGCCATGGCTCAACTCCAGGTCTTTCTCTTTTTCTTCGCGTTCTTCACTGAATGCCTGATCATCTTCTCTGCCTACCAATTTAATATTTCTCCTGACAATCAGTGTGTAGAACGTGAAGTAATAGAGTACAAAGAACGCCAGACCGACTGGAATGATCATCCATCCGCTATCGGCTATCCCGAGATTCAATGCGTAATCAATTGCACTCCCGCCCCAAGAGAATCCATGCCGGACGTCCAGTAGATACAGTGTTGCTCCGGCGAGTCCGGTATAAACGGAGTGGATGAAAAACAGCAGTGGTGATGTGAACAGAAAACTGAACTCGATTGGCTCCGTCAGCCCGGCTACAACCGATGTTAAACTCCCTGAACTCATCAAAGCCTTTGTCTCTTCTTTTTTCTTCTTATGCGCCGCTCTCGTGATGGCTAATGCAATTGCCGGAATACCAAAGATCATGATGACGAAAAAGCCGCCCAAAAAGTATCCCGCTGTCGGGTCCCCGTTAAGGAAACGGGTGATTTCCCCAGTCACTACTTCTCCGCTTGCTGTTTCATAGCTTCCCAGACCGAAATAAATGTACGTGTTAAGCACATGATGCAGCCCGAATGGCAGCAGGAAACGGTTCAGAAAGCCGAAAATGAAAATGCCGAGTGCACCTAGTCCGACCAGACCCTGTGCCATGGAATCAATTGCTGCCTGGGCATATGGCCATACTAACACCGAAACGCCGGTGACAGGAATCATGGTTACAATGATCATCGTAATCGGAAATTTTTCGCCGCCAAAAAAGGAAAAGATATTCGGCAGCCTTGTATCTTTAAAACGATTATAGATAAAGGCAGCGATTAACCCGGATAACACTCCACCGAACACACTCATATTCAACTCTGGATTAATAATCGCCAAACCTTCGTTTAAAATCGCGATGGCGATGAAACCGGTTAATGCTGGAATTCCCCTGTCCTTGGTTTTGGCAAGCCCCATCGCGATACCAATTGCAATCAGAATGTCCATGTTACCGAAAACAGCCCCCGCTGCCTGCACCAGCGGCCAGTCAAGCAAGTCTTCCGCGCTGATGCGGAACAGAATCCCCGCAGCAGGCAATGCCACAATTGGAATGAGCATCGATTTCCCCAAGTTTTGCATGAAACGTCTCATGGATTATTCCCCTCTCCCTAAATCTTGGTAAGTTATCAATTCAAAATGTTCCTTATTCCTGAGTTTCTCGATTGTTTCCGGATGCGTCATGGCTGCCAATTCCTCCAGGCGCGGTGTGGCATAGGAGGAATTTTCCATAATAAATTTATCCAGGTATGCCGGATGGCACATGATTTCCACCGTCTCTGCACCACTGTACTGTTCCAGGATTGTCGGTGTATCCGCTAACATTATTTCCGGATTATATTCAAACTGATCGGTTGTCACAAGCTTGCTCCCTGTTGCTTCCTGATCGAAATTGTTTCTCACCGGAAGCTGATATTCCTCCGCCAGCCGGATGAAAACAGGAAGGATCGACTCTCGGTTATTGATGTGATGATGGCTGTCCAAATGGGTTGGACGGAGCCCGGAAGCGAGAAAAGCCTCAATTTGCGCTTTCCATTCCCGGTATAATTCATCTGGATTGATATAAGCTTTGCCCTGATAATGGTGCAGTTTTTTAAAATTGCCATCTGCATCGACCAGTGTCTGGTGATGATCGAGCAGCGGCCTCCCGCACGTTAGGGTGAGATGGATGCCGATTCCCAGACTCTTGTGCTGTTTGCCAAGTTCAAAAGCATGCTCTAACCCAGGCATATTGGTCAGACATGTTGTGGAGGTGAGCACCCCTTTTGTGTGTGCATCGATGATTCCATAGTTGACTGCCCGTGAGTAGCCGAAATCATCGGCATTGATGATCAGTTTTAACATGATTGCACCTCTCTCTAAAGGTTGTTTGTTTTTATTTCAATGCCGGCCAGTAATCTTTATTTGCTTCGATCAGATCATCCAGTATTGCTTTTGCCTTTGGCGCGGAAACTATTGTCCTGTTTAACGTTAAAGCCTGCAGCAGCTTGTTATAGCTATTCTCGTAATACGCCTCGACTACCAGTCTCTCATAGGCATGCTGATTCTCGATTAATCCTTTATAAAAAACAGGGATTTCTCCGACTGAAAATGCTTTTGGCCCATGATTGGTGAGAAGAGCCGGAACCTCTACCAGAGCATCCGCAGGCAGGTTGGAAATAACCCCTTGATTTTCTACCATGACGACAAATGTTTCCTTTAAATTAAACAGGAGCGAGGCCGCAGCCCGAATCATATAAACGCCGTGAATATCGGCTTCTACATCTATATCCTTTGCTGTTCCCTGCTGAATAATTTGGTCACAATGTTCATGCACCCGTTTTTCTCTTCCATTTATCACTTGTCTTGCTCTTGTATTATCGGGCGATTCCTTTTTAGCCAAATCGTCCGGGTAGAGGTAGTATTGCAGATACGTATTCGGCAAGAATTCCGGAAAGTCGATCAGCATTTGTCTTGCCTGCCTGAACGTTTGGATCCATGACTCGTCATTGGCGATTTCCTTGTCTGTCGGGAGAAAGTCGCCATTAATGATTTTGTCTTTAATCTCATCCGTCAGGTCATTGCCCGCTTTATCAAGAAGTTTGCTGAACCAGCCGAAATGATTCAAACCGAAATATTCCGGTACGAGTTCCCATACATCTTTCTCCAGCAAATCGGCATAGCTTTTCATGATTGCAATCGGCATGTCGCAAATGTTTAAAATTCGCAGATCATCTGGAAATTCCCTCTTTAATGCCAGCCCCACGATAGCTGCGGGATTGGTATAATTCAGTATCCATGCATCCCGGGAATAATAGCGAATGTCGTTGACCAGGTCAATCATATCTTTAATCGAGCGAAGTCCGTATGCCATCCCCCCAGCACCGCAAGTTTCCTGACCTACCACTCCATGTTGAAGCGGGATTTGTTCATCCAGTTCCCGCATCGCGAGCCCGCCAGTTCTGATCTGTACAAAGGCTGCATCAATATCAGCAAAGGCAGCTGCTTTATCCGTCGTGTAAGAGAAAGACTCCAGTTCCGGATAATGTTCGCTTAGCAGAATTTCTGTCGCCTTTGCTATTTTCTCCTGGCGGTCGGCGTCTGTGTCATAGAATGTGAGATTCTGAAGAGGGAAATTCTCCTTTTCTTCAATTAAACTCATGATAATTCCAAGTGTATAGGTGCTGCCGCCGCCAACAATAACGAGATTTTTTCTTTCCATTGTTGAAACCCCTTTCATGATGTCTTTAATATGATTTTAACTCATATTTACTCTATAATCAATACAAATATGATACAAATTATAAACTGTTAGGAAGAGTAGTGGAAAAATGGTACACTTGGTACAGTAAACGGAAAGGTTGATTGACGACATGTGGAATAAATCGATGCCTCTATACAAACAAATCGCAAACAACATAAAAGAAGATATAGCAGATGCAAAGCTGACCTCCGGAGACGCCATACCTTCTGAGACAAATCTGGCAAAAACGTATGGTGTCAGCAGGGTAACGATAAGGGAAGCGATCAAACAGCTGGTAGAAGAGGATATTTTGTACCGTGTTCAGGGAAGCGGCACTTACATCAGCCATGAAAAGATTGAACATAACATCTTGAAATTGCAGGGATTCACCGAGGAAATGAGTGAATTAGATAATAATCCGTCCAATGAAATATTAGAATTTCAATTAATGCCTGCTGATCAAGAAGTAAGAGACCATTTGAAAATAGGGGAGGGCGAAAAAGTTTATTACGTGAAACGCTTGCGGCTGGCGGATTATGAGCCACTTATTGTGGAGGAGTCTTATTTGCCTGTTGATCTTTTTCCGGACCTGTCTATTGAAGTAATGAAACATTCAAAGTACGACTATATCAGCGGCAAAGGATACAAAATCGACAGACGCTTCGGGGAACTAATACCGAAGATGCCCAGTGCGGAAATGATACAACACTTGCAAATTACAGAATCAGATCCATTGCTATATATGCAGGCATTTTCGACCTTCAAGGATGGAACGGTTTTTGAGTACTCGAAAATATATTTCCACCCGCATAAATATTCATTTAAAGTGGTGTCCTCGAGGAATGGGGAGTAGGGTAGGAAGGATTTCAACAAAAAGAGCCAGATCACTTGCTAAAGCAAGCAAATCTGGCTCCTTTAAATATTTTTATTCGGCTGGCTCTAAATCTTCAATCGAATCAATGTCCATATAGGTTGGTACAGCCAAGCCAATGATGGTACCTTCCAAGTTTGGTCCTAAATCAACAATGTCTTCCTGATATTCTTCATAGAAAGCACCGTGTGTAACAGGCAGCCACGGAGCAAGTGATGCGTCACCGTCACCGGTAGCTATTGCTTGGAACACAATTGCCGGGTCGACAGGTGTTAGTTCTACCGTAAACCCTAGATCCTCTAATACAATTCTCATTACCTGATGAGAAGCACGTTCTGAATCCCATGGAGTTAATACCAGCTCGATTTCCTGTCCATCAACCGGCTCAACGCCTTCTGTCCATTCAGCTACACTATCCTGATTCGCTTCTACCCAACTAGCTGCTGCTTCCTCCATGGAAGAATCCTGTGCCTCCAGCATAACCCCTTCCATATCTTCTACAGTCCAGTTGAACCGGTCAAGAACGGTATTAGCACTAGGCATATCTTCTTCCAAGCCCATTCTTGTGATGGTATGAATGAACTCCTCTTCACCATATACCCCTTGTGGATCCTCTAAATATTTCAAATCATGCTGAGCAAACATAAAATGCGGGTTCCAGCCTACAACAATAATAGGTTCTTCATTACGGATTGCCTCATCCAGCTCTGTTAACATACCTGCCGTTGAACCTTCGACATGTTCCCAGCCCGCTAAGCTGTCATATTCCTCTATAGCGTTGTTTGTAAGCGCCGTTGCTCCTGCTCCAGGCTCAATGCCGATAATTGTATGCTCTACCGCGTCACTTACATTCGTTGTTCCTTCGCCTTCACCTGAACCGCCCTGTGACTCTTCGCCACCGCCGCCACCACAGGCAGCTAACAGTAAAGTGAAAGCTAAAACAAGTATGACCCCAATTAACTTAGTTCTCATTAAATTTCCTTCCTCCTTCTAAAATAAAAAAGACTATACTTCTAAGTATGTCCTAACCAAATGTGATAATAACTTCTTTGCGCACAATTAAAATAATACAGGAGATATAATTTCCAATCAATTTGGATGAGACTTCAAATAAAGGAATGCAAGTTAATGATAGTTACTTTAGGTTACTTAGACGCTATAAATCATAGAAATAATCGTCTTTCCTCCGATTTGTGGGACATTTTGACTAAAAATTTATTATATAACAGCAATACCGGGCACTTTTCCCGGTTAAAGAACTGTGTTTTAAAATTGTGGGAATGTCGGCTTATTTAAAAATGGAAACGTTCATGAAACATCAGATCTGGTATAATAAATATAAAATTGCAGGCGGATGGGGGAATATTAATGTACAAACCAGAAGATCTCATTAATGATTTTGAAGCTTTTAATGGCTATGTAAATTCGCTAAAAACAATGGAGGAAACACATTTTTTTGAACCAATTGCTGAGGGGAAATGGTCTGTAGCTGAGATTATCAGTCATATTTCATTTTGGGATAAATACATACGTGAAGAAATGCTGCCGCAAATGAAACGGGATGCTGTCATTGAAAGTATAGATATTGAGGAACTCAACAAACTGGCAGCAAGTTACGCATTGTCCGGCGTGTCGCAGCAGCATCTGCTCGATAAACAACTGGAAGAAAGAACGCAGCTTGTATCTGATCTAAGGAGAAAGAGTGAGGAAGAATTTTTTGCGACATATACACTGAATGGGGAAGAAGTGGACGAGTATTCAGGTTACCCGCATTCCATTTTTAATTATATCGCGGCGTTTATCTGGCATGACAATCATCATAGCAAGCAAATTGATGGGTTTTTGGAGGAAAAAGCACGGAAAAATTGATGTTGAAATTATGCAATTCATCTACATGGGAGACTTAGGAGGAAGAAATAATGATTTATTCTATCGTACAGGCTGATGATACCTGGATACTTTGGGGGTTTTTGGCGGGCTGGGCAGCAGTAAGTATTTATCTGGAACAAAAATACACATGGGCTTCTAAACTTTCAGGGGCGATTATTGCGCTTATTGGTGCAATGCTCTTGGCAAATTTAAATATTATTCCAACCGCATCACCCGTTTATGATACCGTTTGGTCCTACGTTGTACCGCTATCCATTCCGCTTTTATTATTCCGGTCAAATATATTAAAGATATGGAATGAGAGCGGCAGGTTATTAATGATGTTCTTCTTAGGTGCTATCGGGTCTGTCGCAGGAGCAATCATTGGTTTTTTTCTGTTGAAAGATATTATTCCTTCATTAGACATGATTGGTGCAATGATGACAGGCTCTTATATCGGAGGCGGCGTAAATTTTGCGGCGATGTCGGCAAAATTTGAAGTTCCAGGAGAAACAGTATCGTCAACCGTTGTTGCCGATAATATGCTGATGGCAATTTATTTTCTGGTGTTAATTCTTGTACCGACACTTAACTTCTTCAGAAATAAATACAAGACGCCGTATATGGATGAACTGGAAAAAAGCACAAACAAAGATAATAATCTTGCATCATCCTTTTGGGGAAGACAAGAAGTATCATTAAAGGATATTGCACTCGCGGTGGGTACTGCTTTTGTTATTGTAGCCGTTTCCTTCAAGCTGGCTGAGATCTTTGATGGAATTATTCCATCAGGGGACAATGTTAACTTCTTTTTGAATGCGCTGAATGGCATATTTGGGGACAATTACTTGATGCTGACAACGATTACGATGCTCTGTGTAACCATTTTTCCGCATTATTTTGAAAATATCAATGGTGCCCAGGAGATTGGAACCTATTTGATTTATATTTTCTTTGTTGTTATTGGCGTTCCGGCTTCGCTTCCATTAATCCTGCAGAATGCACCACTGATCCTGGTCTTTGTAACGATTATGGTCGCTGTTAATATGTTGGTATCATTTACTGCTGGAAAGCTATTCAAGTTTTCATTGGAAGAAATTATTCTGGCGAGCAATGCCAATATAGGCGGTCCTACAACAGCAGCAGCCATGGCCATTTCGAAAGGTTGGACAAAATTGGTCGGTCCTATTTTAATAGTTGGGACGATGGGCTATATTATTGGGAACTATGCGGGAACAGCAATCGGGTATTGGTTTAGCAGTTTTTAGTCATAAGTGACAGAATAACCCCTTTCAATTTTCTGAAGTAGCGTGTCTATGAAGGAAAGTATGTTTTGCCATTCTGTATATGTGGAAAGATAAAATGTGTAATGGCTGACAATAAAGAAACAACCCTAGGAAAATTAAGTTCGTGCATTCAATTGGAAAGGCGGTTATAAAATGTCCAATAATATAGAAGGAAAAGTTGTTGTCTTAACAGGTGCCTCCAGCGGAATTGGCGAGGCAGCCGCGAAGGAACTTGCTGCTCATGGAGCCAAACTTGTGCTTGCCGCACGCCGTGAAGAACGTTTACAGGATTTGCAAAAGGCCATCCAAAACGAAGGCGGAGAAGCCGGGTACAAAGTGACAGATGTTGTTTCCCAGGAACAATTACAGGAACTCACGCAATTTGCCCTTGATACCTACGGGCAGATTGATGTAATGATAAATAACGCTGGTTTAATGCCGCAATCGCTGATGCATAACCTGAAGACCGATGAGTGGGATCGCATGGTTGATGTTAATATTAAAGGCGTTCTCTATGGGATTGCCGCGGTCCTTCCGCATATGCGTGAAAGAAAAACAGGGCATATCATCAATGTGTCATCCGTTGCGGGACATGAGGTCTTTCCCGGCAGTGCGGTTTACAGCGGTACAAAGTTTGCAGTGCGCGCCATTACCGATGGAGTAAGAAAAGAAGAATCAGCAAACAACATTCGAACGACGATCCTCTCGCCAGGAGCTGTCGATACCGAGCTGACAGAGACGATCACAGACACCGATGTAAAATCAGGTGTGGATGAACTTTACGAAAAGGCCATTCATCCGGATTCAATGGCCCGGGCGATTCGTTATGCTGTGGAAGAACCTGAAGATGTATCCATCAATGAATTGATTATTCGTCCAACATCGCAAGGTTAATAAAACAGTCGTGTGAACAGAGTTTTAATCTTAAGCAAAAAAGCCTGCCGTACATCCTTAACGGCAGGCTTTTTTGCTGTAAACGAAGTAAATTAATTTGACAATTGATGTCTGAAGAATTAGAATTATAGGCAACACAGCAATTGTGAAAGCGATATCACTTGAGAAAACCACATACATAATAAGGAAACTTGAGCGTAAAGGTTTCTTGGAGAAGCTGTGTCATTTGCTGATAAAAAGGAGATCAATATTCATGAGTAACGATGAAATGGAGCATTTGAAGGCATCCGTCAAGCTGCCGGTAATTATGGCGCCAATGTTTTTAATATCCGATCCGAACATGGTGATCCGCGCCTGTGAGACAGGAATCATTGGCACATTTCCTGCTCTCAATGCGCGGACTGCGGACATATTGGAAGATTGGATGAAACAGATCAATGAGGGACTGGATGAAAAGCAGCGGGAGCATCCTGAGCAAAAAATCGCTCCATGGGGCATCAATTTTATTACCCACCGCTCCAACAAACGGTACACGGAAGACCTTCATCTGATCGAAAAATATCAGCCGCCATTGGTGATTACTTCGCTCGGCGATCCGGGCCCTGTGGCAGAGATTGCACACAGCTATGGCGGGGTGGTTTTTTCCGATGTCATCAATGTGAAATTTGCCAAAAAAGCAATTGAAAAGGGAAGCGATGGCCTGGTGCTTGTGGCAAACGGCGCTGGTGGCCATGGCGGCACACTGAATCCGATCGCCTTTATTCATGAAGTACGGGAATTCTGGGACGGGCCAGTTGTCCTGGCAGGCGGCATGTCAAAAGGAGAAGACATTCTTGCCGCAGAAGTGCTGGGAGCGGATTTTGCCTACTTTGGCACACGGTTTATTCCAGCAGCCGAAAGCAGTGCACAGACAGCGTATAAGGAAATGATTGTTGATGCGCAGGCGGAAGACATCATCTATACGGACGCATTCAGCGGGGTGCCGGCCAATTATCTCCTGCCAAGTATCGTGCGAGCAGGCCTTGACCCCGGCAGTCTGGAGAAGAAAACGGAGATCAATTTTGATAAACTGAACGATCATGAAGCCAAGGCATGGAAGGATATATGGGGGGCAGGGCAAGGCGTGGGAGCTGTGCAAGAGCAGCAGACGATTGCGGAAATTGTTGCTGATTTAAAGCAGGGTTATGATGCTGCGAAGAGGAAGGCTGCTGGGAGATTAAATATCCTTGGGCGGAGATAGGGTAAGAAGATGTGCATTTCGGAGGATTGTTTATGTTATCTAATCTAGAATTAATGGAATTTCATGTGAATGTGTTATTTAAAAACGATACTGAAAATCGATTAACAGTCGTAAATGAACCACCATACGATGCTGCACCAAGAATTTTTGTGGGTGACACCAACCTCGGGAGTGTAGTCAGGTATTCAAATACGCTAGATGAGGGTCTTGTAGAGAATTTAGGACAAGTTATAGAGACAAACCCCGGAGCTAATCTAGGAGAAGTAATCAATATTTTAAATACAGAACGTCAATTAGATAATTTATGGGTTGGTCCGGCGTATGTGTTTCCTGATGCAAGTGACAGGACTACTACAAAAGCAATACAAGTAACTCATGAAAACAAAGAACTTTTAAAGCATTATTTTCCATATACATTTGAGGATTTTACGCATAAACAACCTTGTTTCGTTATAGTAGAAGACAAAATTCCCGTTTCGATTTGTTGTAGTGCAAGGAAGACCACAAAAGCAGACGAAGCAAGTGTATTTACACATGAAAATCACCGTGGAAAAGGATTCGGTTTAGAGGTTGCAAATGCTTGGGCTAAAGAAGTGCAAAAACAAGGACGAATCGCTCTTTATAGCACTTCATGGAATAATTTCGCATCCCAATCTGTGGCAAGGAAACTAAAATTGCTTCATTATGGAACGGACATTCACGTGAGTTAGTAAGGAATCATCTTGGTTAATTATGAGGAGAGAGAAACTATTAATGAATATAAGACTTGCTGAGGAAAAAGACATTGATCAATTAATTAGAATGAGATGGGATTTTACTATCGAACATGATGAAAGTAAAGGAAAGGAATCATACAGTGATTTCGAAAAGGAATGCCAGCAATTTTTAGAGGAAGCGCTAGCCAGTGATCAATGGTTTGTTTGGATTGCGGAGGAAAATGGGAGAATCGCATCACACATCTACATAGAATTAATACAAAAGGTGCCACGTCCCGGCAGAATAACACATCCATTTGCATATATGACAAACGTTTATACCGTACCAGAATATAGAAAAACGGGTATTGGAAGTAATGTGCTCAGCTCAATAAATAAATGGGTGAAAGAAAACAATTTTGAATTTGTAATTGTATGGCCAAGTGATGAATCGATTAATTATTACAAGAAAAATGGTTACGTCCATTGTACGGAGCCTATGGAGTATTTTCCTTCTTAAATGCGGGAAAGGTTCCATCGTATGGAGAAGCGGGAGAAACAGGGGGTTAACTATGATGGAAGATTTTTACTGTGACGAAGTATTAAACGGGAAAACTCAAGTAAAAAGGGTCTTGGAGACAGAGAATGTATTGGCTTATTATCATACAAGACCTTATTGGCCAATCCACATTGTCGCCATACCAAAGAGACATATTCCTTCATTAATTACATTGGAAGAAAGTGATAACGACTTATTACTAGAACTGTTTGGAGTGATTAAAAAGGCTGCAACGATGGTTACAGAAGAACACGGGGCTTGCAGGGTTCTTACCAACTTAGGCGATTATCAGGATTCCAAACATCTCCATTGGCATATTGTTTCCGGGGAGAAGATAAGATGAATTTCTTGGGGAGATCATTTTGCTTTGATGCAACATGATAATATGGATGATGCCATAATGAAAATGATAACCTCTAAAACTATTTCGCATACAGTAAAAGAACTCCTGTCATACGCAACTTTTGAAAAAAACTTTGAAAAAGTATATGAGAATTACATAAAAACTGCGAACCGATCTTTATATGGATTTGAGTATAGAGGAAAGATGGTCGGCTGTATTAGAATTAAAAGTTTAGGGCAGCAAAAGGCCGAAATAACACATATTGCGTTGGTCCCGTGGTGAGAGGTCAAGGCATTTGCAGCAAAATGATTAAGTTCATTTGTAACAAGCATTCGTTGCAATTTATCTCCGCTGAAACGGATAAAGACGCTGTGGTTTTTTATCAAAACTTGGGTTTTCAAATCACCAGCTTAGGTGAAAAATATCCTGGTGTGGAAAGGTTTTTGTGTGAATATGAACGAACCAGAGAGCATTGGAGCGAAGAATGTGGGGTTTGTTTAGAAGGAGAATGATAAAATGAGAAATATTTATGCGTTTGAAAGTCAAGAGGATTACATAAAATATCAGGACATTATTGAAGAATTTAGTGCAAAACTAGAAAACTACCAAAAAATAATGGAGCAAGATTTTAAGCTCATTGATTCTCCAAAAGGGATCGTATGGACAACGGAGGAATTAGCAACGACGGTTTTCTCTGATATTCCAATACCAGCCTACACTAATAAAGATTTAATATATATGTCGCCAGATATAGAAACCTGGCAGGAAATTTTTAAAAGACAATTAGACGGAAAAAGTCTTCCTAATGTCCAAAGCTTTTATAAAAGCTCCACGGAGATTGAAATGTTTATCATATTAGCACACGAACTTACTCACCATTCGGATTTATTTTTGGATGATTTTGATGACGAAATAGAAAATGGTATCTGGTTCGAGGAAGGTATGTGTTTTTATCTGCCCCGAAAATTATTATTGAGTGAAAAGGAATTCGATGAAATAACAAATGTAGAAGCGGAGTTAGTTGAAGCTTTCAAGGATAAATATGGAAATAATTTATTAGAGGACTTTGGCAGCAGTCCATATCAAGGCAGTCTATCCAGTATCATGTTTGATTATTGGCGCAGTTATCTTGCTATTAAGCATCTAGTAGAGGTTCGTGCAAATAATGATGTGAAATTTATTTTTGATGAGTATCATAAATGGGATAAAGAAGGTAGGAAAGCGCCCTTGACTCAGTATTTTGATATAGGTTCTTTATTCAATTTCGAGAAGACCAAATAAATATGAATATTTATAAGTTAAAAGTAGAACATCCTTTCGTTTGGTGATATAATAAAAACACCCCCATATGAAAGGGGGTGATAATCATGGAGATTGTGGCATTAGCGACAGCTATTGTTGGGTTGGTTACGGCATTGGTTAATCTAACAATCACGTTATTAAACATCAAGAAGAAAGAAGACCATCGCTCGGCCAAGCGATAGTCCAACAGTCTGAGCAAAGAGGAAGATTTAATGCTTTCTCTTTGCTTCTCCATATTATATTATTATTATAACCGCTCTATACATAAAAAACAAGAAAGATGGGATGGATTATGACAACCTGGACGATTATATTGTCAGTTTTAGCCATTATTATTTCGTTGATTTCCCTGTTTCTGACCCTTAAAAACAGGTGAGAGAACATGTGATTCAATTTACCATAAATTGCCGTGAATTACGTTAATCATTAATTATACGGAGTAGGCAAAAATTGGACTGATCCCATTTACATACATTACCTATATTATAATTGACAGAACCCACCACGCCTCTGAATTTACTGGCCACGGTGGGTCATTTTATTTTTCTAAAAGGAAAGTAGTTTTCCACCAAGGAAAAAGACCATCGCTCTGACAAGCGATAGTCCGCAGCACTCGCCAAGGGAGGAATTTCCTCTCTTGCTCCCCCATATGGTATTTTCATTATAACAGGTTTAGAAAACGCTTGCAAAAACAAACACCATCCCCTATAATCGTAATAAATATTCTGAACATACTATCCGGTTAGTACATAAAAATTAGCCAAATGGGGGAACGGGAATGGAATTTTCTTATTCCGACAAAGTGAAAGAGCTGCAGAAAAAGCTGAGCGCTTTTATGGAAGAACATGTTTATCCAAACGAGGCCGTTTACAAACAGCAGCTGGATGAGCAGGACAGCAGGTGGGCTGCAGTACCGGCGGTGATGGAAGAATTAAAGCAAAAGGCTAAGGCGGCCGGGCTGTGGAACTTATTTTTACCTGATGAAGAATATGGAGCCGGGCTGAGTAATCAGGAGTATGCTCCGCTCTGTGAAATTATGGGCCGGTCGCTGATTGCTCCGGAAGTTTTTAATTGCAATGCTCCGGACACCGGCAATATGGAGCTTTTGGCGCGCTATGGCACGGCTGAACAGAAAAGAAAGTGGCTGGGACCGCTGCTTGCCGGGGAGATCCGTTCCTGCTTTTCTATGACGGAACCTGGTGTGGCTTCGAGTGATGCGACCAATATTGAAGCGAGTATCGTCAGAGATGGAGACGAATATGTCGTGAACGGCAGGAAATGGTGGTCATCCGGCGCGGGGGATCCGCGCTGTCAGGTGGCGATTGTGATGGGGAAAAGTGATCCGTCTTCCCCAAAACACAAGCAGCAGTCGATGATTCTCGTGCCGCTGGATACTCCGGGGGTGAAGGTTGAGCGGATGCTGCCCGTCTTCGGTTATGATGATGCGCCGCATGGACATGCGGAAATTCACTATGACAATGTCCGGGTGCCGGCGGAAAATATCATCTTGGAGGAAGGAATGGGCTTTGCGATTGCCCAGGGACGGCTTGGTCCGGGGCGCATCCACCACTGCATGCGGCTGATCGGTGCGGCGGAGCGGGCACTGGAGGAGATGTCGAAGCGGGTGCTCGGTCGCAGGGCTTTTGGCAGACCGTTAGCCGATCAGGGCGTCATACGGGAATGGATTGCTGATTCGCGAATCGAGATTGAACAGGCCCGCCTCCTGACGCTGAAGGCTGCCTATATGATGGATACGGTTGGAAACAAGGAGGCAAAAACGGAGATTGCCATGATTAAAGTAGTGGCACCAAATATGGCACTTGGTGTCATCGACCGGGCGATTCAGGCGTTTGGCGCTGCCGGAGTGAGCGACGACTTCACCCTGGCCGGCCAGTGGGCACAGGCGCGGACACTCAGACTGGCGGATGGGCCGGATGAAGTGCATCGCAGGCAGATAGCCAAATTGGAACTGCAAAAATATCAGGAATAGGAGTGATGACACATGTCGGTCATGGATTTATTTAAACTGGACGGAAAAACAGCAATTGTCACAGGTGGTGGACGGGGGCTCGGTGCGCAGATTGCCAGGACTTTTGCCGAAGCAGGCGCCAATGTCGTCGTCTGTTCACGTAAACTGGAGGCATGTGAACAGATGCGGGATGAGCTCAAAAAAATGGGTGTTGATTCCCTGGCATTCCGTTGCGATGTAGCCAACCCGGATGATGTGAAATATGTCGTACAGGAAACGGTAAATCATTTCGGTTCGATTGATATTTTGGTCAATAACAGCGGTGCCACCTGGGGAGCGCCGGTTGCGGAAATGCCGCTGGAAGCATGGCAGAAAGTGCTGCATGTTAATGTGACGGGCACCTTCCTGATGAGCCAGGAAGTTGGTAAAGTAATGATCGAACAGCAGCGCGGAAAAATCATCAACCTTGCCTCGATTGCCGGTTTTGGCGGGGTCGATCCGCGCATCATGGACACGATCGGCTATAACACGAGCAAGGGAGCGGTGATGACGTTCACCAAGGATCTGGCGGTGAAATGGGGGCCCAATAATATTAACGTTAATGCGATTGCTCCGGGATTTTTCCCGACGAAAATGTCCAAAGGCTTGCTCGAGATGGGGGGCGAAAAAATCATCGAAGCCACACCGCTGAAAAGGCTGGGTAATGACGGGGATTTAGCAGGGGCCGCGTTGTTCCTTGCCTCATCTGCATCGGATTATGTGACAGGGGATGTGCTGTCCGTGGATGGCGGCATGCATGCACAGTAATTACATCAAGAGAACACAAGTGAGGAATAGTTTATGAAAGAAGAGATTACCAGACAAAGTGTTTTGCTGTTTGAACAGAAGGGATTCTCCGAGACATCGATTCAGGATATTGCGGATGCGCTGGGTGTCACCAAGGGAACATTTTACTATTATTTTTCCAGCAAAGAACAGCTGCTGATGGAAATTCATGATGACTATATTACCAATCTCGTGAGAAGGCAGGAGCGGATTACGCAGGATCCATCGCTGAGTGAGCGGGACAAGATTACTGGAATTATTCACCTTTTGATCACTGACATTGACGATAAAGGGCCGAGTGCACGGGTGTATTCCCGCGAGATGCTTCATTTGGGAAAAGAACATGCAAAAAGTATCAGGCAGAAGCGGGAGACATTCCGGCTGAATATTGAAGCGGTGCTGAGAGAGGGCATCGAACAGGGAGAGTTTGACCGGCGGATGCATGCGGATATGATTGCTTTTGGCATCCTTGGGGTGACGAACTGGAGCTATAACTGGTTCAACCCACACGGAGAGGTTTCACCGGTAGCGTTGGCGGAGATGTTTGCCGGGATGATTTTGAATGGAATTGGGCTGGCGGATTAGAGCGGAAGGAGGAAGCAAGATGGCTTATCAGGATACCATACCTGTAAGACGGGGAGAGGAACTGGACAAGGAGGCATTGCAGGAATTTTTGCGGGAAAATGTAGCCGAAGCGCCGGATGGCCCGCTTGAGGTGGAACAATTCGGGGCAGGGCATTCCAATTTGACCTATTTAATCCGGATTGGGGAATGGGAAGCGGTGCTGCGCCGCCCGCCTCTGGGCCCGGTTGCTCCGAAAGCACATGATATGGAACGAGAATATAAGATTTTGTCCGGTCTGCATCCTTTTTTTCCGGCGGCACCGAAGCCGTATATCTTTTCCGGTAATGAACAGATTGTCGGCAGTCCGTTTTTTCTCATGGAGAGGCGCAAGGGGATTGTGATAGATTCAGCGTTTCCGGAAGGCGTCAGCTATGAGCCTGAGTTAGGCCGGCGGATTTCCGGGATCATGGTGGATGAGCTGGTGAAATTGCACGCGATAGATTATGAGAAAACATCGCTTGTGTCATTGGCAAAGCCGGAGGGGTTTATGGCGCGGCAGGTTGCTGGCTGGACGAAGCGGTATGAGCGGGCGAAAACGAATGAAGTCGCCGGTGTGGAACAGCTGACTAAGTGGCTGGCTGATCACGTGCCAGAGGGGCCCCCGGAGCCGGCAGTGATTCACTACGATTATAAGCTCAACAATGCCATGTTCTCCGAAGACTTCACTCACATGACGGGGCTTTTTGACTGGGAGATGACGACGGTCGGCGATCCACTGGCCGATGTCGGAGCGGCGATGAGTTATTGGATCGAGGCGGGAGACCCGGATGAGCTGAAAAAAGGTCTCGGCAAACCGCCGGAAACGGTCAAAGAGGGGTTTTTCACACGCCGGGAATTTCTCCATGACTATGCACAAAAGAGCGGGCACGATGTATCACAGATTCATTTTTACTTAACGTTTGCCTACTTCAAACTTGCGGTGATCTGCCAGCAGATTTATTACCGCTATCACCAGGGACAGACGAATGATCCAAGGTTCGCCTATTTCAACCGGTTTGTGGAAAATTTAATCGGGCATGCGTTGGAGACGACAAGGGGCGTGTGAGCAGCAAGTCAGCAAAAGGAGGAATGCTTGGAAGTTCATGCTTTCGTCGCTTGATGTTGGGAAATGTAAGCCTTGTCAGTCAATAATTATTTAAGGGGAGGAAACCACGATGAATAACGTATGGCACAAGCATTACCCGGAACATATTCAAACGGAAATCGAGATACCGGATCTTTCCTTGCCGGACATGCTGCAGAAAACGATTGCGGCGCATGGAGAGAAACCCGCTCTTTCCTTTTATGGAAGAGAGATACCCTATAAGGAGCTGGGGCAGCGGGTGGCCGCCTTTGCATCAGTGCTGCAGGACGAGGGTTTTGAGAAGTCCGACCGTGTGGCGCTGATGCTGCCGAACTGCCCGCAGTATGTAATCAGCTACTACGGGACCCTAACGGCCGGTGGGGTGGTCACTCAGGTGAATCCGATGCTTGTTGGCGGGGAGCTGGAGTACATTTTGGCTGATTCCGGAGCGGAGACGATCGTGATTTATGAGCCGCTCCTTCCCGTGCTCAACCAGATTATCGACAACACTCGGGTAAAACGGGTAATTACAGTAAATCTCGAAGGCCGCGACACCGAAGACAGCATGACAACAGGTTTCACGCAGTTTTTGCAAAAAGCCGTGAAAACGCCGGAGCCAGTGGCATTCGACCCAGCAGAAGATGTGGCTGTCCTGCAGTACACAGGCGGAACCACCGGCCGGTCCAAAGGCGCAATGCTCACCCATCGGAATGTGGTGGCCAATGTGATGCAGACCTATGAATATTTTAAAGAGACGCTGGAGCATGGAAACGAGCGGATCCTTACCGTGATTCCGCTATTTCATGTGTTCGGTATGACTGCCTGCATGAACACGGCCATTTACACGGGTTCGCTGAGCATTCTTTTGCCAAGGTTTGAGCTGGAAGAGGTGCTTGAGACAATTAAGGAGATGCAGCCGACATTTTTCCCTGGGGTGCCGACGATGTATGTGGCAATCACCAGCCATCCGAACGCGAATGAATACGGGATTGACAGTATCCGCACCTGCAACAGTGGCAGTGCGCCAATGCCACGGGAGCTGATGCGCTCTTTTGAAGAAAAAACCGGGGCGAAAATTCTTGAGGGATACGGATTGTCCGAGAGTTCGCCCGTGACACACTGTAACCCATCGTTTGCGGAAAGAAAGCCGGGCAGCATCGGCATTGGCGTTCCATCGACGGAATACAAAATTGTTGATCTGGCAGAAGGTGTGCAGGAACTGCCGCCGGGAGAAACTGGCGAGCTGATCATCAGGGGTCCCCAAATTATGAAAGGTTACTGGAACATGCCAGAAGAGACGGCCCAGACACTGCGCGATGGCTGGCTGTATACAGGGGACATCGTCTATATGGATGAAGATGGCTATGCCTACATCATCGACCGGAAAAAAGACCTGATCATCGCAAGCGGCTACAATATTTACCCTCGTGATGTCGAGGAAGTTCTGTATGCGCATTCGGCCGTGCAGGAAGCGGTGGTCGTCGGTGTTCCGGATGAGTATCGCGGGGAAACCGTCAAGGCCGTGCTTGTGTTAAAAGAAGGGCAAGCCGCCACTGCAGAAGACGTCATCGTTTACTGCCGGGAACATATCGCAGCATTTAAAGTACCAACCCAGGTGGAGTTCCGGGATGAACTGCCGAAAACCAATGTCGGGAAAATTTTGCGGCGAAAAATCCGGGAAGAGAGTGTCAAGTCATAGAATGGGCAGGATTGGCAGGTCGCTGAAGGGCTTGCCTTTCTTTCAACTATACAAGCGGGACTACGAGGAGGAGACAGACATGACAACAAGATTCACAGGCAGAACCGCATTTATCACGGGCGGAAGCAGGGGCATCGGAAAAGAGATCGCCCGGCAGCTTGCATCAGAGGGAGCAAAAGTGGCGGTCATGGATATTAACGAAGAAACGCTCAAGGAGACAGCGAAGGAATTTGCCACGGACGGATTTGAGGTGCTGGTCAAAAAAGGCGATGTCACGAAAGCAAGCGATGTCGAGGAGGCGATGAAAGAGGTCGTCTCGGCTTTTGGATCGCTGGATATACTCATCAACAATGCAGGCGTCATCCGAGATAATTTGCTGTTTAAAATGGAAGACAGCGACTGGGAGCAAGTGGTGAATGTGCATTTGAAAGGCGCTTTTCATACGGCGAGGGAGGCGCAGAAATACATGGTAAAGCAGCAGTATGGCCGGATCATTAACCTGTCATCGACCTCGGCACTGGGCAAACGCGGTCAAGCTAATTACTCGACGGCAAAAGCGGGATTGCAGGGCTTTACAAAAACGCTCGCAATTGAATTGGGCAAATTCGATATTACGGCAAATGCAGTCGCTCCCGGGTTTATCGAGACGGATATGACAAAAGCGACAGCCCAACGGATTGGCATCCCATTTGAACAACTCGTTGAAGCCAGTGTCACTGAAATCCCGGTTGGCCGCAGTGGCAAGCCAGCCGATATCGCTAATGCGGTGGCATTTTTTGCTGATGAAGCGTCCTCGTTTGTCAGCGGCCAGGTGCTCTATGTGGCAGGGGGCCCGAAAGCCTAATGGAAGTGTTAGGAGGTGGCCAGGTGCTGCAAAACGTGATCGGAAAAACTTCGGAAAAAGTGCGAAACACAGTAGAAAGAGGGATGGTAAAACGGTTTGCCGAGGCTATCGGTGATCCGCATCCAGTTTTTGTCGATGAAGAGGCCGGCAGGGATTCACGTTACGGGAGAAATATTGCCCCGCCTACATTTCCCAGGGTGTTTGATTATGGGAAAATTGAGGGGCTGGGCCTGCCAGACAAAGGCCTGATCCACGGTGAGCAAACCTATCACTACACGCGCCCACTGCTTGTCGGGGAGGATGTTTTCTGCTGGAGCGAGGTGGAAAGCTATAAGGAAAAACAAGGCAGCAATGGCCGGATGGGAATTCTGACAATCTGCCGATATGGCGAGTCGCTGGACGGGACAGGAATCTTCGTGGAAAAACAGGTGATTATCCTGACGGAAGCTGTTATGAAAGGGATGGGTATATGAAGCAACTGGAGGAACTGCAAGTCGGTGAATCGCTGGAGGAGATAACTTTAGCGCCTGTTTCCCGGCTGGATCTGATCAAATATGCCGGAGCTTCCGGAGATTTTAACCCGATTCATACAATTGATGAGGAGGCAGAAAAAGCTGGACTGCCGGGCGTGATTGCCCATGGTATGTGGACGATGGGGAATCTGGCAAAACTTTTCACTCCTTATTATGATGCCGGTTTTATTCAGGAATACAAGATTCGGTTTGCCGGTATGGTGTTTCTTGATGATGTGCTTACATTACGAGCAGAACTGGAGGAAAAGAAGGGGACTGCGCTGCATTTTCGTATGAAGGCTGTGAACCAGGATGGGAATGAGGTGGTGAAGGGGCGGGTGGAGTTTTTGCTGATGTAGTGATATGGGTCTGGTAGATTTGCTTTTGTTTGCTAGGAGCGGGTCTACTGGACATTTTGGGGAGTTTTGCGAGTGGTTTTGTCTAGTAGAGGTGTTCTATTGGACATTTTAGCTTGTCCGGCGGGCAGTTTTGTCCACTAGAAGCGGTTTAGTGGACATTTCTTACAGTGCTACGGTTAATTTTGTCTAGTAGAAGCTTTCTACTAGACATTTCTGGAGGTCGGGTGGGGTATTTTGTCCAGTAGAATGGCTCTATGAAGACCTTTTGCTGAGCCCAATTGAGGAAAAACGGCCTTTAGAAGCGTTCTATGAACCTTTTCCAGGCCCAAAGTGAGGAAAAATGACTGATAGAAGCATTCTATGAATCATTTCACCACTCAAAAAGAGGGGAAATGATCGACAGAACCGTTCTATGAATCATTTCACCACCCAGAAAGAGGGAAACTGATCAATAGAAGCATTTCACAGACATTATAGCAGCTTTTCCCTTGGTTTCCACAAGTGACCCACACGGACGGGGCCCCAGCACGCAATTGCCCCACTTCTCTCTACGTGCGAACAGGCCGCCTGCTCACCATCTCCCGGGCCACCCGCTCAGTCAGGATCCTGCCTTTTCTCTCAATAAACGATTTCAGCACGGAATTCATCATTGGGGCAGCCAATCCTCTGGCTGTCATGCCAAGGTATCCGGTCAGGCGGGTGTTTTCCCTGTCCAGTGCTTTCGCGTGAAAATAGCCGTCTCCGGAAAGGCTGTTTTTCCAGCCAGATAGCTTAAAGGTGATCGTAGAAGGCTCCTGCCATTCCAAGATGTCAATATCGAGACAGATCGTTTTTTGCATTTTCCCGACCTCGCCCTTCAATTTCCATGTGGACTGCCGCTCGTTTATAATTTCATGGCCCGCATATCCCGGGACCAGGGGTGCCCATTTATCCATATCACTTACAAAAGCCCATACATGCTCAATTGGGGCTTCCACATTAATATCATACTTGCCGCTTGCCATGCCAATTTCCTCCTTCAAATTATAAGTCAACTGTTGATTGTATGCAGTGGCGGGAGAAAGTAGTACGGTTTTTCCTAGCTGGATAGAGGTGCGCGGAATCAACCGGAAACAGCGGGAATCGACCCGAGCGTGAGCATATCAGGCGGAAGCAGCACAGAATCACCGTGCCCCACACTTCATTTCACTCCTGCAACACATCCTCTAGCTCATCCAACTCCTCATGCGGAATCAGCACATAAAGGACATCTCCGGCCTGGAGTTCAATGCCGCCGTTAGGGGATATAGTTTTCCCCTCGCGTAAAATAAGCGTGACATTCGCTCTTTCCGGAAAGGCGATGTCCTTTATCATTTTCCCGTTAACCTTATTTTGACTGCTGATTTCGTATTCGGCCATTTCCAGTTCTTTTTTTCCGACAGATAATAGATCAGTTGTGTGCAGCGGATTGCTCGGCACGCCTTCCACGAGACCTAATTTTTTGGCTGTCAAGGAGATGGTCGTTCCCTGCAGTACGGTAGAAGTCAGGACGACAAAGAAAATAATATTAAAATAAAGCTGGCTGTGCTCCAGGTCGGCGAGAAACGGGAATAGGGCTAGCACGATTGGCACCGCGCCACGTAATCCGGCCCAGGATAAAAACAGCTTCTCCTTCAGGCTGAAGTTCATGCCTGCCACCGAGAGAAATGCAGCGATTGGCCGGGCGACGACCATTAAAATAATCGATAACAAGATTCCCTGGACGATAATGCCTAAGCTGAATAAATCGGCTGGATCAACGAGCAGGCCCAGAATGACAAATAAGCCGATTTGCGCGATCCAGCTAAAACCCTCGTTAAAGCTGAGAATCGTATGCCGCTCACGCAAACCGGAATTGCCAATCACCATTGCGGCGACATACACGGCCAGGAGTCCACTCGCATTGAGAAGTGATGCTGTGCTGTAGGCTAAAAAGGCAAAGGCGAATGCGAGCAGCGGGTATAGGCCGCTGGATGCCAGATTAATCCGATGCAGGGCCTTGCTGGAGATCCACCCTATCCCGAGTCCAATCAGCAGGCCACCACCCATTTGCAAAACAAATTGCCCAACCAAGCTGAAAAACCCCGATCCCTGACCACCCACAAAGGCAATCAGCGTTGTAGTCAGAAACAGGGCCATCGGGTCATTGGCTCCCGACTCTCCTTCCAGCGTCGATTCCAGCCGGCTGGTTATATTTTTCCCGGAAAGCATGGCAAAAACGGCCGCCGCATCGGTGGAGCCGACGAGTGCGCCCATCAATAACGCTTCCGGCCAGGTGAAATCGAACAGGATCTTTGCCGCAATTCCCAAAATGAACGAGGTCATCAACACCCCGAATGTGGCCAGCGATACAGCCGGAATTGCCACAGGCCGAATCGTATGCCAATTGGTCTTGATCCCGCCTTCAAACAGGATAACCACAAGTGCCATCATCCCAAGCAGCTGCGCCAATTCGGGATTATTGAATTCGACCAGATTGAGGGTTTCCCCGCCGGCAATCATCCCTAGAGCAATGAAAAAAATCAGGGACGGTGCATTGATGCGGTTGGTAAATTGCACGCCGATGATGCTGAGAACAAGTATAATGGAGATAATAAGGATTATAAAATTCGACATGGTGAGTTCTGGTATCATGGCTGCCTCCGAAAAATCTGGTTGAATCTTACTATACCCGGTTTAATTGAGAGAAACACCTATGCTAATTGCTTCAAAAGTTCACTCACCACAGCCATGTATTTTTTTCCAGCAATTGGGCAAGTTACATAATAGATGAGAACCTTACATAAATGAGGTGTATAACCATGAGAAAAATCATATTTCACCTTGCCATGGTGATTCTTGTTACTGCAGCGCTTTACTCGCCAGACGCCCAAGCATCGCCCACGCAAGGTCAGGAGACAGAAGAGGAATCCCATATCTGGGAGCATTCCAGCACCAACTATGAGACCGTTCATGTGGGCAGCCATGAGTTCGATTACTGGAAAAATTTCCTCCGCTATTCACGAACCTGTGATGTCTCCCACAAACTGATGACCGTGGTCTACTACTGTGATGTTCATGATCATACAGAGTCAGAAACGCATATCGAAGAAGTCGTTCATAGCCACAAGCATAATTAGAAGAACCAGGTCCGGGCAGGCACCTGGTTCTTCTTTTAGGGTTGTTACTGAAAGGATGTGGTTTGTCGCAAAATCTATAAACTGTGACATAAATCAGTGGGTTCATTATCGCCGCTGCGGAAATATACTACGCGCACCTTAGGGTGGCTGGTGAGCCCCCTTGTGCTATCGCACTGCGGGGTCTCACCGAGGCCATTCCTCCCGCAGGAGTCTCCGTATATTTCCTCCGCTGACTGATGTGTTTTTTGACTCTACTGCTGTTTAAATCAACCACCACTCTTGATAGTTGATTTCTGCTACAGGCAGTAGCTTTCCGCAAACACGGTTTAAAAGTGCTTCCTGCTCAGGTCTAGACACGTGCAGGAGTCGAGTGCCGTCAGCCCTAACCACTACCAACAGAGTGGGTTACTATTGGTTGCTTTTAAAAAGCACACCGTTAGCGGAGGAAATACCCCGAGACTCCTGCGGGATGAAAAGCATAGGTGAGACCCCTCAAGCGGAGACAACGCGAGGAGGCTCGGCAGCTTCCCGCGGAAAGCGAGGGGTATTTCCGCAGCGGCAGGCTAGAGCACATTTTCCATCAATCACGAAATAAATAAACAACAAAACGTACAAAAACCCTTTGATCTGATAATCCTTCTGTTCTTCCTATTTAATTTGCCATAATTTCATACGTTTTTCATAATCATCCAATTTGTAATCCAATTGTAATTTTGGGTTTATTTTTATCTTGAATTCAGACAACACCCCCACCACCACGCCCCTTTCAACCACAAAATGGATTAAATTTATGAAGCAGTTTGTAAAAATGCTAGAAATTTAAACCAATTCCATTCCAGGGCATGTTTAAACCAACCCGAGAAGTGCAACAGTTACCCAAACCCGGTTTTCCCGGGGATTTCTCGCAACCTTGGAAGGAGGGTTTTCTAGCGTGAGTATCGAAAAAACTACCGACAGTTCCAGTCTTGCAGAGGTGATTGACCGAATCCTTGACAAAGGGATTGTGATTGATGCGTATGCACGTGTCTCGCTCGTCGGGATTGAAATTCTGACAGTGGAAGCAAGAGTCGTGATCGCCAGTGTTGATACATGGCTGCGCTATGCCGAGGCTGTTGGTTTGCTCCGTGATGAGAGAGAAGAAGAGGGATTACTGACACAAGGAAACGAACGGGAAGCCCAGTACGCTTAAGTAAGATAATTTCCCGGGAAAGGGGGCCCCTCTTTCATGAGTGCCAAGCCCGTGAAAAAAGCCGCTGTAAAAGTAGCGAAAAAGGCGGCGAAACACGCACCTCCCGAATGGAGGGAGGAGGCGAAGGAGAAACTTCAGGAAAAATCCGCTGAAAAAGTGGAAGAAACCGCCCAGAACAAAGTGGGCAATATAGCTGAAAAACTGGAAGATGTGAAAGAATCAAATGCCGAGAAAGTGGAAAGCGGTGCGGAAAATGCCAAAGATAAAGTGCAGGATGTCCTGCTTTCTGTCCGCGATAAGCTCGGTAATGTAAAAGAAGCCGGCAAGGAATTTCAGGAGAAAATTTCTTCCTCTGATAATAAAAGCGCCAAGATGAAAGGTGCCAGACAGATCAAAGGAATCTCGAATGTCAAAAGCATTTCCAACATCAAAGGTGCTTCTAATATCAAAGGACCGGCAGATGTGAAAAAAGCAACCGATTTGAAATCGTCCAAGGATATCAAGAAGATCGGCTAAATCATCAGAAATATTTCGGTTAGACCGAACCAAATAAAAATTTCAAAGAGAGGAGAATCAACATGGCTATAGAAAAAACGACCGACAGTTCCAGCTTGGCAGAGGTGATTGACCGCATCCTCGATAAAGGGATCGTCATTGACGCTTACGCCAGAGTATCTGTTGTGGGCATAGAGATCCTGACAGTCGAAGCGAGGGTCGTCATCGCCAGTGTCGATACGTGGTTGCGCTATGCGGAAGCAGTCGGCCTCTTACGTGATGATATTGAAGAAGAAGGCCTGCCGCAGCAACAGAATGAACGGAGCCCGCAATTCAGCATCTAGGAGAAAAACAGAGGTTGGCGTGATACGTCAGCCTCCCTAAAGTAAAGCAAATGGAGGTCGACCATGGAAATTAAAGAGATCATGGACAATGTAAACGACTTTTTTGCCAAAAATGTTGCCCCGCCCCATAAAATTACTTCCGTAGAAGCAGGGGAGGAACAGGGCTGGAAAGTCAGAGTTGAAGTCATCGAAGAAAAAGAGTACATGAAAAGATACGCAAAGGACCAAATGCTCGGAGTCTATAACGTGGTATTAAATGATGACAAAGAAGTCACGTCATTTACCCGGGAAGACATCCGCTACCGAAGCAAAATAGAATCATAGGATCAGCAGCAGAAAGGAGCAACAGAAATGGAACAGCAGGAAACAGGCATTTATATCTTCTGCGGCATTCAAACTGACGGAGACGACCAATTCGGCACAGTGGAACTGGAAGGCACCGAGCACGAGACCTTCACCATCCAATATAAAGATGCCGCCATGGTCGCAGCAGAAGTGCCAATGAAAATCTACCACCCAAATAAAACCAACCTCATGATGCATCAAGGTGTCATTTCCACCGTGATGGGCAAATGCGACACCGTCATCCCCATCAGTTTCGGCAATATTTTTCAAAACAAGCAAGATGTGGAGGCGCTCTTGGAGTCGATTTATCCGCAACTGGAAGAACTGTTCCCGCAAATCAAAGGGAAAATCGAGGTTGGCCTGAAAGTGGTCGGCAAGAAAGAATGGCTCGAGAAAAATATCAGCCAGCATGATGATGTGATGAAACAGAAAAAAGTCGTGCAGTCCAAGTCCGAGGCGGCGGGGTATTTTGACCGGATCCAGCTTGGTGAAATGGCCAAGAATTTCTTTGGTCAGCTGCAGGCAGATGTCGAGTCAGACATCCATCAGCCATTGAACGAATTGGCAGAAGCGGACAAACTGAATGATCCGATCGGGGAGAAAATGCTGTTGAATGCGGCGTATCTGATTGACCGCGATCAAGAGGAAGCGTTCGATGCCAAGGTCAATGAACTGCATGACAAATGGCAGGATAAAGTGGACTTTAAATATACCGGGCCGTGGCCTGCCTACAACTTTATTAATATCCAATTGAAAGTGGAGCAAGAGACGTCATGATTTTTTCCCCAATTCGTCTGGTGATGAAAGTCGGCGAAAAGGTGAAAGAAGAGGTGGATAAGGAATTCTATGATCTGGAGCACATCCAGCAGAAACTGATCCATCTGGAAATGATGTATGAACTCGATGAAATCGACGAGCAAGCCTATCAGGAAGCAGAAGTCGAACTATTAGCCCGTTATGAAACAGCGAAAAAACGGGAAATGGAACAAGCACAGGAATCATTGAAACGGAAAGAGTGATAGCAATGAATAAACTAATCTATTTATACGGAATTATACCAGGAGGATCTTCTGTTCAACCTTTTAAAGGGCTCGATGAACAAAGTGATGTCTATACGATTCCATTCGAGGATGTAGATGCTGTTGTCTGCAATCTGGATGAGACGGAATATGGCGAAAAAGAACTCGAGAAAAAAACCAATGATGCCAAATGGCTGCATGAAAAAGCCTTTCATCACCATGAGGCATTGATGTCGCTATATAAAGACTATCCAGTGATACCGATGAAATTTTGCACGATCTATAAGAGTACGGATAACCTGCAAGAGACGATTGATACGCACAGAGAGCGGATGGTCGAACTGCTTGATGTGATTGCTGACAAAGAAGAGTGGATTCTGAAAATATACTGCGAAGAGGATAAAGTAAGGGATACGGTTTCTGAAAAAAATGAAACCGTGGAGGCGAAGAAACAGGAAATTGCCGCCCTTTCGCCAGGCAGACAGTATTTGGAAAAACGGAAACTGGACCAGACGATTGATCAGGAATCCGACCGCGAGAAGCAGCGTTTTGCTGATTGGGTGCATGAGGAACTGCGCGGCAAAGCAATCGATAATGAAGTGAAGCGGAACTGGAACAAAGACATCACCGGCAGAAGCGAAGAAATGTGCTTCAATGGGGTTTACATGCTGGAAAAGCCCGCGGTGGATGAATTTTTAAACCAAGTCTCGGAAATACAAAACCAGTCAGAGGACGGCGGCTGGCTTCTGGAAGTAACCGGGCCGTGGCCATCCTATCACTTTGCGCAAATCAGCTAGATTGGAGGCTGGAAATGGCAAAACATCATGATTTGGAAAACAAAGAAGTCGGTCTCGTCGATGTCTTAGATGTCGTTCTGGATAAAGGTGTTGCGCTCAAAGGCGATCTGATCATCTCCATTGCCGGCATTGATCTGGTTTACCTGGACCTGAGGCTATTGATTGCATCGGTCGAGACCCTGATTGAACAGGACAGAGAAACAGCGGAAAAATTGTCATCCAAAGAATTAGATCGCGAGAAGGAGGAGTTGGACCGTGTCATCTCTTAACTTGAGTCAGACTGGCGGAACGTTGGAACAACTGGATCAACGTCCGGAAAAAAGCGGGAAGATCGAACTGGATCCAGAAGGTGCGGAAGAAGGCCTTGCCCAATTAGTGCTGACCGTGATTGAGCTATTAAGGCAGCTGGTCGAACGCCAGGCACTGCGCCGCGTCGATGGCGGAAATTTAACAGAAGAAGAGATCGAGCAGTTGGGCGTCGCATTGATGAACCTGGATGTGAAAATGGATGAACTGAAAGAAGTATTTAACCTGGTTGACGACGATTTGAACATCGATCTCGGACCATTGGGTAATTTGCTTTAAATGAGAGGAGACTAGATCTGAAATGGCTATCAACAACACACAGCAACCGCAAGCTCCACAGAACACATCGAGTAATTTGGTCGATGTGCTGGAAACAGTTTTGGATAAAGGGGTCGTCATCGCCGGGGACATTCGCGTCGGGATCGCCGATGTGGAATTGCTGTCGATCAAAATCAGGCTCATTGTTGCGTCTGTTGATAAGGCAAAAGAAATCGGCATGGACTGGTGGGAAACTGATCCATATCTGAATTCCAAAGCTGCTGAACAGGAACAGAACCAGCTGAAAGAGGAAAATAAAGAACTGCAAAAACGACTGGAAAAACTGGAAGGAAAACTGACAGAAGAAAGCCGGATTTAATTTGACTGCATCAGATTAGTGAAGGTCTTTTAAAGAGCCGGATTTTCTAAAAAAGGAGGCAAATCATGGCAGATAAAGCGAAAGTTAAGAAAAAGACAAAAGGATCCCCAATTGCCAGAACAGCAGCTGGTGGCATGGCGGGTGCAGCGGTCGGCTACCTGTCTTCCCCGAATAACAGGAAAAAAATTGTAGCCAAAGTTGGCAAAGAGCAACTGAAATCCCAAGGTGCCAAGCTGGGTACTATCACGAAGGAAAAACTGGGCAATGTGAAGGATTCCAGCAAGGATAAATCAAACAATGCGATGCAAAAATTGAAGTCGTCTACCTCAAATTTACTGAAAAGAAATCAGGACGACGAGCATGAAGATCAGGAAGAAGAGCAGGAAGAGCCGGTTAATGCGCAGGAAGATGATGAGGCTCCGGAAGAACCGGAATACAGTGGTTACGAGGAAGTAAAAGAAGAAAACGACATGCTGCATGATCGATTGAATAGCCTGGAAGAAAAAATGGAAAAACTAATCGATATGCAAGGAGTAAGTGACGCGGCCTCCACTAAAGAGGAAGATACCGACGAAGATGCCGATGAAGAAACGGAAGAAGACAGCAAAGAAGATACCGACGAGGAAACGGAAGAAGAGAACAGTAAAGAAGATGCCGACGAAGACACCAATGATGAAAACGATGAAGAAGCGGCAGATGATGAAGAAAAAGAAAAAGCCGAAGAAGGAAAAGCCGAAAAGAAAGCAGAGAAACCAAAAAAAGCGAAAACTGCACAGAAAAAATCCGGCAAAGCAACACAAAAAGCAAAGCCAAAGAAAAAGAAATCCGAGGATAAAGAAGAAACGGATGAAGAGGAAACCGGACTAACAAGCAATGACGATACATCCGCATAAATCGGATGGCTAAAGGAGTGAATGATCATGAGCGAAAAAGACAATGTACTCGCATCCTTTGTCAAAGCAGCGAACAACTATGACTTTGAGCTGGATATCTCCCTGCTTGTAAATGGATCGATTGTGACAGGGACACTGGTTTCCGCACAGGAATATTTCCAGGGTTTAAGCGAATCGTTTTCTGACGGCAATGAGGTTGCCCAAGAGCTGGCAAACCAATTTGAGCAGGCAAGCGAGTCGGCTGACTCCTCTGGTGAAGCGCAATATGTGCACATGAAAGAGACAAAGGTCTATTGTGGGGGCAACAAGCCGACACCAACCAAAGGAGAGATTCTCTGGAGAGGAAAGCTGGGCGAAGTGGACAGTTTCTTCTTGGGGAAAATATCCGAGCCGAAACCCACTAACAGCAGCAGCAAAAAATCATAAGAAAAGGTCAGGCAGCCGGAGACCCCGGAGCCTGACTTTTCGCGTGTTATTGTGCCATGTAATTTTCCGTATAATACGGTTGCGATTCCTCATTAAAAGCAATCCCCACCGCAAGTGCCTCAAATCCTTCATGAAGCTTATTTTCCCGGTGGCCGAGCGAGTTCATCAACCCTTCATGGGCAAAAATGCTGCTTGGCTGTCCTGCGGCAAGATTTTCCCCCGCCAGGCGGAAGACAATATCATCTTCCTCCATGCGGTCAAACGGTGACTCTCCGTCCGGATTCGTATGGCTGAAGTAATTGTTTTCCGCCATATCGATGCTGTGATCCTCGGCAGTTTGCTGCAAATTTTCCTGCCAGGTTAAAGGAGCAAGCCCGTGCACGACCCGTGCGGCATTGGTCAGGTCAAATAACTGGTAGGCAAACCCTTCATTTAGTTCAGCACTTGGCTGGGCGAAATATTTTTCCTTCTCCTGCTCCATTTCTTCGGTCACAATCTGAATGGCCGTAACCGTATTATTTTCATGCTCATCATAAAAAATGGTGACATAATTATTGTTGATGGAGTAAGTGTCATATTCTCCCTCACTGTTAATCTGGTAGCGGACAAACCCTTTGCGGATGGCCTCAAGCGGCTCCTCATTGACGGCGGTCTGAACTTCCTCCCTTTTGCTTTCCATGCTGATTCCCGCTTGAGAAGATAGCAAATCCTGATTCGTATATAACCCTGCGACTCTATTCTGCTCATCATAGGCAGCCATGAAAAAATTCTGGTAGTTCTCATGATAGGCGACCCACTCGATTCCATATTCATTCAGCGTGCTCCGCTGCGGTTCGCCAGCCTGTTCTTCCACTGTAGTGCGCTCGTCGCCGATTTCTATATTGTGAATGGAAAACGACTGCTCGGATGGTTCCTGTAAGTCCGGCTGTTCTGCCGTTTCTTGGGGAGGATCGGGGTCCTCCTGTCCCGTGAGAAACTGGTCACTTAAATAGTCGAACCCCTGCCCGATCGTATCGGCAATCTGGCGCACTTGGGGATTTTCACTGATTGTCTCTATATCACTGCTGATATGCTCGGTCACGCCCTGCACACCGGAATGCTGCAGTGTGTCGCCGTAAAAATGCCAAAATACTAAAGCGGCAGCCGCCAGCACCAGCAGATTTCTTATTTTCGCCATACGTTTACACCCTCATTTGTAGGTCTTATTCTTATTTTACCAACTGGGTCAAGTATGGACAATTTTTAGGGGAGATAGCCGGTTTTCGAGGGCCAATGTGGCGGGGGCCTAAGTTCTCTACTGCAAAATTAACGGGATCCGCGTTCGAAATGTTGTAGAGCGGCGTTCTCACGTGCAAAAGTAGCCGGCTGAGCGGTTGAAATGCATTAGAGAGTCGTTCTCTCGTGCAAAAGTAGCAGGCTGAGTGGTTGAAATGCATTAGAGAGTCGTTCTCAACGTCAAAAGAGGCAGGGCGAGCGCCTGAAATGATGGAGAGAATCCCTCTAAAGATCAAAAACCCCCGTTTGAACTGGAGAAATGATACATAGAACGATGCTAAAGATCAAAAACCCCCATTCGAACAGGAGAAAAGATACATAGAACAGTTCTAAAGAGATTAAGTCCATATAATTGTGTAAAAAGAAAATAGAAAAAGGGCCAAATTAATTCCTATGATACAATGTTTAACAACCACGAAAAACAAGGAGGAATTAATATGACCCAATTACAGTTTAACCTAGATATGGACTTTTTAAAAGAGTCTATAATGAATTCGAACATTGATGATGTGGTTAAATCAACGGTTGTTTTAGTCTTGAATGAGTATATGAAAAAAGAACGTGATGAGTATTTAAAGGCGGATGCTTATGAACGATCAGAAGAACGCCGAGATCAACGAAATGGTTACTATGATCGGGATTATATGATGAATATAGGAAAGATCTCGTTACGTGTACCTCGAACCCGCAACGGGGAATTTTCCCCAACGGTGTTTGAAAAATATCGACGTTGTGACCAGGCGTTTGCTTTATCGATGCTGGAAATGGTCGTCAATGGTGTGTCCACCCGGAAGGTAAAAAATGTGGTGGAACAATTGTGTGGAGAATATATTTCGAAGTCCTTTGTATCCTCTCTCACCAAAAAACTGGATCCCATGGTGAAAGAGTGGGCAAACCGCCCATTAAACACCGAATACTATCGGTATGTGTACGTGGATGCGATGTATATCAAAGTTCGTGAGCACCATAAAGTTGTGTCGAAGGCGGTTTATATCGCTACTGGGCTGAACGAAGGGAATAAACGAGAGGTGCTTGGCTTAAAAGTAAGTCATGAGGAGAGCTATGAAGCCTGGCAAGCATTTTTAGGTGAGCTAATAGAACGAGGGTTACAATCACCAAAACTCGTTATTTCCGATGCTCATTCCGGACTAAAAAAGGCCATTCCGAAGGTGTTTATCGGAACGTCCTGGCAGCGTTGTACGGTTCATTTTAAAAAGAATCTTTTCGACCAGCTGCCAAATAAGGGCATGAACGATGTAAAAGAAGAAATAAAACGAATTTTTGATGTGGAAACACCGGAAGAAGCGAGGAAACGAAAAGAAGCATTTATCAGTCGTCACCAGGATCATGCGAAGCTGGGAAAAGTAATGGATAACCTGGAAGATGGTTTTGATGATGCCATTCAGTATCTAAATGAACCAGTAGAATACCAAAAATATATTCGCAGCACGAACTCCCTTGAACGGCTGAATCAAGAGGTAAGGCGAAGAGAAAGAGTCATCCGCATATTCCCTCATACGCAATCAGCTTTTCGTTTAATTGCGGCGGTATTAATGGATTATGAAGAAGAAGAACAAAAGAAAAGGCCTATTTTCCAGAGAGACTAGCAGGGTCTGATTGCGCGCGAAAATTTGATTTGGAAGGAAGGGGGTACCCCCTTCCTTCCAAATCAAATTCAAATTCAACTAAATACTACAGAGTGGCTGTTAACTTGTATTTGGGATTTTACACAATAATAGGGACTTGACTTCTAAAGATCAAAAACCCCCGTTCGAGCAGGAGAAAAGATACATAGAACAGTTCTAAAGATCAAAAACCCCCGTTCGAACAGGAGAAAAGATACATAGAACAGTTCTAAAGATCAAAAACCCCCGTTCGAACAGGAGAAAAGATACATAGAACAGTTCTAAAGATCAAAAACCCCCATTCGAACAGGATAAATGATACATAGAACGATGCTAAAGATCATTTTTCCTTACTCAGGCGCGGGAAAAGATTCATAGAGACGTTCTACTGGACAAAACAGCTCGCCGGAGTCTCCGAAATGTCCAGTAGGCGTCCTCTACTGGACAAAACAACCCGCCTGAAAGCCCAAAGTGTCCAGTAGCCCGCCACCTCTACTTGACAATTTCCCCATTTTCTTCAACAAGTGCCAATCTCAACCCTAAAGCATGAACAACTTTTTTCAGCGTATCAAGCTTTGGGGCAACACCTTCCCTTTCCAGTCTGGCAATAGTTGATTGATTTAGATTCGTAAGCTTGGCTAAATCCCACTGGGTTAGTTCCATTTGCTTGCGGCGGGCGATTAAAACAGCAATCAATTCCAATTCCTCGATTTCATTCTCATCCAGCACATTCACCGTCTCTTTGTACGCTGACCATTTCATTTCTTTTCCCCCTGCCAAAGAATTTTTTATAATTTGATAATATCGCATTTAAAAGCAGCGAGTCAACTGCACGAAGCCACTCTCTCGTTGAACGAAACAGCAAACCAGTTAACCCCAAACCTCATATTATGGTAAAATTTAAAATACAAAGAGACATCGCACACTTGGAGGGAAGACTATGGGAATCGGGATGCGCACCGCGATTGAGCTGCCGGTTTTAAAAACGGCAAACATGCTGACGACAGATGAGCTGCTCGCAAAACGGCAGGTCGAGTGGGTCAGTGTGATTGAGACACCGGTAGAGAATTTTGTGAAGCAGAATGAGTTTGTCCTGAGTACTGGGATCGGCTGTGGTCAGGATCCGCAGAAACTAATAGAATATGTAAGCGATGTCATTGAGTCAGGTGCCTCGGCGATTGGATTTGCGATGGGGAGGTACATCTTTCAGGTGCCCGACACCATAGTCGACGTATGCGAACAAAACGAAGTGGTCCTGCTGGAGATCCCCTGGGAAATTCGTTTTGGGGATATTATGGAAGCGATTCTGCAGGAGATTTCTGAGACAGAGCAGGATAAGCAAAAACAGATGGAGCAAGTCAGGCAGAATTTAATCAATTGCGTGCTTGATGGCGAGGGGCTTTCCGAGATTCTGGCGATTGTCTATGAAAATACTCACGTCCCCGTAGCGGTCAGTGATGTGATGAAGACAACGAGGGCGAAACAGCGTTTTCCCGAAGAAATGATCGACATTCTAAATGGAAAAACAGCCGGATTTCACCAGGCCGTTCCCATGGAGCGCTCCTCGTATCTGGAGCATCATTATCCAATTGAAAAATATGAATTCACAGATGGAGAGTGCTTTCAGCTGACTATTCTGTCCAATCATAAGAAACAGGGCTACCTCCTATTCCAGAACGACACCGGCCGGCCGTTTACCAAACGTGAGCTGAGCATATTAGAGCATGCGGTGACCGCGTGTGCCCTTTATTTTGTAAAAGAAAATGCGATCGAAATGACGGAAATCAGGCTAAAGGATCAGTTTTTACTAGATCTGGCCAAGAGCAAAAAAACGATCGATCAAGGCCTCTTGAGCAGAGGGGATTTACTGGGGTATGACTTGAGGAAGCCCTACGTTTGCCTTGTTGGTGAGATCGGCTTCCATAAGCAAGCGGATGATGTCATTACGTCAAGTACCGGTCAAATTGAAGCCCTTTCTATGCATAGCCGTAATTACTATGTGCAGACAGAAGTACAGCATGCTGCCGATCAAATTAATCGCCAACGGATGATCACGTTTGACGGAGACCGGGTGATTATTTTTCTGGAAGCGGCACATGATTCTTTTCAAGAAACAACCCATCAATTCCTTGATCTCGTTGAGCGGCGGCTGCAGGAGTTGCTGGAAGGGATCACCATCAGCTGGGGTGTCTCGCTGAACGGAGACGGGATGCAAGTTTTTTACGATAGCTGCCAGGAAGCAGAGGTGGCATTAACGATCGGCCAAAAGCAGGGAGAACCCGGCACAAGAACCTTTTTCGCTGATACGAAAATGAACCGCCTGCTGATGGCACTTTCCAAAGAAGATGAAGCAGAAGAGATTGTCTCAAGCACGATCCAGGATTTGATAAACTATGATGAGAAGCGCGAGGCCCATCTCCTGCATACATTTATGATGTATAAAAAGCATCATAACAATGTCAGCCAGACGGCACGGGCAATGAATCTGCATCGTCAGTCCCTCTTGCACCGGCTCCGAAACATTGAGCGGCTGTCGAGATTATCGGTACTGGATGCGGAAGATTCGTTTCTTCTTGAACTGAGCATCCGATTATGGACACTGAAAAACGGGAAAACTCCTTGATAAGAGGGGTTTTTTTATATGCCTTGGTTTCTAAATGATTTTTGTTTTGCAAAAGTATTTAAGCCCACATAAGCAGCCCGGATACACGTAGACTCCTGGGGGAGGATAGGCATCGGTGAGACCCCGAAGTGCGACAGCACGAGGAGGCTCACCAGCCGTCCCCGGAAAGCGAAGTGTATCCGGGCTGCGGAGCAAATAGGAACAATTTATGCTTAAACATTCAAAAAAAGTGTAAGACACCACTCCACTAAAGTTCATACATTTTATACATTACGTAAATTCAAATGATTCCATACAATAGAATCAGGGGGACAGAAGGAAAGATGTCAAGGGAGGGAAACGTTATGATGCTACCGTTTGATATGCTGGAATATCACGAGCGGCTGCAAAAGACAAAGGAAAAAATGCAAGAAGAAGGGGTGGATGTTCTGCTGATCACGAACCCGGCCAATATGTATTACTTGTCGGGGTATAATGCCTGGTCCTTTTACGTTCACCAAATGCTGGCAGTGATCATTGATGAACCCCAGCCGTTATGGATAGGGAGAGCGATGGACGCCAACGGAGCGAAGGCCTCCACCTGGATATATGATGAGCATGTGATTTCCTATCCGGATATTTATATTCATTCTGAGACGCATCACCCAATGGACTTCTTTGGGAAAATCATCGATGAAATCGGCCATGGAAACCGGCGGATCGGGGTAGAGATGGAGCAGTTTTTCTTTACCGCTCAAGGCTATGAACGGCTAAAAAAGGCACTGCCAAATGCCAAATTCCGTGACGCCTCACTACTTGTGAATAACATTCGCATGATAAAGTCCGACCAGGAAATTGAATACATGCGCCGGGCCGGCCTCATCGTGGATCAAGCCATGAGTCGAACTGTGGACAAAATCCGTCCGGGCGTAAGGGAAAATGAAGCGGCGGCGGAACTGTATTTTCACCTGGTAAACGGGACAGCGGATTATGGCGGGGATTACCCTTCGATTGTGCCGATGATCCCAACAGGCGAGCACACGTCGATGCCGCATTTAACCTGGTCAGAGCAGACCTTCCAGGAAGGGGCGCCGGCGATTATCGAGACAGCGGGCTGTCACAAACGCTACCATGTCCCAATGGCACGAACACTTTCACTCGGCAAACCGAGCGAGCGGCTGCAGTATATTTCTTCGGTGGCGACAGAAGGAATGGAAAAAGTGCTGGAAACGATCAAGCCAGGAGCCACGTGTCATGATCTGGCCGTAACTTGGGAAACGCATTTAAAACGATATAGCCTGGAAAAAGATTCGCGGCTCGGCTATTCCACCGGCATCAGCTACCCGCCGGACTGGGGCGAGCATACGGCAAGCATTCGCACCGGGGATAGGACGATACTTCAGCCAAACATGACGTTTCATTTCATCCCGGCCCTGTGGTTTGATTCCGACGGCGTGGAAGTCAGTACCACATTCCGCGTTACCGAGACAGGGCATGACCTGTTTACCAACTATCCGAGGGAACTGATTGTCAAAGATACATCAGGAAGAAATGATTTTCAAATCGGCTAAAACGAAAAGGAAAGGATGATTACAATGGGAAAAATAAACATGGCAACAAAAGCAATCTGGTCAGGGGAGAGCGACTATCTGGCCTTTGGAGCAACCCAGGTGCCGGTGGTACACAGCGTTTCCTTCGGTTATGATGATCTGGATGAATGGTTTGAGGTAGCGACCGGGAAACGCGAGGGGCATATCTATGGCCGGAACACCAACCCGACCGTGAAGGCATTTGAAGAAAAAATTCGCGAGCTGGAAGGCGCAGAGGCTGCGACATCGTTTTCTACTGGGATGGCGGCAATCAGCAATACGCTCTACACGTTTCTGCATCCAGGTGACCGGGTAGTGTCAATTAAGGATACCTATGGCGGGACGAACAAGATTTTCAGCGAGTTTTTACCGAAAATGAACGTCGATGTTGAGCTTTGTGAGACAGGCGATCATGAAGCGGTGGAACGGGAAGTGGCAAAAGGCTGCAAGGTGCTTTACCTGGAAACACCGACAAATCCGACCGTGAAAATTACCGATATTGAGCGGATGGTGGAAGCTGGGAAAGCCCAGGGAGCACTGGTGATCGTTGATAATACGTTTGCTACACCGATCAATCAAAACCCCCTGGCTTTTGGCGCAGATCTGGTCATCCACAGTGCAACGAAATTTCTCGGCGGGCATGCTGACGCACTGGGCGGTTCGCTATGCGGCAGCGAGGAGCTGGTCGAGGAAGTGTATCACTACCGGGAAATCAATGGGGCTTCCCTTGATCCGATGGCGGCATACCTGCTGCTGCGTGGGATGAAAACTTTGAAACTGCGGATCGATCAGCAAAATAAAAACGCCCAGGAAATTGCCGAATATCTGCTGACGGTTGACGCGGTCGAGGACGTATTTTATCCGGGTCTGAAAACGCATGCAAACCATGATATTGCTTCCCGGCAAATGCGCGGATTTGGCGGCATGTTGAGCTTTTCCCTGAAAGGCGGAATGGATGCAGTAAGGGATTTCTTGCCAAAACTGCAATATGCCAACCGTGCGGCCAATCTGGGAGCGGTGGAAACGATCGTCGGACCCGCCCGGACGACAAGCCATGTGGAATGCACTCCGGAAGAACGAGCGGCACTTGGTATTCCGGAAGGGCTGATCCGTTATTCGGCTGGGATTGAAGACGTGGAAGATTTAAAAAGCGATCTGCAGCAGGCGTTTGCCGGGTTGAAAGAACCGATGGAGCTGCGGAGATAACAAAGGTGAAGGGGGCGGCTGTCCCCTTTACGTCTGGCGTAAATATAGACAAAGGAGGGGACTCAAGGATGACCAATATTGCAATGATCGGCTTTGGAGGAGTCGGGCAGGCATTTGCGGAAATTATTGCGGAACGGAACGCGAAGCTGCAGGCAGATTATGGGATGGAGTCCAACATTGTTGCGGTTGCCGACCTGCACAAGGGCTCGGTTTATGACAAAAATGGCCTGGATATTGAGGTGCTGCTTGACTGTGTCCAGCGCGACGGTACCGTGGAAACCTATCCTGACGGTGCGGATGTGGTAAAGGGCTTATCCAGCCTGGAGACGATTGAAACCACGAGTGCCGATGTGATTATGGAAGTAACCTTTACAGATGTCACAACCGGAGAGCCCGCGATGACGCACTGCAAGCGGGCGTTTGCCAGCAAAAAAAGCGTGATTACCACCAATAAAGGGCCGGTCGCCCTGGCTTACAGGGAACTGACGGAATTGGCCGAAGCACATGGGGTATTTTTCGGCTTTGAAGGAACGGTCATGAGCGGAACCCCGGCACTTCGGATGCCGAAAGAAACGCTTGCCGGAAACGAAATCACGGAAATCAGCGGGATTTTAAACGGGACGACGAATTATATTTTAACGGAAATGGAAAAAGGCACATCCTACGAGGACGCATTGGCCGCGGCCAAGGAGAATGGCTATGCGGAAGCCGATCCGACCAATGATGTGGAAGGGTATGACGTGCGGTATAAAGTGGCGATTTTAGCAAGCTGTCTGATGGGCGTGCCGCTTGATTCGGCGGACATTGCTTGTGAAGGGATCAGCGGTTTGACGGCAGATGATGTTCAGGCGGCACTTGACCAGCAGGAAAAACTGCGTCTGATCGGCAAGGTGAAAAGACAGCCGGATGGATCGGTTAAGACAAGTGTTCAGCCGGAGCGACTAAAGGCAGATCACCCGCTTGCCGGTGTCAGCGGCGCCACCAACGCGATTCTTTATAAGTGCGATTTGCTTGGACCTGTCATGCTCACCGGAGCCGGCGCCGGACGGAAGGAAACCGGATTTTCCCTGCTGATTGATTATATTCATTATCAGAAACACCAGAGCAGACAATTGGCTTAAAGGAGGGGTCAGATGAATACGAAACTGGAGACGCAAAAAGGCAAGATGTTCCTGGCAGGACGCTGGGTATCAAGAGAGGAAACGATTGATGTACGGAATCCGCAAAACGGAGAAAAAATCGCCTCTGTCGCCAAAGCTTCCCGGGAAGACATGCGCTATGCGATTGAGCTGGGACAGGAGACATTTGATTCCCTGGGAAAATGGCCGGTGCATCAGCGGATTGCAGTTCTGAAGCGTGTCAGTCAGCTGCTTTTGGAAAATCAGGAGGACTTTGCCCGAACCATTGCATTGGAAGGCAGCAAAACCATCAATGAAGCTCGCGGTGAAGCAAAGCGTGCCGCGCAAACGTTGGAAATTGCCGCAGAGGAAGCTCGGCGCATCCAGGGGGAGACGATTAATTTTGACCAAAACGAAGGCAGTGAAAACCGGATCGGCTATTACTATTATTCGCCGGTTGGCGTTGTCGGAGCCATCACACCATTCAATGACCCGCTAAATCTGGTTGCCCATAAGGTCGGCCCAGCAATCGCAGCAGGAAATGCGATTGTCATCAAACCCGCCTCAAGCACGCCATTAAGTGCGTTGAAGTTAGCTCAAATTTTTTCAGAAGCCGGACTTCCAGATGGCATGCTGTCTGTTATCACCGGTTCCGGCGGGGAAGTTGGTGATGAGCTCGTCAGCCATCCGTACGTTAAGGCCGTTTCTTTCACAGGCGGAACAGATACAGGCAAGGAAATTAAAGAGAAAACAGGGACCAAACAAGTCAGCATGGAGCTCGGCTCAAATTCCCCTGTCATCGTTCTTGCAGATGCCGACTTGGAGGATGCGGTGGACAGCTCTGTGGATGGCGCATTTGCCGCAGCAGGGCAAAACTGTATCGGCGTGCAGCGGGTCTATGTGGAAGAAGCGATTTATGCGGATTATGTGGAAAAGTTCACTGCTGCCACTAACCGGCTGACTACCGGGGATAAACTCTCCGAAGATACGGACATGGGGCCGCTTATCACGGAGGGTGAGGCGAAGCGTGTGGAAGGCCTGATTGAAGAGGCAGTGTCGCTAGGGGCAGAGATTGCTACTGGCGGTAAAAGGAATGGTGCGTTTGTCGAGCCGACGGTGCTGGTAAACGTCTCTCCGGAAGCAACGATCGCCAAAGAGGAGATTTTTGGACCTGTCGTCATGCTGGAAAGTGTTCCTGATTTGAAAGCCGCTGTCAAACGAGCCAATGATGTAGATTACGGCCTGCATGCAGGAATTTTCACGAACAATTTGAACAACGCCCATTATGCCATTGAGCATTTGAATGTCGGCGGCGTCATGGTCAATGACAGCAGTGATTACCGCATTGATGCCATGCCATTTGGCGGCACCAAGCAATCCGGCATCGGCCGGGAAGGTGTGAAGTTTGCGATTGAATTAATGACGGAGAAGAAAGTGGTTAATTTTAAATTGAACGCTCCTTTTTAATCGCGAGGGGGAGAACCAAGTAGTTTCGTTTTGGAGAAAAAATGAAATTGCATGAGAAAATGAGCATTGAATTGCAAAGCAATTCAATGCTCATTGTTCTATCAACATTCATTCACGTATGAGCGGACGATGCAGGATAAACGGCCCGTAAACTGCTCCCCCTACCAGCGTCCGATTCCCACAAATAAAGCTAATGCTAAGATGGTGATATTCAGCCACATCGATTGATATTCTTTTCTTTTAATATGAATCCCAGCAGCTGGAATCATGATGAAGGCGAGTGCAAAAGCTGCAACAGGTGTTAATATAGGGACAATCCCTGTTGCATAAGGTATAATCAAACCAATCCCACCAAGCAATTCAGATATCCCGTTAAATCTTACCAAGCCCTTGGGAACATCCTCAATCCATGACAAATTAGCTTTCGCCTTGTCATAAGCAAAAGCTTTCAATGAACCTAGCATTATAAATAACAAGGCTAATGCTATTTGAACGATCCATAAAGCAATATTCATTTCTCTATCTCTCCTTTTTCAGTTTAAAATGTGCGTAAAAAATAAGCCTGATAAACAAGCTGAGTTAGTAAAGTATTTAAAAAATAAACGCCAGGCCTAAGTGTTACAGAACTGCCAACCTGAGTTTGTATAACTCCTTTGTAAAATGAATTAATATACTATACCTTATATTACAAGATTAAAACATCACTCAACTGAGTTTAGTAAACACCCCTCCCATTCTGGCAGCATACCTGTTTTTCATGTATAATACGGGCAAAGATAGCTATGCAACAGGGGAGAATACAAGATGAAAAAATTAATGGTACTGGGAGTGATCCTTGCCAGTTTGCTGCTTAGCGGATGCATGAGCCAGGCGTCTGCCCGTGTCGTGGAGGATATTTACAGTGCGGCACTGACAGGGGACGAGGAATATATCGAATATGTTTTTGCAGAAAATTATCCGGACATAGAGCAGAATATGAATGATCTCATCGATACACTTGTCAGCCATACGCAAGAGAGCCAGGGTCTTGCCAATATGGGGTTACGGGAACTAAGGCACGGTCAGTTGAACGAGGAAAAAATTGCCGAGCTCAATCAGAAATATGATGAAAATTGGATACTCGTTGTTGGCCGGGTCGGTGATAATCAGGTTGCACTATGGACGATGCAGACTGATGGCTACTATTATGTTGCTGATTTCCAGGTGCTTTCCAGCACCGATTATAATCAGGAGTTTCTGGGGAGTTGAGCCGGATTTTTCCCATTTGCGGGCAAACATGGGATAATGGAATTAAGCGAAAGGGGAATCTGTGATGAAATGCAAAATTAACCGCAATGCAGCGAAGGAACTGAAAAAGATGCTGGATACCGAAGAAGCAGAAGGCAAAATGATCCGCGTCTACACGACTGTGGACCATGGGGATCACGCACATTATGATGTGAAACTGGACACTCCAACCGAGAATGATGAAATTGTTAAAACGGATAAAGATATTGATGTGCTGTTAGATAAAACGGACCGATTTCTTGATGGGGTGTGGATTAAGTACTTTTATGTAGACAACCGAGGATTTGAGATTACCAACTCGCATATTGGCGGGCATCATCATCATTAAGCATATATTGCCAGGCTCTTGTTACAGGGGTCTGGTTTTTTGATGTATTACTTAGTGCATTCATCTAAAATAAATTCAATGGTTATTTTACTGTTCATTATAAATATCATCCTCTTCATTATCCCACCAAGCATAATTTTCACTTAGTAAAATAGCATCTTGCTTTCGGTGAATAGTTTTTAAACCCCGCAACACATGCAGTTCGAACAACATATCGTCATGAGGAAATTACCTTATCAAAGACTTTTCGACTACCTTTGAATCAATCTTATCTGCCAAAGATTGATAATCAAAATACCTGATAGTATAAGCCAAATTGATCACCGCCCATTGTCGTCTGTTTGAAGATATATAATTTGATATTTAAGATTTCACGTATTTCTTATAAAGTCTGCTCACTATAAGGTAAGAAAACAGTACCGTAATTAGAGATACAATTGTTATGCTGATGGCATCAGGCTCACCAAATATATTATGCCATACAGCAGCTAATGAGATGTATAAACCTAGCCATCTTAACACCCCTATGATAAGAAACCCTGCGAAAATACTCCCAATCATGGTAAACGTAAATTTTGTTTTAGACATATTGGTCCCTCCAACTCAGTTTAATCTATTTGACCGGGCCACTATAGAAAAAATTCTAATATTTATTTATAGGTAATAATGCCCTTAAAACATGCAATTCAAACAACAAATTGTCATTAGAAAACGGTTACCTTTGGATTAATGTTTAATTTATTTGTCATAGATTGATAACTGCGAAATAATCGGTGTGATTATGCCCAATACAAAAAAGGTTATGAAGGCATTGAAAGTGAGAATGAAAAGTGGTATGATGAGGAAGTGACTTTGTAAATTAGTATAGTATATAACTATCCAATTTAAATTATATCACGCACAAATTTCAAAGTCAATAAAAAATCATAAATTGTTGAACGGGGTTGGTATGATGAGCCAGGAAAAGGACGGTCGCGCCGCAGAACAGCAACGCATTCGTGAGGTTATTGATGAAATCAGCAAAAAAGAAGAAAAAATCTATTCAAAATCTGCTGGGTTGAAAGAGAGTGTGATTGAGCTTCGAAAAACTTTTTGGGATGATGTGACCGTCAATGTGGAGGAACTTGATGACATCATCGAAACCCAAGCCAGTATCAAGCAGCAGGCAGAGCTCTTATCGGAACGAGAAAGGTTCCATGGAAAAATGGGCGAAGAGTTGAAAACCTTAGAACGGCTGAAACATTCCCCTTACTTTGGACGCGTTGATTTTATCGAAGAAACGGAACAGAATGCGGAAAAAATTTATATTGGCACTGCATCCCTCATGGACGAGAAGGATGAAAACTTCCTCATCTATGATTGGCGGGCTCCGATTTCCAGCATCTACTATGATTTTTCCCCGGGAAATGCAGAATATGAAACGATCGAAGGCACAATTAAAGGCGAAATGACGCTAAAGCGGCAATTTATTATCAGACAGGGCCGGCTGAATGGCATGTTTGACACCGGAGTTACCATAGGCGATCAGCTCCTCCAGCAGGCGCTTGGAAATAATGCAAGTACCACCATGAAAAGTATTGTCGCTACGATCCAGCAAGAACAAAATAAAATCATACGTAATGAGAAAAGTCATCTGCTGATCGTTCAAGGAGCAGCAGGAAGCGGGAAAACATCTGCTGCCCTGCAGCGGATCGCCTATTTGATGTACAAACACCGTGGTGAATTAAATAAAAATAATATGGTTCTATTTTCGCCAAACCCTTTATTCACCAGTTACATCGCCAATGTGCTGCCGGAGCTGGGAGAAGAAAACATCCAGCAAACGACCTTCTTGGACTTTCTGGAATCGGGAATCGCAGGCGAATTTACCATTGAATCCCCGTTTGACCAGATGGAATATGTATTAACCGAATCTGAAAAGCAGGATTATGCCGTCAGGATGAATAATATCGAATATAAATCAAGTTTGGATTTTAAACAGCTGATCGATGAATTTGCTTCCCATTTGCGACACGACGGCATGGTGTTCAAAAATATCACCTTTCGAAAGCGCGTGCTTGTTTCAAAAGAGGAGCAGTATGATTATTTCTACGGCTTGGATGATTCGATAGCGATACCGAATAAAATGGAACTTGTCTCGAGGTGGCTGCTGAAGAAATTGCGAAAGCAGGAAAGTGTGGAGAAGGATAAGGATTGGGTCATGGAGCAAGTGGAGTTGCTTGATAAGGAGACTTATTTAAAAGCATATTACCAAACCATGGATGAAGATGATGTAAATGACATTGATACAGAAGAGGAAATTTTGCGCGCGGAGGTTGCTAAGAGGGTTTTTTCCAAGATGAAAAAGCGGATCAGGCAGTTCGAGTTTGTGAATGTCACACGAACATATCGGAAACTGTTTACGGATTGGGATCCGGAGCAGCAGCCGGCCAACTGGGGGGACATTCGTGCATTGACAGCATCGCATTTGGCAGACAAATATGCAACATGGGAGGATGCCACACCTTATCTTTATTTTAAAGGTCTGTTAGTCGGCCATCATGCGGATAGTTCGGTTCGGCAGCTGGTAATTGACGAGGCACAGGACTATTCCGCCTTTCAATTTGCCTTTATCCGAGACGTTTTTCCTTATACACGAATGACGCTGCTTGGGGATGTGAATCAGGGGATCTATTCTTATGCAACGGAGGAAAACCCACTCGTACCTAATAGTGAGCTAAACCATGAGCGGATAGCTTTGACAAATAGTTACCGATCCACCAAACAAATTACCGAGTTTACGAAATGCTTTGCTCCCGGTGAAGAAAAGATAGAAGCGTTTAACCGGGAAGGGAGTAAACCGGAGCTATTGCGGGTGGAGAAAAAAGATCTGGCTAATATCTTCCTGGAAAATGTAAAAAAGCTTCGCGAAAAGGGGTGTGAAAGTATTGCGTTCATTTGTAAGACTAAAGAGGAAAGTGACGGGATCTATGATTTGCTGAAAGATAAGCTGCCGGTCAAAAAGATAGATGAGGAGACGTTTACGTTTGAGAAAGGCTTGTCCATATTGCCAGTTTATTTGGCAAAGGGAATCGAATTTGACGCGGTGATTATTCCTGATGCATCAAAGCAAAGTTATGAAAAAGAGTCGGACAGAACGCTTTTTTATACGGCTTGCACCAGAGCGATGCATGCGTTGGTGATGGTAAGTGATGGAGAGCCGTGCAGGTTTATCGGGGAGGCCTCGGGGTATACGTATGAGGTGGGGTGAGTCTCTACAGACGTGGAAGAACTTACTTCAAATTAAAAGCTGAGGAGGCGCGATGAGCGCCCCCTCCGGATTTTTTTGTCATGCCTAAAGCTTCTGCCCATAATACCTGTCCAAAGAAAACCCCCGCCCTAAAATTTCCGATGCATTGAGGAAAATCACAAAAGAAGAAGGCTCGTCCTGTTGCAGCAGCTTTTTCAATTTCACGGCTTCGGGCTGCTCGACGACACAGAGGATCATTGTTTTGTCTTGGTTGGTGAAGCCGCCGACAGAACGGACTTTTGTCAGTCCGCGGTCGATTTTATCCCGAATCAGGGACTCGATTTTTTCCTCGTTTTCCGTGATGATCATCACCAACTTGCTGGCAGAGGTGCGCAGCTGGACCCTGTCGATCACTTTGCTGGTGACGTAGATTGCCATTAAGGCGAACAGTGTCAGTTCCAGGCTGAAGACGATAATCGAAGCGACCACGACAAATCCATCGACGATCAGCTGTGAATAGCCGCTGGAGATGCCGGTGAATTTTTTAACGATCTGGGCAATCGCTGCCGTGCCGCCTGTGGAACCATTCCCTTTATAAACGACACCTAGTCCAACTCCGAGCACGATCCCTCCGTAAAGTGCCCCGAGCAGCGGATTGGTCACGGTAATCGGGATGTTGGCGCTGAGAAAGATGACAAAAGGTACCCAGAAAGTTCCGAGCAGGGTTTTCCAGCTGAAATCCTTTCCCATCGCGATCCAGCCAATAATGAAAATCGGGATATTGATGGCAAGCTGTGTCAGGGCAGGGCTTAAGGCATACATCTCAAACAAAATGGTGCTGATTCCGGAGATCCCACCCGCGGCCAGCCGTGACGGCAAGAGAAACATATTATAAGAGAGCCCGACAAGCGTGGCCCCGGCTATAATGTAAAAATATTCCAGTAACGTGCGATTTATTTTCATATTCACTTTTCCTTTCAGACGAGCTTTCTTTAACCGATTACATTCTAACATAGTTGCTCGACATTTGGAGATTTTACCCGGAACAGCCTTTCTTTTTCATCTGCGTGTGAATTTGTTTATACTGAAAGAAACTAGGAGGGTGACAACATGATGGAACATTTACAGGATACCGTGATGCTGAATAATGGAGTGAAAATGCCCGGATTTGGACTGGGTGTATACAAGGTAGAGGACGGAGAGACGGTTAAAAATGCAGTGAAAACAGCGCTTGCACATGGCTACCGCAGTATCGATACCGCCTCTTATTATGATAATGAAACCGGGGTGGGGCAGGCAATCAAGGAGTCCGGCGTGCCACGTGAAGAATTATTTATCACCACCAAAGTCTGGAATGATGAGCAGGGATATGAGGCTACACTGGAGGCGTTCGAGCGGAGTTTGTCCAAACTGGGCCTGGATTATCTGGATCTGTATCTGATTCACTGGCCGGTGAGAGATAAATATAAAGAGACGTGGAGAGCGATGGAAGAACTGTACGAAAAAGGAAAAGTCCGAGCGATCGGTGTGAGCAATTTTCATTCGCATCATTTGGAGAACCTGATGGACGGCAGCAAAGTGAAGCCTGCGGTCGACCAGGTGGAATACCATCCGCATCTTTCTCAGGCAGAACTGTTGGAGTTTTGCAGGAAGGAAGGCATTCAGCTAGAGGCATGGGCGCCGCTGAAACGGGGCAGGATCATCGAGGAGCCGGTGATCGTGGAACTTGCCGAGAAGTACAGTAAGACTCCCGCTCAGGTTGTGCTCCGCTGGGATGTGCAAAAAGGTGTTGTGACTATCCCTAAGTCAGTTACTGCGCATCGGATTAAGGAGAATGCCGATATCTTTGATTTTTCCCTGACCGCTGAGGATGGCAGCGATAGACGGATTGAATAGAGATGATCGGACAGGGAAGGATCCGGATAGTTATGATGAATGATGTTGTTGATGGCGGTGGAATCGAGCGGATCACCCGGCAAATAGCTGGGTGAGCGTTCGAAATGTTGTAGAGAGCTGTCCTCAAAGACAAAAGTAGCAGGAAAAGCGCCTGAAATGATGTAGAGAAGCATTCTCAACGTCAAAAGTGGCAGGGAGAGCGCTCGAAATGATGTAGAGAAGCGTCCTCAACGTCAAAAGTGGCAAGCAAAGTGTTCGAAAAGATGTAGAGAAGCGTTCTCAACGTCAAAAGTGGCAAGAAAAGAGCTCGAAATGCTGTAGAGAGCTGTCTTCAACGTCAAAAGTGGCAGGGAGAGCGCTCGAAATGATGTAGAGAAGCATTCTCAACGTCAAAAGTGGCTGGCAGAACGCCCGAAATGTCGGCGAGAATGCTTCTACTAACAAAATCGCTCACCAGATCGCCTAAATGTCCACGAGAATCATTTCTATAAACAACACCGTCAGGACCCAAAGGAGGAAAACCACTTGAAAATCATCGACACACACTGTGACGCACTGCTGAAGCTGCAATCAGTAAAGCGCGGAAAATACAAAGGAAAAACCCACCTTTCCTTCACGGATGCGCCAGAGCTTGACACGAATCTCGAACGACTGCAACAGGGCGAAGTCGCCGTTCAGTTCTTCGCTATCTTCATCAACCCGGACGTGCCGTCTGACGAAAAGTGGCAGCATGCCCTGGAGCAGGTGGACCTATTTTACAGTGAAATCATCGAGAAAAACCCGGCAATGAAACATATCCACACATGGGATCAGCTGGATCACTTAGAACAAGGCGATATCGGAGCAGTTCTCACCCTGGAAGGAGCAGATGCATTCGGCAATGACCTGGTCAAACTAAGGCATCTTTACCGGATGGGGGTGCTGTCCATTGGGCTGACCTGGAACAATGCCAATCTCTGTGCCGATGGGGCAGAGGAGCCGCGCGGCGGTGGATTGACGTTGCTCGGGAAAGAAGTCGTCAAACTGAATAATCAGCATCACGTATTTACCGATGTCTCCCATGCCACGGTGAAGGGATTCTGGGATATCCTTGAATTGGCGGACTATCCGTTTGCCAGCCATTCCAATTCACGGGCTATCTGCGATCATCCGCGCAATTTGTATGATGACCAAGCCAAGGCTTTATTTGAAAAAAACGGACTGATTCATGTGGTTTTTAATCCGCCATTTATCAATGAAGGCAAAGAGGAAGCACAGATTACTGATCTAATCCGGCACATTGATCATCTCTGCTCGCTTGGCGGCGCCAGCCAGATAGGCTTTGGCTCTGACTTTGACGGGATCAGCAGTTTTGTTGAAAATCTGGGAAATGCCGGGGTTTATCAAAACCTGATGGACGAGCTGCTGCGCCATTTTTCAGAGGAGCAAGTGAGAGGCTTCGCGTATCAGAATTTCCTGAATCACCGGCCGCACTAATAGAACAGCTGTGACTCTGGAAGGAAGGTGCATCGTTTTGCCTCTTTAAATATGGTCTATACAAGGGGTTTCCTGTAGTTATACGAAGGACCACTTTGTTGAAATGTGATAACGTGGGAAAGAATATATCATTATAGTTCGAGGAGGCTCAACAGAACATGAATAGCTCATTCCAAAATGAAATTAATAATCTTTATCAAAAACTAATAAATGCATGGAACAAACGAGATGCAAAAGATATGGCTGAAGAATTCGCAGAAAGAGGAGTCCAAATTGGGTTTGATGGAAGTAAGGTGATTGGACGAGAGGAGATCCTATCGCACCTCGAACCTATCTTTGAAAACCATCCTACCCCTCCTTTTGTAACCAAAGTTAAAGATATACGGGCATTGGGAACGGATGCCGCAATTTTACAAGCTATTGCAGGGATGATTCCACCTGGAAAAACAGATATTGACCCCACGGTAAACGCCCATCAAAGTCTGGTGGTAGCTAAGATAGATAATGATTGGCAAATTGAGCTCTTTCAAAATACGCCTGCTCAATTTCATGGAAGACCTGAATTAGTTGAGCAAATGACTGAAGAGTTAAGGGAGTTACTTAGTAATTGACACGTGCCAGACTTTCCAAACCAACGGGCGCTTTACGCTAATTAAGAAATAGCGCCCAACCTAAGCAGATCAATTTGACTAACCATTATATCGAACACCTGCCAACACCCTGGCTATATGATCTTTTAATTAAGGACAACTTTTTTACATATTATCACTTAATGTGTGTTTGCGAGACGTTTTAGATCATACTTAATTTTATAGCAACAATAGCTCCATCCAGGCAGACAAGGATATTTTTCCCCGTGATCGCATAGAATCAATCGGGGGGAATTGCGATGAAGCGCGGACCGAACAAGGGATTAGTTTTTGCGGGAGCCTTGTTGGCCCTTGGTGCTGTGGTGGCAGTTGTGTATTTCTTTTTCCTGTCGTCCGAGCGACAGGCCGTGAGTGCGGTGGAGAGCTTTTACACATATGAGCAAGAGAATCAATTTGCGGATTCCTGGGAATTGTTTCATCCATTGATGCAGGAAAGATTCAGCAAGCCTACTTATATACAGGATCGTCCGCATATAATTATGAGCCATTTTGGGGTGGAGACGTTCACCTATACGATAGAGGAAGTCCAAAAAGTGCAGAACTGGCAGATGGAGGCAGACGCCGAGCCGATAGAGGAGGCTTACCGGATGACTGTTTATCAGGACTTTAAGGGAACGTATGGAAATTTCACGATTGTTCAGCATGTCTATGCGGCTGAGGCGGATGGGGAGTGGAGCGTGCTTTGGGATTATAGCGGGCAGTAGATGTTATCCTATTATTTTGGAATTTCGATAACCAAGTGAAAACAAGACCAAGTGACTGCGAAGGTACGATCACTTGGTCTTTTTATTATTTCTAGTATAAATGTTATCTCAGATTAACATTTTGTTATTTAACCTTTACAAAATGCAATGCAAACTATACAATATAACCAGAAGGGAGTCAACGGATTATTGTGAAGTTGAACAATCGGGTTAAAGAATTGAGAGCAAGACATGATTTTACACAAGAAAGACTGGCGAAAAAAGTGGGTGTTACCAGGCAAACGATTGCGGCGGTTGAAAAAGGAGAATACGTCCCGTCATTGCTTTTGGCTTTATACATTTGCGAAACATTTGAATTACCTATGGAAAAAATTTTCTGGTTACAGGAGGAATGTGCTGATGAAGAAAATTAAGGTAGTTTACTGGTTGTCTCTGGTCGTTATGCTCCTGGCTGTATGGGCTTTTGTGCCACTTTACTCATTTGCAAATCAATTTGCTGATGGAGTGAAAAACGGAGGTTCTATTTACATTGAAGTTAGTCTGACCCCATTACTTATCTTTTTCGTAATTGGTGGTGGAATATCAATCCTTCTTTATAGATTCAATCGAAAAAAAAATAAAGGGTTACTCTCCTCGTTATTCGCCCCTGGTGAATTTTCCGAAGAAGATGAACGGGAAAAAATGATAACAGCAAGAGCGTGCAGAAGAGTCTATATGTCAATGATTCCAGTTTTCGGTGTCATGCTGATTCTCATGATGGCTTACCCATTTTTAATTGACATTATCCCGTATTATCCAATTCTTGTTGTTTTTATATTGCCCTTAGCACAATTGACGGTATATTATTTATCCGTGCGAAAACAAACTTCATGAAGTCATAAACTTCAACTGGAGAGCGCCTGCTTGCTTGCGACTAAAATGAATAATAAGAACTGATAAATGAGCGGGGTGAAAATATGACTGTTAAAGATAATGTGATAAAAATGATAAAAGAACTCCCCGAAGATGTAACTTATGAGGATATTATAGAGGAAATATATATACAATCAAAAATTGACGCCGGGTTAAAGCAACATGATGAAGAAAAATACCTTACGCATGATCAAGTAAAGGAGCGAATGAGTATGTGGTTGATCTGAGATGGTCATTATTGGCGGCTGATGAATTAGAAATAGAAAGCCCCTGAGCACTCCTCTAAATGGATTACTCGGGGGCTTGATTTTCAACCAATAAGCACGACTTCCCAAATCATTTCCACATTTATCACCTACAACCCATACAACCGAATCTTCCAAGGAGACTCACCATTCTCAAACGTCTCCTCAAGTTCCATCCCAAGCTCTTCGGCATTTTCAATCGGCACAGCCGACAGAATATAATCACCACCGAGATCACGGAGGGCTTCCGTGTCAATGTCCAGATTTTCAATCGCGCCTTCCTCTTCCCGGTCTTTGGTGAACATATAATCTTTCCCGTGGGAGGCAACATACATATACAGTCTGCCGCCCCATGTATCATAATAGCTTTCCAGGGTTGGATTTTTCTCCAGTTCACCTTCAATTACCTCGCGAAAGGCGTGTTTATACTCGAGCGGAAAACTGTTATTGTACGTGTCCAGCGTGTGGAAGCCGTTAAACTGAGCGATGGTCGGATGCATGCCGATGCTCCCGACCTGATAGTCGGACTGATCTTCGCCGATATATTCCTCAATTTGCTGAAACAAATCCTCGGAATAAAATTCGGCGAAAGTCGGTGTGTCCAGCCTGCCATATTTGCTTTCCTCATTTAAGTCAAACAGGATCCAGCTTTGCGTGAGCAGTAGCACCGCTGCAAGGAGTTTTCCGAATTTCATATGCCGCCAGATGAGCATCAGCGCCAGGGCGAACAAGATATACCAGATCGCAGGGTCAAGGAAGTGGATCCGGGAAAAATTGAACGTGTTAGCGATCATGAAATTGTCTTTGACGACACGCCAGCCTTCCCAGTACCAGAAGGCATACCAGACGGAAATGACGAAATTGGCGACGAACAGGTAAATCAGTTTTTGCGGATTGACATTTTTACAAACCGCAACCACCAATGCAATAAAAATCGCCGGAATGATAATCCACACCTGCTGCGCCTCATCATGGGTATGACCGTACAGGAAATTTTCCCAGGACAATTCCACGCTGCGTTCCAATGTATTATGGCCAAGATCCAGCTCCTCCCGATGTGAGGTGAATCCCGAGTCGAAAAACATGGATGAGATGATCAGGTAATTTTTCACCAGGTAAATCCCTGTCATCGAAGCAATCGCTGTGAAAAATGGCCAGTTAATCCGTTGGGAGCGAATCCAGTCAATCAGCCAGAGAAGCCCCATTAATGCAACGAAGAAAACGAAACTTAATATAAAATTGGAGAAAAAAGGAATCAGCAGCAGGATCACCCAGTTGTATTTCGGTGTGGCCCAGCCATATTTCCGGATCGTCAGGAAAAAATGGAGCGCCAGCGGGATACCGGCGATTGACCAGACACCGGATGGCCAATAAGGCAGCATGGCAAAAGTCAGTGCCGCACCGGCTGGAATCCAGTCTGGTACATAACCTGACAGGCCATACTTTTCACGCTCCAGTCGAGACTCTCCACTAAGCAAGCTGTCCTCTAATCTCTCATCTTTTTCCTGAAAACCACGACCGGGGCCCCCAGCAAACACATGCCGCTTCAGCAGCAGATACATCCCAATAAAAGCGCCAAATCGCATTATCGTCTGACTAATCGTATATGCGGTCATTGGTTCGAACAGCACATACAGCCAGACGACCGCATCAAATGGTGTCGGCAGAGCACTGCGCGGCAGGCCGTCGATCGCATAGGGAAGGGTGCTGTCCGTCAGGGTGAAAATCTGGCCGCTTTCGGCAAGCACCTTGTACCAGACAATGTTGGAATCCATATTATCATGGACCCGGATATGTGTATCCTCGCCAAGTATATAGTAGGGCAGCAGATAGGCGATGAGGATCAGCCCGGCGATCCAGATGTATTTATACTTGAAAATAGTTGAAAATATACCTGATAACATCGTCCACATCCTCTTGTTTGATACCATAATATAACGGCAGGCGAAGGAGTTTTTCACTCTCCGTGGTCGTCCAGCGATCACCCCCGCTGAACTTGCCGAATTTCTTCCCGGCCTGGGCACTGTGCAGCGGGACATAGTGTGTCACTGCCATCACGCCTTTTTCCTTCAGCCAGCCGATCAGCTCCGTCCGCTCGGCGTCACTGCTTACTTTGATATAAAACATATGTGCATTTTGCCGGGCACCATCCGGGACAACAGGCAGCGAGATTTTTCCCGCTTCCTCCAGTGGCTCAAGTCCATCCAGATAGCGGTCCCAGGTAAGAAGTCGGTTTTCGTTAATCGTCTCCGCATGCTTCAGCTGAACCGACAGATACGCCGCGTTCAGTTCGCTCAGCAAATAGGAGGAACCGAGATCGCGCCACGTGTATTTGTCGATCATTCCTTTTACAAATTGCGAGCGGTCGGTGCCTTTTTCCTGTAAGATCTCTGCGCGTTCCACGAGTGCAGGATCATTAACGATTAGCGCACCGCCTTCTCCGCACTGATAATTTTTTGTCTCATGAAAGCTGAATGTTCCGAGGTGCCCAATCGTACCAAGTGCTCTCCCTTTATAGGTGCTCATCAATCCTTGAGCGGCATCCTCCACAACCCAGAGCCCGTGGGCGTCAGCGATCTCCATGATGGCGTCCATATCACAGCCCACCCCGGCATAATGAACGACAACAATTGCTTTCGTACGGGGTGTCACCGCCGCTTCAATTGCAGCCGGATCGACATTCATGGTGTCCGGATCAATATCGACAAACCGAATCGCGGCCCCGCGCAGTGCGTAGGCATTGGCTGTCGAGACAAAGGTATAGGAAGGCATGATCACTTCATCCCCGGAACCGACTTCCGTGAGCAGTGCGGTCATCTCCAACGCCGCGGTGCAGGAGGGAGTGAGGATTGCCTTTTCTGCGGGGAGCTCCTCTTCCAGCCAATCCGTGCACCACTTGCCAAAAGTGCCATTTCCGGAAAGCTTCCCGCGGCTGATTGCTTCCTGAATCGCCTCCTGTTCCCCGCCGACGACACATGGTTTATTAAATGGAATCATAAAATCACCTCATAATGATAATGCCTAGTACGATAAATCCAAACCCGATCACTTTCTGGGTGCTTACCGGCTCGCCAAACAAGACGGCCGACAGAATAAACACGAGCACAAAGGAAAGGCTCATGAATGGGTAGGCATAGCTGATATCAAATTTAGACATCGCCGCCATCCAGCTGAGTGCCGCCAGAAACGCGGCAAAAAACCCGGACAGAATCCATGGGTTCAACAATAGCTGCAGCAGGAAAACGAATTTTTCGCCCATCGGCACAGGCAAAGACCCCTGCTGGTCAATTTTCCATTTTAAAATCAGCTGACCGTACACCGTGAAAAAAATCGTTCCAAAAATATACGCATAACCCATTGCTTATCCTCCTACCGGCAGCGAACCATTCAGTTTATGATAGACATCGACGGCACCGTTCAGACGGAAGCCAATCGAAATAAACACATTCAGCGATGCAGGGTTAGCTGGGGAGATAGACGTACGCAACGTGTCATGCCCCGTCAGCCGAAACTGTTCGGCGACACACTGGCTGGTGAACGCCCGGGACAAGCCTTTGCCGCGAAAATCCGAGTGCATCGCCAGGAGCAGAATTTTATCGCCCTGATAGGCGAAAAACCCCGCCGTTCTCCCATCCATTACAAGCGCCAGAATCAGGTCCTCTTCCACCAGGTCATTCACCCAATTGCGGTAACGCCGGTCGGCCATGTAATCAGGAACATTGAAATCCCGATGAAAACGCCCGCCGGAGAAGGCTTCCCCGGCGATCGCCAGAATTTCCTCTCTATCGTAATCCCTTGTGAACTGAATATCCTTTTGCTCCACATGCTGCAGCTGGTCCCGGCGGCAGACCGGCTCGATTAATGTATCCACATAGTAGAATCCATATTTCTGCAGATTTTCCGTATTTTCTTCCGGTGTCATTTTCACCGTAAAATGTCCCTCGGTTTCGCTTGCCTGTTTGAGCGCTGCCTCTATGCCTGAGGTCAGCTGGTATGTGTTAATAAGAAAATTCCGCTGATCCCACGGGGTTGGTTCTAAATAATTCTCCATCCTATCAGCTCCGTTTCTCTGTTTCGTCGTCTGGTTCGTCTGTTGTTTCTCTGATCAGATACAGCGGTCTTGCTTTGGTTTCATTGAAAATTTTCCCCAGATAAAGGCCGAGAATGCCAAAGTTACAGAACATCAGTCCACCTAGGAAAAAGATCGAGACCATCACACTGGTCCAGCCCTGGACAGGCTGATCCAAAAAGAAATAGCGGCCAAATAAATACAGGCCGTATAAAAGGGAGGCGGCCGCGACCAAAAAGCCAAACTGGATCGACAGCCTTAGTGGCTTATTGGACTGCGAGATGATCGCATCGGTCGCCAAGGTAATCAGTTTTTTCAGGTTATAAGTGGATTTCCCTTCTTTTCGTTCACTATGCTCAACCGGAATGCTGGCTGATCTGTACCCCATCCACTGAATAAACAGCGGGAAAAAGCGGTTCTGTTCCCGCATTTTCCGGAAGGCCAGCACCACTTTTCTCGCACTGATGCTGAAATTGGCTGCTGTGAAGTCAGAGTTCTGTCCGCTGAAATAATCATAAACGCGGTAAAACAGTTTGGATTGCTTGCGTTTCCACCAGCTGTCCTGGCGCTCGATTCGCTTACCGAACACGACTTCATAGCCTTGCTGGGTCTTCTCATACAGTTTGGGAATCTCCTCCGGGCGGTCCTGCAGGTCGCAGTCCATCACGACCACCCAGTCGCCGTCTGCATGGTCGAGCCCTGCGGTGATCGCATGGTGCTGACCAAAGTTTCTGGCAAAATCAATCCCCTTAATTTGGCTGTTTTCTTTGCTTAATCGTTTGATCGTCGTCCAGGCATCATCAGGACTCGCGTCATTGACCAGAATAATTTCATAATGGGCTGGAATGCTGGCAATGGCGTCCCTGATCCGGCTGCAAAGTTCGATCAGGCAGGTTTCGCAGCCGTAGACCGGCACGACGACGGAGATCAGCGGGCGGGATGCGGTTTCCATTGCTTTACATACCAATCCACGGTGTTCCGCAGACCCTGGTGAAAGTCTGTCTCCGGTTTCCAGCCCAATGTGTTTCGCAGTTTGCTATCATCTACAGCATATCTTCTGTCATGGCCTTGGCGATCCGCTGTAAAGGTGATCAGGTCACGAAATTTTCCCGGCACCTGTTCCTCGAGAATATCGCATATCAGATAAGCCATTTCCATATTTGTCTTCTCATTACCGCCGCCGACATTGTACGTTTCCAGCTGGTTTCCGCGGTGGAAAATTGTGTCCAATGCGCGGCAGTGATCCTCGACATAGAGCCAGTCACGGATGTTCTTGCCATCCCCGTAAATTGGGATCTCTTCTCCTGCCAATGCTTTTCGGATAATCGTCGGGATCAGTTTTTCCGAATGCTGCCTCGGTCCATAATTATTGGAACTGGACGAGATAACCACATTCATTCCATACGTATAACCAAAGCTTTTTACAAGCAAATTGGCTCCTGCCTTGGAGGCACTGTACGGATTGCGTGGGTCGTATGGCGTTTCTTCGGTAAATTTTCCTTGATCACCAAGCGATCCGTAAATTTCATCTGTCGAAATATGATGAAACCGTCGTTCGCTCAGCACGCCTTTTTGCTCCCAGTCATTCTTCGCAGCCTTAAGCAACATGAGAGTCCCAAGAACATTGGATTCGACAAATTGCTTGGCGTCCTGAATGGAGCGGTCCACATGCGATTCTGCCGCAAAATGAATTACGCCGGAAATATCGTATTCTGCAAAAATTTCCTCCACTAATGCTTCGTCTGTAATATCGCCATGGATAAAATGATAGTTTTCGAGATGGCTGACCGCTTCTAAATTAGCTGTTGTCCCTGCATAGGTCAGTTTATCGACATTGAGAAGCTGGGAATTCGGGTATTTTTTCAGATAATAATGAATGAAGTTTGCCCCGATAAACCCGGCTCCCCCGGTCACAAGCAGGGCAGAGTCGCGCTTATTCATTGCCCGCCAGTCCCAGCATCGGGTGCTGATCGATCGAATCCGGATCCCAGTACTGCTGAGAGTGCGGCCGATCGGCGATTTCCATCAGGTACTGCCCGTAATCATTTTTCTCCATGGTTTTTCCTCTTTCATATAATTGATCCCGGGAAATATACCCCAGATAGTAGGCGATTTCTTCCAGACAAGCAATCTTGAACCCTTGGCGCTGGGTGATTTTCACAAATTCCGATGCCTCAAATAGCGATTCATGGGTGCCGGCATCCATCCAGGCAAACCCTCTGCCCAGAAGTTCGACATCCAGCTGTCCCCATTTCAGGTATTCCTTATTTAAATCGGTAATTTCCAGCTCACCGCGGTCGGACGGCTTCAGCTTTTTGGCGATATTTACCGCCCGGTGATCGTAAAGGTACAGTCCGGTCACCGCAAAGTCGGAGCGTGGTTCATCCGGCTTTTCCTCAAGGGAAATTACTTTTTGTTTATGATCAAATTCCACAACACCAAACCGCTCCGGATCTTTCACGCGATATCCGAACACCGTGGCATGACTGTGATTTTTAATGGCATTTCGCAAGAGGGTCGTGAATCCTTGCCCGTAAAAAATGTTGTCGGCGAGCATGAGCGCTACCTTATCTTTTCCAATGAAATCCTCGGAAATCGTGAGCGCTTGCGGAATACCTTTTGGTTCGCGCTGATCTTTGTATTGAAGGGTAATCCCAAGCTCCGACCCGTCGCCTAATAACTCCCGAAAGCGTGGTGTCTCCTCTGGCGTGCTGATGATCATGATCTCCTTAATTCCGCCTAGCATCAGCACCGAGAGCGGATAATAAATCATCGGTTTATCATAGACTTGAAGCAAATGCTTATTAATTCCGTCTGTGCTGGGAGCAAGCCGCGAGCCGCTGCCGCCAGCTAAAATAATTCCTTTCATCATCTTTCACCCCTGAATGGGAAGGAGCCAGTGTTGGCGGTCCTCCCGAATTTGTCAGTCTAGCTACTTAGTATTTACCTCTTTTATAAGAAAAATAATCTTACATTTCGATTGCAAGTATGTTTCAAGTTAGTTAGTGAGGGGTTGGTGGCTTGGGCGGGGTTGCGATGTTCTCACGGGGGTTCTCTCCGTCAAAACTGAGGCAATAAACACCCGAAATGCATGAGAGAAGTGCTCTCACGTGCAAAACTCCCAGCATAAGCACTCGAAATGCGCTCTCTCCTTCACCCCCATCCTGTTAAAAGAAAGTTTCATAGACTCTTTTACTATTTCCCGTCCTGGATCCACAAAAATCCCAACTTCACAAAATTACCTCACACAACAAAAATCCCTAAAAAAGTTTAAGAAAAATTAAATAGGGGAATACTAAATAGCTTATCCCCGAACCCTTGAAATGCCGCCATTCCAGTGACCTTTGACCGATAGGACTAGACCAGTACCCGCAAAAAGTCCCAGAAAAATTTCAAAAAAAATATTGCTTTTTTAAAATCCTTCACTTATAATCACTTACAAGCCAGATTAAGTTTTTGTTACGTTTTTTCTTCTTTTATTTACAAATTATAAACGGAAAACGTAGCAGCAGATAAATAGTGAAAGAGTGATAGATGAATAGCATCAAGCGCATGCAGACATCGCTCCCTGCATGGTGAATTTTCAGAAGAATTGGGAAAGCGAATCCGCTTTCATATATGTCTTAGGCGGTCTAATGAACACACCAGACAGTATAAATTTTACGATTAATTATCTGAAGGTTCGACCGATGACTAAAATTAACACGTGACAAAACGGTGAACGTGTAGGGGCATATTCCCCGACTGCGGGTGCAGCGAGAGCAGAATACGCGGAGGCTAAAGCAGCAGGAAGGACACATGACAGCACAGAGAACAACGCTTCGTTAGGGGGATTACGTTGAGTGAAGAACTATTGGAAGTAAAAAATCTGAAGACCTCATTCCGGATTGGCGAAGAACACTATGCCGCAGTGGATGATGTCACATTGACACTAAATAAGAATGAAGTGCTCGGGATCGTCGGTGAATCCGGCTCAGGAAAAAGTGCATTTGCATTCTCCCTTATGGGGCTGCACAACCGGGCGAAAATCGAAGGAAACATCAACTTTAAAGGGGAAAACATTGCGAATACCGCACCGGGCAAATTAAATAAGCTGCGCGGCGACGATATGGCGATGATTTTCCAGGATCCGCTGACAGCGCTGAACCCGCTGATGGAAGTGGGCGACCAGATTGCGGAAACGTTGATTTTGCACCGTTCAGATATGTCGCAGAAAGACCGCAAAGCTAGAGTAATAGAACTCTTGAACATGGTGGGAATTCCGTATCCGGAGCATGTATATGGCCAGTTTCCCCATGAATTATCCGGCGGGATGAGACAGCGTGTGGTTATTGCCATCGCAATTGCCAACAAGCCAGAATTGTTAATTGCAGACGAACCAACAACTGCTTTGGATGTAACGATCCAGGCACAGATATTGGACCTGATCCGAAACCTGAAAAACGACATGAATTCCGGAATCATCCTGATCACACACGATTTGGGAGTTATTGCAGAAATGGCTGACAGAGTGGCTGTCATGTATGCCGGGCAAATTGTCGAAGTCTCAGATGTTCATACATTGTTTGAAAATCCACTTCATCCGTATACACGCTCCTTATTGAACTCGGTGCCGAATGCGGAAGGAGGACAAGATAAACTGCACGTTATCCAAGGTATTGTACCTTCCTTGAAGAAGTTGCCTCGCGAAGGCTGCCGGTTTGCATCGAGAATTCCATGGGTGGATGCATCGGCACATGAAGAAAATCCGGTAATGCATGAAATAGCTCCAGGGCATTTCGTGCGCTGCACATGCCACAGCCAGTTCTATTTCCCGGATGAGAGCAAGGAGGTACAGTCAAATGGCGTTTCTGGAAGTTAAAGACTTAAAAGTGCATTTTCCAATTAAAGGCGGAATCCTGAACCGGACGATTGACCATGTCCGTGCGGTTGATGGTGTCACTTTCGAAGTGGAACAGGGGAAAACTTACGGACTCGTCGGTGAATCCGGCTCCGGAAAAACAACGACAGGAAGAGCCGTTATTGGCTTGAATCATGTGACATCCGGAAAAGTTTTTTATGAAGGAACAGACATCACAAAAAAACAAAGCAAGACAAAAGCACTTCGGAAAGATATCCAAATGATTTTTCAGGATCCGTATTCCTCACTTAATCCGAGGAAACGTGTGCTTGATGTGATTGCAGAACCACTGCGAAATTTTGAGAAGCTCTCTAAGCAGGAAGAGAAAAAGCGGGTCCAGGAGCTACTGGAATTGGTAGGTTTGAGCCCGGAAGCCATTGTGAAATATCCGCATGAATTCTCCGGCGGACAGCGGCAGCGTATTGGTGTTGCCAGAGCAATTGCACTCCGGCCAAAACTGATCATTGCTGATGAGCCTGTCTCGGCATTGGATGTATCGGTGCAGGCGCAGGTATTGAATTTCATGCAGGACATCCAGCAGGAGCTGGGACTGACGTATTTATTTATCAGTCATGACCTTGGTATTGTAAAGCATATGTGTGATGATATTGCAATTATGTATAGAGGCCGCTATGTTGAGCAGGGAACAAGAGACGATATTTTTAACAATCCACAGCATATTTATACAAAACGGCTTGTCTCGGCAATTCCGGACATCAATCCGAGAAACCGGGAAAAGCAGTTCCATTTTCGCGAAGAGGTACAGCGCGAATTTGAACACTCCTACGACGATTACTTTGACAACGAGGGCTTAGCATACGGACTGCAGCCGATTTCCGGCTCCCATTATGTTGCTTTGCCGGAGAAAGGTTGATAAATATATGTGGAAATTTATCGTAAGACGTTTAATTATAACATTCCCTCAGCTTGTAGTACTTAGTGTCCTGGTTTTCCTGGCAGCACAGTTCATGCCTGGAGATGCCTTAACCGGCTCGATAGGCAACCCGAATATTACTGCAGAGCAGCTGGAGCAACGGCGAGAAGCATTGGGATTAAATGATCCATGGTATGTTCGATATGGTGACTGGGTCAGCGGAGTGGTACAGGGCGATTTGGGGGAGTCCTACCGTTTTAAAATGCCGGTAACCGAACTAATCGGCCAGCGAATTGTCAACTCGTTCTGGCTCTCGGTAGTTACATTGATATTTACGTATATCATTGCGGTCCCACTTGGTATTTTAAGCGGACGTTATAATGATTCCCTGCTGGATCAGTCGATTACAGGCTATACCTATGTAGGGTTTGCTACGCCATTATTCATATTTGCACTTGTCATGCTTTGGATTTTCGGTTATCAATTTGGCTGGTTCCCGACAAATGGGAGTGTGGAACCGGGGCTCACACCAGGCACATTTGATTATGTGCTGAGCAAGCTGTACCACTTAATCCTGCCGGGGATATCGATGGCACTGATTGCCACGGTAAACACGGTACAGTATTTGCGAAGTGAGATTATCGATACGAAGCAGCGAGACTTTATTATTACCGCCAGAGCAAAAGGAGCGCCGGAGTCAAGGGTTTACAACCGGCATATTCTGAGGAACTCGCTCCTGCCGATTGCCGCATTCTTTGGATTTGAAATTACCGGCTTAATCGGCGGAACGATATTCGTGGAGACTATTTTCAGTTACCCGGGAATGGGGCAGCTGTTCCTTGAATCCGTTACTCTTCGCGACTTTAGCACACTGGTTTCTGTGGTGCTGCTGTTTGGCGTTACAGCAATTGGGGGAGCGCTGCTCTCTGATATTATACTAAGTCTCGTGGATCCGCGCATCCGGATTAAGTAAGCCAACCAACTTGAGTGACTCTGAGGTGAGACAGATGGAAACAAATAATGTAAATATGGATGATCAAAAACAGGACGCGACGAAAAGTCCTTCCGGTTTTAGCATCATATGGCGAGAATTCATAAAAGATAAAGTAGCGTTAATATCCTTAATCTTTTTGGTGATACTAACCACTTTAGTATATGGTGTGTCCCTTTTTCTAAATCAGGAAGAGATAGTACGGGTTGATTTATTTGCCATACATGAACCACCTTCCGAGGAATTTATTCTCGGCACCGACTACGGTGGTCGGGATGTGTTTGGACAACTGATTATCGGTACAAGAAATTCGCTTTCCATTGGGATTCTGGTGACATTGGCGACAGGGATTATCGGGGTTGTCTATGGTGTCGTAGCTGGTTACTTTGGCGGACAGATTGATAACGTGCTAATGCGAATTCTCGACTTTTTCCTGATTCTGCCAATGATTATGACTGTTATCGTGTTTGTTACCTTGGTACCTGATTACGGGGTGATAACCTTTTCTTTCATCATGACGATGTTTCTCTGGATGGGGATCGCCAGGCTAATACGGTCTAGGGCATTGCAGGAAAAAGAGCTGGACTATATTCAGGCATCGAAAACACTTGGATCGTCCCATACTAAAATAATCTTTACCCAGCTGCTGCCGAATATTACATCATTGATTGTGGTTACGATGACACTAAATTTGGCAGCAAATATCGGACTGGAATCCGGACTCTCTTTCTTAGGCTTTGGCTTTCCGGAAAGCACGCCGAGCCTTGGAACACTGTTAAGTTATGCGAGGAACCCGCAGACACTTGAATTCAGATGGTGGATCTGGTTACCTGCAGCCATATTGATCTTTGTATTAATGCTAGCTGTAAGAAACGTTGGGGAAGCGCTGAAGCGTGCAGCCGATGCGAGACAGAGAAGAGGATAATTTAAAGGGGGTGAAGGCCTGGGGGAGGAAGTACTTATTGATCGTTACTTACATCAATAGTAATCCTTGTATTGATGTTGAGTATATATCCTGTCGGTAAAGCATAAGTTTTACTGACACAAAGAAAGCAATAAAAAAGGGAGGTTAACAAGGATGAGAAAAACAGGGTTAAGCAAATGGTTTCTTGCTTTGATGGTCGTTTTCCTTTTGGTGCTTGCAGCCTGTAACAGCGAAAGCGGAACAGAAGGCACCGATGATTCCGGTACAGATTCCGGAACGGAAGAAGGATCTGAAGGAGAAGGTGAAGAGGGTGAAGGAGAATCCGCTTCAGAAGATGGGCTTTATTCCATCGAAGACTTCCAGCCAGTAACTACTGATGAAGGGGAAGCAATCGATGGCGGTCATCTGCAATTCGGTTTGGTTTCTGATACTGTATTTGAAGGTGTGCTGAACTGGAATTTCTATGAGGGGGATCCTGACTCTCAAATTTTGGAATGGTTTGACGAGGCACTATTAGACGTAGATGAGAACTATAACTATACTAATGATGGGGCAGCTACTTATGAGATGAGTGAAGATAATCTGACAATCACCCTCACCATCAAAGATAATGTAAACTGGCATGACGGAGAACCAGTAAAAGCAGAAGACTGGGCCTACTCGTTTGAAGTCATCGGGCACCCTGAATATACTGGTGTTCGCTATGGCACTTCCATGATGAATATTGAAGGAATGGAAGCATACAAAAATGGTGAAGCAGATTCAATCTCCGGTATTGAGATTATTGACGAGAAAACACTTTCTATCACATACCTGGAGCCAGATGCTGGTTTGCTAAACAGCGGTCTATGGCCATACGCAATGCCGAAACATATCTTTGAAGATATTCCAGTTGCCGAAATGGCTGAATCCGATGCGGTTCGTCAAAACCCAATCGGCTTTGGTGCATTTAAAGTGGAAAGCATTGTACCAGGTGAGTCTGTAACAATGGTTGCCAATGAAGACTACTGGCAAGGTGAACCTGCACTGGATCAGCTTACTGTACAGGTCATTTCACCACAAACAGTTGTTCAAGCTCTGGAAACGGGTCAGGTGGATATGGTAGACAGCTTCCCTACGGACCAATATCCTGATGTTGAAGAAAGCTTAACCAATGTAGAATTCCTTGGGCAAACAGATCTTGCTTACACCTATATTGGGTTTAAATTGGGTGAGTGGAATGAAGAAGAAGGCGTAGCTGAGATGAACCCAGATGCAAAAATGGCAGATGTTGATTTACGCCGTGCGATGTGGTATGCAGTTGATAACAATGCGGTAGGGGAACAATTCTACAATGGGTTACGTTGGAATGCCACAACCTTGATTCCACCATCATTCCCTGCTTATCATGATGAAACCATTGAAACACCAACTTATGATCCGGAAATGGCTAAACAAATTCTGGAAGAAGCAGGATATGTAGATACCAATGGGGATGGCATGCGGGAAAATCCTGAAGGCGAAGAGTTAGTAATTAACTTTGCGTCCATGTCAGGCGGCGACACGGCAGAACCACTTGCCAACTATTACATGCAAGCATGGGCTGAAGTAGGATTGAATGTGCAATTAGTTGACGGACGTCTGCTTGAGTTCAACACATTCTATGAGAGAATTGAAAATGACGATCCTGCGATCGACATTTATCAAGGTGCATGGGGTACCGGTACTGCAGTTGACCCATCCGGTCTTTACTCTAAATTTGCTGCATTTAACTACCCGCGCTTTGTAAATGAAGAAAATGAGGAGTTGCTGGCAGAAGGACTGTCTGAAGAGTCGTTCGATCAGGCACATCGTCAGGAAGTATACAAGGAATGGCAGCAGTTAATGGTAGAGGAGATCCCAGTATTCCCTACTGTTTACCGTGCAGTACTTGTACCGGTTAACAACCGCGTACAAGGATATTCCATTGCAGAGCATTGGAATGCACCACATGAAGTTTCTGTGACTGCTGAAGAGCCTGAAACTGTGGAATAAGCTTAAAAGGAAAAAGACTCGCTTCGGCGGGTCTTTTTATATGTACTTTTTTAAACTAAGAGGCCGATTATTTAACACTCTGAGTTTTAAGCAGGCTAGAAACTATTTAATTTAGAAAATGATGTTATCAAAGGTTAGTCGGTCATTAAAAATTTTAATAACCAAGCAAGCCGAAGTAGTATATTTCAAGGAGAAAGTGAAGATTACTTCAAGCAACTTAAAAAATGTTTATTGCATTCAACTTATACCACCTTTGCAGTTCTTTTTACCATTGAGTGCGGAGAAGTTTACCATGCTTTGGGGAACTGTTGGCCGTTATTTCCCCTCTATTCCGGTGGTTACAGCCATGGGATTGATACAGCGGTGCAATCTTTTGATCCAGCTTTAACAAGAGAATGAACCAATAATCTACTCACTTGAATATGACACTATCTTAACGACAGCTTTAGCTGTTTGCCCTTGACCGCCGTGCTACTTCTTAGTGATCGCTGGAAGGGGTCGAGGCTCCGCCAGCGGAAACTAGAAGTGATTGTCCGTGGTACGCTATTGAAGCGAATAACCCCAAAGGTCATTTCTGCCATTCGCCATCAAAACGACTACCACGGACACAAACTAGGCCAAGGGTGGTGGAGTGTTGCTAAACACTGTAATATACATACTGGTTTTCATTTGGCAAAAGTGGTACTATGTTTTTCTTCATCATTGTAAACTCTTCCGCAAGCGCTGGTACATTCCCCCGCAAAGTGTGGTAAAAAGAACCGCACAGCTCTTAAAAAACATCCGCAATAATCAAAAAAATGGCTATCGAGAGCTCCCGACAGCCAAGGCTTATAATTAACCTGTGAATTACATTGTTGGCTTTGTGCAGTCCACATGGCAGGGTACATTTTCAACGGAATCTGCTGCTCCTGCTAACCCAGTAAAAGAAAATGTTAACCCTAAAGCTACCACAGATCCTAAGAGTATCTTCTTCATTGATTTCACCTCCTAAGTGAGTTAATTAATTATAGCATTAAAAGATTAATTTTAATAGAGAAAATAGATAGAAAAATATCTGCAAATTACTACAAACTTCGACATTTGGTTAACCTTATTGGATGTGGAGAATTATCATGTCTTTATACCAATTTTTAAGCAAGCCGAGTAAACTAATCCATCAATTATAATGCACACTATACCGATCCAGTAAATCCAATGTCCCAATCTGCATGTTAACCTGTGCATGCTGGCTAAGATGCGCTTGAACTTGCAAATACTGATTTGCAGAAAACTGTGCTACATTCATAATCACACGCTCATTGGTAAGCTCCTCATACCTAAGTTCTGGGACAATTTCTTTTAGTTCTTCCACCAATTTATCATTTTCCCTTGAACTAAACTTTAAGTACGTTTCTTCGTCGGAAACCGTCTCTCTGTAATCTCTGGAGTAGATAAATTCTCCATCCTTTAATAAAAAGATTCGATCAGCATACTTCTCCAGATTCTCTAGCAGGTGGGAGGCAATGATAATGATTTTGCCTTCTTTCTTTTTTTCCTCAAGCAGCTTTGATATCAGTTCCACATTATCCGGATCCAATCCATTCATCACTTCATCCATCAGCATATAGGGTGTATTGGCGACGATTTGCATGGCCAAACACAGTCGCTGACGCATGCCAAGGGAGTATTGGTAGGTTTTGTCTTTCACGTAATGAGCCATATTCAGCCGCTCGACCACCTCATTCGGTTCAATGGAAGTCTGACTCCACATTTGCCTGTAAATATGTAAATGATCCATACCATTTAAATGATTATATAAGTCACTTTGGTCTGGCATCATCGTTATTAATGAGCGGATATGTGCTTCATTCTTCTTATTCGTATAATGAAGATTGTCGCCAAATATCACTTCCCCTTGATTTGGTACGACATAATTCATCAACACATTCAGCAACGTGGATTTCCCTGTCCCATTTGGTGCAACCAAACCAATAATCTCTCCAGGCTGAAATGTTGTGGTAATGCCGCCCAGTACTTTCTTCTCTCCAAATTGGACAACGATATTATTTAATTGAATCATCATTTCCCCTCCTGCTTCCGCTATATTGTCATTCTTTTTTTCTTTGTAACCAGCCATATAAGTAATATGATAAGGATAACCGTCAAAAGGAGAACGACTAAACCTTTTTCGTATTCCAGTGATCCTGTTAACAGCGCGTAGTTTCGATAACCACTGATAATATCCGCAAATTGAACATAGGATGTGGGGAAGTAACTTAACCAATTCTCGATAATTTCTCCTCTTTGATAGTAGGTTATTTCTACAAAAAGGATGATACCGATCATTAGATTAAAATATTCATTTTTCAAGATGATGCTCATGAGGAGTACCAGTCCGATAATTAATACAAACCATATGAGAACCATCACAAAGCTTATCATTAAAAACATTCCCATCGGCATGCTTTCAAATGTTCCTTCATTTAAGAACGCAAATTGATATACGACGACTGGCAGATTTAACGTTCCAAAACCATCGCGAAATCCAATCACGAAAAATGCGGGAAGCAATATGGCAATACTTGCTAAGCTGCCTATTAAAGCAACAATTCCCTTCATTATCATGCGTTTGAATGGAGTCATGGGAAACCCATTCACGATACTTGGGTGTTTTCTGTCTTTCATCACGATATCGTTGCTTAAAAGCAGACAAGACAGCAGCAAAATATACGGCAGGCTTGATTCTAACAGTCTTTGCAATGTTTGCAGTGCCGTTCGTTCTTCAAAGATATTCAGATTTAGGTTATAAACTGCCGATGCATACTCCCCATACCTTTCCGCAGAGTAAAGATAGGCGTAATGGCCATCTTGATGGGAAAACATATTACCATACGTATAATACCCCGGGCTATAACGCAGAAATTCAAATCGGTTTGTATCAATTTGGTAATCAGCATATAAATACCATTCATGTGTTGCCTGAGCATAGGCACGTAAATCCCCATCCTCCAAAGCGGATAGTCTCTCACCATCCAGCTCATTCCATTCCGGATACACTTGATAGGAATATAATGTGAGGGGGTGGGTGCCTGGTGTTACCTCTACATTATCTAAGAACTCCTGTCTGTCTTCATACCTTGACTCGATTTCGTTCTGATTGACCGATTCAATCGGCTGATAAGCTGGGGCAATATAAAAAGCATAATAAACGCTGGCTACTAATAATATTGCAAATAGGATCAGGTTTTTATGATTGGTGAAAAATACTTTCAGCTCCCATTTAATATAATCCATTATGCCGCACCGCCCCTCGTATTTGCCGTTTTGCTGTGCTTAATCTGCCTTCGATAGAACTGCCAATAGATGAAGAGAAACAGGAGACATATTGTAATGAATAAAACGAAAAATCCTGTGTTTAACGTGATCATCCGGCTCCCCGCCATCTCTGCCGCCTGGCCATCAATTACGGTAGAAAAGTTTAAGTAATTAAATGGAAGAAACCATAACCATTTCCCTGCAGCCGGAAGTAACTGCATGAGGAAAAAGAAGAAGAAATGAACAAAAATAACGATATAAAGATTTTTAAAGTAGTAATTTAATATGATAGAAAAGGAGATTGCCACAAGAGATAAGCAGATAAAATAGAGAAATGCTAGCCCGATGTACTGCCAAACATCTATTGTAAAATAATAACCATTAAATATAGCTACAGGGTACGTTAGGTTGATATCATAGATGATCGATGCAGCGGTAATTGTTATGGCAAAGGTAAAAATCAATAAGGCGAATACAAAAATTAAATAACTAAGTATTTTGGCAGACAGTTTGGAAGCCATTGTAAACGGATAACCGTTCACAACTGATTTGTGATCTTCTTCATCCAGCAAAATATCCGATGTTAAGATACCAACCAATAAGTACCAGCCATATCCTAATACCAATAACAGGAGGATGATATACGTTGGAAAGTTGGAATTATCCACTAAGAGTGGCGCGTTTTGAGATTGGATGGAAGTAAACAGAGCTTGATCTAACTGGTTTTGCCGATGTGTCGGGATAAATTCGGCTACATCCTGAAATCCCTCCATCGTATAGGCTTCATCCCGTACCTTTGTGAGCTCAATCGCACCTTGTATGTATGTGTCATCATCTTCCATCACAAGCCCCAATGTTCTGTTGGCTAATTCGCTGGATTGACTGATTAGATTTCGATATAGCGGTGAAGCAACTTCCGGATCGGTGGCATCTACATTTCTGAATTGAGCCAGTGCAGAGTTTAAAGCAACCACTTCCGAAGCTGTTGCGGGTTCGAGCTCTCTAAATTGGCTGTTCTCCAGGTAAACAAATGATCCAATGATGAAAAGAACTAATACGGAGAGGATAGATCTGAATTTTAGATTTTTGCGTTCTACTAGAAAGATAGTTTTCATTAATGGAAGCATGTGAATCCTCCTTTGCTTATGGTTGATTATACCTACTTACGAAAGCGATTGCAATATGATGGTTGTAAGTTTTTGTTATGTTTTTTTTTTTACAAAAATTATATCGGAGCACTCAGACATGCCACTATCGAGCAATTGAGTAAAGCCAAATTTCTATTAAGGACTTCTAGTGAAAATTGGATGTTTTTTACAGGAAAGCGCTTTACATATCACTTGTTATATAGTATATTTAGATAAATCATTAAAAGATTCTGTCATTAGGGTATAATTGAGTCTATTGCAGGGGCTATGGGAGTTCTGTGACACATAGTAAAGCCTTTTATTCTAGTAATACATATGCAATAAAGCAGAGAGATTTTACCTAAAGGGGAAGCTGGAATGCATTTATTAAAACACGAATTAAAGATGATGATAAAAAGCAGGAAGAATCTGCTGTTCCTGTTGTTTTTGGCAGCATTGCTTTTCAGTTATTGTTTTATCCTTTTGCCGAATCAGGAGACGAGTGAGTCCTTTCATCCGGAGGCAGTGGAACAGGATCTGCAACAGAGGACCGCACAGCAGCAGGACCGGGAAGAGCTGGGAGCGACGGGGATTCTGCTGCAGACCGGCCAGGCGGTTTATGCGACCAATGCCAGTTACATAGATTTGCAAACGAATATGCTGACAGCTTTCGAAGCGGGCAATTATGAGCGTTATTTGCGGCTCAGGACTCATTTCTTGATAGGGCACGCAGGAAGTTTTGTCCCTGTAGAGACAGTGGACGCGAATTCACCTTTTCCGGGGAAGGATATTAACCACCAATACTACCAGACCCTTCTGCGAAATCAAGGGTATTTGGAGTTAGACGCACCGGTGACCTATCCCATGATTGAGCAGAAGACTGGGCTGCAGACATTGGAATATTTTTTCCTGAGTGTTGTTGCTTACTTGATCGTCTTTAGTGCGATTTATTTCAGCTGTGATGTGCTTGTGCGTGACCGGAACAATCGCAGTGTGCTGCAGGGATTGCCGCTATCCTGGTATCAGCTGCTGAACACCAAATCACTTGCGGCGTTTTTGTATACCTGCCTGATACTTGTCGGGTTGCTGGCAGTAGCTCTCCTGTCGGTCTCTATCATGTATGGCTTTGGTTCATTTAATATGCAGGTGCCGGTGTCGCTGGTACAGGAGACCTTTACGCTAGAAGATTACGGGACCATATCGCTTGGAAGATTTTTGCTGCTGGCTGCAAGCTTTATTCCGATTATCGTTTTCCTGTTCATCCGCTTGAATATGATTTTCAGTCTGGTGCTGAAGAATACGTGGGTGGTGCTCGGGGCGGGTACGCTTGTACTGTTTTCCGAACTGCTTTATTTTAACCGGAGGGAGCGGGAACTTTTTGGCGTGGACCTCAGTTTTTTCCCGCAGACGTATTTTGATTTCGGCAAAGTGGTGACAGGGGAGAAGAATTATTTGGTCAACTTGAATAGCATTACCTATGAAAAAGGGTTGATTGTGCTGCTTGTCAGTATTGTTGTTGTTGAGTTATCGTTGTTCGCTGTTTCACGGTTTGTTAATAGAAGACGTTTCTATGGCAGATCAACGGGCTGGAAACGCTTCACCTCTAAAAGAGAAGGGAAACGAATCGCGCGGGCGGGATAGCTGTCTTGAGCCTTGATTGCTTGATTATTTCTAAAGGAAGGAAATGCCTATGTACCGGAAGTATTGGCTGTTTGAGATGAAATTGCTGCTGCGTCAGCGGAAAAATTGGTTTCTCGGGCTGTTTCTCCTCTTGTTTTTCCCGATTTTCTTTTTGGTGGAATCGCGGGAGGAACCGGTGTCTTTGGAGTCGCAGAAGCACTATGAGGCCAATATGCTTGTTGCTATCTTCCAGCAGTTTCCGGAGACGGAGCGTGAGAACCCGGAAGGAGCGGCGATTTACAATAATTTGACCGAGCAGGCTTCCCTGGTAAACTATCAACTCTATTATTTATCAGAGGGGCGCCATGAAGATTATGTGGAAAATGGGCTCATGCTGAATGAACTGCGGCTGGAATTGCATGAAATGGGCAATAAGTGGATTCCCGAGCATCTCGTTTATCCAAGGGAAGAGACGCTGAAAGAGGAGGCGCTGTTAAGCTATATTCAAGCGAATGATCTGCCGCTTGAGCCGGAGTCCACGGGTGCGACGCATTATTTGGTGGCAGGACTCGGGGCGATGAGTGGAGTAGTGTTTTATATGTTTGTCTTGCTTGCCGGCAGTGAGATCCTCGTTTTCGATCAGCGTCACCGAACGGTTGTCAGCGACTTTCCGATTTCCTTTTTCAAAAAAATCTCGGCGAAAATCAGCGGGATGTTTTTGTATATTGCCGGCTGCTTGCTGCTGGGACTGGGGCTTGGCTTCTGGGTTGCCTCAAGTGAATCAGGGTCGGGGAATTTTTCCTATCCTGTGCTGCTTTACTGGGATGGCGGCTTTGAAGCGGTGTCCACGATGGAATACCTGTTGTATGCGCTTGGTTTGATGATGCTGGTCATGTTGCTTGGGCTAATTGTATCCGTGCTCTTAAATCAGCTGTTCCGCAATGCTTATGCCAATGTGCTGATTGGGCTGGGACTGTTCTTGCTGCCTGATTTGCTGATGGGGGCGGGAGTTGGAGCTTCGTTTTTGCAGCTGATTAAATATGTTGATTTTGCCGGGGTGCTGGATGGTGATTTGGCCATACAGTTGGGTGCTGATGGGCTGGATGTGCAGCATGTTGCTCTCTGGCTGGCTTTGATGATTTTGCTGTTTGCATTAGTGATTTTTATGATAAATAAACTCACCTATACGTCTGGGAGGAAGGTTCGCGATGCTTGAATTGAAGAATATTTCTGTTGCCTACAAGGATAAAAAGGTGCTGGATGATTTGTCCCTGACCGCAAAACCCGGCGAGATCATCGGTGTGGTGGCGCCGAATGGCACGGGGAAGACGACGCTGTTTAATGTGATAGCCAATTTCCTGAAGCCGGGACAAGGAGAAGTGACTTTCCTGGAAGAGCATACATATCGGTCGGAAAAAGCGGAATTATACATTCGCCGACATTTGAGCACATTTCCGGAGCAGCGTGATTTGTTTGATGAGCTTTCCGGAGTGGACCATCTGAAATTATACGCCAATATGTGGAGCGGGACCACCAAACATGTGCAGCGCGTTATTGATGAACTGGAGATGGGGCATTATGCCAAAAAGAAGGCAGGGACCTACTCGCTCGGTATGCGGCAGCGGCTTTGTTTTGCGATGATGGCGGCCGCTGATACGGAAATGATGCTGATGGATGAAGTGATGAACGGCCTGGACATGTCCAATGTGGCGCTGATTTCCCGAAAACTGCTGGAGATGAAAAAGGAGCAGAAGCTGATTTTTGTCGCATCGCATTTATTGGCTAATTTGGATTTGTATGCGGACCGTGTGTTGTTTTTAAAAGATGGAGATTTTGTTCACGAACAGGATATGCATAGTGAGGATGATGCTTACATTAAGATTTCTCTGGCTCGTGAGCAATATGAGGAGTTGCGGACGATGTATGAACTGCCTGCAGGTCACTTGTATATTGCGGATCATTTGTTGTGCATTCCGCTGGCCGGGATGAAGGCGGAAGAGCAGACGATGTGGATCGAGCGGCTGCTGCCGTGGAAAGAGCAGGAATTGACAATTGGCTCACTGGGGACGGTGGAATACTATGAGAAGTACTACCTTGATTCGAAGTAGCTGGTGCGGGGTTCTAGTGTTGATGGTTTTTTTGTTGAGCGGTTGCCTCGCTCAAGGTGCGGTTTCGGATAAAGTGGCTGCGTATGAGGATAATATTGAAATTACTGGTGAGGAAAAAGAGGAGATGCTGGAGGGTGTGAGTGAAACAGTAACGCAAATCAGCGATCGCAGTAATGTGGAGGCGGAAGAGGTTGTGATCGGTGCTGTGAGTGATGGTGGAGAGGAAGTCCGTGTGACGCCGGGTCGTTATCAGATCACAGGGAATGTTACCGGAAATGTCGTTATTCGTGATGAGGCGGGGGATGTCCTGATAGAGGAGATTCTCGGCAGTTATTACGGGGTGGAAAGCATTACCGCTGACTTGACGGAAAGCCATGTGATCGAGGTGGACGGACTCGATCAGGTGTCTGTTGTGCCTGTGGCGACAGAGATGTCAACAGAGTTGGGTGCAGGCATTTGGCAGGTCGGCACCGATATTGCACCAGGAAGCTATTCGATCACTTCCCCAAATGGATTTGGCTATCTGCAGGTTTTTCAGCCGAATGAAGATGTTCATGTTTATGAAGTGATCGGCGGAGAGTTTGCCGCAACCGAAAGCACGGTCGAGTTGACGGAGGGGCAGACACTGCGTATTAAGAGAATTTCGCTGATTTCCTTTCAGCCTGCGGAAGGATAATGTATTATAAGGAAGGAAACGGATAGATTTGAAGGAGGATGTTATCGATGGCAGCAGCAGATACAGCAAAAAAAGCAGTAGGTGAAAAGGCCGCGTCCTATGTGCAGAACGGGATGCATGTGGGGCTCGGCACGGGATCGACGGCATATTGGATGGTTGTTTCGCTGGGCGAGCGCGTGAAGCAGGGGCTGGAGATCACCGCGGTCCCGACATCGCAGGCCACAGCAAAACTAGCGATGGAATACGGCATCCCGCTGACTGATTTTTCCCAGGTGCAGCAGCTTGATCTGACCATTGATGGGGCTGATGAAATTGATGATGGGCTTCATCTGATTAAAGGCGGCGGCGGTGCTCTTTTGCGCGAAAAGATTGTCGCTTCCGCGGCAGAGCGGTTGATTATTATCGCTGATGACTCCAAGAAGAGGGGAGTGCTTGGTGAATTTCCTCTGCCGGTAGAAGTGGTGCCGTTTGGCTGGGAACTTGTTGCGGGCAGCATTTCTGCGCTTGGCTGTGAACCGGTTTTGCGGACAGAGGGCGAGGAACGTTTTATAACAGATAACGGTAATTATATTTTGGATTGCCGGTTTGAGCGGATCCCTGACCCTGCGGAGCTTCACGGCCAGTTGAAATCACTGGTCGGTGTTGTGGAGACTGGGTTGTTTGTTGGGATGGCGGATGTGGTCTTGCTTGGTGGTGAGGATGGAGTGAGGTTGTTGGAGCGGTAGTGAGCCGTTCTCAAGGACAAAGCCAGTGGGGAGAGGACTTGAAATGTCTACGAGATCGATTCTCAAGGACAAAGGTGGCAGGGAGAGTGCTCGAAATGTCTACGAGATCGATTCTCAAGGACAAAAGTGGCAGGGAAAGTGTTCGAAATGTCGTAGAGAGTTGTTCACATAAATACCAGTTGGTTGGCCTGCCAGAAACGAATGAACCTTCCAATCGCGCGCCCCGCACTCCAAGTCGCGCGGCCAACACCTCAAATCGCGCGCCCCGCACTCTAAGTCGCGCGCTCACACGCCCAAGTCGCGCGCCCCAGACTCAAATCGCACGACCACTCATACATCCCTCAACCCATAAATATATTAATAAATTCACAGATTCGCATAATCACCCCTCCTCCCGCATACAATTGAGGCTGAAGCTTATTGCATCAGGAGAGGGTGAACGGGTTTTGTGCGGAATTACTGGCTATATTAATTGGCATAAAGATGTCCGGTCGGAGCGGCAGACAGTGGAGAAAATGGCAGAGACGCTGATGCACCGGGGGCCGGATGATTCGCAAATTTGGCTGGGACAGCATGTTGCGTTTGGGCATAAGCGGCTTTCCGTTGTGGATCCTGCTGGGGGAAAGCAGCCGATGACGAAGCAGAAAAACGGCAGCAATTGCACTATTGTTTATAATGGAGAACTTTATAATACGGAAGAACTGCGCACGGAACTAAAAAAACGCGGCTATACGTTTCAATCGACTTCGGATACAGAAGTGCTGCTGACGGCTTATCTGGAATGGAAAGAAGATTGTTTGGACCATCTGAACGGAATTTTTGCATTTGGGATATGGGATGGAGAGCGAGACCAGCTTTTCATGGCGCGGGATCGGCTTGGCGTGAAACCGCTGTTTTATAAAGAAGGCGGCGGCCAGTTTATTTTCGGCTCCGAATTAAAAGCCATTCTCGCTCATCCGGACGTGGAGGCAGAGGTGGACCGCTCCGGGCTGGCGGAAATTTTTGGTCTGGGTCCCTCCCGCACCCCGGGGCATGGGATTTTCAAAGATATCGATGAACTCCGTGCCGGTCATGCGCTCACGTTTTCCAAAAATGGACTCAAACGTTGGCGCTACTGGAATGTGAAAAGCATGGAGCATGAGGATAATGAGGAGGATACGGCGGCACAGGTGAGGGAGTTATTTGTCGATGCGGTGCAGCGGCAGCTCGTCTCTGATGTGCCGGTTTCTGCGTTTTTATCCGGCGGGGTGGACTCCAGTGCAATCACGGCGATTGCTGCTGATTATTTCAAAAAGCAGGGGAAAGATCCGCTTCCGACTTTTTCGGTTGATTATGAAGGGAATGACCAGCACTTTAAGAAGAGCAAATTTCAGCCTTCCAGTGATCAGCCGTGGGTTCAGAAGATGGCGGCATTCAGTCAGTCCGATCACCATGATGAAGTGATCTCCGGCGGGGCATTGGCTGACCATTTAAAAGAATCGGTAACCCTAAGAGATCAGCCAGGCATGGCGGACATTGATTCCTCGATGCTCTGGTTTTGCCGGCAGATCAAGCGGCATACAACGGTGAGTCTGTCGGGTGAATGTGCCGATGAAATTTTTGGCGGCTATCCCTGGTTTCATGATCCGTCGACTGTGGGCGGAGACGGTTTTCCGTGGATGCGCTCCCTTGATTCGCGGATCGATCTGCTACATCCGGAATGGCAGAAGAAACTGGATTTAAAAACCTATGTGCATGATCGGGCTCGCGAGACCCTCGAGGAGACGCCAAGGCTAACCGGGGAAAGTAAAGAAGAAGCCAAAAGACGGGAATTGTTTTACCTCAATATCCACTGGTTTATGGCACAGCTTCTCGACCGAAAAGACCGGATGAGTATGGGGGCAAGCCTGGAGGTGCGGGTGCCGTATGCCGAACACAAGCTGGTGGAATATGTCTGGAATATTCCCTGGGAAATGAAAATGGCCGGGAGTCGGGAGAAGGGCATTTTGCGGAAGGCGCTGGAAGGGGTTTTGCCTGATGAGGTGCTGTACCGGAAGAAAAGCCCGTATCCAAGAACGTTCCAGCCGGAATATACCAGTGCAGTGGTTAAGTGGATGGATGAAGTGCTGGCCGATCCGGACTCCCCATTATTTGGTTTTATGAACAGGGAAAAAATCGCGGCCATTGTCAAAAGTGAAGGGAAGGAATTCAAAGATCCATGGTATGGCCAGTTAATGCGCGGTCCGCAGCTGATCGCTCATTTATGCCAGATTGATTACTGGCTCCGTAAATATGACATAAAAGTGAATGAGTAAGATGGCGCTCTGCCGCGGGTTTCGGGACCTTGGCAGGGTGTTTTTCTGTATTTTGATCCTTTTCCAGAAGACACATTTCGCCCTATCTTGCATTTTTTTCGATAAAATGGGAAATAGATAGATGGATAGGAGTGAACATGTTTGGTTTATGTCGTATTTCTTTTGGCGGCTGCACTTACTGTTTTCGCAGCAATGAAATTATCAAAATATGCCGATGTGATCAGTGAAAAAACGGCGATGGGCGGCATGCTCGTCGGGACGGTCCTCCTGGCCGCGGCGACATCCCTGCCTGAGGTAACGACAAGTTTCTCGGCGGTGGTGATTGGCAACATCGACATCGCGATTGGCAACATGCTAGGTTCCAATCTGTTTAATTTGCTGATACTCGCGGTGTTTGACCTTTTTTACCGGAGAAAAAAATTGTATCATTTAGCCAGCAGCAGCCATTTGTATTCGGCACTGCTCGGATTATTCTTGATGTTGATGGTGGCACTTGCACTTGTCCTGCGTATTGATTATACCATTCTTGGCATCGGGGTGGATTCCCTGCTCGTCTTGGTGGTTTACCTGATTGGTATGCTGGTTATCAGCAGACTGCCTTCTGCGCCACAGGAATCGGATGATGAAGAAACGGATAAGGAGATAAAAACTACCTCTGTCCGGCATGCGGTGATCGGATTTATCATCGCAGCAGTCGGGATCATGGCAGTTGGTACGGTGCTCTCTGTGACTGGTGACCGGATTGCTGTAATCACAGGGATGGGCTCGAGCTTTGTCGGCAGTTTCCTGATCGCTGCAACGACCTCGCTTCCCGAAGCCGTGTCGGTCTTTGCCGCTTTGCGTCTGAAAAATGTTAACCTGGCTATCGGTTCGATTCTCGGCAGCAATATGTTCAATATGGTCATTCTCGCGGTTTCCGATGCAGTGTATCAGGAAGGTTCGATTTTGACCGATGTCGCTAACTCGCATATATATACCGCGATCGGCATTACCGCCCTTAGTCTTGTGCTGATCTGGGCACTCATGCGGAAACAGTCGCTGTCTTCCTGGACGTACAATATTCCTTCGGTGGTTACCGTAATTGGTTATTTTGTTGTTTCTTATTTGATTTTTATTTCTTGATGAGCGGGCATTGCGCCGTTCTTCAAGCTCACTGATTGACAACGTTTTCAAACAGTGGTACGATTGTTTTACAAGTTAAGATGTGATGGAGACAAGGAGATCCATGCTGAAAACATACTTTTTCCGAAAAAAGGGTATGTTTATTACAGCATGGATCTTTTTTTGCTTCTTTCGTCTAACTTGTCAACCGGTTGAATACGCTTTAATGAAAACACATAAGGGAGTGCTTTAAAATGCCTGAATTTTTAGCTGAATTGATAGGTACAATGATTCTCGTCACCTTAGGGGGCGGGGTGGTTGCGGGCGTGGTTCTGAAAAAATCCAAGGCAGAGGGAACTGGCTGGGTGCTGATCACGCTTGCCTGGGGACTTGGTGTGACAATGGGTGTATACGCGGTGGGGAGTTTTACCGGGGCGCATATTAACCCGGCTGTGACCCTTGGGTTCGCAGTGGCTGGTGATTTTCCATGGGCCAAGGTGCCGATGTACATGCTTGCCCAGGTGATTGGTGCGATCATTGGTGCAGTGATTGTCTTTCTTAACTACTTGCCGCACTGGAGAGTAACGCAGGATAAAGTTGCCAAGCGGGATGTTTTTTCAACCACGCCGGCGATCCGCAGTCCGCTTTCCAACCTGGTCAGTGAGATGATTGGTACATTTGTCCTTCTGATGGGGTTGATGTTTATCGGGGCAAATGAATTTACCGATGGACTGAACCCGCTGATTGTCGGAGCTTTGATTGTGGCGATTGGTATGTCACTGGGCGGGGCAACGGGGTATGCGATCAACCCGGCTCGTGACCTGGGGCCGCGGATTGCCCATGCGCTCTTGCCGATTCCGGGAAAAGGCAGCTCGGACTGGAGCTATGCCTGGGTGCCGATTGTCGGTCCGTTACTCGGTGGAGCTTACGGCGCGGTATTCTATCAAGCTATGTTTCTAGGAGAATTTTCTGCATTATTCTGGATATTGAGTGCCGTAGTTGCTATTATTTTAGTAGGAGCGGCCAATTCGGAGCTGAAAAAAGGTCATACGAAAGCAGACGAACTTGAAGAAAATATTAGCTGAGGAGTGGATAACATGAGCGAAAAGTATATTTTATCAATTGACCAAGGTACAACCAGTTCACGGGCGATTTTGTTTAACCAAGAAGGCTCGATTGTGGAAACCGGGCAAAAGGAATTTGAGCAATTTTTCCCGAAACCAGGCTGGGTGGAACATGATGCGAATGAGATCTGGACGTCGGTGCTTTCCTGTATCGCGGATGTACTGCGCAAAGCGGATGTCGATGCGAGTCAGGTAGCTGGAATCGGGATTACCAATCAGCGGGAAACGACGGTGATTTGGGATAAACATACAGGCAGACCGATCCATAAAGCGATTGTCTGGCAATCCCGTCAGACAGAAGATATTTGCAAAGAGCTGAATGAACAGGGCTATGAGCAAATGGTGCGGAAAAAGACGGGCCTCTTGATTGATCCGTATTTTTCCGGGACGAAAATCAAGTGGCTGCTTGACAATGTGGAAGGTGCACGGGAAAAAGCAGAGAATGGCGATCTGCTGTTTGGCACGATGGATACATGGCTTGTTTACAAGCTTTCCGGCGGCAAAACACATATTACCGACTATTCCAATGCTTCGCGGACGATGCTGTTTAACATTTATGATTTAGAGTGGGATGACGAACTCCTGGATATGCTCGGTGTACCGAAAAGTATGCTGCCGGAGGTCCATGAATCCTCGGAAGTATATGCCAATACGGTGAGCTATCATTTCTTCGGCGAGGAAGTGCCGATTGCGGGAATTGCCGGTGACCAGCAGGCAGCCTTGTTCGGCCAGGCCTGCTTTGAAAAAGGCATGGCGAAAAACACGTACGGCACAGGCGGATTTATGCTGATGAATACCGGAGAAGAAGGTGTGCAATCCGACCATGGCCTCTTGACTACGCTCGCATGGGGTGTGGACGGCAAAGTGGAATACGCGCTGGAAGGAAGCATTTTTGTCTCCGGTTCGGCAATTCAATGGCTCCGGGACGGCTTGAAAATTATTGATGATTCCCCGGAGAGCGAGGCATATGCGACTCGAGTGGACTCGACGGACGGCGTGTACATGGTACCGGCATTCGTTGGGCTTGGAACGCCATATTGGGACAGTGATGCGCGTGGTGCTTTCTTCGGGCTGACCCGGGGAACGAAGCGCGAGCACATCGTCCGGGCGACGCTTGAGTCCCTTGCCTATCAGTCCAAAGATGTGCTTGACGCGATGGTGGAAGATTCCGGAATTGATCTTAAAACATTACGTGTCGATGGCGGCGCCGTCAAAAATGACTTTCTGATGCAATTCCAGAGCGACATGGTTGGCGTGCCGGTAGAGCGGCCTGTCGTTCAGGAAACAACTGCCCTGGGATCTGCCTACTTGGCAGGCCTGGCAGTCGGCTACTGGAAAGACAAGGAAGAGATCGGCAAGCAGTGGCAGAATGAGAAAACATTTGAGCAGGGAATGGATTTGATTGAGCGTGATGAGCTGTATGCCGGCTGGAAGAAAGCGGTTGAGGCTACGCGTGTGTTTAAATAATTGACTGGAAGGGGAGACCGGCTTTGGATGGAATGAGGCGGGTCTCTCTTTTGATTGTGGTGGATGGTTCGTGCCGGGGGTGGGAACTTCCGCCCGAGAGCGGAGACTTCCGGTCGAGAGGGAAGACTTCCGGCCGAGAACAGAAACTTCAGGCCGAGAGCGAAAACTTCCGGTCGAGAACGGAAACTTCCCGTCGAAAGTGAAAACTTCCGGCCGAGAGAAAAAAACATCACCCAATCAAAACAAGACATCAACCCGAATAAGGAGGAAACCAAATTGAAAAAAATAATCAATAACCCAGACAATACCGTACAGGAGATGGTACAGGGAATCGCCGCAGCTTACCCTGAGCATGTAAAGCAACTGCCTGATACGACAGTAATTACTAGATCCGACGCACCAGTGCAAAATAAAGTAGGAATCGTGAGCGGCGGCGGAAGCGGACACGAGCCGGCGCATGCAGGCTATGTTGGAAAAGGAATGCTTGATGCAGCCGTGGCCGGAGAAGTTTTCACATCGCCCGCACCTGACCAAATCCTGGAAGCAATCAAGGTTGCAGATGGCGGAGCAGGCGTACTTTTGGTCATCAAAAATTATTCAGGGGATGTATTGAATTTTGAAATGGCCGCAGAACTAGCCGAAGCAGAGGGCATCCAGACAGCACAAGTCATCGTCAATGATGATGTGTCTGTCGAAAACGTGCCAGCCAGAAGAGGCATCGCCGGCACCATTTTCGTTCATAAGATTGCCGGTGCAATGGCGGACACGGGAGCGACCCTTGAGGAGGTGCAAACCGCAGCAAAAGAGGTAGTGGAAAATGTCCGCTCTCTTGGTATGGCGCTGACTCCGTGTATTGTTCCGGCTTCCGGCAAACCGAGCTTCGAACTTGGGGAAAACGAAATGGAAATAGGCATTGGAATCCATGGTGAGCCTGGAATTGAACGCAAAGAACTCGCTTCAGCAGATGAGATCGCTCAGGAGCTCATGGAGAAAGTCCTAGCCGATGCTGATTTTCCAAGCGGCAGCTCACTCGCGGTAATGATCAATGGGCTCGGTTCCACACCGGAAATGGAGCTACACCTCGTCAACCGTCGCGTGCAGCAGCTCCTGCGGGAAAAAGAACTCCAGGTTTATAAAACTTTTGTCGGGGAATATATGACTTCCCTGGAAATGGCAGGCTGCTCTGTTACCTTACTGAAACTCAATGATGAACGGAAAAAACTATTGGATGCCCCATCGGAAGCACCGGCATTTCGCCAATAGGAAAGGAGATTAATCATGGAATTAAACGCAGCAGCAATCAAGCAATGGATGCATCATACCAATGAAACCATTCAAGAGAATAAAGAATATCTCACCGACCTTGACCAAAAAATCGGGGACGGCGACCATGGCATCAACATGGCACGCGGATTTCAGGCGGTCGCGGATAAGCTGAACGAACAGGATTATGACACGGTTTCGGATGTGCTTAAAGATACGGCAATGACGCTGATGTCCAAGGTGGGAGGCGCTTCAGGTCCATTATTCGGCACGGCGTTTCTGAGATTTTCCACCGCAGTTAAAGGGCAGGAAACGATCAACGCTACAGATTTCGCAAAAGGCATCCGGGAAGCGGCACAGGGAATCATGGACCGCGGCAAAGTCCAGCCGGAGGAAAAAACATTGGTGGATGTCTGGCTTCCAACCGCACAATACCTGGAAGATGCTTCGGAATTTGATGCAGAAGCGATGAAACAAACCGCAAAAGAAGCAATGGAGAAAACGAAGGATATGGTAGCTGCCAAAGGCCGGGCCGCTTATTTTAAAGAAAAATCAGCCGGGCATATTGATCCGGGAGCTGCCTCCTCCTATTACCTGTTTGCTGCACTTGCGGAAATTTTGGGAGAGGAGGGGTAAAATGTCCTATGTTGGTATTGTGCTGATTTCTCATAGTGCGAAAATCGCTGAGGGACTGCAGGAGCTGATTCAGCAGGTGATGACCGATGTGCCGGTGGAGACAGCCGGCGGAACAGACGATAACGAAATTGGTACGAGCATCGAGAAAATCCAGCAGGCAATGGAGCGAGCCGACAAAGGGAAAGGCGTCCTGCTTTTCTACGACATTGGCAGTGCTAAGATGAATGCAGAGATGGCGATGGAAATGGCAGAATCAACAGAGATTAAACTGATGGAAGCCCCTCTTGTTGAAGCGGCTTATGTTGCTGCTGTGGAATCCGGCATGGGGAAAAGCCTGCAGGAAGTAGCCGATGCTGTGGAAAAGGCATTTTAATAAGGTATTTTTATGGAGACCAGTGCTGCCCTTTGGATGAGTGGCACTGGTTTTTCTATTAAAAAATCGATTGATTAGAAGGAAATCGGCCATGAGTGTAGAATGTATGTAAGAGAACCGATTAGAACAGGGAGGATCTGCTCCCTCAAAAGGAGTGAGAACATGATAAAATTGAACGATATTCAAACAGCACGCGAGCAAATTGCCGATGTCATAAACAAAACCCCCATCCTCAGTTCTGCCACGCTTTCCTCTATCTGTGGCAATCAGATGCTTTTCAAGGGAGAGCATTTCCAGAAAACCGGCTCCTTCAAAATCCGCGGAGCAACCAACAAGGTAAAGCATGCCGTACAGGAAGGGGCGACGTTTATCACGGCCGCGTCCTCGGGGAATCATGGACAGGCTGTTTCTTATATAGCGAACAAACTCAGGACGCCCGCGACCATTGTTGTGCCGGAAGATGCCAACCGAAGCAAGCTGGGCGCGATTCATGCCTATAATGGAGAAATAGAAAAATGCGGCACGACTTCTGCCGAGCGGCTGCCGCGGGCGGAAGAGCTGGCCAGGGAAAATAATGGGATGGTGATTCCACCATATGATGATCCGTATATTATCGCCGGACAGGGCACCGTAGGATTGGAGATCCTCGACCAGGTGCATGATGTCGATTTGGTGGTTGTCCCGGTTGGCGGCGGCGGACTGATTTCCGGCATTTTGACCGCCATAAAAGAAATCAACCCTTCCGTGAAAGTGATCGGAGTCGAGCCGGAGAGCGCCAATGATACGTATTTGTCGCTGGAAAAGGGAAAGATCACTTCGATTCCAGGAACTCGGACCATGGCTGACGGGCTGCGCACAAGCCAACCGGGAGATGTGACTTTTCCTATTGTCCAGAAATACGTGGATGATCTGGTGCTCGTCAGTGAGGACGAAATCCTCCAGGCGCAGGTGTTTGTGCTGGAACGAATGAAACAGCTGATAGAACCGTCCAGCGCAGTAACGGTAGCCGCTGCGATGTTTGATAAATTGGGGGCGAGGGATAAGCGCATCGTCTGCGTGCTCTCAGGCGGCAATGTGGATGTCGGGAATCTCGGGGAAGTTTTGTCTATGTTTGGGGAGTAGGGGTGAATTGTCTGGGGGCCCCCTCAGCAATCCGACTTCAATCGAGCGACTGGCCCCCGATTTTGAGCAGGTGCAACCAGTTCGAGCGATTGGACTGGTAAATCGCGCTCCGTCCAAAGTCGAGCGAGCCGCACCCAAAGTCGAGCGAGCAACACCCGAAGTCGAGCGAGCCACACCTCAATCGCGTGGCGCCATCACCAAATCGCGCATCCACACCGCTAAATTGCGCACTCCGCATACCAAATCGCGCGACTCACATCTGACTAATCCCGCACTGACCTTAAAGCTTATACCCATTCCGACTCTTAAACCGCTTCAAAATCACCGAGCTTTCCACCCGCGTAATCCCTTCCACAGCATAAAGCTCATTATTAATAAACACTTCCAGCATTTGAAAGTCCTCGACCAGCACATGCATATGCAGGGTGCTTGGCCCGGTCATCTGGTAGATGCTTGCGACATTCGGATTGTCGGCCAGATTTTGGGCGACTTCCTGCAGCTGTTTGGGCTCCACATCTACTTCAAAGAACGCGGAAACTTTTTTACCGGCCTTTTCCGAATTGATCACAACGGAAAACTTTTCAATAATGCCTTTTTCTTTCAGGCTCTGGATGCGGTCCTTCACCGCGACACGTGACAAACCGACTTTTTCAGCTAGTTCCACATACGATATTCGCCCATCGTCGGAGAGAACTTCCAGTAATTTTTTATCAATCTCATCATATTTCATTGGTTTAACTCCTACTCTCATTTCCGTCTAGTATAACACAAATTGAAAGCTTATATAAGGAAATCCATGTAAAATGTAAGTAAATATAAAAATAAGCTTTAAAAATGATTGACAAATCGCGGTTTATCTCTTACCATATTATATAATTCGAAAAATTATCTCTCAAGTAAGGAGCGTTTTTCATGAAGGCTTTTGCTAACCCGGCATACCCGTATGCCGTTACCAGAAACGCCGCCTATGCGAAAAATGGCATGGTGGCAACCTCTCAGCCGCTGGCATCCCAGGCTGGTATGGAAATTTTGAAAAAAGGCGGCAATGCGATTGATGCCGCTATTGCAACAGCGGCGTGTCTAACCGTGGTGGAGCCGACGTCGAATGGGATTGGCAGTGACGCATTTGCGCTCGTTTGGACAAAAGGAAAGCTGCACGGACTGAATGGAAGCGGCCGCTCGCCGAAGTCCATTTCGATTGATAAAGTCCGTGAGCAAGGGAATGAAGAGATCCCGACACATGGATGGACACCAGTGACCGTGCCGGGAACACCAGCTGCCTGGGCGGAACTGTCCCGGAAATTTGGCCGGCTGCCGCTCACCGAAGTATTGGAGCCTGCCATCACTTATGCTTCAGAAGGGTTTCCGCTCACCCCAACATTAGCTAAATTTTGGAAAAAGGCATATGCTAACTTCAAGGAAAATTTGACCGATGATGTGTTCAAGCCCTGGTTCGAGACATTTGCACCAAACGGCCGGGCGCCAAAGATCGGTGAAATCTGGTCCTCTCCGGGTCATGCAAAAACACTTAAAGAGATTGCTGAGACCAATGCGGAATCGTTTTACCGAGGAGAGCTGGCAGAAAAAATTGCTGCCTTTTCCAAGGAGAACGGCGGATTTTTAACCGCAGAAGATCTTGCAGAACACCAGGCGGAGTGGGTGGAGCCGATCAAGGCAAACTACCGCGGCTATGATGTCTGGGAAATCCCGCCAAACGGGCAGGGGATTGTTGCGCTGCAGGCGTTGAACATTTTGAAAGGCTTTGATTTTCCGGAAAAAGAATCAGTAGAAACATACCATAAACAGATTGATGCGATTAAATTGGCGTTTGCTGATGCCGCCATGCATGTGACAGAAGATAAACATATGCGCTATACGGCAGAGCAAATTTTGAGTGAAGCCTATGCCGAACAGCGACGTTCGCTGATTGGCGAGGAAGCGCTGGTCCCCGAAGCGGGCGAGCCAACTTCCGGGGGTACCGTTTATTTGGCGGCAGCCGACGGGGAAGGCAATATGGTGTCGTTTATCCAGAGCAATTACATGGGCTTTGGCTCCGGGGTTGTCGTGCCGGGAACGGGAATAGCTCTGCAAAACCGCGGGCATAATTTTTCCATGGATCCGGATCATGTCAATGCACTTGCCGGCGGAAAGCGCACCTATCATACGATCATTCCCGGTTTTATGACAAAAGGCGAGACTCCGGTCGGACCGTTTGGCGTGATGGGCGGATTTATGCAGCCACAGGGCCATGTGCAGGTAGTGATGAACACGGTGGACTTTGGGCTTAATCCGCAGGCCGCACTGGATGCGCCGCGCTGGCAATGGATGAAGGATAAAATCGTGGAAGTGGAAAACCGCTTTCCGCATCATCTCGCCCAGGAACTAGCCGATAAGGGGCATCAGATTAAAATTCAGCTGGAGCCGAACAGCTTTGGCCGCGGCCAGATTATTTGGCGCGACCCCGAGACGGGCGTGCTGATCGGCGGGACGGAATCCCGCACGGACGGGACCGTAGCTGCCTGGTAATTAATTCATAAAGGATTCGTGATGTATGCAGACACAATGGAATATTTTTATTGCGTTTTTTCGCGTCGGAATGCTTGGTTTCGGCGGCGGGCCGGCCTCGATCCCGCTGATTGAAAAAGAAGTTGTCGGTAAATACAAATGGATGAATGGTGAAGAATTGGGTGATCTGATCGCACTTAGCAATGCTTTGCCCGGACCGATTGCCACGAAATTGGCGGGTTATATCGGTTACCGGGTTTCCGGCTGGGTCGGACTGATTAATGCGGTGCTGGCTACAATTGTGCCAACGATCATTTTAATGATTCTGCTGCTCACCTCCATTTCCTCCATCAGTGAATTTGATTGGGTGCAGGGGATGACAGCCGCGGTTGTTCCCGTCGTCGCGATGATGCTGGCAGTGTTGACTTGGCAATTTATCCGGAAAGCGGGCAAAGGATTGGGATGGACACGGGCAGTTGTGCTGGGTGCCGTCATTTTCTTATTTCTCCAGCTGCTGAATGTGCATCCGGGCATCATTATCGGTGTATTGCTGGCGGCCGCACTGCTCATCCGCGATAAAGAGAGGACACCTGTCAAAGAAAGAGAAAGGCACCAGTCATGATATACTGGCAGATTTTCCTCGCTTTCTTCATTCCGGGAATTTTGGGATACGGCGGCGGTCCCGCATCGATTCCGCTGGTTGAGAATGAAGTGGTTAAACGCTATGAATGGATGACAGTACAGGAATTCAGTGAGGTGTTGGCACTGGGAAATTCCCTCCCTGGACCAATCGCCACGAAATTGGCTGGCTACATTGGCTATGAAGTCGGCGGCGTACTCGGCTCGGTGATCGGAATTTTCGCCACAGTGGCCCCGTCCCTGATTCTCATGATCGTATTATTGGGCTTTTTATTAAGATACAAAGATTCGCCGAAAGTGAAACGGCTGACGTTGTTTGTTCAGCCGGTGATTGCCATCCTGCTCGGCCTGATGGCATGGCGCTTTTTCGCTAATTCCCATGCCAGTGTCGGCTTCTGGCACACCGCAATTATTGCCGGAGTCAGCTTCTGGCTGATCGAGCGGCGTAAATTGCATCCCGCGTTTGTGATTTTGGGGGCGTTTGTTTATGGTGGATTGCTGTTGTAGGGGAACATGAGAGAAAAGCTCTCACGTGCAAAACTAGCTGGATGACCGCACGAAATGCATGAGAGAAGGACTCTCTCCATAAAAATGGGCTAAAAGAAGGATACTACAGCAATCTCTTAAATTGGTACAAATTATATTTAAAAAGCTAAGCTCAAGGGCTTAGCTTTTATTTATAGAAGGTCGTGTCTCGCCGAATCAGTTGAAATCCCAGCTATTCCACCAACCCCAACTCCTTCAGCCCCTCATAAATCCCATCCTTTTCCACCGTCGTCGTCTTGCGTTTAGCATAAGCAAATAAATCAGGATGCGCGTTTTCCATCGCAAACCCTTCTCCGACAGCCTGCAGCATTTCCTTGTCGTTCATGCCGTCGCCAAAAGCGATTGCCTGCTTTTTGGGTATGTCAAGCCGCTCGAGCACTTTTTTGACCGCTTCCCCTTTGTTGACACTTTTACGGATAATATCAAACGACTGCTCGACCCCGTCCACATTAACCGCGGAAAGATGGAGGTCGTCTCCCTGCTGTTCATAAAGCGGTGCGTCAGAAGCGGGAATGTTGAGGATCGTGGCACTGATCACTTCATCGATGACATCCTCGGTGAACAGCGCATTCTTCTTCAGCTGGAAAATTTCATTGAAACGCTGGACAAACGGATGCTCCAGGGAGGTGAAATAATTTTTCTCCTTTGTGTATAGTACCATTTCATGCCCGTGTTCTCTGGCAACATCGAGAAATTTGCGGACCAGTGCTGTGGTCATCGGTTCTTCCACAATGGTTTCCTGCTGGTAGGTGGCATAGGAGCCGTTATAACCGATAAACGATTCGACATGGAGTGATTCGGCGAGGTCATCCACTTCATGCAGCGGGCGGCCTGTTGCTATAAAAACCTCCACCCCTTTGCCGTTCAGCTGGGCAATCGCCTGAGCCGTGGATTCGGCATAGGTATGGTCCGGTTTTAAAATGGTTCCGTCAATATCAAGAAAAACTGCTTTGTAGTTCATGGGATTCTCCTTTTCAACAGATGATCTAACCTATTTTAGCACAATAGAATGGAAAAGAAGAAGCAGCCCGCAAATCCTGCGAGCTGCCACTATATTTACAATGTTTGATCATCCACCGAATCAAGATACGCCTCCACCGAACGCACCACGTCATCCATGGTCTGTTCCTCAAAAGGTGACTTGAGATTCGCTGCCGCTACGAGGTTCAGGAAGGATTTTGTACCGCCGAGCTTACAAAGGTTTAAATAATCCTCCCATGCTTCTGCACGGTTTTCCCGCGAACGTTGCCAGAATTGAAACGCACAGAACTGGGCCAGGGTGTAATCAATGTAATAAAACGGAACTTCGTAAATGTGCCCTTGGCGCTGCCAGAAGCCACCTGCCTCTAAATAGGACATCCCGTCATAATCGCGGTGCGGCAGATATGTTTCCTCCAGCTTCCGCCATGCATCTTTGCGTTCAGCCGGTGTCCATTCCGGATGTTCGTACACAAGATGCTGGAATTCATCCACCGCAGCACCGTACGGCAGAAACTGCAGTCCGCCGGCAAGATGAGCATACTTGTATTTTTCCGTATCTTCCTGGAAGAACTTTTCCATCCAAGGCCAGGTGAAAAATTCCATGCTCATCGAGTGGATCTCCGCAGCATCAGAGGTTGGGATCAAGTATTCCGGGACCTCAATATGGCGGCTGGAATAAAACTGAAATGCGTGGCCGGCTTCATGGGTCAGCACATCAATGTCATCGGAGGTACCGTTAAAATTGGAAAAGATGAACGGCGACTGGTAATTCTCGATGAATGTACAATAACCGCCCGCCTCTTTGCCTTTTTTCGCCTCAAGATCCATCAGTTTGCGGTCCAGCATGAAGTGAAAGAATTCATCCGTTTCCGCTGACAGTTCTTCATACATCGTTTTGCCGTTTTCAATAATCCACTCCGGATTCCCTTTTGGCACAGGATTCCCTGTCTGGAATGCAAAGTTCTCATCATAAAATTTAACCGCATCCAGCCCGATGCGTGCAGCCTGCTTTTCATATAATTTGCTGACAAGCGGTACGACTTTTTCGCGGATTTGTTTGCGGAAAGAAGCAACCATTTCGGCATTATAGTCAAACCGCTGCATCCGTAAATACCCCAGTTCGATAAAATTCCGGAAGCCCAGTTTCGTGGCGATCTCATGCCGGACTTTTATCAGCTTGTCGTAAATCTCGTCCAATTCGGAAGCATTTTCTTCAAAAAAGTGAGTGCTTGCTGTGACGGCTTCCTTGCGTGTCTTTCTTTCCGGATCCTGAGTGAACGGCGACAGCTGGGCAAGAGTATAGGTTTTCCCTTGAAATTCCATTTCCGCCGATGCAATCAGCTTGTTATAGCGGGTAGCAAGCCGGTTTTCCTCCTGCAAGAGCCCAATCACTTCCGGTGAAAAGGAACGAATGCTGAAGTCGGCGATATTAAATAACTGCTCACCCAGGTTTTCCTCAAGGTCTTTCCGGTATGGCGACTCGATTAGTGCCTGATAATAGATGGTATCCAACTCCTGCATCTCCGGCTCTGCGTTGTCCATGAATTCTTCTTCTTTCTGGTAGAACGCATCTTTCGTGTTGATCGAGGCGCGGATGTAGACGATATTTTCCATCGTAGAGAAATGATTGCTTAAGGCATTGATTTCCCGGGTGGTCGCCATCGCTTCCTCTGCTGAATCGGCTTGTTTGAACTGCTCGACCAGTTCTTTGAATGCCGCTTTTGTTTCATCGAGATTCGGGCGTTCGTAGGTGTAATCTTCAAATGTTTGCATAGTGCTTCCCCCTTCCCTGTTTTATTCGACATGGGAGGTGAGGAACCCTTTTTTTTATAGAAAAATGAGAGGTGGGGCAAACTTTGCCTGATGGTGCCATCGTTTTATTGACTTTCTCCGCATTCGATTTTATACTGAAGAAAGCGATATATTTCATTTGAGGTGAAGACATGATACATAGCGTAATCACGATTGGAGTTATTTTGACAGCGGTAATTGCTGTACTCAGCTTATTTTTAGCGAAGGCCATGTCCAAGGATTCGCGTATTGGCTATTATCCGAGCCTGTATGTAGGATTTGTCGGTATCTTATTGATCTTGACCGGGTCGATCGTCGGGAAAGTGGATATTATGGGAGCTGGTCTTGGCGGATGGGGCATCGCCTGCATGTTCGCAGCAGCTGTCGGCATGATTATCACGTCGATTTTTGATGCGTATGCCAATTCTGAAGCGTAAAAAAGAGCGAAATTGATCGCTCTTTTTTTATGTAATAAATGAATCAGATATAGGTATCTCTAAAGCTTTGGTGTGAAATTAATCCCGCCTTGTTCCCTTGAACAAGGCGGGCAATAGATTAACTTTTTTCTTCGTTCTCATCAACAACTCTAAACGGCCGCATCATATCATAATCCTCATGCTCGAGGATGTGGCAATGCCAGACATAATCTCCTGTGTATGGAGCAAAATGAGCAATAACACGTGTTATCTGAGCGGAAGGGGCTGTAATGGTGTCCTTCCATCCCCGCTCATTCAAATTGGGTGCTGTCGTGGGGCCAGTAAATATAATACTTCCGTCCTTATTATATTGATCCAGATCAAATGGCTGGCGGTCCAGCACCTGGAATTGCACCAGATGAATGTGGATCGGGTGGGCAAAACCGGTTATATTAGTGAAAGACCAGATTTCCGTTGTTCCTAAACGGGGTTTCTCGGAAACAGGGTCTACCCATTTTTTGTTATCCAGTAAAAGTAATGGACGCCCATATTCGTCTTCAGATCCTGCCAGTTTTAAATTCCGTATTGCATGAATATTGTTCTGCTTTAGAGAAGGTATATGGGACAAATTTTTCGGAAGGGTGCTGCTGTCCTTTTCTGAAGCGTCTGCACTTACCCTGAATTGCATAATCTCATCTGTTTCGTCATCCGGATCCGCATCTGGTCCGAGGTCATTCTTCAGAATCAGATTCTCCCCCGGATGCCCCTGGAAGTCAATGATGACATCCGCCCTTTCTGCCGGTTCCAGTGACAGCTGATTTAATTTTACAGTCTTCCTCAACAATCCACCGTCTGATCCAATCTGGTAAAATGGCTCCTTTGACTCAAGGGATAGCTGATACCCTCTGGTGTTTGATGCATTCAAAATCCGAAAACGGTATTTGCGCGGCTCCACTTCGAAATAGGGCCACACCTTTCCGTTTACAAGAATGGTATCTCCGTTAAAAGCTGGAACAATGGAAGGATGAGGCAGATTATCCCCTGCGTCATCCGGTCCCTGCGGATAAAAAAGGGAACCGTCTTCGTTGAAAGATCTGTCCTGGATCATAAGCGGGACCTCATACTTCCCCTCTGGCAGGTTTCGTCTTTTCTCCTGTTCGTTTCGAATAATATACATACCGGAAAGCCCGGAGTATACATTTAATCTTGTAATCCCCATGGCATGATCATGGTACCAAAGCGTTGCAGGCCGCTGCCTATTGGGGTATTCATATATTTCTTTTTTGAAGACCGGTCCCGTCTCTTTAAAATTCCTGGTGTACCATGCTTCCGGATAGCCATCACTTTCTGGTTTTGTTTCGCTCCCATGTAAATGAACAACTGTCCGTACTTCCGGAAGATGTGCTAAATGATGGAACGATTTATCAACGGGAAGAATATGCTTTTCCGGCAAATGATTCATCCATTTCACCTGTATTTGTTCACCCTGGTTGACATCAAAAGTCGGACCTGGAAATTGGCGGTTATATCCCCACACTCTGGTCGGCCTCAAGTCCCGGTGCAGTTTTTGCCTGAATTCCTCCATCGACACTTCATAATACGATCCATGTATGTCTCTTTCCAATGGTTGCAACGTATTCATTATCGGCAGCTGATCAACAAACTTGTTGAGTTTCATGACATTCATCCTCTGTAATTGAGTTATCATACAATATATGTGGCAGATACCCAAATGGAAAGGGCACTTTAACCAGATTTTTCTACATTCCAATCATCCATGTTTTCTTGTATTGATAATCAAGAACAGAGTAAAATATCTCCAGAACATATTAGTTTTCATATAAAAAACCAGCGGCTGCACAAAGCAATGCCGCTGGTTTTACTCATTTCAAAAAAGTCTGCCCGTCTCGCTGCTCAATCTTTCCTTCCTTCATCAGCCGGCCGAGTGCGCGTTTGAATGCTGCCTTGCTGATCTGAAAGGTGCCGCGGATATCTTCCGGATCGCTCTTGTCATTAAACGGCATTTGTCCGCCGCTTTCCTGCAGGTGCTCCAAGATAGCATCCGCATCCTCGCCCAGACTCTCGTGTTTACGCGGCCTCAAAGATACATTAAGGGTGCCATCTTCCTTCACATCGATGACTCTTCCTGAGACATATTCGCCGAGACGCGGTTCTCTTTTGCGTTCGGTATGGTGGATGAATCCTCGGTACTGATCGTCCGTCAGAATGGCGGCACCTTCCTGGCTCGTGTGATACACCGTTCCGCTGACCGGCTGGTTATGCAGGGATTCAGGTGCAAGTTCCATTTCACGGGCAATTCGTCCTTCTGTTGCCGGAATGGCTAAGAGGCGGCCTTTCCTGTCTGTCCCGAGTGCCACAAACAGCTTATCCTGGATTTGCGGCCACGCAGATTCAAACAGCGGCAGGTCATCAGCAGACACGAGCACTTCTTTGGTCGTGCCGATATCGACGAACGCACCCAACCCTTGGATCACCTCCACCACATTTGCCCAGCTGAATTCATCCCTGGAGATGCTTGGAAGCTGGGTGCTTGCTGTCAGTTTTCCTTTTTTATCGGTATAAAGAAAAACGTCCACGGCATCTCCTTCCTCCAGCGCATTTTCTGTTTCATTGTGGTGCAACAGGGACTGTGTTCCGTCTTTTTCTAATACATATCCTGTTTCAATGGTTCGCAGTACGGTCATGGTCTGTATCGTTCCAACTTGCAATTCGCTCATTTTTTCCCTTCTTTCGAGACTATGTAATGGATTGGAAAAGGGGCACCCTAGATTTAAGGTACCCCTCCTGTTTCAAAGTAACACATAAGTTCAATTTTTTATGTCCCGATTATCTCGGAAGAATTTTTTGTTTACAAAACCGCGGTAAACTTCCACTGAATAATTTAGTCACATTATGGTTTGTGACGATTACTTAAGCAACGTAAGCCCTAACCTGCTCTTACGTCCTTGCGACCCCTTAGTCGCGCCAGTGTGAATAAGCATTTCTCATCATTTGCAGAATGCCAGCATCACTTAGCTGTTACTTATGTTGCAACTTTATAATGATAGCAGGAAAAGATTCCTGTGTCAAGTTCGATTCGATATATTCGCTGACTTCCTTCGTCGGTTGGGGAAAACCTGCTGCCTGTGCTATGATAAAAGCTTAGAAAGACGAAAGGAGTGGCGATAAATTGAGTGAACAATTAAAATTACGAGCTTTTGAAAAAGAAGATCTGGAGTTTATGCATAAGCTGTACAATATTCCGGAAGTGATGCGTTTTTGGTTTGCAGAACCGTATCAAACTATGGCCAAAATAAAGGATTCATTTGAGAAAAACCTGGAAAAGGAGAATTTGCGGTTATTCATTTTGGAAAAAAACAATGAGCGGCTCGGACTGGTGGGCTTGGTCCGGATCGACAATCTGCACAGGAAAGCAGAGTTCGCGATTATGATCGACCCGGACCATCAGGGGCATGGTTATGCTGACAAAGCAACACAGCTCGCGGTAGATTATGCGTTTTCCCACTTAAATTTGCACAAGCTGTTTCTGGTCGTGGATAAACAAAATGAAAAAGCGATATATATTTATCAAAAAGTTGGCTTTCAGCGGGAAGCGGAATTAAAAGAGGAATATTTCGTGGATGGTGCATATCGGGATGTCGTTTATATGTGCATATTTGCTCGGGACTACTGGGCAACTCGACGATAAGATGGGGTTTTTCGCATGAGTCTGTTTCTTCAAGTTATTTTGCCAATCATCGCCGTATTTGCCTCCGGTTATATTTTGCAACGGATACGTGTTTCCGATGTGCGCACACTGTCGACGGTGACGATTTATATTCTGACACCTGCTTTAGTTTTCATCAATTTATCTGAAGCCGATTTTGACAGCAGCTATATGATTATCGTTGTTTTTATGCTTGTTCTGTTTTTTATAATGGTCCTATTCAGTAAACTTCTTGCCCGGATTTTTAAATGGTCTGTGTCTGTAGAAAGTGCGACCATCCTAACTTCCGGGTTCATGAATTCCGGAAATTACGGGCTGCCGGTCGTGCTGTTCACTGTTGGGGAGGCGGCCTTGCCCTATGCGGTATTTATTATGGTCGTGCAATCGATGATGAATAACTTTTTTGGTGTCTATTATGCTTCCCGCAGCACAAGCGGTATCAAGCGGGCTCTCGGGAATATCATGAAAATGCCGGCTACTTATGCTGCTGTTTTGGCATTTATGTATCAGGGATTTTCCTGGCCGCCGTTCCCTGAGTCGATTCATTCTACACTTTCCATGGTAGGGGACGCGGCGATTCCGGTAATGATGGTGATGCTTGGCATGCAACTGGCCTCAATTACTTCATTGAAATTGAACTGGCAGGTGGTTACGTCGGCGGTCGTCCTGAAAATGGTCGCCTCACCGGTGATTGCCTTTATCTTTGTCGCCCTGATTGATGTGGATCCAATGGTGGCAGCGGTGCTGGTGATTATTTCCGCCATGCCGACTGCCGCGACAACGACGATGTATGCCATTGAGTTCGATACCGAGCCGGATCTGGTTTCCGGCATCACCCTTGTCGGCACGTTAATTAGTGTGGGCACCTTGACCATTCTTTTGAATATCATATCTTGAACGCAATGTTTTTATCTCGCCTGCCTGGGGAATGGTAGAGTATGAACAAAATATGAGTGAACTCGAGTCAGGGAGGCTAAAAACATGTTACGTACAATATTAATGATTATTGGTTTAGTTGTGGTGATTGGGTTTATTCTTTCCCTGCTGTAAACAGTAAATTTATCTAGTGACGGAAAAATCCGGGGTCTGCTCTTCTTACTGGAGAGCGGGTCCCGGATTTTTTTGCAGAATCATAAAAGATTAAACACACCAATTGTAATAAGAAGCACAGGCGGCACGAAGGTCATCTTTTTCAGCTTTTTGTTTTTTGATAAAAAAACTCCTGTTCGGATGCCGCTGTAAACAAACAGTCCGCTCATCAGGGCGACAAGCACAGCAGTCAAGGCTGGAGCATAGCCAAGCATAGATGCAGCAATCCCTGCCCCAAACGCATCCAGTGCGAGCGCCACGCCAAGCAGACATGCCTCCATCGGAGAAATTTGCCCTGAATTATCCAGATCGGCTTTATCAGGAGAGGCAAGAACGGTCTTCAACTTATGCTGCTCACCACTCGCAGCTTTCTCCGGCTGGATCAATGAATAAAGAGAGAAGAGACCGAGGGAAATCAAGATGCCGCTGCCGAGCATTTTCGTCATATCAGGGGAGATAAATCCGCTCAGCAAGTGGCCAATTGTCATGGAGGCAAGCACTATCATCCCGGAACAAAGCATTATAATCACCAGAGCGCTGAGTGGCACACGAATCTTTCGCATGCCATAGGTGATTCCGACCCCGAATCCATCCAGACTAACCGCAGTAACTAACAGAATTAATCCCATATATGCAAGCATTCTCATCAAGTCCTTTGTACTGTGTCTGGATTATTGTATGAAGGAGCGGCGGGGGAGTGTGCGGTGGATGAGAGTATCATGGTTCACTCCACCTCCAATTTCCGCTATACTAAAAGAAGCACAACTATAACAAACGAATAGTTTCACAGATAAATGCTTCAAAGAAAGGATTTTTACATGAGTAAAACTGTAGTACTTGCAGAAAAACCTTCCGTCGGCCGGGATATTGCCCGTGTGCTGAATTGCAGCAAAAAGGGCAATGGTTTTATGGAAGGGTCTAAATACATCGTCACCTGGGCACTCGGCCATCTGGTGACACTTGCTGATCCGGAAGTTTATGACGACAAATACAAGACGTGGAAGCTGGATGAACTGCCGATGCTGCCGAATCAGCTTAAATTGGTCGTGATCAAAAAAACCGGGAAGCAGTTTAATACGGTGAAAACCCAGCTGAACCGCGGAGACGTGAAAGAAGTGGTGATTGCGACAGACGCAGGACGTGAAGGAGAACTGGTGGCACGCTGGATTTTGGAAAAAGCTCGCGTGAAAAAGCCGGTGAAACGTCTGTGGATTTCTTCTGTCACCGATAAAGCGATCCGTGATGGGTTTAACCAATTGAAGCCGGGGAGCAAGTATGAGAATTTATATGCTTCTGCGGTGGCACGCTCAGAGGCGGACTGGTATGTCGGGCTCAATGCCACCCGCGCGCTGACAACGAAATTCAATGCCCAGCTGTCAAGCGGCAGGGTGCAGACCCCGACACTGGCGATGATTGCCCATCGCGAGGAGGAAATCAGGAAATTTCAGCCAAAAACCTTTTACGGACTGCAAGCGAAGACCGACAAAGGCTTTACCCTCACGTGGCAGGATGAGAAAAATAACAGCCGGACATTTTCCAAGGAAAAAGCCGAGCAACTGCTTGATCAGCTAAAAGGCAAGCCGGCAAAAGTAGTCGGTGTTGACAAGAAATACAAGAAAAAGTTTGCCCCGCAGCTGTATGATCTGACAGAGCTGCAGCGTGATGCCAACCGGATCTTCGGTTTTTCCGGCAAACAGACCCTGTCCCTGATGCAAAAATTATATGAACAGCATAAGGTGCTGACCTATCCAAGGACCGATTCTCGCGTGCTTTCCTCTGACATTGTGCCGACACTGAAGGACCGGGTGAAAGCGGCTGGGGTGGATCAGTATGCGAAGGCGGCTGGGAAAGTTTTGCGTAAGGAGCTTAAGCTTTCCAAATCCGTGGTGGATAATGCGAAAGTTTCCGACCACCATGCGATTATTCCGACCGAGCAGCATGTAGTTCTGGGAGACCTGCAGGATCAGGAGCGGAAAATTTATGATCTTGTAGTCAAGCGGTTCCTCGCCGTGCTGTCCGATCCGTATGAATTTGAACAAACAACCATCACAGCTGAAATTGCGGGTGAGCGTTTTACCGCCAAAGGGAAAATCGTCAAGAAGCAGGGCTGGAAAGAAATTTATGATAACCGGACAGATGATGAAGACGATGAAGGCGATCAGCAGCTGCCTGCAGTGGAAAAAGGTGATACATTTACCGGGCTGCGCATGAAACAAACCAGCGGGGAAACCAAGCCACCGGAGCGTTTCAATGAAGGAAGCCTCCTGCAGGCGATGGAAAATCCTACTCGCTACATGCGTGCAGATGAAAAACATCTCGCCGGGACCATCAGCAAAACAGGCGGGCTCGGCACGGTGGCGACCCGCGCAGATATTATTGAAAAACTGTTCAATGGAATGTACATGGAAATGAAAGGCAAGCATATCTTCCTTACTTCCAAAGGCCGCCAGCTTCTGGACCTCGTGCCCGAGGATCTGCGATCACCAGCGCTGACTGCCGAATGGGAGAAAAAGCTCACCCTGATTGCGGAAGGAAAACTGAAAAAAGATCAGTTCATCGGGGAGATGAAAGGCTACACAAAAGAAGTCGTGCAGGAAATCAAATCCAGTGAGGAAAAATTCAAGCATGACAACATGACTGGCACCAAATGTCCGGAGTGCGGCAAATTGATGCTGGAGATCAAGAACAAAAAAGGCCGTATGCTTGTCTGTCAGGACCGCTCCTGCGGCAACAAGAAAAATATTGCCAAAGAGACAAACGCCCGCTGCCCGAATTGCCATAAACGCCTGGAGCTTCGAGGTGAAGGGGAAGGGCAAATGTTCATGTGTAAATGCGGGCACCGCGAGAAGCTGTCTGCGTTTAATGCCCGGAAACAAAAGGAGAAAAAGCACAACGTCTCCAAGAAAGAAGTGAACAAGTATTTGAAGAAGCAGGATGACGGGTTTAGTAATAATGCGCTGGCGGAGCAGCTGGCGAAGTTGAAGAAATAAATAGGGTAGGGCGCGCGTAACTATCCAAAAAAACAAAAGCTGAAGCGGGTGTGTTTACCCTGCTTCAGCTTTTGTTTATATTGCGCTTCTCTATTTATTGATGATGGACAGGGTCGTCCTCTACATGATGGTCTGATTCATTTTTATCCGAGGACTTCATCTCACCTTTCAGATCCTGTCCCGCTTCCTTGAAATCTTCCTTGGCATCCTTCGCGGTGGAAGCAATTGTTTTGGTTTCCTTTGCGATATCTTTCGTTTGATCCACGGCGTCCTTGGTGGTTTCTTTTATTTCCTGTCCCTGATTATCAAGGATCTGCTGGATTTTTTGCACCGTGTCTTTGGTGATCGCAGTGGTGCGCTTCACTTTGTCGATGATCGCATTCTTAGTTCCCTGGGGATCCTCTTTCACTGTGGTTGCATAATTGCTAACCTTGTCTTTCATTTGCACGGAGGAATCCTTAATCTTTGTACGTGTGCCGGTGTTCAGTAAAAGCAGCGAAACACCTGCTGCGATGGCGCCGGCACCGACAAGAACTCCGACTTTATTGTTTTTTCTTTCTGCCATGTGAATTTCCCCTTTCTCATGTTGCCAACTATTTACTGGGAATTAATACCGTTTTTCTTCTACTATATTGTGATCTTTATCCAGGATTTCCACTTTGCTTGGGCTGTTTTCCTGGGCCATCTTTGTTGCTGCCGCGATGGCATCGTCTTTCGCAGCATATTCTTCTTCGGGCGCAACATCTTCCAATTTTACAAACCAGCCCGTCACATCGGCATTTGGTGCTACACTATATTTCTTCACTTCTGCAAAACTCCTTTTTCAATTGCTTATACCAGTTCATACCCGGGAGAAACAGAAATCAAACATGAATATTTGATGGTGCCTGTCACTTCCCGAAATTTGTCGAATGTTACCGTATGAAATAATACCACCTCAAATTTATTCATGCGATGCAGTCAATTTTCCAGCCACGATCATATATATGTAGTAACAAAGGATATTTCATGTTGGGGGGGGGGGGGGGCGTATTAATGGCAGTTACAGTAATAAAATGGGTTACTGGTGGGCTGGAGGCACTTTGGGGATTTCCTGTTCTTGGGGGGGGATGCTTGTAATTAGTTTACTTTGGATACCTCTTGTTTTTATGCTGGCATTACACATCGTGGGTCTTGTGTTAGCAAGTAAAAATGGACAGAAAGACGACTGGTCATATTCTTGGAATAATCACTTCTCGTGTTGCTTGGATTCCTATCGTTGGAATGGTAATGCATATATTAACAGCAGTATTCTTAATGACTGAAGCACAGGGAAAAAAGAATAGTAAATAAAAAGGAGATCATACCAATCATTCCAGATCATAAAAAAAGAAGACATACACCATCTACTTCTGGTAATGCCTCCAGCGAAATAATTATTTTTCTATCGTAATACTCCCATTACTTGTTCGCAGTTTTATTTCATGATCCCCATCTCCGGTTACTGTATCCCAGTCAGAATCCCCAAAGACGGTTACTCTTCCATTATCTGTCCGGGCATCAATGACAGCATTTGCCTGTTCTTCTTCCGTTTGGATGGTAATACTTCCATTATCCGTTTCCAGATCCATCGACCGATCCAAATCCGGAGTATCAAAAGAAATCGATCCGTTATTTGTCTTGCCGGTAATCTTCCCTTCCACATCAGCCAGCACGATTTTGCCATTGGCTGTGTTCAAATCTACCGTTTCAGCGGTGATGCTATCCAGCGTGATTTTTCCGTTGTCTGTCAATGCCTGGATTTCCTTCACCGCTAATTCTTCTGCTTGAAAGGTGCCATTGTCCGTGTCCACGATTAAAGAATCATAATCTTTTGGCGGAAGGTACAGATTGAGTGTGGCAGACCCTGTAAAAGTAATAAACTGAAACAGCTTTCTTTCCTTAGCTACTTCAATAATTAATGTATCCCCTTCTGTCTCTACCGAAAAATTTGGCTTATCCCTTTCCGAGACGCTTCCTTCCAGTTCAATTTTTGCCTGACTTGTATCGGTCCGGAAAACATTTACTCGCCCGTTATCCATTCGGATGTTAATGTTTGCTATCTCCGTCATGTCTACATCTCGTTCTGCTGCCACAGATGATTCAACAGAGGGAAAGGTAAAAACACTCCCGAGCACACCCGCGACGATTAACAAAGAAGCGATGACGGCAATTTTACGCATGGTTTAGTCCTCCCTTCACAAGTTTTGTATTAAAGTGCAAATACCGGACGAATCCTTTGGAAATCAGCCTGGTGGCATACAACATACCGATGGCGAGCAGCAACCCAACACCCAGAAGTGCAATGGAAAGAAAGAAATCGAACCATAGAAATAATTCCGGGTAGATGACCGCTTCAATGAGTACCAGCGGCAGGGATGCCATAAATGCTACAGCAGCAACCCACCCGGCAAAGACAACGGAGATCAGCGCAATAAAAGGCCCCAGCACGATAACCAAATTAAAGAAACCCAATCCGACTGTGGCCCATGCTGCCCGGAAAATATTCCCTGCTGAAGAAGATTGATCGGCTTGTTCCAGGTAATAGGCAGCGGTCATTTCTTTGGCAATTTGCTGCGGGGAACCCAGAGCCTCCGCAATTTCTTCCTCGGTTTTTCCTTCTTCCCCGGTTCCAACTTGAAAATGTTCCTCGAAATCCAGCAAAATATCTTTCTGTTCTTTTTCCGGCAGCTTGTTTAGTGCTGCTTGAAGTTTGTGTAAAAATTGCCGTTTATTCATCATGAACGCCCTCCTTGATCAATTGATTCACGCCAGTGGAAAATTGCTGCCATTCATCCAGCAGCTGCTTCAGGTAATTCCTTCCTTGATCTGTCAGACAATAATATTTCCGGGAAGGACCTTCTCTGGATTCCTGAAGATAGGTGGTAAGATATTCTTCCTTTTTCAGGCGCCTGAGTAATGGATAGACAGAGCCTTCCGATATGGCAATCTGTTCGGAGATTTTTTGTACAAGCTCATAACCATAGCGGTCATTTTTCTGCAGCAGCACCAATACACATAGTTCCAGAACACCTTTCTTAAACTGTATATTCATTTAGAGTGCTTCCTTTCATCATTTCACTACTGTTTTATGAACAGTAGTGTTACTTTCATTATACATAAACTATTGTACATTACAAGGTACTTTGTAATATTTTTTTTGAGTTGGAAATTTTGTACAGGTAGATTCACTATACATGGGTTTCATAATTCGATATAATGATAGTCATAAAAATTTCCGAGTTACATAGTGGGGATTAATGAAGGGCTGGCAGTCTGACGCGAAGGGGGATACATATGAAAAAAATTATCGAATCCAATGTGAAACAGATAGAAAACGAGATCATCGAGAACCGCCGGCACCTGCACCGGCATCCGGAATTGAGCAATCAGGAGAAAGAAACATCCGTTTTTATTCAGGAAAAATTAACTGAATACGGTGTAAAATATGAGACTGGATTCGCAAAATACGGTGTGCTCGGCATCATTGAAGGTACCAAACCGGGGAAAACCGTGGCATTAAGGGCGGACATGGATGCCTTGCCGATCCAAGAGCAAAACGACCACGAATTTGTTTCCGAGCAGCCAAATGTCATGCATGCATGCGGCCATGATGCCCATACGTCGATGCTGCTTGGGGCGGGAAAAGTCCTGCAGCAGTTGAAAGAGGAATTGCAAGGGACCGTGCTTTTAGTATTTCAGCCGGCGGAAGAGGACGCTCCCATTGGCGGTGCCGGCGTGATGATGAAGGATGGCGTATTTGACACCTATACACCGGATGTCATTTACGGGCAGCATGTATGGCCGTATATTCCATCAGGCATGGTGGGGATCCATGACAAAGAGATCATGGGAGCATCCGACCGTTTTAAAATTACACTGAAAGGGAGCGGCGGACATGCCAGTATGCCTCAGCAAACCAGGGATCCTGTCGTTGCCGCCGGTCAGCTGATTACGAGTCTGCAGACGATTGTCTCAAGAAATCTCGATCCGCTCGAAGCTTCTGTTGTGACGATCAGCATGCTTGAGGCAGGTAGTACGCCAAATATCATCCCGAGTGAAGTAACGTTGCAGGGCTCGATCCGCACGTACAATCCGGAAATCCGTGAGCGGCTCAAGGAGCGTTTTTTCACGATCACCAATCAGGTGGCTGCCGCTTTTGAGACAGAGGCGGAAATTGACTATTTCGACGGGTATCCCGCGACAATCAATACACCTAAATGGGCCCAAACTGCCAGGGAGTCCGCCCGTAAAGTGCTGGGGGAAGAGGCGACACCTGACTTTAACCCCTCCTTGGCCGGCGAAGATTTTGGCCGCTATTTGCAAAAATACCCTGGTGCTTTCATCTGGCTCGGCACACAAATAGAAGATAAGGAAAACCAGGCACCGCTCCATGACGCAAAATTTAAAATCAATGAGAAGATGTTGGCTAGTGGTGCGACACTGCTCGCTCAGGTGGCTGTCGATGCATTGAATCAACTAGAAGAGGAGGGAGCAGATGAGTGAATTTGTAAAAGAGCTGACTCCCCAGCTGATAAAATGGCGCCGGGAGTTCCATCAGTATCCCGAACTTGGCTTTATGGAATATGTTACTACTTATAAATTAGCAAAAGAATTGCAACAGCTCGGTTTTCAAATTCATATCGGCAGGGAGGCGATGGACGGTGTTTCTCGTCTTGGCATGCCGGATGAGGCCCAGCTGGCAGAGCAGGAGAAAAAAGCACTGGAAGCCGGAGTGCCAGAGGATTGGCTGGCGCATATGCAAGGCGGTTTTACCGGTGTCGTGGCTGAATGGGATACAGGCAAGTCCGGGGATCATTTTGGGTTTCGTTTTGATATCGACGCACTGCCGATTCAGGAAGCAGCGGAGGAAACTCACCTGCCATCCCAGGAGAATTTTTCCTCTGATAATGCCCAGACGATGCACGCTTGCGGGCATGACGGCCATATGACGATCGGGCTCGGGGTCGCTTCCTATATTGCGGCACACCACGAGCAGCTGGAAGGCAAGTTTACCCTCTTGTTTCAGCCTGCAGAGGAAGGAGGACGCGGTGCGAAAGCGATGGTGGAAAAAGGCTGGCTGGATGACGTGGACTATTTCTATTCCGGTCATATTGGCATCAAGCCGCTCCCGGTTGGTCATGTGGCGGCGACGGTGAACGGATTTCTCGCTTCTGCCAAATTCAATGTCTCGTTTCATGGCGCTTCTTCCCATGCCGGTATGCACCCGGAACTCGGGAAAAATGCACTCCTCGCAGCAGCAGCTGCGGCAACCAACCTGTATGCCATTCCCCGCCACAGTGATGGGGTGACTAGGATAAATGTAGGGAAAATGACGGCAGGGAGCGGGCGCAACATTATCCCGGAAGATGCGGTCCTGGAAGTGGAGACGCGCGGTGAAACACAGAAGATCAACAGCTACATGCTGACAGAGGCAAAGCGTGTCGTGCAGGCGGCCGCGCTGATGCATGATGTGGCCTGTGAAATTGACGAGGTTGGTGTTACTGAAGGGATTACCTGTGATCCGGAATTGATTGATAGCATTCAATCGGCTTGCACATCAGCGGGATTTGTGAAAAAAGTGCTGCCGGCAGCAGATGTATCTGGATCCGAGGATGCGAGTTTTATGATCAATCGTGTTCAGCAGCATGGCGGAAAAGCCACTTATATGCTGTTTGGCACGGAACTTGGCCATCCGCATCATCATCCTGCTTTTGATTTTCAGGAAGAAGTGCTGCCTGTGGCGGTGGAAACTTTTATCCGGATCATTGAAGGAGGCGCTTCGATTGAGTGATCGGAAAGCATGGCTGTTGGAAACACTGCATATCCTGAATGGGACAGATACGATGGACGCTTCTGATGGGTTTACACGGCTTAGCTTTACCGAAGCGGAAAAAGCGGTCCATAGGCAATTTGCTGTCACCGCAGAAGAATTGGGCTTGAGTGTACGCAGTGATGAGGCTGGTAATCAATGGGCGCTGTGGGAGGCAGATGCGTCCGCTCCAATGATAACGCTTGGTTCCCATTTAGATACCGTGGACAATGGAGGCGGATATGACGGTGTGGCTGGGGTGCTCACGGCACTGGCTGCTGTTAAACAATTAAAGGATAGCGGATATCAGCCGAAGAAAACGATTGCCGTGATTTGTTTTGTTTTCGAGGAATCGGCCCGTTTTGGCGTTTCCACGATTGGTTCTAAAGCAATCACCGGCAAACTCGATAAGCAAGCGATTGCCGATGTGGAAGACCGTGACGGCGTGACGATCAGAGAAGCTGCAAAGGGTTTTGGTTTAGATTGGGGCGCGATAGATGAAGCAGCAGTCCCGTCAAACCGAATCGAAAGTTTTCTCGAGCTGCATATTGAGCAGGGAACCGTCTTGCCAGATTCCGGTTGCGAAATCGGCATCGTTCATGGCATTGCCTGTCCCGTCAGGCTAAAAGTAACTGCTTCCGGCATGGCCAATCATACGGGAACCACCCCGATGGATAAGCGCCAGGACGCATTTGCCGCTGTTGCTCCTCTGGTGCAAGCTGTACAGCAGGAGGCTTTTAAGCGGAATCAGGAAGCTGATCAGCAACTGGTCGCTACCGTCAGCACCGTTAATCTAAAACCAAATGCGATGAATGTCATTCCAGGGGAAGTCGAGCTGGGGATCGACATTCGCAGTGTCGATGATGCGGCAAAACGGAATTTTGCCGCTTGGGTAAAAGAGCATTGTGCCGAACTAGAGAGCGAAACTGGTGTTAACATCGACGTTTCTACTCTCGTCAACAATGATTCGGTGATGCTCGATGATCCCATCAGGGAGAAGCTGCTGAACGTGAGCCGCGATCTTGGCTACCGAACATTGGAAATGAATAGCGGCGCCGGGCACGACGTTATGAACATGCAGGCAAAATGGCCGTCCGGACTCGTTTTTATTCCGTGCAAGGATGGAATTAGCCATCATCCGGCAGAGTTTGCCTCAATGGAAGATATTGATAGAGGAGTACAGGTGCTGGCAGCATTTTTAAAGAGCGAAGCCGGCGGAGAGAACTAAACACAGCGGGATTTGAACAAGGATCTTTTCGTAACTTTTTTATTTATTTCGTAGTTGATGGAAACTGGGACATAAGTTATCGGTGAGAAAATTTCTGTTACAAAGTGCTCGTTGATTTCCGCTGCGGGCAGTCGCTTTCCGCAGCGATAGCTAAGTTATGTCACAGTTTATAGATATTGTGATATGAAAAAACAGAGAAACATACGAAAAAACATAGGGAGAGGATGTACATATGGCTGCCAAAAAAAGGCCGTCCATGATGAACCGCGCATTGAATGGGATTGAGACAGTCGGAAACCGGCTTCCCGATCCATTTATGCTGTTCGTCATTTTGGCGGGACTCGTTATTGTCTTATCATGGGTTATTTCCTTATTTGACGTGACATTTACCATACCGGGAGAGGAAGAAGAGCTGGCAATCCGCAGCATTGTGTCAGCGGAAGGACTGCAGTTCATTCTCACTTCCATGCTGGAAAACTTTGTCACGTTTACCCCATTGGGTGTCGTCCTGGCAATGATGCTCGGGATAGGACTTGCTGACAAGGTGGGACTCTTGGAAACAGCGATCAAAAGCACGATCCTGAAAGCACCAAAATTCATTGTTACCTATGCGGTTGTTTTTACCGGTATTTTGGGAAACCTGGCATCAGATGCGGCGTTTGTTATTGTGCCACCGCTTGCCGCTATGGTATTTTACAACATCGGCCGCCATCCGCTGGCAGGACTTGCCGCCGGTTTTGCGGGTGTGGGAGCCGGCTTCACAGCGAATATCATGATTACCGGTACCGACGCCCTGCTTTCCGGGATTTCTACAGAAGTTATTCAGACAGTGGATCAAAGTTTGACGGTCACGCCGGTGGATAACTGGTTTTTCATGATTGCTTCTGTGTTTATTTTAACGGCAGTGGGCGGACTGGTCACCGAGAAACTGGTGGAGCCACGTCTGGGCCAATATGAAGGAAATGTAGGGAAGGAGATTACCCAGTCAACCGGGCAAGAAACCAAAGGGCTGCGCAATGCTGCGATTTCGGCACTTATTTATGTAGCTGTAGTTGTCGGTGTTATCCTCCTGCCGAATTCCCCGCTTACCAATGAACAGGGCGGGATTGTTCCATCACCATTCCTGGACGGTATCGTGCCGATTATTTTGTTCGGGTTTATCACGGTTGGTGTGACATATGGAGTGACGGTCAAGAAAATTAAAAGCTCCCGCGACATTGGTTCTTTTATGGGTCAAGCGATGAAGGATATGTCCGGGTTTATCGTATTAGTGTTTGCGGCATCGCAGTTTATCGCTTATTTTGAATGGTCGAATATGGGGTCCTGGATTGCGGTCAGCGGCGCGAATGCTCTGGAGTCAATTGGACTGACTGGAATCGCTGTGATTATCGGCTTTATCCTGTTAACTGCTGTCCTGAACCTGTTTATTTTCAGCGGTTCGGCGCAGTGGGCATTGGAGGCGCCGATTTTCATCCCGCTGTTCTATTATCTGGGCTATCATCCGGCATTCATTCAAGCGGCATTCCGGATTGCCGATTCATCGACCAATATTATTACACCGATGAATCCGTATCTGATTATTGTGCTTGGATTTATGCAGGATTATGATAAGAAAGCAGGGATTGGTACATTGATCGCTCTGATGCTGCCGTACAGTATTTGTTTCTTGCTTACATTTATCACGATCTTTCTGCTGTTCTACTTCCTGGGGATTCCGTATGGACCGGGAATCGATGCGTTTCTGTAAATGAAAGGATGCTGACTAATGGAGATTTTTGGCAAAGAAATTCGCGGTGCTGTGGATAAAGAAACACGGTGTCGGCATTATCAGCAGACAAATGACCGGATCGCTATTAAGTTTTACTGCTGCGGGGAGTATTTTCCCTGTTATCAGTGCCATCAGGAGTATGGCTGCGGCAAGCCAAAGGTGTGGCCGCGCCGGTTGTTCGGTGAGCAGGCGGTGTTATGCGGATCCTGCGGCGAGGAGCTTGCAATCAACAGTTATTTAAACAGCGGCAATCGCTGTCCGGCATGTGAGGCTTCCTTTAATCCCGGCTGCGCTCTACATTATCATCTCTATTTTGCTAAAGAGTAATTTGCTATAGGCTGTTTACTTGCAGAAGAGAAAGCTTTATCATTAAATAGAGAAAGGTAATTTTTAGCGAAATAAGGAGGTTGCCATTCATGGCGTTTGTCATTTTGGATCCATGCAGACAGGAAAAATCGGCCGAATGCGTGAGCGTATGCCCGGTGGACTGCATTGAAGAAGGTCCGGATCAATTCTACATCGACCCAGATGTTTGTATAGATTGTGCTGCATGCAAGGCGGTATGTCCGGTAGATGCGATAGAGGAAGAATATGATTTGGAACCGCAACAAGAAGTGTTCCTGGAAAAGGCAGAAGAATTTTTTGCCAATAGATAACATAGGAGGAAGGCTGTTTTCCCGTGTGGGGAGGCAGTCTTTTTTATTTTTGAAAAATTAACTTGAAGTTGACGTTAACGTTAATGGTAAACTATAAGAAGAGGATGGTCAGAAATTTTAAATTTCTCGACATTCCCACTAGAGGTGATGATGGTGAGCAAAGAAAAAACCTATTCGATTTCGGATCTGGCATTGCAGTTTGATATTTCCACCCGGACGATTCGCTATTATGAGGAAATTGGCCTCTTGGCGCCAAAGCGCAGTAATAATGGCAGGCGAATTTTCACCAGGAAGGAAAAAACCCGGCTGCAGCTGATTTTTCGCGGGAAAAAGTACGGGTTCAATCTGGAGGAAATCCGGGAGATGATTCAGCTGTTTGACCAGGATCCTACAGGTAAGAGACAGCTGGAGAAGACCATCGAATATGGACAGGAGAAAGTAGAGGAGGTGACGCAGCGCATTGACGAACTCGTTTTAATCCGTACCGAGATGGAGCGACTGTTAGATGATTTTCAGGAACAATTAATAACATGGGAGGATGAGGAAGAATGAATCTGCCAAATCTGTTGGCACATCAGTCCAGGAAATTTCCAAATAAGGAGGGAATTGTTACACCAAATGAGCGAATTACTTACTTGGAATGGCATCTTGCTGTCAACCAGCTGGCTGACAGTCTCCGGAGAAGGGGTGTCGGCAAAGGGGATAAAGTGGTGCTGCATTTGCCAAATACAAAGGAATTTCTTTTCACGTATCTGGCGGTGCAGCGGATTGGCGGGCTAAGTGTGCCAATCAATGCCAGGCTCACACAACAGGAAATCTCCTATATCCTGAACCACAGTGATGCGAAGGTATTTGTTACCCATGAAGCGCTGTTTGCTCAAGTGAAGGGGCTGCCCGATGAGTCTGAATGCCTGTGGGTGAAAACCGGAGAGGAAGAGGGAGCGTGGCTTTCACTCGATGCGTTGATTGCAGAAGGATCGACGGAGGAAATTCCATGTGACCTGCTGGAGGATGAGGAAGCATCGATTCTGTATACATCCGGCACCACCGGCACACCAAAAGGGGTTGTGTTCACATACCGGAATATTTTAACCGTGGCAACCATGATTTGCATTGAAATGTCGATGAAACCGGAAAGCCGCGTGCTCCATATGATGCCGCTCAGTCATTCGGCTCCGCTGCATTTGTTTATGGCGGCAGGACTTTATGTCGGTGCTGCGCATGTAACTGTACCAACATTTACCCCGGAGCTTTTGCTGGGAACTGTGCAGAAGGAGAAAATCACCCATTTCTTCGGTGCGCCGGTTGCTTATCTCGGCAGTGCCAGCCATCCGGACATTAGCAATTATGACCTGTCATCTATGGAGTATTGGGTCTACGGAGGTGCGCCGCTTGGGGAGCAGGAAGTGCGGTTGGTGAAGGATAAATTTTCCACTAATCGGCTGATGTGCGTGTATGGGCTGACAGAAGCCGGACCGAGTGGGACGCTGCTTGGATTTGCTGATCACGCGGAAAAAGCGGGAAGCATTGGCAGGCGGGCTGCCTTGAATTGCGAAATTCGCCTGGTGGATGACAGAGGAGAAAACGTCGTCCAGGGTGAAGTCGGCGAAATCGTCCTTAAAGGAGAAGGAAACATGAAGGGCTATTACAAGAATGAAGCTCAAACAAGGGAAACACTGCATGACGGCTGGCTGTACACAGGAGATATGGCCAAGCAGGATGAAGAAGGCTTTTACTGGATCGTCGACCGGAAAAAAGACATCATCATATCCGGCGGGGTGAATATTTTTCCGAAAGAAATCGAGCACGCCCTGATGAGCCATCCAAAAATAGCAGATGCGGCGGTTGTTGGCACACCTAATCCGGATTGGGGCGAAACGGTTAAAGCGTTTGTGGTGGTTGAAGAAGAAATGGAAGATGTTGCAGCTGTCTGCAAAGAGTTTCTGCGTGAAAGATTAGCAAGTTACAAAATACCAAGAGTATATGAAACTTTGGAAGTGCTTCCCAGAAATGCAACAGGCAAGCTGCAGAAAAATCAGCTTCGCGACCGGGTGGAGGAAGGCGGCAAACAATGAGAAATTTTTACCGGGAAGATGTAAATTTACTGGAGTTGCTGAAATCCCGGCTGCCCAAAGATTTTTTCCAATGGGCGGACGGTGAGCTGGAGAAGCTTGGCGCATTCACTGCCGGGACCATGGATGAACGCGCCGTCCACACCGACAGGGAAGGACAGCCGCGCCTGATCCGTTATGACAAAATGGGCAAGGAAGTCTCCCATGTCTGGCTGAATGAGGGCTACAGACAGACGGTGGAAGAAACCTATAACACGGGGATTGTCGGCTATATCCATAAGGAAATCCCAGAGCTCAGGGTTAAAGGAAACTATGTCTATGCATTTGCCCAAGGCTATCTGGTGTCCCATGCCGAGCCTGGCTTTTACTGCCCGATCACGCTCACCAAAGCAACAGCGTATTTGCTGGATCATTATGGCTCGGACGAACTGAAAGAGGCGTTTTTGCCGCATGTCCTGTCCACCGGAGAAACCAAGCTCTATGAAGGGGCAACCTTTTTGACGGAACGGCAGGGAGGCTCCGATGTTGGGGCAAATGAAACAACAGCGGTGAAGGAAGGGGATCATTACCGCATTTCCGGAGAAAAATATTTCGCCAGCAATGCCGGTGCCTGCGGGGTGGCCATGGTTCTTGCCCGAATGGAAAATGCGCCAGAAGGGACGAAAGGGCTTAGTTTGTTTCTGGTGCCATGGGAGGAAAATCGGCTGGAGGGCAGGCTCCGCATCCGCCGGCTGAAGGACAAACTGGGTGTGCGAGCCGTGCCTTCAGCGGAAGTGGAGTTCGAAGGTGCCAAAGCATATCTGGTCGGGGATCCGGCAAAAGGATTTTCCTATATGATGGAGGCGCTGAATCTGTCACGTGTCTCAAATGCTGTTGCTTCTCTTGGCATCATGCGCCGTTCATTTCTCGAAGCGAAAGACTATGCGTCAGAAAGGGAAGCATTTGGCAGCAAGCTAACCAGCTATCCCATGGTCCAATCCACCTTGAGCAGAATGGCGGCAAAGCAGGAAATGGAGCTTAAAGCAATGTTTGAGGTCATCGCCCGGATGGATAAGGTGATGGGCAAAGAAACCAAGCATGCTGTCACGGTTGAAGAAGAGGCTCTGTTTCGTCTGTATGTCGCCATCCTGAAAAAAGAAACGGCAGAGCAGGCGGTTGAATTTACCCATGAGGCGATTGAAATGCATGGAGGCAATGGTTATATTGAAGATTTCGTTACTCCAAGGCTGCTCCGCGACGCGCAAGTGCTGACCGTCTGGGAAGGGACAGCCAACATTCTCGGATTGGAAGTACTAAGGCTGATTGGGAAATATCAAGTGGATGAATTATTCGTACATGAAATGAAAGAGCGGTTGCATGAAGTGAAGGATGAGACCTGGGTGACCGTGATTAAGGAAGAACTGGGAAAACTCAAGGATAAAATCAGCAAGATGAAGACACTTTCTCCGGATCTGCAAACCTATTACAGCAAGACCGTAGCCAAAGATTTTTGTGCTATTTTTGAAAGTGTTGTAGCGGTGGAAAGTTTAGAAGAAGGCAGCAGCAGAGACAGGGCTGTCGCGCTGGCGTATTTGAATAACGTATGGAATAGCGATGAAATTAGTAGTGAACCTGCCGATTTGCAGTTGTTTTCTGAGATGTTTTAAAGGATCTGTAGCACTATTGAGAAGACAAAAAAAATCCCGGCATATGTTGAGCGGCCAATTTAGTGGCGGACATGTACCGGGGTTTGCTATTTCAACAGGTCACTATTTATCTTCTGCCTTTTCAGCAATTTTACTTGCAATCCAGCGTTCGGCGGTCGTTTCGTCAATTTCATAGATTTTTCCTGCCCGCAGCAAATCTCCGTGATAGGCCGTTTGCACATTCATCTTCACTTTTACCATTGGTCTCGCCCCTTTTGATACAAGTATAACATGGAATGATGTTTCGTCGTATGTCCGTGCCCGTAAAAAGGACGCTCCACCCATAGAGCCCCCTTGTTTACTGCTGTCCTTTTATCATCTGCGAAAAGTCGGACTCGGTTCAAGCGGTAACTAAAAACCTATTGAATTTATCGTTTCCATTTGATACCATTTGTAACAGCATTGTAATAATCAGAAAGTTACTGAATTCATTGGTTTCATATCGATAGAAAAGACGATGGCTTAATAGAATAGTTGATATATATTTGGAAAGGGCTGGAAGCAAATGGGTAACTTATTGAAGAATATTGCGATTTGGGGTATTTGGATTATAGTGGGCGTTGGTGCAATTGCTTCGTTAATTTTTGCGTATTTGGTTTTCTCTTCTTGGCAAAGCACAAACGAGGAAGACAAAGCAGAATATACAAGCGAAGTTGAAATGGCGCAATCAGGGCAGGGCGAAGGAGAAAGCGAAGAAAGTGAAGCGGCAGGAAACTACCCTTCTGAAACAGCATTCCGAAACGATTTGCATAAAATGACTCATCAGAAAGTAACTGCTTCGGAAAAATGGGGTCACTTGGAGATTACGGAGGAAAGAATTGATAATATGCTTCAAATCCTGGAAGAGTACGGGGTAGACAATTATTCTTCAGGGCACTTTTTTGAAGAAGTATTGAACGAATGGAAAAATGGCGACTTCAGCAATGCGGTTGAAGTTCATAACACAATATGGAGTGAAGAGAACGGAACGGTCGGAAGGGCAACAGGTCTAATGACCGAAAGCGAAGAACAATCGTATATTGAAAAACATTTCGAATAGACAGGGCTGATTTTTGCAGTAAACAAACCGTGTGAAGATTTACTCCTGACAAGCAAGTGACACGAAGCAAAAACTAAAGCAAGGCTGGTGAGCCTTCACGTAATATCGTGCTACGGGTCCTCACCAGCTTCTTGTTTTTACTGCTATCCCTTTATCATCTGCAGCGCCTGAGAGGTATCTGTGGTCGGCTGCTGACAGGCAAAATTCTCACAAACATAGATGGTTGTTTGTCCTTCGATTTGCTTGTACTCTGAGGTGAATGGCGCCACAGCAACAAGCATCTCAGCAGATTCCCCGGCAAGAATTGCTACTCCTGGCAAATAATCCTGCTGCAGTTGGCTCAGCAACTCCTTCCTCTCCTGATCATCTTCGGCTCCAAGAACAACCACTTCTTTCGTAGGATTTTCCGTAAGCTGCAGGCTTTGCAGGAAGAACGGACTGGCAGCGGCTATTTGTTCGATCTCCTCATAAAAGGTATAGTACATTTCATCGACTTCATCCAAATAGGCAGTTTCCCCAGTAAGGAAGCCGAGACGAGTTAGCATCACGGCAGCGACACTGTTGCCGGATGGGATGGCCCCATCGTAAATCTCTTTGTCTCGTGCAATCAGCTTCTCTCCGTCGGTGCCACTGAAATAAAATCCGCCATTTTGCTCATCCCCAAACAGGCGAATCATCTCATTAGCCAGATGTTTCGCTGTCTGCAAATATTCCGGCGAAAATGTGGCTTCATACAGTTCCAAATAACCCCATAACAGAAAGGCGTAATCGTCAATAAATGCCTTGTTTTTTGTTTCTCCTTCACGGTAGCGCGCCATCAGCCTGCCTTCCTGAAACAAATGCTCCTCAATAAAGACAATAGCCGATTTCGCCATTTCAGTATACTGCGGATTGTCAAAAACCTTCCCAGCCTTGGCAAGCGCTGCAATCATTAGGCCGTTCCACCCTGTCAGGATTTTGTCATCGACATGGGGATAAACCCTTTTTTCCCGCGCCTCCAACAAGCGTTTTCTCGCGTGTTCCAGCCGCTCATCCAGATCAGCCCGAGACAGATCATGCCTCCTTGCCTCCTTATCCAGCACCCTGCCGATCAGGTTTGGGATATTTTTTTCTTCAAAATTTCCCGCGGGGGTGATGTCATAGACCGAGGCATACAACTGACCAAGCTCCTCGCCCAGGACATGGACGACCTCATCGTAATCCCACACATAATATTTACCTTCCACCCCTTCTGAATCGGCGTCAATAGCCGAATAAAAAGCGCCGTCTTTATGGGTCATTTCCCGCTCGATAAAGCGAATGATCTGCTCGCTTACCCGCTGGTAAAATGGATCCCCTGTCACTTGAAAACATTCCGTATAAACCATCAGCAAGAGCGCATTATCATAGAGCATCTTCTCAAAATGGGGAACCAGCCATTCCTTGTCCGTTGAATAGCGCGTAAAACCGAACCCAATCTGGTCGAAAATTCCTCCGTGTGCCATCGATTGCAGTGTGTTCTCGACGATTTTTAATGCTGCCCTCTCGCCGGTGAAATGATAATGTCTGATGAGGAACAGCAGATTCTGCGGCATCGGAAACTTTGGTGCATCGCCAAAACCGCCATACGAAAAGTCGCTGCTTTTAACGAGCTGCTTATAAGCCTGATCAATCGTGTCCTTTGTCAGCCGTTTCTCGCTCTTCTGCGTCTCGGTCCGATTAAGAGCGCTGGTGACACTTTCCGTGACCTCGGCAATATGCTCCGGATCCTTGGTGAATTTGTCATAAAGCTGGGTAAGCGCCTCGATGATACCAGGCAAACCGTATCTGCTTTTTTTCGGAAAATACGTCCCAGCATAAAACGGAATTTTCTCCGGCGTCATAAAAATCGTCAGCGGCCAGCCGCCATGACCGGTCATCATCTGACAGACTTTCATGTAAATCGAGTCAATATCCGGCCGCTCCTCGCGATCAACCTTGATGGAGATGTATTTTTCGTTTAGGATTTTCGCTACTTCCTCGTCTTCAAAGGACTCGTGTGCCATGACGTGGCACCAATGACAAGTGCTGTAGCCGATGGAAAGGAAGATTGGTTTATTTTCTTGTTTTGCTTTTTCGAATGCTTCTTCACCCCATGGAAACCAATCCACTGGATTGTGTGCATGCTGCAGTAAATATGGGGATTTTTCAGCGATTAATTTATTGGATTTATTGTTTGTTGGCATTGGACCACCACCTTATTTTATAATTCCCATTTTTAGTTTTCCCTAAAAGAAATGAAAGAAACGATTTAAAGATGTAAATAGCTTTTCCCGTGCTGAATATTTAGATTCAATGTGATATAAAAATTGAATGATTATAGCCCAATGACAATGAAATATTGTTGAAATATATATCCAGTTATTTGTCTATTATTGTCATCCTTTGTCAAAGGTATTTACATAGAGACTTTTGCCTTATATACTGAATGATGGTTCATGAAAATTAGTGATGAATATGGGGGCTTTTTAAATTGTTATGCAGAAAAATCTACAGCATTCTATTAGCAGAAAAAGACAGAAAATGATTAACTTAGCATTTGAAAAGGGCTTTACAAGCAGGGAGACTGTTGAATGCAGTCAGGAACTTGACCAGTTACTGAATTTATATAGAAGGTCAAATTACACAAAACTACAGGAAAATCTGACAGAAAGGCAGTATTGAGTTGTCTCTATTATAATGCATTACTGCTTTGTTATTTAAGACAGCAGGTTAGAAAATTTGTGAGTACTCATTTGAAGAGAAATTAGGAGCTGGGATATTTAAAAATACAATAACAGTGTAAGGGCTGTATTTAAGGTAGCACTTTTTATTTATATACAGGCCCTGCATAGTAATACTAAATAATACCTTACATTACAGCACTATGATAGTAGTATTTATTATAGTATATCTAGATAATGTTACTGCTGGCACTGCTGATGTCTGACACTATATCCATCCAATAAGACTTCATTCTCGTCGAATTTCTTTAATTTAGGATACGATACATAAGGGAAACTGACTAGAAGAGACTACTTTCTCCATTCTATTAAGACTCCCTCCCTCCAAACAACTAAAATAAAATTTCAACAAAACCCTTGTGCAATAACACAAAATTATATAATGTAGATAGTAACCATTAGAAAACGGGGAGAGGACTGGGTAATGGATTACGTTATCGGAGTGGATGGCGGTGGCACAAAAACGGAAGCTGTGCTTGCGGATGGACTGGGGAACTTAATTGCTCGGGCGGCTTCGGGACCGACCAATCTGAACGGCATGACAAAGGAACATGTACAGGAAGCCTTTACTGCATTGTTTTCCAGTTTAGAGGATCAGGCGCCAGATGCTTATTCACAGGTTGCCAGTATATTCGCAGGGATCGCCGGTGCGGGCAATGAACATAATAAGCAGCTGCTGCATGATCTCATTCAAACTTGTGCGCCCCATGTTGCGAAAATCCAAGTAGAAGCAGATGCAGTAAACGCTCTCTATTCCGGCACTTTTGGCAAGCCCGGAATTGTGCAAATTTCTGGAACGGGTTCGATTACATATGGAGTAAACCGGCAGCAAAGCCAAGATCGCGTCGGAGGCTGGGGCTATTTGTTCGGGGATGAAGGGAGCGGTTATGATCTGGGGCGCCAGGCGATTGCCGGCGTTTTGCGTGCAGAGGACGGAAGAGGTGAAGATACGGCAATGCGTCCGCTGATTTATGCCCATTTCGGCGTCAATCATTCACAGGATTTAATTCAGAAAATCTATGCTGCTCCTTTTCCCAAACAGGAAATTGCTCCGCTCGCCAAAATCGTGTTTGCTGCCTATGCAGAAAACGATCCGCTTGCTGAGAAAATTTTAAAGCGATCTGCGAGGGAAACGGCGCTCAGCATTCAGACACTATATAAACGGCTCTTTTCACCCGATGAACAGGTGGATGTTGTTTTATGTGGCGGGGTATTCAGCAATCAAGACGTGCTGCCCCCGATGATTGGGCAAGAATTGCATGATTGCTCAGAGTGCAGACTGGTGCTACCAAGGCTCTCCCCAGTCGGCGGTTCAGTCATCGGTGCATTAAGTATGCAAAATCATCAGCCGGATCAGCGTATCATTGTTAACTTGATCCAGGCAATGGAATGACAGAAAGGGTGAGGACATGTCCCATTCAAAAGGCGGACTGGTTATTTTACGGGAAATGGTAAATAGTTTGGCCCCGTCCGAGAAAAAAATAGCGGAATATATATTAAGGAACCCAGAGGCCTCGATTCATTTGACGGCTCTTAAACTCGGTGAAGTAAGCGATACAAGCAGCGCAGCGGTCATTCGTCTCTGCAAGTCGCTCGGCTTTAGCGGATTCCAGGAGCTGAAAATCCGTGTCGCTGGTGACTTGCGGGAAGAAGAAGTCACTGATTACCGGGACATTGAGCCAAATGAAGGTTTGGAAGCCATCATCGACAAGGTGACAACAAACACAACACAGACATTGAAAGAGACGGCAGATATGATGAGTATTGCCAATCTGGAAAAAGCAGTGGAAGCTCTCTCCCGAGCTAAATCGGTTATTTTTGTCGGCTTTGGCGCGTCGTATATCGCCGCAAAAGATGCTGAGCAGAAATTCTTAAGGATTAATAAAGACGTCCAAGCTATTTCCGATGTACATATGGCGGCCACATCCATCGCCAATAAAGGGCCGGAGGATGTCGTGGTGGGGATTTCTTTTTCCGGAAACACACCGGAAGCGGTAAAATTGCTGGAGCTTGCCAAAAAGAGAAAGGTCAAGACGTTGAGCATCACCAAATACGGCAGCACACTGATCAGCCCATTTTCCGACATTCAGCTGCACACATCGGCAGCAAAAGAAGCGACATTCCGAAGCGGAGCAACTTCCTCCCGAATTGCTCAGCTGCATGTGATTGATATTTTATTCATTAGTCTCGCATCAAGGGAATATGATGATACCATCAAGCGCTTGGACGAAACGAGAGAGGCTATTGCATTTTTGAAGGAGAAAAAGTGAGTGTAGGCTTGCTTTTTTTCTGGGATCAGTGAAATATTATAACGTTAATTAAAAAATAATGTTGACAAAATAATTCATTGTGCCTATAATGTTGGTAACCGCCCACAATACAAGTTTGTAAGCGCTTTATAAGATTCATATCATAAAATGAAGGAGAGCGGCATGCGAATGGAATTATCCCAACTGACGACCGAGCAGCGGAATCCGAATAGCAAGAATCTGGATCAGATGGCTGTGACGGAAATTTTGCGAACGATCAATGAGGAAGATAAAAAAGTCGCCCATGCCGTGGAGGAAGTATTGCCGCAGGTGGCTCAGGCAATTGAGGAAGTTTATCAGAGACTTAAGAGCGGCGGGAGACTCTTGTATGTCGGCGCGGGGACGAGCGGCAGACTTGGTGTGCTTGATGCATCGGAATGCCCGCCAACCTTTATGACGCCGCCGAGTCTGGTGCAATCGGTGATGGCCGGGGGAAATGAAGCTTTTTTTCAGGCGGTGGAAGGTTCGGAGGATGATGAGACAAGAGGGGCAGCGGATCTGAAGGCCAGAAAGCTTACCGAGAAAGATGCGGTGATTGGGATTACCGCGAGCGGCCGGACTCCTTATCCGATTGGCGCTCTAAAATACGCCAGGGAAGTTGGGGCATACACCATTTCGCTTTCCTGCAACGAACATTCGCTGATCAGCAGTGTGGCAGCGTGCGGGATTGATGTAGTAGTTGGGCCTGAGGTGTTAACAGGATCCACAAGAATGAAAGCTGGTACTGCGCATAAAATGATAGTGAATATGATCAGCACCGCAACGATGGTGAAACTGGGAAAAGTTTATGAAAATCTGATGGTGGATGTGCATGCAAGCAATTATAAATTGGTAGAGCGGGCCAAGCGCACAGTGATGGAAGTCACGAATGCTACATATGTCGAGGCAGAAACCGCATTAAACGAAACGAAGCATCAAGTGAAACCGGCGATTGTCATGATTGAAGCCGGTGTTAGCTATCAGGAAGCAAGCGATGCAATTAAAGAAAGCAATGGCTATGTAAGAGAAGCCATCCATTATTTATCGCAGCGTTAACCTACTGGAAGCGTCATTAATAGTTTCTATCTATTAATGTGTTTCATAGATTTTCATTACAAACAAAGGGGGATTATCAGTTGAAGAAACTGGCAAAAGGACGTTTATGGTTTCTATTGGCTGCTGTTTTGATGCTATTGTTCGCAGCGGCGTGCTCTTCCGGTGAAGAAGAGGCGAGCGGAACAGAGGATACATCAGGAGGAGATTCTTCCGGGGAAGCATCCGGCGGAGAAGAAGGAGGAATTTCCGGGGATCTGGAAATTCAGTACTTTGTCGGAGGATATGGGGATTCCTGGTGGAAAGAAGTAATTGCCGATTTTAAAGAGGAATATCCGGAAGTGAATGTGATTGAGCATGCCGGACCGAACATCAATGAAGAAATGCGCTCCCGCTGGGTTTCCGGGGATCCGCCAGATGTCGTTTATATTGACGGGGCAGGATCAAGTGAGACACAGATGGTGGAAGACGGGCAATTGATGAATTTGACGGAATGGGCCCAGGAGATTGAACTGGAAAACGGTGATAAGTTGGTAGACAACTTTATTGTGCCGCCATCTGATTATGAGGGGGAAATCTATTCCTTGCCGCTTGTCTTTGATGCTTGGGGCACATGGTATGACAGAGCATGGTTTGAAGAAGCAGGTTATGAAGTGCCGACAGACTTTGAAAGCTTTATGAGCTCCATGCAGGAAATTAAAGAAGCAGAAGGTATTGAGCCATTTGTAACAAGCGGACAGCACCCGTATTACTTCCTGCGCGGCATGCTGTATCCGGCATTTGGTGCAGCTGGCGGGGATGAACTCCTGGCTAGTCTGATTACAGGTGAAGAAGGCGCCTGGTCCAGCGATGTTGTACTGGAAACGATGCAAAAGGTAGAGCAAATGGCAAGTGAAGGGATGATCGACTCCGGGCTTGGTTCGCTTAACCACACCCAGTCACAAATGAACTTCCTGCTTCATGATAATGCCTTTATCCCGGTAGGTTTCTGGCTGCCGAACGAGATGGAAGCCGATGTGCCTGAAAGTTTCGGGGAATATGGATTTATTCCATCGCCAATGCAGGATGCCGGCGAGCCGTACGCGGTCGTTCCTGATATGCGTCCGCTGGCGATTGCGGAAAATGCGGAAAACCCGGAAGCAGCTAAGGCGTTTGTAGACTTTGTGTTTACTAGAGATTACGCGATGTTGTTCTCTGAGCACACTGGCGCGATTATGAACGTAAGCGGTGTTGACCTGACGCAAAACGAGAATGTTCCTGCTTATTTGACCGAAGCGAATGCGATGATCAATGATCCGGAACAGGTGCAGCTCTATCACAAACCGCATCCAATGAGCGCCGATCTGGAAACACCTATCGGAAATGCGCTATTATCCCTGATGCTGGGGAATATGACTGCGGAGGAATTCGTGGAAGAGGCTGAAGCTGCAGCGGCGCAGTATCGCGGTAATTAAGACAGATTTTTGAGGGAATGGAATGCGGGGCGTGATCCCGCATTCCATCCTGTTTATTATCTGCCTGATGGCGGCATCAAGTTTTTCTATAGAAAAGAGTGGTGAAATGGTACAGTCGAAAAAACAAAAATATCTTTTTCTGGCCTTCTGTTTGGTTCCTACTTTTATTATGTTTTCGATTTTTACTCTTTATCCTTTGTTCAGCGGATTGTACTATTCGTTTTTCGAAATGTCTGGTTCATCTTCCAACAAAGAATTTATCGGATTTGATAATTACATAAGATTGTTTAATGATGACATTATTCTGGATACGATTATCCATGATTATTTTCTGGTTGTAACAAAAGTTATTGGCATTATGATTATGGCGATGTTTTTTGCGGTCGCGCTTACGCAATTGAAGATTAAAGAGGCGCCCTTTTACCGGATTGTTTTTTTCTTCCCGAACATTATGTCCGTTGTGGTCATCGGGATTTTGTGGATGTTTATTTATAACCCGGATTTGGGATTGGTGAACTCGGGGCTGGCATTTTTGGGGCTGGAAAATCTGCAGCGTCCCTGGCTCGGAAGTGAGACATGGGCATTGCCAAGTCTGGTGCTGCCGTCGATCTGGGCAGGGATCGGCCTGTTTATGCTGATGCTCATGGGGGGAATTGCCAATATTTCCAAAAGCTATTATGAGGCAGCTGAGATTGATGGGGCAACACAATGGCAACAGTTTTGGCGCGTGACCGTGCCCCTCGTTTGGCCGCAAATAAAAATTTCCATTTTGTATATTGTTATCACTACCTTGAATGGTTCCTTTATTATCGTGCAGGTAATGACTGGCGGCGGACCGAATAATGCGACCCATGTGATGGGGTCTTATCTGTATCAGCAAGCATTTGTTCAGTTTAACTTCGGATACGGAGCGACGATCGGGGTTATGATTCTGGTGCTTTCCTTAATCACGGTGATGATTTTGCAATTCCTGTTGCGCCGGGAGAAAGTAGATTATTAGCTGCTGAAATTTCGGTCTGATTCCAAACAGGCAATGTAAACATAGATAGACGAGGGGGATAATTGTGAAACGCAGTATAGGTGAAATTCTTGGAAAAGGTGCCATTCGGATTCCGCTGATTTTATGGTCACTGGCGGTATTGTACCCGATCTTTTGGATGTTTCTTGGTTCATTTAAATCCAATGCGGAGATTTACAGGAACCCGTGGGGGATTCCGGAAACGTTTAATTGGCAAAATTTTGCCGATGCCTGGACAAATTACAATATCGATACGAGTGTGTTTAATAGTTTAATTGTTACGTTTGTTGGAGCGGTGTTAACTCTGGTGCTGGCGATCCCAACCGCTTATGCGATTGAACGGCTGAAATTCCGGGGAAGCCATTTTCTGTTTACTTTGTATGTATCGGCAATGATGATTCCGATGGTACTTGGCTGGATTCCCTTATTTTTCCTGCTCGCACAATTCAATATGCTGGATAATATTTATGGGCTGGCAATTGTCTATGCGGTCAGTCAGCTGCCGTTTACGATATTTGTGCTGACCAGTTTTATGACGACGATACCGAAATCATTGGAGGAGGCTGCTTCGATTGACGGGATGTCACCGTACGGGATTTTGCTGAAGGTGATCACCCCGCTCAGCATGTCGGGAATTATTACGGTGACGATCATGAACGCGATCCAATTCTGGAATGAGTATTTTATGGCACTGATTTTCCTGCAGTCCAATGAGAATTACACTCTGGCGCTGGCGATTGACTTTATCAGCAGTGAAGCACAGTATACCAATGCCTGGGGGACATTGTTTGCGAGTCTGGTAATCGCGATCGTGCCGGTGATCATTTTGTATGCCATCTTCCAGCAGAGGATTGCGAAGGGGATGACAGAAGGGGCGATAAAAGGATAAGAAAGACAAAACAGTACTGTGACAGGTACTGTTTTTTTTGTCAGAATCGTGCGCGGTTGTTGGGAAACTGCGACTTAACTCGCCGCCTACAGTTGCGGAAATACCTGCGACAGAGTGCTCGTTGATTTCCGCTCCAGGCAGCCGCTTTCCGCGGGCACGGCTTCAGCCTCGGGCTAACAGGATGTTAGTCATGAAGGCGTTGCGACAGGACGTCGCGGTTTTAGCCTTCCATCCTTTGACACTTCCTGCTCAGGTCTAGACTCGTGCTTTCCCGCAGGAGTCGGCTGCCCTCCGCTCCAATCAACCATCAACAAAGTAGTGTAGTAGCTGTCGTTTGAATTTAAAAGCACAATACTAGCGGAGGAAATACCCCGAGACTCCTGCGGGATGGTAAGCATCGGTGAGACCCCGCAGTGCGACAGCACGAGGAGGCTCACCAGCGCCCGCGGAAAGCGAGGGGTATTTCCGCAGCGGCGATCATAAATCCCACTTAGTTATGTCACAGTCTATAGATTCTGTGATAAGCAGAGAGCTATTGCACTAAGGCATTCTTTTCCGATAAAATGAAATCTTCCGCTTTTTGTGCTACGATAAGTATGGGGAATATGAGAAGATAACGAGGAGGGGTTTTATGTTTGGATTGGATTTTTGGACTTTTTTCTGGTTTGCAATACCGATGCCGCTGTTGGTAGTCTGGGCCATCATCACCTTTTTTACGGATAGGGAGCGTGATGACTCATGAATCCGACAATGATAACGTTTGCTCTATACTTAGTTGTCATGCTGACGATTGGAATCGTCACCTACCGCATGACCAACACATTATCCGATTATGTTCTTGGCGGCCGCAAGCTAAACAGCTGGGTAACGGCATTTTCGGCATCGGCGAGTGATTTCAGCGGCTGGCTGCTGCTTGGACTGCCGGGTGCTGCGTATGCAACCGGGCTTGGTGCTAACAGTTTATGGCTGGCATTAGGGCTGGCGGTCGGTGCAATGATTAATTGGAAATATGTGGCGAAACGGTTGCGGGTTTACACTGAATACGCAGGTGATTCGATCACGATGCCGCAGTTTTTTGAAAACCGCTTCCGGGATAAATCGCATTTGCTTCGCGTAGTTTCGGCTGTATTTATTTTGTCGTTTTTCCTTTTTTATACGGCATCCGGTCTGGTTGCCGGGGCTAAATTATTTCAGGGAACCTTTGACATTGATTATCATTTCGCTTTAATTCTTGGGGCAGCCATCATCGTTGTCTACACTTTCTTGGGTGGCTTCCTTGCTGTTAGTTACACGGACTTGATTCAAGGGGTGCTGATGTCAGCAGCATTGGCTTTTACTGCTATTTATGGATTAATTCAAATCGGCGGGTTTGGCGAATTATTCAGCCAGCTGTCTGCTGTCAACCCGAACATGATCGATGCGTTCGCTGCAACGGACTATGATCAAGCGGGAGACGTGCTCTGGGAATCTGCCGGGACTATTGGCGCAGTAGGGATAATATCCGCGCTTGCCTGGGGGCTTGGTTATTTTGGCCAGCCGCATATTCTGGCAAGGTTTATGGCCATCCGCTCTCATAAAAAGGTTCCGAAAGCACGTCTGATCAGTGTCGGGCTCGGCCTGGTCATCCCCTTGTATGCAGCACTGATCGTCGGGATGCTTGGGGTCTTGACCTTTGACCAGCCGCTTGCCGATCAGGAGCAGGTATTTATTCAGCTCGTCCAGTTCATTTATAACCCATGGATTGCCGGAATTTTGCTTGCCGCGGTGCTTGCAGCGATTATGAGTACGGTGGATTCACAGCTGCTTGTGTCTTCCAGTGCCCTGACGGAAGATTTTTACCGGAGATATTTCCGAAAAAATGCGAGCGACAAAGAACTCGTGTGGACTGGACGTATTGCTGTATTGGTGATCGCATTGATTGCATTACTGCTTGCATGGAATGAAACCAGTTCGGTGCTTTCTTTGGTGTCCTATGCCTGGGCAGGATTTGGTGCCACATTTGGCCCGACGCTCTTGTTCTCGATTTTCTGGAGAAGGATGACCCGCAACGGTGCCGTAGCAGGAATTATTGTCGGCGGACTGACGGTATTTCTATGGCCGCTGACGGGTTCGGCGTTATATGAGATGGTGCCAGGGTTCCTGTTATCCAGCATTGCGATTATCGTGTTCAGCCTTACAGGTAAAGGTCCAACAGAGGAAATGAAGAAAGAGTATGATAAAGTTTCAGGGGTATGATAAACAAAAAGGGGGAGGACGTCGTGCATGCACGATGTTTCTCCCTGTTTTTATGTTAAGATAGAGCAGAAGGAGTGATACATCATGACAGAAAGAATATATGGCAATACACCTTGCTTTTTAGGCGGCAAGAAGGTCAGCCTGAAAGATCAGAGCACAAATGACAGGGATGTCCTCATTTATGGTGTGCCTTGGGAAGGTGCAGTGACCTGGGGCGATTACACAGGTGCTGAGCTTGGCCCTAAAGTCATTCGCCTGAATTCCGCCCGCTATTCCGGTTATCTGCCGGAATTAGGAGACATCGATGTACTGGAAAACTACACGTTTGGCGATTTGGGAGATGTTGATGTCGTTCCGGCAGACTCGGAAGAAACGATGAACCGCATTGGAAAATTCGCGGGTGGCGTTTGGAAAACAGGGAAATTTCCGGTCGCATTTGGCGGGGATCATGGGATTACCTATCCGATTGTCAAGGCGTTAAGTGAAGAAATAGAAGGAAAAGTAGGCATTATTCATCTGGATGCCCATTACGATAACCATCCGGACTATGAAGGGGACCTGTATGCCCGAAGCACCCCATTTCATCGGATTTATGAAAGTGAAAGCGTTAGGAACGAAAGCATTGTGCATATGGGAATTCACGGTCCGCGCAACAAGCCGGAAACCGGAAAATATGCCAAGGAAGCAGGCGCTTCAACTATTTCAGTGAGGGAGATTCGCAAAGCAGGGAATGCCAATGATCTTCCCGCCCTTGCGAAAAAGGCCTATGACATTGCCAGTGAGGGCACCGAAGCTGTTTATTTGAGCATCTGCAGTGATGTACTGGACTTTGCGTATAACCCGGGCGGCCCGGTTGATGGCAATGGCGTGACGTCGTTTGAGCTGCTGGAACTGGTGCATGAATTCGCCAAACTTGGCATCCGCGGCATGGATTACGTGGAGGTTTATCCGCAGCAGGACACAAACGATAACTCCTCGCATTTTGTTACGTATGCTGTGCTGTATGCATTGGCTGGGAATATTTTGCGGGAGCAGGCGTAGAACGAGGAATCGCTAATCGAGTTCCCGCCACCCGCAGGAATTTACAATAAACCCGCTTTCAAACAAGGAAGCGGGTTTCTAACATGTGGAAACTGAAAAATATTAAAAAAGTTGAAATTGGATTTAGTTGCTTGTTTGGGGGCGGGTTTTTATATTTTCATCCAGACGAAAAGAGCATTTTGCAGGAAGAATTCTGTCGTAATTTAGAAATTCACTGGTTTGTGGACTTCCAGATTTCGTGCTAAACTACTATTACAAGAGTAGCGAAGGAGAAGTGTACATGGAAGAGGTCAAGCTGGAAGATGTGCTGGTGGCGGTGCAGGAGCTGTCTGCTCAGGTGATGGATGTGCAAACTGAATTAAAAGAGGTAAATACCAGAGTAGGCAGCCTGGAGACAGAGACGAGAGAGATAAAAACCAGAGTAGGCAGCCTGGAGACAGAGACGAGAGAGATAAAAACCAGAATGGGCAGCCTGGAGACAGAGACGAGAGAGATAAAAACCAGAATGGACAGCCTGGAGACAGAGATGATAGAAGTAAAAACAGAGATGAGAGATATGAAATTTGAATTGAAAAAAGACATCCGCAAATTAGATCTGAAATTTTCCACCCTGGCAAACGATATGATGGGTTTGAGAACCGACGTTTCCATGCTAGAACGTGAAGTCTACTAAGGCGTGCCTCCTGGCAGGCTTATTTTTTTTGCATAAAATTTCCTCTGAATTCCGAGTATTTAGTCCTACTTTTGAACCCGAAAATAATTCCAAATACCCTTGTTATAAAAAGTAAGCGGGTGTACACTAACTATGTTAATAAAGAAAAGGAGGGCAACAGTGACAAAGGACATCATGGAGGATTTGCTTGACGGATGCATCAAGATGACAGAGGATCTTCAGGATTTACAGGCGAACGGCATTTATATTAATGAACTTATTCGAAGCACAGAGGGGCGAATGGACGACATTGGCACCACATTAAATGGACTCGAGCAAAATCTGCAGCAGCTGGATCAGAAATTTCTCGTCGTGGAATCTTGGATGCGCACCACTTTTAAAAGAGAGATAATCGGATATATCAATTAATTACAAGCGTGCATAGCAGGCTTATTTTTTTTGAGCACCGTGACTCGGTTTTCAAAAGAATAAATGGTACGGTTCTAATGCTCATCTTTTTCGGCGTATTAGTCACAGCATACAGAAAAATAACCCAGTTTGCATGCTTCACATTAAAAAATTCCGACATTTCCTCTTGCCTTGATAATAGAATTCCATTATAATAAATTCACCCGCAAAGCCAATAAGGAGACAGCCCCATGTCCCCGGAAGAAAGAATTCTCCAAGAAATTGAGAACTTACAAGAGAAAAGTAAAGAACGATTATTATGTGAGCTCCAGTAAAAGTATTTTACAAAAGATGCGTCTGTTGTGGGGGGAACTATGACTTCTGGCTGGATGAGAAAGATGAAGAGTATGAATCAGACATATAAACTGACCTAAGCATACTTCATCCTGTACAATTTCTCCGTGAATACAACCCCATCACTGATCGCAGCGCTACCATTATCCACAATACGTGCTATCTCGAAAACATTTCCCTAAAACACTTAACTTTCCCAACCATAAACCGATATTAGCATTAGAAGAAAATAACCTGAGATCTTTTGTAGGTTTTTGGCGAAATTTGTAGAATTCTATTCACTTAATAAACAACATCGCCCGCTCCTGCCTGGAGATAGGGTTATTAAAAAGCTGATGCTCCACTACCTATTGGCTTTTCGGAATATCTCTTCCTAATTAAACGTAACAGAATGGAGCGTCTATCAATGAGCCTATCAACTAGAGAAACGAGCAAACACATTACCATTCTATTAAATGGGACACTTACCTCACTGAAATCTGTAATACCGATTGGCCATGAGATTGAACGGCCGAGACTGCTGCAAACTCCTCTGAAGCTGGAATACGGGGTTCTGATCGGAATTACCGGTGACGTGAAAGGGAAATTAATTCTAAGCGGGAAACCGTCAACGTTTGGAACGATCGGAACATCCATGTTCGGTATGGAGCTGGAGGGCGACATGCTTGAGTCATTCAGCGGCGAGCTGGGGAACATGATTGCCGGCAAGCTCGCCACTAGTATTTATGAAGAACAGGTGGAAATTGATATCACTTATCCTACGGTTTTGCAAGGAAAGACAATGGTTTCAGGCTATAACAAAGCTATTCTTGTTTCTGCTTGGTTTGCGGACTGCGGGGAGATGGAGATTTACGTATTGCTGGACTAATGATTGGTGGAAAGGAAGTAGGTCATGGAAATGAATCAGTATACCGCGGTTTTTCTTGATGAAAGCCGCGAACATTTACAAGCGGTCAATGACCATATCCTCAAGCTGGAAAAAGAGCCGCATGAGCTTGCGCTGATTGAAGAAATTTTCCGCTCGGCTCATACCTTAAAAGGCATGGCTGCCACGATGGAATTTGCCGATATTGCTTCTTTAACCCACCAGATGGAAAATGTCCTGGACAGCATTCGCCGCGGGCAACTTGCCGTCTCCACCGAGATCATTGACAGTTTGTTTCTTGCAACAGAAGCGCTGGAGGAAATGGTGGAAGCGATTGGGGCAGGACAGGACGGGAAAAAGGATGTGACTGCACTTGTGGGACGTCTTGAGCAGCTGGAAGCAGGAGAAGACGGTCCGGGAGCATCGCAATCAGACGGCGAGCAGGAGCAGCCAGCATTAGATGAACTCCAGACCGCTATGGCAGCTGAGGCGGAAAAAGAAGGATTTTTCCCATATCAAATCACCGTGACATTGTCCGACGACTGTGTCATGAAACCGGTCCGTGCCTATATGGTTTCACAGGCTGCAGGGGAGCTGGGGGAGCTGATTAAAACAGTGCCTGCAGCGGAGGAGTTGGAAGCTGGAACGTTTGATGCGTCTTTTATCCTTTTCTTGCTGTCACAGGCTACGGTTGAAGAAATTCATGACGCCGTGAGCGGAGTGTCGGAGGTTATGCAAGTGGAGGTTATTCCGCTCAAGCTTACGGATAAGGCAGCAAACGAGGAAAACAGCCAGGAAGAAACAGCTGCCACCCAAGTAGAGGAAGAAGCCCCGGCTGGCCAATCAGCAACAAGGAAATCGAAAACCATCCGTGTCAGCCTGGAGCGGATTGATGACCTCATGAATTTATTTGAAGAGTTGGTAATTGACCGGAGCCGTTTGGAAGAATTGGCGCGGCTTTCCGGAAACAATGATTTGGAAGAGACAGTGGAACATGTTTCCCGGGTGTCATCCGAAATGCAGGAGATCATTTTGCAAATGAGGATGATGCCGGTGGAGCAGGTGTTCAACCGGTTCCCGCGCATGGTGCGCGGTCTGGCTAGGGAGCTGGAAAAAGAGATCGAGCTCGACATCGCAGGAGCGGAGACGGAAATGGACCGGACTGTCATCGAGGAAGTCGGTGATCCGCTTGTCCATTTAATCCGCAATTCGGTTGACCATGGGATCGAAGCCCCAGCCGAGCGCCTTCAAGCAGGAAAGCCGGAGAAAGGAAAGCTTTCTTTGCGTGCGTACCACAGTGGCAATCATGTCATGATCGAGATTGAGGATGATGGCGCCGGAATCAACCGCAATAAAGTAGAAAGCAAGGCGGTGGAAAATGGTCTCATCACCACGGAACAGGCTCAAGACTTGGCAGATGAAGACGTCTATAAATTGCTGTTTTCGGCAGGTTTCAGTACCGCGGATGAAGTTTCCGATATTTCCGGCCGCGGGGTGGGGCTTGATGTGGTCCGAAACAAGATCGAATCCCTGGGTGGGATAATTTCCGTAGCCTCAGCACCGGGGAAGGGAAGCAAATTTTCCATCCAATTGCCGCTGACACTTTCTATTTTGTCGGCATTATTGGTGAAGGTGCGGGACGAAACCTATGCTGTCCCACTTACATCCATTGTGGAGACGATCCTCTTGGAAGAAGCGAGCATCATGGACGTCCACGGCCGGAAGATGATGGATTACCGTGATACCGTGATTCCGCTTGTGGCTTTGCGCGAAGTATTTGACGTGCCTGGCAGCAGTCCGGAGCAAAAATCTCAGCCGGTAGTCGTTGTCCAAAAAGGTGAAAAAAGGACAGGCCTGGTGGTGGATAGTTTCATTGGCCAGCAGGAAGTGGTGTTAAAATCGCTGGGCAGCTATCTGGGAGATGTGTTTGCGATTTCCGGAGCAACGATTTTAGGGGACGGTCAGGTGGCGTTGATTATTGATGCGAATGCTTTAATGAATTAGATGGGAGCGAGGGTAATGGAAGGCATCTCAAAATATATTGTGTTTCAGATGAACCACCAGACTTATGGGGCGGATGTCCGGCAAATCCTTTCCATAGAAAAAGTTCAGGAGATAACGGAGGTGCCGCGGACAGCTGGCTTTATCAAGGGTGTGATTAACCTTCGCGGCGATACGACTCCGATCATCGACTTGAAAGAGCGATTCCGACTCGGGAAACTTGAGCAAACGGAAGCTACGCGTATTTTAATTGTACATATAGCAGATATCCGGGTAGGTTTGATGGTCGATTCTGCAACCGATGTGATTGATGTGGACGCGGAGCTTATCGAACAGGCACCTGAGATTATCGGCGGGATCCGCGATACGTTTATCAAAGGGGTGGCCAAACAGGAAGACGGCCTGCTCATTTTGCTGAACCTGGAAGCAGTACTGGATCTAAACGAGACAAATGAATTGCGGAAGTTTACAAAAGAGCAACAAACAGGGGGACAAGACAGTGGCAACGATATTGGTAACCGATGATGCAGCGTTCATGCGCATGCAGTTAAAAGATATTTTAACAAAACTGGGACATGAGATTGTTGGAGAAGCAGAAAATGGCAGACTTGCCGTGGAAAAAAGCGCAGAGCTAAATCCGGATCTCATCACGATGGATATTACCATGCCGGAAATGGGCGGAGTGGAAGCCGTCCGTGAAATTAAAAAGCACAACCCGGATGCCAAGATTATCATGTGTTCCGCGATGGGGCAGCAGGGCATGGTGCTGGAAGCGATTCAGGCAGGGGCGAAGGATTTTATTGTGAAGCCGTTCACTGCGGAGCGGATTGAGGAAGCGGTGACGAAGGTTTTGTAAGATCCAGAAAAAAAGAAGCCAGAAGGGAGAGAGGGACAGTGTTTATCAATCAGTTGGATGTTTATCATGTGGTGCAGCCGATTATGAATCTGAAGGAGAATCGCGTCCATGGATATGAGGCGCTTATTCGTTCCCGCAAGCGGCATAGTCCGGATGTTCTGTTTCAATCCGCCAAAGAGGATAACCGGCTGTTTGATCTGGATATTGGCTCGATTTTTAAAGCCTGCAAAACATGGAGCCGTTCCGCGACCTTTCTTGACAAGCCTAATTTATACTTGAATGTTTTTCAATCTACATTAGTTGATCCTGATTTCAACAGGAAGCTGCACTCCTTGCTCAGGCAGGTTGATATTAAGCCAAGTTCCATCGTGCTGGAAATCAATGAACACGAAGATGCCGTGGACCTGGGAAAACTGAAACAAGTGATACGCGATCTGAAAAGCCAGGGGTTTAAGATCGCGCTGGATGATATTGGGCAAGGGGTATCCACCATTCGTGCGATTGTGGAAATCGAGCCGGATATTGCCAAAATTGACCGCTTTTTTGCCAAGGACCTGGCGACCTCCCCCAAAAAGAAAAAGCTCGTTTCGCTGATGCAGCAGTTTTTTACAGAGGAAGGTATGATGATTTTGGAGGGACTGGAGAACGAGGCGGATCTGCAAGCGGCAAAAGACTTGGGCGTTTCTTATGCCCAGGGTTTCCATCTGGGAAGACCGGAACCTGTCGCACATTATTTAGCGGGAGCGAAAGCATAATGTTTTCCTGATCTTGCTCCGTTTCAGGAAGGGATGCGGGAGGCTGTGGAATTTTCTCGAACAAATGTTCTTTTTTCCTGTTTAATTTGCCTACTGCTATGATATACTATTATTAGGATATCGTTTTTCGAGGGGTGACTCATGGCAGGAAAGAGGGTGCAGATACTTTCTTCCTGTATTAATGCAGCAAAGGCTGGCAGGGGGTGGGGCATGTGAGCGTGTACGAAGTCTTGATGGTGCTATTTACCTTTGGAACCTTTCTGATTGCGCTGCTCGCTCTTGTTTGGAAAATGATTCATAAAAAATAGACCTCCTAAGCTTAAGATGAGGTCTATTCTCCGTTTCGGAACACCGATTCCCTGAAAAATCGATATCCAAGGGCCGCAGTTGCAGCTGCGGTCTTTCTATATATTTTATGCGCCAATGTACCTATAGTATACCATATTTTGAGACAATGGAAAGGAAAAAGTTTTCTGCCACCAAAAGCCGGATTCCTTTCGATTATATAAGTAAGAAGAGAGTTTTCTTGGCTCGATGGTCCGGTGCGAGTGCTCGAAATTTCTTGATGAATTGTGCTATGATTTGATTATACAATTGGCAAGAGGTGGTTGGATGACCTTTACATTGCAGGCGGTGGGTGATTCGGCAGTGAAGCTGGATTTCCCTGGTAACGTATCGCCGGAAATGAATGCACGCATACGGGATTTTTGCGGGAAGCTGGCTGAGAACAGGATTGATGGAGTTAGTGAGTGGGTGCCGGCATATCGGTCGATCATGATTTACTATGATCCGACAAGATGGAAGTACCGGGAGATTGCTGAAAAGCTGCAGCTGCTGCAGGAGTATGACCACCATGAGGCTAAAACTGTTTCGCGCCTCGTTCACGTACCTGTCTGGTATGGCGGTGACGCCGGGCCGGATTTGCAGCGGGTTGCCGCGTATCATAATTTAGATGAGGAAGATGTGATTGAACTGCATCAGGAGCCGGAATATCTGGTCTACATGCAGGGGTTCCTGCCTGGCTTTCCCTATCTTGGGGGTTTGAATAAACGGATTGCCACACCCAGACTCGAGGAGCCGCGGGCAAAAACATTTGCAGGCGCGGTGGGCATCGCGCATGAGCAAACAGGAATCTATCCGGTCGAGTCTCCGGGAGGATGGAATATTATTGGAAAAACTCCTGTGCGGTTATTTGATCCGGAGCGAGGGGAGAACGGGTTTCTATTCCGCGCTGGGGATTTGATTCGATTCTACGAGGTGACGGCGGAGGAGTTTGCTGAAATAGAAGTACTTGTGGAGCGTGGAGAATTTGAGATTCAGATAGAAAGGGGTGATGAAAATGGAGAGAACCATTGATCTAAACAGTGATATGGGGGAAAGCTTCGGTGCATACACCTTTGGAGCGGATGAATCATTGATGGAATATATTACTTCTGCCAATATTGCCTGTGGAGCCCATGCAGGAGATCCAAATGTGATGGATAAAACGGTTCGGATGGCAAAGGAGAAAGATGTCGCGATTGGAGCACACCCCGGCTTTCCGGATGTTGCCGGGTTTGGCAGGCGAATGATAGCATTTTCCCCAGAGGAAATTTACCGCATGACCATCCAGCAAATTGGCGGACTGCAGGCTTTTTGTCAGGTTCATGGGGTGGCGATGCAGCATGTGAAGCCACATGGCGCTTTATATAATTTGGCATCACGGGATGCGGAAGTGGCACGCGCTATCGCCAGTGCCGTGTGCGGTCTGGATCGCTCGCTAATTTTATTTGGACTGGCAGGGAGCAAGCTGGTTGATGCTGGCCGGGAAGCAGGTCTTCGCGTTGCGTCCGAGGTGTTTGCCGACCGGACATATCAGCCGGATGGCAGCTTAACTCCGAGAACGGAAGCGAATGCGATGATAGAGAGTGCCGAGGCGGCTGTTCAGCAAGTGCGGCAGATGGTGGAAGATGGTAAGATAAAAGCGGTGAGTGGCGAACTTGTGGAAATGGAGGCAGATACCGTTTGTGTGCATGGGGATGGGCCGCATGCGGTGACGTTTGTGAGGCAGTTGCGGGAGATGATGGAAGAGGCAGGGATTACGGTAAGAAGGTTGAAGTAGCTGCTTGTTCTTGGGATGATGAGTGGTGTAAGTGAATGTGAGTGTGCGGATGTATGAGTCGCGGGCGCGCATCCCGACGAATCGAGCGAACTTAGCCTTAGAGCGGGCGAGCACGAGTCCAGATCGAGCAACCACCCCGCCCACATCGGGCGAGGACGGACCAAATCGGGCGAGCACGGGCTAAATCGAGCGACTATCCCGCCAAATCGGGCGAACCACCTCGCCACAATCAACCGACCACCCCACTCTGAAAGGAGAAATACCAATGCAGAGCAAACAAATTTTCAAGGTACACAAACCCGGGGTGCTTACCACATTTCAAGATATGGGCCGCAGTGGCTTCCAACGGTTTGGTGTGCCGGTCTCGGGGGCGATGGACCGGTTTGCCCTGCAGGTGGCGAATATCCTTGCTGGCAATCCGCGGGACTATGCCTGTCTGGAGGTAACGCTCGTGGGGCCAAAACTGGAGGCTGTCCAACCTATAACAATCGCGATTACCGGGGCGGCGCTCAACCCGAAGATAAACCAGCAGCCTGCTGCCATGTGGAAAACAATCCGCATGGAAAAAGGGGACAGGCTGACATTCGGCGGCCATCAAACCGGAGTGCGTGCCTATATTGCGGTAGCAGGCGGGTTTGCGGCTCGCGAGGTTTTCGGAAGCATGTCCGCCGATTTAAAAAGCGGATTCGGCAGCCAGCTGGAAAAGGAAGACTGTATTTATGGGTACCCAAAAGACTCGCCTGCTGGCATTGGTCTCGAGCCTTCGCAGATTCCCCGTTACAGTAAACACATTCGGGCTGCGGTTATCGAGGGTCCGCATTCTAATGTTTTTACAGCAGCGGGAAGAGAGCACTTTTTTACTTCCCCCCACGTGGTGGATGCCAGTTCCAATCGAATGGGGTACCGGCTGCAATCGGAGAAGATCACATTAAAGAAGCATGCGGAAATCTGGTCAGAGGCGGTTCCCTTTGGAGGTATTCAGGTACCGCACAATGGTCAGCCGATTATTCTGATGGCGGACAGGCAGACAACGGGAGGCTACCCGCGAATCGGCACGGTTATCTCATACGATTTGCCGAAGATTGCCCAGCTTATCCCCAAAGGAGAGATCACCTTTTACCCCATCTCGGTTGAAGAGGCTCAAGAGAAGGCGGTCGCCATGGAAAAATTTCTGCGAGAGCTCAAGCTGTTTCGAAATCATTTATATTGAGGTGTTACTGTTGAAAAAACTGCTGTTAACCGGTTTTGAACCTTTTTTGGAATTTCCGATCAATCCAACCACGGAAATTGCGGACACATTAAACGGAACAGAACTACATAATTATCAGATTGTCGGTGAAGTACTGAGCGTCGATTTTCAGAAATCCGGCGCCCAGCTTGTGGAATTTTTGAAAAAACATAATCCGGATGCCGTTGTCTCGCTTGGCCTTGCTGGAGGAAGGAATTGCATTACTCCGGAGCGGATTGCGATCAATTGCAATGACGGGCCAGTGGATAACCAGGGGCACCAGCCGAATGGCGAAAAGATTTTTCCGGAGGGGCCGGACGGTTATTTTTCCAAGCTGCCGATCAAGCAGATGGTGGAAAAGCTGAAAGAGGCAGGATTTCCGGCGAAAATATCGAATACGGCGGGAGCGTATTTATGCAATAATGTGATGTACCATGGACTGCACTATATGGCGGAGCATAAGCTGGACCGTCCGGCGGGTTTCATCCATATTCCGGCATCGCATGCGCTTGCACTGGAGAAAAACATGCCAAGCTGGTCACAGGAGGATTTGCTGGAGACGGTCAAGCTGACGATTGAGTGTCTGTAACGAGGGGGAGGGCAATGAAAAAACAGCCGGATATTGAGGTGCCTGCAAGCGTGCTGGAAAAGTTTTTGCACATAACGGCGTTTGCTGTGATCATCGGGATGTTTGTCTATGCAGCTGTGATGGTCGGGCGTCTGCCGGATGAGATTCCGATTCATTTTAATGCTGCGGGGGAAGCGGATAATTGGGGAGGCAAAGGAGCAATTTTTATGCTTCCATTGATTTCCCTGCCGATGTCGCTGATCTTGTTTTTTCTGGGGAGGGCACCACATATCCATAACTATCCGTTTAAAGTGACAGAGGAAAATGCTTCGAAGTTGTACCGGGAATCTCGGCTGATGATGGCGGCGATGCATCTGATGGTAACGGGAATTTTTGCCTTGATCACATGGCAAATGGTTGAATCAGCACAAGGAAATGCATGGCTTGGTCTGTGGCTGACGGTAATTATTACCGCAGCACCGCTTGCATTAATCGGCTATTTCTTAATCCGGATGTTCCGTCTGAAAAACTAATTTACCTGGACGGTAGCCCACAATTATAATGTGGTATGATAGCAAATTAATCGAGAAAACTAAGACAAGAGTTACATAAAGGAGCGATCTTATGACAGAAAAAGCCATTCGACTCATAGCATTGGATATGGACGGGACCCTGCTGAACCATGATCACGAGGTATCTGAAGCGAATAAACAGGCGATTGCGAAGGCGCTGGAGCAGGATATTCATGTGGTGTTAAGTACAGGGCGCGGCTGGGACACCTGCCATCCCTATGCTAAAATTTTGAAGCTGACCTCTTATTTGGTGACCGTAAATGGCGGACAAATTTGGAATATGAATGGGGAGCTGCTCAAACAGCAGTTGCTCGATCCGGAGAAAATGGAGGCTATGTTTCAGTTGGCGAATGATTCCGAACTGGAATTTTGGATGATGTCCACGACACGTGTTTTCCGTGAGCGGCCGGATGACTTTCGCAATTATGAGTGGCTGAAATTCGGCTGCAACTCATTAGATAAGGAAAAACTCGATCAGCTGGTGGAGGATCTTTCTTATATGGAAGGGCTGGAGTTGACGAACTCCCTGCCAACCAATGTAGAAGTTAATCCGGAGGGTGTCAGCAAAGCCGATTCCCTCCAATTTGTCTGCAGGGAAATTGGCATCACGATGGACGAGATCATGGCGGTGGGCGATAGTCTCAACGATATTAAAATGATTCAGGAAGCCGGTGTCGGTGTTGCGATGGGGAATGCCCAGGAAGCGATCAAAAATGTCGCGAATCATGTGACAGAAACGAATGAAAACGATGGAGTCGCTAAGGCGATTGAGCGGTTTGCTTTAAGAACGCACGCTTAGGACTCGGCGATAAGCCAAAAAACAGCTCCTGCTCGAGGTTCGGGCGGGAGCTGTTTATTTTCATGGCTCTTTTCGTAAGTTTTGCTGCTTCGTTATTTCGTAGTGGCGACTTAACCTGCCGCTGCAGAAATACCCTTCGCTAATAGTGTGCTTCGTTACTTTATTGCTTGCTAAATTTAAAAGAACAATACCCACTTTAATGGTTGTTTTCCGCTGTGGGCAGTCGCGCATCTTAAGGTACGGCTTCAGTCTTCTCGCGGAAAACCGTCGTTGCTCATCTAGATTCGTGCTATTCCCACTGGAGTAAGTTGTCTTTTACTCCAAACAACCATCAACAATGTAGGCTTCTGTTAATTAATTTAAAAAATAACCCCACCAGCGAAGGAAATACATGGAGACTCCTGCGGGAAGAAAAGCCTAGGTGAGACCCCGAAGTGCGCTTCTCACAAGGGGGCTCATCAGCTTCCCGCGGAAAGCGGAATGTATTTTCGTAGCGGCAGGAGTTATGGCACAGTCTATAGAGGATGTAATGAAAACAACTTTCTTTTCGTAAACAGCCTTTTTAGACAACCGCAAGCCAAAACATCAACCCTGACAGAAGCACAGAGGTGATAAGCATTGCAGCGAGCGGGCGCAGTGCTTTATTTTTTACATCGTTCAGACTGACATTCAGCCCGAGACCAACCATCGCAGAAGCAAGAATAAAGGTGGTGATGGCGTCGGTTGCCTGCATAAAACCTTGGGACACCGGGATGACAGAGCCGAGCACATAGCTGCCGAAGAGACTCATCGCAATGAACCCAAGCAGAAACCAGGGAAAAGTAACCGTTGCCTGGCCGGATGCATCTGTGTCTTTCCGGTGTCTTACCCAATAGATCAGCACAAAGCAGAGCGGCACGAGCAGAAATACACGTCCCAACTTAGCCAGCAGCGCGATCGCCAGCGCATCTTCTCCAGCTGGCTCGGCAGCAAGCGCCACATGGGCGAGTTCATGCAGACTTAAGCCCACCCAGGTCCCGTACTGTGTGTCTGTCAGTGGCAGGATGGGCTGCAGTACCGCGTAGATAATCGAAAAAATCGTCCCGACAAGCGCGATGATGCCCACACCAATTGCAGTGTCCTCATCTTTTGCCTTGATAATTGGCGATACCGCAGCAATCGCCGCAGCCCCGCAAACCCCTGTGCCAACACCGAGCAGCATGGCAAGCTGTCCATTGGCACGGAATTTTTTTGCCAAATAGACAGTCAGCAGGATGGAAAAAACGATGGCCACCGCGCCTTTTGCGAGAAGGCCCAGACCGTCATTTACGATTACATCAATATTTAATTTCAATCCGTATAATATAATAGCAAACCGCAGCAGGTATTTGGAGGAAAATTGGATTCCCGTTCTTAGAGCTTCCGGATAGCTGAACAGCTGCCGGTAGAGAATCGCCAGCAAAATGGCACAGGCAAGCGGTCCCACCCGGCTGAAGCCAGGCAGTACAGCCAGCATATAGCCAATACCGGCAATCAGGAAGGTAAACAAAACTCCCAGTATCAGTTTTCTCCAATATTCCGTATTCTTTATTTCCGGTTGCATCATACCATTCCTTTCATCTAAAACATGCCGCATTTCGTTAAACCTATACCATTTAGTATAAAAGGCTTTTTATTATAAGAAAAATAAATTATAATGATAGTGATGATAAGTGAATGGTTATGAGATTGGTGTGAGTAACTGAGATCCGGGAAATCCGCGGAAAATCTGCACGCCAAAAGAGCCAGTGGGGACTCCCCAGCAACAGCACCCCCAATAAATAGGAGGAAAACTCAGGTGGATCAGCGTCTCATCGTATTCAAAGAAGTAGTGGAACGAAAAAGTTTTTCCAAAACCGCGGAGGCATTGCATATGTCGCAGCCTGCGGTCAGTCAGTATATTGCTTCACTGGAAAAAGAGTTTGGCGTGCGTCTTTTGGAACGGAGCAATAAATTTGTTCATCTGAATCATGCAGGGCGCATCGTTTACAGTCACGCCCAGGAAATTTTGCGGAGTTACGAGCGGATGCATATCCTTGTATCTGATTTAAAAAATGAACCGGCCGGCGAGCTGAAAATCGGTGCCAGTTATACGATCGGTGAATACATGGTGCCAGGCATTCTTGGCACCTTGAAGCAGGAATACCCCAATATTTTGCCCGATGTGATGATTGCCAATACGAGCCGGATTGCCCGGCGGCTCCTGAATCAGGAGATTGATATTGGCCTTATCGAGGGGGAGTACTCTCACCCGCAGCTCACAGAAGAAGCGTTTGCGACGGATCAAATGTATATAATTGCAGCGAGTGGTGAATCCTTGGTAAAAGAGAAAAGATTATCCCCTGCTGATCTGGAGAACGAAACATGGATCATTCGTGAAGAGGGTTCAGGGACAAGGGAAATGGCAGAAGCCTTTTTCCAAAAACATCAGATAAAGCCGCAGAACCTGCTCACTTTCGGCAGCACCCAGCTGATAAAGGAAGCGGTGGAAGCGGGTCTTGGGATTAGCATGCTTTCCGAATTAACCATCAAAAAAGAACTGCAGCTGCAAACGCTCAAAAAGCTGGCAGTGCAAGGTACACCCACTCAGCGCACCTTTTCCATTATACGAAATAATCACGAATTCCAGCCAAGATCACAAATTGTTTTCGGGCAAGTTGTACAGGCATCGGTTGTCTGATTTGTTTGTATTGCCTTTCTTTCTTTGCTGAAAAGGAGTATAATGGAAGATGTATCAAGAAAGGAGATGCAATGATGTCATTTTCTCGCAGACCGAAAGAGGAAGTGCCGGAAGTTGAAACGAATGTATGGTCATGCACCAGTGATGATTGCCAGGGATGGATGAGGGAATCCTACAGTTTTGCCGCTGAACCAAAATGTCCGCTTTGCCAATCCGCAATGGCCCAGGAAGTACGCGTGCTTCCGGAAATGAAATAGGTCCGCTGGCATTACGTATCTTATAAGAGGAAGCTATTTTCCGGTTGCTGGTATTATCGGTTTATTATATTATGAGTGGTGACTCCAGACGTGGCTCTGGTGTTTTTTACAATCGGAAATAGCTTCAGTTTAAACCCTGGCATTTGGTGCTGGGGTTTTTTGCTGGGAGGAAGGAATTTTGCTCCTGGTTCCAGAACAAATATAGGTGAATACATATGTTTAGAAAGAGGGGGCGGGTCCATTGGTTAATAACAGCGAAGAAATATGGGAAGCATGGCAGCCTTTTGGTAGTTTAAACAAGTATGGAATGAATTATATGGTTTACAAAGAAATCGTCAGACATAATGACTATTTGAAGATCACCTTGGAAGATCAAAACGAAAATGAAATCGAAATTGTTTATGACGACCCTAATCAGGTATGCCCCCTGGAATATGTCGTATGGGCTTTCCGCTATGGAACAGAGATGGGATATTCTCTTTCAGGATCCGGGTCAAAGCATGACCTTAGTCTGCTGGAAGATGAGACAGCATTTCGTTTTTATAAGGTAAGAAACTCTCAATACATTAAGGAATTTGACCAAAATCATCTAGCAAATCGTCACATTTATCCCAACGTAGAACATCATGTTTACGCAACAGGAGATGAGATTCTTGAGGTAATCGCAAACTATGAACCGCGGTTTGTGGAGAGAAGGAAACAGTAAATCTTGTCAAACAACTCGACTAAAGCACCCTGGCTGGAAGTCAGGGTCTTATGTTACGGCTAAATCCGCATCCCTTCCTTCACCACAAAAGAAGCGCACGGGATCTGCTCGGACGTGACGGTATCATCTGCTTCAAAAACACGTCTTAAATCATATTCCTCGCCGCCCGGTTTCAATACATACTGTTCGATGGTCTTGTTGTTATAATCGGCAATCCAATATTCGGAAACACCAAACTTCGCATAGCTTTCTTTTTTCATGATCCGGTCCCGTGCGGCGCTGTTCGGGGATAGGATTTCCACACAGAGATCGGGTGGCCCGACTACAGCATGTTCTTCAATTATATGCTCCCTGCTGCGGTGGATCATCAGAATGTCAGGCTGGCGGGTTTCATCCTCGGAGATAAGGACATCAATTGGCGAGTCGATAATAATATACTCTTTTTCACATGAATCTATCAAAATTCGCTCCAAACGCTGACTGATCCGCTGATGCGTGGTAGTTGGTGATGGTTTGAGTTCCAGGATGCCTTTGACAATTTCATACTGATTTCCATCTTCCGGCAACTGATAATAATCGTCTACCGTCCAGCCTGGTTCGTTTATGACAGGTTTTTTGACACGCTTTTTCTCGTACATGTGGTTAGTCCTCCTGTTTGTTTCTCCTATTATCTCATTCTTTGCAAAAGTAAGCCAGCATAATATGGACCTTAATTCAACCCATTCCCGAAATATGTAGACTATGCAAAAAGGTGGCGAAAAGATGATCTATTCAGGGTAGCGTTAAAAGATGTCAGTGTTCCTGTTTGGCGAAAAATTCAGATCGGTAAAAATGCAACCTTGCATTATATGCATCAGGTTCTGCAGGTTGCTTTTAACTGGTATGATTCTCACCTGCACAGTTTTTTTGTGAATAAAACGGATGGCAAGCGTGCGGATAATTTGGAAATTGATAACCCGGATCGGGATGATGTTACGGACTTATTCGGCGGGCAGGTCTATCAGGGAAAAGAAGAGACGCTGGCTGACTGGTTTATCATGCCGAAAGATAAGACCACCTATGTTTATGATTTTGGCGATGACTGGAATCACGAAATTGTTTTCTCTAAAAAGATCACCCCTGAAAATGCAGTGAACTATCCGCGCTGCACGAGTGCGAAAAATCTTGCACCGGATGAGAACCCCAGATGGGAAGTGATTCAAGGAGAAGTTGACCTTTCTCACCCTGATGGCAAACAGCTGGCTCGTGAGGTGATTGAAGGTTTACATAACATGTTGGAAGATATGCTCACTTCCTATGGAGGCGAGATGATGCCATTCTAATCAAAAGGTTGTCCTGCTTGTGGATAGGGGCCCTATTTTTTCAAAGTTTAAGAGTTGAAATTTTTCTGAACTAAATGGTATGATGTTTGTAAGCGCTATCAAACAAAGGAGGAAGGGTATGAGGTACGCAAATCCAAACACAGAGGGGTCATTGGTCACATTCAAGGAGAGGTATGACAATTTTATCGGCGGGGAATATCGTCCGCCGGCAAACGGGAAGTATTTTGAGAATGTGAGTCCGGTTACGGGAAAGGTATTTTGCAAGCTTGCCAGATCAACCAAGGAAGATGTGGAAGCGGCGGTTGACGCGGCGCACGCAGCCAAGGATACCTGGGGGAAGACATCCGTTGCCGAACGGGCCAATATTTTAAATAAAATCGCCGACCGGATTGAAGAAAATCTGGAAATGCTTGCCGTCGCCGAAACTTGGGACAACGGAAAGGCAGTCAGGGAGACGCTCGCTGCTGATATGCCGCTGGCTGCGGACCATTACCGGTATTTTGCCGGCGCAATCCGCGCCCAGGAAGGCGGAATCAGCCAGATTGATGATGACACAGTGGCCTATCATTTTCATGAGCCGCTCGGTGTCGTGGGGCAGATTATCCCATGGAATTTCCCAATACTGATGGCGACATGGAAACTGGCACCAGCGCTTGCTGCAGGAAACTGTGTGGTGCTGAAGCCTGCAGAACAGACACCTGCTTCGATACATCTCTTGATGGACTTAATCAAAGATCTGCTGCCGCCAGGTGTGGTCAACATTGTCAATGGCTTTGGCGTGGAAGCCGGAAAACCGCTGGCCTCCAATTCCCGTGTGTCAAAAGTTGCATTTACCGGGGAGACGACGACCGGCCGCTTGATCATGCAGTATGCTTCAGAAAATATCATTCCAGTGACGCTGGAGCTTGGCGGGAAATCGCCGAATATTTTCTTTGAAGATGTCATGGACAGAGACGATGGTTTCCTCGATAAAGCGGTGGAAGGCTTTGTGATGTTCGCACTGAACCAGGGAGAGGTCTGCACCTGTCCGTCTCGTGCACTTGTCCATGAATCGATCTATGATGCATTTATGGAGCGGGTCATTGAGCGCGTGAAGCAAATCAATATTGGCCACCCACTGGATACCGACACGGCGATGGGAGCTCAAGCTTCTCAGGAGCAAATGGAAAAAATCGCCTCCTACCTGGATATCGGGAAGCAAGAAGGGGCAGAAGTGCTTGTTGGAGGAAATATCAATAAATTGGAAGATGAATTGGAAGGCGGCTATTATGTGGAGCCGACGATTTTCAAAGGCACCAACAACATGCGTATTTTCCAGGAAGAAATTTTCGGTCCGGTGCTGTCTGTGACCACATTTAAAGACAAAGCAGAAGCCATGGAAATCGCCAATGATACGCTATATGGCTTGGGTGCCGGAGTCTGGACACGGAATATCAACACGGCCTACCGTTTCGGGCGCGGCATTCAGGCGGGACGTGTGTGGACGAATACGTATCACGATTATCCTGCCCACGCGGCGTTTGGCGGGTATAAAAAATCCGGTATCGGACGGGAGAATCATTTAATGATGCTCGGCCATTACCAGCAGACGAAAAACCTGCTGATCAACTACAGCGAGGAGCCTAAAGGTTTCTTTTAAATCGTAGCGAGCGCGCGAAAGCTGACATAAGTTATAGGTAAAGATGGGAGGGGTCAAAATGGTGGAACGAGTGACTGCCACGGAGGAAGCAATCGACCTGATTAACAATCTGAAAGAAATGCACGGACCGCTGATGTTTCATCAGAGCGGGGGATGCTGTGACGGCAGTTCGCCCATGTGCTATCCCAGGGATGAATTCCGCACCGGCGAATCGGATTTTTTTCTGGGCAATATTGCGGACACACCTTTCTATATGTCGAAGGACCAATATGAATACTGGAAGCACACACAGCTGATCATCGATGCTGTTGATGGCCGGGGCGGGATGTTCTCTCTGGAAGGACCAGAGGGGAAGCGCTTCCTGACCCGGTCTAGGGTATTTACGGAAGATGAACGGGCAGAATTGACTGCGCAGTAGAATCAAAAAACCTGCCATCCGGTTACGGGGGCAGGTTTTTTTGCTGTGTAAGTTTAAAAAACTTTCCTGTGCTTCACTGTTTCGAGGTCTTCCGTAACTTGCTGCATTTGTCGCTTTAAAGCTTTGAATCGTTTGAACGTGAGCAGGTAAACAATTTTAAGCGTATAAAGTTCCATCTGTGACGTGCCTACTCGCTCATTGCTGGCAATAATGCGCAAGGCTATCCCTCCCCAGGAATTATTTTTGCTGGAACAACTGAATACCATAAGCATCCAGTACATATCGCGGAACAAAAAACCTAGCGGTAACGAGCGGGTCGACGATTTGGGAAATCTGTGTCTGCCCCGCAGCGCTCATCAGCATCGTCAAGTGGGACAGGCTTAAATCGGTATGCGGGTGCAGAAAATCGACCATTTCACGGACGGCCGTTTTTGCCGCCTCATCCAGGGTTTCCGCACTCACAAGAAAAGCAATGCCGTCCTCATTTTCCAGTAGCGGATGGCTTATCGTGTGCTGCTTGATTACCTCAAAAGTGACCGTTACTTCCCCGGGTACTTCAATTCCGGAGACAGAAATTTCCCCATCTCCCATGGCAGCGTGGAAATCCCCTGTGGCAAATAATGCACCAGGCGCAGAAACAGGAAAGTAAAGCGTTGCACCCTCGGTAATCAGCTTGGTATCCATGTTCCCGCCATGCGGCCCAGGCGTTCCGCAATTCACTGGTTCATCCTCCGGCGCAACACCAATGACACCGATCATCCTATTCAGCGGGATCTTGAGGTTTTCATCAAATACTGCGTAATCCTCCTCAATCGGGAAAATCTTCACATCGAATTCATCAAAATAATCGCCTAATACTCCCTGGTTTTTGCCAGTGAGCATGACACCGCGCTCGCCGATTTTTAATTCATCAATCTTCACCTTGAGAATGTCGCCAGGCTCTGCTTCTTCAATATAAATCGGGCCAGTGGCTGGGTTAATTTGATCCCAATTCAGTTCGGTCATTTTTGTGTGTTCTGAGGTGATCTGGTTGGTAAAGCAATCATAGGTTTCGATCGTGACTGTCTCGCCTGATTTCACCTTCATCGCAGGCTCGGTATTTTTGTCAAAGGCATAGATAGCAGTTGTTGTGGTAAGGTTTCTGGACATGGAATGGGCCTCCTTGTGTTTCTATTATAATAATTATAACACGTTTCAGACATATTGAAGCAAATGGAAGTTTGCCCAGTTCGTCAGTTTAACCGCCTCCAATTCGTGGAAGAAGACAATCAGAACACAACAAGGAGGCATTTCATTGCAACCGCACAAAATCTATATAAACGGCAACTATACGACATCTTCATCAAACGAAACCATTGATATCATCAACCCTTCAACAGAAGAAGTAATTTCCAAAATCTACGACGGAACAGAAGAAGATGTGAACCAGGCGGTAGAGACAGCCAAGAAGGCGCAGACCGGCTGGGAGCAGACTCCCGCAATAGAACGGGGAAAAGTTGTCCGCAAGCTGGGTGAAAAAATCGAGGCGAATAGGGAGAAATTCATTGACCTGCTGCAGGAGGAGCAGGGGAAAGATTATGAGCTCGCTACAGGAGAAATTGATTTGGCCATTGATTATTTCCAATATATGTCCGAATGGGCGAGACGAATGGAAGGAGAAATTGTTCCGAGTGACCGTCCAAACGAGAACATCATGATGTTTAAAAAGCCAATCGGCGTGATTGGCGGCATTGTTCCATGGAATTTTCCAGTCTTTATCTTGGCACGGAAAGTGGCAACCGCCTTGGTGACTGGATGCACGATTGTCTTGAAGCCAAGTCAAAAAACGCCAAACACTGCGGCTGAATTCACAAAACTAGTGGATGATATGGAGGAAATTCCAAACGGTGTCTATAATTTCATCACAGGCACTGGCGGTAAACTTGGTAATGCATTGGCATCCCACCCTGATGTCGACATGATTTCCATGACCGGGAGCATCACCGCAGGCACCAAGGTAATGGAGGCAGCAGCACAAAGCATCACAAAAGTGAACCTTGAGCTAGGCGGAAAGGCACCGGCCATTGTCACGGAAAATGCCGATCTGGATCTTGCCGTGAAGCATATTACTACGTCACGTCTGGCAAACAATGGACAGGCCTGCACGAACGCGGAACGGATTTATGTACAGGAATCGGTTGCTGAACCATTTATAGATAAACTGAAGACCGCATTTGAAGAGGTATCCATTGGCAATCCGCGCGAAAACAAAGAAGCTGATGTCGGGCCGCTTATCAGCCAGGACAGACTCGAATCAGTAGAAAGCATGCTGCAGGATGCTGTGGATGCAGGCGGGGAAGTCGTGACAGGCGGCAAGCGGCCCTCCATTGACAATGGCTATTTCCTGGAGCCTGCCATTATTAAAAACGTGAAGCAGGACAGCGAAATCATCCAGGAGGAAATATTCGGACCGGTCGTTCCCGTAGTAACATTCCAGACATTGGATGAAGCAATCGAATATGGCAATGACACGAAATTTGGCCTCTCCTCATCGGTTTACACGGAAAATCTGCATGAAGCCATGCGCGTGGTCAATGAGCTGAAATTCGGTGAAACTTACGTGAACCGGGAAAACTTTGAAGCCGTACAGGGTTATCACACCGGACTCCGACAATCCGGACTCGGTGGAACGGACGGAAAACATGGCGTGGAAGATTTCCTTGTTACGCAGACAGTATATATGCAGTATAAGCAGGATTAAGAAGAGGAAGCAGCATTCCGTTTTCTCCACAAATAAAAAACCTGCTCCCGCTGATGTGGGAGCAGGTTTTTTCTATTGTTTCAACTCGATCAGTATATCCGTCGCTTTCTCCACAGCATAACCACTTTCCTCATCCTGTGTCTGCTCAACCATCATGGAGAGCAAAAGATCTTGGTCTTCTGTCGGGTAGCCAACGAACCAGCTGTTGATTTCTCCTGATTCGTCGTCAACGGTTAGCTTTAACTCAGCTGTTCCGGTTTTCGCAGAGATAGGAAAGTCAGCTTCCTGAGCCTGTGGCGCCGTACCATCTGTCACGACCGCTCGCAAGGCATCACGTATCAGCTCGGATTGTTCGGGCGTCGCCAGACCTTCCTGCCACACTTGACCGGTTTCTTCCGAGGTCAAAAGTGTCGGCTTCAGCATGTTTCCGTCATTTAAAAAGGTCGTATAGGTTGTTGCCAAGTGCAGGGCGCTCATTTCCAGCTGGCCCTGTCCGTAACTGGTATTGGCCAGCAGCACCTCATCCTCGATGGTTCCATCTGCGGAAATGGTTGAATTCTCGATTGGATATTCGTATGGCAATTCTTCTCCAACTCCGAACTGCTGAAATCCTGAAATCAATGATTCGCTGCCCATCTCCAAGGCCTGCATGGCAAAATAAATATTGTCTGATCGCACGAGTGCGTCGTGCAAGTCGACAGGTCCGTTCGATTCAGAAACCCGGGTGACTTCATAATCGCCCCAGCCTTCTCCGCCACTCCAGGTCAATCCGTTGATTTCGATGCCTTCATTGGGATCGATCGTCCCATTCTGCAGTCCGATCGCGGCAGTAACAGGCTTGATAACAGATCCCGGCGCATAGGTGGCGGCAAACCGGTTCAGGAGCGGCTGCTGCTCATCATTGTTCAGTTCCTCCCATAAATTTTCTGTTGTCCCATACATGATTTCATTCGGATCAAAGGAAGGACTGCTTACCAATGCCAGTGTTTCCCCGGTTTTCGGATCCATTACCGTGGCAGTGCCGGCATCTCCGCCATATGCTTCGTACACCTTTTCCTGCATATTGATGTCAATGGTAAGGGTGATATCTTCCCCGTCCTGTACCGGTTTTTCCGCAATTACACTTGTTTCCTCTTCATTGGTCACAACAATTTCCACACCGCGTTCGCCCCGCAGCTGCTCTTCGTAGAGCTGTTCCAGTCCACGGGCGCCGATCATGTCATTTGGTCCGTATTCGCCTGCATCCAATTCTTCCAGATCCTCAGCGGTAACCTGGTTCAGGTAGCCCACCAGTGGTCCGGCAGCTTCACCGGCAGGGTAGACACGTCCAGGAACTTCACTGATGCTTACACCGCTAACCTGCAGCAGCTGATCAACGAGCTCTTGATTATTCTGGGAAATTGTGGTGATTGGCACGAGAAGTTCAGGCTCCACCCAGCTTGCATTTAGCGCGGTATCAATTTCCTCCACGGACATGTTCAAGAGACCGGCAATTTCTTCTTTGGCTTGATCCGGATTGTCCCCAAGTTTCCCCGGTACAATCCCCAGCTGATTTACCATGCCATTGAGCGCGAGCGGCATTTGATTGCGGTCAAAAATTTCTCCGCGTTCCGGCTCCTGGGTATTCAGGCTAACTTCACCGCCACCTTGCAGTTCCGGAAAAATGTAGCCGGTATTCCACTCAACAAACCAGTTGGGCTCCGCGTCTTCACCTGCGCTCTCCTGCACCAGGGAAGCTTGATAATTAAAGGAAATAGGGCCGGCAATGGTTTGCATTTCGACATGGAAGGGGATTTCCACTGTACCTCCCTCCATGGCAGCAGTGGTTTCTTCTTCACTCAATTCGTTGAAGCTTACACGAAGCTCCGACACATCCAAATCTTCATACATATTGCTGTAGCGGTTTGCCATTTCTTCGGTTGAAAAAGTGTCCTGCGCTTCACCTGACAGCATTTCATACATGCCGGCAAACTCCTGGTTGTTCCACTGTTCCACAAACGCACCAAATCGCTCATTTGGTGTCGGTAAATCTTCCGAGCACGCAGTTAAAAATAGAATAAGCAACCCCAAAAATAATAATATCGCTTTTCTCATTGTAAGCTCCCCCATCAAAAAGCTTTTTCTCAAACGTGGAAAAGCCACACTGTTAAATAGATATTCCCAGGTGACTTTTCCTTTTTGTATATTCATCTGCCGGTCAGCGCTATCTTGCTTCCATATGTTCATTAATTGCATTGGTAATTCGCTGGAACTCTTCATCCGGCACGATCAGATACCAAATACCATTGATTATCTGGCCGCTGCCTGAGATCTCCATTGTGTCCACATTGCTCATAATGCCGCGGTAGTTGAGAAACAATGTCTGCATTTGGCCTTGATCTAAATTGGTCGTCACATTTTCGCCAAGAATGCCCAAGATTTCCCCGACACGGGTGATGCTGGAGAAACTCGCGGCCTTATCCATCGCGGCAGTAACCACTTCACGCTGCCGTTCGTTTCGTCCCAGGTCTCCACGCGGGTCTTCTTTTCGCATGCGAATATATTCCAGGGCTTCCTGACCGTTTAAGTGAATCTCACCGGCAGGGAACTCGATTCCTCCCTGGGTGAAGGCCGTGTCATTCGTGACGGTCACTCCGCCGAGCGCCGCAATTCCTTGTTCAAAGCCTTGCATATTCACCCGGGCATAAAAATGGACCGGTATATCGAATGCTTCCTCCACTGTCTGCACAGACAACCCGACACCACCAAATGCATAGGCATGGTTGATTTTATCCATTCCGTAGCCGGGAATATTGACATACGTATCCCGGGGGATGCTCACCATTTTCAGTGAGTTGGTGTTCGGATTGGCAGATAAGAGTATCATCGTATCGGAGCGTCCGCTGTCACCTTCGCGTTCATCCACACCTAAAAGCAGGACATTGATGGATTCTTTTTCCGTAAAAATCTGGCTGATTTGCTCCTGGCGTTCCGGGTTTGTGTCCCTTTCCAGTGGTTCATGCATCGTAGTAACCGTATCCCCGACCTGGTCATACAGATACCAGAGATAACTACCGGTCAGTAAAATTAACCCGAGAAATATTCCGCCTATCCAATATGGCCATTTGCGCCGTTTTTTATGTTTTCTTTTGTTCACTCTCGAATTCACACGTATTCTCCCCTGCCTGCTTATTATCTATATAACTATAAAGTTCGCAAATTTTGTCATGTATAGGTAGATTATACCGGATTTTAAAGAATCCGTCTATGGAAGAAACGTTAATTTTCTGTTTGCGGAAGTGCAGTGATGATATAACGCTCAGGTGCATTTCCTATAAAGGAAAATGGATAGCAAGTCGTTAGTGTCAGTACTTCCTTACCTTTAGGTGCAATGACAGAGCGATCATCCGCATCCACGATCGCTGTATCAGTAATTTTATAGGTAAATTCCCCGTAAGGCATCTTTATTGTCAACAGATCACCAAGCTTCAGTTCTCCCATACGGCGAAATACCGTGTCGCGGTGCCCGGACAGCACAATTTGCTCCCCTTCCTTTGGGAAGGCGGTGCCGCTGTAATGTCCGACTCCTTTTGCCAATTCGTCTTCATTGGTTCCCTCAATAATTGGCAGGACGGCATCTAATTTCGGAATATGTAAAATGCCTGCAGTTTGCCCGGAGGCTGGCTTGTATATTTTTGCTGATGTGGCGGAAACATGTTGATTCTTTTCCCCAACAGTACCTTTTTCCACTAATGTTCTGGCTTCGGAAAGACTCTGATTCTGTGCATAATTGGATTGGACTAATTGATAACCACCATATAATAAGAACATAGCCCCGGCAGCCATTAGCAAATAAGCAATTGCTTTCATTGAAGACCTCCCGATTGTTTTGTTCATTATAACACACAAAGAAATTTTATAAAAAATGTAATTGTTAGTAAACGCAAGTAAATGAAAGAAAACGAAAGGAAATAGTTCTTAATAAAGAATAAAACACTGATTTTCGGGTTTTGCGTCTGATGAGCAATAGATTATACTGCAAGTAGTTGTTCGTTATTAGGAACAAAGAACTATGAATAACGCTATTTGTGATAGAAAAGATACAAGAGCGTTGGTCTACTGTGTTTCTTTATAACGAATGTACATAAATGAAAGGAGGATATCGCTGTGTAGCTGGTTAGGTCGTTCCATAGGACAAGAGCTATGACAGGGAAAAAGCAACCTGATGAAACAGAAATCGTACAAAACATCACAGAGAACGGCAGCGATAAGTTGAATTAAAAAATGAGGAGGAAACAGACATGGGAATTAAAAAGAAATTAGGAATGGGTGTAGCAACAGCAATATTGGGGTTGAGTTTAGTCGGTGGGGGAACGTTTGCTTATTTTAGTGATGCGGAAACCGTTGATAACACATTTGCAGCAGGAACACTGGATTTGGGAGTGGACCCGACAATCGCCTTTGATATTGATAACTTAAAGCCGGGAGACACTATGATCAGGTCGTTTAAAATGACTAATGAAGGATCACTAAATATATCCAAAGTGCTAATGAACACCTCGTTCACTGGCACGGAAGAATTTGCCAACCATTTGAAAGTTGACTTTCTGGCAAGTGATCTTACTGTAATTGATGAATTGAGCGGGTATACAGTTGCTGAATTGGCTCAAATCAAGGACACAGATATAACGCCTGGTTTTCCGATATGGTTTGATTTCATAGTTGATGCGCAAGGAATTCCAAATGGTACGGAGGATTGGGTTACCATCAAAATCACCTTTGAAGACAATGGGCAAGATCAAAACAACCTGCAGGGAGCCAATTTGGATGTGGCGTTTGAACTGGAGGCACATCAAACAGAGGGGACACTAAAATAAGCCAAGCAGATAAGAGAGGGGGAGAACACTTCTCCCTCTACATATCATTCATCAGCCCAAATACTTAAAGGTTAAACTGCAGAATGGTAAGGAGGGGATGCAATTGAGCATTAAAAATAAGATTCTTTGCTTTGTGGCAACCGCTGTGCTGGGTTTATGCCTGATGGGCGGCGGGACGTATGCCTATTTTAGTGATTCCGAAACAGCGGCCAATACGTTTGCGGCAGGGGTGCTGGATCTGGGCCTGAACAAGGAAACGATTATTGAAGTCGATGGTATCGTGCCGGGTGACACCGTGAAGGGTGACTTTACACTTACCAATGATGGGACCGTCGATATGGGAGAGGTTGTACTTGCTTCTTCTTATGAAGTAGTGGATAAGCATGAGAATAACGGAGATAGCGACCTGGGCGACCATATTCTGGTTGAATTGCGGACGAAAGGAAGCGAAGAAGTAATTTTTGAGAAACAGCTCTCCGAATTGAAGGATAACCCAGCACTCGTTTTGGAGTCGTTTACTGCCGGGAATAAATCGGAGGAATTTTCCGTCCATTTCACCTTTATCGAAAATAACGAAAACCAGAATCATTTCCAGGGAGATGCACTAAGGCTGTTTTGGGAGTTCACAGCAGAACAACGGGAGGGAAAAACAACAGTTAGCGGGAAATAGCTATCCCGCTTCCTTCCAGATTGCCGTCGTGGAGCAAGGGATCTTCTTGTCTTTGCTCTTACAATACATATAACTGTTTAACCTAAAAAACCCCTCTAACCAAAGGTGGAGATACTCATGAGACAGAGCAGGTTAAGAAAATATAAGTCCCGGTTTCAGTGGTTTCTGCTGATCGGAAAAGTGGTGATGATCTGGTATTTAATCATCTTTTCCACAACCTATCTGGTCAACCATACATCAGCCCAATTTACGGATGCCAGACAGGCAAACGGATTGCTGGAAGTGGGTCATTGGGAGGAAGAAGGGGACCCCAGGGGCATTCTGATATTTACCGGGAAAGGCAACCAGAACATTGATTCCTGCAAACCGATCACCATCAAGGCAGGGATTAAAAATATCGTGGAAAGAGACATGACAGAAGACAGCACTTATGAAGTCTTTTATGCAGAAAATGGTAATCCGGAAAAAGGCGAGAAGCAGAAACTCGGCGAAGGGGAAGGCACTATCAAAGCGCTTGCGAGCGGAGAAATAACCGAGCTCACCTTTTATGCTGAGAAACCTGGAAGGTATGTTTTTTTAGCCTACCAGCATGAGGACCATAAAGGGGATAAGAAAATCTGGAGTGAAAAAATCCGCGTAGACTGCAGCTCAGGGCAAAAGCCGGACAGCAAAGAGGAGAGCCCGCACGCAAAGAAAAAAGCTGACACTGATGAAGAAAATAAAGACATGGATAGAAAAGAAAAAGAACAGAATAAAGAACCCGCGAAACAAGAAGGAGAGGAAGATGTAGAAGTAAAAAACGAAGATAAAAAAGATGAAGCACTACCAGAAACTACGCAAAAAAAGACCTCTCCTTCCACAGAAGAGAAGGAGGAGAATTCTGAAGAGAAGCAGCAAGACAGCATAACAGAAGCGGATACCCAGAGTGAAGCCGACAAAGCGGCAGCCGAAGAGAAAACAGATCGAACGGAAACAGAAGCAGGGGACAAACAAATTAGTGACGGAAAGGGGGCGAAGGAGTGAAGAAACAAAAGGTCTTAAAAAGGGTAAATAGCGTAGTATCAAGCGTGCTGGTTGTGCTGCTTGTAAGTGTTGCGGTCATGGTAGTTTATACAAAGATCTCAGACGGTGAACCGGAAGTATTCGGCTATAAACTGAAGACCGTGCTTTCCGGTTCGATGGAGCCAGGCATTCAGACAGGATCCCTCATCGCGGTCAAATCCGTTGCCGGGGAAGAACGCGGATCCTTTCAGCCAGGCGATGTAATTACCTTCATGGAAGATGAAAATAAACTTGTTACCCACCGAATTACAGAAGTAAGAGAAACTGGGAGCGGAGTGATTTATACGACCAAAGGGGACAACAATGACACGGTAGACAGTGCCCCAGTGCTTGCCGAAAATGTAGTGGGGGTCTACACCGGTTTCACCCTGCCATATGCCGGGTATATCAGCAGTTTTGCCCAGTCGCCTGAGGGTAGTGCAATGCTTCTGATTTTACCGGGAATCCTGATGTTTGGCTATTCGGTTATCAGCATCTGGAAGACGCTAAATGAGCTGGAAAAAAGCAATCAAAAAGAAACGGCAGAAGCGAAGTAAGCGGCCTGGAAATTTTACGTCGTATTGGAGACGATGCTTATGATGCATAAAAGCGCAAGACTTATAATAGCCGGAATCGCAGTTTTCTTATTTTCTCTCGGTTTTTCGTGGCCTACAGCTGCAGAGGAAGGAAACGAGATAGATATTCAAATAGAACCTCAGGGTGTCCTGTTCGATGTGGCGAATATGAAGCCGGGAGACTGGGCCCCAAGAACAGTAGTTATCCAAAACAATGGGTCAAGTGCATTTGATTATGTGGTTTCGTTAAGAAATGAAAGCAAAGCGAACAAACTTTTTAACGAATTATTGCTGGAAGTGAGGGGGGGAGAACAGGAACTATTCAGTGGAAAACTTGCTGACTTCCAGGAACTTGCACCAAGATCATTAACTTCATTCACGGAAGAAGAATTGCAGTTCACCGTTCGCTTCCCGGAGCATCTAGACAATGACTTCCAAGGATTGAGTGCCAGGTTTGCCCTGATCTTCTCGACTGCAGGGCAGCAGCAAGACACAGATGAAGCAGTAGCTTCCGGTGTTGTCGGTAGTGGAAGCAGGGGCGAAGGAGCGGCAGGAGGATCCATCCTCCCTGATACCGCCAGTAACATGTTTAACTATCTGCTGATCGGATTGTTGCTTCTCTTTAGCGGAGCGGGGCTATTTATTTACCGCAAGCTTGTCAAAAAGATCAACCCAACAACAGTCAATGAACGCTAGGTTTTTGCCCACCGACAAAAGTAGTGCCTTCGCATAACAAAAATAGAAGCAAACCGACAAAACAATCTATACAAAAAATTTGCATTTTATAGTATGATAGAACCAGTACTAAGAATATAGTCCCAGTCAAAGGCAAACTTATTGAAAAATAAGGACGCAAAATCACGGGTCTAAAGCTTAACGCCAAGACGGCCGGGTTTCCTGGACAAAAATGGGGGACGGAAGATGGAGAAAACGATAAAAGACGCCGCAATTGATTATGAGTGGGCAGTGCTTATAGCAGAGGCTAAAATTATCGGTATGACGACAGAGGAGGTCCGTCAATTCCTGCAGGTAGAAGCGGAAGCGGAAAAGAGTGGCTAAAAAACGTGCTTTATATAGAACCTTTTACCCGTTTTATGTTATAATCACGGGGAAAGAAGGTGAGCGTGCTTGATCGGCGAAAAAATAAAAGAGTTGCGTCAGGATAAAAAAATGTCCCTTTCCGAGTTGGCTGAAAAAGCAAATGTAGCAAAATCATACCTGAGTTCGATTGAACGAAACCTCCAGACTAATCCATCCATCCAATTTATTGAGAAGATCAGCAATGTGCTGGGCGTATCTGTAAATGAGCTTATACAGGAAGAGAATTCCGTCCCCATAGAAAGCTTGGATGATGAGTGGATGACCATTGTAAAAGAAGCGATGAATTCCGGTGTGTCCAAAGACCAATTCAGGGAATATCTGGAATTTTATAAATGGCGAAATCAGCAATAACCGTTCAGCACTGCTGGCGGTTTTTCTGTGTCTGAATTTTTTATTGTAAACTGCCGTTCGTTCAACAGGGCTGGATTTTCCACTGCCAGCAGTTATAATAGGAATGATGTAATTTAAGATAGGGTCTTTTCGTAAGTTTTGTTGCTTATTTATTTCGTAGTTGATGGGAAAATGTGACTTAACCTACAATTTGTTGCAAAAATTTCTGCAGCAGAGTGCGCGTTGATTTCCGCTCTGGGCATCCGCTTTCCGCGGGAAGCTGCCGAGCCCCCTTGTGCTGGCGCACTTCAGGGTCTCACCTAGGCTTTTCTTCCCGCAGGAGTCGGATGCCCTCCGCTCCAATCAACCATCAACAAAGTAGTTAGCTGTTGATGAATTAAAGAGCATACCTGTAGCGGAGGAAATACCCCGAGACTCCTGCGGGATCATAGTCATAGGTGAGACCCCGCAGCGCGACAGCGCGAGGAGGCTCACCAGACGCCCGCGGAAAGCGAGGGGTATTTCCGCAGCGGCGATCATAAACCCCATTGGTTTTCGTCGCGGTTTATATATTGTGATAAAAAATTCTTTTAGAAAACATCCTTAGAAAAAGAGGGATATTATTGGGAAAATGGCTGTACTGGCTGCTGCCGATCGGCTGGATGGGAATTATTTTTTATTCTTCGGCCCAGCCTTATGAAAATCAGGATATCCGCCCACTGCTGGGAAACTTCCTGGACCTTTCTTTTTTGGAACCATTTCTTGCCGGCATAACTTTTTCCTATAACGGATCGGAAGTCAGTGTCGCTGCCCAGGGTGTCGCCGGGTTCCTGGAATTTTTTATCCGGAAGGGAGCGCATGTCGGGGTGTTTTTCGTTCTCTGCTGCTTCTTTTTTTTGGCGCTGCGGAAAACCACCTCGTTTCACATGAGGACAAGCCTTGTGATTTCCTTTTTTGGAACAGTTGCATATGCTATTACAGATGAAATTCATCAAGGCTTTACACCAAACCGGACACCGTATGTTGGCGATATTATACTGGATAGCGTTGGAGCAATTGCAGCTGTGGGCTGTTTATGGCTGTTCCAACGGTGGAAAACGCCAAAAACCCGACAAAATACCCAGCCAAAATGATAGATTCATGGTATAATAGCAAGCAATATATTAAAAAATGTTCTATTACGACAGTATTCGACAATATTTTTCTTTCGAATATGCTATAGTACGCATATCTGGTGAAACGGTGCGACTTAAAAAAGGTGGGAGTTTAATGGGAGAGCAGGAGCGTTATAAAAATATCTTGCAGAAAGTGATCAGTGATACGGAAAGCTCTAAGATCCAGTCTTCTCAGGAACTTATTCAGATGCTTGTAAAAGAATTGACTGGCGGATCAGGAGAGCGAAAAGATTTACAGAATATTATCAAGTAAAGGTAAGCAAAATAAAAGCTAGTGCCGGGGAATAGGCGCTAGCTTTTTACTTGGAAAGGAAATCCGCATTCACCGGTTCATTCGCATCCTGAATTTGTATTTATCAGCCCGGTAGGCGGATTTGACATATTCCAGCGGCGTTTTTGGCTCATCATGCAAATGGGTGATTCGCTGCATCAGCAAAACAGGGGACCCCTGTTCAATGTTTAGGTGGCTGATTTCGAAGTCACTGGCCAGGACTGCCTCAATCGTCTGATCGCCATAGGCAATGGTCAGTCCGAGCTTTTCTTCAATGAATTGGTAAAAAGAATCGGGCCAGTCTGCTTCCTGCAAATCACCGGCGACCTTCCAGGGAATATAGCTTGTTTCCACAGCAACAGGGAGATCACTTGCCATGCGTATTCGGACAATCTCATACACCTTTTCGTTCGCACCTAGGGAAAGATTCTCTAAAGTCGCTTCGTCCGGCTCGATCAGCTGAAAACTTAGAAGCTTGCTGGAAGGAGTCAGTCCGCGCTTTTTCATATCCTCACTAAAGCTGGTCAGTCCTGCCAGATTTTGCTCAAATTTCCTGTCGGCTATGAAGGTGCCGCGGCCTTTTTGCCGGTAGATCAAGCCCTCTGTCACCAAATTATTAATCGCCTGGCGGACGGTCATCCTGCTGATATTGTATTTTTCCGCATATTCCCGTTCCGATGGCAACAGATCTCCTGGAGCAAGCTCACCGGATCTAATCAATTGTTTAATTTCCTCTGCCAGCTGGTAATAAATTGGCAAAGGAGATTGTTTATTAACCATCAAATTGCCCTTTCTTCATGTCGTTTGTTTTTATCGCAGGTTAACAGGCAGTAAATCCACCACTTCAAAAATAGGTTGGACCGCTGAATATTTTAGGTGGGGATAACTGCCTGTAAAAGCCCGATTGGTTCAACTAACATTCAGTGGGGAGAAGCAAAAACCCCACTGAATGAAGTTTCACTTTATTAAATTTTACCAGAGTCTCCTCCCCATGTATAGACCTATATAGTGGTATAGACAACTAGTATTTGATATACTACGTTTAAACAGCAGAAAAGAGGAAGGGTGAAGTAGAATGAGCAATGCATCCTTATATATAAAAAATATCACGGTCTACACAGAAAATGAAATTATTCCTAACGGCGCGATTTATGTGGAGAACGGAAAAATTATCGCTGCAGGGGAGCAAGAATCGGTCAGCCCAAAGGTGCCAGCACATACTCCTCGGCTTGACGGGAAAAATCTTAATGCCATTCCCGGTTTTATCGACGGTCATATCCATGGCGCAAATGGGGCAGATGTGATGGATGCGACAGAAGAGGCCTTGGATAGGGTGGCGGAGGTGTTGCCACAGGAAGGGACAACCAGTTTTTTGGCAACGACGATTACGCAGTCCCATGAGAATATTGAAAAGGCTTTGCAGACAGTTGCTGATTATTCCAATAAACCTGGGCAGGCGGACATCCTTGGCATCCATCTCGAAGGACCGTTTGTGGAAAAAAGCAAGGCTGGTGCACAGCCGGCTGCTTACATCACAAAACCGGATTTGGCGCTGTTTAACAAATGGCAGGAATTGTCCGGAAATAAAATCAGGACGATTACCATGGCGCCGGAGCATGATGCAGATGGTGAATTTATCCGTCAGCTGAAAGCGTCAGGTGTCAATGTTTCGGCAGGACATACGGATGCTGATTTTGCCGGAATGAAACAGGCTGTGGCCCATGGGGTGGGGCAGCTCACCCATCTGTGCAATGCGATGAACGGTATCCACCACCGCGATATCGGAGCTGTCGGTGCTGCTTTTCAGCTGAATGAACTGCGTGCAGAACTGATTGCTGACGGCATTCATGTCTCAAGGGAGATGCTGGAGCTGATTTATCAGAATGTCGGCAAGGAGCGCCTGATCCTGATTACGGATGCAATGCGTGCGAAATGCCTCTCTGCCGGTGATTATGAACTGGGCGGACAGCCGGTAATGGTGACAGAGGACCGTGCCGTGCTGGAAGACGGAACACTGGCGGGCAGTATTTTGAAAATGGAAGATGCCGCCAAACTCATGCTGGATATTGCAGGCGGATCTATACAGGACATCATTGCCATGGCCTCGATGAATCCGGCCAAACAGCTGGGTGTATTTGCAGAAAAGGGAAGCATCACACCGGGAAAAGATGCAGATATTTTGTTGGTGGAGGATGACTTAACAGTAAAGACAACGATTTGCCGCGGTATGGTCGCGCATGACAGGAGGTAAGCAAATGGACATTATAAAAGTAAAAGACTACCAAGAGATGAGCGAAAAGGCTTGCTCCCACGTGATAAACAATATCCACCGGCAGGACGCACCGGTGCTGGGTCTTGCTACCGGCTCGACCCCGGAAGGATTATATAAGCAGCTGATCGAAAAATATCGGCAGAAGAAAGTGTCATTCGAGCAAACCACAACCTTTAATCTGGATGAATATGTCGGTCTCGAAAACGATGATCGGAACAGCTATCATTATTACATGCAGGAAAAACTGTTCAACCACATCGATATTTCGGCTGAGAAGGCGAACCTGCCGAATGGTTCGGCGGCTGATCTGGAGCAGGAATGCAGAAATTATGAAGCACAGATTCAGCAGGCAAACGGTATCGACCTGCAAATATTGGGAATCGGATTAAATGGCCATATTGGCTTTAATGAGCCAGGGGTTTCTTTTGCCAGCAGAACTCATGTCGTAGATCTTGCTGCTTCTACCAGAGAGGCAAATGCCAGGTTTTTCCCTTCATTGGAGGATGTGCCAACGCAAGCGATCACCATGGGGATAGAAACCATCATGGAAAGTAAGGCCATCTTATTGCTCGTTTCCGGCAAACAGAAAACTGAAGCAGTTGCCAGGTTCGTGAATGGCGAGATTTCCGAGGGTTTCCCGGCATCGGTGCTCCAGCAGCATCCGCAAGTTACGTTGATTGCTGATGAAGCGGCGCTTGGTGAGGTGTAGGCGGTAATGCTGAGACGGGGGCGAGCAGCGTCGGCAGCATGTCAACTTGAGCGGCAGGGAATCAACCGGAATCGAGGCTAAATCAACCAGAAGCGAGCAAATGTTAATCTCGCTCCGCTGCTGGCTGACCCCCGGGACAGACAGCTGAAGTTCACGAACCGAATGCTGAATTTCTCTTGATAAGAGCTTAACAACAATATTTCTGCAGCCTCCACAGAGCGGCTGCCCGCTCGCCGTACCACTCCGGTCCGCTCGTCTCCAAACACCCCTTCAATCTACCGTCGACTCCACTTCCGTCTCCACATAAACCTGTTTCACCTCGGCAATTTCAGCCTGACCGCTGGTGAGATCTGTGATCCACTCCCGAAATGGTTTTGTCTCATCCATTTTTACATAAACAATCATTTCCACATTTTCCATATAAAGGATTTCATCCAATATATGCAGAGAATTGCGGATTTCATTTTCCAGTTTACCTAGCAGGGTGTAGTCAATAGTAACAGAAAATCCTTGCATCAGCTCGCGTTTGACAATTCCAGTAGTACGAATGGCCTGTGAGGTGGTGCTGCCGTAAGCACGGATCAGTCCACCGGCGCCGAGTTTGATTCCTCCAAAATATCTCGTCACAACAATTGCCGTATCTTTCAGTCCCTGTTTCTTCAGTACTTCTAGCATCGGCACCCCAGCCGTACCGCTGGGCTCTCCGTCGTCATTTGCTTTTTGGATCTGATCATTTTCGCCGATCATATAGGCGGAACAGTTATGATTGGCATTCGGGTGTTTTTTCTTGATTTCCTGGATGAATTGCTGGGCCGCTTCTTCTGTTTCAGTCCGCCTGACATATCCGATAAATCGGGACTTTTGGATGATCTGTTCATCGTTTCCTTCCTGTTTTACGGTGAAATATTTTTTTAACATGTAAATTCACTCTCCTATATCCACCATTTTAGTATATAATAGAGGATAAAATAACGATAGAATTTGCATTATCTGAGAGGAAAGACCCTATTAAACGGTCGCATTATTGCGTATAATTATTACATAGGTTGGTGGAAGAAAATGGCACAGAAGCTGAACGAGAAAGCGCTCGACTACATTATTGATGAAATGATCGAGGTTGTGGAGAACTCGAAGGATGAAATCTTCCATATCAGTGAGGAAGCGCGCAAGGAACACGAACAGCTGGTGCAAGAATTGCAGGAGACGAAAGTACAGGTCCTCCGGCACATAGAAAACGGAGAACAGCTGGAGCAGAAGGTGCGCTATTCCCGGCAGCGGCTGGCTGAGGTCAGCAGGTATTTTGACAGATACAAAGAAGACGAGATTCGCGATGTTTATGAAAATACCCATGAGATGCAGACAAAACTGGCCATGCTGCAACAGGAGGAAAAATCGCTCCGGGAAAAACGGGACTACCTGGAAAGAAGGCTGATCACCCTCAGTCAGACGATTGAGCGGGCAGAAGGGCTTGCTGGTAAAATCGCAGTAATCCTTAACTACTTGCATGATGATTTTCGCCAGGTTAATGAAATTATTGCTGATGCAAAAGAGAAACAAGAATTTGGGCTGAAAATTATTGAAGCACAGGAAGAGGAGCGGCGAAAAATTTCCCGGGAAATCCATGATGGGCCAGCGCAAATGCTTGCCAATATCCTTCTTCGCTCGGAACTCATCGACCGGTCATTCCGGGAAAAGGACATCGAGCAGGCCTTGCTCGAAATACGGGATATACGGAAAATGATCCGATCCTCTCTTTATGAAGTCCGGCGAATTATTTATGATTTGCGGCCAATGGCACTCGATGATCTGGGACTCGTCCCTACCATCAAACGTTATGTTGCCACCATATCCGACTATAGTGATACCACATTAGAGTTTACTTCTATCGGAGAAGATAAGCGGGTGAATCAAAACTATGAAATTGCCTTTTTTCGGCTGATCCAAGAATCAATTCAAAATGCACTGAAGCATGCGAATGCATCCTTGATCAAAGTAAAACTGGAAATTCGGTGCGATTATATTACCGTAGTTGTAAGGGATAATGGAAAGGGGTTTGATCCGGCAGAGAAAAAAGATAAATCGTTTGGCTTAATCGGTATGCGTGAACGGGTGGAGCTCCTGGAAGGGGAAATGAGCATTGATTCCAGATTGAACAAGGGCACAACGATTATGATCAGGGTTCCTTACAATGCCAAGCTGGAAAATGCTTAACGAATCGCAGTTTCAAACCGACATAGAGAGAAATGAACGATCATCTTTCATAATTAAATGGTAATAGAACAAAGCGACACAGACTTAGGAGGAGCACAAGATGAGAACAGAAAAACCAATCCGAATTGTGTTAATTGATGATCACAAGTTATTCCGGGAAGGTGTCAAGCGCATCCTGGATTTTGAGCCTTCTTTTAAAACGGTGGCTGAAGGGGAAGACGGAAGTGAAGCGGCAAGGCTGGTAAAGCAGCATAAGCCGGATGTTGTTTTAATGGACATCAATATGCCGAACATGAATGGTGTGCAGGCGACAAAGGACCTGGTGCGATTTTTCCCTGATGCGCGTGTCATCATATTATCCATCCATGATGATGAGAGCTATGTATCACATGCGCTGCAAACAGGTGCACAAGGTTACCTCTTGAAAGAAATGGACTCGGACGCGCTGATCGAGGCGATTAAAGTTGTCCATGAAGGAGGTTCGTATCTGCATCCTAAAGTCACTCATAATCTTGTCCAGGAATACCGTCGGCTGTCGAAAGAAAATATCACCGGCATCGCGGAGAATAAAGTGGAGTACCGCAGACCGCTGCACATCCTGACGAAACGCGAAAGCCAGGTACTGCAGCTGCTGGCGGACGGAAAGAGCAACCGCGCCGTGGCAGAGTCGCTGTATATTAGTGAAAAAACGGTAAAAAACCATGTCAGCAATATTTTGCAGAAAATGAACTGCACGGACCGCACCCAGGCTGTTGTGGCAGCAATCAAAAAAGGCTGGGTGGAAGTTGTATAGTACGAGAATAAGACATTTATATTTACCCTGATGCCTGGTGGTGTCAGGGTATTTTTGAAAGTGTATGGCAGATTTATAGCCTCAGGCGGAAGCTTTCCCTCTCGGGCGGAAATTTTTGCTCCCGGGCGGAAGTTTTCTCTCACGGGCGGAAGTTTCTGCTCACGGGCGGAAGTTTCCTCTCACGGGCGGAAGTTTCCTCTCACGGGCGGAAGTTTTCTCTCACGGGCGGAAGTTTTTGCTCTCGGGCGGAAGTTCTCACTCTCGACCGGAAGTTTTCCCTCTTATCAAAATCACATTCAGTAATGCAATTTCCGGCAGGTTAATGTAAAATAAGCCTAGACAATGATCCTATTAAACATAAATCATTACATGGAAGAGGAGAAGGTATTCATGAAGGTTGCTGTAATGACGGATAGTACGGCTTACATCCCGACTGCGGAACGGGAAAAACATGGCATTCACATGCTGCCGCTGAGTGTCGTGTTTGGCGATGATTCCTATGAAGAAGAAATCGAAATAACGACGGAGGAATTCTACCGGAAATTAAAAGAATCCGAGCATTTTCCGAAAAGCTCCCAGCCATCCATTGGCTATATGACAAGTAAACTGGAAGAGCTGGCCAAGGAATATGATGCAGTGGTCTCGATTCATTTGTCGAGCGGAATCAGCGGCACGTATCAAACCATGGTAGCTGCCGGAGAAACGGTAGAAGGAATTGAAGTATATCCTTATGATTCGGAACTGAGTGCGATGGGGCAGGGCTTTTATGTGCTGGAGGCTGCACGGATGGCCAAAGAAAACCGCTCGGCGGAGGAGATTGTTCAGCGGCTTGATGAGATGAAGCAAACGATCCGCGCTTATTTCATGGTGGATAATCTCACCAATCTGCATCGCGGCGGCCGGTTGAACGGGGCTCAAGCGCTGGTGGGAAGCATGCTGAAGGTGAAGCCGATCCTGCATTTCGTTGATAAAGTGATTGTTCCATTTGAAAAAATCCGCACCCGCAAAAAAGCGCTCAACCGCATTTTCAGTTTGCTGGAGGAAGATGCGCAAAAAGGGGACAAGCTGGTCGTTTCGTTCATCCATGCCAATAATGAACAGGCTGCGGTGGAGCTGAAAGATACCTTTCTGAAAAGATACCCGTCCCATGATGCATCTGTCAGTTATTTCGGCCCTGTGATCGGTACCCATTTAGGGGAAGGTGCTGTTGGCATTACCTGGTATAAGGAATAATGCTAAATGCTGCGGCATCTGCCGCAGCTTTACCCCAAAAGGAGTGAAACAATTGCAACCCCATCCAACCTCATCCACGACAGACGCTCCCAGCAATGAAGCAATTTCCCGGCTGCTTTCAGGAAAACTGCTGCTTCGTGAAGAGTTCCCTCTGGATGAAAAAACCTTTCAGCGATTCCTAGAGCAAAAGCTTATCGCGCCCACCGCATCAATTCTCACAAAAGCCTTTTCCCACCAATGCCAGCGCTGCGGAAATAAAAAGAAGTCACTATTTGCCCTGATCCCCTGTGAAATTTGTCTTTCCACCCATTTATACTGCAGAAAGTGCATAGAGATGGGCCGGGTGATGGCCTGTCAGCCGCTTTACTATTGGACAGGTGAAAAGCCGGTTTGGCCGGCGCATGCAGATCCCTGCACCTGGGAAGGGGCACTGACACACCTGCAGCAGCGGGCAGCGGACCGGATTGCTGAAGCTATTGCAGGACAAGAGAAAGAGCTATTATGCTGGGCTGTGTGCGGTGCCGGAAAAACGGAAATGCTTTTTCCAGGCATCACAAAAGCACTCAAGCTCGGCAGGCGAATCTGCATCGCCACACCGCGGGCGGATGTCGTCCGTGAACTGCTGCCCCGCATCCGCCGTGCCTACCAAGACGTCGAGGTGGAAGGCTTATATGGAGGCAGTGAGAATAAAGCAGGGAGTGCCCAGCTCATTCTGGCTACCACGCATCAGCTGCTCCGCTATCAGGACGCTTTTGATGTGATGGTAATCGACGAAATTGATGCTTTCCCCTATCATGCTGATCCTTCCCTGCCGTTTGCTGCCGAGCGGGCAAAGACCTCAGCGAGCACCACGATCTACCTGACCGCCACCCCTAGAAAAAATCACCGCAAACGGATAAACCGGAGAAATCTGCCGCATATCTTTGTTCCTGTCCGATTTCATGGACACCCGCTTCCTGTCCCCAAACTGAACATTTCCTTTTCGCTGAAACGCGATTTAAAAAACGCCATCCTCCCGCAAGCCTTTCAAAAATGGACCGAAGCAAGAGAAACGAAAAAACGACAGCTGCTGATTTTTGTTCCAGCTGTATCAATGGCAGAAAACTTGCAAGAACCGCTCACACAGTTTTTTCTAAAGGAAAGAACTATTTCATCACCGGATCAGCTGACCGCCGTGCATGCCGCTGATCCGGATCGTGAAGAAAAAGTGCAGCAATTCCGGGACAAACAGCTTCATATCCTGATAACAACGACGATACTGGAGCGGGGCGTTACTTTTCCTTCTGTCGATGTTGCCGTATTGGATGCCGGACATGAAGTTTTTGATGAAGCAGCGCTTGTGCAAATTGCCGGACGAGCCGGCAGAAGTCCGGATGATCCGACAGGCGAGGTAGTCTTTTTCCATGAAGGAAAGACAGATGCGATGGTTCAGGCGAAAGAAGCGATTCGGAAAATGAATCACCGGGGAGGGATATGAGATGGAATGTTTGTGGTGCCAGGAAGCGATTATGCCGGAAGTAAACTGGGCTACCCTTGTGCAGCTTTCCCCAAAGCGTTCCTTATGCCCTGGATGTGAGGAGGAAATGGAGCGGATTCACGGCAAACGCTGTCCGCGCTGCAGCAAAGTGGGCTCAGATGCCGTTTGTCGTGACTGCAGCTGGTGGGAGGAGCGTATGCCTAAAGAAACTTTAGCACAGAATTACTCGGTATTCTCCTATAACGCACGGATGAAAGAAATGATTGCCAAATGGAAATACCGCGGGGATTATCATCTTGGCCACGCATTTAAGCAGCATGTAAAGACTGCGTTCGCCGATTGGAATTTTTCCGAGGAAGCCATCGCAGTGCCAATTCCCTTAAGCGAGGAACGGCTGCAGGAGCGCGGGTTTAACCAAGCAAAAATGCTGGCATCGTTTTTGCCGTTGGAGACAGAAGAGGTGCTCACTCGGCTGCACGGAGAAAAGCAGTCAAAAAAAACGCGAGAGGAACGGATTTTAACGGAAAATCCATTTGTCCTCGAAAAAGCACTTCACAAACCAGTTGTTCTTGTCGATGATATTTATACAACCGGCACGACATTGAGGCATGCAGGAGCACTGCTGCATGCCTTAGGCTGTCCAGCTGTCTATGCGTTCACGCTTATAAGGGGATAGCTGGAGCGAGGCTGGTACATCAAGGAGGAATCATCATTGGCTGAGCTAGCAAATTGTACCCGTTGCGACGTGGTTTTTGTTAAACATACGAGAGATATTTGTCATGACTGTCAAAAGTCAGAAGAAGACGCTTACCAGACCGTGTACCAATTTTTGACCATCCGCAAGAACAGGGAGGCAACCATTCCGGAGATTGTGGAGGCCACCGGAGTGGAGGAGAAACTGCTTATCAAATTTTTAAAAGAAAAAAGACTACAGCCATCACAGTTTCCCAAACTTTCTTATCCATGTGAAAAATGTGATACGCCAATTGTTTCCGGAAAACTCTGCTACAAATGTACAGAGGAATTAAGAGAGGATCTAGAACGCTATGAAGTAAGCGAAAAGCGAAAAAAAGAGCAGGAAAAGCGCCGCCATACCTACTATGTCATGAGAGATCAGGAGAAAAGTTAATTTTCCCTTTAAATCGGTAAAGGAATAGCCGATAATAGAAGAAACAGGACATCATAACGGAAATGAACCATAGATAATGCATTACTGGAAGGGGTGAAGGCTTAATGAAAATCAACGGGCCAAACCAATCGAATTTTCATCCATATAAACAGCAGCTGCAGCAGCAGGCGGAACATAAGCAGGCGAAGAGCCATGAAGACAAACTGGAGATATCGAGCGAGGCAAAAAAGCTGCAGGAGAACGGAAAGGCTAGTGCAGAGCGGACTGCCCATGTTCAGGAAATCAAGCAGGCTGTAGATAGAGGAGAATATAAGGTAAATCATGAGCAAACGGCACAGAAGATGATTGATTTCTGGAGGAAACAATAAACAGCCAAACGCATCTAAAGGAGGAAACCATGTCTATTCAGGCAATAACCCGGTCACTGGCCGAGCTGGTCGAGGCACATGAAGCCTTGGTAAATAACTCCCGGGAGAAAACAGCGGTCCTCAAAGAGGGATCTGCGGAAAAACTGCAGACTGTGCTCGTTAAAGAGCGGCAAATCATTCAGGCCGTGGAAAACGCGGAGGCAAACAGACAAAAGGCAACAGCCGCATGGACGGCCGAGCATGCGCCACACCTGGAAAATGCCACCATTACAGATATTCTGGAATTGGCAGAAGAAGACAGGCAGCAGGAGCTTGCTGATGTGACTGCTGCCCTCACAAATAAAATTACGGAATTAAAACAGCAGGAGCAGCTGAACCGGTCCTTGATTGATCAATCGATGCAATTTGTTCAGCTGTCACTGCAGACATTGCAGCCGTCGATTCAGAATTTGAACTATGGAAAACAAAAGCAGGAGGGCACATCGTCCAGCCGCTCCCTTTTTGATTCCCGGGCGTAACTATTAGAGGAGGCAGGACATGAGTACATTTTATGGATTGGAAATGGCCAAGCAGGCACTCTTTGCCCAGCAAGCAGCCTTACATACAACGGGACACAATATTTCCAATGCCAATACGGAGGGCTATTCCCGGCAGCGTGTTAATTTTGAGACCAATATTCCATTCCCCGGGGCTTCCCGGAACCGACCGGAGATACCCGGGCAGATTGGAACAGGTGTACAGGTCGGGGCTGTGGAGCGGATCCGCAATGAATACCTGGACGGTCAATTTCGCAGTGAAAACTCGAAGGCTGGGTTTTGGGAGACAAAAGCAGATGCTCTACGCAGGATGGAAAATGTGCTGAATGAGCCATCAGAAGCCGGACTTTCTCATTCCATGGATCAACTCTGGCAATCGTTGCAGGATCTTTCCGTGAATCCGGAAAACTCGGGGGCACGCTCAGTTGTGCTGCAGCGGGGACAGGCGCTGGCGGAGACGTTCCAGTATTTGTCCCAGTCCCTGAACACGATCCGCGGGGATTTGAAGACGGAAATTGATACAAAACTTAACAATGCTAATTCTCTCTTGACGCAAATTCAGGAAATCAATGTGCAGGTGAAGCATTCGGAAACACACGGGTATCTGACAAATGATTTGTATGATCGAAGGGACAATTTGATTGATGAATTATCAAATATCATGCCGATCTCTACTTCTTATGATAATTCCCATGCAACTTCGGAAATGGCCGCTGGAGTGGTGACAATTACAGTTGTCGGGGAAAACGGTGCTTCACTGACCCTCTTGGACGGGATCAGCGGGGAAGTGCAGCAGTTTGATGAAGCGGTAACCGAAACCGTTGATGGAGTAGAAGTAATTTCTGATATTACAGCAGGCGGTGTATCGCTTCCATTTAAGGACGCAAATGGCTCACTTTCCGGGCTCATAGAGGCATATGGCCATACGTTTAATGGTGATGTGGAAGGAGAATTTACTTCTGTGCTCTCAAGTCTGGATCAGGCGGCGAAATCTTTTGTGGATGCTTTTAATGAGGTACACCGGGAAGGAACAGGACTTGATGGCAGTACTGGTGTGAATTTCTTCTCGGAAATAGGTGAGGTGAGCGGTGCAGCAGGAGCGATTGAGGTTGCCCTGGAAGAGCCTGACCAAATTGCTGCCAGCCTTAATGGCAATATGGGTGATGGACAAAATGCCCTAGAGCTCGCCCAAGTGTTTGATGAAGATCTTGATGGATTGGATAACAGCTCGGTCAAGGACTTTTACGAGGGTGTAATTGGATCACTTGGCGTGCAGGCACAAGAGGCGAACCGGATGGCAGACAATACAGGCATGCTCCGGTCCCAGGTGGAAAATCAGCGTATGTCTGTAAGTAGCGTTTCTCTTGATGAGGAGATGTCTAATATGATCAAATTTCAGCACGCGTATAACGCCGCGGCCAGGACGATGACGGCGACCGATGAATTGCTGGACCGGGTCATTAATAATATGGGATTAGTCGGGAGGTAACGGGAGATGAGAGTAACACAGGGAATGCTTACCAATAATATGCTGCAGAATTTAGCCAGCAGCAATCAGCGTATGAACCAGTACATGGAACAGCTGAGCACGGGGAAAAAGATCACCCGCCCTTCCGATGATCCGGTGATTGCGATGAAGGGAATGGATTACCGCACCGAGGTCAAACAGGTGGAGCAGTACATGCGGAATACCAGTGAGCTGCATAATTGGATGGATAATTCCGATGCTGCCCTCGATAAAACAACGCAAGGATTGCAACGGCTGCGTGAACTGGCAGTACAGGCCAGCAATGATACATATGATGCAGAGGAACGACTGAACATACAGGAAGAAGCAATGGAATTGAAAGAACATTTAGTAGAAATCGCCAACACACAGGTAAATGATAAATACATTTTCAACGGAACCGATACAAACAGCCGTCCGGTGGCTGATGATGGCACGATCCTCCGCGATGGTGAGACACAGCCTGTAGAGATAGCAGTAGCTCAAGGTACGACACTTCAGGCAAGCGTTAACCCAGATGATGTGTTCAGCCAGGAATTCTTCACACGGATTGACCAGTTTATTACGGGACTTGGCGAAAATGATCGGAACGCAATTGAAGGAAGTTTGGAAGCAATCGATGAAAATATTAATGCGACGATCAATACAAGAGCAGAACTGGGAGCGCGGATGAACCGGCTGGAATTGGTGGAAAACCGCCTCAGTGAACAAGAGATCATTGCCACCCGGACCATGTCAGAAAATGAAGATGTGGACTATTCAAAAGCAATTATGGAATTAATGACTCAGGAGAGCCTGCACCGCGCCGCATTGTCTGCGGGCTCGCGGATTATTCAGCCGTCTTTGATGGATTTTCTCAGGTAAGCTAGAGCTCTTGCTTAGGATAAATAGGCTATCTGGCGATGCGCATGAAAAGGCTCTGGAATGAAAGTGGGGGAGATGGGAGATGAAGCTACCGCAAATCCGGATCGAATCCCAGCTGGCGAGGATTCAGATCCGGACCACGCCGGCCAGACAGGAGATCCGCCAGCCAGAGGCGGAGTTGACCATTCGCCAGCCGCAAGCCGAGGTATCGATTCAGACAACGCCCGGGCGGCTGCAGATTGATCAGACGCAAGCATGGGAAGATATGAATCTTATGCATGTTTTCCGTTTGAATGAAAAATTTGTCGACGAGGCAAAAGCAGATTGGTCGGCGGGAATCGCAAGGCGGGCGCAGCAGGGTACAGAACTGATGCAGATAGAAAATGGCGGCAATCCGCTCGCTTCCCAGGCGACGGCCAACGCCTATGACGGGAAGAAAGCGCTTGGCATCACATTTATCCCGTCGCCTTTTGCTGTGAAAACGGACTATCAGCCAGCTGAGGTGGAGATCGATGTGCAAACAAACCCACCGGTAATTGACGCCAAGCAACAGCAGCCAGTGCACAACTATTATCCGGGATCGGTGGAAACGAGCCTGAAACAGCAGGCTGAATTGGATATTACGTTCACTAATTTGTTTGCATAGAAAGGAAGTTCAAGTCAATGCACATACAAACGAAATATTTAGGAGAACTGGAGATGGACGCAAGCAAAATCATACAGTTTCCTGCAGGGATTCCCGGTTTTAAAGAGGAAACAGCTTTTGTCCTGCTTGATCTGCCGGACAATCAGCTTTTTCAGGTTCTGCAATCCGTTCAGACAGTGGACGTTGCTTTTATCGTCCTCCATCCGTTTGATCTCTACCCGGATTACGCCTTTGATCTGGACGATACGATGGCGGAAATTCTGGAAATCAACAAACGTGAGGATGTTGTGGTCCTGACCATCGTGACCCTGAAGAATCCATTTGCGGCAAGCACGATTAACCTCAAGGCACCGATCCTGATTAACCCAAACCGCAGACTTGGCAAACAATACATACTGAATCAGGATGAGCTTGCATCTAAGGCTCCGATCACCCCTGAAGTGGCAAAGGTGAAAGGAGAATAAGCATGCTTGTACTCACAAGAAAGCGCAATGAAGCCATCCAAATCGGTGAAGACGTTGAGATTAAAGTGCTCGCTATTGAAGGGGATCAAATCAAACTGGGGATCGATGCTCCAAAATCCGTTGACATTCACCGAAAAGAAATTTACCTGGATATCCAGGAGCAGAACAATGCCGCGGCCAACACTCCATCTGAACTTCTGCAACTGTTGAATGGTTCGGCGGATAAGGAATCCTGATCATTTAAGTTTGCAGAAAAAACTTTATAAGCCCGGTAGTTTATCCGATATAAAAGGAAAAGCCGGCCAGATATTATGTATCGGTTATTAATACAGATACGGATGAAGCGATTAAGGAAATACCCCAAATAAAATGCTTGATATGTATGCGGAAGTGGCGGAATTTATGAGCATTCTCATGGAGTGTAAAAGGAGTGGGCAAAGATGCGAATTGGCGGTTTAGCCAGCGGGATGGATATTGATTCGCTTGTCAATCAACTGATGACTGCCGAGCGAATTCCTTTGAACAAGATGGAACAGGACAGAACCTTGCTGGAATGGGAACGCGACGGATTTCGGGAGATTAACACAAAGCTGTCGGAATTGGATAACATGATGCTGGACATGAAATTAAGCCCCACGTACAACAGCAAATCTGTCCATTCATCCAATGATTCAGCGGTGACTGCTACGGCGACATCGGCGAGTTCCAATGGGTTGTACAGTTTGGAAGTAACAGATCTTGCGACAAGTGCGATGAGAATAAGTGCTCCACTGAATAATGTCGAGGACCCTTCCCAGCCATTGGATATAGACGAATTTGGAACCTTTACCTTCAGTACCTATGATGAAAATGAGAAAAAAATGAAGGCGCATGAATTTGAGGTTACGCGGGGCGACAGTCTGAATGATGTGCTGAAACAAATCACCGATGCGGATAACAACGTGCGGGCGTTTTTTGATGAGCAGTCTAAGCAAGTGATTTTGGAAACGACTCGGACTGGTGATTACAATCAAGAGGGCGATGGCAAGGAAATTTCCTTTGATGCAGATAATACATTTTTCACAGATGTTCTACAGCTCGACCCCGCCGCTGAAGAAAAAGGCGGCACAGATGCCACATTTACGTATAACAAAAACTTAGAGTTAACATCCAAATCAAACAGCTACGAATTAAACGGAATCACGTTCCAATTTCAGGATGTTGGCAGCGCCAATCTGACCGTCAACAATGATGTGGACAGTGCAGTCGAGAAGATTACCGAGTTTGTCGAGAAATATAATGAAGTCGTTGAGGAAATGTCTGGCACTCAACAGGAAGAAAGGTATCGCGACTACCCCCCTCTCACAGATGAGCAGCGGGAGGAGATGTCGGAAAGTGAAATTGAACTGTGGGAGGAGCGGGCCAAGAGCGGGATCCTTCGCGGGGAATCTGCTATCACCAGTGGTTTGTTTTCCATGAGGCAAAGCTGGTACGCGAATGTGGAAACAGATGGAGCCTTCCAATCATTAACGGAGGTCGGCATCACCACAACCAGTGATTACCTGGACGGCGGAAAACTGGAAATTGATGAAGAAGTACTCCGCAGCAAGCTGGAAGAAGACCCGGCCAGTGTGCAGCAGCTTTTCTCCAACAGTTCAGAAGGCGCAGACAGAGGTCTGATCAACCGGCTGGAGGATTCGCTTGGAGCAACAATGGACCAAATCGGCGAGCGTGCCGGAAGTGGCGGGGACACACTGGAAAATTATACCCTGGGCAGAGAAATGAAAGACCTCGAGGAACGGATCACAGCGTTTGAAGACCGTCTCACTCAGGTGGAAAACCGCTACTGGAGCCAGTTCACCGCAATGGAAACAGCCATTTCGCGGATGAACCAACAGTCCACGATGCTAATGAATAATTTCGGCGGCGGAAACATGTAGCAGCGGATGGCATGATTGCCAGCGCTTAATGCAAGGAAAAGGAGGAGCTGGAATGACACCGAATAAATCCTATCAGGTGTACCAGAATAATGCGGTAAACACGGCATCCGGCGGAGAGCTGACCTTAATGCTTTACAATGGCTGCATCAAGTTTATCAAGCAGGCAATTAAAGATATCCAGGAAAAGAATTTTGAGGCAAAAAATACAAATATCCAAAAAGCCCAGAACATTATCCGCGAATTGATGCTGACATTGGATACCAATGTCGATATTGCCAACCAGATGATGCCGCTCTACGACTATATGCAGCATCGGCTGAAGGAAGCAAATGTCCAGAATGACCCGGCCATTCTGGAAGATGTGCTGACCTTTGTGGTAGACTTTCGAGATACCTGGAAGCAGGTTATCCGCACGACACGGCAGCAGCAATTTTCCCAGGGCGCACAAGTCTGATGAACCGGCTAGCGCCGCTTTATCAGGTGACAGCAGAACTGCAGGAACTGCTGGAACAGGAAATTACAGCAAAAAACCGGGAACAGGTGATACTCAAGGTTGATCTGCTTGTGGAAAAACGGGGAAAGTATATGGAAGCATTGGAACCCCCGTATATGGATGAGGAGATACAATTGGGTCAGCAGCTCATCCCCATGAATGAGCAAATCCAGCAGCTGATGAATCAGTTATTTGCCGACTTAAAGACGGAAATGAAGCAAGTGAAAAAGCAGAAGAAATCCAACCGCAGTTATGTTAATCCTTATAAAAATGTGCAAGCCCTGGATGGACGATTTCTGGACAGCAAAAAATAATGGCAGACCGATTGAAGCCGATTACAGGCTTCTTTTTCTTTTATTTAGAGGAGAATTTTACGCAAACGCTTAATTTCGAAAAATTTTGCAGGTTTATGCAGGACTTCTTCGTGGAACTGTAGTATAATAAAGTTATAGGATGAATGAAGAGAAATGGCGCTGGCAGACCCTTTTCTTTTCCTTCCAGCCTATACTTTTCCAAGTTCAAAGGAGGACACTTATATGAATTTTATCATTCGTGGTGAAAATCTTGAGATTACAGGGTCGATCCGAGAGTACGTGGAGAAAAAAATCAGCAAGCTGGAACGGTATTTTGATACACCGCCGGCATCCGATGTACATGTTAACTTAAGTGTCTATAATGATGAGCAGCGAATCGAGGTAACCATCCCGATGACAGATCTTCTGCTGCGCGGGGAAGAGCAGCACACGGATTTGTATGCTGCAATTGATTTAGTTATTGACAAGCTTGAACGGCAAATTCGCAAATATAAAACCAAGGTTAATCGCAAGTTCCGGCAAAAAGGTGCGCCGAAACATGTCTTTGCAGAACTGGAAAGAGAAGCAAATAGTGTGGCAGTTGAAGAAGAATCCGATGAGATCCAAATCGTCCGGCAAAAACGCTTCAATTTAAAACCGATGGATTCTGAGGAAGCCGTATTGCAGATGGATATGTTGGGACACGCCTTCTATGTATTCCAGAATGCAGTGACCGACGAGACCAACGTGGTATACCGTCGCAAAGACGGAAGATACGGACTGATTGAACCGAATGCTTAAGAAAACTATTGAGAGAGAGCAGTTCCTGTTGAGGGGCTGCTCTTTTTTGGTGTTTGGGATGATGGGATTGTGGTTCTCAAGGATAAAAGGGCTGGATTGAGCGGCTGAAATGTTGTAGAAAGGTGCTCTCAACGACAAAAGCGGCAGGAAGAGCGTCCGAAATGACGTAGAGATTATGCTCAGCTTTCTTAAAATCCCCCTTAATAATCCTTTTTCAAATTCAAATAATGCGGGTTTTCTTTTGGGCAGCAGCGTTGTACTTGGGTCGGCAAATGACATAGTGCCTATTTTTCCTATTCTATTAATCGGGCATCGTTCTGGTGAATAGTAGAGAATTTGTAAGAATGCAACCCGTCAAGAAACTCTTTTGCAAAAATTTGACCGGATTACCACTGAAGTTTCTAGGGGAAACAGAGTACGGAACCGCATAATGGCGCACGTTTATGCTAAATCAATTCAGGCATTTTCAGCACTTCATGCAAAATCTTGTCGAATTTTGCAGGACGAAAAGCCAAAATTCAATTTTGGAACTTGTAGACAAGGGAATTCGTGCAATTTAGACAAAAACCGCTATCGAATCTTGTGGAATCCGACATGAAAGCTGTCGAATCAACTTCCAAAATTAAAAAATGGAAATTAGCGTTTTTGTTTGTTTCCATGGTATAAATAAGTCAAAGGTAATAGGAGGTAAGGCGCATGAGTGAAAATGAGCGCATTTTAATCAATAATTTGGTGAGAAAAGTCGAACAGCATGAAAATACCATCACCCAATTGGTGAAAATCATCGCAGCTACCAACCGGAGAATTACCGATGAGGCAGAAAAGCAGCCACAGTAATCCACGTTCCTCTTTTCTTCTGCACATCTCTCCGCAACATGCTTTTCCAATTTTCTACATATTTCCCACGCAAGCGATGCCCCGCGAAGAAGACAGTTCATCCCCGGACTGTCTTTTTATTTATGGGAAATTATAACCTATTGGGAATCATGGAGATTCTGGAGGTGTCACATCCAAGTGAGAATGTTCTCGGTTGAACGAGTAATCGCAGCCCAGGAATGCGATGTCTATTCTAACACAGTAAATAAAATGCCGCACTCTTTCCAACATTCCTTTCCCTAGGCGATGCGGCAGTTGTCATCTTTGTTTGGAAAGTGTTATTATGAAACATGGACTAAACTAAAATTTTGAAAGCAAATTTTCATATAGATTGAGGAGCGTTTACATGGCTGGATTACTGACAAAAATCTTTGGTGACGGAACACAAAAACAGCTAAAACGACTGCAGAAAACGGTGGATCAGATAGAGGCTTTTGAACCAGAAGTGGAAAAGCTTTCTGACACCCAGCTGCAGCAAAAGACAGAGGAATTCAAGGAGCGCTATGCAGGTGGCGAAACCCTTGACGATTTGCTGGTAGAAGCATTTGCTGTTGTACGTGAAGCCTCCAAGCGCGTATTGGGGATGCGGCCGTTTCCTGTGCAGCTGGTAGGAGCAGTGGCGTTGCATGAAGGGAATATCTCCGAGATGAAGACAGGGGAAGGGAAAACCCTTGCTTCCACAATGCCTGCCTATCTGAATGCGCTCAGTGGTAAAGGCGTCCACATTATTACCGTCAACGACTATCTGGCAGACCGTGATGCGAAGGAAATGGGTGAGTTGTATCAATTCCTTGGGCTGACGGTCGGCTTAAATGCGAATGGGCTGTCCAAGGAAGAGAAGCGGGCAGCGTACAATAGTGACATTACCTATGGCACGAATAATGAATATGGGTTTGACTATTTGAGGGATAATATGGTGCTGTATAAGGAACAGATGGTACAGCGCCCGCTGAATTTTGCCATCATTGATGAGGTCGACTCGATTTTAATTGATGAGGCGCGAACACCGCTGATTATCTCCGGTTCTGCCAAAAAATCTGCACAGCTTTACCAGCGTGCGGATGGCTTCGTGAGCACGCTGAACCGGGAGACCGATTACACGTATGATGAAAAAACGAAGGGTGTCCAGCTCACCGAAGAAGGCATCAATAAAGCGGAACAGTATTTTGGCATTGAGAACTTATTTAATCTGGAGAATGTGTCCCTAACGCATCATATCAACCAGGCGCTGAAAGCCCATGTGTCCATGCATCGCGATACCGATTATGTGGTGGAAGAGGGCGAAGTGGTGATTGTTGATCAGTTTACGGGACGGCTAATGAAAGGCCGACGCTACAGTGACGGACTTCACCAGGCGATTGAGGCAAAAGAAGGGCTGCAGATCCAGAATGAGAGTATGACTCTGGCATCCATCACCTTCCAGAACTTTTTCCGCATGTACGATAAGCTTGCCGGGATGACCGGGACAGCAAAGACGGAAGAAGAGGAATTTCGCAACATTTACAACATGGATGTCATTGCGATTCCGACAAATAAGGAAATAATCCGGGATGACCGGGCGGATATGATTTATAAATCGATGGAAGCAAAGTTCCGTGCAGTCGTGGAAGATATTAAAGAGCGGCAAGATGCGGGACAGCCGGTTCTTGTCGGGACAGTGGCGGTCGAGACATCCGAGCTGATCTCCAAGCTGTTGAAACAGAGGGGTGTGCGGCATAATGTGCTGAACGCCAAAAACCACTTCCGGGAAGCGGAAATCATTGAAAATGCCGGGCAGCGCGGTGCGGTGACTATCGCAACCAACATGGCCGGCCGCGGTACGGACATTAAACTTGGTGATGGTGTAACGGAAGCCGGCGGTCTTGCGGTAATTGGTACCGAGCGCCACGAGTCACGCCGGATTGACAACCAGCTGCGTGGTCGTTCCGGCCGTCAAGGAGACCCTGGCATGTCGCAGTTCTTCCTTTCAATGGAAGATGAATTGATGCGCCGTTTCGGATCGGATAACCTAAGATCGATGATGGAGCGGCTTGGTATGGAAGAGGACCAGCCGATTGAAAGTAAAATGGTTTCCCGTGCCGTCGAGTCTGCCCAGCGCCGGGTGGAAGGAAATAACTTTGATGCGCGAAAACAGGTGCTGTCCTACGATGATGTACTCCGTGAACAGCGCGAGATTATTTACAAACAGCGCTTTGACGTGATTGAAGCGGATGACAACCTAAGAGAAATTGTCGAACGGATGATTTCCTCGACCGTAAGTCGTGTGGTCGCCACACACACCCAGGATGACGATGAGGATAACTGGGATTATAAAGCGATCATTGATTTTGCACACGGCAGTCTGTTGGACGAAGAGGATATATCCGAAGCGGACTTGAAAGGCAAAGAGGCCGAAGAAATTAATGAGCTGATCATGGAAAAAGTACGGAAAAAGTACGATGAAAAAGAGGCCGAGCTTACGCCTGAGCAAATGCGCGAGTTTGAAAAAGTGATTGTGCTGCGAACGGTGGACACGAAATGGATGGACCATATCGACCAGATGGATCAGCTCCGCCAGGGAATCCACCTGCGTGCTTACGGGCAGACTGACCCATTACGTGAATATCAGCTGGAAGGCTTCTCGATGTTTGAGGTAATGATCGAGAACATTGAAGAAGAGGTTTCCAAATATATCATGAAAGCACAAATCCGCGAGAATCTGCAGCGGGAAGAAGTCGTGAAAAATACCCAGGCAGTTTCCGGCGGCCAGGATGATAAGCCGAAAAGAAAGAAACCATTCGTGAAAAAGCAAAATGTTGGCCGCAATGACCCATGTCCATGCGGCAGCGGCAAAAAATATAAAAACTGCCACGGGGCTTAATTAAGGGGCCCCAGCCAGACAAAGCAATTTTAATAGAGGTGAAGAATATGGAATTAGCAGAAATCAGAAACGAACTGGATAAAATGCGCACGCGAATAGAAGACTTCAGGGGGTCTCTTTGACTTAGATGAGAAGCGCGCGAAAATAAAAGAATTGGATCTAAGGATGACGGAGCCTGAGTTCTGGAATGATCAGAACGAAGCGCAAAAAGTAATTAACGAGGTAAATGGACTCAAAGGCTATGTGAACAAGTTTGAAGAGCTGGAAGAAAGCCTCGACAATCTGGAAGTATCGCATGAATTGGTGAAAGAAGAAAATGACCAGGAGCTTTTTGCCGAATTGGAGCAAGATGTGAGCAAGCTGAGGGAGGCAATCGATCAGTTCGAATTGCAGATGCTGCTCAGTGAGCCGTATGATGCCAACAATGCGATTTTAGAACTCCATCCCGGAGCAGGCGGCACCGAATCCCAGGACTGGGCAAGCATGCTATTGCGCATGTATCAGCGCTGGGCAGAGGAAAAGGACTTTAAGGTGGAAACCCTTGACTATCTCCCAGGGGAAGAAGCTGGGGTGAAAAGTGTGACACTGCTGATTAAGGGGCACAATGCCTATGGCTACCTGAAAGCGGAAAAAGGAGTGCACCGGCTTGTGCGGATTTCGCCATTTGACTCATCCGGCCGCCGGCACACGTCCTTCGCTTCCTGTGAAATCATGCCGGAACTGAGCGATGATGTCGACATTGAAGTGAAGCAGGAAGATATTAAGGTGGATACCTACCGGGCGAGCGGGGCAGGCGGGCAGCATGTCAACACGACCGATTCCGCGGTACGGATTACCCACGTCCCGACGAATACGATTGTCACTTGTCAGAATGAGCGCTCCCAGATAAAAAACCGGGAAGCAGCGATGAAAATGCTCAAATCGAAACTGTATCAGCAGGAAATCGAAAAGCAGCAGGAGGAACTGGCAGAAATCCGCGGCGAGCAAAAAGAAATCGGCTGGGGAAGCCAAATCCGCTCCTATGTTTTCCATCCATATTCGATGGTGAAAGATCATCGGACAAATAAAGAAATCGGCAACACGCAGGGCGTGATGGATGGCGGTATTGATCCGTTTATTGATGCTTATTTACGTTCGCAGATTCAATAGTTATTTTAAAAAGGACAGCAGAGTGGTGCTGTCCTTTTTTTATAGGAACTCCGTCGTTGATGGACAATGCGACTTACCCCGCCGCTGCGGAAATACCCTTCGCTTTCCGCGGGAGGCTGGTGAGCCCCCTTGTGCTGCCGCACTGCGGGGTCTCACCGATGCCTTTCCTCCCGCAGGAGTCTTCGGGTATTTCCTCCGCTCAAGGTGTGCTTTGTTAAATTAATCAAAAGCTATCTGCTATGTATATGGTTGGTTGGAGCGGAGGCCAGCCGATTCCAGCGGGAAAAGCACGTATTTGAAGCCCCCGGAGCGTAAATCAACAAAGACCTATGTCGTAGTTTATACATTTCGTGATGTAACCAACATTTCCTTAAAAAGACACCTTTCCGTTTTAACTCCATCATGTCGGGTTATAATAAACGGAAGCTTATTTAAGGAGTTGATCAAATGAAGAAAAGCCTGATAGCTGCTTTATTCGGTATGATCCTCGTTCTCACCGCATGCGGCGGTGGGGGAGAAAACGAGGAACAGCCGGCAGAAACGGGTGATGCAGGCACAGAGCAATCCGGGGAGGGTGGCACCACGGATACGGCTGCTGCGGAAGAAATTTTCCAAAACAATTGTGCAAATTGCCATGGAGGCGATCTCTCCGGTGGCGCAGGTCCGGATCTGCGTGAGGTTGGTTCTGCCTATTCACAAGAGGAAATTGCCGATATTATCCAGAATGGAATTGGAAGCATGCCGGCGCAGTCGCAGGTGACAGGGGAAGATTTAGAGGCGCTGTCCAGTTGGCTGGCAGGAATGCAGTAATCAGCACGATATTCGGTCTGCGGTCAACCCGCAGACCTTTTCTTATGATGAAAAACACCCTCGGCAAAGTCCTTGTGAAAATTTCCTGCCCGGAAAACTCTTCTCAGCATCTCCCTAATCTGACAAGAAAAGACAGGATTGGCAGCTCTCTCCCTCTTTATTACAAAACTGAAACACAAATGTAATATAAATTTGTCAAAAAAACCTGTAGAAAAATGTTATACTAAACCAGTAATTTCCTCAGATGCTTTTTCTTTTTACATAGAAGAAACGGCAGAACAACCAACTTAAAAAGGTGATACGATTCTATGATTTTCATGAAAGATATATATAAAACATACGCCAATGGGGTCACGGCCCTGAATGGCATAGATGCTGACATTAAACAGGGTGAATTTGTTTATATTGTCGGACCCAGCGGTGCTGGAAAATCGACATTCATAAAACTTATATACAGGGAAGTAAAGCCGACCAAAGGAACGATTGTTATCAATGATATGAACCTTGAAAAATTGAAAGAACGCAACATACCGATGCTGCGCAGAAATATCGGTGTTGTATACCAGGACTTTAAACTTCTTCCGAAACTATCAGTCTATGAAAATATTGCCTTTGCTTTAGAGGTGATTGAAGAGTCTCCGAAAAACATCCGAAAGCGGGTGATGGAGGTTCTCGATCTGGTGGGACTGAAGAACAAGGCAAGATTTATTCCGGATGAGCTTTCCGGCGGGGAACAGCAGCGTGTTTCCATTGCCCGGGCGATCGTCAATCATCCGAAAATCGTCATTGCGGATGAACCGACAGGGAATCTGGATCCCGATACTTCCTGGGAAATTATGAAGACTTTTGAGGAAGTTAACGCAAGCGGGACAACCATCATCATGGCGACCCACTCGAAAGAAATTGTTAATACCATCAAAAAGCGGGTTATCGCCATTGAGGGCGGTTTGATTATACGGGATGAACATCGAGGTGACTACGGTTATGAAGCTTAGAACCATGAACCGGCATATGCGGGAAGGGTTTAAAAATATTTTCCGCAATGGCTGGATGACTGTAGCCTCGATCGGTGCTGTGACCACAACCTTGATTTTAGTGGCAGCATTTCTCGCACTGGTCCTTAATCTCAACCAGATCGCGGTGAATGTTGAAGAGGATGTGCAAATCAGCACATTAATTGACGCCACACTTGGCGAAGAAGAGATAACCGCATTGGGAGAAGAAATTGAACAGCTCGGCGGAGTCGAATCCGTGGTTTTCTCCTCCCGTGATGAACAGCTGAATCAGCTTGTGCAAAGCATGGGCGAGGAAGGACAGGCCTGGCAGCTGTTTGAACAGGATAATCCGCTGACTCACGCGTATATCGTTACAGCGGCGGAACCGGATCAGACAGCGGGCTTAGCTTCCCAGATTGCAGAACTGCAAGGTGTACAGCAGGTGAATTACGGGCAGCAAGTTGTTGAGCAGCTGTTCCAATTTAACCAATATGCCCGGATCATTGGATTGGCTTTAATCATCGGGCTGGTATTTACCGCGATCTTCCTGATTTCCAACACGATTAAAATTACGATTATGGCACGGAGCAGGGAGATCGGCATCATGAAACTGGTCGGAGCAACGAACGGATTTATCCGCTGGCCGTTCTTCGTGGAAGGGCTGCTGCTCGGGGTGCTTGGCTCGATTATTCCAATCGCAGCGCTCCTCACCGGGTATTACTATTTGGATACCGCAGTCAGCGAACAGATCAGTTACACCTTTATCGAACTATTGCCATTCAGTCCATTTGCATGGCTGCTTTCCCTTCTTATTTTGGCAATCGGCGCGTTTATCGGCGTATGGGGAAGTGTCATGAGTGTACGCAAGTTTCTTAAAGTATAAACAGAAGCCTCAGCTTGTCTGCCAGCCGGGTATGTCCCGCTGGCAGGGAACAGCTGAAGCGAAGAAGCGGGAAAAGAGAGAAACAGAAGAATGCTCAAGGAAGGGGAAAGGAAATGAAGAAAGTCTTATCAGGCGCACTTGCCGTATTGCTGACAGTATCCGTTGCGGGCAATGTGAACGCAGAATCCATCAACGACCTGGAAAATGAAATCAACGAACTTGAAAACAAGAACGGAAACCTTGAGGAAAAACGCGAGAATGTAGAAAGCAAAAAAGAAGAGACACAATCCGATATTAAGGAAAATGAAGCAGAACAAGGCTCTGTTGCGGAAGAAATTAACCAGCTGGAGCAGGAACTGAACGAAAAAATTGAGCAAATTAGTGCAAAAGAAAATCAGATCGAGACAACCAATCAGGAAATTGAGGCATTGAACGACAGAATCATTGAATTAAAAGATGAAATCGAAGTACTGGAAGAGCGGATTGCAGAGCGCAACGAATTATTAAAAGACCGGCTTCGTTCGATTCAGCAAAACGGCGGTCCAATGAAATACATAGAAGTTATTTTCGGTTCGCAAAGCTTCAGTGACTTTGTCAGCAGATCATCTGCGGTCAACACGATCATGGACTCTGATAAAGCGATCATGGAAGCACAGAAGGCGGACAAAGAAGCTTTGAATGCGAATAAAGAAGAAGTCGAAGCGAGCAAAGTAAAAGTTGAAGAGAAAAAAGCAGCATTGGTAGGCCAAAAAGAAGAGCTGGTGACATTAAAAGCACAGCTTGCTGACCAGAAAAAAGAGCAGGAATCACTGATGGCTCAGCTGGAAGAAGAGCATGGCAATTTGCAAGAAGTGAAATTAAGTCAGGAAGAAAAACAGCAGATTTTGGCAGCAGAAGCCGAAGCGAACAAAAAAGCAATCGCTATGGCTCAGGAGAAAAAAGGTGAATTGGAGCAGCTGGCAAGAGAAAAGGCAGCAAGAGAAAAGGCAGCAAGAGAAGAGGCAGCCAGAGAGCAAGCAGCAAGAGAAAAAGCTGAAAGAGAACAGGCTCAGAGAGAACAGGAGCAAGCTGAAGCAGAGCAAAATGATTCAAGCACTGACGATTCTAATGAGTCGTCCCCTGACACGGTTGTTGCATCCAATTCCAGTTCATCCGGAAGCGGCATTTTCAGCTGGCCGGCAGCAGGTGGCGTGAACTCTAATTTCGGGATGAGATTTCATCCAATAGATAACGTAATGAAGCTTCATGCAGGTATTGATATGCCTACTGGAATGGGCACTACGCTGAGGGCTGCTGCTGATGGTGTAGTCAGCCGGGCGAGCACCCTTGGCGGATTCGGGAATGTTATTATGATTTCTCATCATATTAACGGACAGAGCTACACCACCGTTTATGCGCATTTAAGCAGTATGTCTGTCTCTCCTGGACAGACAGTCAGTGAAGGACAGGTAATCGGAGCAACCGGAAATACCGGCAACTCCACCGGGCCGCATCTTCACTTTGAAGTGCACCCAGGCGGATACGGAAACCCGGTCAATCCATTGCCGTACATGAAATAAGCAACGAAGTAATCTGTAATAAAAGAGGCACCTCCTATCATTGGAGTGATGCCTCTTTTTGTTTATGCTGTTTAATTTTAACAAGGTTAAGGACAAAAATCACAACAGCTAGCGAAGGGTATTTACGTAGCGACAGTTAGATCGCATTTTTGAACAAAAACAACAAATACAAAAAGAGCCTTTGCTTAAGAAGAACCGCCTGTTGTGATAAAATATTAAAGAAAACCATAGTCATTAGTGAGAGAACATGGTATGCTTTTTATAACAACTGCAGATCTTAACATACATGACTGTACGTGTACCAAGCGAGTATGATGCGGAAAGCTAAGACCAAATAAGCTGGGGTGAAAAGATGAACATAAAGAAACGCCATATATTTTTCATATTGCTTGCGGCAATTGTGCTGGGATTTGGCGGTGCCTATGCCGGGATGCAAATCGCCTCGCCGGAGACACCATCCATTACGGAAAATGACATTGTCAGTGCCTTGCAAGGTGCAGCAGGCAACGATCAGCAAGCACCGGAAACTGCGGAGAATATGGAAAAGATCAGCCAGGCCTACACGCTGATCCAGCAAAATTATCTGGAGGATGTGGAGGATCAGCAGCTGATTGAAGGTGCCATCAACGGCATGCTCTCCACACTGGAAGATCCGCACAGCTCCTATATGGATGCTGAGATGATGGGGCAATTCAATCAGCAAATTGAATCCTCCTTTGAGGGAATTGGTGCAGAGGTAAGCATGGTAAATGATATAGTCACCATCGTCGCACCAATCAAAGATTCACCAGCCGAAAAAGCCGGCTTGCGTCCGAACGATCAGGTGCTGAAGGTGGACGGGGAAAGCCTTGAAGGACTGAACCTGAATGAAGCAGTTGCCAAAATCCGTGGAGAAAAAGGCTCGGAAGTCGTTTTGCAAATTCAGCGTTCCGGTGTTTCTGAACCATTTGATGTGACGATTGTCCGTGACGAAATTCCGGTGGAAACCGTTTATAACAGCATTGAAACGGTAGACGGCAAGAAAACCGGGATTCTGGAGATCACTAACTTCTCGGAAAACACCGCTGCCGAGGTGAAAGAACAGCTGACCATGCTGGAAAACGAAGGCATTGAAGGACTGGTCATTGATGTGCGTGCCAATCCGGGCGGACTGCTGAATTCGGTGGAAAAGATTCTTGCGTTGTTTGTACCGGAGGATATGCCATATCTGCAAATTGAGGATCAAAACGGCAATAAAACACCATATTACTCGGACCTTAAGGAGAAAAAGGACTATCCGATTAGTGTGCTAATTGATGAAGGAAGTGCCTCTGCTTCGGAAATACTTGCTGTTGCCATGAAAGAAATGGGTTATGATGTAGTCGGCCAGCCGAGTTATGGGAAGGGGACCGTGCAGCAGGCAGTACCGATGGGTGACGGTAGCTCCATTAAGCTGACTTTCTACAAATGGCTTTCCCCGAATGGAACATGGATTAACGAAACCGGGGTAGAACCGACCATTGAAGTAGAACAGCCGGATTATTATTATACCAACCCTGTACAAATCGAGGAACCACTCGGATTTGATGAAACAGGGCAGGATATTGCCAACATGCAGCAGATGCTTAAAGGGCTTGGCTATGAACCTGACCGGACGGACGGTTACTACGCTGAGGAAACAGTAGCCGCAGTAGAAGCATTCCAAGCAGATCAGGATCTCGAAGTCACCGGAGAAGTGAATCAGGAAACTGCCGGTGTGATGGAAGCAGCGCTTGTTGAGCAAATCCGCAATGGAGAAGACGACAGACAGCTGGAAGAAGCATTGAATGAAATTTATCAGTAACGTGCTTGGCGGCTGGCTGGAAGAGCAGTTGCGGCAAGTAAATATAGACAGGGAAAATCCGCGGGCAGTTGTCCGCGGATTTTCCTTCATAAAATTTTTAAGCATGCAGGAAAAGATCCAATAAATGTAGAATATAGATAGAGTCTAATATCGGTGATCAGATGAGTGGTCCTCCGGATGGAATTTATAAACAGCATTTCCATAAAGGGAAGGCAGAAATTGTGATTCAGAAGGGTGATAGTGAGATGACAGAGGCATGGCTAGTGGAAGCAGGCAAGGGAATCGGCCGGTTTTTTCTCAATCCGATCGTTTACTGGGCGATTATCCTGGCAGTACTGGCAGGATACAAGCGAATAAAACGGGAAAGGAAGCAGTTTGGCAGCAAAGTGTTTGATCTGTTTGCTGAATGGAGAAAAACCTTGGGGATTTCCCTGATTGCAGGCCTTTTGGTGTCCCTGATCGGCATTGGGACAGGCCTGGTCCTCAGCTATGAAACCATCCTGCTCGCCAGTGGTATGATGGTTCTTTTGAGTCTGACTGCCAGGTTTACGATGCTGTCGCCAAGCTACACGATTGGATTCACCTATTTACTGCTGTTATTCTTGCCGTTATTGCTGGATAATCAGACAGCAGGCGTGGGACAAGCTTTGTTCAGCGAAATTAATTTTACGGGTCTGACGATATTGCTTGGGGTATTTTTAATTGTGGAAGCGATCTTGCTTTGGCGGGTGAAGAGGAACCAGACCTATCCACTGCTGAAGAAAGGCAGCCGCGGTGGCTGGCTGGGCGCGCAACAGATGAAAAAAATGGCGGTCATCCCGTTTTTTGCACTGCTTCCTGCCGGGATGATTGAACCTTTTGCGCCGTTTTGGCCGTATTTTTCTGTGGGCGGGGAGTCCTACAGCCTGATTCTGGTGCCGTTTCTGCTGGGGTTTGATTATACGGTGACGAGCTCAATCGTCACAGATAAGGCGAGGCGGCTTGCTAAACAGGTGCTTTCTCTCGGGCTGGCGGTGCTTTTGCTTGCAGTCGGAAGCACGTATCTGACCTGGCTCTCCCTTGCCGCTGTGATTGTTGCCGTGATCGGAAGGGAATTTATCAATTACCGTCACCGGATCCGCGAGCGTACAGAGCCGCCGTTTTACCGTCAGACGGCAGAAGGGCTGAAAATTACCGGAATTATCCCGGGAACGCCTGCAGACCGGCTTGACCTTTTAGTTGGAGAAACGATTGCGAAGGTTAATGGAATCAAAGTTAGTACGGAAAAGCAATTTTATCACGCGCTTCAGGAAAGCGGGGCGTATATTAAATTGGAAGTATTGGATGACGCGCGAGAGATGCGCTTCGTCCAGGGAGCGGTATACGAAGGGGATCATCACGAGCTGGGACTGCTGTTTACCGGAGCCCCGCACCGGCGGGAGGAGTCAGCGTAGAACAGATCGTATCCTTTCTTTATTCCTTGGAGTTGATAGCGCGACATGAGTGCTCGTTGATTTCCGCTGCGGGCAACCGCTTTCCGCGGGCACGGCTTCAGCCTCAGGCTAACAGGATGTTAGTCATGAAGGCGTTGCGACAAACGGTTTTCGGTGGAACGAGCATTTACGCGCAGTCCCAGGACGTCGCGACTTTAGCCTTCCATCCTTTTAACCACTTCCTGCTCAGGTCTAGACTCGTGCTTTCCCGCAGGAGTCGGTTGCCCTCCGCTCCAATCAACCATCTAAAGAGTGGACAGCTGTTGTTTGCTTTTAACAAAGCACACCGTTAGCGGAGGGTATTTCCGCAGCGGTGGGGTTATGTCATATTTTATGTCTCAAACACCTTTTCAAAACGACCAGAAAAACATGAGCCCCAGCTGCTGATGTTTTTTGGTCGTTCAAAAATATCCGCCTGTCATGCACAATAAGCGCTTCCCGTGTTTTCTCCTTAAAATAAGGGTATGATTGTAATAGAAAGCAAGGTAAAATAGTCGAATATTAGTTCGTGTTATGGTATAATAGAAAATAGAGTATGTCAAGAGAACGGAGGCTTGATTTCAGGTGAAAAATAAATTTGAATTGGTATCAGCCTATGAACCTTCTGGGGACCAGCCGGCCGCAATTAAAGAGATTATCGAAAAAGTGAAGGCCGGGCAGCGCCACCAGACATTGCTGGGCGCCACCGGGACCGGAAAAACATTTACCGTTTCCAACGTCGTGGAGGAAATTAACCGGCCAACACTGGTGATCGCCCATAACAAGACGCTGGCCGGGCAGCTGTACAGTGAGTTCAAGGAGTTTTTCCCCAACAACGCGGTGGAATACTTTGTCAGTTATTATGATTACTATCAACCGGAAGCCTATGTGCCTTCCACCGATACATTTATCGAAAAAGATGCAAGCATCAATGATGAGATTGATAAATTGCGCCACTCCGCTACCTCGTCCTTATTTGAACGGGATGATGTACTGATCGTGGCCAGTGTGTCCTGCATCTATGGTCTCGGTTCGCCGGAAGAATACAAGAGTCAGGTGCTCTCCTTAAGAATGGGCATGGAGAAAGACCGCGACCAGCTGCTCAGGGATCTGGTTGATATTCAGTATGCCCGCAATGATATTAATTTTCAGCGCGGAACGTTCCGTGTGCGCGGCGATTCGGTGGAAATCATCCCGGCATCTCGCGAGGAGCATTGTATCCGGGTGGAATTTTTCGGCGACGAAATTGACCGGATTCGTGAGGTTGATGCCCTGACCGGTGAGATCATCGGCGATCGCGAGCATATTGCGATTTTTCCGGCATCCCACTTTGTTACCCGTGAGGAAAAAATGAAGCTGGCCATCAAGAATATCGAAAAAGAGCTGGAGGATCGGCTAAGCGAGCTGCGTGAAGACGGGAAGCTGTTGGAGGCTCAGCGTCTTGAGCAGCGCACGAACTACGATCTGGAAATGATGAACGAGATGGGCTTTTGTTCGGGGATCGAGAATTATTCCCGGCATCTGACATTGAGAGAATCAGGCGCAACACCATACACCCTGCTTGATTTCTTTCCCGATGATTTTCTTGTTGTAGTGGATGAGTCCCATGTTACCCTGCCGCAAATCCGCGGTATGTTTAATGGTGACAGGGCACGTAAGCAGGTGCTGGTGGATCACGGATTCCGCCTGCCGTCCGCTTTGGATAACCGGCCATTAAGATTTGAGGAATTTGAGAAATCGACCAGTCAGCTTGTATATGTTTCGGCAACACCGGGGCCTTACGAATTGGAGCATACGCCGGAAATGACCGAACAGATTATTCGGCCGACCGGACTGCTTGATCCAAAAGTGGATGTGCGGCCGATTGATGGTCAGGTGGATGATTTAATTGGTGAGATCAATAAACGTGCCAAGCGGAATGAGCGAGTCTTAGTCACGACCTTGACGAAGAAGATGTCCGAGGATTTGACCGATTATCTGAAAGAGCTTGGCATCAAAGTGGCCTATCTCCATTCGGAAATCAAGACACTGGAGCGAATTGAAATCATCCGCGATCTGCGGGTTGGAAAATATGATGTGCTCGTCGGGATCAACCTCCTGCGTGAGGGACTCGACATCCCTGAGGTATCGCTTGTCGCTATCCTTGATGCGGATAAAGAAGGCTTCCTGCGTTCCGAGCGCTCCCTGATCCAGACAATGGGCCGGGCTGCGCGGAACGAAAACGGTGAAGTGGTGATGTACGGCGATAAGATTACCCACTCCATGGAGGTAGCGATAGATGAAACAAACCGCCGCCGCGAAAGACAAATGGCGTATAATGAAACACATGGCATTACACCAACAACGATTAAAAAAGAAGTGCGCGATGTGATTCGTGCAACTGTTGCAGCAGAAGAGTCAGAAGAATATCAGGAAAAATCGCAGAGCTTGTCGAAGCTGTCACAAACCGAGAAATCCAAAGTCATTGAGCAGATGGAAACAGAAATGCGCGAGGCCGCCAAATCGCTTGATTTTGAAAAAGCGGCCGAACTGCGTGATATTATCCTTGAATTGAAAGCGGGAGCGTAAATATTTACAGCGGAAAGGTGAATGATGCATGCCTAGCAAAGAAATTCAAATACAGGGTGCCAGAGCCCATAATTTAAAAGACGTCGATGTTTCGATTCCTAAAAACAAACTGGTGGTGCTCACCGGTTTGTCGGGGTCGGGGAAATCATCGCTCGCGTTCGATACGATCTATGCAGAAGGGCAGCGCCGTTACGTTGAATCGCTTTCCGCCTATGCCCGCCAGTTTCTTGGGCAAATGGATAAGCCGGATGTGGACGCGATCGACGGACTATCTCCGGCGATTTCGATTGACCAGAAAACAACCAGCAAAAATCCGCGCTCCACAGTCGGTACGGTAACGGAAATTTATGATTATCTTAGACTACTTTATGCGCGTGTTGGCCGGCCAACCTGCCCGAGACATGGAATTGAAATCAGTTCTCAGACCGTTCAGCAGATGGTCGACCGGCTCATGGAATACCCGGAGCGCACAAAAATGCAGATTTTGGCACCGGTCGTATCTGGACGGAAAGGTGAACATGTCAAGGTTTTGGAAAATCTGAAGAAGGAAGGATATGTTCGGATTCGCGTAGACAATGAAATGCGCGAAGTAGCAGAAGAGATTAAGCTGGAAAAAAATAAAAAACATTCTATCGAAGTTGTGGTGGACCGAATCGTCGTGAAAGAAGGCGTAATGGGACGGCTCAGCGATTCGATTGAGACGGCACTCCGATTAGGCGAAGGAAAAATCATTGTCGATGTGATCGGCGAGGAAGAGCTGCTGTTTAATGAGAATCATGCCTGCCCGATCTGCGGCTTTTCCATCGGGGAACTCGAGCCACGGCTATTTTCCTTTAACAGCCCATTCGGGGCATGCCCTACCTGTGACGGACTGGGCACCAAGCTGGAAGTGGATCTCGATCTGGTCGTTCCTGACTGGGAACTTTCGCTGAATGAGCATGCAATTTCGGCATGGAAGCCAATCAGTTCGCAGTATTATCCGCAGCTTTTGAAAAGTGTGTCCGATCATTATGGAATCGATATGGACATTCCAATAAAAGACATCCCGAAAGACAAGATGGACATAATTTTGTACGGAAGCGGCAAGGAAAAAATCCGTTTTCGCTATGAGAATGATTTCGGCACCCTCCGTGATAACGAGGTTTATTTTGAAGGGGTGCTGAACAACGTGGCACGCCGTTATCAGGAAACGTCTTCTGATTTTATCCGTGAAACTCTTGGGAAATACATGGGACAAAGTCCGTGTGCGACGTGTAAAGGACACCGCCTGAAAGAAGAAGCACTTGCTGTTCTGGTTAATGGTCTGCATATCAGCCAAGTGACCAATTTTTCCATTGTGGAGGCAGATGCTTTTTTCGCGAAGTTGGATTTAACGGAAAAAGAACAGCAAATTGCCCAGATGATTTTGAAGGAGATTCATAACCGGCTGGAATTTTTAAATAATGTCGGACTGGATTATCTAACATTATCCCGAGCGGCTGGGACGCTTTCCGGCGGGGAGGCGCAGCGGATCCGGCTGGCGACCCAAATTGGTTCTGCCCTGACCGGTGTGCTGTATGTGCTGGATGAGCCGTCGATCGGCCTGCATCAGCGGGACAACGACCGGCTGATCGCCACACTCAGGCGCATGCGCGATCTGGATAATACGCTGATCGTGGTAGAACATGATGAGGACACAATGCTCGCTGCCGACTGGCTGATCGACATCGGCCCAGGGGCAGGTGAGCATGGCGGAGAAATTGTCGCAAGCGGCACCCCGGACGAAGTGAAGAAAAACAAACGCTCTTTGACCGGCCAATATTTATCCGGAGAAAAATTTATCCCGCTTCCTCACAAACGGCGGAAAGCGGACAAGCGGAAAATAGAAATTACCGGGGCGGAAGAAAATAACCTGAAAAATGTCACGGCTAAATTTTCGCTCGGCCAGATGCATGTGGTTACGGGTGTTTCCGGATCGGGAAAAAGCACCCTGGTTAATGAAATTTTGTATAAATCGCTCTCCAAGGAACTGAATCGTGCCAAACATAAACCTGGCAAGCATAAACGAATCAAGGGGATTGACCAGCTTGATAAGGTAGTCGACATTGATCAGGCGCCAATCGGCCGGACACCGAGGTCAAACCCGGCAACATACACCGGCGTTTTCGATGATATGCGTGATGTATTTGCCCAGACGAATGAGGCCAAAGTGCGCGGCTACAAGAAAGGACGTTTCAGTTTTAATGTGAAGGGCGGGCGCTGTGAAGCCTGCCGCGGGGACGGCATCATTAAAATTGAAATGCATTTTCTGCCGGATGTGTATGTTCCGTGCGAAGTCTGTCATGGCCAGCGCTACAACCGTGAGACGCTCGAAGTGAAATATAAAGGGAAAAATATTGCAGAAGTGCTGGATTTACGGATCGAGGAAGCACTCGATTTCTTCTCGGCGATCCCGAAGATCAAGCGCAAACTGCAGACAATTTATGACGTCGGTCTTGGCTATGTTCGCCTTGGTCAGCCGGCGACAACACTTTCCGGCGGGGAAGCACAGCGCGTCAAGCTGGCAAGCGAGCTGCATAAGCGCTCCAACGGCAAGTCGTTTTATATTTTGGATGAACCGACAACCGGTTTGCATACGGAAGATATTAAACGGCTGCTGGATGTGCTGCATCGCCTGGTGGATAACGGCGATACCGTGTTGATCATCGAGCACAACCTCGATGTCATCAAAACCGCCGATCATATCACGGATCTTGGACCGGATGGCGGTGATCGCGGCGGGCAGATCATTGCTACAGGAACTCCTGAGCAGATCGCTAAGGAGCCTGCCTCCCATACAGGGCGTTATCTGAAGCCGATTTTGGAGCGTGACAAGAAACGCACGAAGGAAGCATTGGATCGAAAAGAAAAAGTTGGCGCGGGAAGTCGCGCTGAATGATAGGAAAGCAGCAAGCTGTGGGGATCCCGCCTCCGGTTTGCTGCTTTGATTTTTGTAGGGGAGGATTTGAGGGAGAGGAACTTCAAACTTCCGGCCGAGAGAGGAAACTTCCGGTCGAGAGCGGAAACTTCGGCGGGAGAGCGAGAACTTCCGCCCGAGAGGAGAAACTTCTGCCCGAGAGAGCACACCAACCCTGCTCCCCAAAAAACAATTCAATCCTTTGACGTTCAGCCGCCCTTTCGGTAAGCTAAAATGAGAGCATATTGGGAGGTTGACAATGAAACCAATTGTAAAAGCCGAGGTACAAAACCTATTGAATCAGTTTATAAATAAGGATGTTTACATTCATCTGGAAACGACGAACGGGGCGTACGCAAGTCATTTAAACGAGAATGCTTATAATGTCGGGGCTTATATTCGCAATGCCAAAGTTTCCTTTGATCAGGCGAAAATTGTCCAGGACGGAAATATCTTTCGGGTCGGTCTGAAAATGGAGATTGGCTGGATTTATGCGGAAGGTCTGACAGATTGGACGATGCATGAAGAAACAAAGCTGCTGATGGCAGGGCATGACCGGGAAGGCCGGCTGATGGTGTCCTTGCAGATTAGTGAAACGCCGTTTAGTTACTAGATGATGAGAAACGAGGTGGAACCGATGGAAAAACATGTGGTGGTAATTTACCCGCATCCGGATGATGAGTCATTTGGAGCGGCAGGAACGATGACGCAATTTCGCGAGCAGGGAGTTCCGGTTACCTATTTATGCGGCACTCTCGGGGAAATGGGACGGAATATGGGTACCCCGACCTTTGCCAATCGCGAAACATTGCCGGAAATCCGCAAACAGGAATTGATCGATGCCTGTAAGGCGCTTGATATTGAGCTGAGAATGCTTGGCTACCGGGACAAAACTTTGGAGTATGAGGACCGCGGGGAAGTGGCAGCACATCTGAAAGGGATTTTACAGGAGATCAAACCGAGCCTGGTTATTACCCATTATCCGGATCATGCTGTCCATCCCGACCATAATGCCCTGGGAGCCGCTGCAATCGAAGCTGTCCGGTTAATGGATCCAGCCGATCGTCCCACCGTTTGGGCACAAGCGCTGACCGAGGAGATTGATGGGAAAGTGCGCGAGCGGGATATCGTCAATGATGTCACAGCCCAGTTTGACACGAAATTGCAGGCAATTCTTGCGCATAAATCCCAAGCAAGCCCAATGCTGGGACTGATGAATACGGAAGATAAGGAAACGATAGAAGCAGTAAAGGACCGTTTCAATACGGAAAGTTTTTTTATTTGGAAATATGATGATTGATGGTAAGCCTCCTATACACCGGGAGGCTTATTTTGTTGTCAGGGTACGCCTTTTTACATCAATTTCACATCTTCCTTTCACCTTCCCATTTTTATGTTGTACATCATGCCCTGTTCCCAAGACAGCATGACATAAAAAAATTGGCTTTATGCATACCCAGCATCAGCACACAGGCAAATGCCTGTTCATATTCACTATGAAGAATTTACGAATGCATCTGCAGAGTCGGCCAGGAACTTCCAACAGCAATCGTAGTGGTTAGGATGATTGAATGCTCCCGCGAGTGGTTCGCCATCTTCAAAATGGCTGACAAAGTGGTTATTGAATAGCATTATGTTGTTTAACATAAAATACCCCCCGAATTATAAATATCCGGAGGGATAAAACTTCGAAACTTCTTTAACATCTTACCTTTTTTTACAAACGTATGACTTTATTTCAACTGTACAATAGATACAAGTGTGCGTTTAACTCTCTCCTCTTGCTCAACAACTTTATTGCCTCTCAACAGACTTGGATTCATTATTTCGTGGCTTGATCCAAAACTTCCAAGTTATCATACATTAAAGAAAGATAGTCTTGATGATTCGTAATATCTTCTTCGGTCAGAACAGCAAGCGTATGAATCGTTAATGTTTCCAGCCCGAGTTCTTCCTGAATAACTTGTGATACACGATTTGAATTATTTTGCTCAAATAAAATGTAATCAAGGTCATTTTCTTCTGCCTGATCGACTATGTCCGTCAATTCTTTTTGAGACGGTTCGTTTTCAGTGGATAAACCACTTACTGCAATTTGTTCGATGCCATAGCGCTCTTCCCAGTATCCATATGCAGCATGTGATACAAGGATCTTCTTATTTTCCTTTTCGCCCAATACTTCTGTGTATTGGTCATCCAATTCTATTAGATGAGATGTTAGGTTATCAAAGTTTTCGTTGTATTCAGCCTCTTCACTTGGGTTCAAGGCAATGAGTTCCTCCTTGATCATTTCAGCTGCTTCAATCATACGCATTGGATCCAACCAGATATGCGGATCATAATCACCATGGCTGTGCCCATGATGGGAGTGGCCTTCTTGTGTTTCGTCTTCATGACCATTATTTCCTTCTTCACCATCATGGTCATTAATTGTTATCGTTACCGGTTCTGTTTCTGCAATTACATGATGGTCCCCGTCGTATAACATAGCCTTGATTTTCTGACCAGATACATCAGCCGTATCTTCATATTGATTGGTTCCTTGGTTGGGAACTGTAACCCATTCCTCTTCTTCCGGTTCGAATGCATACCAGTGCCAGTGATTATGATCACTTGCTTCAGGAAGGACAGCAGTTAATTGAACGGCATCCCCTGTGTGATAATGATCGGATAATCCTTCTATTTGCGCTGTATCCGGTGAGGTATCAGCACCGTCTTTTTCATGGTCATGAGAATCGTGGTTATGAGCACCGTCTTCTTCATGGTCATGAGAATCGTGGTTATGATCTTCACCTTCTTCATGATCATGAGAATCATGGTTATGAGCCTCTCCCTCTTCGTGTTCGTGAACATGCTCATCCCCGAATTCTTTAAATAGTTCTTCGTTTTCGCCAATCTCAATTAAACGGACATCCTGTGTACTTAGAGCATCTGCAGCTGTTTCTGCAAAAGCTTCCATTCCAGCACCTAAATAAATAAAGGCATCACTTTCTGCGATGGCTGTCATATCTTTTGAAGCAGGTTCGTATGTATGGGCATCGGCTCCTGGAGGATATACACTTTCAGCGTTAACTGATTCGCCTCCAATTTGTTCCGTTACATACTGCAGTGGATAGATGGTTGTATATACCAGTAGATCCTCTTCATCAGTACTCGTGGAAGCTTGATTTTCTGCGGTACAGCCAACAGCAAACACCCCAATTAATACAAAACCAATAACCTGTTGAAATAATTTCATTTACCTTATTCCCTTCTATTTGAATTTCTTCACAGAAATCATCATATCGTAATGATTACGATTTGTAAATAGTAATCATTACGATTTATAAATAATTTTATCGACAGTTTATTCTACTCACTGAAAAATCCGCATCTTTCACTGGATATTCATCAACATGCTTTTCGGAAAAAATGCGAAACATAGCAGGAATTTTCAACCCCAGATAGAAATATAATAAAATACACAATTTTGAGAGGAGATTGAATATGGAATTTGGTGTGCTATCACTCCTGCCTCCCGTGATTGCGATTGTCCTGGCTCTCCTTACACGTAATGTAATTCCTGCTCTTTTTGCCGGTGTCTGGCTAGGGGCGACGATGATGCATGACTGGAATCCGTTTATGGGCCTGTATGCCAGCTTCAAAGATTTTATCATTCCCAATGTCGGTGATCCGTGGAGTGCCACTGTTTTGATTTATTGTGGTCTGTTTGGTGTATTGATTGCATTTCTGCAGAAAACGGGTGGCGCGCATGCGATTGCCAATGCAATTGCCCGTAAAGTAAGGTCGCCAAAAGGTGCACAGGGTTCGACGATGTTATTTGGTATCATTATTTTCTTTGAGGATTATTTTAACGCGTTGACGGTGGGAAGTGTCATGCGTTCGGTTACGGATAAAATGCGTGTGTCACGGGAAAAACTGGCTTATATCGTGGACTCAACTTCAGCGCCGATTTGTCTTTTAGGTCCTGTTTCCACATGGGTTGTGTTCGTGATGGGGCTAATTGGTGCACAGTTTGTGGAATTAGGTATATCAGGATCAGAGTACATGACGTATATCTTTACGATTCCATTTAATTTTTATTCGATTTTGGCCATCCTCCTTGTCGGTATTATCATTTTCCTGAAATGGGATTTCGGACCGATGGCTCAGGCGGAATACCGTGCCAGAACGACAGGAAAGCTGCTGCGTGATGGTGCAGAGCCGCCCTCGGATATGGAAACGACGGATGTAGAGATGGCGGAAGACTATACGCCAAAAATAAGAAATATGGCCGTGCCGCTTGTCGTGCTCATCGGACTTATTCCGCCACTGTTTCTCTGGACCGGGGGATATCCGGAACAGGATCTCGTTACGGCGTTTGGAGAAGCAGATGGTGCAACATCCATTTTAATCGCCGCTTTTGCTGCAGGTATTGTAGCCCTAGTGATGGGAATGCAGCAGAAACTATTCGATTTTAAAGAAGCGATGTCAATCATTGTGACCGGATTTCGCAGCATGACACTCGTCTACATTATTTTGGCTCTGGCATGGTCGATTGGCAGTGTGACGTCAGAGCTAGGAACAGCAGCATATCTTGTAGATTTTGCTGAACAGACAACATCACCGGCGATTATTCCGCTGCTCATATTCATCGTTGCAGGAATCGTAGCATTTACTACAGGCACATCGTATGGAACATTTGCGATCATGATACCAATTGCTATGCCACTGGCGGTTTCCATGGATATCTCCCTCTATCTGGCCATTGCAGCTGTATTCAGCGGTGGAATTTTCGGGGATCATTGTTCACCGATTTCGGATACGACGATTTTATCTTCAGCAGGGGCTTCAAGCGACCATATCGACCATGTAAATACACAAATACCGTATGCGATTACCGCTGGTGTCAGTGGGATAATATCTTTCCTGATAGCCGGAATGACAGGATCTTCTTTGATGGCACTCGCTGCGGGAATAATTGTCCTGTTTGTCTTGACATTCATTCTTAAGAAAACGTGGGGGAAACCTATTCCGGGAAAATATGAAACTGGATTTTAATGAAGCTGAATGGAGAAGGGGGTTGTCAGTATTCCTGGAGCCATTAAATGAATCCGTGTTTAACGCCCGCTAACTTCAACTGAAGGGTTAACGCAAAATAAGAGGGGCAAAATCCTCGGTTGTTCTGCCCCTCACATCTCATTTTCCGGAAACTTTTGAAGCCATATCCACATTATATGCTTCAACTGAGCTTACGGTTTTCGTTTGTTTTTTGGACCAATATGTTGCAAGAATCGGCCCTGTGATGTTATGCCAAATAGCTGCAACAGCACTTGGCAGGGCTGCTAATGGCTCAAAATGGACAGTAGCCAAGGAGACGCCCAGCCCTGAGTTTTGCATACCGACTTCGATAGAGATTGCCCTTTTTTTCATTTGATCTAAGCCTAATAAAAATGCAGTTAAATAGCCCAGAACGAGACCAAATGCATTATGAAGCATAACCGCTGTGAAAACCAGCAGTCCGGATGAAGCGATATTCTCTACATTAGCCGCCACGATAGCTGCCACAATAATAATGATGGCTGTAACAGAAATGAGCGGGATGGCTGTAATGCTTTTATCTACAATGGTCGGGAGGAACCGTTTGACCAAAAGACCTAAAACAATAGGAACAATGATAACCTGAACAATCGATATGAGCATCGATATCGGATCCACGGGCAGCCACTGACCTGCAAGCAAAAGTAAAATAAATGGTGTTGCAAGCGGTGCAAGCAGTGTGGACAGCGAAGTCATTGCAATCGAAAGTGCAACATCTCCCTTAGCAAGATATACCATCACATTTGATGCCGTTCCCCCAGGCACGGAGCCAAGAAGGACGAGTCCGGCCGCAATGGTTGGCGGCAGGTTTAATAGATAGGCGATTGCAAAGGCTATCAATGGCATAATGACATATTGGGCAGCAATTCCTAAAATAACCGGTAATGGTTTGGTCAGAACCAATTTAAAATCCACTGCTTTTAGCGTCAGTCCCATACCAAACATAACGACTCCAAGTAGAATGGTTATGTAGGAATTCAGCCAGAGAAATTGACCTGGCATTATAAATGCAATTAAACCAACAGCAATGACTAATACTGCAAAATATCTTCCGGCCAAGTCACTGATTACATTTAATACCTTCATTTTACAGACTCCTTATGTTTTGTTTTTACGATTTTATTTGGGTTGAGCAGTGCTTTTGGATCGAGTGCCGCCTTGATTTTTTCCATCACATGGAATGCTTCACCATGTTCTTCCAGCTGATATTTTTGTTTTCCAAATCCCACACCATGCTCGCCGGTGCATGTGCCTCCTCGAGCAAGGGCATACTTGACAATTTGCTCATTTAATTCTTTCGCTTTTTCTACCTCGTTCTGATCATCCATGTTGATCATGAGGAGAATATGATAATTCCCATCACCAACATGGCCAGTGATTCCTCCTGGAAGCCCTAAGTTATTCAAAGCTTCCCTGGCATGATGAATGGCCTGTGCCAGTTCAGAAATTGGCAAACAAACATCTGTAACCATCAATTTTCTTCCTGGATAATCATGGACGTAAGCATAGGCTAAATTGTGTCTGGCTTCCCATAACTGATTCCGGGCAGCGGTTTCTGTTTCAAAATCGATTTTCACACAGTTAAAGTCCTTCATGATCTCCTCCGTAAAAGCAAGATCCTCTTTAAGACCTGCTTCATTTCCATGAAATTCCAGAAAGATTGTCGGTACTTCTTTGTAGTTCGTATCACTGAAGCGGTTTACCTGTTTCATTGACACTTCATCGATAATCTCCATTCTCGCAATCGGAACACCCGCCTGCAAGACTGCAACTACTGCCTCAATAGCGTCATCGATGGTTGTAAAAGATGCCCTGGCTGCTGAAATTTTCTCCGGGATCCCGTAAATCTTCAGTGTCAGTTCCGTGATGCAGCCAAGTGTACCCTCAGAACCTATGAAAATACCATTCAAATGATAGCCTGATGATGACTTTGCGGCTAAACTGCCGGTATGTATGATTGTGCCATCTGCGGTCACGACTTCCATATCGACGACATTGTCACGCATAATGCCATACTTAAGAGATAATGTTCCACTGGCATTGGTTGCTGCCATCCCGCCAATGGTCGCATCTGCACCTGGATCCACCGGGAAAAACATCCCATATTTTTTCAATTCTTGATTTAGCTGGGAGCGGGTAATGCCAGGCTGAACTTTTATAAGAAAATCTTTTTCTCTTACTTCCAGTACTTTATTCATTAAGGAAAAATCTATGGTAATTGTTTGATCTATAGGGATTACGTGCCCCTCCAAGCTTGACCCTAAACCAAATGGTATAACGGAAATTTGATAGTTATCTGCGATTTTTATAATTTCACTAACTTCCTCCGTATTCTCAGGAAATACCACAATATCCGGCAGTTTCGGTGTGTGATAGGATTCATCCTTGCTGTGCTGTGCCAAAATAGTGGCATTATCACTAACCTGGCTTTCATGTAACAAATCTTTCAAATCAGCAATAGCATTTTTTACAGCTTCTTTCATGTGGATCTCTCTCCTCAATAAATAATTTTTCCAACTACTCGCTTTTTCATTTTTTCACATTCATAAAGATTTAGTATATTTGTGATATATGGATGTTCAACTACCCAATGTTTTTATACAGTTTATTACCTTTTTTCTAACTTGGCAATACTTTTTCGGTTTAATTTTCTCCGATTTTCCATTTTTATCGATATCATAAAAAGTAGAGATTTCGCTCATGATCATACCGAATTCCCCTTTCTTGCTTACGACCGTTCGTAAATTAAGGGTGTTAACGGATTGCACGGAAATCGCAATAGGTATTCCTAGAAAAGTGTCTATTCTACCGGATTGTTTGAAAAGCCAGTCAAAATAATTCCCCTGCCCAGGTGAAACTTTCTCTCAACTCCTCCGTATAAATAAGTACCATGTTTATAAAATCCCACGCTACGGGAAAATATAAGCAAAGCTGGAGGAGGAATTCATATGAAACGATTATATCGATCCAATACGAATAAAATGATCGCCGGCGTGCTGGGTGGTATTGCGGAGTATTTTAACATTGACGCAACCATTGTGCGCCTGGCGTTTGTCGTGCTGTTGTTTTTGAGTCTGTTCACGTTTGCGCTGATTTATCTGGTGGCAGCCTTTATCATTCCAAATGAAAGGGATATACAGTAGATGCTGCTTCGCTGGATTATTTCCATTGTTTTAAATGCAGTGGCGCTGATCGTTGTGGCTGTCCTGTTTGATACTTTCCATTTGGATGGCTTTGGCACGGCGCTGTTGGCCAGTTTGATTCTGGCTATCTTGAATATGATTATCAAACCGATTCTCGTTGTGCTGACCTTGCCGATTACGGTGCTGACATTGGGGCTGTTCCTGTTTGTGATAAATGCGATCACCCTGATGATCACGCAAAGCTTGATGGGGCCATCTTTTGCCATCGACGGTTTCGGCATTGCAATTCTGGCAGCAGTGATCATCTCGATTATCAATCTGCTGCTTAACAACTTAGTTCGGGATATACGGTAAGAAACGCAGGTATTAATGCCTGCGTTTTTGTATGCCGAAAAATCCCTCCATTTATTCAGTCACCCGGGTCGTGATTTCCCCTGAAAATGTGCTACAATATAAAGCAGTTATGTTTTCGATAAAGGGGCGAGCATCATGTCGATTGTACGGACAAAGGATTTGCTGGAAAACTTCAACCTTACCCTGGTTGCCGGGAAAGACGGGGTACATAGAGAGATTATTACAAGCGACTTGTATCGGCCTGGGATTGAAATGACCGGATACTTTCGTTATTACCCGAAAGAGCGTCTGCAGCTGATCGGGAAAACGGAAATGGCTTACTTTTTGGAGCTGACCGAAGAAGAAAAGCGTGACCGGGTGGAAAAATTGTGTACGGATATCACACCTGGAATTGTGATCTCCCGGGGGATGGAGATACCCCAGGTGCTGGTCGATGCGGCGAATAAGGCGGGTGTGCCGATTTTGCATTCCCCGAGGAAAACCACAAGGGTCATCAGCCGTCTGACCAACTATCTGGAGACAAAGTTTGCCCCATTCACCGCGATTCACGGAGTGCTTGTCGACATTAATGGAGTCGGCGTACTGATCACCGGACAAAGTGGTGTCGGGAAAAGCGAGACGGCACTGGAGCTCGTCAAACGGGGCCATCGTCTGGTGGCGGATGACAGTGTGGAAATTCGCCAGGAGGATTACGATACACTCATTGGCAACTCGCCTGCACTGATTGAACATCTGCTGGAAATCCGCGGGCTGGGGATTATTAATGTGATGACACTGTTCGGCGCCGGTTCTGTAAGGAGCTATAAAAAAATCTCCCTGATCGTTAATCTGGAAAACTGGGATGCAAAGAAACAGTACGACCGGCTCGGGCTGGATGAGGACAAGATGAAAATCATGGATGTACATTTGCCGAAAGTGACCGTTCCTGTACGTCCGGGGAGAAACCTGGCTGTGATCATTGAAGTCGCCGCCATGAATTTTCGCCTGAAACGGATGGGGCTGAACACCGCACAGGAATTTTCCCAGCGGCTTACCAATATGATCGAGCATGAGAAAAAGGATAGCGGACAGGAGTGATTGGAATGACAAATACAGCACCGCCATTGGACCCTGTCTTTTTGCAGCTCGGTCCGCTGACGATTCACTGGTATGGAGTTATTATTGTAACAGGATTGTTTCTCGGCATCTATTTGGCCACAAAAGAAACGAAACGGCTTGGTCTGGATAAGGATTTAATTGTTGATTTTATGCTGCCTGCTGCCTTTATTGCGATACTCTTTGCAAGACTCTATTATGTGATATTTGAGTGGGAGAATTATGCAGGCGGCCAGTGGTGGGATATCTTTGCGATCTGGGAAGGCGGCATCGCAATTCATGGAGCGATCATTGGCGGGGTGCTCACGGCGATTGTCTTTGCCAGGGTGCGGAACATTCCGTTTTGGCAGCTTGCGGATATTTTGGCTCCGAGTCTGATTCTCGGCCAGGCGATCGGCCGCTGGGGCAATTTCATGAACCAGGAAGCACACGGGGGACCGATGTCCGAGTCTGCCTATGAAAATTTCCATCAGTACCTGCCTGATTTTATTATGAATCAGATGGTAATTGATGGTGTGATGTATTATCCGACGTTTTTATATGAATCATTTTGGAATGTCCTTGTCTTTGTTTTCCTGATTGTACTAAGGAAATACAACCCGTTAAGAGGGGAAATATTCTTAAGCTATCTGGTTCTGTATTCTATCGGCCGTTTCTTTATTGAAGGAATGCGGACAGACAGTTTGTATATCGACTTGCTAATGTTTGGGGAAGTTCGCCAGGCGCAACTGATTTCTGTTGTGATTATTGTGCTTGCACTGGTGCTGCTTATTTATCGTCGCTGGTTTGCCCAGACGAAGCGGTATGAGGATATCAGACTTGAGATCGAGCAGGAAAAGAAGCAAAAGAAAAAGAAGAAGAAAAAGAAATAATAACACCATGAGAAAGAAGGGCTGCGGGATGAAAGGAATTTTATTTCGTGGATTGCAGCAGGGACTGTCTACAACTTGGACATTGGGGAAAGTTATTTTCCCGATCACATTAATTGTTACGATATTACAATTTACACCCGTACTCCCATGGGTGATTGATAAATTATCGCCGGTAATGGGGCTGCTCGGTCTGCCGGGTGAGGCGGCGATGCCCCTTGTGCTGGGAAATGCGCTGAATTTATATGCGGGGATTGCCGCGATTGTTTCGTTTGAGTTCACGGTGAAAGAAGTATTTATTATGGCCGTGATGCTGTCTTTTTCCCATAATTTATTCATCGAGTCGGCTGTGGCATCCAAAGTGGGTGTGAGCTGGTGGCTAATTTCCGGCATCCGGATTGGCCTTGCTTTAATCGCTGCTGTTGTAATCAACCTGGTTTGGAATGGCGGTGCGGAGATGGCGCAGTATGGATTCATCCCGGCCCAGGCCGCAGAGCCGGAAAGCTGGGGAGGGATTACCATGCTTGGCTTTGAAACGGCAGTAACGACCATTTTGCAGCTGGCGGCGATCGTGATTCCATTGATGGTGATGATGCAGATCATGAGAGAGAAAGGCTGGCTCAATTGGTTATCCGATAAATTTGCGCCATTCACCAAAGTCCTCGGAATGGAAAGAAATACCTCAATGACCATGGTTGCGGGGCTGACAATCGGTCTCGCCTATGGAGCGGGCCTGATGATTCAAGCGGTGAAAGAAGACAATGTATCCCGGAAGGACATGTCCCTGGCGCTGATTTTTCTTGTTTCCTGCCATGCGGTCGTGGAAGATACGCTGGTGTTTATCCCGCTCGGCATTCCGGTGCTGCCGCTCCTCGCCATCCGGCTGATAACGGCCATTTTGCTGACGGTGGCAGTCGCGTTTTTCTGGAACCGCGCGGACGCCAAGAAGAGAAAGGAAACCGCATATGAAGAACATTCGTACCATACTCTTTGATCTGGACGGAACACTGATTGATACCAATGAATTGATCATCGCTTCGTTTGATCATACGTTTAAGCAGTTCAACCATACGTTTACGAGGGAAGAAATCATTGCATTCAACGGTCCTCCGCTTGTAGAGACCTTTGAAAAAATTTCACCAGGGGACGCGGCTGAGATGGTCAAAACATACCGAGAGCATAACCTCGCTCATCATGACAGCTATGTGACGGCGTATCCTTATGTATTGGAAACTTTGGAAAAACTGCGGACGGCCGGGGTGAACCTCGGGATTGTAACAACCAAAATGCGGCCCGGTGTGGAGATGGGGCTTGCCTTAACCGGATTGGATAAGATTATCGACACGGTGATTACCCTTGGCGATGTCACCCATGCCAAACCGCATCCGGAACCGGTTCAAAAAGGAATGGAAGCACTCGGGGGCGATGCGGAGACCACGTTGATGGTCGGAGATAATTCCCATGATATTGAAGCAGGAAAAAACGCAGGAATCCAAACAGCAGGCGTGGCCTGGGCGCATAAGGGCAGAGAGCATCTTGCCGCTTATGAGCCGGACTATATCTTAGAGGATATGCGGGATTTGCTGCAGATGACAGGAGAGTAGCCGATGCGGAAAACAACGCGTCATCCCGTCGAGAATGCCAATTCACTCTGGCAGATTTACCAGACTGTATCGTTCTGGAAAGTCGTCAAAAATTTCATCGTCATTCAGATTGCCAGGTATACTCCGTTTTTGCAGGTGAAAAACGGGCTATATCGTCATTTGCTGCAGATGAAAGTTGACCGGCAGACGGCATTTGCCCTTATGGTGATGCCGGATGTGATGTTTCCGGAAAAAATCACCGTCGGCAAAAACAGTGTAATTGGCTACAACACCACCATCCTGGCACATGAGTATTTGATCAACGAGTACCGGATCGGTGAGGTGGTCATTGGCGATGAGGTGCTGATCGGTGCCAACACCACCATACTGCCCGGTGTGACGATCGGGGATGGAGCGGTTGTTTCCGCGGGCACACTCGTTCACAAGGATGTCTCGCCGGGTTCGTTTGTCGGCGGAAATCCAATGCAGCTGATTTATACGAAAGAAGAAATGGAGAAGCGAAAGGCAGATTCTCCTCAAGAGTAGGTGAAGGGATGCAAATACAACAAGACGTGCTTCCGGCTGTCCGCAGCATGAAAGACTTTGATAAAGCACTGGAAGCGGATCAGGAAATGATTGTTCTTTTGGAAACAAGACTTACACAGCTGAAAAGCATGGTCGCGTATTTGAAGCGGGCTGGTAAAAAGGCACTCATCCACGTTGATTTGATCCAGGGGCTGAAAGCGGATGAGTACGGCTTGGAATATTTGCTTCGTGAGGTAAAGCCGGACGGAATTTTATCCACCCGCGGCAATGTGATCAAACTGGCCAAGAAACAGAAGCTGCTGGCGATTCAGCGCATGTTTCTTTTAGACAGCGCAGCGCTGGAGCAAAATGTCAAATTGATTGAGCGCATCCAGCCTGACTGTGTCGAGGTGCTGCCAGGCCTGATGCCGCGTGTCATCCGGCAGATTCATGATGAAACCGGGCTGCCGATTATTGCCGGCGGGCTGATCCGCACAGAGGAAGAGGCGCATGCGGCACTGAACGCCGGGGCTGTTGCCGTTTCGACCTCCAAACGGGAACTATGGAAAATGCAATACTCCTGACTGTACGCGTGCAAGTGTATATGATATAATGAATTTAAGTTAATATTTTGGACGGAGAAATGGAGAAACCGCAATCACACTAATGTCTGCTGACATTGGTGGGGATTGCGGTTTTTTGTGCCGAGTGGCCCATTACTCCTTCCAAAAACGGGTAAAGATAAGAAGAAGATTAGAATAGGAGTGTTTCATATGGCAATGTTTTCAAGTCACAAAAGAAAAGAGCGTTTTAAACAGGCAGAGGCAAAAGAGCTTGATGTTCTGGTTATCGGCGGAGGCATCACGGGTGCGGGGATCGCGCTGGATGCAGCATCCCGCGGAATGAGTACCGCGCTGTTTGAGATGCAGGATTTTGCAGCAGGGACATCAAGCCGCTCCACGAAGCTGGTGCACGGCGGTCTGCGCTATCTGAAACAGTTCGAAGTGAAAATGGTGGCAGAAGTAGGCAAGGAGCGGTCAATTGTCTATGAGAACGGTCCACATGTGACGACACCGGAATGGATGATGCTGCCGTTCCATAAGGGAGGCACGTTTGGCCCGTTGACGACGAGCCTCGGCCTGCGCGTCTATGATTTGCTGGCAGGGGTGAAACGGGCGGAATGGCGCACGATGCTGAAACCGGATGAGGCGCTGGAGAAGGAGCCACTCATTAAAGAGAAAGACCTTCGCGGTGCGGGACTTTATGTGGAATATAAAACCGATGATGCCCGCCTCACGATGGAAGTGCTTAAAAAAGCCGTACAAAAAGGCGCCAATGCCATGAATTATGCGAAAATCGTTGACCTGGTGTATCAAGGGCCGGGACAGCTCTCTGGTGTGGTTGTCCGCGATGAAATCACCGGCGAAACCTACACGGTTCATGCGAAAAAGATCGTTAATGCCGCCGGGCCGTGGGTCGATGAATTGCGCGAGATGGACGGTTCCAAACAAGGAAAAGAGCTGGTCCATTCGAAAGGGGTGCACCTTGTCATCCCGAAAGAAATCTTTCCGCTCCAGCAGGCGATTTATTTTGATGCTCCGGACGGACGGATGATTTTTGCCATCCCAAGAGGCAACAAAGCCTATGTCGGGACAACGGACACCGTCTATGAAGACAACTTGCAGCATCCAACCATGACCGAAGCGGACAGAGATTATCTGCTCGAGGCGATTCGATATATGTTCCCGTCACTGAACATCGAAGCACAGCATGTAGAATCAAGCTGGGCCGGGCTGCGTCCGCTGATCGCCGAAAAAGGCAAGGACAACCCGGGCGAGATTTCACGTAAGGATGAAATTTTTATATCCGATTCCGGGCTGATTTCCATCGCCGGCGGCAAGCTGACAGGCTACCGGAAAATGGCCGAAGATGCAGTGGATAAAGTGGCAGATTTGCTAAAAGAGGAAGACGGGATTCTGTATTCAGCATCAGAGACAAAGCATATGCCGATTTCCGGCGGGGAAGTTGGCGGTTCCAAAGGGTTTGAAAGCTTCCGTGAACGAAAAATAGAAGAGGCGGTCGCTATCGGTGTTGAGGAAGCTGTTTCCCTGTCGCTGGTACAGACATACGGAGCAAATGTTGACCGAATTTTTGACTTGTATCAGAACAAGCAGGACCAGGCGATAGAAGCAGACATCGATCCGATTGTCTTTGCCCAGCTGCTTTATGCGCTGGAGGATGAGTTGGCCTATAAACCAGTCGATTTCTTCGTCCGCCGCACAGGAGCTTTGTTCTTTGACATTAACTGGGTACGGGCACATAAAGATGCGGTGATCCGTTATATGGCGGGCACGCTCGGATGGACAGCTGAGCAGGAGGAAGATTATACGGAGGAACTTGATCAGCTGCTGTATGAAGCGGTGCATCCGGTGGGGTAAACTTCCGGCCGAGAGCGAAAACTCCCGGCCGAGAGCGAGAACTTCCGGCCGAGAGCGAAAACTCCCGGCCGAGAGGGTGAACTTCCGGTCGAGAGGGAAAACTTCCGGTCGAGAGGGAAAACTTCCGGTCGAGAGGGAAAACTTCCGGCCGAGAGGGAAAACTTCCGGTCGAGAGCGAGAACTTCCGGTCGAGAGCAGAAACTCCCGGTCGAGAGGGAAAACTTCCGGCCGAGAGCGGAAACTCCCGGTCGAGAGCGAGGACTTCCGGTCGAGAGGGAAAACTTCCGACCGAGAGCAGAAACTCCCGGTCGAGAAGGAAAACTCCTGCCGAGAACCAGAACTTCCGCCCGACAGGGGGAACTCCCGTCCGAAAGCAAAAGCACTAAAATACACCTCCTTCCAATACGGAAGGAGGTGTATTCTAATTTTTGCGGCGAGAACAAAACACCTTCTTATCCATGCAAAAATATGATATACTGTGGTCTGATGTGTAAAGAAGTATAGGGGGATCCCGCCAAATGCAGCAGCAAACGAGAAAGAGAACTGGCGTTAAACAGAAAAATATCATCCCTTTTATTCCTGAAGGTGATTTCTTTTTCACCAAAGGCGTGGAAGCTTTTCAGAATCGGAAGTTTGAGGCTGCCGTCAAGTGGCTGAAAAAGGCGCTCGAAAGAAAGCCGCGCGAACCATTGTATGCGTGCCAGCTATCTGTCGTCTACACGGAAATCGGCTCCTATCATGAAGCCAACCAGGTGCTGACAGAAGTGCTCGAGGCCTCAGAGTATGTGGACTGCTATTATTTGCTGGCCAACAATTACGCGCATCTCGGCCTTTTGAATGATGCGAACAAATATGCCACCATTTATCTTGACAAACAGCCGGACGGTGATTTTGCCCAGGAAGCAGAGCGATTGTTGAAACTCATTGATATCGAAGAAGAGGATGAAGATGAAGACAACTGGGACCTGGAAGATGAAGATGACCTCTTGATCTACCAGGAAACCGTGTTTTATCATATGGAAAACCGGGACTGGGAAAAGGCAATCCCGCTTCTGGAGGATTTGATGGTGATTTTTCCAGAGCATACATTAGCCCGGCATGATTATGCGCAGGCATTGTTCTTTTCAGGAAGCACGGAAGAAGCAATTCAGCTGGAGCTTAATATAATGGAAGAAGACCCTGCTTCATTATACGGCCATGCGAATCTGGCGCTGTTTTACTATGAAACCGGACAGACTAAAAGCTACAAACGGCATATTCAGGCATTACTAAATGTATATCCCATCCATGATCAGCAGAAACTCAAGGTAGCTTATACCCTGGCAAGAACAGGCTGGGACGAAGAAGCGTGCAGACGTTTTCGGGCTTTACGGAGAAGCATGGGCCGCGGCCACCTTTCCTATTACCGCGGCTACAGTGCTGCGGCGCACCGTATTGGCAAGGTGAAAAGGGCGGCCGCGCTGTGGGCAGAAGGATGTAAACTGCATCCACAGTTGGCTAACGAAAAGGAGCCCTGGCTGTAACACTTGAGCAGAATAATGGACGAAACAGCTATTGTTTTATAAGCTGTAATTGCTTATGAATTTTTAAAGATAAAGAGGCGATTTGAATGTCCGAAGAACAAATTTATGATGTCATCATCGCAGGCGCGGGCCCTGCCGGCATGACAGCCGCTGTCTATGCCTCGCGCGCCAATTTGGATACTCTTATGCTGGAGCGCGGCATCCCCGGCGGTCAGATGGCAAACACGGAAGATGTAGAGAACTATCCGGGGTATGATCATATTCTCGGTCCGGATTTATCCAATAAAATGTTCGATCATGCGAAAAAATTCGGTGCGGAATATGCATACGGCGATATTAAAGAGGTCGTTGATGAAGGCGACTATAAAACGGTTATTGCCGGAAAAAAAGAATATAAAACCAAATCACTGATCATTACGACCGGCGCGCAGTACAAAAAGTTGGGAACTCCCGGGGAAGAAGAACTCGGCGGCCGCGGTGTCTCCTACTGTGCTGTTTGTGACGGGGCATTTTTCAAACAGAAAAATCTCGTCGTAATCGGCGGCGGTGACTCTGCGGTGGAAGAGGGGATTTATTTAACCCGATTTGCCGACAAGGTGACGATAATCCACCGCCGGGATGAACTGCGCGCGCAGAAAATTCTGCAGAACCGCGCATTTGATAATGACAAGATCGATTTCGTCTGGGATACGGTGGTGGAAAAAATCAACGGTCCCGAGGGGAAAGTCAGCAGTGTGACCATGAAGAATGTCAAGACAGGCGAGGAATATGAGCACGATATTGACGGTGTATTTGTCTATATTGGCATGGTTCCGCTCAGTGAGCCGTTTCAGTCACTGGGAATCACCGATGAGGAAGGCTATATTCCAACCAATGAGCAGATGGAAACACAAGTATCGGGCGTTTTTGCAGCCGGGGATATCCGTGCCAAAACGCTTCGACAAATAGTGACAGCGACTGGCGACGGAAGTATTGCAGCAGAAGCAGCGATCAAATATGTGGAAAATCTCAATGAGGAGATCAAGGCAGCCCAGGCATAAAGCCGTTTCAGGGGCGTGCCACAAAATTAACACAGAAAGTCATTGCTTTTTAACGCTGTTGTAACACGCTCGAAACAATTGTTGGGTATAATAAGTAGTAACTAATTGACCCCCTTTTAATAGATAAATTAGTTCTTGGCACAGGTGCTTGCACCTGTGCATTTTTTTTGGGGAGAAGCCCCGTCTGTTGTACAAGCTTGTCCAGATTTGTCGGATGCTGAGCTGACGTTTGTTCGGTGAGTCCGTCTGTTCCGCTGTGCTATTGCTGAAAGAAGTGCTGTTTCCATTGAGGACCGTTTCTAAAAGAATGTTGTTTTTTACATAATCTATAAACTGCGAACTAATCCACCGCTCCGGAAATACCCCTCGCTTTCCGCGGGTGGCTGGTGAGCCTCCTCGCGCTGTCTCCGCTTGAGGGGTCTCACCGATGCCATTCCTCCCGCAGGAGTCTCGGGGTATTTCCTCCGCTGGCATTGTGCTTTTAAATTCAAACGGCAGCTAATACATTACACTACTTTGTTGATGGTTGATTGGAGCGGAGGGCAGTCGACTCCTGCGGGAAGAAAAGCCTAGGCGAGACCCCGCCGTGCGCCAGCACAAGGGGGCTCGGCAGCTTCCCGCGGAAAGCGACTGCCCGCAGCGGAAATCAACGAGCACTTTGTAACAGAAATTTTCTCAACGATAGCTTAGGGCACAATTTCCATCGACTACGAAATAAATAAGCAAAATACTTAAGAATAGAGCTTAGCTGAAAGCAGCCCCTTCCACTGGACCTTTTCACTTACCATGCACCGAATTATCATTTGCTCCCTATAATTCAGCATTCTTTCAGTACAACAAATCTTATCCTTGTTGCTTTCAATTCGTTCATTGTATAATAGGGATAGTGTGAAACAACAAACAAATGACATGCTGCTGACAATCAGCTGCATAGACATATAGAGAACCTGGCTTGTGCCCGGAGCCTGACAGGAGTTTGACAAAGGAGAGATTGCAGTGGGAAAAGGAGAGCATGAGACAAAATTAGTGATCATTACCGGGATGTCCGGGGCGGGAAAAACCGTCGCGATTCACAGCTTTGAAGATTTGGGCTATTATTGTGTCGACAATTTGCCGCCAACCTTGTTCCCGAAATTTCTCGAGCTGATGAAGGACTCCACCAACAACATTCAAAAAGTCGCCCTGGTGATGGATTTGCGTGGCCGGGAATTTTTTGATTCCTTATTTGATGCTCTGGATGTTCTGGGAAAAGAAGACTGGCTGCAGGAACGTATCCTGTTTCTCGATGCCAAAGATGAGCAGCTTGTCAGCAGATACAAGGAAACAAGAAGATCCCATCCGCTCGCTGTGGGCGGTCTGCCGCTTGCCGGGATCACCAAGGAGCGGGAGATTCTCGATGAATTGCGCGGCCGTGCCCAACGGATTATTGACACGACAAATTTAAAGCCAAAAGAACTGCGGGATAAAATTTTGCATATTTATTCCGAAGAAGAACAGGAAATTTTCTCCGTCCATTTTGTTTCATTCGGGTTTAAATACGGCCTGCCGATCGACGCCGATTTGGTTTTTGATGTCCGTTTCCTGCCCAATCCGCATTATGTCAGCCACCTGCAGCCAATGACGGGATTGAACAAAGAGGTTTCCTCCTATGTATTTAAATGGTCGGATACCCAGCAGTTTAACGAAAAAGTGCTAGATTTACTGCAGTTCATGCTGCCGCAGTATAAAAAGGAAGGAAAATCCCAGCTGGTGGTGGCCATCGGATGTACGGGCGGACAGCATCGATCGGTGGCACTGAGCGAGTATTTCGCCAAAGAATTATCGGGCGGCTACATTACACATATCAGCCATCGTGACATTGATAAAAGAAAGGGACATTAATATGACTGAGGAAAAACTGCCCCGGGTTGTCGCCATCGGCGGCGGGACGGGCATGCCAGTGCTCCTGCGCGGTCTGAAAAACCTGCCGATCCACCTGACTGCCCTGGTAACGGTGGCAGATGACGGGGGGAGCACTGGGAGACTGCGCGAGGAAATGGCCATCCCTGCTCCTGGAGATATTCGCAATGTTATCGCAGCGTTGTCGGATGCCGAACCGATGCTGCTTGAGCTTTTTCAACACCGGTTTTCTGTCGGCAATGGTCTGTCAGGCCATTCGCTGGGAAACTTGCTCTTGGCGGCGATGACATCTATCACTGGCAATTTTAATATGGGAATCAAAGAAATCTCCCGTGTGCTGAACGTGAAAGGGAAAATTTATCCGATTTCCAATGATAATATGTCCCTGCATGCAGAAATGGAAGACGGGACCATGATTACCGGGGAGTCAAAAATTCCGCTTTCCGGCAAGCGGATCAAACGGGTTTTCCTGAGTCCGCAGCCGGTGCAGCCACTGCCCAATGCTATCCGGGCTATTGAACAGGCAGATCTCGTCGTGATTGCCCCAGGCAGTTTATATACGAGCATCCTGCCAACAATGATCACGCCAAAAATCGATGAAGCTATCCGCAATACCGTCGGCAAAGTGGTCTATGTCTGCAATGTGATGACACAAGCAGGTGAGACGGATGATTACACGGCTGCAGAGCACGTGCGCGCGATCAGCAGCCATATTGGTGATGGCGCGGTGGATGCGATTGTTGTGCATAATGAGCCGATTCGAAAAGCGGTTCGGGCCATGTATGCCGAAGAGAACGCCGACCCGGTGGTGTATGATACCGACCGGTTAATAAACATGGGGCTTGAAATTATCGAAGGAGATATCATCGACCATACCCGTGCGACAGTTCGCCATGACACGGAAAAAATCGCGAAATTGCTTTATTCGATTATCGAGCGGCCGTAGTTGTAATAGAAAGTTTGTGGGAAGCCTGGTAAATCCAGGTTTTTCTAAAGAAAGGGGGTCCTCAAATATGTCGTTTGCCTCGGAAATAAAGAAAGAATTAACATCCATGGAAGTTGAGGACTGCTGTGTGCGGGCAGAACTCACCGCATTAATCCGGATGAACGGTGTCGTCTCTTTTTCCCGAGAAAATTATGTGCTTGACGTGCAAACCGAGAACGCGGCGATTGCCAGGCGGATTTATACCCTGATCAAATCAGTCTATTCCCTGCCGGTTGAATTGCTCGTGCGCAAAAAAATGAAGCTGAAAAAGAATAATGTGTACATTGTGCGGATGAAAGAAGATGTCCAGGATTTGCTCACAGATCTGGAGATTCTACAGGATTCCTATACACTCATCCAAACCATTTCTCCGAAGTATCTGGAAAAAGACTGCTGCCGGAAAGCCTATTTGCGCGGCGCATTTTTAGCCGGAGGGTCGATGAATAACCCGGAAACTTCCTCCTATCATCTGGAAATATTCAATTATCATCAGGAGCACAACGATGCCCTCTGTGAGCTGCTGAATACGTTTGGGCTAAACGCGCGGGAATTGGAACGGAAAAATGGCTACATTGTCTATTTGAAAGAAGCCGAGAAGATTACCGAGTTTTTGGGAGTTGTTGGTGCCCATAATGCCCTGTTCAAATTTGAAGACGTGCGAATTGTCCGTGATATGCGGAATTCGGTCAATCGGCTCGTCAACTGTGAAACTGCCAATTTAAACAAAACGATCGGCGCCGCATTCCGGCAGATTGAAAATATCCAAATGATCGAGCGCACCGTCGGACTGGACCAGCTGCCGGAAAAATTGCAGGAAATTGCCAAACTGCGTGTCGAGCACCAGGAAGTATCCCTCAAAGAACTGGGTGAGCTTGTATCCAGCGGGAAAATTTCCAAATCAGGTGTTAATCACCGTTTGAAAAAAATAGATGAATTTGCGGAAAGGTTGCGTGGGGGCGAGGAATTGCAGAGGAGATGAAACCCGTTTCCTGGCAGATGAGAAGGTTTTTTCGGTATAATATAAAATTAAGAACAGTAAGCCAGTTTCCAGCAGAGGGGGCAGGGATTTTCAGAAGGGGCCAATTGACTTAAGGGATATGGCTATAAACGAAGGTGATCACAATGAAACATATCAAAAGAATTTTATTGGTTATTATTGGGCTTATATCTTTTGGTATCGGCGTTGCGGGAACGATCTTACCTGTTCTGCCCGGGGGCCCGTTTTATTTAATTGCAGCTTTTTGTTTTACGAAAAGTTCCGAGCGGCTTGATAATTGGTTCAGAAGCACCGAAGTATATGACAAGTACGTGGTAGGCTTCCGTGAGAAAAGAGGCATGACACGCAAAGAGAAAATCCGTATTAATCTGATTGCTGATTTCTTTATTGTTTTTTCGTTATTTATGGTCGATATTCTGTTTGTGCAAATAATTATTGCAGCGCTTGGTCTATATAAACATTATTATTTCATTAAGAAAATCAAAACGATTAAGCCAGCAGAGCAAGAATGATGCAAGAGGGAATTTAATTCGGCGGCAGCAGTGTGTTTAACCTATGCTGCCGATTTAAATTAAAGCGTCTTTGATAGCGCTTACGTTACGCGGTTTATAGCGAAAAACACGACAAACTACGAGAAGAGTAAAAGGAGTGGACGAGCACTATGTTAGAAAAAACGGTCAAAGTTGAACTGGATACCGGGCTGCAGGCAAGGCCGGCCGCCCAATTTGTGCAGGAGGCCAATCGCTACGGCGCGCATTTGTTTCTGGAGAAGGATGGGAAACGAGTGAATGCCAAGAGCATCATGGGACTGATGAGCCTGGCGGTGACCAGCGGGGAAGAGATGCTGATCATCGCGGATGGACACGATGAAGAAGAGGCAGTGGAACATTTGACTGCGTTTGTGAAGAATTAGTAGTGCGGCTGGCAGTGGTCAAACATAATAGAAGGTGAAAAAATGTTGAATCAAGGCCAGGTTGAAGCATATTTAAACTGTTTAGGCATCATGAAAATTCAGCCGCCTGCGAAGGAATTTTTATTTAAAATCCATAAAGCGCATGTAAAAAAGTTCTCTTGGCAAACGGTGGATATCTTTGCAGGTAAGGCAAAGCCTATCGATGTTCAAAATTCGATAAACCTTATGCTGGAAGGGAAAAGCGGTTATTGTTTTCACTTGAATGGAGCTTTTTCTGAACTTCTCAGGTCTTTGGGTTATAAAGTAACCATGCATCGGGCGGGTGTGCAATCACATGGTGCTAAACCTCATATTAATTCCACTCATCTTGGGCTTGTCGTTCACCTTTTGAATGAATCCTCATTCGAAGAACGATGGATCGTCGAAGTTGGTCTGGGAGATATGATTTACGAACCTTTTCCGTTGGAGACTGGCTCTTACACGCAAGGGGTGTTCACCTATCGGGTGGAGGATTCGAAGGTTGCTGATGGAGGCTGGCGTTTGGTCCATGATCCACAGGCTTCTTTCGCGGGAGTAGATTTTGGTGCTGACCCCGTTTTTGATATTCTTGCCTTTCAACCCAATCATCATCACTTAAGCAAGTCACCTGATTCTCACTGGGTGAATTTATCGATTGCAAAAAACAGAGACGCCAGAGGCAGTAACCAACTTATTGGCTGTGTTTTTACTGAGCATAATGAAACTGGAATCAGGAAAACAGAAGTGGTGGAAAAACCCCGTTGGTTTGAGGTCCTGAGAGACGTTTTTGGACTTCGATTTCAGGATTACACTCAGATGGAACGGGATGAATTATGGAGAAGAGTAATTGAGTTACATGAAGTTTGGAAGAAAGCACATTCACAGGAAATATAAGATGAACCCCATGGGTGCAGAAGTAAACGACGTGATGCATTTATATTAAAAAACCCCGTACCACTCATAAAGTGATACGAGGCTGTCTTTTTCATGCTTAACCGTTATTCGTTTCATTGCGCTCAAGAATCTTGTCAATCAAGCCATAGTCGACCGATTTTTCTGCGGTCATAAAGTTGTCGCGTTCGGTGTCGCGCTCAATGACTTCCAATGGCTGACCGGTGCGCTCGGACAGAATCTCGTTCATTCTCCGCTTCATTTCCACAATCCGGCGTGCATGGATTTCAATATCCGTTGCCTGCCCCTGTGTTCCGCCCAGCGGCTGATGGATCATCACTTCACTGTTCGGCAGCGCATAACGTTTGCCTTTTTCCCCGGCAGCCAAGAGGAATGCTCCCATGGATGCTGCCATCCCGGTGCAAATAGTTGATACATTCGGCTTGATAAACTGCATGGTATCAAAAATTGCCATGCCCGCCGTGATCGATCCGCCCGGTGAGTTGATGTACAGGGAAATGTCTTTCTCTGGATCTTCCGCCTCCAGGAAAAGCAATTGCGCAACAATGGAGTTGGCCACATTGTCATCAATTCCGCTTCCCAGCATAATAATCCGGTCTTTCAGCAAACGTGAGTAAATATCATACGCGCGCTCCCCACGGTTGGTCTGTTCAATAACTGTAGGTATTAAATTCATTGACTGATTTCCTCCCTTTTCATCCGTTCTGATTTTATCATACATTAATGGTCAATAAAGGTCAAACAAAACGTTCAACAAAACCCTCTAACCATGATACCCATCTCCTGGCAAAATAAACCTCTAAGAATTTGAGGAAAATACTTGTATATCTCAGCCGAGCGAGTTATAATATTCTATGTGCCAAAAAAATTCATATTCTGCGCCCATAGCTCAGTAGGATAGAGCTTAGGTTTCCGGTACCTAGTGTCGGGGGTTCGAATCCCTCTGGGCGCGTCATTATTTTAGAAACAGAGAGTACATGTGTGTGCTCTCTGTTTTTTGTGTTTTGGTGGAGGGAATCGGCGTAAGCGGGCGCTTCCGCCCGAGAGGGAGAACTTCGGCGCCACGGTGGAAACTTCAGCGCGAGAGGGAGAACTTCGGCGTGCCAGCGGAAACTTCGGCGCGAGAGGGAGAACTTCGGCGTGCCAGCGGAAACTTCGGCGCGAGAGGGAGAACTTCGGCGTGAGAGCGGAAACTTCAGCGCGAGAGGGAAGACTTCGGCATGCCAGCGGAAATTTTAACTCGCGACTGAAAATCCGCCCGCACATAAACAAGATTTATCACCAATTTGCTCCACTGGAAAATATGGATCTTTCACCTATTGAAACATACAAGTCCTGAGGAAATTCCTCAAGGCGAGGGGCATAGTATTTTCTTGCACTAGTTGTGCCTTTTTGTTTCAGATTCATGGAATTCAGTAATAGATAAGCAGTTTTAGGTGATTCAATATGCAGCAAACGCCGGCATTCCTGATTGGTGATTGTATCCTTTTCAAGCAAAAAATAAGATAAAACTACTTGTCTGTGTGCGGTGAAATCAGGCTGGAGGCATTTGGGGCATAACCATTTTTTATACATCCTCTGCATTGGGTAATGTCCACATTCCGGGCAGGCGACTCCATGAATAAGATGGTTATCCGTGACACCATATTTTTTTAACAAAGAAGGTTTATGATCGACGTGGTGACTCAAAAGCAAACTGCTCGTTTTCATAAGTTTTTTTTTATCAAGGTATCTTTTTGTATATTTTGTTTGGATCTTATCGAGTTGGAGAGGTAAGCTTTCGGAGTGAATTAATTTCTCATAACTCTCTGGGTCTTGCTGCAAATTTTCAATAATGGTTGATTCATTGCTTGAAACCACAACTGTTTCAATTGGAATATGGATATTGCGGTTCTCCAGCCAAAATGCCAAATTTCTTTTCTGCGCTTCTGCCTGCAAAATAGGGTCTTTGTATCCCTTCTCTTTTCCCTCAACAATTTGTATAAACTGCTTTTGCAAGGAATCGTATCGGAGCGTTCCTTTAATATTTTTTATCTCAAGGATGCAGATGAAGTTATTAGTGAGGATTAACGTGTCTATCTGAAAATAGTGGGAAAAATTATTTAGACGAAGGCTCTGGAAGATGTGGAAATTGTTATGCGGGTAAAGTGACAACTTATAATCTACTTTCTTTTCACCTCGGTAACCAGCCAGGAACTTCTTGTATTCTCCCAGTAAGACTTCATTTCGCCGATAGGGTTCTTTTAATCTCCGGAATAAGGCTTCCAATGATAAAAGTTCAAATGGTTTTGAACGATGTTTAACAAACATGTAAACACTCCTTTTATTTGGTTTAAAGATATAGTTCGACATAAATCTCAAAAACCCTTTAATTTTATGGAAAAATTTTTTGGATTAATCCCTAGCCTCGGAGCGAAAACTTCGGCGTCACAGTTTAAATTTCAGCGCGAGAGTGAGAGCTTCGGCGTCACGGTGGAAACTTCAGCGCGAAAGTGAGAACTTCGGCGCCATGGTGGGAAGTTCAGCGCGAGAGTGAGAACATCGGCGTCACAGTTTAAACTTCAGCGCCACAGTGGAAACTTCAACCCGAGAGCGGGAACTTCAACCCCACAGCGCGAACGCCGACCCCCACCCCACCCGACAATTCCCCGGCATATTCCTCCCGCCCTCCACATACAATGCATGGACAACTCAATTAAAGAGGAGGGGCCCCGATAATGTCCGATCAAGAAACGGTACTGGAAATGAATGATCTGCATACACACTTTTTCACCGACAGCGGGGAGATTCCTGCAGTTGACGGGGTCAGTTTGCGTGTAAATAAAGGGGAAGTGGTTGGGATTGTTGGCGAGTCGGGCTGCGGGAAGAGTGTCGCGTCCTTGTCGATCATGCAGCTTGTCCCCAGTCCGCCAGGCCGGATTGTAGACGGTGACATTCAATTTAAAGGGGAAAATCTTGCCACTGCGACGGAGAAGCGGATGAGGAAGATTCGCGGCAATGAGATTTCGATGATTTTTCAGGAGCCAATGACTTCGCTCGATCCGCTGTTTACGATTGGCAACCAAATGGAGGAAGCGATCCGGATTCATCAGAAAATCAGCAAAAAAGAAGCGAGGACGAAAGCGGCGGACATGCTCAAACAGGTGGGCATTCCCCGGGCGGAAGCGATACTGGATGAGCATCCCCACCAGCTGTCCGGCGGCATGCGGCAGCGTGTGATGATTGCGATGGCGATGTCCTGTGATCCGGAGCTGCTGATTGCTGATGAACCAACGACCGCACTGGATGTCACGATCCAAGCACAAATTTTGGACCTGATGCGGAAGCTCAATAAAGAAAATGATACGGCGATTCTATTAATCACGCACGATCTCGGGGTCGTCGCGGAAATTTGCGATCGAGTGGTAGTGATGTATGCCGGGCAGGTTGTTGAAGAAGGCACCGCCAGGGAAATTTTAAAAGATCCCAAGCATCCCTATTCGCAAGGTCTGATTCGATCACTGCCAAAACTCAGGGAGCGCGAGCAAAAACTCTATTCCATCCCGGGCACCGTTCCGAAGCCGAAAATGGGGCGGGTTGGCTGCCGGTTTGCCGATCGCTGCCCGTTTGCCTTTGACCGTTGCTATGAAGAGACACCATCCTTGATCCAACTGAACAATCAACGAACCAGCCGCTGTTTTTTATATGATAAGGAGGCCCAGGAAGATGCCGAATCCCCTGTTGGAAGTTAATGGACTGAAAAAATACTTTGATATCCGCGGCGGTGTTTTTGGCCGGAAAGTTGGCGATGTGAAGGCAGTGGATGATATTTCCTTTACCGTCATGGAAGGCGAGATTCTCGGGATCGTCGGAGAATCGGGCTGCGGCAAGTCGACGGCCGGAAAAGCAATCCTGCGTCTGATTGAACCGACGGCTGGCACCGTCCGCTTTGAAGATAAGGACCTGACCGAATTAAATGCGGAAGAAATGCGGAAACTGCGCCACAACATGCAGATCATTTTCCAGGATCCATATGCATCGCTCAATCCGAGGCATACCGTGGAAAAAATCATCAGTGAGCCGCTCAAAGTTCATGGCATGACTTCGGCAGCAGAGCGGAAAAAGCGGGTGCAGGAGCTGCTGGAGACCGTGGGCCTGAGCGCATACCAGGCGTCACGCTACCCGCATCAATTCAGCGGTGGTCAGCGGCAGCGGATTGGGATTGCCCGGGCGCTTGCCAATAATCCAAAACTGATTATTTGCGATGAGCCTGTCTCGGCGCTTGACGTGTCGGTGCAATCGCAAATTCTCAACCTGATGGAAGAACTGCGCGACAAATTTCAGCTGACCTATGTATTTATTGCTCATGATTTGAGTGTCGTCAAGCATATCAGCGACCGGGTCGGGGTGATGTACCTGGGGCGGATGGTCGAACTGACGACAAAGGAAAAATTGTACGAGGAACCGAAACATCCTTACACCCAGGCGCTTCTCTCAGCAGTGCCGGAGCCCGATCCAGATGTAGTAAAAGAGCGGGTTATCTTACAGGGGGATGTGCCAAGCCCGGAAAATCCTCCGGCCGGGTGTGCGTTTCATACCAGGTGCCCGATGGCTATGGACATTTGCAAAGAGTTGAGGCCGCAGTTTGAAGAAATAGAAGATAATCATTTTGTTGCCTGTCATCTTTACGGAGACGCGCAATAGAATTGATATATACATTATTTTAAGGGGGCATAACCTATGAAGTGGAAGGTTTCAATTTTTATGGCCTTCATGCTGTCAATCGTGCTCGTGCTTGCTGCCTGCAGCGGGGATGGCAGCGCTGATCCGGAAGCTACGGAAGGCGATGATGGCGGCACGGAAGAAAATGCTGGTGAAGAAGGCGAGGCAGAAAGTGAAGGCAGTTCAGAGGGTGAAGGAGAGGCTGCCGAAGAAGGAGGGGTTCTGGTCTTTGCGCGTGGCGGGGACTCGGAAAGCCTCGATCCCGGAAGCACAACCGATGGGGAATCCTCCCGGGTAACCAGGCAAATTTTGGAGAGTCTGCTTGACTTTGAGAAAGATTCCTTTGAGATTAGGCCAGGGCTCGCCCATGACTGGGAAGTTTCCGATGATGGGTTGTCCTACACCTTCTATTTAGAAGAAGGAGTCACATTCCATGACGGGACGCCGTTCAATGCAGAAGCGGTGAAAACGAATTTTGAACGTTGGTCTGACCCGGAACATGAATATGCATTTACAGATGATGGCTATGTGTATGCCATGTATGGCACCATGTTCGGTGGCTACAAAGGCGATGAGGGGCATGTCATTGAGTCGATCAACGTGGTAAATGATCATGAGATTGAATTTGTCCTGAGCCAGCCACTCGGATTCTTCCTGCAAAATATGGCGATGAGCTATTTTGCGATCACCTCGCCGGCAGCACTGGAAGAACACGGGGCAGCGATTAATGAAAACCCGGTCGGCACCGGCCCATTTAAATTTGTCAGCTGGACCAAGGATGACTCGATTGTCCTGGAAAAGTTTGAAGACTACCGGGTGGACGGCTTGCCGAAACTTGATGAGGTAGTGTTTGAAGTTATTCCGGACAACGCAGCCCGCCTGATAGCCCTAAGATCCGGGGATATCGACATTATGGATGGATTGAACCCGGATGACGCAGCTGTTGTTGAGCAAGAAGAAGGGCTTAAGCTGTATACCCGCGCGGAGAACAACTTCGGCTATGTCGGCTTCCATACCCAGAAACCACCGCTGGATCAGGTAGAAGTACGCCAGGCGATTAATTACGCAATCGATAAACAAGCGATAGCGGACGCCTTGTATGCGGGCTACGCCACCGTGGCGAAAAACCCGCTGCCGCCAAGTTATATGGGATACAACGAAGATACGGAAGCCTATGAATACAATCCGGAAAGGGCGCAGGAGCTGCTGGCTGAAGCAGGCTATGAGGACGGTCTGGAAATTGATTTGTGGACCATGCCGGTAGCACGTCCGTACATGCCGGATCCGGAGACCGTGGCACAAATCGTGAAAAATAACCTGGCAGATGTCGGGATCACAGCGACCATTGTCCGGCACGAATGGGCACCATATTTGGAAAAAACGATGCAGGGAGAGCATGAGATGTTTATCCTTGGCTGGTCCGGAACCAATGGCGATCCGGATTACTTCCTGAGCAGCCTGCTGCATGGTTCGAATGTCGGCAGCAGCAACCGTACCTTCTATGAAAATGAGGAAGTCGATGAACTGCTGGATCAGGCGAAACGGGCAGTTGACCAGGAAGAGCGCGCGGAACTGTATAAGGAAGCACAGGCGTTGATTTCCGAGGACTCGCCAATGGCCACCCTGGTGCACTCACGTCCAGTTTTGGCAACCTCAAGTGATGTCTTAAATTATGTTCCGCACCCGTCAACAAGTGAATCGCTGGCAGAGGTGGAATTGGCTAACTAACGAACGAACAACAGAGGGGGAGCAGTTCATGCTGCTGCCCCTTCCTTTCCATATAAGGGAACGGAGGTGAAGAAATGTTTTCCTATGTCATGCGGCGATTGGTGATGCTGATTCCGGTTTTAGTCGGCATGACGCTGATCACCTTTTCGATTGTGCATTTAATTCCGGGAAATCCGGCTCAGGTTATGTTAGGCGAAACAGCAACAGCGGAAGCCATCGCCGATTTGGAAGAAAGTATGGGATTAAACGAGCCATATCTGGTGCAATACGGCCTTTATATATCCGACTTGCTGCAGGGTGACTTAGGCACATCTCTAAGGTCCAAAGCAGAAATTTCCCAGGAAATATGGCCATATATCGCTGCAACCTTTGAATTAACCGTGTTCGCCATGCTGTTTGCTATTTTTATCGGGGTGAATGCGGGAATCATCAGTGCATGGAAACAAAATTCCTGGTTCGACTTTTTGGCCATGCTGTTTGCGCTTGTCGGAGTCTCCATGCCGGTTTTCTGGCTGGCATTGATGGAGCAATGGGTCTTTGCCCAGGAGCTAGGCTGGCTGCCTGCCTACGGTAGGGAAAACAGCCGGGATCCGATGGCACCGATTACCCATTTCTATGTCCTGGACTCGTTGATTCACCTGGACTTTGCAAGGACGTGGGTTACGCTGAAACATTTAATTCTGCCAAGTATCGCTCTGGGCACGATTCCAATGGCGATCATCGCTCGGATGACCCGCTCCAGCATGCTGGAAGTGATGAAATCGGATTATGTCCGGACGGTCCGGGCAAAAGGCTCCGGGACATTTCTCGTTATTTACAAGCATGCGCTTAAAAATGCAATGATTCCTGTATTGACGGTGATCGGTTTGCAAACCGGCGTGCTGCTAGGCGGCGCGATTCTCACAGAAACGATCTTCAGCTGGCCGGGCCTCGGCAGGTATGTATATGAAGCGATTAATTACCGTGATTATCCGGTGATTCAATCAGGCATACTCGTGATTGCTTTCATTTTCGTCATCATCAATTTGGTGGTGGACGTGCTGTACAAATTAATCGATCCACGGATTAAATATTAAGGGGGGAGTTGCAGATGGACAAAAAGGATAAAAATGAGGCAGAACAGTTGACGGCAAATCCTGCTAAAGCATCCATGGCAAAGGATGCTGAGGAAATCGAAGCAATCTCTCCCTGGAAAGATACACTCCGGCAGCTGCGGCGCAACAAGTTTGCCATTGCAGGCATGGGTATTATCGTATTTTTCATTTTGCTTGGTTTGGTGGCTCCACTGCTCACGTCTTACGGCTATGAGGATCAGGATCTGGTTAACCGGCTGATGCCGCCATCCGCGGAGCACTGGCTGGGCACCGATCATTTGGGGCGGGATATTTTTACCCGGATTGCTTATGGTGCCAGGGTTTCCCTGCAGGTCGGATTTTTTGCGGTGACCGGCGCGCTCGTATTTGGTTCACTGCTGGGGATCATTGCAGGATACTTCGGCCGCTGGGTTGACATGCTGATTTCCCGGATTTTTGACATCCTGCTGGCTTTTCCAAGTATTCTGCTGGCAATTGCGATTGTGGCTATCCTCGGTGCTTCCCTGCAAAATGCACTGATTGCGATCGCCGTTATCAATATTCCAATCTTCGGCAGGTTGGTCCGCTCGAAGGTAATCAGCCTGCGGGAGGAAGAATTCATTATGGCTGCCAGGGCGCAGGGGATGAAGAATGGCCGGATCATCTTTCATCATATTCTGCCAAACAGTACCGCGCCAATAATCGTCCAAGCTACACTTGGTTTTGGTACAGCCATTCTGGAAGCAGCAGCACTTGGCTTCCTCGGACTCGGTGTTCAGCCGCCAACCCCGGAATGGGGGCAAATGCTCGCCGACTCTCGCGACTTTATCCAGCTTGCCCCATGGACGCTGATTGTGCCTGGGGTGTCGATCATGCTGGTTGTGCTTGGATTTAATCTGATTGGGGATGGGCTGCGGGATGCGCTCGATCCGAAGATGAAGAATTCGTAGGGAGGAGAAACGGCTGGAGCTTGTAATGACAAGCTTCGGCTGTTTTTTTATCATTTTATATTTCCCTTTATGTATTCCACATTTAAGTTACGAAATAGTTCAGGTCAAAAATTTTTCCATAGAAATCCATCATAGGAAAGAAAACTCCCTTAAAAAAGAGCATAAATGTTCGTGTTTTGTGGTATAATGAAACAAACGTTCTTTTTGAGGTGATCATTAATGAAGGGATTGCTGATGAATTCGCTGGGGACCAAGCAAAAACTGGAACTGATTTACATCGATGGAGAGGGAAACATTTCTCACAGGGTCATTCGTGTGCTGGAGATAAGAGAAGATGCCATTCTTGCTTATTGTTATCGAAAACGAGAAGTGAGGTTGTTTAAGCTGGAAAATATCCTCTCTGCGGGTGCGGTGCGAAAGCGTCAGGGGGCATAATGGGGGAGAGGCATCCACCTCTCCGGCCAAGTTAGGAAAAATCCGGGTGGTGCTGCAAAGCGTCGATAATTTCTTCTGATGCTTCATGAGGGGAAAGGTTGTCTATTTTGATCTTCAAATGATGCGCAGCATAAATTTCCTGGCGCTCATCAAAGAGTGCTTTGATCTCCTCCTCGGTCCTTCCCTGCAGGAGAGGACGGCTGTCACGCAAGAGGCTGATGCGCTCTTTCCAAAACGGCCAGGACAGATCCAGAAAGACAACTAGGCATTCGGACAGGCAAAGTCTGCGGGTTTCTTCCTGGAGAAACGCCCCGCCGCCGAGAGAGATAACCTTCCGTTTGCCAAGACGTGAGTATGAAGCAATCAGCTCTCGCTCTTTATCCCGGAAGTAAGCCTCCCCATAGGTCTGAAAGATATCTGGGATACTCATGTCCACAGCTTTTTCAATTTCCTCATCCATATCTACGAAACCGCGGTTGAGCTGATTTGCAAGGTCTTTGCCGATCGTCGTTTTGCCGACACCCATAAACCCAGTCAGCACAATATTCTTTCCTTTAATTTGCTTCATTCGAATTCCTCTTTCTCTTACAATCTTCCTTATAGTATAAGGGAATTTCGCTTTTTTTGCATCAAGTGATAGAATAATAGAAAAGGATTTCGGAGGTCATGTAAATGCTGCAGTTGAAACAGATTCGTATCGGGGAAGGAAAGCCCAAAGTGATTGTCCCGCTCATCGGCCGAACGGAAGATGAGTTGGTCCAGGAAGCGGAAGCGGTGAAAAAGCTGGGGCCGGATATGATCGAGTGGCGGGCAGATGCTTTTGCTGGAGTGAAGTCTTTAAAGGCGACTGGGAAAATGCTTGCTAAATTTCGTGCTGTACTGCCAGAACTGCCATTGATTTTTACATTTCGCAGCGAGCGGGAAGGTGGTCACACATCGGCCGGTGAATCGTTTTATGAAGAACTGCTAGATATGGTGCTGGAATCCCAGGCGGCTGATGCAGTGGATGTGGAGTTGTTTACGGGTAGAGATTCGGTGGAGAGATTGGTAGAGAAGGCAAAAACCCATGGCGTGCCTGTCGTGATGTCGAACCATGATTTTGCCAAGACGCCGGAAAAAGCGGAAATCCTTACGCGTTTGCAGGCAATGGAAGACTACGATGCAGATATGCTGAAAATTGCCGTCATGCCAAACAGCACAGCGGATCTGCTTGTCCTCTTGGATGCCACTCAGACGTGGAAATCCAAGGGAGAAAAGCAGCCACTGATTACCATGGCGATGGGGCAGCTGGGGCTCGTCAGCAGACTTGCTGGGGAAGTATTTGGCTCAGCTGCGACTTTTGGAGCGGGAGTTGAAGCCTCCGCGCCTGGGCAAATTGATGTTGCAGATTTGAAAGCTGTGCTGCATATTATTCATCGGTACAGCTGAACAGAAAAACGAGGCTGCCGGGAGATGTCCTCCCGACAGCCTCATTTGCTGTGGTTCACAGTATAGATGCCGAAGTTTGTGGCAAAGATGCCAAAGTTCACAGTGGGAATGCTAAAGATGTTCTCAAGCCACCTCAGACTGGCAACTTTATCTCAAGCGAGATTTCAGCTGTTTCACTCACCAACCGCCACTTCATGAATCTCATGTTCATGCAGGCCATCGTCATTTTCGACATGAACTTGAACTTGATAGGTACCAGCTTCAGAAAAAGTGTGCAATGCATGATATTCTCCGGCAGTTGTTTCGTCCGCATCCACCCAATCATGGTTGCCGGCACCTTCCTTCTGCCATATTTCATAACGGACATTGGCATCCTCCAGAGGTGCGCCGTCCATCTGCACGTGTACGGTCAGGTCTGTTTCTTCCCCGGAAACGACATCTGCGGGCAGGTCCATATGCATTGAAAAGCCTTCCGTATTCCCATGGTCATGTGTTGCTTCGTTCTCTGCTTCCGTATCGGCAGAATCATTGTCGCTCGGATCGGCGTCACCGACAGTAATCGATTTCAACGGCATGGTATGTAGATCCTTTGCGGTGACATGGGCATACATTTCATAAACGCCCTCTTCATCAAAAGTGGTTTCAGCAGTATAAATGCCATCTTCGCTCATTGTTCCCTCAATCTCTACGCTGTTGTCTTCGTTACCGGTCTCCCAGATTTCAAACATGACTTCATCCGCATCAGTCACCGGTTCTTCTCCATAAGTAACTGCTGCAGATAATTCGACCGTCTCATCAGAATCAGCAGTTTCCGGCACGGAGAAATCAACAAGCAGCTGTTTCAACTCTTCCGCTTCAGTTCCTGTGTTTTCCTGCTGCTCTCCGCATGCTGCGAGCAACACCGCTATTATTATGAGCAAGCCCAATAGCTGTTTACGCATAGGCTGTCCTCCTATTGTGTTGATTAAGGCGATTATACCATTTCTTAACAAAATAATTGTGAAAGATAAATGACTTTCAGGGCAAATCTTATACCTATCAAGCAGTGTAGCCAAGTTTTACCACCAAAAAACCCGGAAGCCACTCTGCTCCCGGGTCTATCTATCCTCAACCGTCACAAGAATATCACCTGATTTAAGCTTCCCCTGATATCGCTTCGCCTGGTTCTCTGGTACCCCGAGACGAACAAGCTGATCATAAGGGTCGGTAATATCGTCGGTAAATGTTTGTTTGATTTTTTCCATGAATGAATGGTCTTTGCTATCCTTTGGGATGCCGCTTTCCATCTTCACATCCGTTTGCCATTGCAGGCGGCCGGTGTTTTTCTTATTGGTCACAACAGTGATATCTTCCGGCTTGTATCCTTCTACTTCCAATTCCTTAACCGCGGTAATCGCTTCGTCTTCTTTATTGCAGGCTGTGACAATTTGTCTTGCCATGGCTATCTCCTCCTGTGCCTGTAAAGTTTTACATTAAACTTTACCACCAGAGCAGCCGCGGTAAACCGCAAGCACAGTCACGTGTCCCCATGCCGTTTTTTCATTCTGCCGGTATGAGGGCCTAAGCGCCTGACTTTGAGCCACTTGTTATACAACGCAGCGATCCAGTTCAGCAAAAATTTCGGGAACTGTTTTGGGAAATAGGGCCGCTGGTAAAACAGGAAGAAAGCCTTTTTCAGGTCTTTCCATTGCCGCAGTCCATTGGCTTGCCTGAATCTGGCCACATCAATCAGCCGTATCTCTCCATCTGGTGTCAATAAAATATTTTTCAGATGCACATCGGATGGAGTCAAGCCGACACCCGCGGCCTCGTACAGCGCCTGATCTGTCTCGTGCAGCATGTCAGCAGTTAACCGGATGCCAAGCCGCAAACAGTCAAATAGCGTCTGGCCAGCTATATAATCAATCTCGATATAATTTTCTCCGAATTCGTGTAAGGCCGGATAGTAGGGACTTCCCTGAAGCTGCTGATAAATTTCCGCTTCCACATAAGCGAGATGCGCAAATTCAGGAAAAAATACTTTGAGCGCCCTGCCCGTGGAAGCAATCCGAAACACAGCAGCACTCCTGCCTATGCCAATCAATTCCAGAGAGGGATCTTTTCGCACGACAGATGCCTGGTGTTTCTCCAAACTAAATTCAACACTACCTGCCAACACAGCTGTTGGACTCAACTGTCATTCTCCTCTCCCATTGATCTGCCTGGTGCGGCTGTTTTATGAACACTCCTCAGCTATCAAAATCAATGGTTTCTTCTATTATATAGGAGAATAGCGGCAATATGTAGCGAAAAACCCCTATGTTAAACAGACAGCCCGTTGTATAATGTAAAAAAAGGCAGGCGGAGGGGGATGTATGCAATCAATTAAGCAACAGCATCGAGAAGATTTTTTTGAAACCGTTATCGAAAATGCTTATTACTGCTTTGTCGTCGTGGATAATGAGGGGTTTATCACCTACATGAACAAAAGCTATCTCCGCTTTCTGGAAGTGGAGAATGTAGTGGGCAAGCATGTCACCGAGGTGATTGAGAATACACGAATGCATACTGTGGTAGAAACAGGCAAGGAAGAGATTGCCGACCTGCAGTATATCCGCGGCAATTATATGGTTGCCAACCGTATCCCTGTTAGGTCCGGCGGTGAGATTGTCGGTGCTGTCGGTACGGTCATTTTCCGTGACACCAAGGAATGGATGAAGATGAACAGCCATATCAAGGATTTGCTGCTGGAGATTGAGCATTACCGCAGCCAGCTGCAGAATCTGCACGGGAAAACCTATTCTCTCGGCGATATTGTCGGCAGTTCGAGACAGCTGAATGAACTAAAAAATAAAATCAAAAAAGTTTCCCCTGGCGACGTTTCGGTGCTGATAAGGGGCGAAAGCGGCACAGGAAAAGAGCTCGTCGCACACAGCATTCACCACTTAAGTGAACGGAGCAGGAAGCCGTTTGTTGCGGTAAACTGTGCGGCGATTCCGGAGCACCTCTTGGAATCCGAACTGTTTGGCTATAAAGAGGGTGCATTCACCGGGGCAAAAAAAGGCGGCAAGACGGGAAAATTTCAGCTGGCAAACGGTGGCACACTGTTTTTGGACGAGATCGGCGACATGCCGCTTGCCACCCAGGTCAAAATTCTGCGTGTGCTGCAGGAGGGAGAGGTCGATGTGGTTGGCGGCACTGCCCCGCAGCCAATTGATGTTCGGCTGATCGCTGCGACCAATCAGCCACTCGAAAAACTAATTGCAGCACAGCGTTTCCGCGAGGATTTGTTTTACAGGATTAATGTCATTCAGCTGAGTATTCCGCCATTACGTGATCGGATGGAGGATATCAGGGTGCTGGCCAATTATATTCTTCACAAAGTGACAAATCGGACAGGGAAGCGGGTGGTGTCATTTGATTCCAGGGTGCTGGACCGCCTTATGCACTACCACTGGCCAGGTAACATACGCGAACTGGAGAATGTGATTGAATCGGCGGTACATTTAACGAACAATGAAGTGATAAACGTGGAGGATTTGCCGGAAAGCCTGCAGACAGATGCCCCGGCCGTCACAGAGCAGACAACATTAAAAGAAAAGTTGGAGCAAACCGAAAAATCCGCCATCCAGCATGCTCTGGAAAAAAGCAGTGGTGATAAGGCGGCAGCAGCCAAGTTGCTTGGCATTGGAAAATCCAGTTTATATGATAAGTTAAAGAAGCATCAGCTCTAATTCCGGAAATCCGGAATCCGTTTTCCGGGTTTCCGGAATGGCTTGCTGTATTGAAGATGTAAGGGATCACAAAGATATAACTCTCTTTGGGAAAAACCTTTGTTCCGCAAACTCGGAATAAAGGTTTTTTCCTTATGGAGCAAATAGCCGGCACAGCAAGGATTTCATTTACACAAAAGTTGGCATAGTTTTTGCTTATTAAATAGTTGAGAGGAGGTAGTAAGCAAATTTAAGTTTGATTGATATGTAAGCGGTTACTGTACGTGGATTTGAACGTGATTGCTTAAGCCGGTATTCCTTTTTCAAGAAAGCTGATTTGGCGAATAAGCCAAACACAGGTAAAATGATCAGGGGTATGGGAGAGTTTGGGTTTCCCTGCGATAAAGAATTTGTAAGCAGCATGGATTCGCTCGCGACAAAACAATTTCGTCCACCATAACCCAAAACTTACAAACTCAAGAGGAGGACATAAATAATGACAAAAAAGCAAGTAGTTTTCATAACTGGAGCAGCTAGCGGAATCGGCTATGAGATCGGCACGGCTTTTGCCAAAAGCGGTGCAAGTGTGGTGTTCACTGATATCAACGAAGAAAAAGTCAAGCAGGCTGCTGCGGATGTCGCAGCAAACGGGCATGACTGCCTTGGGCTGAAATGCGATGTCACCAACGAAGAAGAACTAAAGCAGGCAATTGATCAAACGGTGGGGGCATATGGCAGGCTCGATGTGCTGATCAACAATGCCGGCCTGCAGCATGTCGCTTCCCTGGAGGAATTTCCGACAGAGAAGTTTGAGCTTATTACCAAAGTGATGCTTGTGGCTCCATTTATGGCAACCAAACTTGTTTTCCCGATTATGAAAAAGCAGGAATCGGGCCGGATTATTAATATGGCATCAATCAACGGGCTGATCGGCTTTGCCGGAAAAGCTGCCTATAACAGTGCAAAGCACGGGTTGATTGGATTAACCAAGGTAGCAGCATTGGAAGGAGCGGATCATGGCATCACGGTGAACGCAATGTGCCCTGGCTATGTTGACACGCCGCTGGTCCGCAATCAATTTGAAGATTTGGCGAAAAACCGCAATGTGCCAGTGGAAAAAGTCCTGGAGGAAGTGCTTTATCCGCTGGTACCGCAAAAACGACTTTTGGAAGTTAAGGAAATCGCCGATTATACGATGTTCCTCGCCAGTGATCAGGCAAAAGGCGTCACGGGGCAGGCGGTCGTGCTGGACGGCGGTTATACTGCACAATAAAAGACAGAAAAAGAACGACCAAGGAGGGGTTTTATGTTTGGTATTATTCTTGGCCTCATTGTGCTAATGGTCCTTGCCTATCTGGGCTGGTCGATTATTTGGGTAGCGCCGATCGCGGCCGGCGTGGTGGCACTTACCGGCGGTTTGGATTTGCTGGATGCCTATACCAATACCTACATGGGCGGTTTTGTGGACTTTGCCAAGCAATGGTTTCCGGTATTTATGCTTGGCGCGATTTTTGGAAAATTGATGGAAGATACGGGGATGGCTAAATCTGTCGCCGTTGCATTAACGAAAGTAATAGGGACAGACCGGGCAATTTTGGGTGTTTTAGTATCGGCTGCTGTCCTGACATATGGTGGTGTCAGCCTGTTTGTCGTCGTGTTCGCGGTTTATCCGCTTGCCCTGACGTTATTTCGCGAAGCTAACATCACGAGGAGATTGATTCCGCCAACCGTGGCGCTTGGGGCATTCACGTTTACTATGGGTGGCTTGCCCGGGTCGCCGCAAATCCAGAATCTGATCCCAACCGATTATTTTGGGACCACGGCGATGGCTGCGCCGATCATGGGGATTGGTGCATCGATTGTCATGGCGGTCGGCGGGTACCTGTATCTAAGGTGGCGCGAGAAAAAGGTGACAGCTGCCGGGGAAGGATACACGGAACCAAAGGATAACAAAATTGTCGACACGGGTGGTGATGCTCCGCATTTCTTTTTATCTGTCTTGCCGCTCTTGGTGGTGCTGATCACACTTAACGTACTGGGCTGGCACATCATTGTGGCGCTGCTCTCGGGTATTGTATTAATCATGCTCTTAAACCTGACGAAATTTAAAGGGTTTGTTAAAGCGATCAACAGTGGTGCGGGCGGATCAGTTACGGCGATTATCAACACAAGTGCAGCGGTCGGTTTTGGTACAGTTGTGCAGGCAGTTCCCGGTTTTGGCAGACTGACAGAACTGCTAATGGGCATCCGCGGCAATCCACTAATCTCCGAAGCAGTAGCGGTCAACCTGCTTGCCGGTGCGACTGGTTCAGCCTCTGGCGGGATGGGGATTGCCCTTGAGGCACTAGGTTCCCGTTATTACGAAATTGCCCAGGAAACAGGAATTGACGTGGAAGCCTTCCACAGAATAGCTTCCCTGTCAGCCGGTGGTCTTGACGCCCTGCCTCATAACGGTGCAGTCCTGACCTTGCTGACAATCACCGGCATGACGCATAAAGACAGCTATAAGGATATCTTTGTTGTTGCTGTGCTGATCCCGATTGTTTCGGTGGCTGTGGCGATCTTGCTGGCGTCGATAGGATTGTATTAGTTTTTTAGAGGAAATAGATTAACAAAAATAGGCCTGGGAGATACCCGGGCTTTTTCTGTTTTCGTCTTTGCTATCTTTTTCCAAAATGTTTTGATAAAATGAAATAAAAATCTAGTTAACAGGGGTGGAACCAATGAAACTCGTAAATTATAAAATGAAACAGCGTCCCGGGCAGGCAAGGATGGGCTGTGTGGTGGGCGAAAATGTATATGATTTGCAGGAGGCATATCGGCAACTACTTCTGACAAAGCAGGAGAACGACCTGGTCTGCAAAGTGGAGACACTGCTTCCGGCAGATCCCGGCGTATTCTATGCCCTGGGTGAAGAGGAGATGAACCGGGCGAAAGATGCTGCTGCTTTCATTGAGATCGGTCAAAACTTTTTTCCGCATTTTTCCCGAGATGAAGTAATCCTCGGCAACCCCGTTCCACGTCCATCAAAGATAATTTGCGTCGGGAAAAATTATGCTGATCATGTTGCCGAAATGCAAGGGGTCCCCGGCGCCTCCGCATTGCCGGAATTTCCGGTGCTTTTCGCTAAATATGCAACTGCATTGATCGGACCGGAAGAAAAAATCGAGAAACCCTCGGCTACAAGCAGCCTTGATTATGAAGTGGAGCTTGCAGTAGTTATTGGAAAACACACCTCCAAGGTTACGAGACAGGAGGCGCTGAATCACATTGCCGGCTATACCATCGCCAATGATACAACTGCCCGCGACCTGCAAAAACGGACACCGCAATGGCTGCAGGGAAAATCACTTGATCGCAGTACACCAGTGGGTCCATGGGTGGTAACTGCCGATGAAATAGACGATCCGGCAAGTCTGACAATAAGTTCTTATGTCAATGGGGAATTGCGGCAGTCGTCCAACACTAAGCATATGATCTTTTCCATCTCTCATTTAATTGAATTTATTTCCAGCTTGATTACACTGCAGCCAGGAGACCTGATTCTGACTGGAACTCCAGATGGTGCTGGAGCCGGAATGAACCCGCCGAAATTCCTGGAAGCAGGAGATACCGTAACCCTGGAAATTGAGCAGATCGGGCGGATGGAAAACAGTGTTGTAAGTTCTTAAGCTGCGTTTGCAGGCTGATATTAAAAATTGTAATTTACTCGTGAAACAAAAAATGGCTACCAGAGGAGTTCAGATGGCTTCTACTATTATTTTAATCGGTCCAATTTGTTCTGGCAAAAGTACAGTGGCTGAGGTGCTCTCAACTAAAACGGGAATTCCTCAACGACCAATGGATGATTTGCGATTTGACTATTATAAAGAAATTGGGTTTAGTACAGAAAAACAAAATGAAATACGTGAAAATAATGGTTATATGGCTATGTATCAGTATTGGAAGCCGTTTGAAGCCCACGCGGTTAAAAGGGTGTTGGAAGATTATCCGAATTGTATTCATGATTTCGGTGCAGGACACTCTGTTTATGAAGACCAAATTTTATTCAAAGCAGTCAAGCGTATTCTCAATGGTTACGAAAATGTATTTTTATTGCTGCCAAGTCAAAATGAACAAGAATCCATTAATGTCTTAAACGAAAGATTAAAAGATGTGACCACTAACAATGAAGTGTATAGACTAAATGAGCACTTTGTTAAAAACAAGTCTAATAAGCTGCTAGCTAAATATACTGTTTACACAAATGGCAGTTCTCCAGAAGACATTGCTGATGAAATAATTGAAATGTCTTCGATCAACTCGTAGCATTTGTTTCTAATGACAGTTGCTTAAATGACTAATAGGTGATCGCATGCTGTTCAATTGTCGGGCACGAGAATAATAAGGAGACACAGCAGTTTGGAATTGTTAAGGGGGAGTCAAATGAATAATGTTAAAGCTTCACAGGGTAGTGTGACTAATGGTAAAGCTATTGCTTCTTTAGTTCTTGGGATTCTTTCCATTCTTTTCGTCATATTAGGTTATGTGGGCTTAATTCTTGGTATTGCTAGTTTAACCCTCGGGATTATTGGATTACAAGAGACAAAAAGTTTGAAACAAGAAGGAAAAAAGCTTGCTGTATCAGGGATAGTTTGCAGCGGTTTAGGTATTTTGCTGCCGATAATTTTGGTTGTTTCTGCAATTATTGCCTTTATGAATATGGCCAGTTAATGGAATAACACCTTGTGAAAATAACCGGGATTTGTAATCGACAGGTATGAATAAATCTCATTTATATATTAGAGGTGGGACATTTGTTACTAGTATTGAGAGTTGTATTTGCGGTTATTGCAATCGGTTTCTCAGTGTATGTCTTAATATCTGACAGCAATGAGCCTGAGCAATTTCCTTATATGCTATTTTTTCTAGGAGCTTTGATGTTAGTTGTGGAAATTTCAGAATTAAAGGCAAATCCGGACGATCCTAAATTAAAGGCTAAACGGAAGACAAATGCAATAATGTCTTTCTTTACATCCGCATTTTTATTTTTTGTATCTGTGTATTTGTTTTTTAATTATGTTAGTTAGCAGGGGTAGTTTGATGAAGAATATTATCTTGCAGTTAGTATGATGATTGTGAACACAATGTTGTGGTGGTAGATTTTCGAATTAGAAAAAGGAGTTGAACTAATGTACTCTGGTATTGTGGCTGCAGTACTTGTCATCTTTATCGCTGCTATGGGCATAAATGCTAAAAGGAAGAAGTAAACGAAAAGTTCCTAATGGAAAATTTGATTCTACAAGGGAGGATTATTTATGGTAAATAATTCAGATTTGAAGCACCTCAGGCGTTGCATTGAACTGGCAAAAACTGCCCTGGAGAACGGTGACGAGCCATTTGGTTCCGTCCTTGTCTCAGCCGATGGCAAGGTGCTTGCGGAAGACCACAACCATGTTTCAGGTGGCGACCAGACCCAACACCCGGAATTTGCTTTGGCGCGCTGGGCGGCAGGGAATATGACATCTCAAGAAAGAGCAGAGGCGACAGTATATACCTCGGGTGAACATTGCCCTATGTGTGCTGCAGCCCACGGACTGGTTGAGTTGGGCCGAATCGTTTATGTAAGTTCCTCTAAACAGTTGGCGCAATGGCGGAGTGAAATGGGAATTACTGGGTCGCGCGTTCGTAACCTTTCGATTCAGGATGTTATTCGTGATACCACAATAGAAGGCCCTGTTCCTGATCTCGACGAGGAAGTACACCAACTCCATCGTCAATTTTACACCGGAAGACGTTAGATAAATAGGAGGGAACTCGTTGAATGCACTAATACTACAGATAATCTTTATTTGCGGAATAGTATATGGTCTTATTATGTTCTTTATTGTTATACGAAAGGGATCTAAAATGGAAAAATATCAGTTGATGCTTTCCATTTCATTAGTAGTTATGTGTACCACTTCCTTCCTGCTGACACTTTATTAGCAGCCATCCGTCCTTGCGTATAAGCGCTATATCATGGATAAGAATAACAGCTGCAAGGGGGAGATAATTTGAAAAGGTTATTTGGAGTTCTGCTATTAATTCTGATGATCCTTGTTTTAAGTGCTTGCGATAATAACAATTCCCAAGCCAATATGAATACGGTTTCTGCTGCTGATTTATCATAGATGGAATCCGCCATTCTTGCTACTGCTTCAGAGCAATCATTTGTAATTGATTTCCATAAAGGCAGTGAATACAAAAATGTCTCCGTATGGATTGAAAAATATGAAGACGGAGAGCTGGCTGATGATGAAATAGGGCGGCTGTCACTTATGGCAGAGGAAACAGGGTCAATTATCTTTACATTACCAAAGGAAAATGAGGAGGAAAAGAACCGTACATTTAATATCGGTATCACCAGTGGCGGCAGCACAGCTTCATCGACCGGCTTGGATAATAATCTGGATGAAAAGTCCAGTCTTAGGGCCAGCTTTCAAGTAGGTGAAACATCTTTAGAAGAAGGGGAAGCGGTACTGGCGGGCATTGTTTATTCCGATGACGAAAATGGTACGACATCAATTTCCGCGAATTTTTATGAAGATCCTGGTGAAATGGAAAAGTACGATGTGGTCTATTTATTTAAAGCTGCTTTTGTTGAGTAGGATTTAGGTGAAATTAACCTCCAGTACACCAGCTGACAGCAGAAAGCACAAATCTTGCATAAGGCACGGTTCTTCTTATTTATTTTTAGGAGGGGTAACCTTGTTAAAAAATAGATGGATAGGTTGGCTTTCTCTACTTCTCAGTATAATCCCTATTGTTGTTTTTATAGCGATTCTTGGTGGCGCAGATATATCTAATTTTATTTTGTTTTCTCCGTTATTCTTATCCATTGTTTTAGCGGTTATTGCAATCATAAATAAAGCTGAACTCAAGTTGGTTCCGGCTATTGCTTTAATTTTCTCTGTTGGGAGTGGTGCGTTTTTCTTACTGATTATCACTGTGTCAGGAATGGGACAGCCTACATAAATAGATTGTTTCGCGTAAATACTTTGTTAGTCTTAGAACAAGGGACAATTGTCACCTATGGAAATAAGTTATTCCCAGTGGCTGACTTAAAAGCTAGCATCCGTAAAAGTAGAGAGAGACTATGTTCACCTCTATAATCGGGAGAACGCATAAAAAGGTGGCATGAATTTTCCAATTATTTTTTGGGGAAATTGCTTAAAAGTATGGTATAATGGAAGCAACTTGAGAGAATCCCTGTCCGAGGAGGGTAACGATGGCGTTCGCTTTAGCGATTTTCATCACAGGGACCGTGCTGGCGGTGCTGACGGTTTCCGTGCTGTTCCGCGGTACATCCCAGCGGCTGAATAGGCCAAAGGAAGAAATGCAGCAGCAGATCGGCAGCCTGGAAGAGCGGGTGCGTGATTTGGAAGAAAAGGATCAGCGCTAATTGCGGTTACTCTGCCTCATTTAACCGCAATGCTTGTCTGGCCAGCCGGTCTGCGTGGTGATTCTGCTTTTCCGGAATCCATTTAATGAAAAAATACGGAAAGGCGTTCGTCCGCTCACGGATGATTTCCAATAGAGGCAGGAATTTACGATTCTTGGTAAAATCCTTCTCAATCGTTTCAACCACAAGCTTGGAGTCGGAGCGAAAAGAAAGGATTTCATCAGGAAAAGCCTGGCTGCAAACTTCCAGTGCTTTAATGACTGCGTGAAATTCGGCCTCATGATTGGACATACTTCCCAGAGGAAAGGTGTGCTCCTGCTGCTTCCCATGTGCTTTAATAAAAATCCCCGCCCCGCTTAATCCGGGATCCCCGCTTGCCGCACCATCTGTATATACTTCGATCAATGGGTTTTCTCCTTTCTTCGGTAGGATCTTATAGATTCAGTATAACAAGGGCAGACAGTTTTTGCTTTAGAGAAACCCCTGCTACCCTCTGTGGATTGAACCATTTGTATAACTTCGCTATACTTGAAACGAGTATACGCATTTCACATATATATTCAAATGTATACGTCTTTTCCATATACTTTAAAAAGTATACGTACTAATCATATACTTTTGCATGAACCGTTTGGAGGTGTTAAGGTCCCATGAAAGAATATTATGCCTGTGTGGCACTTGATGTGGCGGGATCCAGGAAGTTAGATTTCCAGGAGGTCGAGAACATACTGCATCTGCTTGCAAAAGATTTAAATGACAAGCTGCAAGGCAAAATGCTGATGTCTTTTCGCATTCGAAACGGTGATGAGCTGATCGGTGTAATAAAAGATTTCCGGGACAGCTTCCGGGTAATCAGGAGAATTCTGGAAATAGTCGAAGAGAACAGCGAAATAGCCTTTTATATCGGTTGTGGATTTGGGGAGGTTGCCACCAGAAATAAAACGGATGAACATATTTCCAACGGCAGTGCCATCATTCATGCGATAGAAGCAAGAGATTCTTTTTTGAAGAAAAACGATCCCAAGGCTGCCGGCTGGAATAAGCCGTGGAAAAATAAGGTTTTTTACTACACGGAAGAAGTTCCTTATCAGGTAATCAATTACTCGCTTTACACGATCAGGCTGCATAAGCGGAACATGACCAGCAGGCAGCGGGAAATCATTATGGAAGTGGAGAAATACCCGGACCGCACGTTGGGAGAGATCGGAAAGGCATTTGGCTACAAAAATCCCAAAGCAAGTGTGCGCAATCATTTAACAGCAGCCAACTATCAGCTGGTTAAAGAAATGGAAGAAAGCTTAGAGGATTTGCTTGGTTTCTATCAGAAATTGCTCCAGGAGGGTGGGTAGACAAATTGGTTTATTTTCTATTATTGCTGTTCGGCCATTTTGTCTCAGACTTTCTGCTGCAATCGGATCAAATGAATGCCAGGAAAAAGGAAAAGCATACGCGAATCAGAGCGTTAATGGAACATGTGGGTATTCATATCGCGGTTTACACTTTGCTGGTTGCATCATGGCTGATATCGCAGCAGTCCCTTTCCGTCCAGACTGGTCTCAGTTTCGCTGGTATTTTTCTGATCGTAGGGGTCATCCATTTCGGAATTGATTTGGCCAAATTGAATCTGGACAAAAGGCTGACTTCACAAATACATAAGGCCTTGGTGTATCTTGCTGATCAGGTGCTGCATATCGCAGCCATAGCTATTGTGCTGACGGTGTTTAACTTTCTGCCTGCCTCCCTTTCCAGTTGGGCAGAAGGATTTTACCTTTTGTTCTTTGAAGGGATCAATCTATCGGACTTTGAAAAACTTTTGGCCATGGGGATTCTGCTCATCCTTAATACATACGGAGCCTCCTATCTGATAGCGATTCTGCTGCAAAATCTGGCTCCACCGAAATCGACTACTAACACAAGTATCGAGGAGCGGGAGACAGAGGAGAAGGGAAGCAGGTCACTATCTAAAATAACCACCCATGTTACAACACATTATCCGGAGCAGTCTATGAATCTGGGAAGGTACATTGGTATTTTGGAGCGACTGCTGATCATGGTTTTTGTGATAAATCAAGCTCTGACCAGCATCACGGTGCTCGTCGCGATGAAGTCGATTACCAGATTTAAGCAATTTGAGGATAGAAGGTTTGCCGAGTATTATCTGGTGGGCACACTTCTCAGCATCGTGGCGGCTGTTTTAATTGGATATGCTGCGGTGAGGGTTTTGTGAGCTGAGTGCGTTCAATCAGCGGTGAGTCCAACTAAACGGGGGGTTTAAACCAACCGACGAAACCAAAGCAGAAGAGGTGTCTCAAATGAAACCGAGAATGGTTCAGGAACAGCGGCTGCAATGGAAGATGAACCAGTCGCTTTTGCAATCCATCCATATTCTGCAGTTTTCCGGGCTGGAACTCTTGGATTATATTCAGGAGGCAGCCAAGGATAATCCGCTGATTGAAGAGGTGAATTATGATGCCGATCTGGCCACCTATCGTTCGGAACATGCTTCACCCGCAGAAATTGGGGAGATTAACCCAACGGAGCTCACGTTTCATGAGCAGCTGAAAAGCCAGTTGTATACGCTGGATATTCCCGGGGAAATAATGCCGGTGGTGCTTTTCGGGATTGATTCGCTGAATGAGGATGGCTACCTGGAGATTGATCTGGATACTTGGGCTGAAGCTTGCGGGGTTACCAAAACTGCCACTGAAAATGCGCTGGAGATGATCCAGTCGCTTGAGCCGGTGGGTGTTGGAGCGAGAACCTTGACGGAATGTATCCTGCTGCAATTTCGGCAGTTCACAGGGGAGCACCCATTTATCAAAGACTTGTTGGAAAATCATTTGGAATGGATCGCGGAGGAGGACAAGCAATCGATCAGCGACAATTATCAGGTCTCTGAGGAAGCTGCATCAGAAGCGATTGATTATGTGAAAGCCTGTCACCCCAAGCCTGGACAATTGTTGACAAGTGAAAGGTCAGAATATATTATTCCAGAAGCATCCGTTTACAAAGAGGACGGTGTGTGGAAAATATCCTTTTATAAATGGAATACTCCTGCTATTGAGGTGAATCAATCCTATGCGGAGCTGATGGAAAAGGATAAAGCAGCCGCGGATTATTTGCGTGAAAAATATAAGCAGGTCGAGTGGCTGAGACAGGCGATTTCCTACCGATCGAATACTCTACATGCGGTGATCCGGGAAATTGTAGAGCGGCAATATCTTTTTTTCGAGCATGGTAGTTTCATGCTGCAGCCACTAACCTTAAAGGAAATCGCTGATGAAGTGGGGGTCCATCTTTCTACGGTAAGCCGCGCGATTCACCATAAATTTATCCAAACCACTCAAGGGGTGGTTGCGCTGAAATTTTTCTTTCAGCCAGGAGTAAGGCAGCCGGATGGAAAACAGACCTCGGCTTTTGCGATAAAAAAACTGATCCAGGAATTGATTCAGCATGAGGATAAAGCGAAACCTCTGTCGGATGAGGCGATCCGGAATAAACTGCAGGCGGAATTCCGCATTTCTGTGGCTCGGCGCACGGTGATGAAATACCGGGAGCAGCTAAATATCCCCTCATCGGTAAAACGAAAATAAAGGAGCGAACCGCATGCAACATGTGATTTTATATAAAAAAGAAAACTGCCCGCTCTGTGATGACGCAGAGGCGCTGTTTGATTTGTTGAAACATGACTACTCGTTTGAAGTGGAAGAGCGGGACATCCACTCAAACGATGACTGGCTGGAGGCTTATCAAATTTCCATCCCGGTTGTGCATATAGGAGAAACCGAACTCGATGCATCGGAGATTACATATGAGAAGCTGGAGCAGGCCTTGAAGGAACTGAAGTAATGGTTTCTTAGAATGATAAACCCTTCCTGAGAATAAGGTAAATAGAGGGAGGGGTTTATTATGGCTGGCGGAGATAAGCATATTGCCAAGGGTGTCGGGAACCAGATTAAAGGCGAAATCAAGGATCAGATAGGGAAAGCAACAGATAATGAGAGATTGCAGGCGAGTGGGAAAAAGGATATAGGGAAGGGAACATCCCAGAAGGCTTTTGGTGATATGAAGAAAGGAAAACTGAAGTAGGGTGTACCACTTCAAACATAAGGGATTTCAGACGATAAAAATGCTGAACCCCTTTTTTTCTTTTTGTCAAATTAGCATTACTGAGTAATATTACCCACAAAATATACCTCGGAAGATAAGGGGAAGAATCAATACAAGGTATATGCAGCCAGCTAGCGTTCATTTGACAAAGAATTCAGTTTGGTATTTGATACAATATGAGAGAGACACAGAATCAAAGAAGGGATTTTATGTCGCAAAAGAAAATCGAGCAAAGAGTGAGGGCAAAAGCAACAGAGCTGTTAATGGAGAAAGGGTATATTAGCCCGGTAGATTTGCTGGTTAGGATGGACAGACTAACGCCAAAGCAAGTGGAAGACTGGCGGCTTAAGCGGATACCCTATCTGGAGCGTGTGGCAGTTGGGGGACTTGGCAAGATGAATCACATATTAAAGACTTTAAAGAAATTCGCGCAGGAGCAAAATCTGAAACCATCGACCACAGTATATAAATCCGGGGGAAAAGGCCCAAAGAAGCAGCTGCAGTTTTCTAAATCCGGCATCCCTTATATGGAGGAGCAGTACTCTACGCATTATGTGCGGAGGTAGAAATTGGGACGAAGATCTAATAAATAGCATAAGTATTTGGCAGCAAAACGCTTGGCAATTGACATCTAATGATATGCTCCCCTTAAGGTAGACAGGTTAAAAAATAAAACTTGTTTATCTTAGGGGGATTTTTGTGTCTAAAAGAGCTTTTACTCCAGAATATAAGATGGAAGTCTTAAAGGTGTGGG
>NZ_NIXK01000010.1 GCF_002763455.1 Lentibacillus sediminis
GATGGTCTTAGCTTCAAAAATTGTTTCAGGGGAACCATCGTTTGCTAAAAGCATCCAATGGCTTCCTCTTGTTTCGTTCATACTGGTTGTTTTGTTCAGTTTTCAAAGAGCAAATCTTAATTGCTGTTTTTCTAGCAAGTTTTTAAGTATACAATAATAAACAGCGGATGTCAATGCTTAATTTTAATAAAAAAGCACAATGGGCCTGAGTGGACTCGAACCACCGACCTCACGCTTATCAGGCGTGCGCTCTAACCAGCTGAGCTACAGGCCCACAAAAATTAAATGGAGCGGGTGATGGGAATCGAACCCACATCATCAGCTTGGAAGGCTGAGGTTTTACCACTAAACTACACCCGCATTTGGTGAGAAATTTGTTTTTATACCCTCGGCATACTATATTATCCGGAGTGGTCGGGAAGACAGGATTCGAACCTGCGACCCCTTGGTCCCAAACCAAGTGCTCTACCAAGCTGAGCTACTTCCCGTATAATGGCGCGCCCGAGAGGAGTCGAACCCCTAACCTCTTGATCCGTAGTCAAACGCTCTATCCAATTGAGCTACGGGCGCTAAAGCATGATAGTTAAATATAACATGTATTTCACACATTCACTATCATATATTGGAAAGAAGTGCGGCCGAGAGGACTTGAACCTCCACGGGATTAACTCCCACTAGGCCCTCAACCTAGCGCGTCTGCCATTCCGCCACGACCGCATTGTGCTGTTTAAAAGGAAAAATTAATTGCTGCAATAAATTCAGCAGCAATTAAAGTGATGCGGATGAAGGGACTTGAACCCCCACGTCCTAAACGGACACTAGAGCCTGATTCTAGCGCGTCTGCCAATTCCGCCACATCCGCAAAAATGGTGAGCCATGGAGGATTCGAACCTCCGACCCTCTGATTAAAAGTCAGATGCTCTGCCAGCTGAGCTAATGGCTCCTATAATTGAAGTTTTACTGTTATTTCGCAAGCGTTCATTTCAACACCATCATTCATTCAGCGATAATGCGCTCCTTGAAGGTATGCACACAACAGTTTATCCAAATTTAACGTGTTTGCACTAAACGTTTTATGATTTTCCTCACTCAGAAATAAAAATGGCTGGGCCACCAGGATTCGAACCTGGGGTACACGGGATCAAAACCCGATGCCTTACCGCTTGGCTATGGCCCAACAACTGGCGGTCCGGACGGGACTCGAACCCGCGACCTCCTGCGTGACAGGCAGGCATTCTAACCAACTGAACTACCGGACCCAGCTCTTTTTAAAAAATAATTAAGGAAATGACCCGTACGGGATTCGAACCCGTGTTACCGCCGTGAAAGGGCGGTGTCTTAACCACTTGACCAACGGGCCATATAAAATGGCGGAGAAGGAGGGATTTGAACCCTCGCGCCGTTCTCACGACCTACACCCTTAGCAGGGGCGCCTCTTCAGCCACTTGAGTACTTCTCCGAATGGCTCCACAGGCAGGATTCGAACCTGCGACCGATCGGTTAACAGCCGATAGCTCTACCACTGAGCTACTGTGGAATAATCCTATCAATCAATATATGTTGACTGTCCAGTTGCTGTCTTCGAAGATTTTTGATTCAAATGCAACGTTAAATATAATACAGTATTTTTAAAATAATGTCAAACACTTTTTTCAGCTGATTGCGCCAGGCAATTTGTCAGCTTTTATAATTTATCACGGATGACAACTTTCGTCAATGGATTTCATTAAAAAACTTGGGTTCAACCTTTAAACACCAGGAATACCTTGATGTTTCTTCATTACACTTGCAAGTTCCGCAATAACCTTCCCCAATAATTCAGCTTGGAAAGAGAGACTCCTATACGCATACTGCCTCCCTCAATACTCATTCGCCTTCTGCCTTCATCAGCCTGCCCCGGCATTTGCCACACCTGTATCTTCCCGTATTCACTCTGCGCATGCGGCGATATTCCTGGCCGCAGTCTTTGCAGCGGTATAGATACTTATACTCGGGCTGGGAAGGAAGTGGAGTGCAATGTCTTGGCGAGCCGGTTTGTTTCAGCAGCTTTTTGAAATCAGCATCCCCGTGTTTATAACCTTTCCCTTCTATATGAAGATGGTAGTGGCATAATTCATGTTTTATGATGCCGATGAACTCATCCCCTGCCATTTCCGCCGCATATTTCGGATTTAATTCAATGACTCTCTTTACGGGGATATATCTGCCCCCTGTGGTACGGAGTCTGAAGTTAAACTGAACCTGATCCTGGAATGGTTTGTGGAAATGCTGGCGGGAGAGTGAATCTACCAATTCATGCAACTCTCTATCAGTTAAAAGTGCCATTTGCGAAAACTTCCTTAGATTTTATACCTTTTTCCCTATTATACGGACAAACAATATTCTTGTAAATCAGAGATGCTCCTATTAATATAGTAGTAAGAGAAAGTCGATGTTATTTAAAATGATTTTAATTAAACATTGATTTTTATCTGTGATGTATTATAATAAATAGTGGACATACATTCTGCAAATGGAGAGGGGATACACATATGAGTAAGGAAAGAAAAACACTTACCTCAGGAAACGGCGCACCTGTAGGGGATAATCAAAACTCGCTTACTGCCGGGCAGCGAGGACCTGTATTAATTCAGGATTACCATTTAATTGAAAAACTGGCACACTTCAACAGAGAACGTATTCCGGAGCGTGTTGTACACGCAAAAGGCGCCGGAGCATTTGGCTACTTCGAAGTGACCAATGATGAAATTTCCAAATACACAAAAGCTGATTTCCTTAGCGAAAAAGGCAAACGCACCGATATGTTCATCCGTTTTTCAACAGTTGCCGGAGAACTTGGCTCAGCTGATACCGTTCGTGACCCGCGCGGTTTTGCGGTCAAGTTTTATACAGATGAAGGAAACTATGACCTTGTCGGCAATAACACACCAATCTTTTTCATTCGTGATGCCATCAAGTTTCCGGATTTCATTCATACGCAAAAACGTCATCCGCAAACCGGCTTGAAAGACGTCAACATGGTGTGGGATTTCTGGTCCCTTTCACCAGAGTCGCTGCATCAGATCACTTATCTGCACTCCGACCGTGGTATTCCGGCGACACTTCGCCATATGAACGGCTACGGAAGCCATACCTATAAATGGGTAAATGAAGAAGGAGAAGCATTTTGGGTAAAATATCACTTCGTCAGTGACCAGGGTGTGAAAGGTCTTGACCCGGAATTAGCGGACAAGATTGCCGGTGAAAATCCGGATTACCACAGGGAAGAGCTGTTCAACGCCATTGAAGAAGGTGATTATCCTTCTTGGACGTTGTACGCGCAGATCATCCCTTTCGAAGACTACAAAACGTACGAGTGGGACCTGTTTGATGTAACGAAAATAGCGTCCAAGAAAGACTACCCGCGGATTGAAGTTGGGAAAATGGTGCTGAACCGCAACCCGCAAAACCATTTTGCCGAGGTTGAGCAGTCAGCTCTGACACCAGGCAACTTTGTACCAGGAATCGAAGCATCACCAGATAAAATGCTGCAGGGACGTATCTTCAGCTATGGAGACGCTCATCGCTACCGTCTTGGTGCTAACCATCAGCAAATTCCGGTAAACCGTCCGAAATCTGAAGTAAACAACTATCAGAAAGATGGTTACATGACCGTAAACGGAAATGGCGGAGCCGCTCCAGTATATGAGCCAAACAGCCTCAATGGACCGGCGGAAGATCTGACCAAAAAATCCAACCCGTTTGAAGTTTCCGGCGAAGCAGACAGCGTGGCATATGACAGCGAAGATCACTACACGCAGCCTGGCAACCTCTACCGCTTAATGAGCGAGGAAGAGAAAGCCCGCCTCGTTAAAAACTTCGCGGACCATATGCGTCCAGTCGAAAGTGACGAAATCAAACTGCGTCAAATTGAACACTTCTACAAAGCGGATCCTGAATGGGGCGAAAGAGTTGCAGAACTCCTCGGCCTGTCGGTTCCAGAGAGTGTAAAATAAGATAATATGAAAGAGCCGTGCACAGTTGCACGGCTCTTTTTTATACTAAATATATTTGACTGTCATTGAACGAGCTTCTCACTTAATCCCATCTACTTTTTCACCATAGACAGAGCAATACGCCCTTTCTGTACATCTACCTGCTCCACCCAAACAGTCACCACATCCCCTACTGCTGTGATGTCCATCGGATGTTTGACAAATTTGTTTGCCATTTTGGAAATGTGCACAAGTCCGTCCTGTTTCACTCCAATATCAACAAACACACCAAAATCGACGACATTCCGTACCGTTCCCTGCATCTCCATTCCAGGTGCTAAGTCTTCCAGAGATATGACATTTTGTTTAAGCAATGGCTGCGGGAAATCATCACGCGGATCGCGCTCCGGACGGCCGAGTGCCTGCATAATATCAATTAATGTCGGTTCGCCAATCTCCAGCTGTTCTGCCATATCCCGGCTGTTGACGGACTGGAGTTTTTCCTGCAGTTGTTCGGTTCCAATATCCGCTTGGCTGCAATCGAGAATTTTTAGTAATTGTTCCGTCGTTTTATAGCTTTCCGGGTGAATCGGTGTACGATCCAGTGGATGTTCGCCATCCGTAATACGTAAAAATCCGATGCCCTGTTCATAGGTTTTTGCACCAAGACGCGGTATTTTTTTTAGCTGCTTCCGATTAGTAAATTTTCCTTCTTCATTTCGTTGTTTCACAATATTATTCGCAACCGTGCTGCTTAAGCCTGCAACATATTGCAATAAGGAACCGGAAGCTGTATTCACATTGACGCCAACCTGGTTTACCGCCGTCTCCACTACAAAGGTCAGTGAAGCATTCAGCTCCTTCTGGCTGACATCATGCTGGTACTGCCCGACACCGATTGACTTGGGGTCAATTTTTACCAGTTCGGCCAATGGGTCCTGCACCCGCCGGGCAATCGAAGCCGCACTCCGCTCCTCCACCTGCAAGTCGGGGAATTCCTCCCGAGCCAGTTTGGATGCAGAATAGACACTGGCACCTGCTTCATTGACGATAATGTATGGCAGTTCCAGGCTGTTTTCGGAAATAACATCAGAAATAAACTGCTCTGTCTCGCGGGAGGCCGTGCCGTTACCAATTGCCACGAGCTCAATGTTATATTTTTTCACCAGCCCCAGAACTATCTTTTCCGCTCGCCGCACATCTTTTCTTGGAGCTGTCGGGTACATTACTCCCACTTCCAGAACTTTTCCTGTCTCATCAATAACCGCCAGTTTGCAGCCGGTCCGGAAAGCAGGATCCACTCCCAGGACGGTTCTTCCTTTTAAAGGCGGCTGCAGCAATAAATTCTTCAGGTTTTCGGCAAAAACAGAAATCGCCTGTTCTTCTGCATTTTCCGTCAAACTACTGCGGATCTCCCGCTCAATCGATGGCTCGATCAACCGTTTATAGCTGTCCTCAATAGCGGCCTTCAGCACCTCTTTCCCCTTTTCTTGGGTGCTTTGTTTGATGATTTTCTTTTCCAAGTAGCCGATGATCCGATCTCTTGGCGGTTCGATCGACACCTTCAGCACTTCCTCTTTCTCCCCGCGGTTTAATGCCAATATCCGGTGGGAAACCATAGAGCGCACAGGTTCTGAGTAGTCATAGTACATTTCGTACACACGCTTTTCATCTTTTTCCTCGTTTTTCACCGCTGACTGCATCGCCCCACGCTTGAAGGTTTCCTCGCGAATGTATTCACGATACACCGGCTCATCGGACATCCACTCTGCCAAAATATCATTGACCCCTTGAAGGACATCATCTGTTGTATGTAAATCATGTTCCTCGGAAAAATAATTCTCCGCTTCCTTGTGCACGTTGCTGATGGACTGCTGCCAAACCTGTTCGGCCAGCGGCTCCAGTCCTTTTTCTTTGGCAATGGTCGCCTTGGTGCGGCGTTTCTGCTTGTATGGCCGGTACAAATCTTCCACACGCTGCAGTTTATCCGCCTGGATGATTTCCTGCTTTAATTCTTCGGTTAATTTCCCCTGTTCCTCGATAATTCGGAGCACTTCTTCTTTTCTTTCCGATAAATTAACGACATATGTCCATTTGTCCTGGATATCTTTAATCTGCACTTCATCCAGACTGCCCGTGGCTTCTTTCCGATAGCGGGCGATAAAAGGCACGGTATTCCCTTCGTTTAAAAGTGTAATTACTTTATCCACTGTACGTTTCGCAATTTCTGTCTCTCTGGAAACCCAACCAATCAAGTCTTGTTTCATTTCCTCTGCCACTGTGACTCCACCTTTCTCTACCTTTATAGTTTATCAAAAATCGTGTGGCGTGCCTAATAAAGCTTGAAAGGTTAAGCTGCCGCTGCGGAAATACCCCTCGCTTTCGGGCGGGGGTTCCTTACTCTCGACCGGAAGTTTCTCCTCTCGGACGAAAGTTCTTGCCCTCGACCGCAAGTCCCAGTTCTCGGCCCGAAGTTTCCTCTCTCCGCCGGAAGTTTCCTCTCTCGGCAGGAAGTTCCCACCACAAAAAAGACTGACTCCCATTAGCCAGCCTTCACCCTTCATATCTTATCGCAATCAATGTCGTATCATCTACACGAACCTCGTCGCTCATCACAGAAAACGTATTGGTGATGGTGTGTACATTGTCATTCAGTAAGTACCGCTCTGCTAATTCCTTATCGGTCACACCGTCGGAGAACATGATAAAATTTGTCTCCGGTTCCAATTTTTCTTCGACCACCTTAAATGGGCGCTCATAGCCTGCCAGATAGCCCCCATTGGGAATATTGCGCTTTTTCTTCCGGCCGTTAATGGTCATCATGCCGATATTCCCAATAGAGGAAAAAGAGGACGTTTGGGCATGGAAATCCAGCTTCAGGATACCAACGACCACTCCCCTTTTTCCAGCCAGCTGCTGGTTGCAAAGCTTCACCAGCTGCCCGACTGCGCCCCCGGCATTATTTTGAATAATGTCTATTACAATTTGCGAGGATTCTTTGGCATGTTCTCCGCTTCCAAGGCCATCTGCAATGGCGCATACAAAAAAGCCATCAGATTCTGTATAAAAGTAGCTGTCGCCGCACTGATAATTTCCTTTTTTGGGCTTTTGAAAAACAGAGACTTCTACCTTGCTTGAAGAGCTCAATCAAAAACCTCCGAACTTTCCGACTGAATGGCCTCCCGGAGTTTTCTTAGTGCACGGCGCTGCAATCTGGAGACATGCATTTGCGAGATGCCGAGCAGTTCTCCTGTTTCTTTCTGGCTTAAATTTTCAAAATAGGTGTACTTAAGAATCTGCTGCTCACGCTCAGAAAGTACCGGAAGAACTTTTTCCAGAATCATCCGCTGGTCTATATTTTGATAACCATTTTCTTCATTGCCTACGAGGTCCAAAATGGAGACAGTACTGCCGTCGGAATCGGCTTCTATTTTATGGTCTACAGAGAGCGCCTTGTAGCTTTTGCTCATCTCCATCGTTTCCAGGACATCTTCCTCGGTTGCTTCCAAGTAATCGGCAATCTGCTGCACAGAAGGCGATTCCTGATTGGCTGTAGTCAGTTCATCCACAGCCTTTCTGATTCGCGGTCCGAGCTCCTTAATTCGTCTCGGAACATGTACACTCCATGTCTTGTCCCGGATAAACCGTTTAATTTCCCCAATAATCGTTGGGATAGCGAAAGACTCGAAGGATTTGCCAAATGATGCATCATAACGTTTCACCGCTGCCAAGAGACCAATCATGCCAACTTGCACCAAATCTTCATGAATGGTGGAGTTCTTGGAATATTTTCTGGCAATGGATTCCACGAGATTTTCATATTTCAGGACGACTTTCTCCTGTACTTTCTCGTCCATCGGTTCTGCTTGAAGATGTTCAATCCATTGGTATACTTCATCTCGCCCTTTATTGTCTGGTTGAGATTTGGTCGTCATCAGAGAACACCTCAGCTTCATTTAAAAACTTAGTCATGATTACAATTACACCAGAATTTGTATTAATCTGCACCTTATCCATCAGTGCATTAATCAAGAAGAGACCAAAACCTCCCTCTCTAAGGTTTTCGACAGGTTCCGATTGTTTATAGGGTCCGATGCCATCTTTAATTTCGTTCAGTTTGAAACTTCCCCCATGATCGGCAACCATCACTTCCAGCCGGTCTTCGTATACACCAAATCCTACGGTGATCTCCCCGTGACCGGAGTCTTCATAACCGTGAGATACAGCATTTGTAAGTGCTTCAGAAACCGCGACTTTCAAATCCTCTATTTGCTCATACGAAAAACCCATCCGGTTTGCGATCCCTGAGATGCTTAGCCGGATGACACCAACATATTCCGATTTTGCGGGGAGCTTCATTTCAATAAAATCCATCATATCCATTACTCACTTCCACCCCGAATCCCGTCTTTTATGGTTATTACTTCATCCAGCCCTGTAATCCTGAACAAACGGCGCACGCTATCCTGGATATTCACCAGCTGCATGCTGCTGTCATTTTCCTTGGTGGATTTCAGCGCACTGATAAAAACACCGAGCCCTGTGGAGTCCATATAGTTAACTTTTGCCAAATCGACTTCCACCAATTCACCCTCAGTTTTTGTCAATGGCAGCAGGGCTGTTCGTAAGTCAGGTGCTGTATAAGTATCGATTTCTCCTGATAAATGAACGATTGATTTGCCCGACTCGTCCACGACATCAATTTTTAAATTCATATTCTACCTCCTGAAAATGAATAAACGGCTGTATGGTGCCGAGCACAACATTTCAACCGTTTTACATCGTATCATCATTCTATTTTCCCGCATCATATTATCCTTAAACCTGTTTTTTTAAGATTAACAAGGTAAAATCGTCGCGCAGCTGAAAATCCTGCAACCGCTCAAAGTGCTTATAAACCTGCTGCACCATCTCTTGGGCAGGGAGATCGGCATACTGCTTAATCACATCAAGTAATTCCTCGGTCTCGATAAATCGTTCCCCATCCCGGGCTTCGGTCACGCCGTCTGTCAGCAGGACCACCATATCGCCCGGGTAAATCGGGAGCTCATATTGCTGGTATTCCGTATCAGGCGTCACACCCAGCACGATCCCTTTTGAGTGGATTTCTTCAAAAGAATCTGTTTCGGCATTATAGTAAAAGCCTGGTTCATGCCCGGCGGATGCATACCGCAATGTACTCTCAGAGGGGAGGTAATGGGTGTAAAACATCGTAATAAAGATTCCCGGGTCCACATTACGCTCCACTACTTTATTAAGGTTTGTTAACATCTTCTTTGGACTCGTCGACTCTTCCGGATAGGTTTCCATCGAGTACTTGATCATCGACATGCATAAAGCAGCCGGGATCCCTTTTCCGACAACATCGGCTATAGCAATCCCGAGAGATCCATCTTCCCCTTTAACAAAATGGTGGTAATCGCCGTTCATCTGATGAGCTGGGACACTCACCACCCCGATATCCAGTCCCTCAATTTCCGGTTTCGTTGTTCCCAACAAAGTTTTCTGCATATTGGCTGCAACCGAGATTTCCGACTTCAGGGTAAGCTGCTCTTCACGCAGATTCTGGTACTCTTGGTGGGCGAGACCATAAGCGATCATCGTCTCCAGCAAAAAATCCATGGAGGCCTGGACATCTTTACACATCTCCGGATAAAGCTCGGCCATTGCCTGGATATACAAATTGACGATTTCATCTGGCAGGATTTGTTTTTTGATAAATGATTTACTGACCTGTTCCGCTCCGTATAGTGACTGCTCGTCCCGGGTTTTAATATAATGCTCAAGCAAATCTTTATATGTTGCTGCGTCGATTTTTATCGCGTTGTCCATCTCGTATCCCCCCCTAACTGATTGTCAGGACTTCTGTTTTTCTGTTCCGTTTTATATAGTAATTTTCGCTGTATTGTTTACTAATTGGGACGGTTTATACGGAGACCCCCCACTGATTATGCGGAGCATGCCCTCCACTCGTGCATTTTCGTCATTCAACGAATTCCAATTCCACACTCAGCGAACCCATTTGATACACTGCACAGTGGTCCCTTTTCCTTCCTCTGACCGCAAGTCAAATTCATCCGAGAGACGTTTTACGCCCGGAAGCCCCGCCCCGAGTCCGCCTGAAGTCGTGTAGCCGTCCTCCATCACCAAACTGAGGTCAGGAATACCGGGACCTGAATCGGTGGCAGTAATGATTAGCCCTTTGCGCCCCATTTTCTCCAGAATTTCATAGCTGATTGTCCCGCTTCCTGCATATAAATAGATATTACGGGCCAGTTCGGAAATTGCTGTGGCAATCCGCGCCTGATCCACCGTTCCGAAACCAGCCTCTTTGGCAATATTGCGGCCCATTTGCCTGGCGCCGACAATATCCCATTCCTCTTTTATTTCAACAAAAGATTGAGGTTCCATCCCTATTCCCCCAGTTCCTGGTAGAGTTTGACAAGCCCTTGTTCCAGGTCCATGGCGGTAGGGACATCCTGCAAATGAATGCCAAGATCGATCAGTGTTAATGCCACCGCCGGTTGGATTCCGGTTAGTACTACCTTCGCCCCCATCAGATCAGACATTGATATAACATCACCAAGAACCTTCGCAATAAAGGAATCGATAATTTCCACGGAGGTTAGATCAATTACTACACCCGAGGAACCGTTTTGATGAATTTTGTTGAGTAAATCTTCCTGAAATTGTATAGCTGTATTGTCATCTATCTCTGTTTGAATCGAGATCAAAAGATAGTTGTTTAATTTTAAAATAGGAATTCGCATGCTCTCACTCCCCTTTTATGGAATGGATTAGATTTTCAACGTTCTCATCTTTCCTATCAAACTCAACGATCTTTCTGTCAGTGAGTTCAAGAGCCCGCCTAAATCCTTTTTCCATAGTGCTCTGGGTTGGGAATTTACTTAGATCAATCCCCAGATTGACGATTGTCTGTGCAATTTCCGGACGGATACCTACGAGAATACAAGTGGCACCGACCAAACGCACAGCTTCAGCTGCCTTGATAATATGATGAGCTACCATCGTATCGACAATCGGCACCCCGGTAATATCGATCAGTACAACTTGGGAATTGTGATTGATCACCCCGTCAAGCAAATTCTCCATAATTAATTTGGCACGTTCCGTATCAATGGTGCCCACCAGCGGCATGGCTGTTATATTATCAACCAGTGGAATGATTGGAGCGGATAATTCCTGAAGAGCAACCTTCTGCATGGAGACGGTCTGCTCCCAGCTACCGGTATATTCATCAACGAGCTGACGAATAATTGGATCCAGCCAGTCATCGACACTTTTCATAACTTCAGTGAAATCGGCAATATCCCTTTGTTCCGCAGGCTGATTGACGATATAGTTTACCATGACTCTCCTGAATACCTGCAGACCATCCGTAATATAGCTCAGCGGCCAGCCAAGATTAATAACCTTCTCCGCAAAATTTTCCACCGAAGCAGGCTCCATATTATTTTTGATGCTTCTAAAGATAACATTAACAAATTCCCTGTTTGTGGTCTCAAACAATTCATCAGGTATCGACTTAATATTGCTTTTTTCCTTGTCAGAATTAATTTCCTCCAGCCACTTCTGCACGATAACGTCGCTGTTTTCCAATACGATTTCCTTAAGCTTTCCGTCCATTCTCGTACCCCCGTTGATTTATTTATTGTTATTTCTTGTTGTATTTTTATTAATGTAGTCGTTTATAGACTATTGTAACATATAATCTGTGAAAACTCTCGAAACATCCTGAGCATATTGGAAAAATGCGGAAACGCGGGAATAATTTTGGCGGGTTATGGCAGTGGGGGCGGGGTGGTCGTTCTGGGGTTAGGCGGAATGGTTGGTGTGGTGGTGCTCGGGAGGAAGTTTGTGCTCTCCGGCGGAAGTTCTCCGCCCCTCGAGTCCCAATCCCTCTTCTCCGGTTGAGTTCTCGTTCTCTGGTTGGAGTTTCCGCTGAATCCCCCGCTTACCCCTACACACAACTAAAAAACCCTCCTCTTCACAAGGGGGGCTAGTTACCGTTACCATACATATCCTTTAAACCAAGACTGATTTCCAGCGCGTGATTAATCTTCTTCATCATTTCCTGGTCAAGCTTTGTGATTTTATCCGTTAGGCGCTGCTTATCCAATGTGCGGATTTGTTCCAGCAATATGACGGAATTGCGGTCAAATCCGTACCGCTTGGCGTTGATCTCCACATGGGTTGGCAGTTTAGCCTTTTGGATTTGAGCTGTGATTGCAGCAACAATCACGGTAGGACTAAAACGGTTACCTATATCATTTTGCAGGATCAGTACTGGCCGGACGCCGCCCTGTTCTGACCCCACTACTGGGGATAAGTCGGCGAAATAGACTTCGCCTCGTTGAACGATCAAATTGTTACACCCCGATCACAGTGCGCTCTAGAGTGGTTTCAGCCTCCTCTTCGGCCTGAAAAGCCTCGGAAGCAATTGTTAGATTAATCCGGGCCATTTCTTCATAACCACGTTGCATCGTTTCGTAAAAGCTCTGGATGTGTTCATCGCGCTTATGCTGCAAGTAGTTTCTCGTCGCCTGACTAATGAAGTCACTCAAATCGCTGTTTTCATATTTCATGAATCCATCCACCTCATTCAGTAGGTTTGTTGGTAATTTAACTAACACTTCCTGTAAACTCTCTGACAAAACCATACACCTCCGCCAACTGTTGAACGAACCATATAAATGTCACGTTTAATATTATCATTCATCCGACACGTTTGCAAAGGGATTCTGCAAGTTTTTATAAAAAAAGCTGTTTTTGTCGTTTAGAAACTGTCTCGAAGTGGTATATGAAAACATTATCGCTTACTGCCTGAATATATTCTCGGAACACGTTCATTGATCATACAGGGGATTTCATAATTAATTGTCTCCAGATGTGCGGCCACCTCATCCATGTCGATGAATGCTCCCTGCTGGTGTCCAATCAAGGTAACCTTTGTGCCGATCGGATATGCCTGATCCAGCCGAATCATCGTCTGATCCATGCAAATTCTGCCGACAATTGGCATTCGTTTTCCGTCTGCCAGCACATCCATCCCCTGCAGTTTGCGAATCCACCCGTCCCCATAGCCAATTGGAATGGTGCCGATCCATTCCTCTTCCTGCGCGCTATAGGTGCGGCCATAGCTGATCGTGTCGCCAGCTGCCACTTGCTTGACATTCACAAGTCGGCTGTGGAGCGAGAAGGCCTGCTTCAGCGATATTCCCTGCTCCGACTTAACCACAGAAGATGGATACAGACCATACATAGAAATGCCAAATCGAATGGCATCATACATCTCCCCCGGCAGGCGGATGGACGCCGCACTATTGCCGGTATGGATCGTCACCGGATGCGGCCACATTTCGCGAAAGACGGCGAGCAGTTTTTCAAAGCAATCCTGCTGCTTTCGCAAATAGGTGAAATCTTTCTCATCTGCCGTTGCAAAATGCGTAAACACTCCAGTTAAATATATGCTTGGATTTTTATTTAATGCATAAAGGATGTCTCTCAGCTCGGATTCTGTCCGAAGTCCGATCCGACCCATCCCCGTATCCCACTTCATATGCACCTTCAGCGGTTTTGGAAGTGTGTAGCTGCTTATTTCCTCCAGCCATTCTTCCTGAAAAAATGTGAGCGTGATATCGTGCTCTGCAGCAACTGGCGCTCCTCTTGGCGGCACCCAGCCGAGCACAAGAATCGGCACATCGATCTGAGCCTTTCTCAGTTCCAGCGCTTCTTCCAAAAGAGCCACACCCAACGCTTTCGCCCCTGCCTTGAGTGCCTGCTTTGCCACCGCCACACTGCCATGGCCATAGCCGTCTGCCTTGACAATGGCGATAATATCGCTTGTGTCGGGGAGTTTTTCCGCCATTTGCCGGATGTTGTGGTCGATGGCCGACAGATCGATCTCCGCCCATGTATCTCGATAAAAACTTGCCTTCACTGTTAGTACTCCTTCTTCTATAGCAGTTTTTCTTTATTATTTCTGTTTGTGCGGTTGGTGTCAACCAAGTCCACGAGTATAATTTTATTTTAACACGATCTTAGGGGGGGGCGCGTGATTTGATGCCGTGTCCGCGCGATTCGGCGCTGAGTTCGCGCTATTTGAGGTGTCTGTCTCGCGAATTAACATCTTGGCCCCGCGACTTAACATCCATGCCAACACTTCCCCACAATTATCAAACACAAAAAAGCAGACCCCCCTCCACCTGTGAGTCTGCTTGCCTGTGATCCATTTATTTCACTGCTATTCCCTGAACGGATTGTGCGACTTCGATCATCTCTTCCCTGGTAAGTTCTTCGCTTGCCAGCATGTATTCCACGCCATTTGCGGTCCATTCTATATTGTTCCCGGAAATGGATCCCACGGTATGGCCGAGGTTGACGATCTCTCCATTCACTGGCTGTGGAGCGGAGAAAGTCGGCTGCACCTCTGCCGTTTCCTGTACCAGGGTGAAATTTTTATCTCCGGAATATTGGAGAATCGTCCGCTGCCCGTTTTCCAATTCCGTGTCACTTCTCTCGGTCAGTTCAGCACCTGCAGTAAATGTCGGCATCAGCACGGCCAGTGATCCATCTTGCTGCTGGTGAGACATTGTCGGGGCTGCTGTACTTGTTGCCATGTTTTTCTCCATCGTAAAGTCATCCTCAGCGAACTCCGGCGACGTATCAAATTCCGTGAATTCCACTTGCACCAATACGTTCTGATCCTGATCGAGCACATTCACCAACAGCGGCGTTAAGGTATTTTTGTCAAAATGGATTTCCTGGAACGGCAGGTTATTATTGCTTTGATAGTTGGTTTTTGTACGGAAAACGTAATGGGATTCGGTTGCTTCAAATTCTGCTTCCTCGTCATTCAGCACGTCCTGCACCAAGGACTGGTACAAATATGGCTGACTGCTGTTGTCCGGCCATTCCGATTGAAATTTAAAGCTTTTGTTCAGCGCAGGTGTCAGCACAAAGACTCCCTCTTCATTTTTCAAAATCACCTGGCTGCCTTGTTCATCCTGGCTATTTTCCAGCGCCACCCGGTAGAAGTCCTCTTTCTTGTGCCAAATGTCAATGTTGAATTGCTGCGATTCTTGCCCGGTGTTCATTTCCATGACAGCTTGCGCCTTATATCCGCTCATTTCTTCCAAATTCTCTTGCAATTGGGCCGCTACATCCTCCTGCGATTTCTCTCCGCAGGCCGCCAGCACAAAAATCAAGCTGAATACCGTTAAGCTAATCGCTAAGATTCTTTTCATGAACATATCTCCCTTGTTGTCAGTCCAAACAAGAGGGAACATTTTCACGCAAATTAACTAAGAAATGCTGCGATATGCATCTGCTATTCCTTCGATCACATCAGAAGCCAAAAGATCATGATAACTGTGCTTCTTGTCCACTAAACGATCGGCTGCTTCCCCGTGGAGATAGCATGCATTGCATAATGCCGGAAAAACTTCCTGCTTCTGCATCACCATGGCGAGGACCATGCCTGTCAGGATATCGCCGCTCCCGCCCTTGGCAAGTCCCGGATTGCCGGTCGGGTTCACTCCTTGAGTGCCGTCGGGTGCGGTAATGATCGTGTGGCTGCCTTTCAGCACCACATAAACCTGGTACTTCCGCGCAAATTCCTCGGAATAGGCAAACGGCTTGGCCAATAGCTCAGGAACCTCTAATCCTAAAAGCATCGCCATTTCTCCGGGATGCGGGGTAAGCACCGTCGGGTTTGTACGATTTTCCAGGATGGCAAGATCGGCTTTTACATGGTGCAGAGCATCTGCGTCAACCACCACTGGGCCTGGTGCTTTTTCCATGACTTGATGGACCAGCGCCTCGGTGTCCTTGCTGCGTCCCATCCCGATGCCCAGCGCGACCGCATCATACGCATCTGCTGGAACGGGTTTGTCATTGTTCAGCACACCATTCGTTTCGCCAAGAGTGAGATAGGTTGCTTCGACATTCCAGGGAGCAATCATGTTCATCACCCGCTCAGTCGTTGCTGCGGTGATAAGACCTGCTCCTGTCCGCAATGCAGCTCGTACCGTCATGGCGAGCGAACCTGGCATTTCCGCACTGCCTCCGATCACCAGGCCTTTTCCATGATCGCCTTTATGATCATTTTGCTGGCGCGAGGGCATCGTCTGGCGAAAGTTCTCTGCGGTCCAAACCTGTCTTGTCGCATGCTGCCTGAGAACCTTCATTGGCATGCCGATCGATACAGTCTCCCAACTGCCGTAGTAGGATGCCGTTGCCTGGAGAAAGGCGCTTATCTTTGGCGCGGCAACGATGATTGTTTGATCCGCCTGTACTGCCGTAAATTCCTGCACCCCTTCACCTGCCGGAAGACCTGATGGAATGTCCAGCGAAATCGTCCTTACAGGCGAGTCGTTGAGAAGTTTCACCATTCCGGCCAGCGGTTCACGCAATTCACCATTTATGCCCGTTCCGATCATGGCGTCGACCACCACATCCGCTTCACTCAGCCAAGCCCCAAGCTCAGCAGATTCGGAAATTCTGGCAACCTCTCCCCCGAAGTTTTCAAGGAGCTGCTTGTGATAAAGCGCATCCCCGGTAATTTTCTCATCAGGCACGACTTGTACCACTTGAACGTCATAAAAATCGTTCATCAGCGTCCTTGCCGCGACAAATCCGTCGCCGCCATTATTGCCCGAGCCCGCAAGCACCAGTATCCGGTCTGACTTCTCGCGCATCTGTTCAAGCCTCTCGGAAATCGCCCTTCCCGCATTTTCCATCAGCATTTTACCTTCCAGGCTGGTTTCCTCCATCGTTATGCGATCCATATCGTTCATTTCTTTTGCGGTGAAAATAAACAAAATTGTTCCCTCCTACCCGCACTAAAATATATGAGACAACCTTGGCAAATATGCACCAGTCATTTGCTTTCCAGGACAACTTGAGCAACCGCATATTCCCGTGAATGGGTAATCGAAAGGAAAGGGCGGAGAGACTCATAGCCGTTTGCACGGATATTCGGCGCCCCCGTCTTATCGGTTGTTACTTCTATGTCTTGAAAACTTAAGATGCCGATCCCTGTGCCGGTAGCTTTGGCGAATGCCTCTTTTGCAGCAAATCTCCCGGCGAGAAATTCACTGCGACGTTGGTCTGTAGGCATGCGTTCAAATAACTCTTTTTCCTTCGGTGTCAGCACCCGGTCAGCCAGCCGCTCACTTTTCTCCAGGCTGTGCGCGATACGGTGCAATTCCACGATATCGATGCCAATTCCTTTTATCATTGTCTATATCCTTCCTGCGGTGTACATATTTTTTCCATTCTTCTTCAACATTTAGTAAGCTAAAAGGAAGTTATACCTGCTTCCGTGCTCAACTATAATAATAGTACCCGACAAACATGAAAGATAAAATAATTTTGCCGCAGGGGGAACCCAATATGTTTATACGAAATGAGAGAAGTATAAAAGAATTTATCCAGTATTATCCTGTGACATCAGTGCTTGTGATAGTCTTTATGGCGTTATGGCTGATTATTGATTTTCTGCAGCTTCCGTTTGGAAATCTGATCTATCAATGGGGAGCCGGGAATAACTTTTTTGTTGATCAGGGACAGTACTGGCGGCTCGTTACGCCGATCTTCCTGCATGGCGATCTCATGCATATGCTGTTTAATTCCTTTGCCCTGGTGATTTTCGGTCCAGCGCTGGAGCAGATGCTGGGGAAAGTGAAGTTTCTCATCGCCTTTCTTACAGCGGGAATCATCGGAAATATCGCCACTTTCATCTTTGGCCCAGCGGAAATCTTTTATGTGCATCTGGGCGCTTCCGGCTCGATTTACGGTCTTTTCGGCATTTATTTGTTTATGCTCGCTTTCCGCAAACATTTTATCGACTCCGGCAGCAGACAGGTGATTTTAATTATCTTTATTATCGGTTTGGTCATGACTTTCATCGGCTCGAATATCAACTCCACCGCCCATATTTTCGGAGCTATTGGAGGCTTCCTGATTGCACCAATCGTCTTGATTAGGGCAAACCCTTACTCTCCCTGGAGGAATCGGCGGCATTTTTACCGGGAAAAAGATGAGGGTGACGTCCAATTTGATCCGAACCGCTGGCAGAAGAAAAAGCGTTCCAAAAAAATCATTTGGATTATTGTAGGGATTCTTGTTCTGATTGCTATTTGGAATCGACTGTAAAAAGGGAGAGATAAAGTAATGAAAACAGCAATCGTCACAGGCGCCAATTCCGGAATGGGGCTGGCAACGACCATTGACCTGGCCAGAAAAGGAATCCATGTTGTCATGGCTTGCAGAAATGAAGAAAAAGGGAAAACGGCACTGGAAGAGGCCAGAAAGAAGAGCCGCACTCCCCATATTGATATGATGCTGCTGGATTTGGCTTCATTGCAAAGCGTGAGAGATTTCGTGGACGAATTCAAAACGCGGTACGACCGTCTCGATATTATCATCAACAATGCAGGCGTCGTCACCCCCAAACGCGCGGAGACAAAGGACGGATTTGAGCTGGAGATGGGAGTCAACCATTTGGGACATTTTCTGTTAACCAATCTATTATTGGAGCAGTTGAAGGAATCGGAGGACGGACGGATTGTGATTATTTCTTCCGGAGCGCACAAATGGGGCAACATTCATTTCGACGACCCCCACATGGAGAAAGGATTCAATATTTTCAAAGGCTACGGTCAGTCCAAATTGGCGAATGTCTTGTTCATGAAAGAATTGGACAAGCGTCTGCGCACGACAAATGTAACGGTTAATGCCGTCCACCCAGGTGCGGTCTCCACCGGACTTGGCATCGACCGGGAAACAGGCTTCGGCAAGGGAATCGTCCGTCTACTGCGGCCATTTTTTCAGACACCTGCAGAAGGTGCCAACACAGCCGTTCATTTAGCCGTGGACAGCCATTTACGCCATCTTTCGGGAAAATACTTTCACAATCATGATGAAGCAGCGGTCTCAAAACGGGCAGAGGATGAAATGCTAGCTAGAAGGCTTTGGGAGTGGAGTGTGCGTGAGGTAGGGTTGGGGGAGTGAGGCCTCTCACATACCCCCAGTTCTTTATTCCACTTCAATCCGAACGTCCCCTGTAAATTCGGTCCCCTAATACTAAGGTACTCCCAGCCTCCTTTTAACTGGATCGTTGCTGAATGTTCCCCAGCTCCTTTAAATAATAATTCAGGCTCAGATTCACCAGAATTCCAATAAACCTTTATTTCACCACTTTGCGCATTCACATCAGATTGAATTTGAAGTGTATCACCTGATTTTCTTTCCAACGATGTTCCGCCAAACAATATTTCTCTGCCGGAAAATCCTTGATATTCAGCCTGATAAGTACCAGCATATTCATCTACTCCAAATGTCCGTTCTCCTTGCAATGAATCGTCCTCTGTAAGAGCGCCACCCCCTGCAAAGCCAGTGGCACTTTCCCCGGCTTTGCGGATGCCATCGGTTAAAATATTTTCATTATCCTCCTCTGCTGCTCCTGTTGAGCTGCACGCAGTCAATATGCTTCATTGTACTCTCTTCCATGATTTTCTAACCTTATAAGTCTGCCATGTTAGACAGTGTTTAAATAATACCATACTTCGAAGATTACTGATTTCCATAATGTTGTGTTTCGACAAAATTAGACTGGGGTAAACCATAAGCACGAGGAAATACAATTATGGAGGCGATCGTCTGCGTGCAAAAGAACGAGATTTACTAACTAAAGAAGACTTTAAAAAACGAACAGACTTACCAAGTTGGCTTTATAAAGAATACGAAACTTTTGATGAGACGGTGACAGATAGCACGTTCCCATGCATTTTTGGAATGAGTGGCCAACAAAAAGGCGAGCTTCGCTATGCTTATATCAATCAAGACGACTGGAGTAATCTACCGTCTGCAGTAGAAGGTTTTCTGGAATTATTTAAATCTCCAAACTACAAGAGACACGGTCTTTTTGTATTTGTAGAACCTTTTGAGCAGGAAGGTTCCATTGAAGATTATCGAAAGCAGTTTTGGGATATTCTCCAATACTTGCATGAGGTTGATGAAGTTGAATGGCCAGAAGACAGTCCCCGCGATCCAGAACACTATTTATGGGATTTCCGCTTTTCTGGTGAGCCAATTTTTGTTTTCGGAAATGCTCCTGCATATAAGAAGCGAAAGACACGAGACCTTGGAAATGCAATGGTACTTGGATTCCAGCCCCGCAAGATATTTGAAGGATTAGAAGGAACCGAGAAAGGTGGTATAATGTCACGTGAAAAGGTTCGCAAACGTGTAGAAGTTTGGGATCAGCTACCGAAACATCCAGATATCGGTCACTTTGGCGACCCGACGCATCTCGAATGGAAGCAATTCTTTATTGGTGACGATATTGAACCTATTAAAGGAAAATGTCCATTTCAGCATAAATCACAAGCTTGATGCATTTTGCGAGTAATGTTATAAAAAATATTCCCTAAAGCGTTCTCGAGTTTTAACAAACTTGTCTAACACTTAGAGAGTTTTTTATGCATTTCTTTGCACAGTAATGTTGTTATCAAGGCATGGGAAAAATACTGTTCTGAAACTCTATCACTTTGCCGAAAGCAGCTTCTCAACGAAATCATTTATTGTACCCACAAATTTTTCGACTTCCGGCAAATGATAAAAGGTTGCTGTGAGCGCGAAATCATTTATTCGTTCATCCGGAGAATAGAGAAAAACGCGTTTCCCAAAACCAAGCGCCAATCCCAATTCTACATGACTTCCTTTCCCGGCCGGCAGCATAATGACAACAATATCAGCCTCTTTCACCGCATTTCTTTCCTTCTCACCTATTTCGCGAAGCATTGGAATGGAAGAAGCCTTTCCGTTTTGTGTCCAATCATACGTCTGGTTCCAGCCATTGTTTTTCAACCACTCACTGACTTCGCGAACAACAGCAATATTGCTGAAACTCGAGGCAATGTAAAATTTCAATCTATACACCTCCCCATCGAAGATCACATTTAGTCGCATGCTCCAAAAATGTTAAAACTGCACTGCTAAACTCTTTTGGATTTTCTGCATAAGAATGATGCCCGCTATCCAGCACAACAACGGTGTTATCAGGGAATTTAAAGGCTTCGTGATGCTCCGGCCCGACAGCGTGATCATGTTTTCCAGCTATAGTTAATACCGGGAGATCTATTTTTTCGGTTAAATATGTAAAATCTTGGAAGTAACCTTCTGTCGTAAATACATCATGCTGAAAAGAGGGATCTGTGTTTAACCCTTCATCCAGCTGATCCATCTCCTCTTTAATATGTTCGTCTTTAAACTGCAAATGAAAATATTTATCCTCAGCGATCAGCTGCCCCAGCATTGAATAAAACAAGTTCATAAAGGAGGGCAGATCGTTTGCCGGGGTATCGATAGATTTTGCATCTAGCATTTCATGTCCCTTTGTGATTTGATGACTGAAAGAGTCTGTTAGATGTAAGGTAGCATTGGTCAATATGATACCTCTCGTGGCTGCCGGATAACAGTGAGCGTAGTGAAGTGCAAGAATGCCGCCAAAGGAATGCCCCATCACATACCATGCTGGAATTTCCAGCTGCTTTCTGACCTCTTCTATATCATCGACTAGTCGGCCCAGCGAATAATCCCTGTTTTTATCATGTTCCGAACGGCCGCAGCCACGCTGATCGAGGTAAATCATATCCATCTGCTCTTCCAAATAGCTTCCGGTAAAATGCTTAAAAGTCTCACTCCAATAGCCAGGTCCGCCATGCAGATATATGCACGGAGTCCCTTCTCCGCTTCGTTCCACATACAGGCCAGCCCCATCGCTCATTCGCATAATCACTGTGCTCATCCCTTCCCCTAAACCATCTCATTCATCTATTCACTCGCCTAATTACTAAATAGACTGCAAACGCAATACTCAACAGCGCCACCCCAGCGACTGCCAGCATGCCACTGGATCTTCCTTCTTCATACGTGTATTCTCCATCCCGAAGCGCTTTCATAAATCTGCCATCTTCTTCCTGAATGGCGATCGCATCCTCTGTATCCACTCCTTGGATGGAAAAATATTTCGTTCCTTCTTCATAAACGTTGGAAAAGTTTCCAGTATACTGTTCCATATCCGAATAGCTCGTGACTTTTCCTATTTCACTATTTATGTCGGTTACATATTCACCGCTTACTTTATAAATATATCCGTCCCATACCACAAAGGAATATGCCCACGATGTGCCGTGGGAAGATGCCGGAAACAAGAAAACGGATAAAAAGCATAGAATTGCAGGAAGGATCCACCATTTACGATTCATCATACTCTGCCTCCCTAGTCGCATCCATCGCTTCCTTCAATTCATCCGGATTCTCAGACCCAACCACAATCTTTTCATACTTCAACCTCAGCCGAATTCCCTGCTTGCCGCTCATCGTATAGGCCGTTTCTCCATGCATATTAATTCGAAGGCCCCAGCCGCCGAAACGACCTAAGGGGCTGTAGGTGATTACTTTATCCTCACGTATGTCTTTATACAAAAAAATCCTCCAGCGCCTATGAAAAGGAGTGAAACGAATGTAGAGTCCGTCCCTTCGCACCTCGGTAACGAGTTTCGTCACCCAAAGCATCAATACAGGAAAACCAATCCCGAACAAAAGCCAGAGAAAAACCATTATTGCATCCGGCGCAGGTTTATTACCAAACGGGATACCAAACACAATCTGTTGGATAAACCCGTACCAAAAGATGGCTGCCTCCAGCATTACAAGGACCCATATCCACACCTGACGAAATCGCTGCACTTCACGATACAAAACATCCGCTTCCTTCTCCACCCAATATTCACCCCTTTTACTCTGCTGAACTACCGGGCACCTCATTTTCCTTTCTGTAAGAATACCAGTCACCCAGACTGTCAACATCCTCCTCCTCAAGCTGCGTCAGCTTGTAATGCTTTCCTGCACCAAATTTGGAGATGATCGACACCTTCATACTGGCCAGCCGCTGAAGTTTTTGCAGTTTATGCTGCTTTTTTTCAAACGCCTGCATGCGCCTATGGTAAATATTGACTGTCATTCTGCCAAACGTGCGGTGCCTGATACTCAGCCGTTTGCCTTCTACTCGGAATCCGGCATCTTTATACTGCAGGTACCCTAAAAACAAGAAGACGGCAATTAAGATCAATACTGCCCAGAAAAACTGCGGGATAAAGTACAGGACGGCTGCTCCAACGAATAGTAACGGCCAGGTTGCGTACCCCAAATAAATTTTCAGTGCCCGCTTCGGCAGTGGCTTGAACGGCTCCTCCTGGTCCGCATAATCCGGCATTAGCTCCTGCAAAAATCCCTCGACTTCCTCTTTTTTCATAATTGGGAACAGCACGGTGGAAAAGTCCTCTCCCTTATCCATCGAACCCCCGGCCACTTCGGCAAAGACAGTAGCAAACCCCAGTGGCTGGCGAATCAGGCTTTCCTGTACACCTACCGCCTGTATCCGATTCAGCGGGATCGTCAGCTGCTTTTTCTCCAGCAACCCTCTTGTAATAAACAGTTCATCTTTATTGCGGACAATAGTAAAATTCCCATATTTAATCATCGTACCGGCAATCCCCAATAGCCAAAGCACAAGCAATACGAGAATGGCCAAACCAATCATCAGCGCAATGCCTAAGCCAATCACCCAATTCATCGTCGTGTCATAAACCTCATCCGGGATAAATTGCTCGAATTGGGAGAAGAAAAATGCAAAGGCTGCAAACACAACCCCAATACTTCCGGAAGTCGTCCCGGCAATAAACAATCGTTTGAATGTGATCTTAAAAGTCGGCTGATCCTGCGGCACTACTTCTTCATCTTCTTCGGTTTGCGCCTCGACGGTCTCCTGTCCTGCTCCCTTTTTCAGTTCACTGCGCAAACGCTCTCCTTCAGCCAGCTTCACGGCTTTCAGAGACGCTTCGGCATCTGTTCCGCTCCCCGCGGTTTCAATGTTTACCTTGGTCAGCTTCAGCAAACGATGCAGGACACCGGACGTAAGGTCAATTGACTGAATGCGGTTTTTGGAAATGTACCGCTTTTTGCGAACCAGAACGCCATATTCAATCCGTAATTCCTCTTCTTCCACACGGTATGTAAACCGGTACCACGACAGAACACTCGTCGCAATCAGCACCAGCAGCAGTGCCACACCGCCCAATATGAAATAAAGGAAATACGTATCACTGAATGTAAGATAACCAAATATAATAAGAAAAATTGCTTCCCGGAGACTGCGGATAAAATTAAAAATGATTGCTGCCGGGTGCAGCCGTTTTGCCTCAGACATCATCTTCATCCACCCTTGCCAATCTGGAAATGTGGTCCCTCAGTTCGGATGCGTCTTCCTCTAGAAGTGCCGGAATCTCATGAGTTGTTGCGGCAGTGGAAATCGTCACACTGGCCAGTTGGAACCTTTTCAAAATCGGACCTTGACTTGTATCAACATGCTGGACACGAATCATTGGTACAATCGTACGGGTCACAATTAAGATGCCGTGCTGTATGTATATCTCCTGCTCAAACACTTCATAACGCCATCTGCGCCAGCGTAATTCCGGCAGCAGAAAGATAAATAAATAAGTACTCACAGCACTGATTCCAGCAGCGGTCCAGCCAATCCAGCCAGGCAAGTCAAATTCGACGATTAACCAGAACAGCCCAATGGTAATCAGCCACAAAATAGCCACATAGAGCGCAGCAGTTATTTTCCAGGCCTTGATCGCATCTCGAGCGATCGTATTCACAGGCGGCTGTCTCATTATTATCTCCCCCTTATTTTTGCTTCTACTATTATTACGAGGTAGTAAGCAAAAAGTTTCATCTTTGCAATAGGGCGTTTGATTTTATCACCCTATCTATAAACTGTGGTATAACTCCTGGCCAAGAGCGAGAACTTCAACCCAAGAGCAGAAACTTCAACCCATGTAAAGAGAACTTCAACCCGTGAACGAAATCTTCTGCCCGAAAAAGAGCCTTACAAAATATGTACTAGAAAAAAAGCTCCTGCATAAGAGGAGCTTTTGTTCATGCTTATTTCTTAATCACGATTCCGGCGTTTCTGGTAGTTCCCTTTGCGGTTGCGTCCGCCTTGGTTTCTTCCACCTTGATTGCGTCCCTGGCCGCCTCGCTTGCCACCATGGAAACGTTTATTGTTGGAACGACGATGCCCGCCACCGCTCTCTTTTGCTTTCTTCACGCTGACTGGTGCCACCGAAGAAATTTTCACCGGTGTGTCACGGCGTTCTTTGGTCAATAGCTTCAGTGCTGCAGAAATTACCGAGATCGAATCGTTTTCCTCGAGCAGTTCATTGGCCGTCTCATGATAGGATTTCAAATCATTTTGCTCGATCGTTTTTTGAATCTTATCAACGGTTACCTGCTGCTGGCCTCTTTGCGCATCCTTGTTAGTTGGAGGCATCAGGCGGTTCATCTTGCTTTTTATTGTTTTCTCAATCAGCTTAAGATGAGCAATTTCTCTTGGTGTAACAAAGGAAATTGCCTCCCCTGTGCGTCCGGCTCTTCCGGTACGGCCAATACGGTGTACATAGCTTTCCGGGTCCTGCGGAATGTCAAAATTATAGACATGGGTAATGCCGCTAATATCCAATCCGCGTGCCGCTACGTCGGTCGCGACAAGGACATCCACCCGGCCGCCTTTAAATTTATTCAACACAGACATCCGTTTACCTTGAGTCAGGTCGCCATGAATGCCTTCAGCACGGAATCCTCTGGCCTGCAGCCCTTCAGCAATTTCATCCACACGTTTTTTCGTTCTGGCAAAAACAAGGGCCAGTTCAGGTGCATGGATATCCATATGATTATTCAAGGTGTCAAACTTGAATTTCTCCGGAATCTCGACAAAAGATTGATCGATGTTTTCCACGGTCATTTGTTTCGCTTTGACCTTGATTTCTTTTGGTTCGTTCATCAAATTAGTCGCAATGTCGCGGATTTCTTTTGGCATTGTCGCAGAGAACAACAGGGTTTGTCTGTCATCCGGGATCCCTTTTAAAATATCGCGGATATCATCGATAAAGCCCATGTTCAGCATTTCGTCTGCTTCATCAAGAACGGCTGTATGCACATTATCAATACGGATCGTTTTACGGCGCATGTGGTCTAAGAGTCTGCCTGGTGTAGCCACGACGATTTGCGGGCCATCCTTCAATGCACGGATTTGCCGTTCCATATGCTGTCCGCCGAATACGGCCAATGCCCGGATGCCGCGAAATTTGGCCAGTCGGTTAATTTCTTCTGCTACCTGGATGGCCAGCTCGCGGGTTGGCGCTACGACCAGCCCTTGAATTTTTCGTTCTTTGGGGTCAATTTTTTCGATCATCGGTACGCCAAATGCGGTGGTTTTCCCTGTACCTGTCTGTGCTTGTCCGATTACGTCATTCCCCTCCATCGCCAAGGGAATGGTTTCTGCTTGAATTGGTGTCGCTTCTTCAAATCCCATTTTTTCCAATGCTTTCAATATGGGGCTTGAGACACCCAGTTCATTAAATGTTGTCACCTATACGTCTACTCCTTCTTCTATTTTCTTTGGCAGAATGGTATCTGCCGGTGTCAGCCACGGCCTTTTTTTGCCGGAATGAACCGGCGAGTTCGCCATGCTGCTTTGGAATTAATTCGCAGAAGAGGCCTTAAATTTATCACGTTCTTTTTCACGCAGCTAAATGGAATGATGCTGAATTCATCTATATTTTGCTGCAAGCAGCCCGGCTTGCTCTTTTTTCGCAATTAAACGCTGTAAAAACCCTGGCTTGCCGCCAAATTTTGTGGCGGCAGTCAACGCCTGTACTTATGCAGAATAAGAAAGTCTATACTTTTCATCTGCCAAGAGGCCTCACTCGAAAACTCATGTTTCATCATAACACATAATTTCCGCTGAGACTAACTCTGAAATGATTTTTTGTCCGCCACGTGGTAAAATGAAACCCGTTAATGCAAAACAAGTTCTTACTTAAAATAGATCGAAGGAGGAATGACATGCGAGTCCCTCCGTTCAACCCATATGCCGCCGTTGTGATTGGTGTGATTTCTGTTTCATCCTCGGCCGTACTGGTGAAATTGGCGGACAGCGCGCCCGCAGGCATTATTGCCAATTACCGGCTGCTGTTCGCTGTTTTAATCATGCTGCCGCTTATTCTTTTAAAATACCGGCATGAATTTCGGCTGATCAGCAAAAAAGACTGGCTGCTGTCCGCCCTTGCCGGTGTGTTTCTGGCTCTGCATTTTATTCTCTGGTTTGAATCGTTAAATTATACATCTGTCGCAAGCTCGGTAGTGCTGGTTACCCTGCAGCCGATCTTTGCTTTTCTGGGCACCTATTTTTTGTTTCAGGAACGATTTACGTTTGGTGCGATCATCAGCATGCTGATCGCGCTGTTTGGCAGTTTCATCATTTCCTGGGGAGATTTTCAAATAAGCGGAATGGCTTTATTTGGAGACATGCTGGCACTGCTCGGTGCGATTGCGGTTACCGTTTATTTCCTGGCAGGTCAGAGCGCGCGGCGCAACCTGTCACTCATTACCTATACATTTGTTGTTTATGGCGTCAGTTCAATTACTTTGATCCTTTATAATTTGATCCTGGGCAATGCATTCTTCGGTTATCCGGCAGACCATTGGTGGATCTTCCTGACGCTGGCGATTTTCCCGACCTTTTTTGGCCACACCTTATTTAACTGGGCATTGAGATGGTTGAGCACCTCGACCATTTCCATGGCGATTGTGTTTGAACCGATCGGCGCCTCGATTCTGGCCTACCTGATTCTTGGGGAAGTTGTTACCTGGCCGCAGCTGCTTGGCGGTACGATTGTGATATTCGGCTTGTTCTTATTTGTGTTGAGTACGACCAAAAAACGCAATATCACCATTGCCAGGAAAGAAGGAGACTAGCAACATGGCCATACCTTTACTGTGTTATAATGGGAGAAAGATTAAAACGTCAAGCCTATAAGGAAAGCGGGGGAAGGCATGGAAATTCAATTGATGACAGACAGCGGCGCGGATATTCCAAAACGCCTGCAAGAAACATTGGATGTGACCGTGGTTCCGCTGTATTTGCATTTTAAAGATGGAACTTACAAGAGTGGTGTCGACCTGGATTTGCCCGGTTTTTACCGGAAAATAAGCGAGGCAAAAGAACTGCCCAGCTCTGCCGCCCCGAGCCCGAACGATTTTTACGAGATATACAAACAGGCAGATGCGTCCAAGCCGATTATTATGCTTAGCTTGTCCAATGGCCTGAGCAGTACCTATGAACACGCCGTGATGGGGAAAGACATGCTGCTGGAAGAAGAGCCCGGGCGGCAGATTGAAGTGATTAACACAAAAACTGCCTCGTGCGGCATCGCGCTCCTCCTCCATGAAGCAGGCAAAAAGCTGGAAGAAGGGCTTTCCTTTGAAGAGCTTGCTGCCCATTTGCGAGAGCGGGTGGAACAAACGTCTACGCTATTCGTACTGAAAACACTGGAAAACCTAATTTTGGGCGGTCGTCTGGACAGAATGAAAGGCACACTTGCCAAAACGCTGAATATCAAATTGCTAATGCGTGCAAGCGACGAGGGCACCATCGAAGTAACTGAAAAAGTCCGAGGTGATAAAAAATCGATCCGGCGGTTTATCGAGCAAATCGGCGAATACACACAAAACGTGGAAGACAAAGTTATCTCGATGACCCACTGCCAAGCAGAAGACCGGGCCAAAAATGTTCTGGCAGCCATCCGGGAAAAATATCCGTTTAAAGATGCCTATTTGACAGAAATGGGGCCGCTGATTGCTGCATACGGCGGTGAGGGTGCGTTGGTTATTTCGTTTTTCAAGGATTGATGATGGCTTTTCGGAAAGCAAATGCACTTTACTTTCCAACGAAATGAGGCGGATATTCATGGCTGAAAATAAACCGACCAAGGCGGAAGAAATCTTTGGGGAGTAAGAAACTGAAAATCATCCATTGGACATTTCGGATGGGAAATCACTGCGAAATGTCCTTGAGAACGCTTCTATTGGACATTTCTGCCGGTAAATCATTGCGAAATGTCTTTGAGAACGCCTCTATTGGACATTTCTGCCGGTAAATCACTGCGAAATGTCTTTGAGAATGCTTCTATTAGACATTTCTGCCGGTAAATCACTGCGAAATGTCTTTGAGAATGCTTCTATTAGACATTTCTGCACGGAAATCACTGCGAAATGTCTTTGAGAACGCTTTTGTCGGTCTTTTCTACCGGGGGATTCACCCCGAAATATTCGCGATGCCTTAAAGTGACGTTTCATATTATAGTTTACCCTAAGTAAAAAGCAAAGCCCGCTCTCTACGAGGCAGGCTTTGCTTTTGCTTTGGTCAGGAACTCATATACCATGGTGTTTAACGTATCTTTGTCATCGCCGAGACAGATGAGATGACGGGACCGTTCAAAAAAGACTACTTCCTTTTGCTCGGAAGTGATTTCTTTGTCCAGGTAGTACGCAGTCTTATAGGGGACCATTCCATCCAGCTGACCCTGGGCGATCAGGACCGGTGCAGTTACTTTCTTCAAATACTTTCTGGTGAATTTCACTAATTTAAGAAATTCCAGATTGGCCTTGAGCGGAACATTTCCCGCTTTTTTCCGGTAATGTGTATAAAATTTATTCTTATCCAGATTGCCTCTCATGCCATCCGCGATGACAGAAGCAAAGTCAAGGCTCATCTGTTTTAAGGATAAAAATTTACCGGAAGGGGCCAGGAGCACCAGATTATCCACCTTATACTTGGCCGCCAGGTAGGAAGCAATCATCCCGCCCATCGAAAAGCCAATCAGGTAAATTTCATCGTAATGCTCGGCCATTTGTTTTAAAGCTTCTTCTGCTTTTTCGATCCATTTTTGATACGAAACGTTTTCCAGATTTAAGTTTCTTCCGTGACCAGGCAATGTCGGAACATCGATATGCCAGTTGGTGCGTTCTCTCAGATAATCCGCCAGGGGGCCCACTTCATATGGACCTCCCGTATAGCCATGAATGATCAAACAACCAATCATCGTCCATTTCTCCTTGTTGCATACATGTTGTAATCTCTCATCATTTATCCCAGATGCCGCTGCCTGGCGTTTGCAGCACAAATTGCTGTGTTCCGGCATGATGTTAGCATACGTTTTGCCGGGATGCTTTATACGCATGTCCCCGAGCTGGCTAACGCGGTCAGCGGAATGCTTTTATCAGTGTGTTGACCTCTTTGATAATCGGGGAAACCTGGTGGTACGTGCCTGCCAGTTGCCCCACCGTCGCCAGCATTTTATCAAAATCAATCTGTCCACCTTTGGCCGTTTGCGATGAAGCAGAATAGGGCTGCTCCAAGGCTGCGAAACTTTGACTGGGATCCGGCCAGTATTGCGGCTGTTCTGGTTTGGCAAATTGTTCATATGGTGTTTTATACGTCATCGGCCCATGAAACGTAGTGTGAGTATGAGGCTGCATCGGTTCGTATGGAATATAATGGTACGGTGCTTCGTTATGGGGTATGGACCAATGATAATAAGGATGATGGTGAATCAATGCACACCCTCCTTTTCGGCATTCTTTCAAGTAAGCATTTACTATTACAGGTTATGCTGCCGAGACACTGGATGTGCGAAAGATCAGGACATCATTACTTCCATTACCGGTACGGGAAACTGCCAAGTCCCAGGCTCTGTTCCAGTTTATTTTTCTGGAATCCCAGAATCGCCTGCCGGTACCCTTCAATAAAAGTGGCCGGGGTTCCGTAAATGCCCTGATCCTGCAATTCCTTCTTATATTCTTCATTATCCGTGATATTTTTTTCTTTATAGGGAATTTCCCATTCATCCATCTGCTCAAGCAATGCAATGCATTGTTCGTTGTCATTGCCTGTATAAATGGTTACTGTTTTTTTATCATTCATTGTGTCGCCTCCTTGATGCTAAACTTTCGTTATAAAACTATATACCCAGGCTTTTTTATAGATAAACCTTATTTGTAACCTTTTTGTAACAAAACCTTTACATAAATTACTGAAAAAATAATCCCGCCTCTCCTAAAGGAAAAAGCGGAATTATTTCTGAAATAGTCAAGAATTGAGCCCTCATTAAATCAATTACAACTCAGAAATTGCTGTATCTCCTTCGATCAGTTCCCATTGTTTGTTTGCCGCTTCCGGTTTTCCGGCAAGGTGCACCAGGACAGATGCAACGTCCTCACGGGGAATCTGCCCGAACGATGCTTGTTTTTTCTCCAGGCTGACTTTTCCGGTCCCCGGATCGTCGGTCAGTCCACCCGGACGTACAATCGTGTAGTCCACTCCCGAGTTTTTCAGGTACACATCCGCACGGTGTTTTGCATAAAGGTAATGTTTGATTTTTTCTGCGTCTTTCGGATTGTCGGCTCCCATGGAACTAAGCAGGACAAAGCGCTCGACTTGGTTTTTTTTCGCCAGATCGATTGCCTCAATTGCCCCTTCCTGGTCAATGATAATCGTTTTATCCGGGCCGGTGTTCGGACCGGAACCGGCAGCGAAAATTACGGCATCTATCTCGTCATACGCTTTTTCAAAATCCTTCTCCAGATCTGCGAGCACGGTCTGTACTCCCATTTCTTCAAATTGGGAAAGCTGCTCTTCCTTACGTACCATAGCTACCGGCTCATGTTCTGACGCTTTTAGTTTTTCAACTGCCTGCTTTCCGACAGAACCATTTGCTCCAATGACTAATACACGCATATTATCTTCCTCCTCTGTTTCTCCATAGAATGTATCCGCTGGGAGGAAATTTAAAACCTCTTTTTATGAAGGACTCTATTCGTATGTTCTGTTGCTTATTTATTTCGTGGTTGATGAAAAATGCGACATAGTGCTTGTTGATTTCCGCTGCGGCCGGTCGCTTTCCGCGGGCATGGCTTCAGCCTCGGGCTAACAGGGTGTTAGTCATGAAGGCGTCTGAGACAAACAGTATTCGATGGGACGAGTAATCGCGGTCCAGGACTTCGCGATTTAAGCCTTCCGTCCCTTAACCAGACTCTTGTTTTACCACAGGAGTCTGTCCCTTTGCTCCAATCAACCAGATACAGAGTGGGTAACTGTTGTTTGTTTTTAAGAGGCACATCCCCCAGCGGAGGAAATACCCGTAGACTCCTGCGGGAAGAAGAGCTTAGGCGAGACCCCGCAGTGCGCCAGCACAAGGGGGATCGGCAGCTTCCCGGAAAGCGAAGGGTATTTCCGCAGCGGCAATTTATAGATATTCTCTCAAAACAACAAGCGGTTTTCGATAGGGCGAATAATCTCAGTCCCAATCATTTAGAAAACAACCTTATGAAAAAGCCGGAGCCTGGATTAGCTGAATGTGGCCAGGCAGCACCTCGATTTCTGCAGGGGTGCTGCCGGTGATTTCCCCATCCATATCCACCGATTTCGGGTGATCAGCAGCCACCGTTAATTTATCTGTCTGAAAATGCTCAAGATCGCTCAGCTGGCTTTGTTCCGTATTCGGATTATTCATAGACAGCAGCTCACGGAAAGTGGCAATCGTGGAGTCTTTGACGATTAACACATCAAATTTCCCGTCTGACGGGTCAATCGTCGGGACAGGCAGCTCCCTTGTCCCGAGAAATTTCCCATTTAAAACAATCACCATGACCGCTTCTCCTGTGTAGGTCTGTTCTCCTGTGGTGATTTCATAAGGAAAGGGCTCTGTCTGGCTGACCGTGCGGAGCGTGCTCATAATATAGCTGAAGACACCAAAGCTTCTCTTTTGATCATCGTCGATATTTTGCGACGTGTCGGCAACCAGACCGATGCCCCAGAAGTTCAGGAAGTATTTCTCTCCTGTTTTCCCGATGTCGATAGCAGTGGGTTCACCACGCACAATGGCATAAGCCGCCTGCTCCAGCTGCTGCGGTATGCCAAGCATTCTGCTGAAATCATTGGAGGTCCCGCCTGGCAAGATAGCCACTGCCGGCCGTTTTTCCAGTGGAGCAAGACTGTTGATGCAGGCATTCACCGTTCCGTCGCCGCCAAGAATGATGAGAATGTCAATATCTTTAGCAAATGTCCTGCAGGATTCCTGCGCCTCTTCCTCCGATGCTGTTTGGATGACGGTAAGCTCCTTAATGGCCTGGGCCAGTACAGGCAGGGTAAGCTTGAGATTTTGCTCTATGTTATTGTTTCCAGCGTTTCCGTTGTAGAGGAATAATCCTTTTCTGTATTTTGGCATCACGATTCTCTCCTGTCTCTCCATAGTTATACCCTTTCCTAAACATGAAAAACCCGGCTTAAGCAAGCTCTCCCTATGACATGTGAACATAGTTTGACATTAAGTCATACTGTTCCTACGAATCTGATATAATTTTTTTGTAAAAAAACCAAAAATAGACTAGTATTTTTCCCCCAGATAGTATTTAATATAGGAGTAAGACATAATACATTATATTACATAGGAGGGTCAACATGAAGAAGTTTTACAGTCTGCTGCTCATCTTGGGTTTGGTCGTATTATTGGCTGCCTGCGGCGGTTCGGGTGAAGAGGACGCAGCGAGCGGTGATGCCGGTGCTGAAGGTGAAAGCACAGAAGAAAGCGAAGGAATGATTCCCGACACACTGGTTATTGGGTTTGTGCCATCCCAGGATTCCGAAACAATTGCTGATACGGTTGAACCTTTAGCCGAGCGCCTTGGCGAGGAACTGGGAATTGAAGTACAAGGTCAGGTTATGACGAACTACAACGCATTGGTTGAAGCAATGGGCGCCAATCAGGTCCAAGTCGGTTTCATCCCGGCATTCGGCTATGTTTTAGCGAATGAGCAGTATGGTGTGGAAGTTATCCTGAAATCGATTCGTTACGGTTCCGGCACATATAAAGCACAATACCTGGTACGTTCCGATTCCGGAATTGAAAGCCTGGCAGATTTGGAAGGCAAAACATGGGCCTATGCCGATCAGGGTTCCACTTCAGGCTATCTTTTTCCGGCTAACCAATTAATGCAGGAATTCGGTTATGAAACAGCGACAGAATTACAAGAGGATTTCTTCGGCGGCGTGGTTCAATCCGGCGGCCACGACAACTCAGCTATTGCTGTATATGAAGGGGACGCAGATGTCGCTACCACATTCGATGATGTTCGTACAGAACTGGAAGAAGAATATCCGGACGTCATGGAAGAACTGAGCGTGCTTACTTACACGAATGAGATTCCAAACGATACGATTTCGGTTACAAAAGAACTTGATGACGAATTCGTTCAGCAAATCAAAGAGGTTTTCCTTTCTTTCAATGAAGATGAAGAGATGATTCAGATTATGAATGATGTATATAACTGGGATGCCATTGACGAAGCAACGGACGAAGAGTATCAAGTTGTAAAAGACGTGTACCAGGAGTTCAAAGACAACATTGAACTATAAGATCCATCGATAACATAATAGCACATTGACTAAAGGGGAGCGCATACTCCCCTTTTTTCCTAATGCCCGGGGTTATTCCGGCACCAACCTATATTGGAGGAAATATGGATTATGATTGAATTTAAAGATGTGGGCCTCGTTTATCCAAACGGTACCGAAGGCTTAAAAAATATAAATGTTACCATTAATGATGGAGAGTTTGTCGTCATTGTCGGCTTGTCCGGGGCCGGAAAATCCACCTTCATCCGCAGCATTAACCGGCTTGTGACACCTACTACTGGTTCGCTTCAGGTGGATGAAGAAGATATTATTGGCTATCACAGCGGGGAGCTCCGCAAACTGCGCACAAAGGTTGGCATGATTTTCCAGAACTATAATCTGGTAAAACGCTCCAATGTACTGAAAAATGTGATTGCTGGAAGGCTCGGCCATACCGGAACATTTCGTTCGGTCCTCAACTTATATAAAAAGGAAGACGTCGGCCTGGCCTATGAGAGTCTGAAGCGCGTCAATATTGAAGAAAAAGTTCACAATCGGGCAGATGAACTGAGTGGCGGCCAGCAGCAGCGCGTTAGCATCGCCCGTGTGCTGACGCAACAGCCGAAATACATATTAGCGGACGAACCGGTGGCATCTCTTGATCCGCCTACTTCTCATCAGGTAATGACCTATTTGAAAAAGATCAATAAGGAAGATAACATTACCACGATTGTGAATCTGCACTTTATCGATATGGCAATGGAATATGCCGACCGGATCATCGGTATGCGGGCGGGTGAAGTGGTGTTTGACGGCCCGGTTTCCGAAGTGTCAGAGCAAACATTTGAAGAAATCTACGGCCGTTCCATCCGCCAAGATGACTTGCGCGGGGGGGCAGAGGAATCGTGACAAACGAAAAAAATCCGGTAACCCAAGGGAAAACACCGTCCATTTATCCGGCAAAAACAAAGAAGCAGGTTACGATCATCTTTTTCGCCGTACTGGCAGTTTATTTATTCAGCATGTACTGGACCCAGCGGGAAATGGTTGGCGGAATTGATGGTGCGCTTGGCAATATGTTTAATGTTATCAGCAAATTCTTCCCGCCGAACTTCGCTGTCCTGCCGGCAATTTGGGATCCTATGGTAGAGACGATCCAAATGGCGATTATCTCGACGACGGGAGCGGCAATTGTGACCGTGCCGCTGGCTGTTTTGGCAGCTGAAAACATTACAACATACCGGCCGCTTTATTTTGCATCAAGAACATTCTTGAATATTTTGCGGACGATCCCTGACCTGGTCCTTGCCGTTATTTTTGTTGGCTTGTTCGGCATCGGTCTGTTCCCTGGTATCCTGGCATTATTCATCTTCTCTATAGGGATTTTAGCGAAATTGATCAGTGAAACAATTGAAGCGGTGGACATGAACCCGCTCGAAGCCATGCGCGCTTCCGGGGGAAATGTCTTCCAGGTGATCTGGTATGCCCTGGTTCCACAGGTCTTGCCGCAGTTCACCTCACTGACTTTGTATGTGTTTGAAATCAATATCCGCGCCTCCGTGGTATTAGGACTGGTTGGTGCTGGCGGTATTGGCCTGATTCTCGATCAGCAGCTCGGTTTTTATAATTACCCGAATGCCATGGCGATCGTAATTCTTATTTTTGCGGTCGTATTGATTATTGAGTATATCAGTAATAAATTAAGGGAGGCATTAATCTAATGGCAGATTATCAATTACCTCCAAAACCAAAGAACTCAGGCGTTAAAATGGCAAAGCGGATCGTTATTGCTGTTCTGATTGTCCTTATGTATGTATGGACCTTTGCCAGCATCGATATTGACTGGGCACGGGCCATCGAGCGGGCAATGGATAACTTCCAGCGGGTCATTCCTGAATTGTTCAGTCCGGACTGGTCGGCAGCCGGTGAAGTTTCTCTGGCAATGCTTGAAACGGTATTTATCGCCTTTGCCGGGTCCCTGATGGCTGCCATCCTGGCTGTGCCAATGTCCTTTTTGGCTGCATCGAATATGATGGGCGGGAAAATTTTCTCCGCAACAGGGAAATGGATTCTTTCCGCCGTCCGTGCGTTTCCTGAGTTGATTCTTGCTATTCTGTTCGTGGTTGCTGTCGGACCGAATGCGTTCGCCGGGGTGATGGCAATCGCCATTGGCTCCACCGGGATGCTTGGTAAAATGTTCTCGGAAATTATCGAGTCGATCGACATGGAAGTAGTACGGGGCATGGAAGCGAATGGCGCCAACAAAATTCAGGTGCTGTTTTATGCCGTCATGCCGCAAATTATACCGGAGTTCCTATCCTTTGCGATCTATCGGTTTGAAGTGGACATCCGGGCATCGTCCATCCTCGGTATCGTCGGTGCCGGCGGTATCGGTACGATGATCATCTTCGCTTCCAACAACCGGAACTGGAACGAAATGGGCATGATCTTGCTGGCAATCATTATTGTCGTTACGGTGATCGACTTTACATCAGCCAGAATCAGACGTAAAATAGTATAAAGCGAAGCCCCACTGTGGTGGGGTTTTTTGTTTGTGTCGTGGGTGGGGATGAACAGGAGACTGCATGGAGTCGAGCTCCCCCTAACCAAGAACATTAACTATGGCTCTATTCGTAAGTTTCGTTGCTTATTTATTTCATAGTTGATGAAAACTGTGACATAGCACCTGCCGCTGCGGAAATACCCTCCGCTAGGTGATGAGCTTTGCACCTTCATCCCGTTTATTTACCGCTTGTTTCATTCAAAAAACAGCTATCCACATTTTTGATGGTTGATTGAAGCGGAGGGCAGCCGACTCCTGGGGGAAAGCACGAGTCTAGACCTGAGCAGGAAGTGGCAAAGGATGGAAGGCTAAAATCGCGACGTCCTGGGACTGCGCGTAAATGCTCGTCCCACCGAAAACCGTTTGTCTCAGGCGCCTTCATGACTAACATCCTGTTAGCCCGAGGCTGAAGCCGTGCCCTAAGGTGCGCGGCTGCCCGCAGCGGAAATCAACGAGCACATATGTCGAATTATCCTTTGTAATACCAGAGTTAAGTTAAGTCACGGTTTATAGATTTTATCAAAAAACAACATTCTATTTAGAAAACAGCCTTACCTATAAAAAATACTTACTGCAACAACTTCAGCAACAACAACAAGAAAGGATGTACCAATTTTGCAACGCAATCATACAACTCTCACTATTCTTTACACCAGCGATGTTCATGGTCACGCCATGCCAATTTCCTATGGCACCAATCAGCCAGCGAGTATTGGGCTGGCACGTTATGCAACAGCAGTAAAATCCACCCGTTCCAGCCGGGAGCAGGTGCTGGTGCTTGATAATGGCGACTTAATTCAGGGCACACCGCTGATGACACATTATGTGAAGTCCCATACAGATAAGGAAAATCCGATGATCGGGATTATGAACCAAATTGGCATTGAAGCCAGCGTGATCGGCAATCATGAGTTCAATTTTGGCAAAGGCATTTTGAATAATGCCATAGACCAATCTCGTTTCCCCTGGCTGTCGGCAAATACACTGGACAAAACTTCTCAAGAACCGTATTATGGACCGCCATATATTATCAAAACACTGAATAATGGTGTCAAAGCAGCCATCGTCGGCGTGACGACTCATTATATTCCAAACTGGGAATCACCTGCTCACATTGAAGGCGTGCAGTTTGCCGATGCTTTTTCCACCTTAAAAAAACAGGTGGAGGAAATTCGCAGCAAGGAACGGCCGGATGTGCTAATTGCCATGTATCATGGCGGATTTGAGCGCGACCTGGAAAGCGGTGAACCCACCGAGGAGCTGACCGGGGAAAATCAGGGTTACCAAATGGCGATGGAAATTGACGGGATTGATGTCCTGCTAACCGGGCATCAGCACCGTAAATTGACCAACTTTCTTCGTGATGTCCTGGTCGTTCAGCCCGGAAATAATGCGCAGAATTATGGAGAAATCCAGATCGAGCTGGAGCAGCAGGATGGCAAATGGACCATAACTGATAAACAGGCCAGCCTGCAGCCTCTAAAAGATGTGGAAGCCGCTCCGGAAATTCTCGATTATATGGAAGAGATGGAGACATCCACTCAGGGCTGGCTCGATCAGCCGGCAGGGTATATTGACGGGGATATGACGATTGCCGATCCACTGAAAGCACGGCTGGCCAAGCATCCGTTTATTGAATTTATCCAAAACGTGCAGATGGAAGCCAGCGGTGCGGATATTTCAGTGACTTCCCTCCTTAATAACAACTCAACCGGCTTTTCCTCTGTTGTGACCATGCGGGATATTGTCGCCAATTATATGTACCCAAACACATTGGTCGTACTGGAATTAACCGGGGCCGATATTCTTGCAGCCCTGGAAAAGAGCGCGGAATATTTCATGCTTGATGAAAACGGAGAAATTACGGTGAACCCTGATTATGTGGAGCCTAAACCGCAGCACTATAATTATGATATGTGGGAAGGCATAACGTACACGATCAATGTTGCCAAACCAGTCGGCTCGCGGATTGAAGATGTTCGCTATCAGGGAGAGCCACTCGAGGAAAACCGAACTTATAAGGTCGTGTTAAATAATTACCGTGCATCCGGCGGCGGCAATTACATCATGTTCCAGCACAAACCCGTTGTGAAAGAAATTCAAAAAGACGCCGTTGCACTGATTTACGGTTACTTTGAAAAATATGGCACTGTCAAAGCTAAGGCAACCAGGAATTTTACTGTTATCGCGGAAAGCTGATATTAAAAAAAGAAGAGGCCGGGCAGCCTCTTCTTTTTTTAATCATCATCGTTGTCATCGTCGTCTTGATCTTCTGTATCAACATCTACTTCCCATACTTCTCCGGTTCGTGCGTCGATTTCAATTTCTGCCTCTTCATTTCCATTGACCAGCTCGATTTCATACTTATACCGGTCGTCGTCTTCATCCAATTCCAGTTCAGTGATTTTCCCGGAGAATTCACCCTTGGCAATCTTCCCTGCTTCCTCGGAGCTGATCAGTTCGCTTTTGTCCACGCTATTGTTGTTCTGGTCATCACGGTCATCATCTCTATCATCGCCCCCGTCATCACGCTGATTCTCATTCCGGCCATTTTGATCCTTGACGCGTTCGTTTAAAACTTCTCCGGTTGCTGCATCCATTTTCAGTTCAACTTCTTGATCTCCGTCTTCCACTTCCACCTCATAGACTCTGCGGTTTTGTTCTTTCTCCAATTCCAGCTCGGTAATTTCTCCGGTATATTGCTCCCCAACCATTTGCCGGATATTATCGGCGGATAATTCCCCTTCCTGTTGATCGGCGCTCGTCTGATAAACTCCCCCCACCAGCAGCACAGCTCCTGTCAGGGCACCGGCAAATATCATTGATTTCTTTTTCATGATTGTTTCCTCCTTTTCTTTGATACTCTTATCATAGCCGCCGCGTATGAAAAGAAGCTGTGAGCCAGATTAGAATTTGATTAGAAAACAATTTGTTTTCCGTAATCTTATCCCCTTATTATTAAAAGCAAGGATATTGTGGTGCTTCCGCTGAATAATGCCCCGCTCTCACAAAATCAAAAAAACTGCCAAAGCATCATCCATGCCCTGGCAGCCTCCTTCACCTCATTTAATCCTCATCTTCCCGATCAATTTCCAAAACGATCACTTCACCGGTGAAGGCGTCGAGCTCAATCTGCGCTTCGTCTTCTCCATTTACCATTTCTATTTCATAAATAAGCCGGCCGTCATCCCCATCCAGTTCCAGTTCCTCCACTGTTCCGGAAAATTCCTCTTGGGCTATAGCTTTTGCTTCTTCTTTGGAAAGGGTGCCATCGTTGGAGGTCTGCTGATTATCTTTGGACTGCTCCTCTTCGTTTCCCTGATTCTCTGTGCTTCCCGACTCCTCTTTTGCATTCTCAGCAGGCTCTTCCTGCTGATCGCCGGTTTCGCTTGAAGTTTCTGGTGTCTCACCGCTTGTCTGTAAATTCAGTACCTCTCCATTTTCTCCATCCACAGTCACATGGTAGCGGACGCCCTCCCGCTCCAATTCTGCTTGATAGGTGCCTGTTTTTTCAAGGAACGCGATATCTGGCACCGCCCCTCCATATTGTGCTTCCAAGAGCCCTTTCACTTCCTCTGCCGAAAGTTCTGGCGAAGAGGTGAAGGCATTCGATTGGAAGATCGCTAACCCCAGAACAACAGCGACCACCACTGCGGCCAGAGGCAATATTACTTTTTTTATCATAATCGATGACCCCCTATCGGAAAAACCGGTAGAAAATCACTCTCCGGCTGCCTGACGTCACCAGGCATTGTTTACCTTAGTATACGGAAAAAGAATGATATTTTGCTGTGAAGAAAATGAGAATTTGCTGAGAAACGCTAAAATCCTTCCAATGGCAGCCGCAGTATGAATGTCGCCCCTGCGCCTTCTTCACTCTCCACAGCCAGTCTGCCACCATGCCCCTCAGCAATCGAAGCAGCAATCGCCAGTCCGAGCCCTGTTCCTCCAGTATCCCTGCTTCTTGCCTTATCAATCCGGTAAAATCGTTCGAAAATCCGTGCCTGCTCCGTTTCAGGAATCCCTTTGCCATAATCCCTGACCCGTACAACCGCCTGCCCATCCTCGTTGGAAATACGCAAATCGACATTTTCACTCGTATATTTCAATGCATTGTCCAGCAAAATATACAGCACCTGCTCCAGCTGATCCCGACTGCCGGTGACAGGCAGACTTTCCTTATTTGCCTCAAAGCGGATATCTCGTGTCGGATAAGCGCCCTGGAATGTCGAGGCCGTTTCTTCGCCAAGCTCGGCAAGATCAAATTTTTCCATTTTCTGTGCCTGCTTATTTTTCGCCAACGCCAGCATCTGTTCCACCAGCTTTTTCATCCGGTCGGATTCGGTGTCAATGGCTTCCACCGATTCCTTCACAAGTTTAGGATTGTCCGTTCCCCTTCGCTCCAGCAGCTGGGCATAGCTTTTCACAATCGAAATTGGTGTTTTCAGCTCATGGGAAGCATCAGACACAAACCGTTCCTGTTTGGAAAAATTCTCCTGCAGCTGATCAATCATTTCATTAAATGTCTTCTCCATCTCGTACAATTCATCCCGCGATCGGTTTTCCAGATCGATTTTTTCCCATTTGCCCTGTCCGGTGTTTTCTTTCATGGCTTGAATCAATTTTTGAATCGGCCTTAGTAAAAATCGGCTTAGCACGGCTGCGGCAATTACCGTTGGAACCAGCATGATAACCGTAGCCGCTGCGAGCACATAGAACAACGTCGTCATCGTTTCCCGCAAATGAACAAGCTGATTGGAAACTTGGACCGTAACAACCTCTCCGTCATTCCAAATTACTGGCTTGGCGATAACAGCTGTCGGTATGTTGTTATGTTCCACAATCTCCTGAGACTCTGTAGTAGAAAATTCCCCGGGCAAGGACTCATATTCAGTTGCCCTTGTCTTTACCGGTACCTTCAGGCCATTCTCTCCAATAACCCGTATCATTCCATCGGCGGGCAAGTAGGCATTTAGCAGTTCGTCTGACACTAGCTCAGAGTCTGCCAGTGTCTCCACAAGCGCATTGGACTGGGTGGAGAGCTGATCAAGCTCCCCCTCCGCAGCAATTCTATAAAACAGAAAATAAATCGATGTGTTAACAAGCAGCAAAATCAGCAGCATAAACAAACTGGCAAACAGCTGAATCTTGGTTCTGAGCTTCATTGTGCCTGATCCTTAATCGTATAGCCGACACCACGGACTGTCTGAATACAGGGCTGGTCAAATCCCTTGTCGACTTTTTGCCGCAAATAACGGATATATACATCAACCACATTGGTGTCGCCAAAGTAAGCAAAGCCCCACACCTGTTCAATCAGCTGGTCCCTGGTAAGGACGATATTTTTATTTTTCAAGAGACAGACGAGCAAATCATATTCCCGGGGAGTGAGCGTCACCTGCTGGCCGTCCCGGTTCACTTCCCGGCTGTTGAGATCCACCTGGAGATCTCCTACTGTCAGTTGCTGCTCTTCCGTTTTATTCATCTGCGGCTGCCGGAGATGCACACGGATACGGGCCAGCAGCTCCTCAATCTGAAACGGCTTGGTGACATAATCATTGGCACCCAAATCCAGCCCGCCGACCTTATCATGAATCTCATCCCTGGCAGTCAGCAGAATGACTGGCGTAGATGCATCTGTCCGCCGCATGCGCCGGAGTACCTCCAGCCCGCTCAATTCGGGAATCATAATATCCAGGAGCACCAGATCCCACTCTTCATCCTCGACCCGTTTCAGTGCATCTTTTCCGTTGCTGGCAATTTCTGTCCGGTAATTCTCGTATTCCAATTCCAGTTGCAGCACCCTGCTGAGTTTTTGTTCATCTTCCACGATCAGAATTGCTGGCTGATTCATGTTTGTTCACCTGCCTTTTTTCTGACCTTTGCATAAATACAAGTATCCCTTAGCTGGTCGCCGCCAATCTCAACTGAATCCTGATGCAGCACGCCTTCCAGTGCAAATCCCAGCCGTTCAGGTACAGCTCTGCTTTTCGTGTTTTTCGCATCACAACGGATCTCCACACGGTTCGCCTTTAATTCCCGAAAAGCAAATTGCGTAATGCCTTCAACCGCTTCGGTTATGTACCCTTTCCCGTTGTGTCGCTGGTCGATCCAGTAGCCAATCTCAAATTTCGGCACATCCCAGTCAATCCGGTGAAGACCAGAAGTGCCAATAAATTCACCCGTCTCCCGCCTGAATAGGTGCAGCCGCATATTCTCCCGTTTGAGAAACTGCAAATGAGCCTCGCGCACATTGACCTCCGTGTCCTCCAAGGACTGGTTTTTTTGTGCAAAGGCCATCCATTTTTTCAGTTCTTCCCTGCTTGCCTGCATGGCTTGAAACACGGCCTCGCCATCTCCCGGAAGTGGCAGACGGATCAGAAGACGTTCCGTATAAAATTCATTGGGAAAATCTTTCAATATGGGTTCCACCAAACTTCTCCCCTCTCGCTATTTCTCTTTCTTTTTATTATACTGATTTTAAAGAGTTATGGCGATAATTAATTGATTAGGAGATGATAGCTTTGTTTGAACTTGATCATATTGTCATCACAGCAGAGGACCCAGCCAGCGCTGCAAAGGCGTTTGCCGCAAAATATCATGTAAAGACGATGGAAGGCGGCAGGCATGAGAAATGGGGCACCTATAATCATCTGGCCAATTTTGCTAATGACTGCTATATAGAGTGGATTGGTATTTTTGATGAAACGACTGCTGCGAATTCGGACAACCCGTTGATTCATCAGGTCTCCCACGCGCTGAAACAACATCTGGAAGGGCCGGTGCAATTTGCCCTGAGAACGCAGGACATGGATCATATGGTTCAGCATTTCCAAAATTCGTCTATCCGCTTTACCGGGCCAATCCCCGGCAGCCGGCAAAAGCCTGATGGCAGCATGCTGAACTGGAAAATGCTATTCCCTGAAGCAGAAAGTGGAGTGCTTCCGTTTTTGATAGAATGGGGCGATGGCAAAAACATGCCGGAAGATGAGCAGCTGATCAACCAGCGATCGATTGCTTCGGTCACCTATCCGCAGAACCTTGAGGTATTTCGGCAAGTGTTCCGTGGGATTCAGCTTGAAAACAGCCACCTGCACCTGACAGGCGACAATAAAATGGATTTCTCTTTGGAGTAGAGACGAAAAAAACCGCTCAGGGACTCCATTGTCCTGAGCGGTTTTTTTCGTCTCTATGCCAACTGCTGATGCAGAAAGTCCGTAACCGATTCCGGTGTTTTTGTATAGGCGCTGTGCTGGTGGGCCAGCTTCTCACCATTTTTGAAAATCAGAATGCTTGGGATGCCCATCACATCATACTTTTCGGCAAGCCCGCTGACTTCATCACTGTTGACTTCATACCATTTATAGTTGTTGAATTCATCCAAAATATCGCCAATGAACATGTCCATTCGCTTGCAGTCCGGGCACCAGTCCGCGAAAAACTTCACAATAACCGGTTCCTCGCTCTGGATCACTTCATTAAATTGCTCTTCGGATTGAATATGTTCCATAGAATCTGCTCCTTTCCTGAATCTAGTTCCATTGTAATCGTTTTGCCTGCAGCTGTCTTATCGTTTGCTCATGTCTTGTATTCCAGTCGTCCCAACAGATACGCACTCAAAAGTCCTGCCGCAAATGCCACCACACTAAGCATCAATAAGTCCGTGCTTCCCGGCCATCCCGGAAATACCACGAAAACAGATCCAATTACCAGTCCGATGATGATGGCAAATGTACCAGTATAATGATTGGTCAAAAAGTAATGAATGATTTTGCTCATCGTCAAAAGTCCAAGGACGATCCCAACCCCGGTTACCGCGATGATGGCAAGCTGCAAATTGCTGATCGCCGCAATAATCGTGGGATAAACCCCAATCAAAAGCAGCATAAACGAACCGCTGATGCCCGGAATAATCATCGCACTGCTGGCAATAAAGCCGGAAACAAATAAGAGAATAAAGGTCGAGGCAGTAAGATTCTCTATAATCCCGCCCTCATCGGGGGTGAAAAATGCCATCGAACCCACAAGTAGTACCGCAATCATTAGCAGCACAAAATGGCTGCGTTTAAACGCATGCCTGGCATCTGCCTGATGGAACAGGTACGGCAACACGCCAAGAATCAATCCCAAAAAGAAAAACTGGGTCGGTCCCGGATAATGCTCAAACAACCATTCAATCACATTGGCCAAAAGGAAAATGGCCGTCAAAATCCCTATCCCCAAGGGCACAAGAAACAGCAGATGTTTTTTCCAATCTTTGCTTAAAATTCCATTCACCGCTGCAATCAGCCGATCATAGATCCCGAGCAATACAGCAATCGTTCCGCCGCTCACGCCGGGAATAACGTCACTGGCTCCCATGAACAAACCGCGGTATAAATTTTTCCATTCCATTCTCGTTGTCTCCCTTGCAGTGTCAATTAATTAGACAAGCCTTAGTTGAACTTATGCACGATAAGAAGGTTTATACACCCTTACCTGCCAAAACAAGTATATCAGAGAATGTTTGGCTTTTGTATGAAATTGAAGTGGAGCTTGCAACGTTCTTGGGAGAAGTTTCTGCTGGACGGAAGTCTCCGTTTACCAGCGAAAATTCTCGCTCTCACTCCCTTCTATTTTTATGTGATTGAAGATCATGCAGTACTCTTCTGGCAAAGTGATAATAGGCGGTATGCGGATGCCTCCGCAAACGTTTCACAGCTTCACCAGCACAATCAAGCGCTCTTTTTATTTCCCCTGTTTCCTTGTAGCACAGCGCCTGGTAGGTTTTTGTTATCTCCCGAAGCGCCACGTCTATTGGGTGCATTTCAATATAGCTGTGCTCATCCTTTACCAATTGACGGAAGAGCGGCAAGGCCTCCACCGGCCGTCCCAGTTGCGTGTAGCATCTCGCTTTTGCGTCTGCAATATGATCCTCCAGTGTCTGCCGGAGGTTTGCGTTTGGGATTGAGATAGAAGCAATCCGCAGTTCATACTGATCCAACATTTCTAGCGCAGTCTGCGGCTCCCTTTCAAAAAATTCCATGTAATGAATAAAAATAAGTTCCTTATCCAAATAGAGATAATCGTCATCATCAATTAATTCAAAAAATGTCTCAATCTTATTTTTGTATTCCCTTGCTTTGGAAAAATTCCCCTCATTGTAATGGATTAAAGCCCCTTTATTATGAATCTCAAAAAACTCGTGAAACATTTTATATTTATTGGATAACTGAATAACATCATCCAGAGTAGCCAGACATTGCTCCGTCTCCCCGAGCGCCATCAGTGTATACAATTTCAGCAGCAGGAATTCAATCATAATGGCGATAGTTTCATAATTTTTTTCTGACCGTACCTGACTGAGACTCTTGTCAATCTGTTCCAGGGTCTTCTGATAATTTCCATGATGAGACTCGACTGCTGCATAAAAATATTGAATTCGAAGCACTCTGCTTTCCATCTGCAAGTCTTCGTAAATTCTGGCTGCCACCGCTGCATATCTGTTCCAGTCGCTGTCCTCCAGTTGATCAAAACCACGTTGGTCCAGTAGATAATAACGAAACAAATTCAGCACATAAAGTTCATAAATTCTGGCCGATTCGAAGTTGCTGCCCAATCCAGGGAGAAGTGTGGTGATGTGCTGTAGTGTTTTTCGTAGTACCTGCGTCTCTATCATTCCTGAAAGTGTGTTTTCCAGCTCTGCCAGTTCATTCCGCAGCTGCTCTTTTGGCATCCCGCCCAGCAAATCCGCAACGTTTAAATCAAGTTGCTTGGCGATATGCTGCAGTTTATCAGCAGAAAGGCTAGTTTTGTCGTTTTCCACCAGACTGACCATTGCTGGCGACATTTTGCCATTGGCGACTTCAGCCAAGGTTAGTTTCTTTTCTTGTCTTCGTTTCTTTATGATTTCACCTATCTGTTGCATGAGCTCCCTCTTTTCAGCAGGATACTTTTAGTTTATCACATTTAAATATATTTAAAAATAATTCGCAAAACCTCTTGCTTTAATTATTAAATATATTTAAACTTAAATTCAACAAATTAAAAGAGAGGATGTCTCGCTTGATCAAACGGAATATGTCGCTCATCGTCACTAATCAGTTTTTCACTGCCATTGCGGACAGCATTTTCGATTTGGCAATTCTGTGGTATGTTTATCAGCTGACGGATTCTGCACTGTATGCATCTATGGTGACGGCCATTGTGGTTCTAACAGGAATCACAGCCGGACCGCTGATCGGCGTTTTTATTGACCGCACCACACCAAAAACATCTATGCAAATTGGCTATTGTCTCATGATTTTCGTTGGAATCATGCTGAGTCTTGTGTTTATGCTTTGGCTTGATGTCTTATTAATGTTTATTTATGTTGCGATCGTTATCCAAAATATGTGCATGGTGTTGATCAACCCAGCGCTTGGAAAGCTTTTGCCGCGCATTGTCGGGGAAAGTCGTATTGTCCGTGTCAACGGCTATATTTCTTCGACCGGAAAAACTGGGGATTTGATTGGTCAGTCGATCAGCGGTTTTCTAATCGGACTGATTGGTTTTGCCGGTGTCATGCTTACCCATTCCGGAATATATCTTCTGGCAAGTATATTGCTGATGTTTGTTATTTCGATAAAGAAAACTTCTGAGGGGGTAGAAGAAACAGCTGCAGCTTCTAAAACGTCTGGTTGGTTCAGGGAACTGAAAGATGGATTCTTAACGCTCTACCGGAACCGGCCAATTTTTAAAATGGTCCTTTTCGCTACAGCCCTGAATGTCACTACAGTCGCAGGTTCACTCCTGGTTGTGCTTGTAATCGATAGATATGGAGCAAACGCTATACAGTTTGGTTTTATGAACGCTGCCGGAGCTCTGATGGGAATTATCATCGGATTGATTGCCAGCAAAATTATTCACGTGGCAAAGCCGAATATTATGTTAGGCAGTATGAACTTGCTGGGAGGGTTGGCCTTTATTGGCATGGGGATGGTCACGAATTTATACATAGGTACATTTTTCTTCCTTCTGATGACGTTCAGCAGTATCATCATCAATATTGTGTTTGGCTCCTTACTAATCATTCTGGTAAAAGATGAATTTCGCGGCAGGGTGATGACACTCACTAGTGCACTTGCTTCCCTGTTAATCCCTGTAGTTGCGGTTACCGGTGGCTATGTGGCCGACCTTTTCCAGGTGCATTATTTGTTTCTGTTTGCGGGTATCTGGATGATAGCACTCGGATTCTTCCCTCTTATTGATAAAGATGTCCGTTCCATTAAGGAGCTGCCTGAAGGCTAATTTAAAATAAACCCTCACCTAAAAAATATTACAAAAAACAACCAAATGCAACCAATTTTCAGATATAATGTTAACAACGCCTTTACAATTCTAAAGCAAGGGAGGGAATCAAATGAAAGAGTTAGAAATGATAGAGCAGCTAAAACAGGACATCCTCGAAAACATTGAGCAAATGGATCAGGACAACATGGACACACAGACACATTTATTGGAAAAGCAAGCGGCAGTCATCAGCCATCTGTGGGAAATTAACAGACTGAAAGAAAATGAATCTTACGGAGGTCAACCTGAGACTTTAGAAGAAGATGAGGAATCTGAACCCAGCCAACCCAGCGCTCCCCCGGAACGAAAATCATACCAGTTTGAGCGCAAACTGCGCGGTGGTATTGTCCCACAAATTGATGGCTTCGTGCCGGAGGGGGTTGTAAGAAAGCTGGGGCTGGAGCACGGCGACATGGTCTATGCCAAGGCCATTAATACGAACGATCCGCAACGCTCCCATTTTGAATATGAGATTGCGGAAAAGGGAGACGGAGAGGATGCCCCGTATCGCATTCAGTTGAATTTTTGTCCAGTTAAAAAAGAAGCAGGCAGGCTCGTAGTGGAAAAAAGCGAAGAAACCGGGGAATTCATCCGCTTTAATGAAGGCCCTTACACGATTGTGCTCAGTGAAGATGATGTATTCAAGCAGCGCATCAATGAAGGCGACTTAGTCGATATTGCGTATTTTGACGGGACCCCGACCCATGCCAAGGTGATCTGGACCCATAAGATAAAAGAAGCCAGCCTATCTATCCCCGAGACATTAAATCATACCAGCAAAAAGAGCGAAAAACCGGAAAAAAAGCCTGTAACCATCTATGATCAGACATTAAAAGAAAAAACCATTCTTGTGATCGGCAATGAACCGAAGAAAAGTCTATATCAATATTCCATTGAGCAGCGAGGAGGCACCTTTTTATGGGGCGATGCAAAAGAAGATTTTACCCGTGTTGAAGCAAAAGTGAGAAAGGCAGATATTGTGGTATTTTTATTGGGTGTCTCCGGCCATACCGGCATGGAGCATATTAAACAAATGTGTAAAAACCATAATGTTATTTTTGAAACCACCTGGAGCAATGGCCAGTCTTCTATTCTGCGCATTGCTGAAGAATTTTAAAACAAATAATGGAATATGCTAGTTTTTATTGCATCACCAATGTTAAATAAGATAGACTTTAAGTAAGTTTCAATAAATGCACAGGAGGGCTTAGATACATGTCATTACTGAAGAAAACGATTGCAAGTTTCGGGATTGGTTCGGCCAAAGTCAATACGAAGGTCACCAATGACGTTGTCAAACAGGGAGAAACGCTTCATGGATCGATCATCGTCCTCGGGGGTGACGCAGAGCAAGAAATCGAATCTATCAAACTCCAACTCATGACGCTGTATGGACGTGAAAACACCGACAGTCTGACAAGGGCAGAAATCCTTACACATAAGGTCAACGAACCATTTACGATAAAGCAAGGGGAAAAGAAAGAAATCCCTTTCTCTTTTGAGATTCCTCTCGATACCCCAATGACCATGTGGGATCCGGAAACCCAACTCAATGTTCCGCCTGTATGGATAGAAACAGGGCTGGAGATCAAAGCAGCCTTTGACCCAAGGGACAAAGACAATATCTCGGTGGAACCGACAGAATCGTATCAACGAATCATTGACGCCGTTAAAATGCTCGGCTTCGGATTTCGGCAAATGGAAAATGAAAAAACACCACGAGCAATTGACACCGAGCGTGCTTATGTGCAGCAATTCGAATTTGAACCGAAACTCGGCAAATACGCCCGCAAGCTGGAAGAATTAGAGCTATATATTGTTCCAGGTGAAAAGGAAACACAAGTATATTTTGAAGTGGATAAATACACAGGAGAACCAAGCGGGTCCATTTTTGATAAACTGAACTTGAATGAATATCGGGGATCGATTACGCTTGAAAATGAAACGATTATAAATGACATTGATCATGTTTGTGATCAGTTGGAGGATATTATTGATAGTGTGGTTTGATGGGGAGACCAATTCGCTGGGCGGATTGGTCTTTTCTGTGTCTTTTAGATAAAGGTTGATAAATTAATAAACCCAACATCTTGGCGAACCTCAAGCACAATGTTTTCATGAGCAGTATGATAGACCAGTTCGTCACCTTTTGAGTTTACTAGTTCCCTTGTTGCCCTTTTGTCGGACACAGGTTTTATATTCGCTATATCTTCAATAAAAAATTCCTGACTATTTTCCATGTGAGACGATAATACTTTTAACTTAACAAATTGATTGGGGTATATTTCTCAGACCTCTGACCATTTCATGATTTTCCCCGTCCCTTTGGTTGTTACCATTATTATAACACCCTTCTATAATCAAATAATCATAAAATTGTGAAAACTACTTTATTAAAGCAATTCTGGGTTTCATCAACACAAAAAACCACCGATTATCCTCAAAGGATAATCAGTGGCTCTACTCTCTCCTATTCTTCTACCAACTCCGTAAACACCACCAGCCGCTCCGTTCTTCCCCCATTTTCCACATCATAATCGCCAATACAGGTGATCAGATTCAACATCCGTCTGGAGGTGTAGCCGAATATATCATCAATTGGTGCCTCATCCTGCGGGAAAACCTGACTGTCGACTACTTCGAATGTCAAGGTCTCCCCCTCGCCGCTTACCTGGATTTCATCGCCCGGCTTTAAATCCTTCAGGTTGTAAAACACACCCTCGCCTGTCGGATCATCCACATGGCCTGCGATCACCGAGCTGCCCCTGTTTCCGGGGTTGGTGCCCAGGTCAAACCAGCCTGTTTTTTTGAAATCCTCCGGTACGGCCATTTCGCCATTTTCTAAGAGGCCAACCGGGACCACCGCTGACTCAACACCAATTGATTCAATGGTAATTTTCTCAGGTATAACATTATATTTTGGATCCTCGATAACCGGTGACGAACTGGTCTCAAGCGGCTCGTCTGTTTCCTGACTTTCCGCTGTCTCAGGCTGCGCATCTTCCTGTCCGCCCCCATTATCCATTTGGTCACTGGATCCATTTTGCATGCCCATGGTTTGGCTGCATCCTGCCAGTATCAGGAAAAGCAGCAGATAGAGAAGTTTGCGCATCCTGTTTCCTCCTGTTCGTCTTAGGTTTCTCGTCGTGCTTACTTCTGATTTTCAGCAGGCTTGAATTTGCGGATAGCAGCAAATCCAGCTAAGCCAAATACACTTGCTCCAAGAATCCATGCCCATGCCATGTTATTGTCATCGGCAGGCGTTCCAAGTCCAGTTTGCGGCATTCCGGATGGCATATCGCTCGCAAACATATCCGGGTTCTGCATTACAATACCGGAAGACAACAATGTTGCTGCATCGTACATATGGCCATACGCTTCACGTGCCTGGTTGTATGCTTCTTCATAGTTGCCCTGTGCATAGTTGTCAAATGCGCCGATTAGCTGTTCCACATGCATTTGCAGGCCGTTAGCCAAGTCCTCTGCCGGCACATTGCCTCCTGTTGCTGTTTCAATAAAAGCAGAGAAGTCTTCTTTATACGTGGACAGGTTATCCAATGCTTCCTGTTTTGCTTCTTCGTTCTCTTCGGCCGTTGCATTTACATAATCAACAAAGTAGCCGATATGCTCAGACCACATATTTTCAAAGGATTGAGCGGCTTCTTCTCCGTAAACAGAACCAATAGCTGCGGAAAGATCACCGGTGTTCTCGCTCAATACCATGGTGGATGCATCAAAATGCTCGGCACCGTCAATTCCATTCTGCATAGCAATTACTGCAAGACCGGCATGCTCAGAAAGCAAGTGGCCAAGATTAGCGCGCAGATCGCCTGCAGGTGTCACAGCCATGGTGTTGTTAAACTGTTCCGGCATCTGATCAACAATCGCCGAAGACAATCCTTTTGCTACCATGTGCATATGATTAATTGCTTCTCTTTCATGCTGATAAGCAGTCTCATAATCTCCTGCTACATAGCTGTCAAATGCGCCAATCAACTGATCCACATGCATTTGAAGGCTTTCAGCGAGAGAACCTGCTTCCAGGCGTTCCCCTGTTGCTGTTTCAAGGAACTGGGCGAAATCCTCTTTATACTGGGACAACTCATCCAACGCCATCTGTTTCGCTTCTTCGTCTCCCTCAGCAGTTGCATTCACATAGTCAACAAAATAGCCAATGTGATTGCTCCACATTTCATTAAATGACTGACCTGCTTCTTCCCCGTAAACAGAGGAGATCGCTGCTGTCAGGTCTTCCGTGTTCGAATTCAATGCCGCTACAGAAGCGTCAAAGTCCTCCGATCCATCTGCTCCATTACGCATGGTTTCAATGGCCAAAAATGCGTGTTCACTAAGTAGATGCCCAAGATCCACCCGCAAATCCACCGCCGCGGTTTCCACCGTTGGCTCATGTTCCATTGACTCCGCGCTTACTGCTCCTGCGCCTGCTGAAAAAATCAGCGTCGCACTCAGTGGTGCTGCAACTAATACTCTTTTCCAATTCATTTCCTGACACTCCCTTTGTGTTTTTTTGTTTCTACTAGGCTAACGGAAGGAGTTTGTAAATGGATCACATTTTATTAAAAAAAAGTAATATTTTTGTCAAAAAGGTGGGTGAGGGTTGATGTGGCGGGGATAAAAAAATTACATAGAAAACCCGAAATGCACGCTCATCATGCATTCCGGGTTCTCAAATTCCAACTCCCTACAAGGGCGCACTTAATAAAATATCGCCCTGCGGCACTTCACTGTGCGCGTTTGGCTCCCTGGTGATTGCCAAGGTGTCAAATTGATGCTCGCCTTCGTACTCCATCAGATAGGACACTGCGCCCACTCCTTGCTCATTGGTCACAAAGGTTCCTGCCCTGAATGGTGTTCCGTCTTCCAGCACCCAGACCTGATACGTCTCCTCACCTTCAAGTGGCGGTAAATCACTTGCCTGCACAACCAGATTCGTATTTTCACTTTGTTCGATCATGGTCGCTGTTGCTTGGGCATCCACCCCTTCAGACGGCTGCAGTTCATGGATTTGCTGTACAATATCCAGTGTCGGCTGCTCTGTTTCTTCAGGTGTCTCTTCCGGCGGCGTCTCTTCTGGCGGTGTTTCTTGCGGTGGCGCCGGTTCCGTGGTTTCGTTATTTGACATATAGATTAACGCTGCACCATTTCCCGCCAGAGAAAGGGTGAGCACTGCTGCCATTAATGGTTTATACCAGCTCATCTTTTTGCGCTTCGGCTCTGGTTGCTGACTTTCTTTCCCCAGTGTGATCGTGTTGTCACTTGGTTCAGGATTGTCTTTTGCATCCGATGCTCCGGCCGTCCCTGTAATATTGGAAAGAACACGCTCTTTCATACCTTCAGGCGGGGCCACAGGTTCACTGCTGAACGGAAGATCTTCTGTCAGTTCTTCCAGTTCTCGAAGCTCTTCCCGGCAGTCTGCGCATTCTGTCAAATGTTCTTCAAACGCTTTTCTCTCTTCCTCTGACAACTGACCGTTAAAATAATCAAGCAGCAAATCGTGTTTAGACATCATCCCGAACCCCCCTTTCTTTCTTTTCCTTCAGTATCCCTTTCAGGTGCTTTAAAGATAAACGCAATCTTCCTTTCACCGTGCCCAACGGAATATCCTGTTTTTCTGCAATGGATGATTGGGACATCCCTTTAAAGTAAAATAGTTCAATGATTTCCTGCTGTTCCTGGGACAATTCTCCGACCGCCATGCGAACCTCTTCCCCGCGTTCTTTCCATTCCAGTTCCTCTTCAGGCGTAGGTTCTGTCTCGTTCAGTGAATCGCGCTCCTCCAGCTCATAAGGTGTATCTTTCTTTTTCCGCAATAAATCAATACACGTATTGCGTGTCACCGTCAGCAGCCATGAGGAGAACTTCCCCTTCCCTTCATCAAAATTCCTCTGTTTTGACCATATTTTCGTAAAAACATCCTGCACCGCTTCCTCGGCAAGAAATTTATTGTTGGTCATTTTGAAGGAAAAAGAGAATAACAGTTTCTCATAGCGATCATATAGCTGTTCCAAGGCATCTTCGTCCTGGCTCTGGACGCGCTGAAACAGATCGACATCCTTTACTCGCATAATATTCTCCTTCTATATATAATATTTCCTATAGCATACCATAGTCCGAATACAGAAAGGAATTTAGGATAACTGATAAAAAGAATACGTAAAAAAATGGAATTTGGATCACTCTCTTGTGATGTTTAGGCTCAGTGAATTCGGGAATACACATTATATAGTAATTCATCTAAAGAAAGGATCGTTCTACAATGGCAAAAGTACAATATCAGCCAACAAAAAATAAACAGCTGACCGACGCACAGGAAGTCCGTTACGCCAAAGTTTTCAAACAGGCCGACATCGCGGGGGGCTACCGCAAACCACGTGTCCGAGCGGCGAAAGAGAATAATCCTGAGTTGATTAATTAAATAGGAAATTCGACTGCACCTTGTCGCTGACAGGGTGCTTTTTTGTGGATGTTTTTACTAGGAAAGTAAACTTCTATATAATTAGAGAAAGGGCAATACTGATGAAGCCATAGCTTTTCTCAGCGATCTAGCGTTGGATGTGACGGAGCATGGGTGATGGCTATTGGACATTTCTAAAGCTTTTTCCATGAGTTTGTCCGATAGAAGTGGTCTATTGATCTTTTCAGACGTCCCGTAGCCTTCTTTTGATCTTGAGAACCGGTCTATCAATCTTTTCTGGCATCCAGCAGCTTTCTTTTGACCTTGAGAACCGTTCTATCAATCTTTTCAGATGTCCAGCAGCTCCCTTTTGATCTTGAGAACCGCACTATTCGTCTTTTCTGGCATCCAGTAGCCTTCTTTTGATCTTGAGAACGCTCGCCCAGACCATCCTGCGCTCCCCATGCAGGTTTATTCCCTGATAAACTTGCTCACACGGCACGCTCAGCCCAGCACACGAAAAAAGATGAAACTTTTTCTCATGGGCGCCGTACATATTACTATACTTATTTATTGGAGGGTTTTATTTTGATTAAACGAACAGGCGAAATTGTATTAGTTATTATTGGCATGTTAATTTATGCATTTTTTGCTTTGATTGGCGGGGCTTTGATATGGCTTGGCAACAATTCGCAAATAGTGGAGGACCTCCCGCCGGACGCACAGAGTCCTGAACTGTCACAGGAACAGTTGATGACGATGATTGAAACGGCAGGGGCAGGCGGAATGATGATACTGATCTCTGCACTGGTCGCAATTGTGGCAGGCATTTTGGCCCTGGTATTTATGAAAGGTAATAAAAAACCGAAAGCTGCCGGAATTATCCTGATCGTTGTTTCCATCATCGGGGTGTTTACTATGGTCATTGCAGGCATGTTCTCCGGTCTCTTTTATCTCATCGCAGGAATTATGCTTCTAGTGCGCAAACCTAAAACACCACTGACTGAATAATACCGGCGGATAATTAGAAAGATCATGCATAACATATTATAATAAAGTAGAAGCTTATTTTCAGCGATATTCTGGAGTGTTGGGCGTGAAACGTTATTTAACCGCAATTTTAATTGGTCTGAGCGCAATTATTATTGTCATTGGACTCAGTGTTGACCTATACTGGAGCGGAATTGCCGCATGGGGCCTGGCACTCATCTGCCTGATTATGGCCACCTATTTTTCCAAGTATATCCCCAATGATAAAAAAAAGAAATAATGAAAGAGGCTGCCGAGCAGGCAGCCTCTTTCTTATATTACTCAAATAATTGATGTTTTTCCTTTAGGGAATCCGGTGCCGCCTTGACCATTTGCTGGAGCAGGAACGTCACGACAGCTATGTCATCAAGAATCCCGAACATCAGCAAAAAATCAGGGATCACATCGAATGGGAATAAAACATATCCAAGCAAAAGAGCAGCAAACAATCCTTTCTTTCCCTTTGTCACTTCGTGGGACAGAAAAAAATCCTTCGCAAACGGAATCGATTTTCGAAAGGTAAACAAAAAACGCATCCGTCTAAAAAAGCGGTACATGGAATCACCTTCCTTGTTCTGTTATACCTCGTTTTAGCTGTGTGGAAACCTGGGCCTTAGTTGTGCTGATTTGCCACGCAGTGAATCCACCCGTCATTATACCATAAAACGACTCATGGATTTTTTACTCTCCTGGCAAAATCGACAAAGCGGAACTTGTCCGGCCGGTGCCGGGATTCCGTGTATTGAAACAAAGTTGTATCCTCCAGGTAGACATGACTGCGGATCACCACAATATTACTGAACCCGCTCAAATCCAGAAGCCGTCGATCTTCCGCAGTAGGCTCCTCCACCACTATTTCCTTTTGGGCAAAGGCAATCGGCAGTTCCAGTTTATTTTCAATATAATTGTAAATCGAATCCGCGCATGTTTCCTCAGAGAGCAGGGGAACATGCTCCTCGATGAAATAATCTTTATCAAGGATGATCTTCTCCCCGGAAATTTCCCGGACCCGTGTCACTCCCCACACCGCATCCGCTGGCTTCGTCCCCAGTGCGTTATGCACACTGTCATCACGTTCAATAAACCCTAGCGAATCGACAATGGTTTTGCTATCGAGTCCGAGGTTCTGTGACAACTCCTTAAAGCTTACAATGCCGGAAACCGGAAAAGAAAATTTATCGACATCAATCACAATCGATCCTTTCCCGCGGATTTTTTGTATATAACCATTCTGCGACAGCAAATTCAGCGCTTTGCGGATCGTTTCCCGTGATGTGTCATAGGTTGTGGATAGTTCATTCTCCGATGGCAGCTTGTACCCTGCCGCCCACACCTTTGCTTCTATCTCCTTTGCCAGCTTTTCATAAATTGTCAAATATTTTTTCTGCATGCTGATCCCTCATCACTTCACATGATACACGACAGACTCATATGGCCGGAGCGAAATTTTCTCATCGGCGATTGGAGCAGCACCCTGGTAATTAGACAGCAGCAATTCTGCGTCTTCCAGCCCGTCAACAGGAAGCTCTGCCGCTGTTTCCTCACCGTAAAAATTACTCACAACCACAATCTTCTCCTTCTGCCAGTTGCGCGTAAAGGCAAAGACACGCTTGTCCTCTGCCAAAAGCAGCTGATAGTCTCCATAGGTAATGATATCATATTGCTTGCGCAGTTCAATCAGCTTTTGGTAATGGTAAAAAATCGAATCTGTATCATCGAGAGCGTTCTCCGCATTAACTTCACGGAAATTATCAGCCGCACGAATCCACGGCTCCCCCTTGGTGAACCCTGCATGCTTCTCGTCCGACCACTGCATCGGTGTTCTTGCATTGTCACGGGATTTTTGATCAAGGATGGACAAAATCTCCTGTTCTGTTTTCCCCTGCTCCCTGAGCATCTTATAGGCATTCAGAGACTCGACATCGCGGTATTGTTCAATAGATGTGAATCTCGGATTCGTCATGCCGATCTCTTCCCCCTGATAAATATAAGAGGTGCCCTGCATCATATGCAAAGTGGTCGCCAGCATTTTCGCAGATGTACGTGGGTGCTCGGTGTCATCGCCAAACCGGGAAAGTGCGCGCGGCTGATCGTGATTGCACCAGAACAGCGCATTCCAGCCGCCACCCTTATGCATCCCTTTCTGCCAGTCAGAAAGGATCCGCTTCAGCTCGAGAAAATCAAACGGAGCCTTCGTCCATTTCTTGCCATTCGGATAATCCACTTTCAGATGATGGAACTGGAACGTCATATCCAGCTCCTCCCGCTCCGGTTTCGTATATAAAATACAGCTGTCAATGGAGGTAGAGGACATCTCCCCAACCGTCATTAACTGATGCGGTTCAAGCACAGCCTGATTCATTTCATGGAAAAATTCATGAACCCGCGGCCCGTCCGTGTAAAATTTCCTGCCATCACCGGTCGTGTCATTCGGGAAATCCTGATCTTTGGAAATCAGGTTAATTACATCGAGCCGGAAACCGTCAATGCCTTTTTCCGCCCAGAAGCGCATCATTTCATACAATTTTTCACGAACCTCAGGATTTTCCCAATTCAAATCAGCTTGGGTGCGGTCAAACAAATGCAAATAATACTGCCCGCTCGCCTCGTCATACTCCCAGGCGGATCCGCCGAATTTTGACTGCCAGTTATTCGGCTCTTTTCCATCCACGGGATCTTTCCAAATATAGAATTCACGATACGGATTATCCGCTGACGAAATCGCCTGGCGGAACCATTCGTGATCCGTGGATGTGTGGTTAATTACCAGATCCATGATCAGTTTCATGCCGCGCTTATGGGTTTCCTCCAGCAGCTGCTCAAAATCCTCCATGGTTCCATAGGATGGATCAATCGCATAATAATCGCTGATATCATAGCCATTATCATTCTGCGGAGACTGATAAACGGGTGTCAGCCACAGGACATCGACACCTAATTTTTGCAGATAATCCAAGCGCTTGATGACACCCTGGAGATCGCCTGTGCCGTCTCCAGTCGTGTCCTGAAAGCTTTTCGGATAAATCTGATACACCGTCGCTCTCTTCCACCATGCTTCATTCATTGCACTCAATCCTCCAGTTGATCAGTGTGTGTTCAGCTTGCGTTTTGCGATCAGGAACGTGATGATAAATGGCACGATAATCACAATCGCCATGCCGATAAAGAAGCTGATCCAGGTTTCTTGTACAATCGACAGGAATGCCGGAAGTCCACCAACCCCGATCGACTCTGCCTGAACATTTTGCATGGTAATATAGGCGCCTGCAATTGCCGAACCAATCAATGCAGCTATAAATGGATACCTGAATCGCAAGTTGACACCAAACATTGCTGGTTCGGTTACCCCAAGATAAGCAGAAAGACCAGCAGTTCCGGCAAGACCTTTTAGTTTTTCTTCTTTGGCTGCAAGGAACATCGCCAAGACGGCAGAGCCTTGCGCAATATTGGACAATGCGACAACTGGCCACAGGAAGGTTGTCCCAGTGCTTCCGATCAGCTGCAGATCGACAGCCAGGAAGGTGTGGTGCATTCCTGTGATAACAAGTGGTGCATATAGCGCCCCGTACAGTAGTCCACCAATAATCGGGAATGCCTCAAATACAGAGATCATTCCACCGGTGATCCAGTTTCCGATGGTAAAGGTAACAGGGCCAATAACGATAAAGGCCAAAAATCCGGTAACTAAGAGCGCAACCGGTGCAACAACCAACAGTTGCAGCGAATCAAGCACATGTTTTCGCAGCCAGATTTCCAGTTTTGCCAGTACCCAGGCAGCTACCAGCGCTGGCAGAACCTGTCCCTGATAACCCATCATATTTACCTCAAAGCCAAACAAATTCCATGTCGGTGCATCTCCTCCTGCCGCTGCTTGCGCATACTCACTAGCAGGTGTCAGCGCAGGATGCACGAGAATCAGTCCGAGCACAACCCCCAAAAGCGGACTGCCGCCAAATCGGTTGGCAGCCGACCAGCCAATCAGAACAGGCAGAAACGTAAACGCCGCATTGGCGATCAGGTTAATGATGTCGGCTATGCCGGTCCATTGCGGATACAACTCAATAATCGGCTGTTCGGTGAAAATCGGGTTGACTAAAATATTGTTCAGGCCGAGCAATAAACCCGCTGTTACGATCGCCGGCAAAATAGGAATGAAGATATCTGCCAGCACTTTAACCCCGCGTTGCAGCGGATTTTGTTTTCCCCCGCCGGCTGCCTTCACTTCTTCCTTCGTTGCTTCACTGATGTTCGTATTATCTACCATCGTTTTGTAAACTTTGTCGACCGTCCCCTGGCCAATCACGACCTGAAACTGGCCGTTAGCCGCGAAGGAACCCTGGACAATATCCATATTATCCAGCGCTTCCTGGTCCACTTTGTTTTCGTCGGACAAGGCAAAGCGCAGCCTTGTCACACAGTGGGTAGCGGCATCAACATTGTCCACCCCGCCGACAGCAGCAATAATTTCTTCTGCTTCCAGGCTATATCCTCCAGATTTCCCGGACGGTCGCTTCTTGTTTTCTGCCGGAGCGGCGTCCGTTTCATCCGCTTTCATTTTCGTATCAAAGAGAATCGTTTCACCACCGACTGCAGTGGTTTCCTTCGTTTTCCCAAGGTTTGAAAACGCATCGCCATTAGTAATAATAATCGGCGAGATGTGACTTGCAGCTTTCTTTTTAATAAAATCCAGATCAAATGTAATCAGCGGATCACCGACACGAACGCGGTCCCCCTGCTGGACATGAGCCTCAAATCCTTCTCCGTCCAAAGCCACGGTTTCCAATCCAATATGAATCAGTACTTCTTCCCCGAAATCCCCTTTAATGCCGACCGCATGCTTGGTAGGGAAAATCTGCACAATTTCTCCATTCACCGGAGAAACTACATTGCCGTCGGTCGGTTCAATTGCCAGTCCGTCTCCCATCATTTTTTGCGAAAACGTCGGGTCCGGCACATTCTCAAGCGGCGTGATTTTCCCGCTGAGCGGCGCATAGACCAATGCTTGTGTATCAGCCATCAAAATACCTCCCTTTTGAAACTTCTGCTCTATTGCTAACTTGTATATACATGTTAAATTTCCTTATCAGTATAACTTGTATAGGCAAGTTGTGCAAGTGCTTACAACTACGACAGAAGAAATAAATCTATTTTCACTATTACCTAAAAAGCAAAAAGGGAATCCTCCCTGGACTCCCTTTTTCTATCCTTAAGTCTGCCAGAAACCTGAGCGGCCAGGAAGCAGCCGAAAATTCCCCGGCTTCTATTTCGCCCGTGCCTGATTCTCTCTTGCTTTATCCTTTCTCAATGCTTTATAAAAGGAATAAATCATCAGCAGCATGATCAACGAAAACGGAAACGCCGCCGCGATCAATGCGTTTTGCAATGCCTGCAGTCCGCCGGTGTATAAGAGCACTGCAGCAATTGCGGATTGAGCAAAACCCCAGACAAACTTGACGGCAGTCGGCGGAGATAACGAACCGTTTGTCGTCTGCATCCCAAGCACAAAAGTGGCCGAGTCGGCAGAAGTGATAAAAAATGTGGCAATCAGCATAATCCCCAGAATGGATAACATAAATCCAAGCGGCATCTGTTCAAACAGGCCGAACAGCGCCTGCTCATCTGGAAGGGAAGCAATATCCACGCCGTTGTTTTGCGCATCAATGCCGGACATTCCAAATGCGGAAAACCAGAGAAAGCTGACCAGCGACGGTACCAGCAGCACGCCGGAGAGGAATTCCCGGATCGTGCGTCCTCTGGAAACACGTGCGATAAAAATGCCGACAAATGGCGACCAGGCGATCCACCATGCCCAGAAAAAGACCGTCCAGTCCATGACCCACTGGCGCTCGTCAGGGTCATTAGGCGCCAACCGAAAACTTTCTGATGGCAGAGTCTGCAGATACATGCCGATTGCATCTGTAAGGGAATTGAAGATATACACGGTAGGCCCGAGAATGAGCGTTGCTGCAAATAATGCTGTTGCCAGAATCATATTGGCATTGCTTAAGTATTTGATCCCTTTGCTGAGACCGGTATATGCAGAAATCATAAACAGCACCGTCACCACTGCAATGATGATCAACTGGACAACGAACCCTGAATCAATGTTAAACAGATACGTCAGACCGCCATTAATCTGCGTTGCGCCAAAGCCAAGCGAGGTGGCAACCCCCACAATGGTTGCAAACACAGCGATAATATCAATCGTCCTTCCCCATTTTCCTTTCATTCTGTCACCAAATAATGGCTCCAGCGTGGCACTGATTAATCCAGGCTTTCCATGACGAAAAGTAAAGTAGGCCAGCACCAGGGCAATCACTGCATAAATCCCCCACGCATGCACCCCGTAATGGAAAAAGGTGACGCGCAGCGAATCCTCCAATGCTTGCATGCTGCCAGGTTCCGCTGTAGGCGGTGTTTTCATATAATGAGAAACCGGCGATGCCACCCCGTAAAATACAAGCCCAATCCCCATGCCGGCACTGAATAACATGGCAAACCAGGTAGGATAACTGAATTCCGGTCTGTCCTCCTGTTTTCCAAGCCGGATTTTCCCGTATGGACTGAAGATCAAGTAAAGGCAAAAAATCACAAACAGAGAAACAATCAATAGATAATACCAGCCAAAATGGACAGATACATAATTCATAATTGCACTGGAAATCGCTTCAAACCCTATTGGATCCAATGCCCCCCACAAAGATAGAGCGACTGTAATTGCCAAGGTGATCCAAAAAACCGACGTTATCTTTTTCATCTTCTCTCACCTTTCCGCAGCTGCCGTTACACTGTAATCCCGAGCTTTAAAAATTCCGTAATATTAGTATTTCTTCCCGGTGTTCTTCTATTCAAGTTAAAGGAGATCTTCGCATTCGTTTATTGGATAACTGATGGTTTTTCCAAGTAGGTGGCATGGTGAATAGAAACGCAGCGGCACTTGCGCTTGGCGACCGGGTACGTCTTATTGGACCGTAGTAGCGGAGGGGAAACAGAAAAAACAGCTGGTTTGATGGGAAAATGATAAAGATCTCTTTTAAAAAAATGCCACCTCTTTGTATGTATAATCCGATTATAGTTGTGAAAAGGTGGCATTTGCACGGAGTTTTTTGTTAAGGGGGTTGCTGTGATGCGTTTTTCGGCATTGACGAAATGTTTCAGCTGAATAAGGGCGTGCTTCCGCTGGTTCAAGCCACTCTTTCTGACGAACTCCATAAAAAAACGGCCGACCATATAATATGATCAGCCGAGTGTAGACTTGGAGAGTCCATTATTAACTGAGCTTTGCCTTTTTCTGCGCTTTTTCCCGTTCGCCTTTGTTCAGGATTTTTTTGCGCAGCCGGATGGTCTTTGGAGTCACTTCGCAATACTCGTCGTCATTCAAGTATTCAATCGCCTCTTCCAGGGACAGTTCCCGGGTTTTCTTGATTGTTGACGTCTGGTCTTTGGTGGCGGACCGGACGTTGGTCAAATGTTTTTCCTTGGTAATGTTGACGGTCAGGTCATTTTCACGGTTGTGCTCGCCGACAATCATGCCGGCATAAAGTTCCGTACCGGGCTCAACAAAAATAACGCCTCGGTCTTCCAACTGCATGATGCCATAAGTGGAGGCTTTGCCATTTTCCAATCCGACAAGCACGCCTTCACGTCTGCCGCCAACTTGCCCTTTGACAAGTGGTTCATAGGTGTCAAAGGTATGATTGATAATGCCGTACCCGTGGGTCTGTGACATAAATTCCGTTGTGTAGCCGATCAGGCCGCGGGATGGTACTTTGAATTCCAGGCGCATCTGGCCGTTCCCTTGGTTGACCATATCTTGCATCTCGCCTTTGCGTTCACCGAGGGATTCCATCACTGCGCCAGTATAATCCTCCGGCACATCGACCTGGACACGCTCGTACGGTTCGCAGCGCACGCCATCGATTTCCTTAATGATCACCTGTGGCTTGGAAAGCTGCAGTTCAAAGCCTTCCCGGCGCATATTTTCAATCAGGATCGATAAATGCAGTTCGCCGCGCCCGGAAACAATCCAAGCATCCGGGGAGTCGGTTGGCTCGACCCGCAGGCTGACATCGGTTTCCAGCTGTTTCAGCAGACGCTCCTCAATTTTACGGGAAGTGATCGATTTCCCTTCCCTGCCGGCAAATGGACTATTATTCACGAGAAATGTCATTTGCAGGGTCGGCTCATCAATCCGCAACACCGGTAGTCCCTCTGGATGATCTGGCGGGCAAATGGTTTCACCAATATTAATATCGTCCAGGCCGGCGATCGCTACAATATCACCAGAATGTGCTTCCTGAATCTCGTTCCGCTTCAAACCGGTAAAGCCGAATAGTTTGGAAATACGGAAAGACTTTTGCGTGCCATCCTTTTTCAAAACGACCACCTGCTGTCCGACCTTAATTGAGCCGCGGACCACACGACCAATGCCGATTCGGCCGAGATAATCATTATAGTCAAGCAGTGTCACCTGGAACTGCAGCGGCTCGTCCCGCGTATCGGCAGGTGCAGGAATATGATCCATAATTGTAGTGAAGACCGGATCCATCGTTTCCTGCTGATCATCAGGCTCCTCGCCGGATGTACCATTCAGTGCAGATGCGTAGACGACCGGGAATTCCAACTGATCATCATCGGCACCCAGTTCAATAAATAAGTCGAGCACCTCGTCAATGACTTCTTCCGGCCTGGCATTCGGGCGGTCGATCTTATTGAGCACAACCATCGGTGTAAGCTTTTGCTCCAGTGCTTTTTTCAGCACAAAGCGGGTCTGCGGCATGGTACCTTCATAGGCATCCACCACAAGAGCGACCCCATCCACCATTTTCATAATCCGTTCTACCTCACCGCCAAAATCAGCGTGACCAGGCGTATCTAAAATGTTAATGGTTGTGTCCTTATAATCAATTGCTGTATTTTTCGCGAGAATCGTGATCCCGCGCTCTTTTTCAAGCTGATCCGAATCCATTGCACGATCATCTACATGTTCATTTTCCCGAAATGTTCCGGAATATTTCAGCAGCTGATCCACAAGCGTTGTTTTCCCATGGTCAACGTGCGCAATAATCGCGATGTTGCGGATGTTTTCTCTTAATTGCATAACGTACGCTCCTCTGTAAAAATCCGAGATTAACCAATCAATTATAGCATAGGCATGGCGAGTGTGCAAGGGTCGGGAAAGTTCAGTTTGTTTGCACGGAACCTCTGGCCGGTAGTGGGACCTTCGGCGCGTGAGCAGGAACTTCCGCCCGTGAGCAGGAACTTCCGCCCGTGAACGGGAACTTCGGCGCGTGAGTAGGAACTTCCGCCCGTGAGTGGGAACTTCGGCGTGTGAGCAGAAACTTCAACCCAAACCAGAAGTTCTCAACCAATTCAACATCACCCACCAGGAAACACAATCACAAACTTAGCTCCCCCCAGTTCAGAAGCCCCTACACTAATCTTTCCGCCGGACTGCTCAACAATCGCACGGGCAATAGCAAGACCAAGTCCAGTCTCACCACTTTCCCCCTTCACAAATCGGTGAAAAATAGTCGGGATCAGCTCCTCGGCGACTCCTTCCCCGTCGTCCTCTACCGTAATAACCGTCCCCCGGTTTTCCCGAAATGCGCGAACATGTACCTTCGAATGAGCATGGCGCAGACCATTGAAGACAAGGTTCAACAAGGCGCGGAGCAATTTTTCCGGATCTGCCTTAACCAATAGCTCATCCTGGACATTCCGATCAAGTGTCATCTCGCTCTCCATGACAAACGGCAGGGCTCGCTCCATGACCTGATCGATGAGCGCGCTCACCTCTAACTGCTCCGGTTCATAGACACCAGGCTCGCTGTCGAGTTTGGCCAACAGAATCATTTCATTAATAATTTTTTTCAGCCGGTTCACTTCGGCGACCATGACTTCCAGCCCTTTTTCCGTGTCCTTTTCATCAAAAATGCCGTCCCGGATGCCCTCGGCGTAGCCCTGTATCGTCATCAATGGGGTTTTCAGTTCATGGCTGGCATTCTGGAAAAATCCCTGCTGGCTGTCCATGTATCGCTTTAATTCCTGCGCCATTTCATATACGCTCTGTTCTACTTCTTTGATCTCACCTGTTGCACGAATGCGCTCCATGTCACTGAATTGGCGTTTTTCAATTTTTTTCAGCTGCCGCTTCAATTGAGTGAGCGGGGTGACCAGCTTGTCCGTCATGAAGTAGCTGAGCAGCACCGCAACCCCGGCACCTATTAGAAAGACCACCGCAATTAGAAAAATAAAGTTTTGCTGCACCGCGGAAATATCGCTCATTGGCGTAAGCAAAATCAGTTCCAGCCCCAAAGCTTCCGGATAAAACAAGATCCTTGATGTTACGAAATTATGTCCGTTGTATTCCCACAAAGCTTCTTCATTATCAGCAAAGTCATTGGCAGAGAAAATCCCCTCTGCAGCCTCACTCGGCATTGTGGAAAACAGCACGGCATCCGCATTCCGGTCATAGAGAAACAGCTGCAGATCCTGCTGCTGCAGCACTTCATTAAACTGCTGGATGTTCAAGCTCCCATATCGATCTGTCATCACATTAACGAGGATCTCCCCGCTTTGTTCCAGCTGTCGGCGCTCATCTTCAATCAAAAGGTCCAAAATCATGGAATAAATCACAAAGCTGGCAACGCCAAGAATAACGATCAGCAGGGTAGTAAATGCAATATTGAGCTGATGCTGCAGTTTCATGGCCTATCCCTCTTCTTCGCGGAGCCGGTAGCCATAGCCCCATACCGTCTCCAGTGGAATATCCGCTATTTTTTTGCGAATCCGTTTAACCAGGTCGTCCACTGCCCGGTCACTGCCAAAATAATCGTCACCCCACACCTTTACCAGAAGTTCTTCCCGGGAAAAAGCACGGTTGACGTTTTCGGCAAATAACAAAAGCATGTCAAATTCCTTTGTTGTCACTTCATACTCTTCATCCGCCCAAAAAACACGCCGCTCATTTTTCAGGACCAACAGCCGCCCTGCCTTAATTTCTTCCTGAACAGAGGAGGAGCTCCCTCCCTCGTCTGCTGGTTGTGCAACCGTCCGTTTGAACAGCCGCTTGACCCGGGCCACCAGTTCTCTCGGGCTGAATGGTTTCGTCAAATAGTCATCTCCCCCGAGCTCCAGGCCGAGGATTTTGTCAATTTCTTCATCTTTTGCCGAAATGATGATAATCGGGACATCGCTCTCTTTTCGTACCTTTTTGCAAAATTCGTAGCCGTCCATGCCTGGCAGCATAATATCGAGAATCCACATCTCCGGCGGATTATCCTTCCATAATTCCATTGCCTTTTCTGCTGAATTGACCACAGTAATGTCAAATCCTTCTTTCTGCAAATAAGCCGAAACGATATTCTGTATGTTTCCATCATCTTCAACAACACCAATATATTTGTTCACGCAAATCTCTCCTCTTTCCAATCCTTACCCTATTCTAACATAATTCATTTACACATTTTTTCCACACCTTTCCCAAAACTGTACCATTCTGTGTGGGTATACTTACAGTAGAACGATGCGAAAGACAACATACAACATGACCTTTCACATCCACTCGCATACGTTTGATTTTTAAACAGGCAGGGAATCCCGAAATTGGGACGGCTTCGGAAAATTTTCTGAAGCCCCTGCTGCTATTATTTTAAAGAAAGGATGGTCATATTATGGATCGCAATGATGAAAATAAATTTAACCGCAATCCGGAAGACGAAAACACATCCTATGAACCGGAGCGGGAGCAAACGGAATATACGGGAAGAGATGCAGAGCCGGATCGTACGGAGCCTAGAGAGGAAGAGCTGCGGCGTACGGAAACTGGCCAGCCTGTAAATGATACAGAGCCAGATCATATGATGGGCAGCCATCCAGCAAGAGATACTGAGCCGGGCCGTACGGAATCAAGTCAGCCGGCAGAAGCTACAGAACCGGGACGCACAGAAACCGGACATCCAGCGAGAAACACAGAGCCGGAGCATACGCGAACCAGCCGGCCGGCAGCGGCCACAGCCGAGAAACCGAAGAAAAAGAAAAAATCAGGTATTGGACTTGGCGCACTTCTCGGCGGTGTAATTGGCGGTGTAATCTCGGCAATTGCTGTCGTTATGTTAGTTTCCTATAATATTATTCCTTTGAACCAGTCAGGAGGGAACGGGGAGACGGCAGGTACCAGCCAGGATGAAGGCTCTCCGGAAGTCGTGGCAACCATGGCAACAGATAATGCGGAAACAGCCGCGAATATCAGTGAGACCGCAGAGGCTGTCGTGGGTGTAGTTAATCTGCAGCAGCAAAGTGTCTGGACAGAAAGCCAACAGGCTGGAGCAGGTTCCGGAATTATTTATAAAAAAGAAGACGGATCTGCTTATGTTGTAACCAACCAGCACGTAGTTGAAGGTGCAGAAGAAGTGGAAGTTGTATTGAATGATGACACGCGCATACCTGCCACGGTGCTTGGGACAGATGCATTGACAGATCTGGCCGTGCTGGAAATTGACGGAGAGAACATTGATACGGTAGCCAATCTTGGCTCCTCGTCCGATTTGACGGTTGGGGAAACCGTGATGGCGATCGGCAACCCGCTGGGAATGCAATTTGCCAACACCGTGACACAAGGTATCATCAGCGGTCTGGAGCGTTCCGTTCCTGTTGACACTAATGGAGACCAGCGGGCGGACTGGATGACAGAGGTCATTCAAACCGACGCAGCGATCAACCCTGGTAACAGTGGCGGCGCCCTGGTAAACACAGAAGGGGAAGTCATTGGAATTAATTCCATGAAAATCGCACAACAGGCTGTGGAAGGCATCGGGTTTGCCATTCCAATTGATTCCGCCCTGCCGATTATGGAACAGCTGGAATCAGGCGAAGAAGTAGAGCGGCCGTTTATTGGCATTAGCACTGCTTCGCTAAGCCAAGTGCCACCGCAAGCACAAGCACAGATTGAGCTGCCGGATGATGTAGAAGGCGGCATGGTCATTGCCCAAGTTGAGCCAGGATCATCCGCTGAGGCAGCCGGACTGCAGCAGTTTGACGTAATCACACAGATTAACGGAAATCCGATCACATCCATTTTAGAATTACGGCAATTCCTCTATCAGGAAGCAACGATTGGGGAAACCGTTGAAATAGAATACTACCGTGATGGCAACCAGCAAACGGTAGACCTGCAGCTGCAGCCTCGCGAGGAACAGGAAGAACAACCTGCAGCGTAACAACAGGAAAAACTTCCGGCGGGAAAGAGCCCGCCGGAAGTTTTTTTTGTTTAACCAAAGAATAAATCAGTGATATTACTGCCTTTCGAACTCTGCTTATTGTAAAACTCCGAGTAACCGCAGTTCTTGCAGTACACCACCACAAATTGATTGTTCTGTACATCAAACATCTTAGACAGCCCGGTTCCGGTCATCGCAACCTCCTTCGAGTCCGCCTCGATGCCGCCGCATTTGATGCATCCTTTTCCATCCTTCATATACATCACCCCTTGCCAGGTACTACGTCACACCCGTCAAAAGGATTCATTTTCTTCATCGTATCTCTCTTCAAATTTATTATGATTTGGGGTAACCCCATTATAGCTTCCATCAATATCTGCGGAGAGGAACCCTTCCAGGTCAGTGACTGACCCGATGTTTTCGTCACTGTTCGGGAACATTTCATCGTAGTTGTCTTTATCCTCATAAAAATCCGAAGCGGTCTCCGATGTGCCATAGCGGCTGACTTCCTGCCAGGCATCTTCAGCGTCATAACCGGTCTGTTCTTCTTCCTTGATTTCATTTGGATTGATGTTCGGACTGAACACCTCTTCTTCCATCGTGCGCGGGTGTTCAAAGGCATTGTTTTCCGCATGCTGAACACAGCGGTCGGCTGTCGGGACTGCTTCCAGCCGCTCAAAAGGGATATCTCCCCCGCACTTGCTGCAGATCCCATAGGTGCCCTCATCAATCGCATGCAGTGCCGCATTAATGTCTTCCAGTTCCTTTTCCGCATGCTCATTCAGCGCTGTGTCTTTTTCCCGCTCAAATAATTCGGTGCCCATATCTCCCGGGTGATTATCATAATTGGACAGCTCGCCCATGGATTCTTTTGAAAGCTCCATTGTTGTGCCAAAATGATCCTGGATATGATTGATTAGTTCATTTTGCCGTTGCAATAACGACGCTTTGCACTGACTCTGCTGTTCTGCCGTGATCATAACATTCCTCCTCCGTCCATGTTCTTAAGTGTGCTAACCATACTATGTGTAAAAGCCATTTTATGATTCTCAGGATTAGCTCCCAAATCATGTTAACCGTGGAAATGCCGTCCATTGGAAGGATTTTTCGGAAAGATGTAGAATGATGAGAGGGAAAGGAGAATGATCAGTATGCTGACATCAAATTCAACGATTGGCTTTATCGGAACGGGTGTAATGGGAAAAAGCATGGCGGTTAACCTGCAAAATGCCGGGTTTTCACTTGCTGTTTACACAAGGACAAAGGAAAAAGCTCAAGGACTGGTGGATAATGGTGCGAACTGGAAAAGCACTATTGCCGAATTGGCGGTGAGTGCGGATGTGATCATTACGATGGTCGGTTACCCATCAGATGTGGAAGAAGTGTATTTTGGCGAGGGCGGCATTTTGGAAAATGCGGCTGCAGGCAACTATGTGATTGATATGACAACATCGAAACCGACTCTGGCAGAGAAAATTTTTAAGGAAGCAAAGGCACGGGGAATTTACGCACTGGATGCACCGGTTTCCGGCGGGGATGTCGGTGCAAAAAATGCTTCCCTTGCCATCATGGTTGGTGGTGAGCAACAGGACTTTGATGCGATCGCGCCACTTCTTCATGTGATGGGTAATAACGTGATTTTACAAGGCGCGGCTGGCGCAGGTCAGCATACCAAACTTGCTAACCAGATTACGATCGCCTCCACCATGGTCGGTGTTTGTGAAGCCATTGCATATGCTCGAAAATCGGGCTTGGATCCATCCCGCGTTCTGGACAGTATCTCTACTGGAGCAGCCGGCAGCTTTTCCTTGACCAAGCTTGCTCCCCGGATACTCGCAGGTGATTTCGCACCGGGATTTTATGTAAAGCATTTTATTAAAGATATGACCATTGCACTGGAGTCCGCGGAGGAAATGGGAATGTCCACGCCAGGCCTGGCTCTATCTCTGGAGCTGTATAGGGAGCTTGCTGAAAAAGGGGAAGAAGACAGTGGGACTCAGGCGTTGATTAAGTTGTTTGAAGAGTAGGAGCAGTCTGGGTGGAGGTTTTCTCTCTCGGGTTGAAGTTTCTGCTCTCGGGTTGAAGCTCTCGTGCTCGATCCTGAGTTCTCATGCTCGGAATGCCAACTTATGCCAAGATTAAATCCTGTTTAAACTGCAGACAATAAGAAAAATGTATTTTTAAATAGGATTGGAGTTGGCAAGATGGAATTTCATCAAGAGGAAGCTGTTAATTATTTTGATCAGTCGATTGTCGATTATAAAGAGGGAAGCAACCGTCTCAGCAAACATTTGCCCAAGATGATGAAAGGCTATTTCGATTTCACGGAAGCGTGCTTTGCGGATGGGAATATCAGCAAAAAACAGAAACAGCTAACAGCGCTTGGCATCAGCATTTATGCCCAGGATGAATACTGCATTATGTACCATACAAAAGGCGCGTGTGAGCATGGGGCGTCACAGGAAGAGCTAATGGAAACGATCGCCATCAGTGCTGCCTTGGGTGGCGGGGCTGCATTGTCTCAAGGTGTTACCTTAGCGATGGATACGTATGATCATTACCATCAGACGATGCATTAAAAGTGTGGAGATCCTCTGTTTATACAGGGGATCTTCCTTTTGAGTTGCAGTGCGCCGAGCGAGGTGCAGGGCAAATCGAGCGAGCACACCCTCAAATCGGGCGTACGCAGTTTCGAATCGAGCGAGTCACGCTAACAACAAAATATTAATTTTCATTTGAACGGGATCCTTTCTGACCCTGCTTCTCAATTTCCCCCTGCACAGCAAAAGCCAGATCATCATTGCCAAACAGCTGGAGCACCTCCAGCATAGTCGCATCCGCAATCTGGTCCGACTCCTTCCTCGGCACCGTTAATTCCATCGCTTCCTCCAGAGCAGGATTTCTTCCCTGGCCTGGATAAGCCTGTTCATACAGCGCGACCGGGTCGATGTCATGATTCACACACCACTGCGCGTAAATCAGAATCATCATCTTCTCCTCGTTTTGGTAATTCTCAATGACTTGCTTCTCCCTTTCCTGCTTATCCATCCGTCTCCCCTTCTTTCCGAAGCATAAATACCCACATGAATGTCAGTGCCTGCTGCAGCTCCAGAGACAATTCCTGATAGTGCTGCTGCTTGACTCCTTCTTTGTAAACACCAAAACCATCTATGTACGCCAGCTGCTGCTCCCCCGCAAGCTGCCCGAATTCCCACGGCATCATCGTATTGCATATTGCCGGCTCACCATGCAAGCGTGGATAGCTGTTCGCACGCGGCCCCGCTGTTGGTCCAAGAATCCCGGCAAAAATCAGCCCGCCTTCTTTTACCACCCGGCTCATCTCACCTAGAGCCTTCATCGGGGACGCTGTCCATTCCAGGACGTTAATTGCCATGACTGCATCCAGGCTGGCGTCCTCATATGGAAGCTCACTGACATCCCCTTGCAAAAAAGAGACCCCCGATAACCCAGCACGCTCCTTAGCAAGAGCAATCATTTCACTGGAAAGGTCCATGCCTGAAGCCTGATAGCCTGCCGCGCACAGTTTCAACGTACCATAACCATCACCGCATCCTATATCAAGCACACGACTCCCTTTTTGCAAATGTTTCTCTATAAAGGGAAGAATGTCCTTCCTGCTGCCACGCTCCCACATCTTCTCACTGCGCGAATGCCAGAATTCTGCCCGCCCGTCCCAGGCCGCTTCTGCCTCCCGCTCCCATCTGAAGTCTCCCACTAGCAATGCCTCCCGTTTCATATAAAATAAAAAAAGGTTTACCCCACAAGTGAGATAAACCTTTTTGGAAGTTCAATTACGCACGAACAACGTTAGCTGCTTGTGGTCCGCGGTTGCCTTCCACGATTTCGAATTCAACATCTTCGCCTTCTTCAAGAGTTTTGAACCCTTCAGCTTGGATTGCTGAGAAGTGAACGAATACGTCGTCTCCGTCTTCACGCTCGATGAAACCGAAGCCTTTTTCAGCGTTGAACCATTTTACTTTACCAGTCATTTACATGACCTCCTTATACAAATAGCTTGCAAAGTATAATTGAATCATAAATACTTTTACACCACTTGTTAAAGAGATCGTAAAGTATTATTCAAACTTCAATTTCCATTGCTTCTTTTACTTTAACTGTTTTCGCAGCAGAATGCAAGCGTTTAGGGAAAATAATTTTTAATAAACGATAGAAGGGCTGAACAAAATGAAAAAACCAGTAAAATTCATGCATAATTACCCATTACATGTGAGAACGTAAAGGACAGAGTGGTTACACGCTCAATATCATCCATGGAGGTATCGTATAATGGCACAACAGAATCAGCAACAGCAACAATTGCAGCAGGCTATCCAGCAAGCTCAGCAGGCTCAGCAGGCTGTACAACAGGCTCAAAGCAGTGCAAATCCTCAGCAGCTGCAGCAAGCTCAGCAACAGGCACAGCAAGCTCAGGCATCGCTGCAAAATGCTCAGGCACAAGCTGGAGCAAATGCACCGCAAAGCCAACAAGCTCAACAAGCTCAGCAATCGCTGCAGCAAGCTGTTCAGCAATCTCAACAACAGTAACTTTAAATTTATCAAAAAGAGAGCTCAACACCGGAGCTCTCTTTTTGATATAATATTTAACCACAACTACAGGTGAATCGTGCCATAATTCCTCGCAGGCGAAAGATGTTGCCAGGAACAACACCCCAAAACTTAACACCTACCCTAAATAAACCAAACCCTGCACCCATACCTGTACCGTCAAATAAATCACAACCGCATACTTCCAATTAAACCCGACCCCATTCCGAAAGCCACTCAAGCCATTAGCCCCACTCAATACAATAACCGGCATAATAAGTGGTGACAACAGGATCGAAATAGCACTTCCGGAAGTAACCGCTAAGACAATCAATTCAGGGGGATATGGAAGATCAAGGCTGCCCAGTATTCCTCCAACCAAAACCATCACAGTCAATGGTCCAAGTCCAAAAAAACCTAATATAATAACGATAAACGGCAAGAAATAAAGAATATTTAAAAATGGAACCATTTCTTGTAATGAATAAATACCATCCACAACAAAGGCTGCAAATCCAGTCTGATTCAATGCAAAAATCATCATGCCAGCACCTAGCATGACACAAAGCTGATAGGATTGACCGCTCATATCATGGTTTACATACATATTTGCTTTCTTGATTAATTTATGAGGCCTTTTTTTCAACAGATAATAGATAAATATCCAAACAACCACTACCAGCGGAATAAGAACCAAAAGTTCCACCGGTACGATCGCCTGCACGATAAAAATCGAACCAAAGAGCGAAAAGAACAATAAAGCAAATTCAATGATCTTCCGTTTCATTTGCCTGTTATTTGCGCTGTGGCTTACTACCTCTTCAATTTCTGTTTGTAGACCAGACGTTAAGTCCACCCCATACCGCTTTTCATCAAAATAAGAGAAAACCAGTGCAATAATTATTCCACAGACCGACATTCCGAATCCCTGCAAAATAGAAATCCAAAGCGAAGCATCCATCACCTCTACAATGAATGCAAAGTTGGGCATGCTAATTACCCAAAATGTGGAGAGGGCAAATCCCCTTAGTAGTGCAGTTCCTTTAAAATTTTCCCAGGCTTCCCCCTTCTCTTCCTTCAAAATCTCATTTACAAAATGATACATCATCGGAATCGAACCAAAAAGCAGGAAATAGGAAATAATTTGCGTAAAGGAGACGACACCAAAGTAAAACTTTCTGCTTGTATTGAGCAATTTATTTCCCAGTCCAATAATTGCTTCCATATAAGGCTCTTCCCTCAATACCCAGCTAATCATTGGTACAATCACTAATAGCCCAATCATATTACGCATATGCAGAAATCCATTTTCCAATCCCTCTATGACCGACGTCTCTGAAAAGATCAAAATGATGAATCCCACAAGAAAAAGACCAAACGGCAACTTCATTTTTTGAATCGTTCGGGACAGGATTGCAAATAAAAAAATCCCCATCCCAAAAACGGCTAAGAAATGGAGTAACATACTATGTTCATAAAAATAGGTAATAAAATGTAAGACTGCATAGAATGTGATGGATAGACTTAGTCCACGTTTGGCGATCGTATGCATTTCAATAAACTCCCTACAGACAAGCTCATGGTTAAATAACCAATTACAAAAATGCACTTTCACCTGGTCGAAGTGCATCTTCAAGCTACACAGAAACAGTATATACGAAGAAATAGACAAGTGACAATGGTTCAACTTAAAGGTATTGAACAGGCAGAAAAAAGTGGGAATGCTATCTATATAGGAAGTATGCCGGAAGACAAATGGGAAAACCAGCATATTGCAGGAAGTTTGCTCCTTCTCGTTCTTAGTGCTTTCTAAAAGAGAGCCCTGTCCTCAGCTCTCTTTTCATTTCAGCTTTCTTATCGAAGGGAACATTAAAGCGACAATTGCCGTAATAATGATTCCTGCTCCCGTTATGCTTATAACCAAAGAAGCTTCCGTCCTGTCAATCAGAATACCGAAGAGCCAGTATCCAAACGGCAGAAGTGCAAGACCCTAGCATATCTAAGGGCGATTTGACATGGAGCCTCTGCGGGCATGATTCACAAGCCAAGCTGCCACATATCAAGGAAAGTTGACTCACGTTTTCAATGCTATCATGCCCGTCTCTCCATATAAGATCTCCTATTCTAACTTCGATTTCCATACTATATTAGCGAAGAGGCGCCATAAGCCTCTAGACCAGTCACATAAGAATTATCAAACTCCCCCTTAATATAAATCAGCAACGCAATTACATCAAATGATGCAATAAAAATATTGCTGACAGAAGACATCAATATCCCAATAAAAAGCCAGAGTTCGCTTTCTTCACTGTAATGAACCCTTCGGTGAGATCCTTCCAGTAGATTCTCTTCTCTGTTTCTACCTCTCTCTTTATCTTTGGCGGATTTTCTATGCAGCGAAATAGAAATAACACAGAACCGAAGTAAGAAATTTTACATTCTTTTAAGATAGCGTTTACATTTGTCTTATAAATTGTTAAATTATAATTACCAGTACTGGAGAATTAACCTGGAGGGTTTTTGGATGTAAAATTGAAAGTTGAGTTTCATGCTTTCAACTTAAGGAATGGACACCAAGTAGGAAATTAATTGGAGAATTTGGCAGACACATTGATAGTTTCAGCGCCAACCCAGACTTCCACTAAATGCAGAGAGGCTAATATATGAATATAAAACTTATTAAACTAATTACAATAATATACACATTAATAATTAGTTTAAGTTATATATTTTATGTTTTTGCAGACCATATACGACTTAATAATTATAAAAACTCTTCATTTCTTATTACAACAGAAATTAACATGCAACAAATTCAAATTCTGAGAACAATAACTATCTATTCTGAATTAATTATAATATTTAGTTTTGTGTTCTCACTAATTACAGCTTTCTATTTTAACCGTTATCGCTCTAAAAAAAAGTACATTTATCGAACCATTTATTTTAATTTGACATTGATGGTTTTTATGATTTTAATAGGCATTATACTTAGTATCATAACAATAATTCCAATTCTAAACTTATTACAACCTTTATTAATACCTGTTACCGTATTAATCATACTTTTCATCTATATGTCCTTGCGGAGAATTTTAAAAAAGAAAATACAGAGTACAAATTAACTTTTTTTCTTTAACTAAAACACATGGAATCTATACTATAGTTCCTTGTGTTTTTTAAATTACATTTCCATTGTCTTAGATAAAAATGTAACTGGTAAAAACACAAAAAACATGGTAAAATATTTCTTTGCAAGAAGCGAAAAATGAATAACGACTACCATACATTGTATCTTGCAAATATAATTAGAGGTGGTAATCATCATGGAAAGCAATCAATATCAGGTCTTGCTCTACTACAATTATGTACAAATTGAAGACCCGGAGAGCTTTGCGGCAGAACATCTGGAGTTTTGCAAAGAGCTCGAATTAAAAGGTCGCATTCTGGTGGCTGCTGAAGGGATCAACGGAACGGTCTCCGGCACCGTAGAGCAGACGGAAAAATATATGGAAGCAATGCATAGCGACTCGCGTTTTGCGGATATGGAATTTAAGATAGACCCGCATGACGGCCATGCTTTTAAAAAGATGCATGTACGCCCGCGTAATGAAATCGTCTCCCTGAAACTGGATGAAGATATCAACCCATTGGAGACAACCGGCAAACACCTGTCGCCAACGGAATTTCATGAGGCGATGCAGGATGAGGATACAGTAATTCTGGATGCCCGAAATGACTACGAGTACGATCTTGGCCATTTTCGCGGAGCCATCCGGCCGGACATTGAGACATTCCGCGACCTGCCGCAATGGGTGGAAGAAAATAAACACCTGATTGAGGGAAAACGCATTTTGACGTATTGCACAGGTGGAATCCGCTGTGAAAAGTTTTCCGGCTGGCTCGTTAAAGAAGGATTTGAAGATGTGGCTCAGCTGCATGGCGGGATTGTCACGTACGGCAAAGACCCGGAAGTGCAGGGCGAAATGTGGGACGGCAGATGCTATGTATTCGACAGCCGCATCTCCGTGCCAGTCAATCAAAAAGAGCATGTAATTGTCGGCAACGATTATTTTGACGGCGAACCTTGCGAGCGCTACGTTAACTGTGCCAACCCGGACTGCAACAAACAGATTATCTGCTCCGAGGAAAATGAGCATAAATATATGCGCGGCTGCACACCCGAATGCCGCACTAGCCCGCAAAACCTGTATGTCAGCGAACACGGGCTCACACAGGAAGAAGTGGAAAACAGACTCAGCCTGCTTGGTGAAACATTGAAGCAGGAAGCGTAGGAAAAACGGCCAAGGACGGCCGTTTTTTTATTTTGAAACTTTCCTCCCCAGAGCTTCGTATAAACAGGCAACTACCAAATAGAGGAGAGAACACAAATGCTTTTGCATGCTGCTATTCAGGAAGCTGGTTATTCGGCGGACCAGCCAGTCATATCCGATATGGAAATTTCGGTTAACCCCGGAGAGCTTGTAGGGGTTATCGGACCGAATGGAGCCGGCAAAAGCTCGCTGATCAAGACCATTCTTGACATCATGAACGAAGTCAAAGGCGACATCCACCTGACAAAATATGCTTATATTCCGGAGCGGCCGATTTTTTACGAGAGGCTGACATTGTGGGAACATATCGATTTTCTGCTGTCTGTCTCCGATGAGGATGAAAAAGATTTTACCAAAAGAGCGGAAGAATTGATCGATCTCTTTCAGCTGTCCGCTGTGAAGCATCACTTTCCCGAAAACTTTTCCAAGGGGATGCAGCAAAAGCTGATGATTATCCTGGCTTTTCTCAAACAGCCTAAAATTTATATTATTGACGAACCTTTCATGGGACTCGATCCAAAGGCGGTGAAGAAACTTCTCTCATTAATTGAGAAAAAGAAAAGCGAAGGTGCGGGCATCTTCATGTCCACCCATCAGCTGGATACAGCGGAGAAAATATGTGACCGGTTTATTTTAATTTTAAATGGGCGCATCATTTTTCAAGGTACACTGGAAGAAATCCGGGAGAAAAGCGGATTGCATGACGGGGGTTCTCTGCTTGATTGTTTCGATGCCCTGACAGAAGGTGAACCCCATGAAGGCTAAGCAGCTAATAAAAAAGCGAGCGCTGCAGGAGTTCCACTTAAAATGGGGAGTTTTTCGATCCGTCCTGGACTGGTCCGTGATTGTTTACATGGTGCTGCCGGTTCTCGTTATTCTGCCATTTGTCTACATAGAAGCATGGACGGATATTAACCTTTACTGGAATGAAAACCTCCCTTACTTTTTGCTGGTTGCCGCCCTTCTTTTATTGGCGTCATCAGGAAATTTCCGCACGTTTCTGTTGGAGGCGGATTTGCTTTTTTTGATTCAAAAACGGGCACTGTTGCGCAGGATGAAGCAGCACGGCTTTCTGCTGTCCTTTGTCCAGGCTTTCTTCAGTACGATGCTGCTCGTGGTCCTTGCACTCCCGGTGTTCGCCCAGGCTTATGACGCAAGCTTTACGGAAGTACTATCTATTTTTCTGGCTTTGCTTAGTTTTAACCTGTTTGGCATGTCCATAAGGCGGATCGCAAAACGAAAATGGCATAAATGGTTTCTTATCCTGGTGTCTGCTGCCGTTTACCTGCTGCTGATTGTCAACATGCCACCCTATTTCCTTGGAAGCATCACAGCTTTATTGGCTATCGTCATAATGAGCTACCATCTCACACGAACCGCAAACACAACCCGGGCAACGTTGAAAGAGCTGGAAATAGAACGGGAAGAAAAAAATAAATACATCAAGCTCATACTTAACTTTTCCACGGAAACAGAAAAGCCAGTTGTTTATAAGCGGAACACTCCATATCTTTTGTTCAGGAATTCGGAAAACATTTTCAAGGAAAGGAACAGCAGCAATGGACTGCTCGAGCTGATTTTTAAAGCTTTCCTCCGCAACAAAACCTATCTTATCAGCTATTACCAGGTGGTAATAGTTGCGATCATCGCCATTTCCCTGCTGCCGTTCTGGCTGAAGTGGGTGGTCTTTCTATGTTTTGTTTTCTTTCTGAACAGCTGGCTGAAAAACCTGTTTCATAAATTGACGGATGACGAATTTTTCAGCGTAGTGCCTTTTGATCCCACACTTAAGACAACTGTATGGCCGCGTTTCCGTAAATGGACAATGGTGCCCGCCGTGGTACTGACAGGTTTACAGCTTTTGCTTCTTATGCTTTTCCAGTTATTCACATAAGGGCTGTACAAATTTTTTGACAACATGTGCTCCCACTGCTATTCTTGCTAAAAAGGAGGCTCATTTGCATGAGTGTATATGATTTTTCCACGGTAACAATGCAGGGGGAAGAGAAATCATTGGCCGATTATGAGGGCAAGGTGCTGCTTATTGTCAATACGGCAAGTGAATGCGGCTTTACTCCGCAGTTTCAAGGCCTGCAAACCGTGTACGACCAATATAGTGATCAGGGATTTGAAGTGCTCGGCTTTCCCTGCAACCAGTTCAAGGACCAAGATCCGGGAACAAATGAGGAGATTGCGGACTTTTGCCAGCGAAATTACGGCGTGACTTTTCCGATGTTTGAAAAGGTGGATGTAAAAGGAGAAAACGCCCACCCGCTGTTCAGCTACCTCACCAATGAAGCAAAAGGGATGCTGACCAAAGACATCAAATGGAATTTCACCAAGTTTCTTATCAATCGGCACGGAGAAGTGATTGACCGCTATGCCCCGCAAACCAAGCCGGAGAGCATTCAAAAAGACATAGAAGAAGCGTTGAAATAAACACTTCCTTGGGAGCAGGCCAGCATTTGGTCTGCTTTTTTAATTTAATAACCCACTCGCTAACCCGAAAAATTCCCCACAAATTCTTTCATTGCTGTTTAAAATACATACTTCTACAGATAATAAGCAAAAGTCATTTGCAGAGGGTGTTTAAAATGAGAGTTGCTGATTTATTAGTTAAATGTCTTGAACATGAAGGAGTTAAATATATGTTTGGAGTTCCAGGGGAGGAGAACGTGGATCTCATGGATGCTCTTTTGGATTCAAGCATTGAATTTATTGTAACCAGACATGAAACGAGTGCAGCTTTTATGGCAGGTACGTACGGCAGATTAACAGGTGAACCAGCTGTTTGTTTGGCCACGTTAGGCCCAGGGGCAACGAATCTGTTAACAGGTGTGGCAAATGCAAACATGGACCTTAATCCACTTATTGCGATCACTGGACAAGCAGGCTTGGATCGCCAGCATAAAATATCTCACCAATATTATGATTTAGTTGATATTTATGAACCTGTAACGAAATGGAATGCGCAAATTAAAACAGCGGACATTGTACCTGAAATCGTCCGTAAAGCCTATCAGGTAGCTGTACAGGATAAGCCTGGCGCAACCCATATCGATCTTCCGGAAGATATTGCAAGTATGGAAATTGAAGCCTCTCCATTAGAGCGGACAGAACGTACCTTTTTTAAAGCAGATGATCAGGTCATCCAGGAAGCTGCTAAACTCATTGAACAGGCAAAGAATCCCCTTATTTTAGCAGGAAATGGAATAACAAGAGGAAAAGCTGTAGACAGTTTGAGAAAGCTGGTGGAAAAGGAGAAAATTCCTGTTGTTCATACGTTTATGGGAAAAGGTGCGATATCGTGGGAGAACGAGCTTAGTTTACTGACAGCAGGAATAGGCGGGAAAGATTATATTACATGCGGCTTTGAGAAAGCTGACTTAATTATTGCAATCGGGTTTGATATGGCTGAATACCCTCCGGAAAACTGGAATCCAAAAGCCAGGACAGGGGTGTTACATATCGATACAGAAGAAGCGGAAACCGATTCGCATTATCCTGTCAAATTAAATGTAGTTGGAGATATTGATGAAAACCTTAAGACATTAACGGACAGCCTTTCCACGAAAGAAAGAGATATTGGCTGGGCAAAAAATATCCGCAAGCAGGCATTAGATGAATTAGAACAATTTCGAGAAGACACGAGCTTCCCGGTAAAACCACAGAAAATTATTTCCGATTTACGCGCGTGTTTAGGTGAAGAAGATATTGTCATATCCGATGTTGGGGCTCACAAAATGTGGATAGGGAGAATGTATCACACATACGAGCCAGATACGTGCCTGATTTCTAATGGATTAGCATCCATGGGCGTAGCAGTTCCTGGGGCGATTGCCGCAAAAATGGTGCATCCAGACCGTAATGTCGTAGCAGTTTGTGGGGACGGATCCTTCCAAATGACAAGTGCAGAGCTTGAAACAGCAAAACGACTCAACCTTCCTATTGTGATTTTATTATGGAGAGATGAAGGATACGGCTTAATCGAGTGGCATCAGCAAAAGAAATTTAAACGTGCTTCCCATATCGATTTTGGGAACCCTGACTTTATTCAACTGGCAAAGTCCTACGATTTTGAGACACTAAAAATAGAAGCTGCTCAGGATTTAAAAGCCGCTTTAGAAAAGGCGATCGTAATGAACAAACCCGTGTTAATTGATTGCCCGGTAGACTATGGAGAGAATATGAAATTAACCGAAAAGCTGAATGACATTACTTGCTGAAGGGAGGAAGTATACGATGCGGTATGGTTCGATCATAAATGGACAGGAACATAATGAGAATATTCGTGAAACACTGGATGTTAACAGCCCGTATAATGGTGAAAAAGTAGCTGAGATAGCATTAGCACAGAATTCGGACCTTGAAGATGCAGTTAATAACAGCTTTGATACATTTCACTCCACCATGAAGTTTATGCCAGCACATAAACGTGCGGATATTTTACGTCGTGCAGCAGACCTCTTAGAAAAAAGGCAGGAGGATTTTGCTGAAGCGATTGTTAAAGAAGCTGGCAAACCAATCCGATTTAGTCGAAATGAGATAAAAAGGTCCATCCAAGTCCTGCGTTTCGCATCAGAACAAGCCAAAAATATCACAGGAGAAGTTATTCCAATGGATGCGGCAATTGGCGGGGAAAACCGCATGGGATTGGTGAAACGAATTCCATTAGGGGTTGTAGGTGCGATTACACCTTTTAATTTTCCACTAAACTTATCCCTTCATAAATTAGCACCAGCGATTGCTGCGGGCAACACGGTTATTTTTAAACCAGCTGAGAAAACACCGATTTCTGCTTACATGCTAGTAAAATTATTTCAGGAAGCCGGCCTTCCGGATGGTGTATTAAATCTCTTAATGGGAACTGGAGAAATTGGGGCATCCCTTGTTACACATGAAAAAGTTCATAAAATTTCTTTTACAGGCAGTTTACCTGTCGGCAAAGAGATTATGAAATCAGCAGGGTTTAAAAAAGTAACCCTCGAACTGGGTTCAAACTCACCAAATATCCTATTTGAAGATGCACAAATGGAAACGGCTGTAACTGGTTTAGTAAAGGGTGCCTTTACTTTTTCAGGTCAAGTCTGTATTTCTGCCCAAAGGATATTTGTTCATAAAACGATTTATGATCAATTTTTACAAGAATACATTACAAAAACGAAAGCATTGAAAATTGGAGACCCGCAAAATGAAAAAACGGATATCGGGCCCATGATTGATGAAGAGGAAGCAAAACGCGCAAAACAATGGATTGATGATGCTGTTGAAAATGGGGCGAAAATTGAGACTGGCGGTGAACGAAAAGGAACGATAATCTCTCCGACTATAATGACAGATGTTGATCGTACAATGAAAATAATTGGTGAGGAAGTATTTGCCCCAATCGTCTCTGTGATTCCTTTTGAACAGGAAGAGGAGGTAATTGGATATGTCAATGATTCCAAATATGGTTTGCAGGCAGGTGTTTTTACCAAAGATATTGATCGTGCGATGCGGGTAGCGGATCAATTGGAAATGGGCGGAGTCTGGATTAATGAAACCTCCACATACCGGCAGGATAACCATCCATATGGCGGGGTGAAACAAAGCGGCATTGGCAAAGAAGGGATTAAATATGCTGTGGAAGATATGACGGAAATGAAATTTATTGGAGTAAAATTAGATGCTTAATATTAATAGGGAGTTGTTATTACAAGTGACAACTCTTTTAGTTATCTTCATCAATTCAGGAGGCATATAAATTGAATACAGCAAACATCCTAACCATTATCGGTTTTGTTTTTTGTGCTTTACTTATTCTGATTCTGACAGTAGTCGGGTTATATTTGTTTTTTATTGATCGTACGCAAAAACAGCATCCAATTCTGCGTAATTACCCATTAATTGGACGAGTAAGGTATTTTTTAGAAACCATTGGTCCGGAACTTCGTCAATATTTATTTAACAATGATGTAGAAGGGAAACCTTTTTCACGAAATGATTATCAGCATATTGTCAAAAAGGCAAAATACAAGCGGGATGTTGTTGGGTTTGGGTCACAGAGAGATTTTGAGGAAGCTGGATATTATATTAGAAACTCCATGTTTCCGAAATTAACGGAAGAACTGAAAATCGATAAAAAAACAAAAGTAACAACAGATCGATATCTTTTGCTTAAAGAACCTTTATTCACCCAAAGAAAGGAGCGTTTGGAAAAGCATAAATCACCTGTTTATTTACTTGATGATCGTGACGCCATTATTATTGGAGAGAATTGCAGAAACCCATTTATTGTAAAAGGTCAGATTGGTATGTCTGCAATGAGTTACGGTTCACTTGGCGAGAACGCAATAACCGCCCTTTCAGAAGGATTGGGAATCGCTAAAGGAACATGGATGAATACCGGAGAGGGCGGGATTTCCGAATACCATTTAAAAGGGGGCGTTGATATTATTATGCAAATTGGCCCAGGTTTATTTGGTGTAAGGGACAAAGAAGGTAAGTTTAATTGGGATGCGTTAAAAGAAAAGAGTTTGATACCTGAAGTAAAGGCGTTTGAATTCAAATTAGCTCAGGGTGCCAAAACACGCGGCGGGCATATTGACGCTGAAAAGGTGACAGAGGAAATAGCCAAAATACGGATGGTAGAACCATTTAAGTCAATTGACAGCCCTAATCGTTTCCATGAATTTAGTGATCTGCCGTCATTGTTGAACCATATAGGAGAGGTTAGGGAATTTACAGGCAAACCTGTTGGAATGAAGATTGTAATCGGAAGTAATCAGGAAGCAGATGAGCTGGCCAGGCAAATCAAGGAAACAGGAAAAGGCCCTGATTTTATTACGGTTGATGGCGGTGAAGGCGGGACAGGTGCATCTTATCAGGAGTTAACAGACAGTGTCGGACTGCCGATCAGATCTGCTTTGCCATTAGTTGATCATGCCTTAAAGAAACATGGTGTCCGTGACAGCGTGAAAATCATTGCTTCAGGGAAACTAATTTCACCTGATCGAATTGCTATTGCACTGGCAATGGGAGCAGATCTTGTCAACATAGCCCGGGGATTTATGATTACAGTAGGCTGTATTCAGGCGCAAATATGTCAATCCAATGCGTGTCCAGTCGGGGTTGCAACAACAGACCCCGAATTACAAAAAGGCCTTGTCATAAATGAAAAGAAATATCGTACTGCTAATTATCTAATTACCATGCGCAAAGGATTATTCAGGATCGCCGCATCGGCAGGTTTAGATTCCCCAGTCCATTTTAAACAGGAACATGTTGTTTATAAAGATGAAAGAGGAATGACCTGGTCAATGGAGGATATTTATCGGCAAAAGGTTCAGGATAGGTAAATAATGTATTCCACCGCTCCGGAAATACCCTTCGCTTTCCGCGGGAAGCTGGCGAGCCCCCTCGTGAGATGCGCACTTCGGGGTCTCGCCTAGGCTTTCCTTCCCGCAGGAGTCTTCGGGTATTTCCTCCACTGGGTGTGTTGTGCCTTGCGTTAAAACCTAGGGAATACCACCGATGCCTGCAAATATACGTCGCAGTTTTTAGGTAAGATGAAACAGCCTTTCAATACAACAAACTCACCAAAAGATACAGAAACGGTATCGTAACAATACACAACAAGCTGGAAACGACCACACCAAGGGACGCAAATAATCGGTCACCGCCGAATTTCTGTGCATACAGTGACATGGTCGGAGCTGACGGCATGCCGGAAACGAGAACTGCAATCAGCAGCAAGAAAAACGGTGCACCCACGAGCACAAACGGCAGCAGGCTGAGCGGGATCAACAAAAGCTTGGCCAGTGCCGCTTTCCAGATATATCGATTTTTCAGGAGATGCAGGAAGTCCTTGTATTTCACATTGGCAATCAGGCTGCCGATCAGCATCATCGAAAGCGGAATTGTCATATTGCCAACACTTTCCAGGCCTTTGGCAATCCCGTCCGGCCAGCGAAACGGCGAAAATAAAACCACCAGGCCGATCCCCGTCGAAACAATTCCCGGATTGAAAAACAGTCTCCGCCATTCAATTGCAGCGGTATTTTTGGTAAACAGGAAAATTCCATACGTCCAGATAAGCACAAAATAAATCAGGTTGAACATCGTCAAATAAACAATCCCCTGCTCACCAAACACGATAAAAATCACCGCATAGCCAATGAACCCCTGATTGCCAAAAATAATCAGCCCTTCATATGCCCCATGTTGCCACTCGAGTAGGTCTGCCCGTTTTCGCATCCAGGCTGCCAGAAAAACAGCAGCCAACAGAACATAGGCTGACATCCCCAACAGCCAAAGAAAATCCTGAATGAGCGCAGGTGAGAACGAAATGTTCAGGGAAAATAAAATCAGTGCAGGCAGGGTAATATATAAAATCAGCTGTGTCAGTACCTGGTTCGTGTTTTCATTCAGCACCCCATTTTTTCTGACCAAAAAACCCACCAGCGCCAGGCTGTAAAGATACAGCATTTCCTGCAAAAACGCTCCCGCCGAAAGCATCTCCATCCCCTCCTGCCTTACTATATGAGCAAACCGCCCGAAGCGTTTGCCGTTTCATTGGTATGAAATAGGTAATTTCTCAAATACTAAGCAGGAGTTGCCGGATCAGTTTTTCCGGACAAAGTGAAAAGTAAGGGAGGTGTGAAGATGAGAACATTGCAGCGGATTGCTTTAGTTTTAGTAATCATTGGTGCGCTTAATTGGGGACTAATTGGCTTATTCCAGTGGGATTTGGTCGCATCGCTGTTTGGCGGACAAGACGCTTTCTTATCCCGGGTTGTCTATACGCTTGTCGGGCTCAGTGGACTGGCCTGTCTTTCTTTACTGTTTGACCCGGTTGATGAAGATGTCCGCAACCCGAACAGCAGCGCACAGTCGAGAAATGTATCATACGGCACGGAATTTAGTGAAGAGGCAGACATCAATCCTTTAGGCGAGTCCAATCAGGATAATATGGGCCAAAACCGTCGTCATCCTTCCAAGGAGAACAAGTAACCTCAGGCATCATCGACGGTTGATCCGTGTGAATTTCCAAAATGAAGCCGGTATACTCCCCTCCGCCAGGCAAATAATAAAATTGGTGTTAATCACACCAGCAAACACGGCGGGGGGATGGACAGTGAAAATGCGCGAAGGTACGATCCCAACAGCTCTGGGAACAGCTGTAACTGCAACCGGCTATGCGTTGAAGCAAAAACACGGCTCTAAAAAAATGTTGGCCAACACGATATTCGGATTCGGACTGGCCCACGTTGTATTAGGCACCATTGATCTGGTGCAGCACCGTTAATCTAAAACAGGAGGCGATCCCACCGAGCGGACCGCCTCCTGTTCCTTCATTATAATATTTTCGCCAAAAAATCCTCTGCCCGCGCTGTCTTCGGCTGGCTGAAAAAGCTGTAAGGCTCCCCTTCTTCTACCAGATTTCCCTCATCCAAAAACAGAATACGGTCCGCCACTTCTTTCGCGAAATTCATTTCATGGGTGACGACCACCATCGTCATGCCTGTCTCTGTCAAATCTTTCAGCACGTCGAGCACCTCTTTTACCATTTCCGGATCGAGTGCAGATGTCGGCTCATCAAACAGCATAACCGCAGGCTCCATCGCCAAGGCTCTGGCAATGGCGACACGCTGCTTTTGCCCGCCGGATAAACGATTCGGATAAGCATCCGCCTTGTCTGTCAACCCGACTTTGGACAGCAGTTCGCTGGCACGCTGATGGGCTTCTTCCTTACTCAGCTGCTTCACCTTCTGCGGCGCATACGCTATATTCTCCAGCGCTGTCAGATGGGGAAAGAGATGAAAATGCTGAAAGACCATCCCGATGTTTTTACGGATTTCCAGCTTGTTTGCTTTTCCGCCTGTAATCTCTTTTCCGTTAATCTCGATCACGCCCGATGTCGGCTCTTCCAGCAAATTTAGGCAGCGGAGAAACGTGGATTTTCCTGATCCGGACGGTCCAATCACCGCCACCACTTCCCCGTGATCGATGGTTGTGTTTATATTTTTTAGTACTGTCTGCTTGCCGAATTGTTTGCTGAGGCTCTCTGTTTTAATCACTTGCGCGCAACCTCCGTTCTGCAACCTTGCCTAGTTGTGTCAGAATATACACCATAACCCAGTAAATCAGTCCTGCCAGCAGCAATGGCTCAAAATTTCGGTAAATATCCGCACCAACGATCTGCGCCCGGCGCATTAGGTCCAGATAACCGATCGTCGACACAATCGCCGATTCCTTGGTTAATGTAATAAATTCATTCATCAAGGCAGGCAAAATATTTTTAATCGCCTGTGGCAGGATTAGATCCTTCATCATCGGTTTATAAGGTATACCAAGCGCTTCTGCTGCCTCCGTCTGTCCACGGTCCACCGCCATGATGCCGGCCCGGATAATTTCTGAAACATATGCTGCCGAATTCAGCCCGAATGCGAGCACTGCCGACAGGAATGCAGAAATATCATACCCTGTCAGCTGCGGCACCGCAAAATAAATAATCATTAATTGCAGGATCAGCGGCGTGCCCCGGAACATTGACGTATAGGCATCCGCCAACCATTTCAAAACGGGGATTCCCGTAATTTTACATAATGCCAGAACCGTGCCGAGCAAAAATCCGACGATGATCGATACACTGACAAATCCTAATGTAGTCCATATTCCCTCCAGTATAAAAGGAATATAAGGCACGATCTGGCTAAAATCCAAATTCATTCCCAAACACCCTGCCTTTCCAGCTCTTTATTCAGCATCCAATTCCCATTTATCTTTTAGTTCCTGCAGTTCGCCGCTCTCTTCCAGTTCCGCTAGCACTGCATTCACATCTTCTACCAGTTCACTGCCTTTCGGGAAAGCAACGGCCATCCCCGGTGAGACAGTAGTCGGGTCATCAAAGCCGGCAAGGGTGTCATGTTCTTCCAAATAGCCCAGAGCCACCTGCTTATCCATATACGCCACATCAATACGATCGGAGTTTATCTCTTGAATAAGCAGACCGGAATTATCGACCTTATGCACGTCAAAACCATATTCCTCGCTTAATTTATCCGCACCTTCTTCCTGAATGGTTCCAAGCTGCACACCAACTGTCTTTCCTTCCAGGCTTTCCAGATTCTCGAGCGGCTCACCCACGGTGATAAACATCTCGCCCGAACGGTGATAAGACTCGGAGAAATCCACATTCTGCTTCCGTTCTTCAGTCGCACTCATCCCCGCCATCACCATGTCCACACGATTGGACTGCAGGGCACCGATCAGCCCGTCAAAACTCATATCCTCAATTTCCAGTTCATATCCCAGTTCCTCTGCAATTCTGTTTGCCAAATCGATATCAAATCCTTCAAAATTACCTTCCGGGTCGCGGGATTCAAATGGCGGGAAATCCGCCGAAGTGGCCATCGTCAGTACGTCCTGATCTCCGGTGTCTTCTCCTGATGTGGAACTTGCATCACTTTCTCCGCAGGCTGCCAAAAGTAACGTTAACGCGATGAACATAATAAATTTCGTCATTAAAGATTTCATAGTTTCCTCTCCTCTGTTTAATTATTAATTCATTTGTATTTTTATTCATTTTATTGTATAAAAATTACTTTCTGTTTGCAAAAGCTGTCTGAATATCCTTTAACAGCTGTCCGTCAGTCAGCACATCGTATCCTGTCTGCGCCAACGCCAGTGCTCCTTCTGTCAAGGTTTTCCTACCATCCTCTGTTATGGTTTTCTCAGCAAACTCACTCGTATGCGCCACAAGCCCTGGTGTATTCAGACCGATGTATGGGTGAATAGCCGGAACCACTTGGCTGACATTGCCCATGTCAATCGATCCATAGCTTTGTTTTGGCGGGTGAACCGGCTGATCACTCACCTCGGAAAGGTTGCTGCTGAAGGCCTTGGACAATGGTGAATTGGTAATCATATTGTCATAGCTTAGCTCGTAATTCTCGACCGTCAGTTTTGCACCAGTCATCAGTGCTGCTCCCTCAGCAGTATTTTTCACTTTTGCCGCCACTTCATCCAAGTAACTCCGGTCTTTTGCCCGAATGTAAAACTGTGCCACGGCTTTATCCGGAACCACATTCGCCGCCTGACCGCCCTCGGAAATAATGCCGTGAATCCGCACGTCCTGCCGCAAATGTTCCCTTAGTGCATTGATGCCATTGAATAGCTGAATTACTGAATCCAGAGCGTTGATCCCATGCTCGGGGGCAGCCGCTGCGTGCGATGATTTACCCGTATAAGTAAATTGGATCGCATCCATAGCGAGAGATTCGCCGCTATCATGCGATTCGCCCCCAGGATGCAAAATCATCGCTACATCGGTGTCGGAAAAAATTCCCTGCTCACTCATCGGCACCTTGGCCCCATTTGTTTCTTCCGCCGGGGTGCCCAGGATAGTCACACTGCCTCCGGTTTGTTCAATGATTTTGCTCAACACAACACCGGCACCTGTACTCATCGTGCCGATTAAATTATGTCCGCAGCCGTGCCCCACTCCCGGCAATGCATCATATTCCGCCAAATATGCAATTCTCGGACCGGGCTTGCCGCTGTCGTACACGGCTTTGAATGCCGTCGGGCGGCCGACAATTCCGGTTTCTATCTGGAAATCATGTTCTGCCAGATAATCGGTAAGGAGTTTCATAGATTTGTATTCTTCATCACCCAATTCCGGGTGGCTATACATTTGATTACTCATGTTCCATAGGTCGTGCTGAATGTTGTTTAATTCAGTTTCTAGTGTGTGCTTCATGGTGCTGGCCTCCGTTGGCTTGGTTTGTATATTTATTATTTAATATGTATATTTATAACATATTGTGTGGGGATATGCAATGGTTTATGGAAAAATTTTTTGGCTGGAGCGGGAGTTGGGGTTTTTGCTGTGAGGCAGGAGTTCTCGCTTTCAGGCAGAAGTTTTCACTCTCCCGCCGAAGTTCTCGCTCTCCCGCCGAAGTTCTAACTCTCGACCAGAAGTTTCCGCTGATATCCTCCTCATAAAAGAAACGCATCTGATTTCAGAGGCGTTTCTTTACATATCATTTATTTTTCAAAACCAAACGTTCCACAACGAGCGAGATCGCACCGTCGCCAGTTACGTTACAGCCGGTGCCAAGGCTGTCTTGAGCCACGTAGAGCGCAATCATTATACCGACGGCAGCTTCATTAAAGCCAAGCATCGATGTTAAAAGACCGGATGCTGCGATAATCGCTCCCCCTGGCACCCCTGGAGCCGCGATCATAACTACGCCCAGTCCCAAGATAAACGGAAAGATAGTGCCAAAAGTTGGAGCTGCTAAATCTCCAACCATCATCATAACTGTCATGGATGCCATTGTAATCGTGATCGTACTGCCTGCGAGATGAATATTTGCGCATAAAGGAATGATCGAATCCGCAACAGAGGGGTGCACTTTATTTTTCTTTGTCCGTTCCGCGGTGACCGGGATCGTTGCGGCACTGGACATCGTTCCAACCCCGGTAAAATAAGCAGGCAGCATTGTTTTCAGCAAGCTAAATGGATTTCGTCCTGTTATTCCACCTGCAATCGAATAAGCACCAATCAGATACAGCCAATGGGTCGCCACCGCCAATAAAAGCACAATTCCAAAAGAAATCAGCGTCTCCCAAACGGTTCCTTCGGCTGATAATTCAGCAAAAATACTCGCAATATAAAACGGCAAAATCGGTATAATGACTACCCAAAGAAATTTTTCGATAATATTCTTTCCTTCATCGAAAAAAGTTTTTAACGTTGCTGAATTCGTTCTGGCGATACCGATCCCGAAAATAAAGGCTGTGAGAAGCGCAGTGATAATGGCCAGCGCGGGATCAATTGCCAATTCAAAAAGCGGCGAAAACCCACTTTCTTCACTAGCTGCAGTAGCAGAGCCGTCAACGAACAGCGGAATGACCAGCGTCGCAATGATAAATGCAAGGATACCTGCTACAATCGTGGATCCGTATGCAATGCCAGCGGTAAAGCCGAGGAGTTTGCCGGAATTTTTCCCCATATTGCTCAGACCGCTTGTGATAAAAAATAAGATGATCAAAGGAACTATATATGTTAACAACTGTCCAAAGAGCATTTGAAACGTGACGATAACCTCCATGATGGGCTCATTAACAAGTAATCCAACAATAATCCCTACAATAATCCCCGCTACTAATTTAAGTATTAATTTCATTCGATGACCTCCCCAAAGTATTAAAATTTTGATTCTTTACTATATGTTCTCTTTACTCAAACAAAATATTGTTTCATTTTAACTTTTTCATATATTAAAGATACCACAGTGGAAAACTTTGTGATAGGGTAAAAATTCTATAAGTTCTTATCTTTGTACAAAAAACCGCCCCACCAAAAACGGCAGGACGGCCCTACAATCGACATACTCAATCAATAAGCTTTCGCCCAATAAACCAGCTCTTTTGCTTCCTTCCCGCAGCAGACACAGGTATCAGCAACTTTCTTCTGCTCAAATGGAATACAGCGGGACGTTGCGGAGGTTTCTTCTTTGATTTTTTCTTCACAAGCAGTATCTCCGCACCACATGGCCATGATAAACCCAGGCTTTTCCTCCAGTGTCTGCTTAAAGGAATCCATATCTGTTGCCACACTGGTTTGTTCCTTTTGATGGGCCAATGCTTTGTCAAACAGGTTCTGCTGGATTTCCTCGAGCAGTTCCGGCAGCCGTTTGCTCACCTCAGCAACAGGGACAAATTCTTTTTCTCCAGTATCACGGCGAACGAGCACTACCTGATCCTTCTCGATATCCTTTGGTCCCATCTCAATCCGGACCGGTATACCTTTCATTTCATATTCATTAAACTTCCAGCCAGGCATTTTATCACTTGCATCAATATCGACGCGCACGAGTTCCTGCAGCTGTTCGCGCAGAGCATAAGCTTTATCCAATACGCCTTCTTTATGCTGGGCGACTGGTACAATCATTGCCTGTGTTGGCGCGATTTGAGGCGGCAGCACTAGTCCGCGATTGTCACTGTGTACCATGATTAATCCGCCCATGATCCTTGTGGAGAGTCCCCATGATGTTTGGTGCACAAACTGATTTTCCCCATTTTCATCCAAATACGTGATATCGAAGGCTTCCGCAAATCCTGAACCGAAATGGTGGGATGTTCCAGACTGAAGTGCTTTGCCATCATGCATTAAAGCTTCAATCGTTAATGTATAATTGGCCCCGGCGAACTTTTCCTTTTCTGTTTTGCGGCCTTTTAGCACAGGAATGGCTAAATAATTTTCCACCACATCTGCATAGACGCCGAGCATTCTGTCTGTTTCGGCTGCCGCATCTTCATCTGTTGCATGTGCTGTATGCCCTTCCTGCCAATGGAATTCTGATGAACGCAGGAATGGCCTGGTCGTCTTCTCCCAGCGAACAACATTGGTCCATTGGTTATACAGCTTAGGGAGGTCGCGGTAAGAGTGAATATTTTTGGAATAATAATCACAGAAAAGCACTTCTGAAGTTGGGCGGACCGCTATCCGTTCTGCCAGTTCCTCATCTCCCCCATGTGTTACCCAAGCCACTTCCGGAGCAAACCCTTCGACATGGTCTTTCTCCTTCTGAAGCAGACTTTCCGGTATGAACAATGGAAAGGCCACATTGGAATGACCGGTTTCCTTAATTTTTTTGTCCAGCTCATCGCGGATATTTTCCCAAATGGCAAAACCATACGGCTTAATAATCATCGTTCCGCGCACCTGACCATAATCAACCAGTTCGGCCTGTTTAACAATATCCGTGTACCACTGTGCGAAGTCATCTTCCATGGAAGTAATTTTTTCCACAAACTGCTTATTTTTCTTGCCCAAGCTAAACACCTCTTTATATAAAATTATTTTTAAAGAAAACATTGCTTGCCACCAAGCTTATGGGACATTATCTGCGAACACAAAAAATCCTCCATCCGTAAAGGGACCGAGGTTTGGTGGTACCACCCTTGTTTGCAGGACAAAAAAGCCCGGCACACTTGGCATGATAACGGTGGTAAACCGCGCACATCTTAAGGAGCAATGAATGCTTTTCGATGGCGAACTCAGAGGCAGGTTCTAATTCGTGTCGATGGAAATTTGCACCAGCCATTTCCTCTCTGCAAAAGACAGCAAATTATACTAATCCTCATCAGCGTTTCAACTATATATTCCTTAATATATACGGCTTGGTCAGGAAAGTCAAGAACGGCCCAAAGCATATCTTTTCATAAGGGAGAATTCATTGACAATCACTAGACCTTGATTCTAGCGCGTCTGCCCGCACATTTTTTCATAGAGAGAAAATTTATCCTCCCCTTCACCGGCGTACCCGATAAATTCATATCCCGCCTGCTGATAAAATGCATTCAATGCCGGATTGTCCGCAACACAATCGAGACGAATTAGGCGGGTCTCCCCTTCCAGATTCTCATCCAGCCACTCCAGCAATTTCCTGCCAATCTGCCGGTGATGCCATTCCCAGGCCACAGCCAGGCGGTGAATGTAATATGCTGCATCCTGCCGATCCCCCCACATCTCCACATCCCAGCTGTTCTGCTTCGGGGAAAAATTAAAGGTGGCAACGGCCGTCTCTCCATACTCGACAATGTATGTCGTACCACAAAGAATATCCTGCCTGATCTCCTCATCTTCCCCGCCGCTCCGCAAATAACTCCATTGCGCAATACCTTTTTCTGCCAGCCAGTCCGCCGCACTTTTTAAGATTGCCGTGACTGCCGGTGTGTCGGCCTCCTCTGCTTTTCGTACTGTGAAATCTCCCATTTTTCCATCCCGAAAGCTCATCTCACGTCTCCCCCATTCTTAACTTTGATTGTACACCTGAGCCGGCCAGGATGGAAAGACTCCCAGTACCACTCAGCCCGCCATACGTTTGAAAATCCCGTCCGCAGGGTAGTTTTAGACTACAACATGAAATGCCCGGAGGTACCTCCAAAATGAATGACTTAATTTCCATTATAATACCCGCCTACAATGAGGCAGCAAATATCAAACCCGTCCATGAAGCAGTTCAGCAGGAATTCGCCAGTCTATCCAGTCCTTTTGAACTGTTGTTTATTGATGATGGCAGCAGTGACCCTACTCTCTCCACCCTCCAGATGCTAGCCGGGGCACACCCGGAAGTGAAATACATTTCGTTCACCCGCAATTTCGGCAAAGAGGCAGCAATCATTGCCGGGCTGGATCATGCACATGGGAAAGCTGTGATTATCATGGATGCGGACATGCAGCACCCTCCGTCGCTCATTCCGCAATTGCTGGAAGGCTACCGAGAAGGGTATGAACAGGTTGTTGCCAAGCGAAACCGCAACGGAGAAGCGAAATCCCGTTCCTTTCTCTCCCATCTTTATTACAAACTGATCAACCGAATTATTCAAGTGGAACTACATGATGGAGAAGGCGATTTCCGCTTACTTGGCAGGAAAGCAGTCGATTCCGTATTAAAAATGAGTGAGGGCAACCGGTTTTCCAAAGGGCTGTTCTCCTGGATCGGTTTTGAACAGAAAACCGTCTATTTCGAGAATGTCGAACGGGAGAGTGGTGCTTCTAAATGGTCGTTCAGAAACCTCCTCAATTACGGTGTAGAAGGTGTCGTTTCCTTTAATCAGAAACCATTGCGCATCTGTCTGTACGCAGGCGTCATCAGCCTGGTTTTTGCGCTTTTTTATATTCTGGCCATGGCTGTACAGATCCTCCGTCACGGAATCGATGTGCCAGGCTATTTCACGCTCATCTCTGCCGTCCTTTTCCTTGGCGGTGTGCAGCTGTTGAGCCTTGGCGTAATTGGCGAATATGTGGGAAGAATCTATATGGAAACAAAAAACCGGCCTCATTATCTCGTGCGAGAAACCAATACGGATGAGGAGCAGCAATGAAATATTTGAACAATGAATTCATCCGGTTTGTCATTGTGGGCGGGCTGAACACAATGAACTATTATCTTGTTTATGTCGTTTTATACAACCTGCTGAATTGGCATTACCTTCTTTCCCACATTACCGGTTTTCTCATCAGTATGGTTATTTCGTTTTACTTGAATGTTTATTTTACGTATAAGGTGAGACCGACACTGGCTAAATTCCTGCAATTTCCGATTACCCAGCTGGTAAATGTCGGGCTCTCCTCCCTGTTTATTTACATTTTTGTCGATCACCTGCACTGGAATGGAAACATTGCGCCCCTTGCAGCCGTCATCTTCACGGTGCCGGTTACCTTTTTGGTTACAGGGAAAATATTAAAGAAATAGGACGGGGAAACAGATGAAGAAAATGCAAAAAATCGGACTGTTAATCGGCTCCAGCCTCGTCATCTCATTCCTTGCCCATGCCTTTTTTATTTATCAGGGTGCACAGGGCGTGTATATGGCGGGGCCAAATGACGGGCTTAACCAGATGGTGCCGTTCCGCCAGCTGATGTATGAACAGCTCAAAGACGGCAACTTTTCTTATGCGTTCGATTTTGGGATTGGCGGCAGCACAGCAACCCAGCTTGCCTATTATTATGGAATCAATACCTTTTTCTTCCTGACCGCCGGAGTGGTTTTTCTTCTGGAAACCCTCTCGATCATCGGCGAGCCTGAGGTGCTGTTCTGGGCACAGGCAACCGTATATATCAGTGTGTTTCGCCTGGCGATTGTTATTTGCATTACGACCGGTTTGTTCCGCTATATGAAGATGAACCCGCTCCCCTCTTTTATTGGGGCGGTTTTATACGGGGCCTCAACGATGTATTTCCGCCATGTTACCTACTGGGAATTCTTTGCCGATGCATTTATCTGGCTGCCGTTGCTGATCCTCGGCGTGGAAAAAATCATCCGCGAGCGAAAGCCTGCCTGGCTAATTGCGGCGACGGCTATTTCGTTCTTTGACAACTTCTATTTTGCCTATATTAATGGCATTTTCACCGGGGTTTACATAGTAGGCAGATGGCTGTTTCCGCTTGTGAAACAGGAAGCAGGAAAACTTGTCCAGGCAAAATATTACAGCATATCGGTTCTTCTTGGGTTCGGCATTGGTTCAGTTGGTTTCATCCCTGCCGTTTGGGGATTTTTCCATAATCAGCGTCCCCCTTTTGAGCAGGAAATTCCGCTGGTAGATGGGACGAGCAATATTTTGTATGACAGCTATTTACTGATCGTGCCGGCCATCTTTGTGTTGCTGATCGGCTGTTTCCCGCTGTACCGGAAGCCAGCGTTTCGCTTTTTCACCGTACTCAGCCTGTTTTTCATCGTCCTGCATTTCATTCCATGGGCTGCCAGCTTCTTCAACGGGTTTTCCGCGCCGCGGCATCGATATGAGTACTTGGCTGCTTTTACGATTGGCGGTGCCGTTGCAGCAGGTTTGCCTTATTTAAAAAGGATGCCACGCAGACAGATCATGTATGCAGCTATTTGGATGGCGGCAGCTTATTTCATTTTTTATGTGACAGATCCGACGTTTGAAATCACCGGCCTTTCCACCGCTTCTTACGTGATCCTGGCAGGTATTGTTCTGGTGCTTGCTTTTTTCCTGAACAATCAGAAGGCCTGGTATGCGCTCCTTGCCTCGATTGTTATTTCCCAGCTCATTCTGGGGAATCAGTTCCAGTATAAGGAGTTGTTCATCGGCGGGGGTGTCGAGAATACGACAAAAGAATATATCCTGAGCAGCAATTATTATTCCGAGGAACAGCAAGCACTCATCGATGAAGTGCTTGCTGCAGATTCTGATGCGCTCTCCCGGATAACTTGGATAGCGGATGGGCGAAATAACACCCCTATTATTCAAGGCTTCCCGGGGACCAGTCTGTATTCCAGCATTCTCAACGGGCATGTGCTGGAGTTTTATTATCATGATTTGCGGATTGATATGAAACGGGAAAGTGTCAGCCGCTATTCCATGTTCGGCGACCGGGCAAACCTCCACAGCATGCTGCGCGGGAAATATGCCATGTATGAAAAAGGTGCGGTGACGAACGCCCCATATGGTTTTGAACCCTATATGGAAAGCGAGAATTATGTGGTTTACCAAAATACCAATATACTGCCATTTGTCCGAATGTCCGACGCGGTTTATAGTGAAGCTTCGCTGGCTGAGCAGTCCGTGCTGGAACGGGAACAGGCAATGCTCCACGGCATTGTTGTAAAAGATGCAGAGACAACTGCGGAGGGCCTTCCACAGAAAGAAAATTTGATTGATGAGGCGGGAATAGACGCTGTCGGTGGGACTTATTCCGGCGGTCAGCTGAAAGTCACGGCCGAAACAGGCGGACTGGATATTACCATTCCGGAAGGAGTGGATGATGCGGGTACGGAAGATTACTATGTATCCTTTTATTTGCGCCATAATGTAAAGGAAGCTTCGGGGTTTGCCCTGCATGTGAATGATTTTCAAACATCAAGAAAATCCCGGCAATCGCTTTATAAAACCGGGGTGAACGAAATTACCATCCGCGTGCCGAAGCCGGAGAACCAGACGATTTCCATCCGCGTACCAGCGGGCAACTACACGCTTGAAAACCTGGAAGTATATCCCGAAAATTACCAGACACTCGAGAATGTGAAACAAGAGGCCAACCAGCGATCAGAGGTGACACTGGAAGGAAACAGCATCACCATTGAAAACTTGCAGGCCAATCAGGATGGCTATCTGGCTATCCCCGTACCATATGAAAAAGGCTGGAAAGTGCAGGTAGACGGTGAATCAAGGGATCTTGAACAGGTCAACTATGCCTTTTTAGGAACCGCCATTCAAGCGGGAGATGACACGGTCACTTTTACCTACCATCCTCCATTTTTCCGGACAACCCTATTTGTCATGGCCGGCTCTCTTGTTGCCTCGGTGATTTGGGTGAAAAGAAAGCGGAAAAGGGGTATATAAAAAGACATAGCAGGATTCTCTCTGCTATGTCTTTTTATAATCAGCTAGCCTTCACATTACCCAAGTCTATCTTATTCTCTATGTAGGCCTGTTCTTCCTCCTCGCTCAATACATCGGTCGCCCACCCCAGTTCACCGGATTCCATGCTTGCCTCACGATACAGGAGGTTATGGTCATCTACCACCTGGGAAAAGTCCCCCTCTGCCCAGCGGTTTAGTATATCCATATAAGAACTTTCCACATCCAGCCCAGACTCATCCACCGCCTCCACCAGCCAATTAATTCGCTCCTCGGTTATTTGATAAAAGCCGAATTTCTGCTCCGCTTTTACTTTTTGGTGGGACATGGCATGGAGGTATTCCAAAAAAGTCGTTCTATCTAAATTTTCCATTGAAATAATATCACCAAATGGGTTGGACTCTGCCCCATCGCTTTCTTCCTCCGGTTTATTCGCTGCATACTCAATCAGCTCATTTGCACTCAAATCCTCCAATTGCCGGTCAGGAACCACTTCCTGTTCTCCGGTGTCAATGCCCTGAAACAGATAACCAAAGCCAGCCCATATGCCAATAAGCAGAATCATACCAGCAATTATAAATATCAGCCGTTTTAGCACAAGATAACCCCCTTCCCTTGTTCCCCATTCATTTTATAGAACTCACAGAGTTTTTCAAGAGGGTGTGGAGGATTTATTTTATCTAATTTCTGCTTCGATATTACCGAAAAACCAGATAAATACGTTTCGCCTATAACCTCTTCATCCCATAATACATGAAGCGTATAGTAGTAACTATCTGTTTTTTTCCGGCACATGAATTTCTAAGTATTCACTTATTGCTACTTGAAGCCTGCATAAAGACTTGCTATGATTGAATGAAATAGGGAGGTGCGTCAGAGATGTCATCATTAGATAAAGATAAGAAATATACACTGGAAGAATTTTTACTGCATGTAAAAGAGGAAGAACGTGCTGAATTGTATGAAGGTGTCCCGGTCTTCATGGCACCAGCATCGTTTGAACATGAAGGAGTAGTTGCAAACCTGATTGGAGAATTCAGTAATGGGCTTAAAGGAAATACATGCCTAGTATTTGGCAGCAATCTTCAGGTGATTTTTCCTTTTAGAGATGAGAAGAAAGGTAAAGACGATGTAACGGTTTTACCGGATATTTCGATAGTATGTGATAAAAGTAAATTACGTAATAAACGTTGCTATGGCGCTCCGGATTTAATTATTGAAGTACTGTCACCCAGTACACTTCGAAACGACCGCTTGCTAAAACGCAATTATTATGAAAAAGCCGGGGTTAGAGAATACTTAATCATTGACTATCAACACGTGATTATCGAAAAAAATGTATTACATGAAGGTTCCTACCAACATGAAGATATTTATTCCAGCGAAAAACAAACCTTCACATCTACAATCTTTCCTGATATTTCTTTTTCCATTAATGAGATTTTTTCGTTTTTAGACTAATTATTTTGGTTCAGCAACAATTTACGGGCAACATGATCCGACAAATTGGTTAGGTTTGTTAAAAAGAGGGGATTTCATTGGAAAGAAAAAACCTAAAGGTGTTCACTAGAATCTCGTTTTTTACAGCACTTGGTGTGATTATTGTTATACCAACCTATGCATTTATGACATTAATTTTTTCGAACGAGAACGCAGAATTCATCACAAAAGTTTTTTCATTACTTGCATCTCTTACAATGTTTGCTTCCGTCTCTGGCATACCTTTAAGCATTGTATCCATGTTTAGTAAAGAAAATTTAGCCATAAGACTTTTTACATTAATTATCAATTTGTTACCGAGTAGTATCCTTGGTTATGTTATACTTATGGAATTTATAGATGAATTTCTCCGGGGTCCACCTTGAGTGGATTTAAATGATGAAATCGATGAATTTAATGAAGCGTTGTTTAGCTTTTTGAGTTGATAGATGTTCTATGATTTGAATCTTAAAATCCTAACCGCTGCCGCCAGTTAGGATTTTTAGCTGGGAATAAATCATGTGGGGCAAGGTTGATATAAACAAAACAGCATCCGCATTACCATATTTCTTTTCCTTCAGGTTTTCCCCAATCAATTTCTTCATGCTGATTTTCTGGTGTACATTTTGCCAATAACTCTTTTAGTGTTGGTTCTTGATTTATTGGTTTTATAATGATTCCTTGCTCTTCACTGTTCACTTCAACCTCTAATCCCTCACGAATACCATATTTCTCTGCAATTTCCTCGGGGATACGTACCCAAATACTATCGTCCCATTTTTGTGCAGTAGTGATCATCACACATTCCCCCTTATGATTTTTGCCACCATCATGTACCCCGCTTCGGCAATCACCAATCCCACTTTCTCTCCAAAATGCCCAAATCCTTAAGAAGACTGACAAACAATGAGCCTTCTTCGCTTTCCATAGCTTCTGCTGTGCATGTACCATCAGGGGGATAAGTTAAATTCTCGGCCTCCTCCAATGTTGCTTCTTGCAGCCAGTTTGTCGGATTCGCCTCTTCAAAACAAGGTGGTGCTATATAGGTGTGCCGGTTATGCTCGAGAATAATTCTTGTATCTGATGGCGGCTCTGTTTCTTGAGGAACAAAAAAACTGACCGCGATCAGGATTACCATCATGACGAGCAATCCAAGCCAAAATTTCTTTTTCATCCTGAATCTCCTTGCTATTGTCTAAACTCTGCTTCTGCCTATCCAATCGTCTCCACTTTTATCTCATGAGCTACGCCGCTTTTGCGAATTGCCGCATGATACGTGGGGCCAACTATTTCAGTATAGGAAAATCCGTATTCAATCGCGGTTGTTACAAAGCGTTTTGCCTCCAGAACCGCTTTCTCTACAGTCGTTCCTTTGGTAAGATAAGCAGCAATCGCCGCTGAATAGGTGCAGCCTGCCCCGCTCGTATTTACCGTATCCACCCGGGGCGCGGTGAATGACGTGACCTTGTGACCATCATAAAGCACATCGACCGCCGGACCGGTCAGTCGTCCGCCTTTCACCAGCACATTTCCCGCGCCCAACTGATGGAGATCCACTGCTGCCTGCTTGAGAGCCTCAACACTTTCCAGACTCCTGCCTCCAAGCAGCAGGGAGGCTTCAGGCACGTTCGGTGTGATGATTTCGGCCATGGGAACCAGTTCGTCCTTAAGTTTATCAATCGCATCGTCATCCAAAAGCTGTGAACCCATTTTTCCCACCATCACCGGATCCACAACAATATGATCAGCCGCTGAATCACCAAGCAGATGAGCCACAGTCCCGATCACTTCTTTGGAAAACAGCATGCCGATTTTTACCCCGTCCATCCCGACTTGCCTGTTTAATGTAGAAAACTGCGCTTCTATTGCTTCGATAGTCTGGGGATGTACGTTTTTGCCGGTTTCCGGATGTTTGCCGACAATCGCCGTGACCACACTCATTCCGTAGACATCCAGTTCCTGAAAGGTTTTCAGATCAGCCTGGATGCCGGCACTTCCCCCTGCAGCAGAACCTGCGATCGTTACAACACGAGCTGGTAGTTCCATTTCCGTAAAATCCTTTCTATCATAAACATTTTAAAATAGCAGCACCACAAAGAACCAGATGATCATAATCAGCTGAATGACCACCTTGGCCACGGCACCGCCGAGAAATCCGATCAGGGAGCCGATTGACGCCCTTAGTGCTTCCCCGGATGAACGCTTCTGCATCATTTCCACTGCGAATACCACGAGAAAAGGAACATAAAGAATCCCGAATGGCGGCGTAATAAATGATCCGACAATCACCGCAACGGCCGCTGCTCTCTCTCCTGTCTTACTGCCGCCGAACCGTTTGACAAAATAACTGTTGGCAATAATGTCCGCGACAAACAGGATAGCGGTAAACACAAGCATGGCAATCCAGAACGTCCATGTCAGCTCATCAGGGTTCAGCACGAAATGATAAAGCAGAAAACCTCCCCAGAGAACCACCACAGAAGGGATAATCGGAAAAATAATCCCCACAAAACTTAAAACGAAAAATGCAATAATCAAAATCCAAATCACTATATCGAGCATGCTGTTCCTCCTGTTATGCGGACTTTCTCCACATACTTGATAGCTTCGTCTCTTCTTTCGTCAGGATGCGGCGGTAATTTTCCATATGCTTTACAACACTGAGGACCGACAAAAAGAGCACAATCGCCGCTGGTTCCACGCCAAAGAAAACATAGGTAGTAACCAAAAAGGAAAGATACATGAACAAAACGCCGACCACCAGATAATCTGTCGTGAAGGTCAACAACAGTAAAATACCAATCCCAATTACTGCAATCCGCCAGTCGACAGCCAAAAGAACCCCGACAAGCGAGGCAGTTCCTTTCCCGCCGCTGAATTTCATGTTAATCGGGTAGTTGTGGCCAATGATTACAAATAATGCCGTCACATAGACAAGCAAGGTCTGCGCTTCTCCAACAATCCCGTTTTCCTGCAAAATAAATAAAGTAAGTAAAATCGCCAATGTCGCTTTAAAAATATCAATAAGTGCAACAAGTATCCCGTATTTCCAGCCGAGCACAATCGTCGTATTCGATGCCCCGGCATTTTTTACCCCGGTCTTCTTCAGGTTCACCTTTTTCAGTTTGCCCACGAGCTGGGATCCATGCAGACAGCCAAATAAATAACCGATCACTCCGGCAATGATAAAATACATTTCCCCACTCCCCCTTTGCTTTTAGTATATCGCGAAAAGGGGATTTAGGGAATGCGATCGGAGAAGATTATTCAGAAAAAGCCAGCATGTGATAAAGCTGTCAAATTTACTCCTGATTCTCCCGCTCATGAATGATTTCCCGCCACTCGAAGTCGCCGCGTTCCAGGGCATGGATGAACACTTCCGCAGAAGCCATATTGGTTGCCAGTGGGATAGCATACACATCACAAAGACGCATTAAAGCCGAGACATCCGGCTCATGCGGCTGGGCGGTCAGCGGATCACGGAAAAAGATGACCAGATCCATGTTGTTGTCGGCAATCATCCCGCCGATTTGCTGGTCGCCTCCCAGCGGGCCGGAGCGGAACCGGTGCAGGTCCAGACCCGTATTCTCTTCAATCCTCAGACCTGTGGTGCCTGTGGCAAAAAGCTTGTGTTTTTCCAGACAATATTTATAGGCCTGAGCAAACCGGATGATATCATCTTTCTTTTTATCATGAGCAATCAGCGCAATGTTCATCCTTCTCCTCCTCTAGAACCAGTTGGTGTGGAATACGCCTTCTTTATCCTTGCGTTCATACGTATGGGCGCCAAAGTAATCACGCTGCGCCTGGATGAGATTTGCCGGCAAGTCCTCGGATCGGTAGCTGTCATAGTAGGCAACCGCGCTGGAAAACGCAGGAACGGCAATCCCCTGTTTCACAGCAATCGCGACCACTTCCCTTAGCGCCGACTGATAGCCTTCTGCGATCTCTTTAAAATATGGATCCAGCAGCAAATTGGCCAGATCCGGTTCGCGGTCATAGGCATCTTTAATCTTTTGCAGGAAATGCGCGCGAATAATGCAGCCCCCGCGCCAGATCATCGCAATATCCCCATACTGAAGATCCCAGCCATATTCTTTGGAAGCTGCCCGCATTTGCGCGAAACCTTGCGCATAGGAACAGATTTTACTCATATAAAGTGCTTTGCGCACCGCTTCAATCAATTCTTCGCGGCCGCCGCTATAAGATTCCTCGTTCGGCCCCTGCAGCAATTTGCTCGCCTGCACCCGCTCACTCTTCAAGGAAGAAATAAACCGGGCAAAGACGGATTCCGTAATCAATGGCAGTGGTACACCAAGGTCAAGTGCGTTTTTGCTAGTCCATTTTCCTGTGCCTTTTTGTCCTGCTTTATCGAGGATGACATCAACCAGCGGCTTTCCTGTCTCCTCATCGGTTTTTGTGAAAATTTCAGAAGTAATTTCAATTAAATAGCTGTCGAGCTCGCCTTTGTTCCACTCGGCAAACACCTCATGCAGTTCATCGGTCTCCATGCCAAGCACGTGTTTCAGGATGTAATATGCTTCAGCAATCAATTGCATATCGCCATATTCAATGCCGTTGTGCACCATTTTCACAAAATGCCCGGCTCCATTAGGCCCAATGTATGTCACACATGGGTCCCCTTCCACCTTGGCGGAAATGGCCTCCAGTATCGGTGCCACCGGTTCGTACGCCTCTTTCTGCCCGCCTGGCATAATCGACGGCCCGGTCAGTGCGCCCTCTTCCCCGCCGGAGACGCCTGTACCGATAAAATGAATCCCGGTTTCATCAAGCTGCTGATTGCGGCGGATGGTATCTTCAAACAAGGTATTGCCGCCGTCTATCAGAATATCGCCCTTTTCCAGATACGGCTTCAGTGATTCAATGGTCGCATCCGTTGCCGGTCCCGCTTTGACCATTAACAGGATCTTCCGCGGTTTTTCCAGCGAGTTGACAAACTCCTCGACGGTGGTTGCCCCGACAAAGTTTTTCCCTTTTGCCTCATCCTGCAGAAAGGCTTCTGTTTTTTCCGAGGACCGATTGTACACGGCAACCGAATACCCTCTGCTTTCTATGTTTAATGCAAGATTTTTTCCCATTACTGCTAAACCAATAACACCAATTTGCTGTGCCATGCTCATTTCCTTTCTATGCTCTCTATGTTTCTTCAAATTATATCACTAAACAACCCCACAAATCCAAGCCGGAGCCTTTACGCTTCAAGTGGATGAATACTTGTCTCTGGTGTTAAAATAGAAGAAAAGATAGTTCCGGGGGAGGAACCTGACAGCATGAAAAAGGTTATCGACATATTGCTGCCGTGGGCCCTGATTGCTTTTTTTCTGATGATCCTCTTACTTCTATATAACCAGATGAATGGAAATTACGTTGACCGTGGCGAGGACGCTCCTGTTCCAGAACACCTTCACCCTGTCGTCGAAGAAAATAAAAACATACTGCTGGAGCAAGCGGCAGATATTGGCATCGACGTTGTCATTACCGACGGCACTCGCTCGATTGAACGGCAAAATGAATTATATGCTCAAGGGCGGACAGCCGACGGTGTGATCGTAACCCATGCGGAGGGCGGGGAATCCTACCATAATTACGGCCTGGCCATTGACTATGCTCTTCGCAATGACGAGGGAGAGATTATTTGGGATATCACTTACGATGGCAACGACAATGGTGAGCGCGATTGGTTTGAAGTGGCGGACATCGCCAAGGAGCTTGGTTTTGAATGGGGCGGAGACTGGGAAAGCTTTACCGACTATCCCCATCTGCAAATGGATTTCGGTCTGAGCATCGCCCAACTGCAGCGGGGACTGCGCCCGGATCCAGAGGGAGAGCAGGAAGAAGCACATGAATAGACACTGGGCTTGTAGCATTTTATAATAGAAATATCTTTAATTCAGAATAAATTGGCCCTGCCACTTAAGGAGGTAGACAGATGGAATTAAAAGGAATTCATCATGTCTCAGCGATCACGGCAAATACGCAAGAAAATTACCGTTTTTATACAGAGGTGCTCGGAATGCGCCTGGTAAAAAAGACCGTCAACCAGGATGATACCTCGATGTACCATTTGTTTTACGCGGATGAAATTGGGAATCCGGGGACCGATTTAACCTTTTTCGAAATCCCGCGTGCCGGAACGACCTATCCGGGCCATGGAAGTATCTCCGCAACCGCATTGCGCGTGCCTGATGATGCTGCCCTCACCTATTGGCAGGAACGCTTCAATGAATACAACGTCGAGCATGACGGCATTTCCGAACAAGCCGGACGGAAGGTCATCCATTTCCGCGATTTCGAAAAGCAGCGCCTTACGCTTATTTCCGATGAAACAAATAGTGGCGTGCCTGGCGGAAACGTGTGGGAACTCAGCCCGGTACCGACAGATAAAGGAATCATCGGACTCGGACCAAGCAAACTGACCGTCCCGGATGCGGAGCCGACGATTAGAGTATTAACAGAAGTATTGTCCTTTCAGCAGGTCGCAAGCTATCCATCACCAGTCAGCGGCCAGCCGGATATTCTGGTGTTCTCCACCGGGGAGGGCGGCACCGGTGCAGAGGTGCATCTTGAGGTCCGTGAAGATTTGTCCCGGGAGCGGCCCGGCCGCGGCAGTGTCCACCACGTGGCATTCCGCGTAGAAGATGAAGCAGAACTCGCAAAGTGGAGAGATCGCCTGCAGGAAGCCCGCCTTCCCAATTCCGGTGTAGTGGAACGCTTTTATTTTAAATCGCTGTATTTCCGCGAGCCAAATGGCATTTTATTCGAGCTGGCTACAGACGGACCGGGATTTGCTACCGACGAATCACCCGAGCACCTAGGTGAATCCCTTGCTTTGCCGCCTTATATTGAAGATCAACGCGAGGAAATTGAAGCTAAATTGCAGCCGGTGGATACGGAGAGATCACAGTAATTGATTAAAAAAAGACAGGATGCCACCGTTCAGGTTAGGCATCCTGTCTTACTATTCACCCCCAACAGGTGTATCATCATGTGGTTCAGGATATTTCTCTTCATCGGCGATAACAGTTTGAGGTACTATTAACGTAAATATTACAAGTACCAAAATAAGAATTTTTTTCATTTTACTAATCCCCCCTTATCAGTAGCTTCTTTTTCTATAATGTAAAGCTAATTCAAAATAATGAACTGCTTCTTTATAGTGGAATGTTTCCCTATAAAATGAACCCAGTAACTCCAAACACTCACAATAAAGATTATAAGATTTTTCTTTAGCATAAGGTAAAGCTGTTTCTATGATATAATCTCGGTATTTAATATTAAGGCTTGCATCTAGATGTTTAAATTTTAATAGGTTGAATTTGACTTCATACAAAAAATCCTGTTTGTCTTCTGCTAAGAATGCTCCCTCGTCAAGATGATGACTTGCTTTTTCATCCTCACCCTGACCCATGTATTCTTTTACCAATAAGTAATGTGCCATAATTTTTTCAGCAGGATCTTTATAAAATTCAATACTTTTATTTAGCGAATCTATTGCTTTTTGAGACTGTCCCAATCCCGAAAAAGACATACCCATGTTGTGATAAACCTTGCTTCTAATTATTTCAGGGTTCTCCAATTGCTCACTAGTGGTTAAAAGTTTTTCAAAATAATCTATTGCAATTGGATACTCATGAATACGATTGAAGTTGATGCCTAATATTAACTGGCAATCAGCAGAGCGCTTGAAGTCCATTTTTTCAGAAAATAATCCTAATGCTTTTTCTGTGTAATAAATAGACATGGTGATGTTGTTATTGCGACTGAAGACCATAGCCATTTGAAAGTAAAATTCGGGGTCTCTTATATATAATTGATCTGCAATTTGGTTAGCTTCTATATAATATTCTTTAGCTTTTGAAATACTACCAAAGAGATATTCATATAACCCTAATGATTGGGTGTATATTAAGCTATATTTTGGTGATAAATAATCCATGAACTCTGCATCAATTATTCCCTTAATTTTATTAGCCCTATCTTTATCTTTAATAGAAAGATAATAACGCAGTTCTGCTGTTCTATATTGCCCAATCATATACGGATCTGTGATATTCAGGAGCAAATCATCCATTTCATTGAATAATCTTTTTGCTTCCTTTTTATCTCTTTGACTTATGTAATTCAGAAGCCTCTCGATCAATTTTATTTCTCCGGAATAATCTTTCTCTTCTACATCGGCAACCGTTATGTCAAGTTTCTCACAAATTAACTTCAATGTTTCTATATTCGGGGTAATTTTATCGTTCTCAATCTTGCTTAGATACGTGGCGGCACATATCCCACTGGCTAATTCCTCTTGCGTGAATTTTTTCTTCTTTCTATAATACCTAAGATTCTCCCCTAAAGCCATAGAAATCCCCCTTTTAATACTTGTTAAAATTAATTCGTAATACCCCTATATCTTCCACTCTATCGTTATTATTTTACCAATACAAAATATCAATTGTCCATGGTAAGATTTAAAATAACAAGTCAGTGATTGGGAGGGTGATGAAAATGTACGGAAACTCCAATTCTATAAAACAGAGAATGATAGTGGGTTTCGGAGGTTCAAAGATTAAGCAGTAGCTCGTTTAGGAAATTGTATAGCTTAAACGCACACAATTATTTTTGCAATCTTTATAATAATATAACAAAATATTATTATAGTTGTTGAGATTAATCTTAAAAGATTGCATTTTCCACCCGTGAAGCAGGATTGACTATTTGTTTCACAAAAAATAAGGAGGAATTAAATTGTCTCAAAAAGTCGTTAAGAAACTTTGGCTCACAAGTTTTTTTGCAGTGGCGCTAACCTTGATGTTTACCTCTCAATCAGTATTTGCAGAAGAAAGTAATTACAAGATTGAAGATGGAGAAGTTATAAACATTGAGACAGGTGAAACATACTCTAATGCCGTTGAAGTAGAAGGTGGGGAAGAAAACAAACTATCTCTGCAAGAATTGAAAACTCATTTAGAAGAACAAGAAAAGAACCCAGTGAACAATCAAGATTTAAACCGTCATAACCAGATCGGTAATAATAATTTAGCTAGTCTCATTTACATTTATAATGAAACTAGTAGTTCTACTAATTATTATGAATCTGGTGATGATATTAGAGTAAGTGCTGCAATTGATTGCAGTGGTTCAGGCCAACCATGCGGTATTACAAGCACAACCGGCTGGTCTGTATCAGAGTCATTTAATGTTAACGTCGGAATTCCAGAAATCAGGGCTGGTGCAGGGTTTTCATGGCAACGCACTGCCACAAACTCTTATTCATATACTGCATACGTACCGATAGGTGAAACAAAGGCTTTGTATTTTGATCCGGCTTATAATATCACCAACGGTGTTTTGACGGCATATTTAGCTGGCCCTGGTGCGCCAGAATTAGATAAATATGCAGTAAGAGCTCTCTCGCCAGACATAAATGCAACCGGCTATCCAGACGGTGTGTACTTTTTACGATAACTTATGGATGAAATTAGCTTGATAAATTACTCCATATCATTTATAAATGATATGGAGTTTTTACATAAGATAAGTGTTTTATAACCTTTTAGAGAGGTGATCCGATGGTTAAAAATTTTTTATTAGTTGTATTAGCTATTATGGTGTTGCAAGGGTGTAACAATCCAAACCAAAGTACAACAGAACAAGAAATATTTCCCACATTAGAAAGCGCTGTGAACGAATTTGAGAAATCAGTAGGAGAAAACCTTGTATTAGTAAATACCACGAATGGTGAACATCTTTTGTTAGCTGAAGATAATAACAATTTCTTCTACGTAGCTGGAATATTTCAGGAAGATAAGGAATTTATATTAAGAAAATTAACAGCAAGGATAGATATAAGCGGAGGAGGTGGCGGTGTAGAAATCATACTACCTGATTCAAAAAATAAATACTTTATTACTGTTAAAGAAAATTCTATAATCACTCATAATGAACATACGTATTCGCCATTCTCACAAAATAAAACATTTCAAGTGCTAGCTAAAAAAAATGGTAAAACAATGATTGAATCGTATGAAAAAATTAAGTAGGGTCTAAACCGTTTTTTGGACAACATATCATGTTTGGAAATTTTTAAGTAAAAAAGAGAATAAAGATAGTACGAATAACGGTAGCAACCTGTAGTCCGCTTGTTCCTTTAACGGGCGAGTTAATTGAAGAATGAAAATCAGGGGGTGATTCAATGTATAACAGCAGAAATAGTCATTTTTGGATAATTTTCATCGTCACATTATTTATATTTTCATACACCGCATATTTTTTGGCTGAAAGATTTTATCTGTGGAGTTCTTATATTGGTATTATCGCTGGTGGTTTGCTATTTTTTTTAGTAATAATACCATTTACTGTGTATCTGGCAGACATGCTTATGAAGTTCACAATAGATAAAAATCTATATAACAAAAGTGTATTTAAATTCCTTCTTGCTTTTATGGTCATCCTCCCTATTGCATTAGTGTCTATTACTGTTTATAACGAATATAGAGAGAAAAACTTAACTACTGTATTAAGTTATGAACCAGTTCATGTAGAGTCATTGGATTTCCGTTTAGATGGAAGTGAAACTTGGGAAACGAACAACGATGAAGCTGCGGATGAACTGTTTCATTTCTTAAGTCAATATCACGTAAAAAAAATGAGTGATAGCGAATGGGATAGTGATGTTTCTGAAGTAACAAGTTTTGAATTTACCGTCTATTCAAAAGGTGACATAATCGCAGCCTCTGTCCATGAAAACCGATTAATACTTTATAGTGGTAACGGTGGCTATTACTCAGTAACAAATGGACCCGTCAATTTGGAATGGGTTGCGGATTATAACGAAAAATATGACTAACCAGGATCTATTCAGCATTCAAGTGTATTAAGGAAAATTCTATTGTACCCAGGCTGCCGCAAATCCCCGGCAGCCTAAGATATCCTATCTATTCCCCCGGAAACAAAATCCCCTGCTGTTTCCGGACTGCTTCTGTAACTCTAACAACACGCCTGCTTCTCTCCAGCCACTCTTCATGCACCCGTGTATCATTTTCCTCCACCATCCGAACAAAAGCTTCCACCTCATACATCATATCCAACTCTGCCTGATGTCCGGCCAGCTCTTCACTTTCCTTAGTTTTCCTGTCAAAAAACAACAGTGATTCAATCGGCGCCAGATGATCCATTGTCAGCGTCCCATCCTCTCCGTGAATTTCCGATGGGATGGTGGCCTGCGCGATTTTCGAACAAAGGATGATCACATGAAAACCATCATAGCTCAATACCAGTGTCCCGCTGCCATCAACGCCATTTTTGAGCCGTACAGGGAAATAATCCGCCTGTTCCGGTTCACCGAATAAATCAATCGCCATGCTCAGTGGATAGACTCCCAAATCCATCATTGCCCCGCCGGCAAATTCAGGAGTAAACACATTTGGTTCTTCGCCGCGTTTATACGCATCATACCTTGAGGAATACTGGACGTACTGCAGCAGTACACTTCTTACCTGCCCCACTTTTAGCAATGCATTTTTCAACTGTTTATAATTTGGCGAAAATAAATGACGGAACCCTTCCGCGACGAGGACTCCCTTTTCTGCCGCCTGCTTTCTTATTTCCTCTAATTGTGCCTCGGTATAGACCATCGGCTTTTCCACGAATACATGCTTTTCCCGGGTGATGCATTGCAAGATTTGCTCATAATGCAGTGCATTGGGAGAAGCTATGTAGATAAAGTCCGCCGGTTCCTTGAGCATTTCGTTCAGATCGGTAAACCCCTTTGCATGGTTTGCCTCAGCCATTTGCTGGGCGCTGTCCTCCCTTCTCGAATAGACGGAATGCAGAGACGCCTTTCCTGACTTTACAGCAGAATCAATGAAACGCTGCGTGATCCAGCTTGTTCCAATGGTAGAAAACTTCATTTCTCTTCATCCTCCTCTTCCCTGTCATCCTCCTGCTCTTTATCATCCGGATGCGGGTCAATGGTATGTTTGTGTGCATAGCCTTTGGAGATGGTCACTAGTGAAAGGATCAGCACCATTAATACGACAATCCCGCCCACAATGATTACCGTTACATATCCAGCCATCATAATTTCCCCCGCTTCTTTTTATATAAGAGGTTTTGCTGATAATGCTACCTTGTTCCTGCTGGTTTGTCCATAAGTCTTATCCAAATCGGCTGACTCACCGGGCAAATTTTGGGCAAATCCAAGGAAAATGGAAGATTAACCAGCATGTCTTTGTTATCTGGAGAATGATTCGTCCTATCCAAAAATACGCCGCTATTTTATAAATTATCAAAAAATACTGCGTTTGAATCACAACCGAATTCCCGCTATGATTATTGTATGACTGCTTGATAGTTAATTTTCCCCATTTTCTTCAGTATTTAGCGTTATTTCGTGAGAATTTTTACCCAGAAAAGATCTTCCGCTGACCTGGCTGTGCCTGGAAAACGCGGTGGCAGACAGAAAAGAATCTGCCAATACTAGTTTCATACATTAATAGGGAGGTCATTTTAGATTGAGAAAACTACTACTTACATCCGTTTTAGTACTTACCCTTCTCATGCTTGCTGCTTGTGGCGGCGGAAATGAAGAAGAAGGAAATGCAAGCGGTGGTGAAGGCGGCGGCGATAGCAGTGGCGAAGGTGAAAGCAAATTAGCCCAAATGCAGGAAGCCGGCGTCGTGAACATCGGGTTTGCCAATGAAGAACCATATGCATACCAGGAAGATGGGGAGTTAAAAGGAGCAGCTGTAGACATTGCCGAGGCAGTTTTTGCAGAACTGGGAATTGAAGAAATGAATTCTCAGCTATCCGATTTCGGTCAGTTGATTCCAGGACTTCAAGCAGAGCAATTTGACGTAGTTACAGCAGGGATGGCGATTCAGCCAGGCCGCTGTGAAAATGCTGCCTTCAGTGAACCGACAATGCAGTATGGGGAAGCATTAGTCGTTCAGGCAGGAAATCCACTGGGACTGGAAAGCTACCAGGATATTGCCGATAACCCGGATGCAACGGTTGTTGTAATGGAAGGCGCTACGGAAATCGGGTTCCTGAAAGAAGCTGGCGTGAGTGAAGATCAGATTACCACTGCCGCAGATATTCCGGCAACTTTCTCTGCAGTTCAATCGGGCAGAGCCGATGCGACCACAGCAACAGAAATGACGGTGCGCATGGCAATGGAAACAGCTTCCGATGAACTGATGCTTGTAGAAAACTTCGAGCAGCCTGATGTAGAAGGCGTGCCAAGCTATGGTGCTGCTGCATTCAACCTGAATGATACCGAGCTGCGCGATGCTTATAATGAACAGCTTCAAAAATTAAAAGAAGATGGTACAATCGCTGAACTTCTGGAACAAAATGGGTTTAGCGCTGACAGCAATATGGTAGAAGTTGGAGCAATTACCACAGAGGAGCTTTGCAGCGGCGGCGAAGCGTAAGCCGAAGTGACTCTATATCTTGAATAAAACTATCAAGCATAATTAAAGATGGAGTCCCGCCACTCCTATACGCAATGAACAGTGAATAAACTCAGAGTAAAAGACTCCATAGGGTCCGGTTCCCTCACCCAGGGGCCTGACCCTATGTTTTTTCCTGTAAAGATTTGGATTAAAAGAGTTATAGAATAATATTTATAAAGGAGTGATTCCGATCGAGGCGATTATCAATATTTTGCCACAGCTTTCCCAAGGGCTCGGCGTTACCATTTCTGTCCTATTAGCTTCCGCATTTTTTGCTTATTTGATGGCATTCGTAGCGGGGCTGTGCCGGCTGTCCAGCAATAAGCTGCTAAGAGGTTTTACCGGTTTTTATGTAGAAGTGTTTCGCGGTACTTCCCTAATTGTTCAGCTGTTCTGGCTGTATTACGCGATCCCAATACTGTTTGGCATTCAGCTCGGCAGCAACTGGTGGGCAGGTGTTATTGCCATTGCCCTCAACTACGGAGCGTACATGTCAGAAGTAGTCCGCAGTTCGATTCTTGCGGTGGCAAAAGGGCAGACAGAAGCTGCTACCGCCCTCAATATGTCTCGTTTCCAGCGGATGCGGCTGGTTATTTTCCCGCAGGCAGTAAGAATGATGCTGCCGGAATTTGGCAACTACACCATTCAAATACTTAAAGGTACGTCGCTGGTTTCCTTGATTGGCTTGACCGATATTTTATATTATGGAGATATTATCAGAAGCACCAACTATCAGCAGGCACCGCTTGTCTATCTGCTGGTGCTCGTTTTCTATTTCATCATTGCATTGCCGCTGATCTTTGCAACACGAAAAGCAGAGAGCATCTCCAAGAAAGGAGTGGCTAGCTGATGAATAATAATGGATGGAGCTGGGAAGCATTTACGGAATCCCTGCCGGTTATTCTTGACGGTATTGAAATTACGGTGGGACTGACCATCGCCAGTTATTTGTTCGCCCTCCTGTTTGGATTCGTCTGGACGTTTTTGCGGCGTGTGCCGAATAAAGCTTTTCATTTTGTCGTAACATGGATTATGGAATTTATCCGATCCACGCCGCCGCTCGTTCAGTTATTTTTCCTTTACTATGCATTGCCGATGGTTCCTGTTATCGGGATAGCCTTACACCCGCTTGCTGCGGCTACATTGGGCCTGGGCATTCACTTCAGCACCTATATCGGGGAAATTTACCGTTCTGGGATTGAAAGTGTAGAAAAAGGACAATGGGAAGCTGCCAAGGCATTGAATCTTTCTACCTCGAAGAAATGGACGAAGATTGTGTTGCCCCAGGCCCTTCCGCCAACTATCCCGATGCTTGGGAACTACTTTATTATTATGTTTAAGGAAGTTCCGCTTGCGTCCACGATCGGCGTGCTGGGGATTCTCAGTCTGGCAAACAGCTATGGCGCACAATACTGGTCCTATCTGGAACCACTGACCATCGTCGCCCTGATTTTCCTTGCGCTGAGCTATCCTTCTGCCATTCTGATTCGCAAGCTGGAGCGGCGCATGAATACACGATTTGATAAAAAAGCAGCATTGAACGAAGCTAAAGGAGCGTGACAGAATGACGGAACCTATTGTTAGATATCATGATGTGCATAAATCATTCGGTGATGTAAAAGTCTTAAAAGGGATTGATCTCGATATCGCGCCATCGGAAAAAGTTGCGGTAATCGGGCCAAGTGGTTCCGGTAAAACCACGATTATCCGTATGCTGATGACTCTGGAGGAGCCAACCTCCGGGGACATTATCGTAGATGGCAAGAACTTATGGAAAATGGATAAAGACGGTAAACAATCAAAAGCAAATGAAAAACACTTGCGGGAAGTCCGCGGGGATATCGGCATGGTATTCCAGCATTTTAACCTGTTCCCGCATATGACTATTTTGGATAATTGCATGACTGCACCTATTCATGTGAAAAAGGAAGCGAAAGAAACAGCACGCAATTATTCGATTGAAATGCTGAAAAAAGTCGGACTTGGCGATAAGCTGGATAATTACCCAAGCCAGCTTTCCGGCGGGCAGAAACAGCGTGTCGCCATGGCCCGGGCCTTAGTTATGCGTCCGAAAATCATGCTTTTTGACGAAGTTACTTCCGCATTAGATCCGGAATTAGTCGGCGAAGTGCTCGAAGTCATCCGCGACATCGCAAAAGAGGGAGAAATGGCGATGATCCTCGTCACTCACGAAATGGATTTCGCCCTCGATGTTGCAGATAAAGTGCTCTTCCTTGATGAAGGTGTCATTGCCGAACAGGGAACAGCAAGCGAAGTCATTGAGCATTCGGATAATGAAAGACTCACAAGCTTTTTACATCGTTTCCGCGGGTGAAGAGTGGAGAGAAGATACGGCCTGAGGGGCCGTATCTTTTTTTGTGGATTCTTGGTTTGAAGTTTTGTTCTCGGGCGGAAGTTTTCTCTCTCGGGCGGAAGTTTTCTCTCTCGGGCGGAAGTTTTCTCTCTCGGGCGGAAGTTTTCTCTCTCGGGCGGAAGTTTTCTCTCTCGGGCGGAAGTTTTCT
>NZ_NIXK01000011.1 GCF_002763455.1 Lentibacillus sediminis
TACGGACGGGATCGGTGTCCCACGGGCGCGAACGTTCTACCCCGGCTACTTCAAGCATAAAACCCATTAAAAATAGGTCAACCAGAAATGACTGGCTGACCTTATAATACGAACGGGCGCGCTTGCGGAATAAAATATAGCACCCAGTTTGCCATATTCGGGCTATATTGCTGAAGTTCTTCCCTATTTAAACGAAGCAGAATACCTGATTACGGAAGAGGTTTTGAAGGGGGAGGATGGAGATAACATTGCAGAATGAAAAAAAGTATTCTTGGTTGAGCTATACATCATTTGGACTAGGATTCTTATCTTTTTTACACTTTTTTTACCTGCTGAATCATTACTACCAAAAATATTGATACCAATAGTATACTTAATAATAATTATTGGCGTCCCTTCTTCCATTATACTGGGTATAATGGCTTTAAGGAAAAAAAGTGAGAAAAGACTATTAGCTAATATAGGTATAACTTTAGGGTTAATTATTGGAATTTTTTTATCAGCAGTGACACTATTTGGGTGGCTTATAACTCCTGTTCATCCAAATTAAAAACTGGAGTGCTTCTATGGTTTTTGCATTAAAGATTAAAAAAGGTGTTTGTGGTGAAATTGGAATTGTACCGCAATACGGGGTCTATGCCCCAACCAGCCTCAAACATGTTTCTACAAGGAGGGGTGGACAGCATTACGGACGGGATCAAGTCCCACGGGCGCGAACGTCCTACCCCGGCTTCCTCAAGCATAAAACCTATTAAAAATAGGTCAACCAGAAATGACTGGTTAACCATATAATACGATCGGGCGCGATTGTTTAACAAGTATTATAAGGGTGATACACATTATACATGACTAATATGTATCACTCTTTATTTTTTATGACTTTTAAAGATTTAGGTCTTGATAACAAAGTAAACAACTTTATTTGTAACCACTTTATTTGTAATTAAACGACTTTATTGTCACTCAACATCAGCTTAATATTATGTTTCCACGTTCATATTTGAATAAAATCACAAAACTAATGGAAAATAAATAAAAAGATCAGGTGACTACAATGGGAAATCAATATTTTACTGGGAGTTTACTATATAACCTAGAACCAATTGAAATAAATACTGCGCATAAGGAATCCTTATCTAGTTACATGTCAAGATTGGCAGTCGCTCACAATGTTTCTCAAGGATTATTATTTTCGAAAGTTATTACTCCGCAAATGAACAAGGAGTATTTAACTAACATAGCAGCGAAGGGTGGAAATGGTTTTTATGATTCATCGTCTGGAATAAATGGAATAGGGACAATGGCAAATGATTTTGTTAATGTTATGTCAACTTTAACAACCAGAACGGACTTAAGAGATATTACCTTAATTAAGTGTTCCAAAATAATACCAACTAGGGGTTTGATGAGAGAGAAAAAAGCTTGGTGTCCAGTCTGTTTTCACGTGGCATTAAACGAAGGTAAAACGATCTATGAACAATTACTGTGGAATATTAAGGTGGTAAAAATTTGTCCAATTCATCAAATACTACTTGAACAGCAATGTACGTATTGCCTTAAGAAAATGCAAATTCTTTCAAGAAATAGTCGACCTGGTTACTGTGATAATTGTGGAGGGTGGCTTGGGAAAGAGTTAGTAAAGAAATTAGAAAGTAATGCTTTGGAGGAAGAAATTAATATTACTAAACAGGTAATGAACTTGATTACCCATAATTCATCAAACATAATCCATAGAAAGCATATTTCCGAAAGTCTTCAATACTACGTGCAAAACGAATTTGAAGGAAATATTAACAAAGCAGCTGAGGTATTTGGAGTTGCAAGGACAACTTTTAGATATTGGTATAAAGGGATTAATATACCTGAACTCAAGACGTTAATTTTGATTTGTAATAAGCTTGATATTACAGTAATTGGTTTTTTTCACAAGAAACCCGCCAATATAAACAAAAATCTCATTTCAGGAATTACTGTGGAAAAGAAATCGAAGAAAAAACTGGATCATGAATACATCAAAAATTATTTAAATAATTACATTCATCGTGATTATATTACTGCTCCAAAATCAATTAAAAAAATAGCTTCAGTTATTGGGTGTGATCGTCGATTGCTGTACCTAAAATATCCGAATGAAACTAGAAAAATAAACGAAATATATGTAGCGCATATAAAAGAGAGAAAACGTAATCGGCTATTAAAAGCCGAATTAGAACTATCGAAGTCAGTTGATGCCCTGCAAAATGATAATATTTATCCAAGTCGTAGAAAGGTCGAATTGTTGTTAAAAGGGTCATACCTGGTTAGGGAAAAAGGTATTGCTACAACGTGGAAAAAGTTAATTAATAGCAAAATAAAAGATATCAACCAAAATGTTGGAGAAAAACAAAAAATAAATTTGGAAAATTAGAAGGATATAATGAAACAGTGTCGAATTAATATGTTAGGTTCATAAAATTAGTTTTATTCGATAAAGTTCGACAACAAATTCGAATAAGAATGTGCTATCATCAACTACAATGAAATGAGTGGGGTGTTGGGTAATGTTGTCTGAAGTGGAATTTCTAAGTTGGTGTGAAAAAAATAACATATCTAAGGATACCCAGGACTATATCAACAAGAATATTCGTTTCTCACAACCCGCGCGTTCAGTAGGTGGGAGTGGTAGAAGTCCCTCTGGCAAATATCCTTCGAAGAAAATGGGGGTGTTTATTCAATGGGAAAGTAAGAAGGTTGAAGGGCCTGCTGTTCTAATGATGGAGAATGATGATACGGTATTAGAGTTTTATGATCAACCAAATAGGATAAAATTAAATTATGTTAACAATAAAGGGAAAAATTGTGGGACACTCTATACACCAGATTTTTTTGTGATTAGGGAAGATAATGCTGGATGGGTAGAGTGGAAAGATGAAAATGACTTATTAATACTGTCAAAAAAGCAACCATGGAAATATATTAAAGATGACCATGGCAAATGGAGATGCCCGCCAGGAGAAAAATTTGCGAAGAAATTAGGTCTTGAATTCCAGGTATGCATTAATAGTAGTATCAATTGGAATTTGCATAGAAATTTTGTGTTTCTTGATGATTATTTGAGAAGAGAGAAGAGTTTAAAATTAAATTTATCTATTTTAGATGAAATTAGGCAAGTGATTTTCCAGAATCCAGGACTTTCACTTAAACAGTTAATAGATCACTCTAATGATTATTTTTATTGCGCAGATGATGTTTATGCTTCAATAGTAAACCATGATATATATGTTGATTTAAATGAAAAATCCTTAGCAGATGCTGATTCGGTAAAGGTTTTCCTGCATAAAGAACATGAAGAAATGTATATTAACTTAATTTCATGTGAAAAGGATTTGTCTTCCTCGATAAAAATTTCTTTTGAAATTGGTACGAAAATTCTATGGGATAATTATATCTGGACAATCATTAATATTGGAGATAACAATGTATTTCTTAGTTCAGAGGGTAAATACAATGAAATCTCTAGAGAGTTATTCGATAAATTAATTAGGGATGAAAAAATTATTGGTCAAGTTAAAGAAGAGCTTAATGACCCTCTTGTTGATCTTATCACTGAAGCAAGTGAAGAAGACTATAAAATTGCAAACTACAGACTGAAATACGTTGAAAAGTATTTAAGGTTTGGATCTAAAGAATTTAAAGAAACAAAGGTTGAACCTAATCTACGGAAGGTGCGTGATTGGTCAGGAAAGTACAGAAAAGCAGAAAATTTATTTGGAAATGGATATATTGGCTTGCTACCAAAAGATAAGAATAAAGGGAATAGACAGGGCCGATTTAGTAGTGAAGTGATGACGCTTATGAATGAATACATCCAAAATGAATATGAATCTGAAGTTCAGAAGAATGTAGCTTTAGTATATGGATCCTTTAAAAATAAATGTGAAGAACTGGGGTATGATCCACCTAGTTCAGTAACTTTTTATTCATATATTAAAAAGCGTCCAATCGATGAGCAAACTAAAAAACGTAAAGGGAAAAGAGCTGAATATCAGAAAAAAACATATTACTGGGAATTGACTAGAACTACACCCAGACATGGGGATTTTCCTTTTAACATTTGTCATTTAGATCATACTGAATTAGACATAGAACTGGTATGTTCAAGTACTGGGAAAAACCTTGGCAGACCATATTTAACTCTCATGATTGATGCATTTTCAAGAAAAGTCATAGCTTTTTATTTATCGTTTGAGCCACCAAGTTATAGATCATGTTTAATGGTTTTTAGGGACTGTGTGAGGCGATATAACCGACTACCTCAACAAGTATTTGTCGACAACGGAAAGGAATTTCATAGTGTATATTTCGAAACATTATTAGCTATGTATGAAAAAGAGCTTATCTGGAGACCAGCCGCAAAGCCAAGGTATGGTTCCGTATTAGAGAGACTTTTTGGTACAACTAATACCAATTTTATTAACAATTTAAAAGGAAATACCCAGATAATGAAAAATGTACGTGAGGTTACCAAAAGTGTAAATCCAAAAAATCACGCCATCTGGACTTTGTATGAATTATCCGGAGCATTAGATTATTATTTCTTCGAGATTTATGAAAATATCGAGCATCCAGCTTTAGATAGAACCCCTAAAGAAGCGTTTCAACAAGGAATGTTTTATTCTGGTGAGAGAAAAGATTTCTATATTCCCTATGATAAGGTTTTTGAAATTTTAACTTTACCCTCCACAAAAAATGGGGAGGCAACTGTTCAAAAAAACGGTGTTAAAATTAATTATATCTATTATTGGCATGATGACTTTAAAAGATTACATTCCAATAAGGTAAAAGTTAAGGTAAGATTTGACCCTTTCAACCTAGGAATCGCATATGCTTATATTAATAAAAAATGGGTTAAATGCATATCTCAATATTATTCGATTTTAAAGAATCTAACAGAGAAGGAACTTAAGTTTATTACATCAGAAATCAAAAAAAACAAGCACAATCACGCAAAGAACTTTTCAATAAATGCACAAAAAATAGCAAGGTTTATTACTGAAATAGAAGACAATATTCAATATGAATTACTAAAAAATAGAGTGGATGAAACAAACAACTTAGTTCAATTTAGAAATAAAGACAAAATTCCACAGAGCACAAGTGACATAAATCCATCCAATAATCAGCACTTCGAAAAAAATATCGAAAATGAACACTTTGATTTATACGAGGAGTTTTAATATGGACGAAAATAAGGAGATTCTCTCAGAACAAATTACTAATTCTTCTATCCTTGAGAAGAAAAATTATTTTCGTGAACGGACGATTAATCATCCCATACTTCAACGTGTTTACACAAGTTTAATGGAGAAGATCGAGGAATCAGAAAAAGGTAAAGTATACCAGGTTTTTGGCCCAACAGGAGTTGGGAAATCGACTTTATGTAAAAGAGTTAAAAGAGAAGTGTTAAGTAAGAATCATACAATAATACAGAAAGATAAAGGTATTATTCCTATTGTCTCTCTTGAATTACCATCCCCAGATAATGGGAAGTTTAATTGGAAAGATTTTTACAGGAGAATGCTTAAAGAAATGAATGAGCCTCTTATTGATTATAAAGTTTTAAGAGAACCAGAAAAGAAACCAAATCATAGATATATTCCCAATCATTTACCATCAACTTCTCCAGCATTAAGGGAGTCTCTGGAAAATGCAATTATCCACAGAAAAACAAAAATAGTATTACTGGATGAAGCACAACATCTCCTCAAAGTTCCTGGTGGCAAGGCTATACAAGATCAAATGGATGCAATAAAGTCAATTGCTAACTTAACTGGAAGTATTTTTGTCATGTTTGGTACATATGAATTAATGAGTTTTTTTGATTTAAATGGTCAATTGGGAAGGCGTACCAATGAAATACATTTTCGACGATATAATTTAAATAATACTCAAGACATTCGAGAATTTAAAAGTGTTATTTATACATTTGAAAAGCACTTGCCACTCGACGAGGATTCAGAACTGCTATTACACTGGGAATTTTTATACGAAAGAACAGTAGGGTGTATAGGAATTCTCAAGGAATGGTTAAATGTTTGTTTAATTCAAGCACTAAATAGAAACCTACCGAGTATCTCTTACGAATTAATTAAGAATAATGCACCACTTCCATCAAAAGCTCTAAAAATAGCTCAAGAGGCTGTTTACGGCGAAAGGGATCTGGAAAAAGGGGAAAAAGATAGTTATAATCTTCAACAATTATTAGGCTTTAGTAATCTGACGGATAAAGAAGACAGTAATAAAAGCGACAACACAATCAAGAGGAAAGATGTCGGAAAAAGGAATCCGGTTAGAGATGTAATTGGTATCACTGAAAAAGAGGCATAAACACTAAATAAGTGGTGATGAAAAAAATGTTTAATAATGTGTATGAAATGTATAACCTAATACCTAGTGAGAAGCAAGATGATGACTTAATAACTACGTTTTTATACAGTTTGAATCCTATAATGAATGAAGGAAAGGATGTTGAAAGTTTAAGTAGTTATTTAATAAGATTAGCTAATGCTCATAAGGTTTCGGTTGGTATTCTAACATCCAAAATTTTAAAAGAATATTTAAGAGCGCATAAATTGAAATACGCTACTAACATATATTTGGCGCATTCTAGTCATATAAATGGCCTTGGTGAGTTTTCTGAAATTAACGTAAAAATTTTGGAAAAATTGACTGGTCAAAGAAAGCTGTCTAATCTCACATTAATCAAATTTAGAGAGGTATTCTCTAAAAAAAAATTAATGAAGACTACCCGTGCTTGGTGTCCAGACTGTCTTCAACTAATGAAGGAAAATTCCCTCCCACTATATGAAAAATTGATTTGGAATATAAACCACTATGACGTCTGTGTAAAACATTCTACTTTTTTAAAGACCACATGTGCCCAATGTGGAATGCTACAAAATATTATACATGTAAAATCAAGTATTGGTTATTGCCAATATTGCTTTAGTTGGCTTGGAGAAATAAAGAGGGATTCAGATGATAACTTTGAAAATAGGTTTGAAGAAAGCATTTATAACTCTGAACAAATTGAGGAAATGTTTAATTACTTTTTTAATAGTATTAAGGTGCAAAGTGAACCCCGTATATCTTCATTAAATTTTATCAACAATAAGTTAAGGGAGAACAGCGCATTAAAAGACTTCAGTTTAACTAAATTGGATATTACTCAAGATTCCTTGTTAGCATATGGTGTTGGTAAAACTATGCCTGAAATAAATATGTTACTTAAAATTAGCAGATTCTTAGAAGTAAGTTTTGTAGAAATATTGAATGGGCAAGTCAAAAAGGTATCTTTAAAGAACATAAATGACCAATCTAAAATTGTTCATTACAATCATAAAAGTCATTATGAAAAAGTGAAAAAATATCTAGAGGATGTCATCGAATCACAAAATGATTACATCTCGATAATTTCATTGTCAGAAAGGTTAAATGTGTCCAGAATTACGTTAAGTTCTAGGTTCCCAGAGCTAATAAACAAGATCAAAGAAAATAATAATAAAATTAATCAGAATTTTAAAAAGAAAAGATACAAATATAACCATAAAAATGATAATATAAGGGTATCTAATTACTTGAAAAAAGTATTAAATTCAAAAGAAGTTCAAACAATAGAAGAAATCACATTTGAACTTGGAGTATGTTCAGCAACATTAAAGAAATATTTCCCAAAATTAATGAAGGAAATAAAAAGTGAAAATAAGAAGTTAAGAAAAGAAAGTACTAAAAATAATAAGGGAAGACCGTTACCAAAATATAAGGAATTAGATATCAAAAGAATTCAAGAAAAACTAAAAGCAATCTCTGAATCAAAATTAGAAGAACCTAAGTACTTATACCAGATTGAAAAAGAACTTGGAATCCCCCACTTCAGACTGAGACGTCATTTTCCAGAATTGATTAAACTTATTAGCGCTAAAAATAAAGATATTGAAGATAGAAACCGCAAAAAATATTTTGATAAATGCAATGAAGAACTAATTAATACTATTACTTATTTGGTATCAAAGGATATTTATCCTAGTTTAACGACATTGCAAAAACACCTAAGTTTTAAATTTAACAATCCTTTTTTTACAGTTTGGAGAGACACTTTAAAGGAACTCGGTATAGATAGGAAATCTTTTGTAAAAGTGAGTGAGTTTGAATAAAGTAAAATATTGTTAGGAATTTAATTGCAAAGCAAAATAACGTAAGGAGTTACCTTGTTAAAAGTATTTCACATCAAAGCGGAGAAATATGCTGAGAGAAGATAGGAGTTTTTATTAAATTAAGGAGATTAATTCTTAATGTGTAAGGCCTTTTTTATTGATCTGACAATTATATGCTTTATTTCGTGACATTATAATATTTTAAGTTACATTGTGTGTAATATGTGCGGGTCCATAGCCTTATTTTTCTAATAGTGATGACTATAACGATAATGTCGGTTCATTTTTCAGAAGATCTATTGAATTATTATTTTAAAATTGTTATGATTTATTTATTAAAGTTGCGAGTATATGGATTATATTTATCAACCTTTTTAACATGCAAACATTTGATTGAACTTTTTTGATGGATAGGAAAGCGTTATCTTTAACCTTCTTTTGAAACACCATTTTTCCTATAAAATTATTTCTTAAAGAGGGATTAAATATGAAAAAAATACTTACTGTTACATTATCTTGTTTAACAGTTTTATTAGGCGCATACTTAATTTTTGATAAAGGGCATGCTTCTCCAATCGACTTACCGGAATACAAAGTCTCCTTCGAAAATGCAAAATTACTGGATAGTAAAATTGACGAAGATACTGGGGTACAGATAGATGTATATACACTACCTAATGAAAACTTCGATAAATCATACGGGGAAGATTAATTAAACCAAACTAAATATAAAGAAACAAAATTTACCTTGCTGAGAATAGATCGAACCCTGCTCTAAATAGGCTTTCGTTAAGGGTTTTTCAAATATTGAAGTAGGGGTTCCAGTGAGAAAGGAAAAATAAGCTACATTAAATTGTAGCTTATTTTCTTTAGGAGTAAACAACAAATGAAATTTTTAATGATAAACAGAAACTTTCTATCCATGTGGACCTCAAATTTCATATCGATTTTAAATGGCAGATTTAGAGAGCTAATAATACCCTTAATTGTTTTGGGATTAACCGGCTCTCCTTTAGTGACTGGACTAGTAGCCCTTTCGCAACAACTGGGAGCTGTCTTGTTTGCTATCCCTGTAGGAACTTGGTTAGAAAAGAAGAATAAAAAGAAAGTGGCAACAGTTTGCCATTTTTTATATGGACTTGGCACATTTTTACTCGCATTTTTCATAACACAGGATAAGGTGCATCCAGCTATTATTGCTTTCATATTGTTTATACTAGGGGTCATAGCACTGATTACAAGAACCGCTTTTTCTACAATGGTTCCAAGAGTAGCTGGAAGAGAAAAGTTATTGGAAGCTCACACTAGCTTGGAAGCATCCGATGCAATATCTACGTTAATTGGGCCGGCGATTGGTGGCATCCTGCTGGCTAGTGCGGGAGCAGGTATTACCATGGCCTTATGCGGGTTTCTTTCTATATTTTCTATGATATTCATTTTTATTGTAAAATATAGGGAAGATAAAAGTATTTCAGCAAAAGAGACAGGTGCTATAAAGAAGAAAGTTAGCAACTTTTTCTCTGAGTCAACGGAGGGTGTCGGTTATCTTTTTGCTAATCCGTCTCAATTAATTTGTACGTTGGTTATGTGCTCACTTGGTTTTTCAACAGTCTTTATCGTGTTAACAGTATTGTTCCATGCCAGAATATCATTAAATTTTTCCGAAGAGTATATTGGAATCATATTATCCAGTGCGGGCGTGGGTAATATAGTTGGAATTTTTCTCATGAGATGGCTCAAAGAAACAAATTGGCTACTCACGTTAGTGATATTACTGCTCGTTTCTTCTCTTGGCGTTTTAACAATGCTGATGGCTAATGGCTTGCTAATTATTTGCTTAGGAATGATGTTATTTGACGGCGCTCTTTCGATGGCATTTGTTGTTCAAGGAGCAGTCCATCAGGGAATTACTCCAGATGAGTACTTATCAAGAGTCAGGAGTGCTACTTACGTAATCAGCGGTATATTTTCTATGCTGGGAACTTTTTTAGCAGGTGTTATTCCTGAATTCCTCTCGGGGAAGTTCGCCTTAGGATTTGGTGTCGCTATGTTGGCACTCCCAGCAGTATATATAATTAAATTTAGGAAGCAAGGTGTAAAACTCAATCAAATAGAGCCTATTTATATGAATAAAAGGAAAGCTTGATAGCGTGAAATTTATAAACGATTGTGACAGTATGTTACCTATAGAAATTAGCTTGCCTTTTTTTAATAAGTCTAGTGATTTAGGATTTAATAAGGCTGATTTGAATATCCCCAAATCAACAGAAAACCTTAACGAAAACAAAGTATATGACCTTGCTATTGTTGTAGATGGTTTGGCTGATGAATAGTTTTAGGCAATGAGTAGAACCAAACGAATTAGTAAATGAAACTTTATCCAGATCAACTTCGTCTAATAACAATAAATTCGCTCCCGGAGGTAATGGTACATGAGAAATACCATGTTGTTATTATTTGCTTTAGTGTTTCTCATCCTACAAGGATGTCAGGCGATGGGCAGCAAGGGATTAGCAGGCGGAGAAATATCAAAAGTAAGCATTGCCGAGTCCAATGGTTTTGGTGAGGTGAATACAGATTTTTTTGCTGTCTGGGACGATGAGGAGACTCTCGTTGTATTTGAAAACGTCATTTCGAATGCAGAAAAAGAACCTGGGGTAGTGAATATGATTGAACCTGATTTTGATCTGGAAATAACATATGCCGATGGGAGCACACAGGGATATCATTTGTGGGCAAATAAAGAAGGTCAGAAAAGTACATTAATGAATGTGGAAGACACGAACACCATTTATACCGTTCCAGAAGTGGTCACAAACCAGTTAATTGATGTGATTGAAAACAAATAATTGAGCAGCCGTATTGTTTTTTTAAAAAGCACTCTAATTGTTGCGTAGAGGGATTTTAACTTCTAAGCAAAATTAGGGTGTTTTTTGTATACATGGTCGCCACGGGATCTTACTTTCCGCCGCATAGGCTTATCCCCGACACGAAAACCAGGAAAATCAAAAAAATTATATTATTGACCTTAAATCGGGTTTTAACTATATCAGAAATTCACTGGTGCCTAAAATGATCTTCTCTATCGTTTTCGTAAACTTGGTAATGGCAATCATGACAACAAATATGCCGGCATTTTCTCTTATAAAAGGGAATGGTATTGAAGCTGCTTATGGTTTTTATATGGCTTCCATGTCCTTAGGAATAATGATTGGTACGATTATTACTCCAAAAGTAAAGCATATGGATTTCGGGAAATTAATTATATTTTCTTTTATCGGTACAGGGATCATGTGGATGGGGACAGCAGCTTTACCGTTTACCGCATCCATCATTTTATTCTGCGTGGGAGCAATTTCTATGGGGATACTTAATATTCTTGTATTTTCATCCATACAGAAACAAGTGGAGACAGAGTATATAGGCAGAGTAATCACTGTAATGACTAGTACCGCAGCCCTCGGAATGCCCATAGGTTCTCTAATTGGTGGTGTTTTAGGTGAGACATTTACACCGGAATTCGCTGTTATGTTTTGCAGTATTTCGATGATTATCTTCAGCATTTATTGGTTAAGCAGTTCCGTTTTACGTAAACTTCCTGATATTGATCGTGTAAAGCTGTTTAAACATAAGTAGATTCAAGTTAGTGGCGAAAATTAATGATCCCGTAGTAGCAGGCACCGACACCCTGGGCTGCCGGGGATGGGGGTGCATCGCGAATTAGAGTTGTTTGTCGAAAACAGTTTCACTGAGATGGAGGTATCTCAGGCTGCCACTTGCTATACAATTGGATCATCTTGGTGTGATCAAAACCGGAAACATCGCTGATCTTGTTATTTTGAATGAAAATCCGTTACAGGATATCCGGAATACAAGAGAGGCGGGCGTATATATACACAGCTGGATATATTGAGCCATATTCCCAGTGAAGCTTATGTAAGCATGGGAAAAATTTTTAAAGGATTTTTCGAATCTGACAACTGAATAACACAGTTTAATTATATCATCCTACCAAATCAATCCATTGACACCAAAACTCCCACCCTTTACTATAATGTTATAAATCCGAGTAAATTTATAAGGAAAGGGAGTTTTTGAATGGGAACAGCAAAAGTGCAACCTGTAGAAGAAGTGAAAGATCCCGTTCAACGTTCAGATACAGAGTTAAATGCTCCGCAGATGCGTTTGATAATCGGTGGGCTTATTGTGGGAGCTGTGCTGCTGGTATATTTAATGGCTACACAGAATGTCGTCCAACCGCTCCTATTGGTGATTGGATTGTTGCTGGGCTATACGCTATTTCATGCAAGATTTGGTTTTACATCGGCCTTTCGCCGGTTCATGTCTGTCGGCAATGGGAAGGCACTGCGCTCACATATGGTGATGCTGGCTGTTGCGGTTACTTTATTCGCACCGATTTTGGCATTTGGATATTCCTTTTTTGGCGGCGGTGTGAGCGGTTATGTATCGCCAGTGGGGATTAGCCTTCTGGTAGGTGCGTTCATGTTTGGCATTGGAATGCAGCTTGGTGGAGGGTGTGCTTCCGGAACGCTCTATGCGGTAGGCGGCGGACGCTCGGTCATGTTTGTGACGCTCTTATTCTTTATTATTGGCTCGACTATTGGAGCCGCCCATTTGCCGTTTTGGATAGAGGATCTGCCAGCATTTGAACCCGTTTCGCTGGCTACCTCGACAGGTCTTGGCTATGGTGGTGCCTGGGCACTGTCCATTGCTTTGTTTGGCTTGATCGCCTGGATTACCTTAGTGGTGGAAAGAAAAAAGAAAGCACCAAAAATGGCACCAGTGCCGAAGACCAGTGGCTGGAGACGGATTTTCCGTGGTTCCTGGCCACTATTTGCTGCAGCCATCGCGCTTGCGGTGTTAAATGCCTTGACCCTGATGACACGCGGCACTCCTTGGGGCGTTACTTCCGCATTTGCCCTGTGGGGTTCGAAAGTTGCACAGTTCTTTGGTATTGATGTCGCCAGCTGGGGTTATTGGCAAGGCGCCAACGCTGCAGCATTGGAAGCCTCGATTTTTGCAGACTCCACAACGGTGCTGAACCTCGGAGTTATCCTGGGGGCATTCCTGGCATCGGCAGCAGGGGGACTTTTCAAGTTTTCTAAAATAAACACCAAGAACACAGCGGCGGCTGTCATCGGTGGTCTGATGATGGGCTACGGCGCGCGCCTGGCGTTTGGCTGTAACATCGGTGCCTACTTCGGCGGAATTGCCTCATTCAGCCTGCACGGGTACGTTTGGGGGATTCTGGCATTGGGCGGAACCTTTGTCGCATTATATCTCCGGCCGCTGTTTGGTTTATCTGTGCCAAAATCAAAAGATTCATTTTGTTAGAAGGAAGGCTGATTGTGAACTGCTAAGGGGCAGTTTGCGGTCAGTCTTTTTGTTTTGCAACGGAAAGATAAAATAAAACGGAACAGGCTACAACCCCAGCTGCCCTTCATACACTATGATGATTATGTAATTTCAGCAACGAATTTACAAAACACATAATGGGAAAGGGGTTTTTTTGTGGGGAAATTGAAGGCTGGGGTTGTGTCATTATTTATCATTCTCCTGATGGCTTGTGGATCGGGTCTGAGTGACGAACAGCTGTATGATGAAGCGATTAATATTCTGGAAACGGAGTTCGCCGAACCAAATGGGTATGATTTGGAGTACTCTGAATTTGAGATGGCGGAGATTGAAGAAGTCGGGGGTAATTTATATGAGGTCCGCGGAAATCTGTTTGATCAATACAATACAGGCGCGTCATTTACCGTTAAAATCAGCATTGATGGCGACATGATGAACTATGAGTGGCTGATCGAATAGCTGATTTGTTTGCTCGGGACACAGGGCAGATAAACTCCAATACTCGAAACAATAAATTGCTTTGCTTCTGTAGCTTTGAAATAAAGTTGAACTGTTCTAAAAAAAGAAGCGTTATATAAATGGAAAGAGATGCAATTCGTTTATACAGAACTGCACCTCTTTTTTTAGTTGTTTTTCTTTGGATTCTTGATCAATAGCATTAATATTGCGATTAAGGTGAAGGCGATCAATGCTAAAAATGGTATTGTGATAAACCCTAGCCAATTAATGTACTCAGCACTACAGGGTACACCATTAGCACAGGGTTTGATATCTGCAAAACCTGGAACTTTTTGCTCTAAATAATGAAAGAGTGAAATAGACGAGCCAATGATCGCCATTGGTAATACATATTTTTTAACAGAACGATCATTTTGAAATGTTGCTATTCCAAGTATTAAAGATAATGGGTACATTAAAATACGCTGATACCAACAAAGTTCACAAGGAGTAAAACCTCGTATGTCACTAAAATAAAGACTTCCAAGTGTTGCAACAATCGAAACTAACCAGGCTGCATAAAGTGAAAACTGTCGAAAATCCATTTTCTTCATATCCTAATTTTCCTCTAGTGCATTGTTTATTGCAGTTTTGATCGCCTCATAGTCAAAGGGATCATCAATTACCATTTCATTTACCATGATAGTTGGTGTGAGTTGAACATTGAATTCTGTTACCAATTTTGTATCCTTATTGACTTCATTCATTTCAGAATTACTTTCAATTGCTGATTTTAATTTATCTGTATCAATACCTGACACCCCACTTGCTACTTCAAGAATCTTCTCTGTTGTAACCCAACTACTGTGGTGATTTTCACTTGGTTGCTCCTCAAAGAGCGCTTTATGAAATTCCCAATATGCATCTGGATTTTGTTTATAAACGGATTCTGCTGCTAGTGAAGCTAATTGTGATCCCTCTCCATGAAATAACACATTGATATACGAAAATTTCACCTTGCCTGTATCAACAAAATCACTTACTAATTGTGGAAAAATGTTTTCTCCCCAAGCTTTACAAGCCGGACACTTAAAATCGCCAAATTCTACAACTGTTACAGGAGCATCTGAATCACCTAACGTGGGTTGTCCATTAATAGGTGGTTGCTCGTCCAAGGTTGTTTCTTCGCTTGATCCAGAATTATTGCTATTAATAACAACCAAAGCAATTATTAATGCCACAACAACTAATGTGATAATTACAACTAACTTAAATGGAGAATTCTTCATCGGAACACCTGCCTTTTATTATGTAAATTTCATTTTATCATCAAACTGTTATCTATAAAGGTTAATTATGTGTTGTTCAAATACTTTTCATAAATAGAAGTTTGACACACATATTCATCATTGCTAATATGATACTAACAAAACATATTAGTGACGTCTAATACAAAAGGTGGATAACGAATGATAAATATTGATATTGATACAAAGATGAAGTTCTTGCATGGCTTTTCACATAAAACGAGAATTCTAATACTTGAAAGTATAAAAGAAGAAGAAAAGACAGTTTCCCAAATTGTCGACGATCTAAATGGCAATCAATCGAACATTTCGCAACATTTGTCGTGCTTAAAAGGTTGTGGGCTTATTGTGGGGAGACAGGATGGCAAATATGTGTATTACCGGGCACGTAATCAGCTGGTACGTGATTTATTAACCATGTTCGATGTCGTGCTTGAAGATGTTCAAAATGATATTGCTAGTTGTAAAAATCATATAGAGTAAAGGGTGAAGGTTAATGTCAGAGAAATGCTGCGGATCAAATGAACAGGGACGTATAGCGAAACAAGATCATCATCAATATTGCGGTCATGAGGATGAAAAAGCAATTTCTGCTGATGGTGGTCATACAGACAGCTGCTGTAGCCATCACCCTGAAGAAACGGGATACGAGAAAGAAAATGACAGCTGCTGTGCCAGTCACTCATCATCTAAGGTTATGGAGACAGAGGAAACATCCTGCTGCAGCAGTTGCGGCAATGTTGTGGAATTTCCAACTCCAAATACAACAGCTGCAACAACTGATAAGGAGAACAAGACTGAATACCGCATACACGGGATGGATTGCCCTTCCTGTGCTGTAACGATAGAAAAAGGTTTGAACCGATTGAACGATATTCAAGAGGTTAAGGTAAATTATAATACAGCGAAACTGCAAGTATCAGGCAGCAGTGCCTTGTCTTTTGACAGTGTCGAAAACCAGATCCAAAAATTGGGATATACGGCTGAACCGCTAAAACAAAACAGGAACTACAAAACGTATGATGTTGTTGGAATGGATTGCGGCAGTTGTGCCAAGAGCATTGAAAACCATTTAAGTACGATTTCGTCCGTCCGTGATGTCAGTGTTAGTTTTTCAACTGGAAAAATGAAAGTGCAACATGAAAATAGTATCGATGATATTGTTTCTGAAGTGTCTAAAATCGGCTATAAAGCCTCTTTGCATTCAGATAACAAGAAAGCTGAGGAAACGCCGAAAAGCAAGGACGGATACGGACTAATCACCTTATCAGGTATTTTAATCGCACTAGGGTTTATTGGTTCTTTCAATGGAATTTCTCCGTTAATGTCGATGATTCTTTATGCTATTGCAATTGTAACGAGTGGCTTTAAACCTGTAAAAAGTGCTTATTACGCTATAAAAAGTCGTTCCCTGGACATGAATGTTCTGATGTCTGTTGCAGTAATTGGAGCTGTTTTGATAGGGGAATGGTTTGAAGGTGCAATCGTCGTCTGGTTATTTGCACTTGGAAATGCCCTTCAAAACAGATCAATTGAACAAACGAGGAAGTCCATCAGTAATTTAATGGAATTAGCACCATCAGAAGCATGGATTAAAGCCGGCTCAGAATTAGTGAAGAAACCGGTGGAAGAAATTTCGGTCGGCGAGACCATTGTGATAAAACCCGGTGACCGTATCCCATTAGATGGTGAAATATCCCGGGGTGAAACCAGTGTTAATCAGGCCCCGATTACGGGAGAGTCGATTCCGGTTGACAAAATGATTGGGGATACAGTATACGCAGGTACGATTAATGAAAGTGGGTCTCTTGAAGTAAAAGTCACAAAGCTGGTTGAGGATACAACCATATCGAACATCATCCATCTTGTGGAGGAAGCTCAAGAACAAAAGGCACCCACGGAAGCTTTTATCGATAAGTTTGCAAGTATCTACACACCTATCGTGTTCGGTGTTGCATTAGCTGTGATTGTTTTGCCGCCGTTATTTGGTTTTGGTGCCTGGGGTGAATGGGTTTATAGAGGTCTTGCGTTATTAGTTGTGGCTTGCCCTTGTGCGCTGGTTATCTCGACGCCTGTAGCTATTGTTTCTGCAATTGGGAATGCTGCGAAGAACGGTGTTTTAATAAAAGGTGGTACTTTCCTGGAGAAAGCAGGTGCTATAAAGTCAATAGCATTTGATAAAACCGGCACATTAACGGAAGGGAAGCCAAAAGTTTCTGAAATCAATGCATTAACTGTCCCAGAGAATGAATTAATGGCTCTGGCATTTACATTAGAAAATTACTCCACTCATCCAATCGCAAAAACGATTGTTGACTATGCAAAGGACCAGGGCGTACAGCCAAAACATGGTGAGTTGTTTAAGAATATGGCCGGTAAAGGAGTTCAGGCAACAATTGATGGTGAAGTTTATTATGCTGGGAACTTAAAACTATTTGAAGATATGGCTTTAGATTTGAATGATGTTAAGACAAAAGTAGAGGAGATACAAAGTCAAGGAAAAACGGTCGTGATTATCGGAACAGAACAAGAGATAATCGGGATTATCTCAGTGGCTGATACGATCCGTAAGACTGCTGTTGAGGCGTTAAATGGTTTGAAGCAAGCTGGTGTAAATCAATTGGTCATGCTTACAGGAGACAACGAAGGAACAGCAAAAATGATCTCCGAGAAAACGAATGTAAATCGCTATTTCGCTGAACTACTGCCGCAAGATAAAGTAAAGGCGATTAAAACATTGCAAAGCGAAGGCCACAAAGTAGCAATGGTCGGTGACGGTATAAACGATGCTCCAGCACTTGCAACCTCCGATTTGGGGATTGCGATGGGCGGCGCGGGAACAGATTCCGCAATGGAAACTGCTGATATTGTTCTAATGGCGGATAACCTGGAAAAGCTCCCGCATACCGTTAAATTAAGCAGAAAAGCACTGACAATTATTAAACAAAATATTTGGTTTGCGCTGGTAGTAAAAGTCATTGCCCTAGCCCTTATATTCCCAGGATGGCTTACGCTTTGGATGGCAGTACTGAGTGATACAGGAGCTGCTGTGATTGTCATTTTAAATGCATTACGTCTTTTAAAAGTCGAAGATTAATAGGAGACCTTTTTACGGATGTTGTAATATGGTGGCGGGCAGACGGGTTTAGCACTGGGCTATGCACTCAAGCAACATTAAATAAGTTTCATTATTCTTGATGAGGTGAAATATGAATTCGTGAGGCATCTTTGAATAAGCTTCATACAAAGCAACAGCTTCCAACAAGCCAATTTCACATAATATCTTACCAATAATACTGATTCATAAAGGAGTGCTAAAGTGAAGAAAGATGTGATTCAAGCAATTGTCTTTGATGCGTATGGCACACTGTTTGATGTCCAATCCATCGCCGCCAAGATCAATGTGTTTTTCCCGGGCAAAGGGGAAGAGATTAGCAAGACCTGGAGGGAAAAGCAGCTGGAATATGCCAATCTCCGCCAGCTGATGGGTATTTATCGACCGTTTTCTGTGGTCACCAAAGATGCTCTGCGCTATGCCGTCAAGAAGCATGGCTGCCGATTGGATGAAACAGCGGAAAGAGCACTGCTTCATGCTTACCTGGATCTGGAAATTTTTCCGGAAGTGCAAAACGTGCTGATGAAATTGCGGCACAAAAGGCTTGTTGTTTTTTCCAATGGGTCCCACGACATGCTTGATCCTTTGGTAAACAGCTCAGGTATTGCTGGTTTGATCAATGATATTCTCAGCGCAGATGACGTGCAAATGTACAAACCGACACCTGCTTCGTATGACTATGCAGCTCACCGCCTGCGCCTCGCTCGGGAAAATATACTGTTCGTCTCTTCCAATGGCTGGGACATTTCCGGAGCAAAAAATTACGGCTTCCGGACTGCCTGGATTAACCGGCAGCACCTCCCAGTGGAAGAACTAAATCTGCCACCTGATGGCATTTATCCGGATTTGAACGGCCTATTGGAATGGACCATGTGAACTACTGCACCCCAAGTATCACGCCAAAATAAAGAGCCAGCATCATGAGCAGGGAAGCGAAGGAAGTGGCAAAAACAGAATGCCTCTTCACTGCAGCAAAAATCATCATAACCAGGAACAGGATACTCATCGCAAACAGCAGATAACTTTCCAGGCCAAACGATAGGCTTACATGAAAGATCCCTGTCTGACCGGCATTTTGGATGGTGGAGATCATTTGCCCGTCGTAGACCGCCTGAAACAGGGGCGAGGGACCTTCCGTATTAATTAAGCTGTAGAGCTGATGCGGTGGCCAGGATTGCCCCATAAACGCGGTCAGCCCGAAGACGATCAGGGCATACACACTTTCCGCCCGCGCCCATTTGAACGGATTAAAGCTGTCAACTGAGGATTTTTTGCGAAACAGAATGCCGTTAAATACCGCAAACATAATTAGCGAGATAATGAACAGATGCTTCAAAAATAAGGCCTGGCCGTAATTGACCATCAGGCTGTCGCTGTATTCCTGGACAACAGAAGCATTCGGATCATCATACGATGCGATATCAATCGACATGGTAAAATACCCGCTCACCATTACGATGAAGAGACAGGTGAGTGCTAATGGTGTAAACCATTTAAGGAAGGTGGTCCAATTCTCTTGGCTTTTGGCAAACCAGCTTACCATTAAGAGAATTCCTATCCAGACCGAAACAGCCAGAAAATGCAGGGTGTGCCAGAGAAATCCCCAATCTGAAAGGCTTGCCGCATGACTGGAGCTTGTGTAGGCAATCAGCATGAACAGGGTTAAGAGCAATGCCCAGAAATTAAGCTGTTTGCTGTCTGACAGGTTTTTCCCGAGCAGTACGATCATCAGCACAAGCGAGATAATCAAAATCAGCATCCAGGCTTGGCCGATTTCGAAGCTAAATAGGACACTCTGCAGAATAAAACTGAGATCCATGCCCGCTCCAAGGGTTCTCGCCACATCGAATACGGGCATAAATGCAGCAACAGGGATCAGGGCAGCTGCCAGAATCTGTAAGCGCTGCGGGATGTATACCGGAGGCTTCTTCGTTTCCGGCACGAGGGCCAGCATGAGCGCCCCGAACAAGATAGAAAAACAAATATATAAAATAACCTCTGCGATGGTGATAAGAATCATGGTTTTCCCCGCTTTCTTCTATTTGCGCTTGCTGAAGACCATCCAGGCAACAAGGCCAGCACCTGCGATCAAGAGTAATACGATTATACCAATTGTTAACCCGGACATGCCGCTCTCTTCGCTTGTCTGAGGTGAGGTGTTCTCCTCATTTGTCTGAGAATCGCCTTCAGTTGCTGATTCTTCTCCCAGCTCTTCAGAAGCGTTTTCTTGGTTTTCTTCCTGGTCGGAAGCAGCATTATTTTCTTCCGTCACATCCTCAGTATTCTCGGCTGTATTACCTTCCGCCTCCGCAATGGAGAAGGAAATGGAGCTTTCCATGACATGTCCATCGGCCCCAATAATTTGCCAGTTGGCTTGATATTCTCCTGCTTCAAGCGGCTCATCAAAGGATGCTTCCATTATGTCTTCTGTAATCTCTATAGAAGAGGGCTCCAACTGATCTCCTGCCTGATTTTCCAAGATGAGTGTGCTGCCTTCTTCAATAACCGTGCTGAAAGAGAGGGTGATTTGGTCAATCGGCTCATCCAGCTCTTCGCCAGCTGCCGGAGTTGATTCCTCCAGAGTGGTGTGCGCTGATGCGATATGTACGGGCAAAAGCGTAAATATTAATATGGCAACTAGAGTGAAAAGTAATTTTCTAGTAGAATGCATGAAATCTTCCTTTCTATCACATTATACGTCAATTATACAACATAGGCTGGAAGAATTCTGTTTCGAGCATGTGACAGTTGAGATTGATGTAATGGCTTTCGACTTTCTGCAGAAAAAGGGTAATTAAACCGCTTCATTTGTGCTATAATTTCCTTATCAATCAAAGAGAGGTGTGATGTCTTATGGCTAACTCAACAAACTTGAACAACGTCGCAGCAGGAATCCGGAAAAATCCAAAAGAAGGAAGGCATCACATTGCTAAAAGGAGAAAAAGTAGAACTTAGAGCAGTAACGAAAGCTGATTTGCAGAATCAGTTCAAATGGAGAAATGATGAAGGGTTTGCCAATCTGGCAGCGGGAACGGATGCATTTTTGTACAACAATACTCCTATCGAAATGATGGAAATGGTTTATGAGAAGAAACTGGCGTCTGACAACAAAAAAGAAGGCTATGCTTTTTCCGTTTATACATTAGCGGAAGGGGAACATATTGGAAATTGTGACTATCGGGATGTGAATCTCGTGACGAGAACCGCGACAATTGGTTTATCAATCGGGGAGAAGAGCTATTGGAATCATGGCTACGGCTCAGATGTTGTCAGGACGTTGGTTCGGCATTTGTTTAACCATTTGAACTTACGCAGAATCCAGCTGGACACATGGAGCGGCAATGGGCGGGCGATCCGTGCCTATCAAAAGTGTGGTTTTGAAATTGAAGGCCGTCTGAAGGAAAATGAATATGTAGATGGCGCATATTATGATACAATTTTGATGGGGTTGCTGCGGTAAAAGAATCCCCTGTCGATTTAAAGTTTCCCCCCTTTGGATAGAATTATCTAAAGGGGTATTTTAAAAAAAGAACACAACGATCAAAGGAGATAAAACAATATGAAAATCATTGCTACCAGTCTTTTCGTATCAGATCAGGACAAGGCACTGGAGTTTTATTCAGAAACACTCGGCTTTGTAAAAAAACATGACGAACCCGCCGGAGAATATAGATGGATCACACTAGTTTCTCCCGGCGATCAGGATGGCACCGAACTTGTCCTCGAACCCGATGTCCATCCAGCTGCCAAAGAGTATCAAAGGAAGTTATTTGCTGATGGGATCCCAGCTACAATGTTTGGTGTTGAGGATGTTCAAAAAGAATATGAACGATTAACAGAACTTGGTGTGAAGTTCACACAGGAGCCGACAGAAATGGATGGAGTCATATTGGCTGTTTTCGATGATACATGCGGCAATCTCATTCAGATCGTGCAGGCATAAATTGATGTTTTTTGAAGGGGGTTTTTTACATGAAAGATCAAATTGATGAACTCACTTTGCTTCTCTTGTATCTAACATCATTTAAAGAGGATATAGGCATAGAGGTATTACCGAGAAGCTGGAAAGGCTATCCTTTTGAGTCATTGAACGAACTAACCGATGATCATTATATTATTGGAAGCAGGCGGGCAAAATCTGTTCATCTAACGGAGGATGGCGTTGAACAAGCGAAAGAACTGATGAAAAAGTACAATATTGAGACGTAAAAACACATACAACATTTAAAAAAGAAGTTGACGGCTGCAAACTGCCACCGTCAACTTTTTTTGTCCGGGGAAAGATTATTGATCTTGACAGACACGATGTGTCGAATATAAGCATAGCTATCTTTCAATGTTTTCTCCATTAACCTTCTTTATAAATTACTGCCAATTCAGCAAAATCAACTACCATGTTTGTTTTCATCATGAAATCAAGCCCAATAAATCCATCGAATCCATATATATCCTGTGTCATACCCAATTGCAGAGGAAATTGATTAAGGGATTGTCCATCGACATATAGTTCACTAACCAATTGTTGATTACATACTTCACCTTTTCCGCCAACTCCATACATGACAGTAGGTATCCCGTTTACATAGTCAACAAATAGCCCTATTTCAGCTAGTAAATCCGTATCAAAAATTGTGTCTGAACTTCCTGTATCAACGATGACATTATTTAGCAACAGCTCTTCTCCATGAAACTCTAATGCTACTTTAGCTAATAAAATCCCTTTTTCTATTCTTAGCTCCATTTTCGTCCTCGGGATCCAATAAAATATTTTTCAATGACTTCTGGTTGTTCTTTTGAGGTATGAAAGACATAAAGTTCTTTTTCAGGGTTTTTTAAATGAGTCTTTTTGTATGCCTTCCATGCTTCCATATTATCGTCAAAAGTTGAAATGACAGACATGTTATCAAGTGTTCGAATATTATCTTTTGATGTCGTTGATAACGCTTCTACCAATACTAATTTGCTGGGAAACTGTTCACGAACATCATTCCATTCCATTCTGACCCCTCCATGAGTGCTGTTTATCTTATTTTAACATAAATGCTTTGCTTTTTTGAAAGTTTATTCGTGCTTTCGCTTGAATACACCTCTGATACAGCAAAAAAAGCTGACGGTCTCAACCATCAGCTTTTTACTGCTGTCCGGGGAAAGCAATCAATGTTTCCCGGCGGTTTGTCAATTCTAGTAGCCACCTTTGCCGTAGCCGCCTGCACCTACAATGATAAGCAAGATGAAAAGGACTACGATCAGCGCAAAACCTCCGCCATATTCTCCCATGATTACACCCCCTTTCTTGGTTAGAGTATGCGGAACAAACCAGGATGAAAGGGCTATACACCATATTTTAAAAAATGGGCGGAAACTGCCAACATAGCTTATCGTCTGAGCATAACACTTGTGGCGCTTCAGTCAGTTGTACTAGCATACATATAAGAACAGCTGGAAAAATAAGCTAAAAGGAGCTTTTGACATGTCTAAAAACCTGTACTCAAAAGAAAACACCCAGCATTTAGCTCAATTAAAAAACCTTGCACCTGATCAAGTAAAAGCATTTGATGATTTTAACACTGCTGCCTTGCAAGATGGCAAGTTATCAAAAAAGGAAAAAGAAATCATTGCCGTAGCTGTTACGCATGTGACCCAATGTCCTTACTGTATTGACTCTCATACAAAAAATGCAAAAAAAGCCGGGGCAACACTGGAAGAACTGACTGAAGCGGCGTTTGTATCTGCGGCTATTGAAGCTGGAGGAACCGTTACACATAGCACCCATGTACATCATGCCAAAGATCAGGACGCACCGGACACCCTTTATGCTCGTTCCAATTTGAAGCAGTTAGGACAATTAGGCAAATTTGCACCAGATGGTTTTAAAGGGTATCAAGGTTTCAACGCCGCTGCCATGAAAGAAGGAGAATTAACGGCCAAATTCAAAGAAATCATTGCCGTCGCTGTGGCAAACTCGACACAATGCCCTTATTGCATCGATGTTCATACGAAAAATGCGGAGAAACAGGGTGCCACCAATGAAGAGCTTGCTGAGGCCATCGTGGTGAGTTCCGCAATCCGCACGGGCGCTTCTTATGCCCATATGGCTAATATGATCCAAAGTTACCAGGAGGACTAACATCTGCCTATGAAAAATACTTAATAACGGAATTAGTTAGTAAGTATTTTTTGGCATCTAGTTCTCTTTGTCAAAGTACTGAATGCCTGGATCGTGGGTATAGCGCTGATGCGGAAACAGCAATTTTTCCAAATAGGGGGAAGAGATGTTTTTTAACATATAGTTGGCCTCTGTTTCAGCCATAAAATATTTCGCTTCATCTGCCGTAAGCTTCCCAGTTACGATTTCGTGGAATAAATTCACAGCCAAAAAGTTGGCTTCCTCCTTGTCACATATAACGGTAACTTCCCCTCTGGTTCTGTCAGGGTAACAGCTGCCGTCAAAGCGGGCAATTTCATCAAATAATTCTACAGGTGTGCGATAATCAACGGTTTGTGCAAGGAAATCCTGATGATTAACCGGCAAGTTATGCGGTGCGGCATCCCGTAATACAACCGTTCGCTTCCAGGGTCCGTTCTGATACCAAATTAATCTGCTTGGAATAGCCTCCTGAGGGTAGCCATACTTTTGGATGATTGTTAAGGCTGCTTCCTGCTGCTGTTTTTCCCATCTGCTTAAAATTTGTTCGATGTAATGCTGGTACTCGTTTTCCATTTTATTGCCTCCCAAATTTTCCATCTTTCATAATATATACAGGAGCCCAGTAATCGGTTCTTAAAAAATTGAAACCCCGGCCCACTTCGAGCGTATAATTAGGTAGAATAAACTTACGGAAGGGGTTAGTGCTGTGGCAGAAGCAAAGAAAAAGAAGGACCAGACATGGATTTTGGATATATTGTTCACTGCGGGAGAATTGCTGCTATATTTTCCAAGGATCGTCGCTCAATTCGTGAAAGGGATATTTAGTTAATTCATCCAAGGGCGGGGAGTTAATTATGAACCTGATAATCACTATATTGATCATCTTATCCTCAGCCGGATTTTTGTATTATTTGGGAAAATCCGGATATGACTGGGGCGGGGAAAAGGATGAGGATTCATAGGAGGGGGAGAACTTGATGGAAAACAAGCTTGCGGCAGTTTTCATTGACAGGGACGGGACAATCGGCGGTGATGGGCATTTCATTCATCCGAAGAATTTTAAACCGTATCCTTTCAGTAAGCAGGCATTGGCTAAGCTGGATGCGCATGGTGTGAGGAGGTTTGCATTCACCAATCAGCACCGGATCAGCAGAGGGCAAGCGTCTGTCGAAGATTTTCAGCAGGAATTTTCATCTTACGGTTTTGAAGAGGCTTTGATTTGCTCTCATAACAAAATGGAGGAGCGCAGCTGCCGTAAACCGAAGCCTGGGATGCTCCAGGAAGCTGCACGAAAATTCCAATTCGACTTGAAAAAGTGTGCAGTGATTGGAGACGTGGGCGCGACTGATATGCTGGCGGCAGATGAAGTTGGGGCAATAAAGGTGCTGGTTTTAACAGGCTGGGGCAAAAAATCTCTTGATGCGTATCGGAATACCTGGCAAGCGACAGAAGCAGATTTTGTGGCAGAGAATTTGCTGGAAGCGGTGGAGTGGCTGCTTGATTAGATCCGCTTGAGAAAATACAGAAGGCTTTTGTAGGAGAAGCGGAGAGGCTCGTTCTTGAGACAGAAGCAAATGTTGTTAATTTGGTTAAAGAAATGATGAGAGAAATGAGAGAGGGGAAAAATGGTGGCAATTGTGAAAACAACGCTGGATATTAAAAAAGGAAAGCTTATGATACGCTCATAAGCTTTCCTGCAAAATAGCTATTCAGGTTCAGACAGTTCATCTTCCGTTACCCATTTATGATTGGAGACTTTCTCTCCGCCATTTGTTGGCATGTAGCTGACCATGTATACCGTTGTTTGCACGGCGGAATCAATTTCAGCCGTGGCTCCGTCCATGCCTTCCATATGGCTTGCATCCAGTGTAACTTCCGTGCCTGGTTCAAGCGGTGCTTCTCCTGGGTCTTCCAGCTCTTCGTGAATTACCCACTTATGATTTTCCACTGGCTCTCCGCCATTAGTTGGTGTGTAAGAGACAACGTATGCGGTGGTATTATAAGCTCCCTCAATGGTTGCCTCCGCACCTTGCATCCCATGCATTCCCCCCATGTGGCTTGCTTCAATTATAGCGGTGCTGCCCACCGGATAGGCAGGGTCTTCGGCTTCCTCCAAGTCATCTGGAACCTCACCGGAGCCGGAGTGACTCATGTCGCTCTGTCCTCCAGAACCGGATTCCATGTCCATTTCCTCATCCGTGTTCGCCTCTTCCTCGTTTCCGTTTTGCTCTGCTTCTTCATTTCCTCCACCGCATGCTGCCAGCAAAAAGATGGTAACAAGCAGCATTATTCCTATAATCCATTTTTTATTCATTGAAAGACCCTCCTTGACATTTCTTCTTAGGTGCACAGTTAAACCATACCCGGGAATTGTAAAATTTAATTGTGATTTGGCTTAGAAATTTTTTTCCAAGCAGGATTTCCGATTGAAGATCATTTAAAAACTGTCTGGGGTATTGGCTATAAGTGGATTTGGTAATGGAGAGATATGATTCAAAAAATGAAGGTTGTCCGGAATGTAAAGCACATTCCGGACAACCTTTTTAAGATATGAATCTCTCTGTCGCTTTTAATTAAGCTGCATTCCGGCAAGCTTCCGCACATTTGAAGCAAGCATCGGCACATTTTTGGCAATGGTCATGGTCGTGCTTTTTGCATTCATTGCCACATGCTTCACAAATCTCTGCACAGACGGATGCCAATTGGGAAACAAATGGCGTCCCACGGGAAATCGCTTGTTCCAGATACGCGCAAATGTCTGCGCACTCCCGATCCAGCCGGATACATTCCGCCATCATTTTCACATCGTCCTCCTGCAGGCATGCATCATAACAATGATTGCACTCTGTCATACATTCATGCAGCGTCTGCAGCAATTGCTGGTGTTGTTCGTGTGCCATCATAAACATCTCCTTTTTGTTATTTCCATTATTTACGATTCCCGCTGAATGCTGTAATAAACGCCTTTAGGGAAAATCTGTTAAGTCTGTACGGTTTTTTACATATGAGCAGGTTTATTGTTTTACCTTACGGGGGTATTGTATTATAGAAAAGAAGAAAATAGGAATCATATAGTTGGAAGGAGCAGATAGCATGAACAGAGAAAAAGACAGTAAACATGAGCACCATTCCCATCATGAGCATGCTGATCATGATCACAGTAAACACTCTTCGCACGATCATGTGCATCACCACGATGATCATGACCATGGTCACTCGGACCACAACCACGGTGATCACGGCAGTCACGGACATCACGACCATGGAGATATGGTAAAGGATTTTAAAAAACGGTTTTATATTTCCTTAATACTCACCATCCCTATCCTGGCGTTGTCGCCGATGATTCAGATGTTCCTTGGAGTGGATTGGCGTTTCACGGGTGATATGTACATCCTATTTGCCCTATCCACTGTGGTGTTCTTCTATGGCGGCTGGCCGTTTATAACCGGAGCCATCAGTGAGCTGAAAGACAAAAACCCTGGCATGATGACATTGATAGGCCTGGCAATCGCCATTGCGTACGGCTATAGTACGATGGTTGTATTTGGCTGGCAGGGAGATCAGCTTTTCTGGGAGCTAGCCACCTTGGTTGATATCATGCTTCTGGGGCACTGGATAGAGATGCGCTCGGTGATGGGTGCTTCCAATGCACTGGAACAGCTGGTCAAACTGATGCCGAACGAAGCGCATCGGCTGGATGAGAATGATCAGGCGGAGGATGTCCCTCTTTCTGAGCTGAAAAACGATGACCGTGTACTCGTAAAACCGGGGGAAAAGATTCCGGTAGATGGCACGATTCTGGACGGGAAATCCGCCATTGATGAATCGATGCTCACCGGTGAATCCGTCCCGGTAGAGAAGGGGAAAAATGATGAAGTGATCGGCGGGTCCGTGAACAAGGAAGGCTCGCTGACGATTCAAGTAGAAAAGACCGGTGAGGATTCGTATTTATCCCAGGTGATTACCATGGTTCGCGAGGCGCAGGAGTCGAAATCGCGGACACAGGATTTAACGAACCGGGCGGCAAAATGGCTGTTTTATCTGGCGCTTGCTGCAGGGTTCCTCACATTCGTTGTTTGGCTGCTTCTTGGCTTTTCGATCGACGTGGCGGTTCAGCGCATGGTTACGGTAATGGTCATTACTTGTCCGCATGCGCTAGGCCTGGCAGCTCCACTTGTTGTTGCCGTATCGACCGCGATTTCTGCGAAGAAAGGTCTTTTGATTCGCAACCGTGCCAACTTCGAGGGAGCGCGTAATCTGAACGCTGTCGTTTTTGATAAAACCGGCACACTGACCAAAGGTGAATTTGGTGTAACAGACATTATCGCAAACGAAGGCTATGAAAAAGAAGATATTCTCAAGTTCGCAGCGAGTGTCGAACAGCATTCCGAACACCCAATTGCTGCTGGAATTGTGCGCTCGGCCGAGGGGAAAAATCTTTCCTTTGGCAAAGTAACAGACTTTGAATCAATCACAGGTAAAGGAATTCAAGGAAAAGTAGACGGTAAAAAGATAAATGTCGTTAGCCCTGGGTATGTTACGAACAACAACTTGGAGTATGATCAGAACACCTTCAATGATATGTCAGAAGAGGGAAAGACAGTCGTGTTTGTCCTGCTGGATGACCAATTAATCGGCATGATCGGTCTTGCTGACATGGTCCGCGAAACCGCCAAAGAAGCAATTGCCTCCTTAAAAGAAGGCGGCATTCATCCGATTATGCTGACAGGTGATAATCAGAAAGTCGCGGATTGGGTAGCAAAACAACTCGGTATCGAGGAAGTCCATGCTGAAGTTTTGCCGGACGATAAAGCAAATGAAGTGAAGAAAATCCAAGAAAAAGGCTGGAAAGTTGCCATGACCGGCGACGGTGTTAATGATGCACCGGCTCTCGCAACAGCTGACCTCGGGATCGCAATTGGCGCAGGAACAGATGTAGCAATGGAAACAGCGGACGTTGTTCTCGTCAAAAGTAACCCGAATGACGTGGTTGCGCTGATGGATTTATCGAAAAAGACCTACCGGAAGATGGTGCAGAATCTCTGGTGGGCCACCGGCTACAATATCTTTGCCATCCCGCTTGCTGCAGGGGTGCTGGCCCCAGTCGGCATTGTCCTCAGCCCGGCAGTGGGAGCTGTGCTGATGAGTCTGAGCACGATTATTGTTGCAATTAATGCGAAGCTGCTGCGGGCTTAGTAAGTTTAAAAACCTCGGGAGTCCTATCCGGGGTTTTAAAATTGTTGGTTGTATACCTACCGCGGGTATCGTATAATATTTAACAGGGGGAGGAGATACCATGGTGCAAACCAAAAAACATATTCCACTCGCGGTAAATGGCGGAATCGGCTTTGGAGCTAAGCTGAAACCGAAGCAGTTGGCCGCATTGGGAAAGTACTTGGATGATGATACAGAAATAGAACTGACGACACTGCAGCAGCTGATTGTGCAAATTCCCGAAGATGAGCTGGAAGAGGCTAAGAAGGAATTTGAGAAAGCAGACCTGCATTATTATAAAGTAGGGAAATATGTGAAAAACCTGCGAACCTGTAATTTCTGCAAAGGGGAAGAGGAAGAAGGCATGCCGGTGGCGAAGGAATTGAACCGGCGCATTGCCGGACAGGAAGTGCCATTTACACTGCGTCCTGCCTATACAGGCTGTCCCATCGGCTGCGGTGAGCCGCTGATCAATGACATTGGTGTCATGAAAGATAAGGACACATACGAATTATATATCGGCGGTATTTCAAAGGGAAGGGAGGCAAAACCAGGCCACTTGGTGCAGGCAGGTCTTCAGCCGGAAGAATTGTACCAGATGGTGGATCGTATTTTGGAAATTTACCGGGAAAACGGAAAGAAGCGGGAGAAATTTCATCGTTTTGTGGAGCGATATGGAATGGAGCAGATAATGGAAGGTCTGCAAGCGGCATAAGTTGGTTCTGTGGCAGCTAAGCCCGGGGAGTGTATCTTTCGGGTTTAACTGCCTTTTCAACCAACTATCCGTTAAACATATGCTGAAAATGCTGAAGTGTTTCTAGCTGTTCCTTCACAGAGGACTGTGGGGTAAACGACCATCCTTTGCTTTCTATAAATCCTCCATACTTTTCCATTAGCTGCAGCTGCTGAAGGGCCATTTCCACATGAGCATTGCGGACATTCTGATTTTTCATCATTAAAGCAGATGAAAAATTCTGTCCAGCCATGCTTTTGGCCGTGCTGCGTACATCCAGCGCAATCCATCTGTCTTGAAGCTCGGAGTCATAACTCATATGGTTTTGCTGATGTGAATAAGGGTGATTGCTGAGCTGATTAAGGGATGGGACTTCGACATACTGTTTATGATATGGATTGATCAAGTCGAGCATCACATGAACATGAGCACGCATCATATTTATCTGCAAGGCAATAAGCGCTCCCAGTCTTTCATCAGAAACCTTTGTGCGTAAAAGCTCCAGCCTGTTGATCACGCCTTCGTGGGCAGCCAGATGATCAGCCATTAAACCCAGATCTGCCGCTGGTATTATTTTCATCAAATCACCTCTTTAGATGAAAGGAATTTTGCCTCATCGTATGCTTGCTTTCTGAATAAGGTGAAACGCCCTTTTACAAAAGGAGAAAACGATAAAAGAAATATGGGGAGAAAATAGCAAAAACAGGCTGCAGAAAAAGTGCAGCCTGTTTTTATACTTACAGTTAGTGATAAACCAAATTTAGCACCAAACAGCGCCAACAATGATGAGAAGGATAAATAAAACAACGATCAGCGCAAAGCCGTTATTACCGCCTTGGTAGCCGCCATATCCTCCATAGCAGCATTGGCCATATCCGTATCCCATAATTTTTCACCTCTCTTTATCGATTTAATTTAATAACCGTAACCGCCGTAAGAAGAACCAACAATAATCAACAGGATGAACAGCACGACAAGAAAAGCAAATCCTCCGCCGTATCCTTCAGAAAAACCGCTCATTTTCCAACACCTCCATATCCATTTGTTAAATAGCATATGGCGGGCGGGCAGACATTGATATGGATAACCACCCAGATTGGGCAGGAAAAGTAATAAACCTCCGCAGATGAACGTTGCAGCAGCTTTCTTTTGGCATAAAATATAGGAAATTCCTATGTAAAAGGGGGTGTTTTTCATGTTCCCGGAGAGAAGGAGACGAAGCAGAGCCTTATTCCCTCATCAAAATCGCCGAAGATCCGCACCAAAATCCCGGTTCCACGCCGCAACCGAGACAATAGCTGATTTCCGGAATTCAGTTGGCCAAATGGACATCGAGAAACTGTATGCAACCGGCAAGCAGGCGATGGATGTGTATAAGCAGGTGAGTCCTTATATTGCAAAATTGAAGAAATAATACCCAAAAAGCCAGCTTTGCATATGCATGCGAAGCTGGTGAAATTTTTAGGGAAACGTTTAATTTTTGTTATTTGCAGATAAGATACCTGTTCGGCGTCTGAAAGCGTGCCGCTAACCAATGCCGTTTAACCCACTAAGCATTTTTGGTTTTTCTGGGATTGTTTTTCGTTATTATCCATTTTAACAAAAATCCCACAAGCAAACCTGGGAGTATACTCAATATTGGGAGCCAGACAGGTCCCAATAATTGACCGAATAGCATGAGTCTGGTTGAATAGATCACTCCCACAGTCATAAAATAAGCTGAAAAAACAAATGGAAAAAACGAATAAGGTTCTTTTCCACCACCTGCGTCTTTAAATGCATCCCACATCGCAAAAAAGTACAAACAAGGATAAAACATGATCCATTGATAGTTCGCCTGTTCAATTGCCATTTCAATGTTCCCCAAAAAACTGGAAACAATAATTTTGTTTATATTCCCTTGAACATTGACCAAAAACTCCAGGAAAATCAATAGCAATCCCTTGATATACTTTCCATTTAATAATTGCCCAAAGCCAGGTAAGGCAATACTCCAAAGTAAAATTTCATACTTGTTTTTCTGATTCATATTAACCGTCCATCTGTTGTTCTTCTTGTAATCAGGATTAGGCAACGCAATTCAGTAAGTTGCCTAACCTTTGTTCATGGCATTATTTCCTCTGCAAGGGCTTTTATTTGTTTAGTTCATTTCGTTCTTCCATCTGAGGCTGCTCTTCCATCCATCCTTTATTAATCATGAGTTTTGCTCCTTCCTGGGCATATTGGAAGGTATCTTTGACCATAACGGCTACTTTGGCAGCTATGTCCGTCCGTAAACTAAAAGAGGTTCCGAATGAGTTCCCCCCTATGGCAAAGCTGCAAAAAAGGTTGACACAATACATCATCAGTTTGTCGGAAAACGGAGCCACTTTTGACCTTGTTGCAATACCGCCGGATGGACTTGGTACTTGAATACCATCTTGAAGAAGGAGCTCGCTCAACTCTTTAATAAAGCTCTTGGAAAGTTCAGCTCCTTTTTTAAAATATTTTTTGGCCTCTTGTTCCTGAGCACATTGAGCAAAACCGGTAATCATTTGCATGCCGGTAATATTCGTATCGATAGCATGGAATACATTAGCTACCTCTACCGTGTTGATTGTCCGTTTTTGATTAAATGGATTTAATCCTTTTAGATATTTGATATCCTTAACAAATTCAACGGTCTTTGGCATGGAAACATAAGGCGGGCGGGCGAGCATTCCCTTTTCAATCAAATATTGGGTACATTCATTGTAATACTTTTGGGTAATGGCGGTCAGATCTTTATAAATCACCACAATATCTTCACGGGATGCCATTGTTGTATTTAATGCATGCATACCTATACTAATTTCCTTGATTAAACGAACAAACATGATATCGAAACCATGATCATATAACTTAGGGACACCTTTGTTGACATCCTGAGCTGTAAATCCGACTGGTATGACAGCCCCTTCGTTTTGGAATAGGACTGTTATTTTCTCCACATAAGGATCGATTTCATCGTATAACGAAACCATAATATTTTTTGCTTTTTCGTCATCTGCCTGCTCTATAAAATATTCCAGCATCCGCAGTATCATTGTTTTCTGCTGGTATGTAAGCCATAATGTACCAAGTTCTGATGAAGTGATCCCGGGTTTTTCAGGCATTATAACAATTCCTCCCATAGTTAGCTGATTCATTTTACAATATACAGTTTGTGAACTTTAATGGGTTTTATTCACTTCTTTCGTATTGCGGTACAAAAAATGATTATCTAAAAATGAAAATGCTCATGAGATATTGAATGCTTACTTGTTCTGTTTATCACTTATTTTTCTTACACACCCTACTACACCTCTTGTTACTAAAGACTTTAAGGTCATACTAATTAAAGTATGGTACCATTTCCATTTCTTATTCCATTTGAGTAAATTTGTGTTCTTTTCTATTAAATATTCAAATAAAGTCGTTGGGACTGTGAAGGCAAGCAATTTTAAAAGGATCGTCTTTGGTTTATCTTTATCCGTTAATTGATTGAAAAAAACCGTAAATGTAGGATATACAAGAAAGTCAAATAGCACATTTGACTTAAATGTTTTTGGTAAGTAACGAACAGGATATTGAAGTAATTTATGTGAAGCAAGAACATTATCGATAAAGCCATTGGTAATGCCGTTAAATAGATAAGCCAGTAACCAATCTTTTATTGATGGTTTTTTCCTTAGTAAAAAAATGGGTAAACAGATTAATGTAAAGATCAGCGAACCACGCAAAATAAACTTACTAACTTTATCCCCTTTCATACGAAGGCCCGTCCTTTCTCACCATAGGATTTCTCATGGAAAAAGAATTATTCATCAATGCTTTTTAATGGACGTTTATACAAGAAGCTCAATTTCCTTAAATGAAAAATCAGGATTTATTCTTTCACTATCAGCCCTTTCCTATCCTTCTAATGGACTCTTTTTTTGATCATATGGATTATTTGATCACCAACGGCTGAATCCGGCTCATGTCGAACCATCAAGGAAACTCATTTCACTTTCGCTATCCCCAGCGCTAAATGCTCCCAGAGAATATTTTCCACTAATTCCGCCTGCTCCTCTTTACAGTCAATGATAAGAATTACTTCTGCATGTTTTCCCTTTAATGATCTTTTGCGTTTTTTTACGACTTTCTCGATAAATAGTCTAATGCCAAATCCGAGAAGTAACCCAATCACAGCAGCAATTAACCCCCAAACAATCGGTCCCCAATTCAATTCAAAGCCAATACTCGCCCCAATCACCGAAAAAGCTGTTGCCAGGACCAATCCGATATCAATGAGCGAGGTTCCATCTGAGTGGTGGAGGGTGTCAAACAATCCCGGCTCCTGCTTCCGGTTATCCAGTGGAACGGCATAAATATGCTCTTTGGGAATGCCCCTTTTTTCCAGTGTGACTATGGCCATTTCTAACGTTAAATGATGTTCAAACGTTGAGAATAACTGCATTGTTATCGCTCCACCTTTTTTCCTTTTAAAACATGAAAATGACTGTTTTGGTAATGATCTTTGAAGTATCTTCGCTGTTCTTTTTCAAATAACTTATTATTTTCCACGGTACTTGAATAAGCATCATACATAGCAAATCCTAATAAAGAAGGTAAAAATAAGAACCACTGTGCGCTTAAAACGGAAGTAGCCTGGTGAATGTCACCGGTAAAAAAGTAAACCAATGCTTCCAGCAGATGAGAATAATAAAAAAATATAATACCCCAAGTCAAAAGAAAGAAAGCGGAAATAATTCGATTGATGTAAAGCTGTCCCAGGCCTGGCATAAATATAGAAACCACCACGGCCATGACAGGGTTTCTTTTACTCAAAAAGTTAATTTCAAATGAACCGATAGAGACTGTGCTAATCTGCTGCTCTTCAGGCTCTGCAACAACGTAAAGTTTATTCATTTCGACTGTTGTACGATAACAATCCCAAATGGTAAAAAAATACATCGGCGTATATAATAGAATCCATTCGGTATTTAATGTGTTCGTCGCGGCATAAAAATCACCCTGAAAGGTATAAATAATTCCCAGATTAATGTTCGCTTGCACATTAACAAAAACTTCCCAGATAATCAGTATAAATCCGCGAATGTATTTTGATAAAAGCAGGTGGCCAAACCCTGGAAATGCTGCACTCCACCAGGCAGTAATATAGGGGTTTCTTAAATGGATCTGTGTCGTACCAAGCGCACTTACATGGGTGATGCCGCGTCTTGCTGTATTGTTGTTGTAGTTTTGCATGTTTCACCTCCATGTTAGTGTTAGCGCATTTTTAATATCCTCAGTATCTTCAAATTCCAATAAAGAAGCAGCAGGATAGATGGATAAAGTAAGGCGGAATAGCCTAATTTCCAATGAACGCTATGATGAAAAGCCCCTGTTTGAATACATATCCATTCATAAGTAGTGATGATGACCGCGTGCCCCATAATATACAGAATCTGACGGGGCCTTGTTTTTGGGAAGAAGTTCAGGAAGATAATATTGTAAGCTGGAAACACACCGAAAATAATAATTAATGTGCCCCAATCGATTATCCCCGGGATCAAATAATCATATAACCCGAATCTGTAGGAGAGGTACATATCCACAGTCATCACAAACGTTAAGGCAAACCATGCTGTTGCATACATTTCCATCAAGGTTATCCTTTTTGGCATGAAGTATATGATTATGTAAAACAGGAAGATTGAAGCGATGATGAAAAACACGGTGATTACACATCCTCTGGCTTTGTGGGTTATCCGACTTTCCTGCTATTAATTTTAAAATCATTGCATGATGCGGGAGCAAGGGGTTTTCTTCACGAAATTTCATTGCCTTGATAGTATTTACAGGATTATTAGGTCTATGTATGGCTGGTATTGAGTGTGGATGGGATGTTTTTCTGCATACAGTCACTAATTTATGGTAAAATATGGATTTTTATCGAAACGCTATACTATGCTTAAATAGCCAGTAATTACAAAATTAAAAAGGGGGACATATGACACAAAAAATAAACTATCAGTCACGGTATAACGCTTTATCAATGGAATTTGAGGAGGGTTTGAAACGATCACTTACAGGTAAAGAGAAAAATTTTCTTAAATGGTTAGTGACAAAAGAAATAGCAGATCAATGAACAACCCACGAGCAGTGCCGAAAGTAGATTAGTATCATTTCAGGATTACTGGTTAAGGTTTCTATTAAAAGAGATCATAAGAAAAAAGCTGATAACATTCAGCTTTTTTCTTTATTCCTTGCGAGCTTTTTTTGATCTTTTGTAACCGGGGGTTGTTTCAGCTAATTGTATTCAATCATGATCTCTGCTCAAGTCGGATAACTTCTAACGGTAATCGTTCATAAGTGACCATTAAATCGCTCCGTTGATTGGCAGCCGCAGCAGTGGCATCGTTTCCAATACCTGCAGAAATGATAGTAGACAAATAGTATACCTGTTGATTTGAAATAAAGTCGCGATGTTTATATAAAAGATACGATGTTTAAAACAAAGTAACAATGTTTATAAAATAGCTGCGAAATTTTACTTCTTTGGATATGCTTGTCTAAAGAGCGCGAGATCGGTCGGTTAGATTTGTAATTCATCTGGGAATCTTCTTGATTATTGAATTATTATAAATAGATGTGTATAATTGAATTAACACTAAATGATTTATTATAAATAAATCTACTATAAGTGGGAAGGGAGTTATTCCATGCCGTATAAACTAATCTCTAAAGGAACAAATTCCCTCGAAGAGCTTCATTCTTCAAGTACGGACATTGCCAAAGTATTTAATACACTTGAAGATGCTAACTTAATGAAAAATGAGTTAAATTCCATTACTATCGATAAAGTGTATTGGGAAGTTGCCAAGACCGACAAGACGCCGAACGCCTAAAAACATTCTATAATATAATTTGAACCCTCTTGCGTGCAGACCTGCAAGAGGGTTCGCTTTCGTTTTATGCTTTTACCTAGTATGCTGCCTCGTTACTGAAAGGGGAAGGAGGGGATTGTTCCCCTTGCTCGATATTGAATATAAAACACCCCCTATTCTATACATAAGAGGGTGCTCAATAGTTATTTATCTTTTGAAATTTCTTTTCTGTCTGGGGCAAGTGGCGGTTGTTCAAGCCATTTCTTTTTGGTCATTAAATTGAACCATTCTTTTGTAACCATGATGTTTTTTAATATGACTTTTTCATAAGTTGTTGCAAGATCTGCTCGCATAGCGGCTGCAAGTCCTGTTCCGTGGTAACTTTGTGCAGATTGCAATAAGAAACCGATGTGATATAGCATTAACTTATCTGAAAAAGGAGAATCCTGTGATGTGGTGACTTCAGATTCCCAAGACATAGGAACAGGTAAATTATCCTTTTTCAATAATTTAGCTAATGATTGAATTTGATTATCTGATGTTTCTTGTGCAGATTTCAAAAACTTTCTAACCTCTTTTGATTGTGTCACTTGACTAAATCCAATGGAAAGGGATTTTTCCGTTATTTTCTTTTTGATATTAAACGAAAGAGCAATAATTTCCGTGGCAGCTAAAGGACGATGCCCTCCAACAATTTGTACAAATTGTTGTCCAGAGATAAATTCAGGATGGTTATCGGGATAAAAGTAAGGGGTTCTTTGAAAATGCCCTTTTTCCAGTAATAATTCAATTGTTTGATGGTACATTCTCTTTCCGTCATTATCACACGAATCATAAAAATCTCTTAAGTCGTTCCTCACAGAAGCAGTAAGGGATGTTGTATGCCCTAATAATCCGTGCTGGGTTATAACGTGCAAATAATGCAAACAGAATATGTCGGAAAACAGCCTTTTTGCTCCTCGATTAAGGTCTGATTCAGTAAACCCAATGGGAACGGGGAATCCCTCGTTTTTAAGGAATGTTGATATCTGTTTCTTTTGTTTATTAAATGTCTGTATAGCGTCATCAAAAAGAGCTTTTATCTTTTCATCTTCTACAATGGATATCATATACTTGTTTACAATATCAACTGCAGTCCCATTTACATACTCCCCCCACAATGTGCCGATCTCTGCAGAGGTAAGTTTTAAATTCTCCTTATCCATACAATCACCTCAATCTTTATGGTCCCCAATTTATAATAATTTATTTTGGCATGTTAACAATAAGCAAAGGATACAGAAATGTTTTACACAGTATTAATCGGGAATAAAAGCTAAGGAAATATTAAAATGGAGTGGCTGTATATGTCGTCCCAAGTCGCACACTGTATCGAAAGTATGTTTGAAAAGGAAGAAATTATTAATCAACCCTACCCAATTTTCCCATATGGAAGAAAGATTGTTGATCATACGGGGGATTTTATGGTTTTCTTTTACGATGAAAGAACAAATCAAGTGATTTATTTTTTTAAAGAAGCTGAAGATTATTGGTTTTGTTGTTAATATAGATTGGTTAAATGGATTCTTTCTTCCTACCGTATATATGATATTAATATTCTCAAACTTTTTTCAAAGCGATATTTATTAGCTCAACCCTGTGTATGTTTAGGTTGAGCTTAACTTTTCTTAAGGAAAGGAAACATATACGTTTCCATCTTTCAGGAGATCCGATATATGTAAGTGGAAAAGGGGGAGATAGTTTGAAGAGACTGCAGGAACGACTTCAGGGAACAGAACAAGCATTAGACAGATTACAAGAGGTTATAGAGATTTCTATTCCCTCTATGGTGGAAAGAGATGCCGGAATTCAGCGTTTTAAAGTTAGTTTCCAAGCCGCCTGGAAGACTGCCAAAGAATATTTGTATAGAGTTGAAGGATTAGATGTCGTTTCACCAAAAGGAGTCTTGCGTTCTTCTCGGGAGCTGGGAATACTCTCTGAAGATGAAACGGCTCTGGGACTTCAAATGACAGATGATCGTAATCTTACGGTTTATGCCTACGAAGAACAGCTTGCTGAAGAGATTTTTTATAAAATACCGCAGTACTATCAGCTTATGCGCGAGTGGATGAGGAGGATTAGTGGTAGGGTGTGTTGAAACGGATTTTAATAAAATAAAACATATTAGCTTATTTGTTAACGGTTTTTTCGTAGAGAACAGTTCTCAAAGACAGTTCGGTGGTCAATCAGGGAAGAAATGTCGTAGAGACTGGTTCTCAAGGACATTTGACCGCTCAATCAGACTGGAATTGTCCGAGAGACCGGTTCTAACATACATTCCACTCTTCACCCACAAAAAAAGCCTGCCCCGCGGCAAGCCCACTAAAAAATCCTAAAGCACATAACTATAAACACAGAAAAAGTGAAACAGGCTTCCGATCATGATGAAGATATGAAAAATCTCGTGGAAACCGAAATGCTTGGTTGCCAAAAATGAAGGCTTTAACCAGTAAATCACCGCTCCAACCGTATAGAATAAGCCGCCAAGCAATAACAGAACAATTCCTCCTGTTCCCAGCACTGGAGCGAGTGAGGAGATAAAGAAGACCGCAATCCAGCCGAGTCCAACATACAAAGCTGTTGACAAGACCCTGGGGGAATGGAACCAAACCATTTTGAACGTCACTCCTGCCAAGGCGAGGGTCCAGACCACACCAAAAAGCACCCAGCCGGAGACGCCATTTAAACCGATCAGCAAAATAGGAGTATAGGTTCCTGCGATCAGCACATAAATCATCGCGTGGTCGATTCTGCGCAGAAAGGCGATCACCCGGTCTTTGGCGACAACCATATGATAGGTCGCAGAGGCTGAATACAAAAGGATCATGCTAATACCGAAAATAATCACTGACATAATTACAAGCGCAGATTCCGTGGTGATTGAGGCTTTAATCACCATTGCCAGCAGCCCTGCAAAGGCCAAGATAGCTCCAACCAAATGCGTCAAACCGTTTACAGGTTCCCGAATATAGATTCCCAAATTATCAACACCTTTTTTTCGTGTATGTAGTTTATAAAACTATATAATCATCATATTAGTATCTCAAGATATAGTCAAGTTTTGCTAATGAAGCAAAATACCGTATAATGGAAGAAAATCGTACAAGGAGTTTCATAATGGAGAATACCAATCAGCTGCTGGACGGGCTGCACCTGGACAGCCAACTATCCTTGGAAGACATTCCCGACCTTGATCTTTATATGGATCAGGTCATTCAGTTGTTTGAGAAGACGTTTGCCGACACCAAGCGGAATGACGAGGAAAAAGTGCTGACCAAAACAATGATTAATAATTATGCAAAAGGCAAACTTTTCTTCCCCGTCCAAAACAAAAAATACACCAAAGATCATTTGATTTTCATCAGCATGATTTATCAGATGAAAGGCGCGCTGTCCATCAATGATGTTAAGACCACACTGAATCAGCTGAATACGAAAATGACAGATGAAGCATTTGATCTGCAAAGACTGTATCAGACGTATCTGGAACTGGCGGAAACCAGCGTGCAAATGGTTACCGAAAATATTAAGGAGCGGCAGGAAGAAGTGAGTGAACAAGTTGCCAAATTGGACGATCCGGATTCCAAGTATCTGCAACAATTATTATCTGTTACCATGCTCGCGAATATGAGTAATTTTTACCGGCGGGCGGCAGAGAAAATTGTGGATGATATCGCTGCAGAACGGGAGGAGAAGGAGTAATATGGGAAACAGCACGCGAAAAGGCAGGCTGAAACTCAGCATTCTGGATCAGTCTCCGGTAACTCCCGGAAAAACAGCAAAAGAAGCTTTGGAGGCGACGGTGGAACTTGCCAAAGCCGCGGATCGTATGGGTTACGACAGGTACTGGGTTGCCGAACATCATGATCTCACCGGCCTGGCCAGCCCTGCACCGGATATCCTGCTTGGACTGATTGGAGCGCAAACGGAAAACATCCGGATAGGCTCGGGAGCTGTGCTTTTGCCTCATTACCGACCATACCAGGTTGCCGAGCGCTATAACCTGCTTGCCACGCTTTATCCGGGGCGCATTGATCTGGGAATTGGCCGGGCGCCGGGCGGGTCGGCAGAGGCCTCGATCGCACTGTCAGGTAATTTTCTCGAACAAGTCAAAAATATGCCCGAGAAACTGGATGAGCTACTAAGATTTTTGCAGCAGGATTTTCCGGACGAACACACTTATGCAAAAATCAAAGCCTCCCCGGTTCCGGACCACCCGCCTGTTCCATGGCTGCTAGGCACTAGTGAAAAGAGTGCGATACTTGCCGCGGAAAAAGGCATGTCCTATGCATTTGCCCACTTTATGACCGATCAGGACGGCCCGGCTATTTTGGAGAAATACCGGGAAACTGGTAAAGGTGCTACGCTGGTTGCGGTCTCCGTGATTTGTGCGGAAACTACGGAGGAAGCGGAAGATCTTGCTTTTCGGAGCATGCTTCAGCGTATACGACAGGAAGCGGATGGCACGCAGACCGAAACACTTTCCGATGAGGAAGAAGAAAAGCTGAATGAAATGCGTGAGAAGACCATTATCGGAAACCCGTCAGAAGTCAGAGAGCAATTACTGGAACTAAGCAAAGCCTATCAAACCGATGAATTGATGATTGTTACGATCACTCCGGATTACCAGACCCGAAGAGAATCCTATGAATGGGTTGCACGTGCATTTGATTTAACTGCAAGGTAATAAGGGAGGAGCAACATCCCCGGGAAAACAATTCAAAAGGAGCAACGCAGACTTATTGCGTTGCTCTTCATAAGTTATCGGTTCGGTGTCTTTATGTCCGTGAACTTAAGCTATTCTTCGTCACTGATTGCACCGAATACAATGATTTCTGTTCCTTATTTCTTCCGAACAGGCATCCAAACTTCACTATAAGCGTAATCCTTTTTATGATTATCCATTTTCGTAAAAGAAAAAGCAGGAGCATTGATTACTTCATAATCAGAAGAAGGAAGCCATTCTGAATATGTTTTTGCCATTGTATCCTGCAACGTAGATGGAAATGGCCCTTCATTTGGAAATATTGCCCAAGTATAGGCTTCGACTGGCACTTTTTTTAATAGATCACTTACTTGATTTTTACTCGTTAATATACCTATCAAATGAGTTAAATTTCCTTCTTCTTTTAAGAAATTAGCGTCAGCATCATAAGAAGCATTAACAATTTCATAAGGCACCATATTTTGAAGTGAATGCATTTCTTCCTTTTGTTTATCCGTTATGCTTTCCGCAAGCTTTACAATTTCGTTATTAACACCTTCAAATTGCATAGGAACACGTTTACTTACACCGACTAAATTAAATGCTGGTTTGTCTTCAATTCTAAATTCCATACTTGTTCCTCCTTTAACAGTTATTACAAATGAAAGCTTGGGATACGATTTGCTTATTCCTTTTTTCATAACATCTGAGGGTAAAAACCCACTCCAATTTTTAAATGCTCTTGTAAATCCATCTACTGACTGATAGCCATATTTAAAGGCAACATCCGTTACTGTCACCCCATTCAATAAATCCTTATTTGCTTCCGACAATTTTCTGTTTCTTATATATTCACTTAACGTCAGCCCTGAGAGATAAAAAAATATCTTTCTAAAGTGATAGTCGGAAACCCCGGCATACTCGGAAATTTTTTCAAGAGATAGTTCATCCGTTAAATGATCTTCAATATAGTCAATCACCAAGTTTAATTCTTTTAGCAATATATCCCTCCTTTTCATGTCTACATAATAGCAAAACAACTTTAAAAATACTCGACATTTTTAACATAAAAAATATCGATTTGTTAAATCTTATTTAAACTGTTTCGGCCCCAGCGGTTATACAATATCACACGCCTATCTTTATTCTTCATAAAATCATCACACACAGTTAATCCGCACTTTACATCCAGGTGATAGACTTGATATACAATAGGAGGGAGGAAAAACATGAGTATACGAGCGTTGTTTATTGATATGGATGGTACGTTATTGACATCATCAAATGAGGTTTCACAGCGCAATGTGGAAGCGATCAACCGATTGATCAATCAGGGTGTGAAAGTTTTTCTGGCGACAGGGCGTCAATATGAGATTACAGCACCTTACCATCATCTGCTTGGCTTGAAGGCGCCGATGATCTGCCTGAATGGTGCTTCTATTTATGATGGGTTCACGGGTAGGGTTGTTCAGATGACTCCGGTTGTGTTGGATGAGACGCATTTTCATCAAGTCATGAATGAAAACTCGTGCAATGTCATTGTACACACAGCCGACGGTCTTTATTGCGACAAGAAGTACAAAGAGGTGGATGAGTGGACTAGGGAAGGTAAGGTTCCGCCAAGATATATAGGCGATTTGCGTCATGCAGATTACCGGAACGTGCTGAAATACCATGTCAAAACCGGCTGTCATGGCTCGCAAATGTCCCATTTGTTCCGTGATGCTGCGGATGTCATTGACTGGCAAGACGGGTTTGAGATAGTTGCCCCTGGTGTTTCCAAATGGGCTGCCATTCAAACACTTATTCAAGCGTTTGGCATTAATCCGGAAGAAACAGCAGCCATCGGCGACGGTCCAAATGATATCCAAATGCTGCAGCATGCTGGGTTTAGCGCGGCCATGGCGAATGCTGGTGAAGAAGTAAAAGCGGCCGCAGATGTTACTACCGGTCATCATGAACAGGATGGTCTGGCCGAATTTATTGAAAAATATCTGGTTCATTCATATGCTATCTGAGGTGTGACTGAACTTTTTGTTGTTCATTTGCGTTACAATTTTGTCCTTTTCTTTAAATATATAATTTACCCTACCTTTACCATCATCATAGTAAACGATCACATAATCATCGGTATAATCCGTAACCTTTTTCCCGTATGGTAAATGGCCATAATCCTCTATGATGACTTCCCTTAGATCGTCAAAGGTTTCTCTAATCCATTTCATCACACTTGCTTTGCTTCCCATTATTTTTCCCTCCACGAACTTTACAGTTATGTTACAAATACTTCCCCGATTTAATCACTTTGTAAACTTCATGGATACAGAAATTCAAGATTTCTCATTCCTCCATAACAAAATCCATATCCAAGTTACAGGATATGAATTTTGTTGTTACCGAGGTGAGCAGTTACCACGATCGGATATTTAAGTTATCTATTGTTAGCTAAGTTCCTTAAAAGTCTCCTCAATCATTTTATCCACATGAATGTCCGTGGTATTCAGCAATTCAACATCCAAATCTCCATCTTTTAGAATCATTGGAAGTTCCGTACATCCCAAAATCAGCCCATCCAGATTTTCTTTCTCGATCATTTTTTGACTGATTTTCTGAAAATCCTTTTTTGTGTCCGGATTAACGATACCATTTTCCAGTTCATCGACAATCTTTTGATGAATATATTTCTGATCATCCTCATCCGGTACAACAATTTCCTTATTGCTTGATTGGAACGGTTTTTTGAAAAAGTCATGTTCCATCGTAAATTTTGTTCCCAGAAGACCTACCCTTTTTAGATTCCGTTCATCCGCTTTATCATATGTTGCTTCAACAATGCTGATCATCGGGGTACTGACTTTTTCACGAACCTCCTCGAAAACAATGTGTGGGGTATTTGCAGAAATAACAATGAAGTCCGCCCCAATGGTTTCCAATTTTTGCGCTGCAGTCCCTACATAATCGATTAATCCTTGCAAATCGTCATCGGAAATGAATTGAAAAATGTTGTACATATTGATGCTATTAATAAACAATTCAGGGAGTTTCTGTTTGCTGTTCACCTTTTCCTGATATTTCTTAATGAATGATTGATAGTATTCTACGGTTGATTCTGGTCCCAAACCTCCAATAATGCCTGCTTTTTTCATTGTATCCCGTCCTTTTTAATGAATATTTAAACGACTACTTTTATGTTACCATAAGTAGACTTATCTGTATAAATGTTATAATTACCTCAGAACATACTGTGAAACGAGGGTCCACCATGGAAAAAATCATGATCGTAGAAGATGACTTAAAAATAGCCGATTATCTGAACACGTACATAGAAAAATACGGCTACGATGTGTTAAAGGCGGATGATTTTGAAAAACTGATGGACGTATTCCGGAAATTTCAGCCGGATCTTGTGCTCTTAGACATTAACCTGCCGCGTTTTGACGGGTTCTACTGGTGCAGGCAAATTCGTCTTGAATCGATTTGTCCGGTCATATTTATTTCGGCCAGGACGGGGGAGATGGACCAGGTGATGGCACTGGAAAACGGCGGGGATGATTTTATCACCAAGCCATTTCATCCAGATGTGGTGATGGCAAAAATACGCAGTCAGTTGCGTCGGGCATACGGAGAGTATGCTGCTCAAGGGAATGAACGGATTTTGCAGAAAGAGGGGTTGAAGCTCTTGCCGGAACGTCTGGAGCTCCGATTTCATGATGATGTGGTTTCGCTCACCAAAAAAGAGGCGGATATTATCGAAACCCTGATGAATCGCCATCCCCGGGTAGCCGGCAGGGAAGATTTGCTGGAAAAGTTGTGGGATGATCAGGTGTATGTGGATGAAAACACACTCAATGTGAATATCACCCGGGTTCGGAAAAAATTTCAGGAGCTTGGAATCACAGGTGCGGTGGAGACCGTCCGGGGAGCTGGATACCGTCTGCATGTGACCTGGAATGGGGCGGAGGAATCATGAAACTATTTATCAAAGAGCATCAGATGTTGATCGCCCTGCAAGGTATTCAATTCGGGCTATTTTTCCTTATCCTCTGGCTGGACGGTTATCGGAATGTCCAAACGATGTTCTACGCGATTTTTCTGGGGCTCTTTCTCTTTTCCTGCTATCTCGTCTATCATTATCTCACGCGAAAGGCATTTTACAAACGGCTGGAGCAGCCAATGAAATCATTGGACGAATCATTACAGCAGACGGATCAGGCGGCAATTGCCGAAGCGCTTGATCACTTGCTGAAGTCGCAGTATCGGCTGTATGAGCAGCGGATTGGTGAAATAGAGGCAAGAAAAGAAGAGCATATGACGTTCATTGATCGCTGGGTTCATCAAATGAAAACACCCCTTTCCGTCATCGATCTGACAGCACAGGATCTGGATGAGCCGGATTCATCGAGCATCCGTGAAGAAACTGATCAGATAAAAACGGGGCTGAGTACGGTGTTGTACATGGCTCGCCTCCGTACGATTGAGCAGGATTTCCGGATCAAACCGGTCGTGTTGGAGGACCTGGTTCGGGACGTAAACCGGGAAAACAAGCGTTTATTTATCCGTAATGAAGTATACCCTCAGCTGGAAAAAGAACGTTCCGGGATCACAGTGGAATCTGATGAGAAGTGGCTCTTGTTCATGATGACCCAACTGATTCAAAATGCGGTGAAATATTCAGCAGGGATCAGTAGACAAATAACTATTTCCCTGTACGAACGCAGTGAGTCCGCCATTTTTGAAGTGACGGATTTTGGCGTCGGGATCCCGGAAGAAGACAGGAACCGTATTTTCCATGCATTTTATACCGGGGAGAATGGCCGCAAGTACAGGGAATCAACTGGTATGGGACTATATCTCGTTAAAGAAGTGGCTGACTATCTGGGACATGAGATTGAGATGGAAAGCATCGTCGGTCAGGAAACAACATTCCGCATCGTTTTTTCGCCGACGCAAAACATTACACAAATGTAAGGTAAATGAAAGGACAATCGATATTTTGTAAGGAGTAGGCGCGATAAACTAAAGACAGAAATTATCAATGAAAGGGGCATAAACATGCTGCAAGTGAAAAATGTAAGTAAAGTGTATGAAGGAAAAATCGCCTATCGCGCCTTGTCAAATATCGATTTGGCTCTGGAAAAGGGAGAATTCGTCGCCATCATGGGGCCTTCGGGAAGCGGGAAAACAACGCTGCTTAATATGGTCGCTACAATCGACACACCGACAACCGGTGAAGTGCTGATTGAGGGGAGTAATCCGCATGTCCTCAGCCGCAATGACCTGGCCAAATTTCGCCGCCGGGAATTGGGGTTTGTTTTTCAGGAGTTCAATCTGCTGTACACACTGACGGTGGAGGAAAATATGGTGCTGCCGCTGACTTTGGACGGAAAACGCGTGAAGGAAATGAATGAGAAAGCAAAGACAATAGCCGAAAAACTGGGCATTTCCGGAATCATGGGCAAGCGGGTTCATGAGATTTCCGGTGGGCAGGCACAGCGGGCAGCGATTGCCAGGGCAATGATCCATCAGCCAAAACTGCTTCTGGCTGATGAGCCGACAGGAAATCTCGATTCGAAAGCATCCAAAGATGTCATGGGCATGCTGGAGACACTGAATAAAAATGAAAACACCACGACGATGCTTGTGACGCATGATCCGCAGGCGGCAAGCTATGCGGACCGGGTTGTGTTTATCCAGGACGGCAAGTTTTACTCTGAAATTCATCGGGGCAAAAGCCGGCAGACATTCTTCCAAAGCATCATTGACACGCTTTCCTTGATGGGAGGGGATGACCGTGACTTTTCGTCAGTTCGCGGTTAATAATGTCCTCCGCAATAAGCGTCTGTATGCTGCGTATTTTTTGAGCAGTCTGTTTACAGTGATGGTGTTTTTTACGTTTGCCATTTTTGCTTTTCACCCTCTGTTTTTCGAGGGCGATATAAGATGGCAAGTATTGTACGGCATGGCTGTGGCAGGCGGGATCATTTATGTGTTTTCCTTCTTCTTTGTGCTTTATTCGATGAGTTCCTTTTTGCAATCGCGAAAAAAGGAATTCGGCCTGTTGATGATGCAGGGGATGTCCACAAGGCAGATCCGGCTGATGGTTTTTATGGAAAATATGCTTATTGGATTTTTTGCGACCCTGACCGGGATTTTGCTTGGGCTTGTATTTGCTAAGACAGTTCTCTTGCTTGCGGAAAATGTGCTGGTGATTGAGGAAACACTTAATTTTTATTTTCCGTTGTGGGCGATTGTCGTAACGTTTGTGTCGTTTATTGCGCTGTTTTTGTTGATTTCCCTGTTTGTGTCGTTTATTCTCAGGACCCGGAAATTGGTGGATTTGATCAAGTCGGACAAACAGTCTAAGGGGGAACCGAAAGCGTCTGTTACGCTGGCTGTTATTGCGGTGGTATTGCTTGCCGCCGGTTATGCAACGGCTCTGTATGTGCAAGGACAGGGAGTTATCATCGCCATGCTGCCGGTTATTATCGTGGTGGTAATCGGAACATATTTGTTGTTTACCCAGCTGAGTGTTTATGTGATCCGGCGGCTGAAGGGCAGCAAGGGTATTTTTTGGCGGAAAACCAATATGGTGCTGTTCTCGGATCTGTCATTTCGGATGAAGGATAACGCCAGAACGTTTTTCATGGTGGCGATTATTTCGACGGTTGCTTTTAGTGCGATTGGTACGTTGTATGGGTTCCAGTCTTATTTGACGAAAAACTTGAAAGAAATGAATCCATATACGTTCATGTATTCTCCTTATGAAGTGGAAGATAACCAGATACAGGAACATACCGAGACGGTTGAAGAAATACTTAACAACCACGATATTCAGACGGAAACAGCTTCGGCTGAATTGGATTATTTTGAGGTGGAAAATAGCGGACCATCTGAAGTATTAATTGCGAAAGAATCGGAGTATAATCGTTTTGCTGAACTTCTTGATGAGGAGAAAGTTGATGCAGCTGAGGGCGAAGCGATTGTCGTTGCAGATAGTTCGAGAGTGTTGATCGGTGCTTCGAAAAAGGAACGGCTGCTGGATGTTCCCATTGAGCTTACGAATGGGGAGCTTGTTCAACCAGATCAATTTATATCGTCCGTTGTCATGCCGGAAATGTATTCCTATTATATTGTGGATGATGAAACGTTCGAAGCTTTGCCGGAACCTGTCGAAACGAAAACGCGTCTAATCTGGCAGCCAACAGAAGGCTCCGAGGAAGCGATCATCGAAGCCGGGGGAATTTTGCAGAGTCAGTTTCCGCCGGGGCTATTCAGCGCGATTGATTATTCCATTTATACCATCAATAAAACTTTTGGCCCTGTGCTGTTTATCGGGCTGTTCATCGGGATTGTGTTTTTCGTATCGGCTGGGAGCTTCCTGTATTTCCGGCTGTATTCCGATCTTGACCAGGACAAGAGAAAATTCAAGTCGATTGCTAAAATGGGCTTGACGGACAAAGAATTGAAGAAAGTAATCAACCGTCAGACAGCGCTCTTGTTTTTTGCACCGATTGTTGTCGCCTTGATTCATGGAGCTGTTGCATTGACAGCCCTGTCAAATTTCTTTGATTACAATCTCGTCAGCGAATCGGCAATGGTGCTTGGCTCGTTTGCGGGCATCCAGATTATTTATTTTCTGGTGGTTAGGTATTTATATACGAAACAGATTAGGCGGGCTGTTTTGTAGCGACGAAGAAAATGGAGGAGGGTTCCTTTGGACCCTCCTCCAAAACATTATGTGTATTGTTTTTTCAATCGCTCAATCTCAGTTTCTACTTCATAAACTCTTTTGTTCAGTGCATCAGTTTTATTATCGAAATGATCAACAATTTTATCAGTGTATAAACCCAAATTCTCGATAAGGTTCTTTTGCAGTTTTTCTTGACCAGCTTCCAGTCTGTTCTGTCCTTGTTTTATTTCATCCACATCTGTACGCATTTCTTTTAGTTCATTCAAAATTTGCTTCATCATCTCTTCCACAAATTTCTCCTCCGTTCAGTTGGTCTTGAACTTATTATACCATCCATAGGTGAAATATAAAGTAAAAATCAAGAAGTTATGATCAGCTTTTACTTTGATATTCTTCCTCATACTCCTCAAAATCCAGCACTTCGATCACATTCGACCAGTGCAGGAATGTCCCGACAAAATCCCTAATATCCAGACCTGGCATTTCGTATGTCTCTGCATCGTTGACCGTTCCTGTTGCATCCTCAATCAATGTCACCTTATATCCACGGTCAAAACCGGCAATGGCGGTGAAATTACAGCAGAACTCCGTATTGAAGCCAATGATGAAAATATGGTCCACTCCCAGGGAACCCAGCTTTTCGGCAAGATTAGTCTGATAAAAAGAGCTGGGGGTGTGCTTCTCGATAATTTCCTCAGCATATGAAGACAGCGAATCATGCAGCTCCGACCCACGAGAGTACTTATACAGAGGACTTTCTTCCACCAGATCAGTGTGACGGGTAAAAAGGACAGGAGAACCAGCCTGCTGGAAATCCTTAATAATCATTTCCATTTTTGCAAGATCTTCTTTAAAATCGCGAAATTCTACAATGGCGTTCTGTACATCAAGTACAAGTAATGCTTTCATTTTTTCTTCCCCCTTGCTAGTTAATTTCGTGAATGACAGAGTGAATTCCTGCCTCCATCGGAAAATTTCCTGGGAATTTGTCAAATGCCTGCCTTCAATCGGCAAAATTTGTCAGATCAACGTAAATGTTTTTACATTATAACAGGAGGAAAGAACCACATCTCTGGAAAAATAACCAGGCTCCATAAATAAAAACCGTGTCAATTGCCTATTTGACACGGTTTTTAACAGGTTTATAGGGAGATAGGACCAGTTTTCTGGCATAATTGGATGCTGGAAAAAGGGTTTTTATGAAGAAATTGAAATATAATTGTAATATTGCTATCATCTGCATGTCATTTTTCTCTGCTATACTACAAATTGCCTAGGAAAAATAATACATAAATTTTAATATATCTCTCATTACTGCATATTATCCAAAAAGCTAACAAGATAAACATACATAGAGAACTTTTGCAGGTGGGACGGAGAAAGCGGGGAATACATAGTGAAAAAAACATTAATGACAGTCACCACAGCTGGTGTGGTCGTGTTGGGAAGTGCATTTTTCGGGGGTTCGGCAGCGCATGCCGATACGGTTGAACAATTAAAGGACCGACAATCACAGATTGAAGCGGACCGGGCGGAGGTCAAAGCAAATCTGTCTGATGCAGAAGCGGAAATTGCCGATGTGCTTTTCGAACTGGAAGAGCTGAACAGCGAAATCGAAAAAGTTGATAATGCGCTTGCAAAGAACCAGCAGACACTGGATAACACGGAAACAGACATCGCCAGCTCCCAAAAGGAGATAGATGACCTGGAAGCAGACATTGCTGCACTGGAAGAAAAGATCGAAAAACGTTTTGAAATCCTAAAAGAGCGAATGGTATCCTACCAGCAGCAGGGCGGCAATATCAGCTTTCTGGAAGTATTATTCGGTTCTCAGAGTTTCGGAGATTTTGTCAACCGCGTATCAGCTGTCAGCAAAATTGCTGATTCCGATGCAGCCCTGATGAAAGAGCAGGAAGAAGACAAAAAAGCAGTAGAAGCTAAACAAGAAGAAGTACAAAGCAAGCTGGATGAGCTTAAAGCCAAGAAAACGGAATTAAAAGAGATCCAGGAAACTATTGAAATTCAAAAAGAGCAAAACGAAGACAAAAAGGCAGCATTGCAGGAAAAAGAAGCAGATTTAACTGCGATGATTTCTGATTTGGAGATGGAAGAGAGCAGCCTGACATCGTTGGAAAAAGAAGTGCAAGTAAGCATTGAGGAAGCAACAGCACCAGCTGTTGCCGTGGCAGACACCACAGATACAAGCAGTGAAAGCAATACGGAAAGCAATGAATCAGCTGCATCTTCTAATAACAGCAGCTCAAGCGAGAGTGACAGCAATTCTGGCGGTGAGTTGACACAGTTAAGCAAAGAAACGGATAATGAAAGCAAGAAAGAGAGCAAGCCTGAAAAAGCTGCATCCAGCGGCAGTGGCATGAGCGCTGTGATCAATGCAGGATTCGCACACCTTGGAACCCCTTATACGTGGAATGGCCAATCACCTGCCGGGTTTGACTGTTCCGGATTTATTGCCTGGGCATTCGCGCAAGGTGGCTATTCGGTTCCATCATACACTGGCGGACTTGCGGGAATCGGCACACAAGTTTCGTACAGCGAGGCACAGCCCGGGGATTTAGTTTTCTTTGACACATACAAGAAAAACGGCCATGTTGGTATTTATCTTGGCGGCGGAAAATTTATTGGCGCACAGAATTCGACAGGCTTAGCAGTAGCTGATATGACTAGCGGCTACTGGGCAGACGAATTTGAAGGTCATGTACGCCGTGTAAATTAATTCATTCAAAAACCATCCTATTTCAGGGTGGTTTTTTTATGTAACAGAGACTGCTGCAATCCCACTCGGCAACTCATCATCACCGCCAATACTGAAGCAGCATCGACGTTGTCACACCAATAGTCACTACCATCAAAGCAGAATGGAAAAACGTCACCTCCGGGATAATCAGCCAGCCGGATAAAAGAATCACACAGTCCATCAGGAAAATAAACACCCCGGCATTGACCTTTGTGATATTGGAAACAATGAGAGCAATTAAATCCGTACCGCCTGTTGAGATCTCCGAATGCAGCATTACCCCAATCCCGGCACCAATCATCACCCCGCCAATTAGTGCGCTGACCAACATCGGCGCAGGCTCCCAAGCCGAGAGCGGCTGAAACCAATCAATGAAAAAGGAAGACACGAGCAGGCCGTGGATACCATTGAAGAAATATGTGCGATTATAAAAAAATGCGAGTGCGTACAGCGGGATGCTGATTAATATAATCGTCAGTCCCGGCTGGGCGCCAAACGCATATTTTGCAATTAAACCAATCCCCATGATGCCCCCGTCTACCAAATGGTTGGGAATGACAAAATAATTCACCCCTAGGGCGATCAGGAGACTCCCGAGCAATATAGCCAGTCCTTTTTTCAGCAATAGGCTCCCACCTTGTCCAAACATCCTTATTATGATCGTATGACAGGCAGAATGTTGTAGAACTTTTTTCTTCTTTTAAAAAAATCCACAATTTTGAAACCCATATGCTCTTCTTTTCGTAGTACATTTATGCTATAATTATTAAAATTATCTAATATTCAAAGGGGAGTCATGATTGGAAAACACAGCGATTGATCAGGCAAAAGAGGCATTAAATCAAGTTATTTACGGCAAGGAGGAGGTTACCGACCTGCTATTCGTGGCCTTGCTGGCACAGGGACATGTACTGCTGGAAAGTGTGCCGGGGACGGGGAAGACGAAATTGGCGAAGAGTTTTGCCAAAGTGATGGACGGCGAATTCAACCGGGTGCAGTTTACTCCGGATGTCTTGCCGAGTGATGTCACAGGGATTCGCTTTTTCAATCCGAAAACACAGGAATTTGAACTGCGGGTTGGACCAGTAGTCTCCAATGTGCTGCTTGCCGATGAAATTAACCGTGCAACACCGAAAACCCAGTCGAGTCTTTTGGAAGTAATGGAAGAATACCAGGCAACAATCGACGGAGAAACTGTAAGTGTTGATGCACCATTTATTGTATTGGCGACACAGAACCCGGTGGAAAGCAACTATGGAACTTTTCCATTGCCGGAAGCACAGCTGGACCGTTTTTTATTCAAAATCGATTTAGGTTATCCATCGATCGATGAAGATAAAGCAATTTTGCGTACATACAGGACAAGCGACCCATATGATAGGATCATACCAACCCTGACCCTGGAAACCATTCGCGAGCTGCAGGAAGAAATGAAGCAAGTCACCCTGTCCGAGGTGGTAACTGATTATTTGTTAAAACTTGTCCACCAGTCCAGGAATCATGCCGAAGTGGATCTTGGTGTCAGCCCAAGGGGGATGCTGGCTTTCATGCGTGCCGCACAGGCCCGGGCATTTTTGCAAAACCGTTCCTATGTCACGCCGGATGATGTGAAAATCCTCGCTCCGTACGTGTTTGAACACCGGCTGATTCTTTCCATGGAAGGATCGATCAAGAAAACGACAGGCGATGTGGTGAATGAAATTATCCAGGAAGTGCCGGTACCGGTGGAAGTGGAAGCGGGGGCCCGGTAATGTGGAGAAAGGTATACGGGGCAGAGCATTACAAAAGCTTTGAATACACGGCATTCGCCCTCGTGGTGTTCCTGTTAATGGGCGTTATTTTTCAGATCCCGCTCGCGTTCATTGCGGTAGGGGTGTTTGCCGCCTACTTAATTATTTATAAAGTGTATGATAATCAAACCGGCAGACAGCTTGCCGTCAAAAACCCCACAAAAACCGTGAAGCTGTTCCCTGGGGAGGAGACAGTTTTCACCCTGGAAATGGAAAACCGTTCGATCTTTCCAATGATCAATGGGGAATTGCAATTCAAGCTGGGAGCGGCAATGAAAGCCTACAAGCATACCCGCAGTGATGAGGATTACTGGAAGCAGGTGAATATTCCGCTGTCGGTGCTCAGAAAACGCAAGCTGCGCATGGAAATTCCGGTGATTGCCGAGCACCGCGGAACTTCGCGCATCAACAATATTACCTATCTGTTTCCGCATTTGTTCAGCTTTAACACGGTTTCGTTAAAGTATCAGCCTTTTTACCGCACGGAGTTTGTGGTTTTTCCCAAACCGCTTGCGGTACATGGGGCGGAGGAAGTTTTTCATATGTTCCCCGGGACATCGAGAGCTAACTTGTCACCGTTTGAAGACATTCAAAGCCCGCTGGGAACCAGGGATTATAATTACAGCGACCCCTTTCACCGGATTAACTGGAAGGCGTCGGTGAAAACACAGGGGCTGCAGACAAATATTTATGAAAAAGTGGTGGACATGTCCTATGTGTTTCTTGTTAATCTTGGGACGGAGAACCGGATGCACATGTCCAAGTTCAATGAAAACCTGGAGAATCTGTTGTCCTATACCGCTTATTTAAGCCAATATGCCACAGAAAAAGGTTTTCCATATGAGATCTATATTAATGCACGGCGCCCTGGCAGAATCCCGGGAGTTCATCTGGAAGAAGGGGAAGGAAAAGCGCATTACGGAAATGCATTAGAGATGCTGGCGCGGATTCATAAGCAGTCGGTGATTACACCGTTCAATGAGCTGCTTTACCATGCAGGCAAAAATTTCTATAATCCGAAAACGATTATTCTGGTCGGAGAATTGCCGGCCGGTGCCGGAGAGATTGTGCAAAGCTGGAGGCGTGCCCAGCACACGGTCTATCAAGTTCAGGAAACAGATGACGGGGCATTTGTTCAGCCGATGGCAAGGGATGTGATGAAATATGCAGAGTAGACATCCGCTCATCACCTATGCGTATCATTTTCTCAGTGAAACAATTATTATCTTTATTCTTGCTGTTCCGTTTTTTCATCACCGGTTTGCGGGCGTACCCTACTGGGATTACCTTGCCGTGATTTTCGGAGCAACCGTGCTGTTTTCGCTGATTACTGCTTTTACCAGAAGCTATATTTGGTATTGGCTGATGCTGCCGGCACTGCTTTTTGTGTTCAGCATGCTGGATTTTCCGATGTTGTTTGTCGTGTTGTTTAGTATTTTATTTGTCTGGCGCTATATGGCGATTCGTAAAGAGGAAGGGATCAACCGGGAGAATCGCTATTTGGTGATTACCATGGTTTTGACGGTGCTTGTGAGCCTTCTTGTTAGTGATACACGGATTTTACTGTTTCCGTTTGTGCAGTTTGCCTTTTTGACACTTGGCTATATCGCGAGTCATTTTGCGGTGATGGAGGAGCGCGACCGTAAGCAATTTGATCTGAAGACGCCATTACTCTTTGGAGGGATTTTTGGTGGAGCTGCGCTTGGTTTGTATCTGCTGTTTGACGGTGTGCGTTATTTCGTGCTCGGCTTTTGGAATATTTTCCGGATGGCGATCGATAGCACCATTAATTTTATAGCGAATAACATTCTCAGTTTCTGGGATGTGGAAAAACGAACCTGGGCAGATCTGCCGGAGCAGGACGTCGAGTATCACGGAGACGGCTATTGGAATGAACTGCAGGAATTTTCCGCAACCAATGCAATGGCGCCCTTCTTGGTGATTGGGATTATTCTGGTTGTGGCAACTGTCGTGGTGGCGATTATTTATTTCTTATGGAAGCGTACGTCAAAGGATCCAAAACAGCAGGTGGAAACCAGTGAGGGCATCACCTATTACGAACTGGATGAAAAATCCGGAAAGGGAAATAGTTTCTCAGAAGGCGGCTTGAAGCGGTACTTCACCGGCAGGCTGCATCCAGTAAGAAAAATGGTGCTGCAGTTTGAACGGCGGGCGGCAAAGAACAATAAAGCAAGGAAGCCATTTGAAACAATTGAGGACTGGCTGAAGCGTCTCGGCATGCAGGGTGATCTCGTTGTGTATCAGCGTGTTCGCTATGGCGATACCGAGGTGAGTGCTGAAGAGAGGAAAGCGTTGAAGGAACAATTGCAGAGAATGGAAGAGGGGCTGGAAGGATAAGAAAGCGTGAAATAAAATAAGGATCATCCACTTTAGCGGGATGATCCTGTTTTATTTTATGAAACAAGCCTTAGTCCTACAACAGCCACAATCACCATAGCCATGAACATGAGACGAAGGCGGTCGGTCGATTCATTGTAAAAAATCATTCCTACAATCGCGCTTCCCACGGTCCCTATTCCTGTCCAGACAGCATAAGCAACACCGAGTGGAATGGTTGCCATCGCAACGGACAGCAAACTAAAACTGACAATGAATCCTCCAATAAGAATAAGAAAGCCGCTTCCTTTTTCCCCTTTTGCGATCTTTTGCATGCCGGTCACACCTACAACTTCAAAGAGACCTGCTATAATCAGTATTAACCAACTCATGAGCGCTCTCTCCTTTCAGATGCTTCACCCGTTACGGTTTTCAGACCGATGACCCCCGTAAGCAGAAGGATAACAAACAGGATCATCCAAATATTAATGGAAGCATTGAAAAAGACAATATCCACAATCACTGTTCCGACGGTCCCGAGCCCGGCAAAAACCGCATAAACCGTGCTTGTAGGAAGGACAGTTGCGGCTTTAAGGAGCAGCCAAAAGCTGATAAAAACAGCAATTGCTGTCAACGTCCATGTCAGTGTATCATTCGCATATTTAAGTCCTGTTGCCCAACCTACTTCAAAAGTGGCAGCAAGAACAACTAATAGCCACTTCATATTTTGCAAACTCCTTTTCTTTTGATAAGATATATAGAAAGAAATCAAACTAACTAACGGTAGTAAGTATATCATATGGTATAATGAATGGCAATCCGTTTTTTTTAATGATTATTTTCTAAAAGTATGGGACTTCGGTTACTCGTCCCACCGAAAAGCGTTTGTTGTTTTATCACAATATCTATAGACTGCCACGTAAATCAGTGAGTTTCATGATCGCCGCTGCGGAAAGTGAGGGGTATTTCCGCAGCGGCAGGGTAAGTCGCAGTTTCCATCAACTCCGAAATAAATAAGCAACAGAACTTACGAAAAGAGCCTTTTTAATTAAGGGGGTATCGCCAATGTCACCAACGACGCGAGACAAAATCATCCAAACAGCACTTTCATCATTTGCGGTGAGCGGATATGAAGGTACCACGCTTGCACATATCGCTGAAACGGTTGGCATTAAAAAGCCGTCGCTGTATAATCATTTTTCAAGTAAAGCCGACCTATTCTTTACCGTAGCTGAAAAGGTCATGAAGGAATTGATGGACGTCATGACCACAAGTGCGCGTGAGCATCAGGAAAAGGCAATCGACAAACGAATATATTTACTATTAACAGATAGCACTGATTTTATTTTTCAAAAACATGAAGGCATGATGTATAAACGGTTAATGTTATTTCCGCCTGCAGAACTCGCTGAAGATGTAGCGAGCCTTGTACAAAAATGGGAAGAAAAACTTGATCAGTTATTGACCAATCTTTATGAAGAGGGGCTGAATGAAGACGTGTTTAATAATTGTTCGTTTCCTGTATTCCGATCGGGTTTTTATTGTTTGATGGATGGTCTGTTTACAGAAAGATTTATTTATCCTGAAACAGTATTTAAGGAACGTTCGGAAGGCGCATGGGCGGTTTTTTGGCGCGGGGTTTCCGGGTAAGAGTGCTGATTCCTCATGTTTACTCCCTTCCTTTACCGGTTAAATACTAGTAGACAAGGATTTACTGGATGGAAGGAGTATGGACGAATGATGGATCTGACAAAAGAAATTAAAAAGCTGGAAAGCATCCAGAGAGACGATGCGAATAAAGTATTTACCATGTATTTGAACACGGACCCGTCCGATCCTGAGCAGCAGGGCGGCGAGTGGAAAATTCACTTAAAAAACGGACTGCGAAATTTTGAAAAGTATCTGCAGGAAGATGATAATAAAGAAGAGTTGAAGAATTACCAGACGGTGAAAGAAAAGGTTCAGCGGTTTGTGGAAGGCAATGAACAGAATTACGGAAAAGGCGTGATTGTCTTTGCGACTGCGGATGAGGAAATCTGGTTTGCCGAGCGGGTGCAAATGCCGATTAAGACTGAATTTTTTTGGCAGGAGACACCTGAACTCGGACAATTGAAGCATTTAAGCGAATCCTATCCGAAGTCCGGGATTATTCTCGTGCAGCAAAATGAAATCAAAGTCATCGAAGCATACCTGAATGAAATTGAAGAGACCTATTCCTATGAACTGGACATCAATACAGACGACTGGCGGGAAAAAACCGGTCCGCGTAAAATAGGCAGTGCCAATTCAACTCTCGGAGGGACGAACAACCAGACGGATGATTTCAAAGCGAGATTTGAAGCAAACAAACAGCGCTGGTATAAAAAGATCGCACCGAAGCTGGACAAACAGGCGAAAGACCGCAGCTGGGAGAAAATTTATGTGGTCGGTGAGCCCGGTCAATCCAACGAGCTGAGTGAACAAATGAACAAACCGGCAGATGATGTGATACAGAAAAATATGCTTGACCATGAAGAATCGAAGGTGTTGGAAGAGATTTACGGATAAGAAAGAATGTGCAAAATAAGGCCTGTCGTCATATAACTTGACGGCAGGCCTTATTTTCTTCTCATTTTATTTCTCCCTCACGCACTCTGACAACTCGGACACAACCCATAAATCTCAAACTTATGCCCCTCAATATCATAATTACCCAAAGCTTGGCGTACCTCATCCATCGGGCAGACGGCAATTTCTTTCGTCGTTCCGCAGGCATTGCAGATGAAATGATGGTGATGATGATGCGTGCAATTTAACCGAAAGTGCTTCTCGCCGTTTAATTCCGTCGTCTCCAAAATCCCAACTTCATCGTACAAATGCAAGTTACGATACACTGTGTCAAAGCTGATGCCTTCATAGGTCGCTTCCAAGTGCTGCAGCAAGTCCTTTGCTGTGCGGTAACCATCCGCTTTTTCAAAGAAATTGAGAATATCTTTTCGTTTGCCGGTTGTTTTATAGCCTTTATCTTTAAGCAGGTCAATTGCTTCATTTACATTCATTCGGATTCCCTCACTTTCGAAAGGTTAGGTCGCAGTTTTTTTATACCAATGGACAACAGCAAGATTACAATCGAGACCATGACAATCGTTCCGCCTGGCGGGATGCTTAAATAGTACCCCGATATTAATCCTATCATAACAGCTAATTCGCCAAATATCACAGATAAAAACATCATTTGCTTGAACCCTTTGGCCAGCCGCATGCTCGCTGCGACAGGAAGGGTCATTAATGCGGATACCAGGAGCACGCCGACAATTCGGATTGAGGCGGCGATCACCAGGGCGGTCAGTACAATAAACAGCAGGTGAATTCGCTTGGCATGCAGTCCGGACACAGTCGCATGCTCTTCATCAAAGGAAAGTGTGAACAGTTCCTTGTAAAACAGTGCGACAACCCCCACGATGATGATCGAAATGACAAGGATGAGCAGGAAGTCATTTTGGCTGACTGCGGAAACCGAGCCGAATAAGTAATTGAATAAATCCGTGTTAAATCCGTCCGCAACAGAAATGAAAATCACACTCAAGCCCACGCCGCCTGACATAATGATGGGGATGGCCAGCTCCTGGTATGCCTTGTACACACCACGAAGTTTTTCGATCAAAATCGAACCAAGCACGGAAAAAGCCATTCCGCTGTAAAACGGGGTGAGGAAGGTGACGGCAAATTTTTTCTCCATCATCATTCCAAACGCAATGCCAGCGAGGGTTACATGGGAAAGCGCATCCGCAATCAGCGAAAGCCTACGCACAACAATGAAGGTGCCGAGCAGCGGAGCGATGATCCCAATTAATATTCCGGTTAAGAATGTATGTCGTAAAAAGTCATATTGCAAAAAATCGGCCAGCATAAGTCTTCCTCCAAAATTAGTGATTATGAGTGACGATGTTTACCGGATGCCCGTAAATCCGCGATAGATCTTCTCCGGATAGCGAGGTGTACACTTCGGGTTCCCCGTGAAAGTGCAGCGTTTTATTTAGACAGACGAGATCTGTCGCATGCTCGGTCATGATGCCTGTATCATGGGTGACAAGCAGGAGGGTAATCCCGCGCTCCTCATTCAGCTGGTGCAGCAAGTCATAGAAGCGCTTGACATTTTCCTGATCGACGCCTACTGTCGGTTCATCTAAAATTAACAGCTCCGGCTCATTGACTAACGACCTTGCGATAAACACGCGCTGCTGCTGGCCGCCGGAAAGATTGCCAACATTCTCCCTTGCATATTCCAGCATCCCCACCTGGTCAATCGCCTGCATGATCTTTTCTTTGTGCTTTTTAGTTAAAAACTTCAAATAGCCGACTTTGGCGGTCAGCCCCATGGAAACCACTTCAAAGACAGTTGCCGGAAATCCCCGGTTGAACGCATTGGCTTTTTGGGAAACGAATCCCAGCTTATTCCAATTCCGGAACTGCCGGACGGGCTGATTCAAAATCCGGATGGATCCCTGATTTGGCTGCTGCAGGCCAAGGATCAGTTTGATTAAGGTGGTTTTTCCTCCGCCGTTTGGACCTACGAGGCCCATAAAAGCGCCGCGCGGGATTTCCAGGTTGACGTTTTCCAGTATTGTTTTCTCTTCATAAGCAAAGCTGATATTTTCCATGGATACAACAGGGATTGTCATGATGAGCCCCCTCCTTTATTTGGTTACTTGGTCGAGCACTTCCAGATTATCCTTCATGATGGAGAGATAATCCTCTCCATTGCTGATATCTTTTTCCGTTAAAACGGACAGATTATGAATGGTTGCAGCATCGGCGCCGATTTCCTCCTGAATGATCTTGGTCACCCGGTCGGAGGTGTTTTGTTCAAAAATGATCGTATCCAGCTGATGCTTCTCTGCCTGGTCAATGATGGCAGTCAGTTCTTTTTGCGATGGCTCACTGCTTGTGGAGAGCCCATTGATCGCAATCTGCTCAATGCCGTAGCGTTCTTCCCAGTAGGAATAAGCGGCATGGGAGACCAGGATTTGTTTTTCCGTTTTATCTTCCAGGGTTCCCGTATACTGCCCATCCAGCGCGAGCAAGTCTTCTTGTAATGCCGTGAAATTTTCCGTGTAGAGGGTTTCCTCTTCTGGATTTAGTTCGATTAATTTGTCTGTAATTAATTCGGCCATCTGCAGCATGCGCAAGGGATCGAGCCAGATATGAGGGTTATGGTCTCCATGGCTGTGGCCTTCATGTGTATGGTTTTCATTAGTGGACGAATCATCTGATTGAGCACCTTCCTCATGGCTGTGCCCGTGTGCATGACTTTCGTCAGAGGACGCTTCATCTTTATGAGAATCTTCGTCATGGTTATGTTCCTCATGTTCGTCTTCTTCATTCTCGGTGGGGTGATCTCCCCCCGTGAAAAGCTCCTCATGCTGCCCAAGCTCCACCAGCTCCACAGGCTGGGAGGCAAGGGCATCTGCAGCTGTCTCGGCGAATCCTTCCATGCCTGCTCCCAGATAGATGAAGGCATCCCCTTCCGCGATCTTCGTGATATCCTTGGAGGCAGGTTCATAGGAATGGGCATCCACACCCGGCGGATAGACCGTCTCGGTAGTCACGGTGTCCCCGCCAATTCGCTCCACCGCATACTGAATCGGATAAATGGTTGTATAAATAGTGAGCCCTTCCTGATTTTCGCTGGCAGCCTGATTTGTCTGGGAACACCCGGCAGCTAACAAGCCCAGGAAAAGCAGGGAAATAAGTATTTTATAATTTCTCATTCTCGTATTCCTCTCCGTATTGTTTTTAACTTTTACCATCATACCGTAATGATTACGATTTGTAAATAGGAATGGTTACGATTAATGATATGATAGGGCAGTTTTTTTTATAATCGAAAGCAAATCGAAAAAGGTGGCAAAATGACTGAAAAAAATTTATCAGTTGGTTTTTATGGGGGAGAGGATAATTAAAATTAATATTGTTTTGCGGTACGGGAAGTTTGAATCGTACAAATGGAGGAAAATATATATGTAGTACTATTTATCAGCAGCAGTGAAAAATACATTACCTGAAAGGGGATATAAATCATGCAAACAACTTTAGATGTTCGCGGAATGACATGCGGCCATTGTGAGAAAGCAGTCAAGGACGCATTGGAGCAATTGGAAGGTGTCCAAGGTGTGGAAGTTAATATAGGAACAAACAAAGTTGATGTAACCTATGATGATGCACAAGTCACTGTTGCGGATATGCGCGCGGCAATTGAAGAGCAGGGTTATGATGTAGTGGCTTAGTGTGTGTGGCTGATCTCCTTGCCTGAGGAGGTCGGCTTTTTTTATAGGAGGTTTCTATCGAAAGAGTTCTGGAAACTTCCGGGCGAGAGCGAGAGCTTCAACCCGAGAGCGAGAACTTCAACCGGAGAGCGAGAACTTTAACCGGAGAGCGGGAACTTCAACCGGAGAGCGAGAACTTCAACCCGACAGCGCCAACTTCCACCCCACAGCAAAAATTTTCTACAAAAACATATTCCATTTCGGCAAAAACTGATAGAATAAAATAAACGATGCTAAAATAGAGATAATTTTAGTTGGGGGAATCAGCATGGAACAGCTCATGCGTAACTTCTTTTATATTTTTATCGAAAAATAAAACGCTAACAAAATTGGCGAAGAAATACGGCCTGCGCTTGGTGGCTGCAAGATTCGTAGCAGGTGTGACGATTGCTGAGGCGGCAAAAAAGATCAAAGAAATCGATGGTTACTGGCACGGTTACAACATGCGCCGACTGGCAGAGCGGCCAGCCAATGTGCTGTTTGTGCTGAAGGGTGTTCTGAAGAAATAAAGTCTCTGGGGAGAGGATGTCTGCCAGCGCTTCTTTTCCTGCCTGAAAAAACTTTCCGGATTTTCATGCAAAAAAATAGGTGATTTCCATTGCGAAATATCAGAATATAACTTATAGTAGATAGTAGTTGGATAGGAAACTATCCTTATATTTTTAACGTAAAAATGAATGAGTATTCATTCAAACGTCGATTGGAGGATATAACATGAAGCGATCAATCAAGCGGGCAGCAGTTCTCGGCTCCGGTGTTATGGGTTCGGGAATTGCCGCACACTTGGCAAATGCAGGAATACCAACCGTGATGCTTGATATTGTACCAAGGGAACTGACGGCAGATGAGGAGAAGAAGGGACTCACCCTTGAGGATGCCGCTGTACGCAACCGAATGGCTGTCCAAAGCAAAAAGGCGCTTGTTAAACAAAAGCCGTCTCCAATTACCAGCAAGAAGAGTCTTGACCTGATTGAGGTCGGTAATTTGGAGGATGATCTAGATAAACTGGCAGGTGCTGACTGGATTATTGAAGTGGTTGTAGAAAACCTGGAGATCAAGAAAAAAGTATATGCCACTGTTGATGAGCACCGCAAAGAGGGCACGATCGTCAGCTCCAATACATCCGGCATTTCGATTGAAGCCATGGCGGAGGACTGCTCGGAGGATTTCAAAAAGCATTTTCTCGGCACGCATTTTTTCAATCCGCCGCGTTATCTAAAGCTGCTTGAAGTGATCCCAACGAAAAACACGGATCCTGATGTCCTAGCCTTTATAAAAGAATTTGGTGAAAATGTGCTGGGCAAAGGGGTTGTCGAAGCAAAAGACACACCGAATTTTATTGCCAATCGCATTGGCACATACGGCCTGTTGGTGACAGTCAGGGAAATGCTGAAAAATGGCTACAGTGTCGGGGAAGTGGATTCGGTTACAGGTCCGCTGATCGGTCGTCCGAAGAGTGCCACATTCCGTACACTGGACGTTGTCGGTTTGGATACCTTTATCCATGTGGCTAACAATGTGCATAATCAAGTGGAAGGCGAGGAAAAAGAGATTTTCGCTGTTCCGGAATTTCTCCAAAAGATGCAGGAGAAGGGATGGCTTGGTGCGAAAAGCGGGCAGGGATTTTACCTGAAGCAAAAGGGCAAGGATGGGAGCACCATCTATGAATTAAACCCGGAAACATTAGAATACGAGGATCGCAAAAAGCTGAAAACGGCGGCGACCGAGATGGCCGGACAGGAAAAAGGTTCTCGCCGGAAATTGAAAGCGCTTATTCATGCAAAAGGTGACAGAGCCGGGGACCTGGTATGGTCAGTGATGAAGCCGGCACTGATTTACTCTGCGGAGCTTCTGGGCGAAATTGCCGATGACATTGTCTCCATCGATGACGCAATGAAATGGGGATTTGGCTGGGAAATCGGTCCGTTTGAATCATGGGATGCCATTGGTCTCAAGAAATCGGTGGAGCGGATGCAGGAAGAAGGCGAGCAGGTGCCTGCCTGGGTGCTTGAGCTGCTGGAAGCCGGGCATGAATCCTTCTATAAAAAGGAAAAAGGCCAAATCTATTATTATGACAACGGCGAATATAAGCCGAAACAGACAAATAAAAAAGAAATTCACCTGGCATCATTAAAAGAGAAAAACGGGGTCATCAAAAAGAACGCAGGAGCGAGTTTGATAGATTTAGGCGATGGAGTTGCCGGATTAGAGTTCCATTCCAAGAGCAATGCCATCGGACTTGACAGTATCCAGATGGTTAATTTTGCGATCGATGAAGTGGACCGGAATTATAAGGGGCTGGTGATCGGCAACCAGGGCAAAAATTTCTGTGTCGGTGCCAACCTTGCGATGATGCTGATGGAGGCACAGGACGACAATTTCTTTGAACTCGAAATGGTAGTCCGCCAGTTTCAGAATGCCGCACAGAAAATCAAATATGCCGACAAGCCGGTCGTTTCAGCACCATTTAACATGGCTCTTGGCGGTGGGGCGGAAGTCTGTCTGCCTGCAGCAGCCATTCAGGCATCGCCGGAAACTTACTTGGGCCTTGTTGAATTCGGGGTGGGTCTGATCCCTGGCGGAGGCGGAACGAAAGAACTTTATCTGAAAGCATTGCGCAATTTACCGGAAGGCGTCGATCTTGATCTAACGAAGATCGCAAATGACGTATTTGAAAAAGTTGCTACAGCCAAGGTTTCCACATCGGCTGCGGAGGCGCGCGAGAACGGCTTTCTTGATAACAATGACCGGATCAGCCGCAATGCGGATCACCTGCTGCATGACGCGAAAGCACGAGTGCTGGCACTGGCTGAGCAAGGCTACCGGGCACCGAAGCAGGAAAAAATCCCGGTTGTCGGAGACGCGGGTTATGGAGCGATGCTGATGGGAGCGAAATCCCTGATGTTCAGCGGCTATGCGTCAGAGCATGACGTGAAAATTGCAGAAAAATTGGCATATGTATTATCAGGCGGCCGGATCAAAGAAGGAACATTGATTGACGAACAGGTAATGCTTGATCTTGAACGTGAGGCATTCCTCAGTCTGATCGGTGAGCCGCTCACACAGCAGAGAATGCAGCACATGCTGGTCAAAGGAAAACCATTGCGCAACTAAACGAAGAGGGGGAGAAAAGGTGAAGGAAGCAGTAATTGTCGCAGGAGCTAGAACCCCTGTAGGAAAAGCAAATAAAGGAGCATTCGCGGACACCCGGCCGGATGATCTGGCGGCATTGACGATTAAAGAAACATTGAAACGCGCCGGGGGCTATGATGGCAATATTGATGATGTAATAATTGGATCTGCCATGCCGGAAGCGGAGCAGGGCATGAACATGGCGAGAAACATTGCCGGTCTTGCTGGTTTGCGAAATGACGTGCCAGGCATCACGATCAACCGCTACTGTTCATCCGGGCTTCAGAGCATCGCTTTTGCCGCAGAAAGGATTATGGTTGGCGGCAGTGACACCATCATCGCTGGTGGAGCAGAGTCGATGAGCCTGATTCCGATGGGCGGTCATGTGATTAAGCCAAACCCGACATTGGTCCAGGATGCCCCGGGGTATTACATGGGCATGGGCCATACGGCGGAAGAAGTGGCGAACCGGTTCGGCATTTCCCGCGAGGATCAGGATGCATTTGCGGTGCAAAGCCATGAGCGCGCTGCCAAAGCGATTCAGGAAGGAAAGTTTGCCGATGAAATTGTTCCGGTGGAAGTTTCCGAGCGGGTCGTCGGGAAAAACAATAAGATTGAAGAGCGAACCAAAACAGTGGAAGTCGATGAAGGTGTGCGGCCGGGAACGACAATGGAAGTTCTGGCAAAACTGCGTCCGGCCTTCCATGTAAAAGGATCGGTCACTGCCGGAAATTCCTCGCAGATGAGTGACGGAGCCGGCATCGTGCTGGTGATGGAACGTGAGAAAGCCAAAGCGGAGGGACTCATCCCGCTCGTCAAATTCCGTTCTTTTGCCGTAGCTGGCGTGGAACCGGAAATCATGGGCGTCGGCCCGGTCGAAGCCATTCCAAAAGCCCTCAAGATGGCTGGGCTGGAGATCAGTGATGTCGGATTGTTTGAATTAAATGAAGCATTTGCTGCCCAGTCTGTAAGGGTGATTCAGGCTCTGGATTTGGATGCGAGCAAAGTAAATGTCAACGGTGGGGCGATTGCATTAGGACATCCGCTCGGCATGACCGGCACCAAACTGACATTGAGTCTGATTCATGAGATGAAGCGGCGCAACGAACAATTCGGTGTGGTAACCATGTGCATCGGCGGCGGCATGGGCGCTGCTGGGGTGTTTGAACTGTTGTAGAGTAGTGGTTTTGGTTGTGGGTGCGGGGCTGGGGCCTCGAGGGAATGGGAGTAAAAGATTATGTTAACTAAAAGCGGTCTATCGGACATTTCGAGGGCTTGAGAGTGCATATTTGATAGAGAGGTTCTATCGGTCATTTCGAAGGCTTGAGAGCGTATATTTGAGTGATAGAGAGGTTCTATCGGTCATTTCAAAGGCTTGAGAATGCATATTTGAGTGATAGAGAAGTTCTATCGGTCATTTCGAAGGCTTGAGAATGCATATTTGAGTGATAGAGAGGTTCTATCGGTCATTTCAAAGGCCCGAGAGCACAGATTTGTCCGATAGAGGCATTCGATAAGGGCTTTCAAGGATATTCGGGTCAACGCTGGTAAGCCAGAGATGCCAAAGTTCCCATGCCCCCGCCCAGACCAACACGAGAACAACAAAAATAAATATTACCTGGAGAGGACGATAATCATGAGTGAAACAAAAGAACGGCTGTTTAAAGGCGGAGCATTTTTAACAGAAGATTTAACCGGTGACGACATTATTACGCCAGAAGATTTTACCGAAGAGCATAAAATGATTGCCAAGACCACCGAGGATTTTGTTAACGGAGAAGTACTTCCAAAACTGGAAAATCTGGAAAATCATGAATTTGAGCATTCGGTTGATCTGCTGAAAAAGGCCGGAGAGCTCGGGCTGCTTGGTGCGGATGTTCCAGAAGAATACGGTGGGCTTGGACTGGATAAAATCAGTTCCTCGCTAATCACCGAAAAATTCACCCCTGCTGGCGGTTTTTCCGTAAGCCATGGCGGGCATGTCGGCATTGGCTCATTGCCAATCGTGTTTTTCGGCAATGAGGAGCAGAAGCAAAAGTATTTGCCGAAGCTGGCCACTGGTGAAATGCTGGCGGCTTATGCGCTGACTGAGCCAAGTTCCGGTTCCGATGCGCTCGGTGCCAAAACGACAGCGAAATTAAACGATGCCGGCACCCATTATATCCTGAATGGGGAGAAACAGTGGATCACCAATTCGGCATTTGCGGATGTTTTCATCGTCTATGCAAAAATCAATGGCGAGCATTTTTCCGCATTTATCGTGGAGCGTGATTATCCTGGGGTCTCAACAGGCCCGGAAGAGAAGAAAATGGGAATTAAGAGTTCGTCCACCCGTACGTTGATTCTGGAGGATGCGGAAGTGCCTGTGGAAAACCTGCTTGGCGAAAAAGGGCGCGGTCATATAATTGCCTTCAACATTTTGAATGTCGGCCGCTATAAACTGGCGATCGGCGGGGTTGCCGGAGCAAAAGGTGCGCTTTCCGTTGCCACAAAATATGTGAATGAGCGCAAACAGTTTGATACACCAATTTCTCACTTCTCACTGACAAAGGAGAAGCTGGGCACAATCGCTTCGGAAATTTATGCAAATGAAAGTGCGGTCTACCGGACAGTCGGCCTGTTTGAACAGCGGATGGGCGCACTGACGGATGAACAGCTGAAGGACGGAAGGGAAGTTGCCCGCGCGATTGCTGAATATCAGATCGAATGCTCGATGGGCAAATACATGGCGACCGAGCTGCTGGATTACGCAGTCGATGAAGCAGTGCAGTTGCACGGCGGCTACGGATTTATGCAGGAATATGAAGTAGAGCGGATGTACCGCGATTCCCGCATCAACCGGATTTTTGAAGGAACCAATGAAATCAACCGCCTGCTTGTCCCTGGTACACTGCTGAAAAAAGCAATGAAGGGCGAACTGCCGCTCTTGCAAAAAGCACAGGGGCTGCAAGAGGAATTAATGATGATGATGCCGGAAGAAGTTGGCACAGAGGCGCTGGAGCAGGAGAAACATCTGCTCAGGAACGCCAAGAAAATTGTCCTCTTAGGTGCCGGGCTGGCTGCACAGAAATACATGCAGAAGATCGAGAACGAGCAGGAAATCCTCGTGAACCTGGCAGACATGGCAGCAGAAGTGTACAACATGGAATCCGCCATTCTCCGGACCGAAAAAGCGATCAGCAAATCCGGTGAGGAGAAAAGCAAGCAAAAGCTGCTGTACACTCAAGTGTATGTGCAGGAAGCATTCAACCGGATCGAGGCGGATGCCAAAGAAACCTTGATTGCAGTGGAAGAAGGAGACACGCTAAGGACGATGCTGTCATCGCTCCGCAAGCTGACCCGTCACACGCCGACCAATGTGATTGCCAAGAAACGTGAAATCGCTCAGGCGGTTATTGAAGAAGAAAAATATACGGTATAAGTGCTGTCCCCCTGCTAATCTACGGCAGGGGGATATTTATTTCGTTTTTGCAGCATTCCTGAAGCATTGAATACTTGGCTTATAGCCAACCTAACTCTACGCGTATACAATAAAATATGTTTATACTTTCTTAACGAAAATTTACCTTTTCCATGATAAAATGGACATACTAACAAAAGGAGGATTTACATGGCATTGACTTTTTACTGGTACCCGAATTGCGGAACATGCAAAAAAGCAAAAAAGTGGCTGGACGAGCATCAGATAGTGTACGAAAGCATACATATTACAGAAAACCCGCCTTCAAAAGAAGAACTGCTTGAACTGATGAATAAGAGCGAATTGCCTGCACGGAAGTTTTTCAACACGAGCGGGAAAAAATATCGCGAGCAAAACATCAAAGAGAAGATCAAAGATGCCGACGAGGAGACAATGGCGGAGATTCTCGCCTCAGATGGTATGCTGATTAAACGGCCGATTACCACGGACGGCGAGAAGGTGACCGTAGGGTTCAAAGAAGATGTATTTGAAGAGACTTGGAAACCCAATAAATAATACTAGAAAATTGCCAGCAGACCTTGTATGATAAAGGTGGAACAATGATGATTTGGAGGGATAGCGATGAACGTACCAAAGGATCTTTTGTATTCAAAAGAGCATGAATGGGTGAAAAAAGAAGGCTCCCAAGTGCGGATCGGCATTACCGATTTTGCACAGGATGAACTGGGGGATATTGTGTTTGTTGAAATGCCGGAAGTCGGTGATGAGCTGGAAGTTGATGAGCCGTTCGGCAGCGTGGAATCGGTAAAAACTGTGTCCGAGCTATATGCGCCGATCAGCGGGAAAATTGTTGAAGTGAACGAGGAGCTGGAAGACAGCCCGGAATTTGTCAACGAATCCCCGTATGACAAAGCATGGATGGTCACTGTTGAGCCTGCTGATGAAGCAGAGCTGGATCAGCTGCTAACGTCCGAGCAGTACGAAGAAATTACCGAGCAGGATTAGTAAAAAGGCTGGCTGTCTGATTTTATGCGGATAGGCAGCCCTGTTTATAAGCGCAACAGACACCGGAAGATTTTCAGGTAAAGCAGAAAAGCATCTTGGTTGATTTCACGGGGAGTGCTGTGTGATGATAACAGATGAAACGGAAAAAGTGATCATTGTGGAAGGGTTGACGGATAAGCGGCAGATTAAAAAGGTGATCACCGGCGATGTGACGATTATTTGCACGAATGGAACATTTGCGGTGGAGCGGTTTGATGAACTTTTGGAAACCTATGATCTGGACCATAAAGAAGTAATTATTCTGGTCGATGAGGACCCGTCCGGCATGAAGCTGCGCAAGCAATTGGCCTGGGAGTTGCCGCATGCGGAGCATCTGTATGTAAGCAGTGAGTACCGGGAAGTGGCGACAACGCCGGAACATATTCTCGCGACCGCTTTATGGAGCAAGCATATCCCGGTAAACCCGTTCTTCTTGACTTAGGAGGGGAACATTGCAGCAAGTAACCGATCAAGTCCTCAGGCGGGACCGATATTTATTATATATTTACACACCATTTTGCGGCACATGCTCGCTTGCCCGGGCAATGCTGGATAAAATCGAAGCAGTCCACCGGGAGGATATTTTCTATGAAATGAATGCTTCCTTCTTCCCTGAATTTATGCAGGAGCAAAAAATAGAGAGTGTGCCGTGTCTTTTGATCATGGAGGGCGGCGAGATAAAAGAAAAAATATATACCTTCCATTCGATCGCCAATATTTATTCCTATTTGACCGAGTATAAACCTGAGCTGTTTGCCAACAGCTGAACCGGCTCCGAAAAAAAATCTTGACATCCCTATCGGGTGCGTGCTACTATGAGGATTATCAAATTTTAATTAAATACCGTTAATTATCTCTTATCTAGAGCGGTGGAGGGACTGGCCCAAAGAAACCGCGGCAACCTTCAAACAGAAATTGTTTGAAAAGGTGCTAACTCCTGCAAAGTGATTGCACTTTGACAGATGAGAGAACGAAAAGACTAAAGTTTACGTCTTTCTGTTCTCTTACAGAAAGGCGTTTTTTGTTTGTGGTCCCCGACCCACGAAAGTCGGGCGAGCATCGCTTTAAATCGAGCGACATACTTGGAAAGTCGAGCGAGCAACAGCCTAAGTCGAGCGAGTAACCGTCCAAGTCGGGCGACTCACCCGCAAAGTCGAGCGAGCAACAGCCCAAATCGCGCGACCTGCCCAAGAAATCGCGGGCCGCGAAAGAAGAAACAAGAAGCAGGACATACTAGAATTGTAAAGCTCTACAAGGAGGAAGCAAGTTGATAACCATTGATGGCTTACGAAAGATTTTTACAACCGATCAACAGGACATCAAAGCCGTTGATGACCTTAACCTCTCCATCAAAGAAGGAGAAATCTTTGGTGTGATCGGCTACAGCGGGGCGGGAAAGAGTACCTTTGTCCGGCTGCTGAACCGGCTGGAGGAGCCCACGAGCGGGAGTGTGGTGATTGATAAGCAGGAAATCACCTCCCTGAACACGAACGAACTGCGGCTGGCCAGACAGGAAATCGGCATGATTTTTCAGCATTTTAATTTGCTCTGGTCCCGAACGGTAAAAGATAACATCGCCTTCCCGCTGGAAATAGCTGGTGTGGCAAAGCAGGAACGAGAAGCGCGTGTCCAGGAGCTGATTGATCTTGTCGGTCTTTCCGGCAGAGAGGATGCCTACCCGGCACAACTGAGCGGGGGTCAGAAACAACGTGTCGGCATCGCCCGGGCACTTGCCAACCGACCCAAAGTGCTGCTCTGTGATGAAGCAACTTCCGCGCTTGATCCGGAGACGACCAATTCGATTCTCGATCTGTTGGTCGACATCAATCAAAGACTCGGGCTGACAATTATTCTGATCACCCATGAAATGCATGTGATCCGAAAAATCTGCCATCAGGTTGCCGTTATGGAAAACGGAAAAATCGTGGAGCAGGGAGATGTACTTGATGTCTTTCTTCGCCCGAAGCAGAAAGTGACCAGGAAATTTGTAGAGCAGGTGATGGGCACACCGGGTGAGGAAGAAAGTATCACCGAGCTGGTAGAAGCGTACCAGGAAGGCAAAATTGTCAAGCTGCATTTTGTCGGAGAAACAGCCAACCAGGCACTAATCAGCCAGCTGGCAAGGCGTTTTCCCATTGACATCAATATTTTGCAGGGGAAAATCACCCAGACACAGGCAGGTGCTTATGGCACGCTGTTTGTACAAATTGTGGGAGATCCGGCGGAATGCAGCCGTGCTCTGGCGCACGTTGCCGATGAGACGTCAGTGGAAGTGGAGGTGATCCGGGATGCTGAGTAATTTATTTCCCAACATCGATGTCCAGGATTTTTGGGTCGCTACCTATGAAACATTTTACATGACGATTCTTGCTTTAATCGGTACTGTGATATTCGGCATCCTGCTTGGGCTTTTGCTGTATATGACAACAAAGGGCGGCATCTGGGAGAACAAATATGTCAATTGGGCAACGGCGGCAGTAGTAAATGTTTTTCGTGCCATCCCGTTTATTATCCTGATATTGCTCCTATTCCCTTTCACCGAGTTTGTTGTCGGGACGATCCGCGGACCGAACGCCGCACTCCCTGCACTGATCATAGGCTCAGCACCATTTTACGGAAGGCTGGTGGAGATTGCCCTAAAGGAAGTGGATAAGGGAGTGGTCGAAGCAGCAAAGTCAATGGGAGCGAAAACACGGACCATCATTTTTAAAGTACTATTGCCTGAATCGATGCCTGCACTGGTATCAGGCTTGACCGTTACAGCCATCGCGCTGATCGGCTATACAGCCATGGCAGGTGTCATCGGCGCCGGCGGTTTGGGGAACTACGCGTACTATTTTGGTTTTCAGCGACGGGAATTTGATGTGGTTTTCCTTTGTACCGTAGCGATTGTCATTATCGTCTTTATTTTTCAATTCATCGGCGACAGGATCACGAACAAATTGGATAAACGGTAACAACCGCTTATCATTAAAGCTCGTTTCGTAGGTGATGGAAAATGTGACGTAACCCAACCCACAATTTGTTGCAAAAATTTCTGCAACAGAGTGCTCGTTGATTTCCGCTTCGGGCATCCGCTTTCCGCGGGAAGCTGCCGAGCCCCCTTGTGCTAGCGCACTGCGGGGTCTCGCCTAGGCTTTTCTTCCCGCAGGAGTCGGATGCCCTCCGCTCCAATCAACCCTCAACAAAGTAGTCAACTGTTGATGAATTAAAGAGCATACCTGAGCGGAGGAAATACCCCGAGACTCCTGCGGGATCATAGTCATAGGTGAGACCCCTCAAGCGGAGACAGCGCGAGGAGGCTCACCAGCGCCCGCGGAAAGCGAGGGGTATTTCCGCAGCGGCGATGTTCACCATCTTTACGTCGCAGCATTTCTTTAGAAAAACAGCATGTATAACAAACATAAAAGGAGAGAAACAAGCATGAAAAAATTGTTGGCATTTTTATCTGTATTGACTTTATTAACATTGGCAGCATGTGGCGGGGGAAACGCAGAAGGAGACGGCGCTTCTGAAATCACAGTTGGGGCGACCAGTGTTCCCCATGCGGAAATTTTAGAGGAAGCGAAACCGCTTTTGGAGGAGCAGGGAATTGAGCTGACCATTGAGGAGTACCAGGATTATGTCTTGCCAAATGACGCACTGGCAGAGGGCGATCTGGATGCTAACTATTTCCAGCACATTCCATTTTTGCGGCAAACCATCAGTGACACTGGCTATGATCTGGACCATATCGGCGGGATTCATATCGAACCGATGGGCGTTTATTCGCAAACCATTGAGAGTGTCGATGCCATTCCGGAAGGGACAGAAGTGCTGATGAGCAATTCCGTTCCCGACCATGGCCGAATTCTTTCACTGTTTGAACGGGAAGGTCTAATTACATTGGATGAGGGTGTGGAAAAATCCGCAGCAACGATTGAAGATATCGTGGAAAATCCAAAAAACTTAACCTTTTCACCGGATTACGATCCTGCATTGTTGCCGAATCTTTACCAATCCGAAGAGGATGTGCTCGCCGTCATTAACACCAACTATGCCATCGGTGCTGGGCTGAACCCGCAGGAGGATGCGCTGTTTATTGAAGAGGACGATTCCGAGTATGTCAACGTGATTGCTGTTAAATCGGAAGATACCGATAATCCGGCACTGAACACGCTTGTTGATGTCCTGCGCTCGGAAGAAATTCAGAACTTTATCATCGAAGAGTATGACGGAGCGGTTGTCCCGGTTGACGGGCAAGAATAAGCCTAGGCAATTTTTGAGCAATTCACAGGATTTGGCCGTTATTTGCATTAAATTTATATAGATGAGAAGCTGCCTTTTCCTCATCAGTGAAGATTCGGTTAAATTCCAAATCAGAGGTTTAAACGCGTGTTGAGCAGGGGATAGTTATCGTGTTACGATTATTATCGTAAATACACGAAAGGATGGTTCACTATTAACAGTGGCTTAAGTCTCAACTATACTCCGGAAATGGAGAAAGGCATGCACCAATCAAATAAAATGTGCTATGCCGAGTATGAGCGCAAATTGGAAAATCGTTTGGAAGTGGAAAAACGACGGGACAAGGAATATCAACAATCGAAAAAAATAACAGCTGAATACAGCACACAGTAATAAAAACAGTGAACGCAGCAGGATGACTTTTCCGCTGCAAGAGGCGGGTGCTCCCTTAGTTGAGGGGGCATCCGTTTTTTCTATCTGGAGAATTACTAAAGGGTGTTATAATGAAAACAAATAAGAGTAAAAACACGGATTAATATAAGGCTCTAACCTGGATATCAAAATTTGGTAAAATATATGTATCATCCAGGAAGAAGTGAATGTACTTGCAAATAGTTCATCTTTTTCATTTTATGAAGGACTGGGTTTTCGCCCCTATTATGGATTCAGGAAATCAAGTCATGAATAAGATCTTTTTTATTTGTTAACGGGGCAGATTTGAATTAACTAACTGGCAGGATAGTCATCGTAAAATGTTGATTTCATTTAGTTGAAATGAAATGGGTTGGTGATTAAACATGAAAAAACATACTAAGTTTGGGAAGGTAATTTTTTGGTTAGGTTTTCTATTTTTTATATCAGAATTATTATTTTTTAGTGAGAGTCGTGTGATGGCAGAAGATATTCCAAAAGTCTTCTATCCTTTTTCCTTACCATTTATCATAATAGGGATAATTCTACTCGTTATTTCTAATTTCTTTAAAAACAAGAACGTTTAGTTGTTTTTATGTCTATGATATTGCTGCAGATCAAAAAGATTTAGTTGAATTTTTAAATCCAAAAGAACGCGGCAGTTAAAATTCTTAGAGAAGAAGAACTTGTTAAATTTGGTACTGAGGTTTATAAATTTGATGGGTTCAGTGTACGGTTTGATATCTAAAGGAGTACTTTCTATAGAAGTAACTAGTCCCAAAAGCAGCTGAAGAATATGCTTTGCTTAAAAATGAACTTACTGCTAAATATAAGAATGATAGCCAATCCTACACCCAGCAAAAAGAACGGTTTATTAAGGGGATTATTGAAAAAGCCAGAAAGGATTTTTATGTATTTTTTTGGTTATACAAACAGGGACAAAAGTGGTGCGGTTCCAGAGTGAGAATAATTCTCCGTCTCGAGCTGCAAGTTTAATAAAAAAGAACGCTTCCATTTATTTAGAAAACGTTCTTTTAACAATAACCTTCTTATTTTTGCTTAACTTTTCACGCTTCTGCTTGCTTCCATTCTTTCAAACCCATACTTTACCGCCTGAACATATTCATCTATAGCTTGTTCGGCAATTTTTCCTGCTGGGTTTAATGTTTCAAAACCATGATAGGCTCCAGGATATAAATGAAAATCCACATCCACACCAGCTTGGGATAGTTTCGATACATAAGTAAGTGTTTCTTCGCGGAATGGATCTAATTGTCCAACACATGTATACGTATATGGAAGTCCACTATAGTCCTCTGCCCGAGCAGGTGCAGCATAGGCTGGAATGTTATCGGTACCATGCAGATCACCTAAATACATTTTCCAAGCTGCTTCATTGTATTTTTGATTCCAAATAAATCCTTCCTTTACTTCGTTAGCAGATGGAGAGTTGTTCTGGTCGTCAATCATAGGATAAAGAGGTGCTTGAAAACATACGGAAGGATAATTTCGATCTCGAGCCAATAAGGTTAAAGCAGCTGTTAAACCACCACCAGCACTTTGTCCTCCCACTCCAATGCGGTTTGCATCAATATTTAATTCTTCCGCATTGTCAGCTACCCATTTTAATGCAGAATAGCAGTCTTCAATTGGTGCGGGATAAGGGTGGTCCGGTGCTAAGCGGTAATCTACAGAAACAACAACACAATTTGCTTCTTGTACAAAACGGCAACACAGAGGATCGCCTTCTTCGACAGAACCTAAAATATAACCTCCACCGTGAATCCATAAGAGAGCGGGCAGCGTTTCCGAGCTATCTTTAGCTCGATAAATTCTGAGGCGTAGGGGATCATCATCTAGCCCGACGATTGTTTCATCAGTAATGGAAACAGAAGGATCAAGTTCGGGAGCTTGCCCTTGAGCGGCCATAGCTTCTCTAATTGACTTCATCGTTTCTGGTCGCAAATCTAACTCTGGCATCATCTCTAATCCTTGTAAAAGTTCTGGATTAACTCGGTTTTTCATGAAACCACTCCTTCTTGTTTTGTAATCGCTTTCAAAATATGAATACAAAGAAAAAATATCTTCTGCAATCATCATAATTATAGTATAAATTGAGGACACTTCAGTTGTCAATAAAAAATATAATATATTCAGAAATTTAATAGAGGAATTTTACTGACGAATTTTAATTGCATCAGATCTACTGAATGGATCACATAAAAATTGATTGAGCAACCCTCCCATGAGAAAATCATCTCACTTCTTCAGCCTCCAATAATAGACAACCTCCGCTAATTAATTACGATAAATACAGGGAACATAAAAGAATGGCGGAATAAGAGTTTAACTTTCGCCCAAAACCACTTATAATATAGAAGAAACAAGATGCATCCAGACCGAGTCCGTTATCGACTTAAAAAAGTTGATAATACATTCGAAATGCTTTAAGATTGTAATGAGAATAGATTGAGAATGAATGCAAAGTTCATTAGCAATATAAAAATAGTTTGTGGAGGTATCGTTATGGCAGGATCAGTACTGGAAATCAAGGATCTTCATGTATCCATTGAGGATAACGAAATTTTGAGCGGGGTGAATCTCACCATCAAGGGCGGGGAATTCCATGCCGTCATGGGACCGAACGGAACAGGGAAATCGACCCTTGCTTCTGCAATCATGGGACACCCGAAATATGAAATTACTCAAGGGTCTGTTTTCCTGGACGGGGAAGACGTGCTGGAAATGGAAGTGGATGAGCGCGCCCGTGCAGGCCTGTTCCTTGGCATGCAGTATCCAAGCGAAATCAGCGGTGTAACCACATCGGACTTCCTGCGTTCTTCCATTAACGCACGCCGGGAAGAAGGCGACGAAATTCCATTGATGAAATTTATCAAAGAAATGGATGCCGCCCTGGACTACTTGGACATTGATAAAAACATGGCACAGCGTTATTTGAATGAAGGGTTCTCCGGCGGGGAGAAAAAGCGGAACGAGATTCTGCAGCTGATGCTGCTGAAACCGGAAATCGCCATCCTGGACGAAATCGACTCCGGACTGGATATTGACGCACTGAAAGTTGTTTCCAAAGGGATCAACAAACTGCGTGACGAGAACTTTGGCTGCTTGATTATTACCCACTATCAACGTTTGCTGAACTACATCACACCAGACTATGTTCACATCATGATGCAGGGCCGTGTGGTAAAATCCGGCGGACCTGAACTGGCCAAACGCTTAGAAGCTGAAGGCTATGAATGGGTGAAAGAAGAATTAGGCATCACAGACGAAACAGTTGAGCAAAACGCGTAAACGTTAGGAGGAGTAATATGACGGTGGAAACAAAGCTGCCATTTGACAAAGCATATATCGAGCAATTTTCCAATGCAAAAAACGAAGCACAATGGATGCGCGAATTGCGCCAGCAGGCATTGGAGCAGGCAGACCAGCTGGAAATGCCTAAACCGGATAAAACGAAAATCAACCGGTGGAATTTCACCGAGTTTAACCATGAATTGGTTGAAGGTGAGCGCATTTCCTCCATTGAAGACCTGCCGGCAGACATGCAGGTGTATTTTGATAAGGAAAACATTCCGGAAAACCTGCTGATTCAGCGTGATCATTCCGTAGCCTATGCCACCTTAAGTGCATCACTTCAGGAAAAAGGCGTAATTTTCACGGATATTTTCACCGCGACCCAGCAGCATTCCGATTTAGTGAAAAAATATTACATGCAGGACGCGGTTCAAGTGGACCAGAACCGTCTGACTGCATTGCATGCGGCATTGATGAACGGCGGAATCTTCATCTATATTCCGAAAAACGTTCAGGTGGAAGAGCCGCTGCAGGCAATCTTCTGGCAGGAAAACCCACAAGCAGCATTGGTTAATCATGTGCTTGTGGTTGCCGAAGAAAGCAGTTCCCTGACCTATGTGGAAAACTATATTTCCCAAAATGCGGAAGAAGAAACGGTGGCCAATGTCATTACTGAAGTCATCGCTCATGACAATGCCAAAATCAATTATGGTGCGGTGGATAATTTCGCTGCAGGTACGACAACTTATGTGAACCGGCGCGGTGTCGCCTACCGTGATGCCACGATTGACTGGGCACTCGGGCAAATGAACGACGGAAATACCGTTTCGGAAAATATTACCCATCTGGTTGGAGATAACTCCTCCTCGGAAGCAAAAGCAGTTGCCGTTGGCCGGGGAAAACAGACACAGAACTTTACATCAAGCATTGTGCAGCATGGCAAGGATACCAATGGCTATATCCTGCAGCGCGGTGTGATGCTTGAAAGTTCGTCAACAATCTTTAACGCGATCGGCAAAATTGAACATGGCGGCACAAGATCAAATTCCGAGCAGGAATCGCGTGTACTGATGCTTAGTGAAAAAGCGCGTGGGGATGCGAACCCGATTCTCTTGATTGATGAAGATGATGTTACCGCAGGGCATGCTGCATCGGTCGGCCGGGTGGATCCGCTGCAAATGTACTACCTGATGAGCCGGGGTATTACCAAAGAGGAAGCAGAGCGCTTGGTTATCCATGGATTCTTGGCCCCAGTGGTTACACAGCTTCCGATCGAATCGGTGAAAAATCAGCTGACCGAGGTCATCGAAAGGAAAGTATATTAATGGACGCCAAAGCCATTCGAGAGCAGTTCCCGATTTTACATCAGGAAGTGAATGGACATCCGCTCGTCTATCTGGATTCCTCGGCGACATCACAGAAACCGCAGTCTGTGATTGATGCGGTGAACGATTACTACCGGGAAGATAATTCCAATGTGCATCGTGGTGTGCACACCCTTGGATCAAGAGCAACCGAGAAGTATGAAGGTGCCAGAGACAAGGTGCGCAGCTTTATCAATGCGAAAAGCACGGCGGAAATTATTTTCACCCGCGGTACGACAACATCGATTAATACAGTGGCCTACAGCTACGCCCGCGCAAATCTGCAGGCAGGGGATGAAATTGTGATCACCCCAATGGAGCATCACAGCAACATTATCCCCTGGCAGCAGGCGGCCAAAGCAACTGGCGCTGTGCTGAAATATATTCCGCTTGAAGCAGACGGCACGATCCGTCTGGAAGCGGCCCGGGAAACAATCACGCCAAACACCAGAGTGGTAGCTGTCTCCCATGTCTCCAATGTGCTGGGAACCGTTAACCCTGTCAAGGAATTAGCGGCGATCGCCCATGAACATGGTGCAGTGATGCTGGTGGACGGTGCCCAGGGTGCTCCGCATATGCGTGTTGATGTGGAAGAGCTGGATTGTGATTTCTATTGCTTTTCCGGTCATAAAATGTGCGGACCGACCGGGATTGGTGTCCTGTATGGCAAGCGCGATCTCCTTGAGGAAATGGAACCGGTGGAATTCGGCGGGGAAATGATTGATTTCGTAAACTTATATGATTCCACATGGAAAGAACTGCCGTGGAAATTTGAAGGCGGAACCCCGATCATCGCCGGAGCAATTGGCCTCGGTGCAGCGATTGATTTTCTCCAGGAAGTGGGACTTGATGCGATTACCGAGCATGAAAAAGAACTGGCCGCATATGCAATGGAGCAGGTGCGCATGATAGATGGTATAGATATATACGGACCGGAAGAACGCGCAGCGCTGGTGACATTTAATATAACGGATGTGCATCCGCATGATTTGGCAACCGTCCTTGACGCAGAAGGGATTGCCGTCCGTGCTGGCCATCACTGCTGCCAGCCGCTGATGAAATGGCTGGATGTCACGGCAACGGCGCGGGCCAGCTTTTATTTATACAATACCAAAGAGGACGTGGACCGGCTGGTCGACGGCCTGGTAAAAACGAAGGAGTATTTCGGGGATGTCTTTTAACAACCTAGATACACTATATCGACAAGTGATCATGGATCATTATAAGACCCCGAGAAACCGGGGTACGCTGGAAGGAAACACCTTGACCGTGGATATGAATAATCCGACCTGCGGTGACCGGATTCAACTGCAGCTCCAGGTGACAGACGGCAAGGTGGAAGATGCGAAGTTTGATGGGGAAGGCTGTTCCATCAGCATGGCTTCTGCCTCGATGATGACCCAGGCGATCAAAGGGAAACCCGTGGAAGAGGCACTTGAGATGTCAGAAGGATTTTCCCACATGATGCTTGGCGAAGAGGTGGATGAAGAAGCATTAGGTTTTGATGACATCGTGGCATTGCAGGGTGTTTCCAAGTTCCCGGCACGGATTAAATGTGCCACACTTGCATGGAAAGCGATGGAGAAGGGTGTTAAGGAAGAATAGGTGCAACCTGAGGAAGATGAGCTTTACAAACACCTAAGGAGGTTTTTAACATGGCAAAGCAAATGCCTGAAGTAGAAGAGTATCAATATGGCTTTTCTGATAAGGACGTTTCGGTTTTCCGTACGGAGAGAGGGCTGACCCGCAAAGTGGTGGAAGAGATTTCCAAGCTGAAAGAAGAGCCGCAGTGGATGCTCGACTACCGCCTGAAAGCATTGGAACACTTCTATGAGCGTCCAATGCCGCAATGGGGCGGCGATTTGTCCGAACTGGACTTTGACGAAATCGTCTATTATGTTAAGCCATCGGAAAAGCAAGGGAGAACCTGGGATGAGGTACCTGATGAAATCAAGCAGACCTTTGATAAATTGGGAATACCGGAAGCAGAACAAAAATATCTTGCCGGCGTATCGGCCCAGTACGAATCAGAGGTTGTCTACCACAGCCTGGAAAAAGATTTGGAAGATATGGGCATCATATTTAAAGATACCGACACAGCACTGAAAGAAAATGAGGATCTTTTCCGTGAGTACTTCGGAAAAGTGATTCCATATACCGATAACAAGTTTTCGGCACTGAACTCAGCAGTATGGTCGGGCGGTTCCTTTATCTATGTGCCAAAAGGCGTACAGACCACGACACCGCTGCAGGCGTATTTCCGCATCAATTCGGAAAACATGGGGCAGTTTGAGCGTACCCTGATCATTGCTGATGAAGGTTCATCGGTCCACTATGTGGAAGGCTGTACAGCACCAACTTATACCACCAATTCACTGCACAGTGCAGTGGTGGAGATCATCGTGAAGAAGGATGCGTACTGTCGCTATACAACCATTCAGAACTGGGCAAACAATGTTTATAACCTGGTAACTAAACGTGCCACTGCCGCAGAAAATGCGACAATGGAATGGATTGACGGCAACATCGGTTCCAAACTGACGATGAAATATCCATCCATTCTGTTGCGCGGGGAAGGTGCTCGCGGGAACACCCTGTCGATCGCACTTGCCGGAAAAGGGCAGCTGCAGGATGCCGGTGCGAAAATGCATCACCTGGCACCAAACACCCACTCGTCGATCGTGTCGAAGTCGATTTCCAAACAGGGCGGGAAGGTTTCCTACCGCGGTCTTGTTCACTTCGGGCGAAAAGCGGATGGCGCCCGCTCAAACATTGAGTGTGATACGCTGATTATGGATAACGAGTCTGTTTCGGACACGATTCCATACAACGAAATTCTGAATGACAACATTTCCCTGGAGCACGAAGCAAAAGTCTCCAAGGTTTCCGAAGAGCAGCTCTTCTACCTGATGAGCCGCGGCTTAAGCGAAGAAGAAGCCACCGAAATGATTGTCATGGGCTTCATCGAGCCATTTACGAAAGAACTGCCAATGGAATATGCCGTTGAGATGAATCGATTGATTAAATTTGAGATGGAAGGTTCTATTGGATAAGAACAGAAGAAACCCTGTCATGAGAATACTCATGGCAGGGTTTTTTGCATTTATAATAAAATACGCCCCTTTCACATGAGCGATGTTTAAAGCAACCACAAAAGTGAAATAATCAAACATACGGAAATAAATCTACCTTTCACAGCACAGCTAAATATGCTTGAAATAATAGGACTGTAAGGAAAGAAGGCGATGGCATGGCAGAGGAAAAATCGAATCAAAATAATGTTCCAAAGAAACAGGAGCAAGATGACAATAAAACCACCGTGAGATACACATTGCTCGGTGGAGCCGTAGGTGCTGGCGTGGGTCTTCTGGCCAGCCCGGAAGTTTTCACCCGCATAAGCAAGTCAGAAGTAACAAGAGCAGCGGGGCGGGAAATCAGGAGAACCGCTCAGGACTTCATTACAGAACAGGCGATGGCCGCATTACGGCAAAATACTTCCAGCTATTTCAGTAAGTACACGGAAAACCTAATCGGGCGAGCGAATGGAAGCCCGGATGAGACAGAGGAAACGGAAGGCAGTGCAGCGAAGTTTCAGGAACAATATGATGAGCTGAAGGATGAAAATAAAAATTTGAATGAAAAACTCCAGGGTATTGAAGAAAAACTGGATGCCTTATTAAAAGCAGCCGAAAACAGCAAGTGATGACTGGAGGGGAAAGTATGACTATCTTAAAGGAAAAAATTCATCATGATTCTAAGGCGCTGGTACAGGATGATCAAACGAAATCACTGTTATCACGCTGTTCCCGTTATTTGAAAGCAGGTTACCCCATCCATTTCACAGGGCCGGCCGGGACAGGCAAGACGTCCCTTGCGCTCGCACTTGCAAAAAAACGAAACAAACCGGTGATGCTGATCCATGGGAACCATGAATTGAATAACAGCGATTTAATTGGTGATTTCACAGGATATACAAACAAAAAGATGGTCGATAACTATGTTCGGTCAGTATATAAAAAGGATGAAAGTGTAACAGAATCATGGGAAGACGGCCGGTTGCTTGAAGCTGCCAAGAACGGGTATACTCTGGTGTATGATGAGTTCACCCGCTCCCATCCGGAGACAAATAACCTCTTCCTTTCCATTTTGGAAGAAGGAGTCATCCCGTTATATGGAACCAAACACACTGAACCCTTCTTTCGTGTCCATCCAAATTTTTCCGTCATTTTCACCAGCAATCCTGAGGAGTATGCGGGAGTATATGACACGCAGGATGCACTTTTGGATCGGTTAATTACCATACCATTAGATTTTAAAGATATCGATCAGGAAGCAAAGATTTTGGTCAATAAAATTGGTATCGTTGAAGACGAAGCAAGGGGTATTGCGTCACTTACAGCCAATTTGCGGAAATTATGTGTAGAGGACAATAGCTCCGGTCCCAGTCTGAGATCTTCCATGATGATTGCAAGACTTGCGGCAAAAGAAAACATTCCAATCGATGGTCAGAATGAAGATTTTCAGGTTTTGTGCAAGGATCTGTTGACCCATACAGTGAGCAAGTGTTTGGACACAGAGCGTCCTAAGGAGGAGGCTCGTCGTTTGATTCTTGAGGCTTGTGCGGACATGTTTCAGGAGAGTTAGACAGCTGAATAAAAAATAATCCCTTCGTGCTGGCATAAGCAAATGAGGGATTATTTTTTTGGTAAATTTACCTAATTTTTACATCAATTTAATAAACCTTTGCTACAATTTAAGAGGAGGTTATAGTACAAAAGAACTAATTATACAAAAAAGAGGTACATTCCAATCATGAAAAACAACATCAAACTTCTGCTTCAAAAAACGCCTTTGCGAACGCGATTATTAATGCCAATTCTCGGGTTGATCATGCTATCTGTTGTTGCGGTCGGGCTTACATCCTATGTGAACGCAAAGGACTTAATAATGACGGCAATCGAGGACAGGCTGAGCCGTGAAACGCAGTTAATGGGGTACATAGCGCAAAACTTACACTTTACCTATGTCAGTGATGAAGCGTATTTTATGCAGATGTTTAACTCAAACATTCGCACACAGCAAAATCAGCTTGCAAAGGATGGAATCGCATCCGAGTATTTTTACATAACCGAAAATGAAGTGATCCCGTTTCCAGTAAGTGAAGATACATTGCCTGAGATTCCCGAAAGTCTTATTACGGAAATAACAGAAATGCAGAACGGACAACTCCACACGCCTTTATCCGGGGAAGACTACACCGTTTCTTTCCAGGAGATGGATGAAATTGGTGGTACGTATGTACTTCTTGTACCGACAAGTTCATTTATGGGCCCGGTCACCAATATGGGCTATTTAACCATTGCGATTATCGTTATAAGCATCATTATTTCCACCATTGCCATTTTTATATTCGTTAAAACACTTACAAAACCTCTGGACGTTTTGCGAAATACAATGAAGAAAGTGCGTGAGGGGATCCTGGAGCAGCCGGAAGCACCTAAGACAACGATGCCGGAACTTTTATCTTTACATAAAAGCTTTGATGCGATGATCAGCCATATGCGTACAATGCTGCAAGAAGTTAAAAACACAACCAATGAGCTGGATCACACTGGCACTGAATTGAAGAGTTCTTCAGATGATGCACTTCAGTCGAGTCAGGATCTGGTGGAAGCGATAGATATTGTCAAATCAGGAGCGGAACAATCGGCCTCCACCTCTGAAAATAGTATGACGGTCTTTATAGAAATGAAAAACAAAATTGAAATGATGATGAACAACCTGGATGCTGTTTTTAACCGTTCGGAAAGCATGGGTGCTTCTGCAAACCTGGGAGAGAAAAAAATATCTGAATTAATCTCCACCATTAAAACGTTTGAATCAGATTTTAACCATTTAACCGAAACAATGAAACAAGTAAACCATCATTCTGAATCTGTTACTAAGCTTGTTGGTTTGATCAGCGGGATAGCAGACCAAACCAAACTGTTATCGCTCAATGCCAGTATTGAAGCAGCCTGTGCCGGAGAAGCAGGAAGAGGTTTTGCTGTCGTTGCCAAAGAAATCGGCAAGCTTGCAGAACAATCATCCAAAGCGACAGACGAAATTACGGGAACCATAACTAATACATTAACAATAACAACGAATGCAACACAGGAATTTGAAACCATGCTGCAAAAACTGAATACCAATATTGGCTTTGCCAATGATTCCAAGGTTTCACTGGATGATCTGATGCGGGAAATTTCCGAGATGAACGGAAAACTGCTGGGAATCCAGGGAGAATTGGAAAATGTGGAACGGGTACTGCCTAAATTAGAGGGTACAACAAAGGATGTCGCTTCCGTTTCAGAGGAAACATTGGCAAGCGCCGAGGAAATGCTCGCAAGCAGTGAAGATCAGTACAAACAGACTCGAAACTCGCATGAAATTGGTTTAAAGCTTATCAGTCTGTCAAAGGATTTAAGAGGTGTTACGAAGCAATTCAAGCTTGATTGAGGAAGCAAAAATAAATAGTAATCCGGGTTTGTTGTCATCGCTCGGGGTTTTTGCCGTGTTCTACTTTTGAAGTTTCAAAAATATCCTCCTTCAATTATCCCTGTACTGACCGATAATAACAGTAAGAAATAACTGTGACTTTAGGGCTATACATAAAGTAGCAACCTAAAGCGGTTGGGGGCGGCAAACGTGCACGAATTAACAGGGACGTATAACATCTGGTTTGTTGGATTATCTGTCATTATTGCTATATTTGCTTCTTACACGGCGCTTGATCTTGGCGGACGTGTTTTTCATTCCAGGGGCTGGAGAAAAACAGGCTGGCTCGTGGGCGGTGCGGTGACGATGGGGATTGGCATCTGGTCCATGCACTTTGTGGGAATGATTGCCTACGAACATGTCATGGTAATGAGCTATGATCCGTTCGTTGTCTTTCTTTCCATCGCGGCTGCGTGTCTGGGAGCACTGATTTCTCTGTTCGTGGTCAGCCATAAAACCCTGAAGCTGTCCCGTTTGATCGTAAGCGGTTTATTTATGGGGGCTGCCATTTCCTCCATGCATTACATTGGAATGGCGGCAATGGATACGGTAACCATCAGCTATGATCCGTTTTATTTTTCTTTATCCATTTTGGTTGCCATTATTGCTTCGATGACCGCATTAAAACTATTATTTGAGTTTTCCCACCGAACAGGTTCGATGCAGTTATTATTGCTGAAGCTGTCGGGTGCTGTGCTGATGGGTGTAGCAATTGCAGGCATGCACTATATTGGCATGCATGCTGCCACTGTTCAGGGAATGAACCATTCGGCAGCGAATCCGGGCGCACTTGATTCCACGGTGATTGCGATTGGCATTGCCATATTTACCATTCTAATGCAATCCTTTCTTATATTTGGAACGGTCACAGACCGCAGGCAGACCATGCAGGCTCTAAAGCTGAAAGAAAATGAACAGCGTTATCGTTCCCTTGTGGATAATAACTTAGACGCTATCTTTTCGATTAACCTGGAAGGCCAATTCCTTTCCATGAACAAGGCCGGGGCAAGAATGACCGGCATCCCGGAAGAAAATTGGTATTATTTGCCGCTGAAAAAAATATGCAGCGAAGAGCAGTACAAAAAAGCGATGCATCAGCTCCAGCTCGTGCTTGAAAAGGAAGATACGGTGAATTTTACCATGCATATCGATAATCTCAAACCTGCCAGAGACATTGATGTCACGCTGATTCCTGTCTACGTGCAGGGGAAATTGGATGGCGTTTATGGGATTGCCCAGGATATTACGGACAGGCTGCAGGCGGAAAAGGAAATTCATCACATGGCCTACTTCGACCATCTGACCGGACTCCCGAACCGCCGCCAGTTTATCAATCATTTAAACGAAATGCTGGAGACACAGAAACGATTTGCCGTATTTTTTCTTGATTTGAACCGTTTTAAGGTGATTAATGATGCGCTGGGGCACAGTACTGGCGATTTGCTTTTAAAAAGCGCGGCGGAAAGACTTCGGTCTTGTGTCGGGGAAAAGGACCTTGTTGCCAGGCTAGGCGGAGATGAATTCACCATCATTATGGCGGAGATGACTTCTCCAAACGAACCGACTGACCTTGCCAAACGGGTCATCGAGGCATTTGAAAAGCCATTTATCATCCAGAATAATCCGCTCCATGCTACTGTCAGCATCGGGATTGCGGTCATTCCGGATGACGGCGATTCACCGGATGTGATTATGAAGCACGCCGATTTGGCGATGTATGCCTCCAAAGAACGCAGCAAAAGCAAATATTATTATTATTCGTCCGTGCTTAGCGAAAAGACGGAACAGCAGCTGAAGATGGAACTGCGGCTTCGCGAGGGGATTGACAACCATGAATTTTACCTGGAGTACCAGCCGCAGATTGATTCCTCGACAGGACTGCTTCTCGCGGTGGAAGCCCTGGTGAGGTGGAGACGGCCGGACGGGGAAACGATCCAGCCAAACAACTTTATCCCATTGGCTGAAGAAACGGCGCTGATTATCCCGCTTGGCAAGCAGATTCTGGAAATGGCCTGCCAGCAGGCAAAAGCATGGCTGGACAAAGGATTCCCGACGCGAATCTCTGTGAATTTATCTGCAAGGCAGTTCCAGGCAGAGGACATTGTGAAGACTGTAGCCTATTTGCTGAATCAATACCAGCTGCCGGCGGAGTTAATTGAACTGGAAGTAACAGAGAGCATGACGATGGAAAACATGGAGCGTTCCATCCATATCCTGAATGAGTTTCGCAAACTCGGAGTCTCCCTGGCCATTGATGATTTTGGCACGGCGCACAGTTCACTAAGGTACTTAAAAGACTTCCCGATTCAGCGCCTGAAAATTGACCGGTCGTTTGTTAAGGAGATCAGCCTGGACCAGAAAACAGAACGGATCACCAGTGCAATTATTGCCATGGGGCAGCATTTGAATCTCGACACGATCGCCGAGGGCGTGGAAACCGAGGAGCAGCTTTCCTTTCTGCGCGATCAGCATTGCTCGCATGTTCAGGGGTTTTATTACAGCAGGCCGGTGTCGGTGGAGAATATTGAGGAGAAGTATTTTCAGTCGGTGGAGACTGGTATAGCGGAATAATAAAGAAAGCTTCAAGCTGCGCTGGACCGCGTGACTTGAAGCTTTTTTAGGCTCTTTTTGTAAGTTTTTTTTTAACTTTGTTTTTATCACAATATCTATAAACTGCGCCATACATCAGTGGGTTTTATAATCGCCGCTGCGGAAATACCCCTCGCTTTCCGCGGGCGCTGGTGAGCCTCCTCGCGCTGTCGCGCTGTGGGGTCTCACCGATGCTTACCATCCCGCAGGAGTCTCGGGGTATTTCCTCCGCTGGGTGAGCTGTCTTTTAAAAGCAAACAAAGACTACCTACATTGTTGTTGGTTGATTGGAGCGGAGGGCAGCCGACTCCTGCGGGAAAAGCACGAGTCTGAAGACCCCGCAGGAAGTGGTTTTCTTCCGAGGAGGCTGAAGCCGTGCCCGCGGAAAGCGGCTGCCCGCAGCGGAAATCAACGAGCACTCTGTCACAGATATTTCCTCAACAGCAAAGTGTAGGTTAGGTCACAATTTCCATCAACTACGAAACAATCTTTTAGAAAACAGTTTTTTTATCATCAAAGCTTTTGAAACTCCTCCGCCTTTACTGGACCCATGCCGCGGGGGATTTCCATTTTTTCACTGATTTTCGCCTCTAGCTCACTCGCAATATGAGCCACGGCAATCTCGGGATTGACCTTCGTGCCGCATGTATAAACGTCAATGCTGGCATAGCCGTGTTCCGGAAAACTGTGCACGGTTAAATGCGATTCGGCAATAATCACCACACCGCTCACGCCATGCGGGGAAAACTGGTGAAAAGCTACCTCGCGCACCTCGGCGCCGGCCTTTTCTGCTGCTTCCACAAAGACACGCTCCAGGAATGCCATATCTTTTAATCTATCTATATTACAATCCCACAGTTCTGCAATAATTTGTCTTCCCATAATTTCCATTGCTAAAAGACCCCTTAAATAAATGCTTTTTCCTACAGAAAATTATAAACCGTTTCCCGTATTTTTGCAATTTCCCTTTCCTCAATCACAGGCAGAGAAAAAAATTCACCACGTAAATAATTTTTTTGAAACCTTTTATGATATTAATACGTATGAGATAATGAACATAGAAATGGAAATGTGAGGTGAAACGGTGGGACTGTTTTCCAGGATTTTTTCAAGCAATAAAAAAAGTGGCGAACCTAAACCCGAGGAGCGAACCGTTCTGACGCTTGAGGTCGGCGATATTGTCGTATACGATCTTCAGGATTACGAGGTCGTAGGAAAAATTACGTACAGGGACGGGAATTTTGAATGGTTTGGCTATCAGTTATTGGTAGGACATGATACAATTTGGTTATCGGCTGAAATGGATGATGAACTTGAACTTGGTGTTTATCGAAAAGTTCAGCTGCCTGTCTCTAAACCTTTTCCCAAAAAGATTACCCATGAGGGCAAGACCTATCATTTAGAGGAGTCAGGGAGAGCAAGAGTGACAGGAGAAGGACGAAGCGCGAACCTGCAGGGAGGCGAAGTGGAATACGCCGATTATGCGGGTTCGGATGAAGCAGATTCGCTCAGTCTGGAAGCCTGGGGAAGCGAGATTGAAGTAAGTATTGGCCAGCCGATTGAGCCATATGAAATTAAAATCATTGCCGGCTCTGTTTAAGAGAAAGGCCGTCCTGCCCGTCATGAGCGGGGGGGGACCATATAATCATGAAAACAATTAATCCTGAGGAGGAATAAATAATGTTTAAGTTTTTTAAACGTGTATCAACGGTAGTAAGCTCGGAATTGAATTCGATGCTGGATAAAGCGGAAGACCCGGTGAAAATGCTCGATCAGTTTATGCGTGACATGGCAGAGGATATTCGCGAGGCAGAAACAGCGGTAGCGAAACAGATTGCCAATGAGAAAATGCTCAAGCGCAAAGCCAATGACGCCGATGCCATGGTGGAAAAACGCCAGAAACAGGCAGAACAGGCGATTGAAGCAGGAAATGAGGACCTGGCGCGCCGTGCCCTTGAAGATAAAAAAGAGCATGAAGCAACAGCCACTCAATTGAATCAATCCTGGGAGCGGGCGAAAACAGATGCGGAAACGCTAAGAACCAAACTGGATGCAATGAAAAAAGAATACCAGGAAATGGAACTGAAAAAAGATTCCTTGAAAGCCCGTGCCGAATCAGCGAAAACACGGACGAAGATGAACCGCACGATGTCCAATGTCGGCAATGATGAGTCCAAACAAGGCTTCGAGCGCATGGAAGAAAAAGTGATGCAGTATGAAGCAGAAGCGGAAACAAGTGAGGACATGTCACAGGCAAGCCGCACGCTGGACGATGAATTTGAAGACTTGAACACGAAAAACGGTGTCGACGACGAACTGGCTGCATTAAAAGAAAAAATGGGCAAAAAGTAAAGCTAAAGGGCCAAGGGAGCAAGCGTCTTGCTCCCGCTTTGCTTTGTTCAAAGGGGGATGGCTTTGTTTAAAAAATGGATTGGACTAATCATGCTGATATCCCTGATGTTGCTCATGGCTGCCTGTGGAAGGCAGGAAGGTGTATCGTTCGCGGCTGAAGATATTCCGGAAGAACCAGCGAAAGAGGAAATTGCGAACTCCATTCAAGGGTCAAATGCCAATGAAATTGATGACCTGCTTGAAAGCAACTTTCCCCTCATGACGGAGGTGGAAGGAGATGCGGAGAATGCTGAAATCTATGCAACAACGCAGTTCGGACTCAACGAACTTTCCTCCCTGTTAACTGGAGCTAGAAATCCGGAGCAGATAAGTGACGTGGAGGACAACCAGCAAGTTCTGATTTATCCGGATCATTTTGTTACATTACGGGAAAGTGAAGAGGATTCCGATGTGCTAATGATCGAAGTGGCTGGCGATGCGTTTGTGAGACGGAATTATTCACCGAACTTCTTGACCACGTATTTTTCGATTAGGCTTTTGGATAGTATGCTGGGAACGAGTAACTGGGGCCGTTCAGGTGGATACACCGGCATGGGCTCACTAGGCGATGCACCAACCCGCGGAAACACCACATTTCGGGGTGGCGGACCGGGAGCAGGCAAATAAAGGGGAGATGAAAAAATGGGACCATTTGTAGCAACACTTGTTTATTTTATTATTTCAGTCATTATTGTTCTAATCGGCTTGTTCATTTTTGAGCTAATTACACGCAAGTACAAAGACATGGAAGAAGTCAAAAATGGAAATCATGCGGTAGCCCTGTCGATTGGCGGAAAAATCATCGGGATCTGTATTATTCTGGCCTTTGCCATTTACGCGTCGGATGTGATTTATGAGACGATTGTCTGGGGAATTGTCGGTGTAGTACTGCAGATGATTGCGTATTTTCTGTTTGACCTTCTGACAAGGAATTTTTCCGTCGAGGAACAGCTGGCAAAAAATAATGTGGCAGTCGGCATTATGTCAGTGGGTGTATCGATCGGATTAGGACTGGTAATCGGTGCGTCGATTACATAGAAAGTAATCTGCGGCCAGGCATCTGCTTGGCATGTCTCCAAAGTAGTGGCGACATGCCAAGCTTTCTTTAACCGCACGAATGATGATGGAGTGAAGGCAAATTGAATCAGGCAGCTGTCAGACAGAGCAAGATTATTTATTGGGCATCGGGGATTGTTTCGATCTGCGGCATCATTTTTGAAGTGCTGTTCGGGGCACTTGGCTCGTACATATTAGGTGACGGGGTTAAACAATATACGCTGACCATCTCGCTGTTTATGACCGGGATGGGCATTGGGGCCAGCCTGAGCGAACGGGTGATGAAGCATTTGATTATCACCTTTATTTATATTGAATTTGGTGTCGCCATCATCGGCGGCTTTTCAAGTTTTACGATGTTCGGCATGACGGCGTTTGGCCCCGCGGGAACCGACGCCTTTTATCTTTACCTGATTACCTTATTGGTCGGTGCCCTCACAGGGGTCGAGCTGCCAATTCTGATCCGCAAAGCCAATGAGATTGGCGTCAGCTTGAATAAAAGTACGGCACGGGTGCTGTTTTCCGATTATGCGGGCGGATTGATCGGCGGACTGCTGTTTGTTTTTTTCTTCCGGCCTTATTTTGGCATGGTAAAATCCGCCTTTTTGGTGGGGTGCATCAATTTGGCTGTGGCTTTGGTTGTCCTGTGGCTGTTCCGTAAAGAAATCCGCCATTTCATCGTGCATGCTGTTGTTGGAGCGGTCATTGGACTGACGCTGATTGCCGGGTTGTTTTTTGGCGAAGCGGCAGCGTTCAGCTTTGAGCAAAAGCTTTACCAGGATCCGATCATGCATATGGAAGAAACAAGCTACCAGCGAATTACCCTGACACGTGACGGGGAGGATGTGCGGCTCTATTTGAATGGCTCGCTGCAGTTCTCAACGATTGATGAGTACCGCTATCATGAAGTGCTCGTCCATCCGACCATGGCGGCTGCTGAGGACCCGGAAAATGTGCTAATTCTCGGCGGCGGGGACGGCATTGCCGCCAAGGAAGTGCTGAAATACGAGGAGACGGAGAAAATTACGCTTGTCGAGCTGGATCCGGCGGTTGTCGAGCTGGCCAACACTAACAGGCATTTGCTTGAGGCCAATGAAGGCTCTCTGAAACATGAGAAAGTTCATGTGGTGCATGAGGATGCGTTTCAGTTCCTGGAGAACAGCGAGGAATGGTATGATGTTATCCTTGTCGATCTGCCTGACCCGAATAATGAGAGCTTGAACAAGTTGTACACAAGTGAATTTTATTCCTTGATGCGCAATCATTTAGTACCAGGCGGGGCCGCCATGATCCAGGCGACAAGCCCTGTGTTTGCCACAGAAGTGTACTGGACGATATCCGAGACGATTGCTTCGACTGGATTGGAGACGGAAAATCTGCATGTTGATGTGCCAAGCTTCGGCAACTGGGGATTTGTCATGGCCAGCAGGGAGGCGATTGATGTCGCCGATTTGGAGATAACGGTGGACACAAGGTTTCTTACGGATGACATCCTCCCAGGGCTGACCGCTTTTGGCAAGGATGAAGACGGGCAGATCACCAATCCGAATGGATCTACTGTGGAGCTTAAACCGAATACGCTGATTGACCCCCATTTAATCCAGATTTATCAAGATGCTTGGAAGAATTATTAGGGAAAGCCGTGTTCCTGCTGGGAGTGCGGCTTTTGCCGTGTGCGGGGTGGGATTTCGATTATCGAGGTGGAGTGGGCGCTGAAGTTTACCGGGAGAGCGCTGATGTTATTGCGGGAAGCGCTGAAGTTTAGCGCTGGTGTCCGCGAAGAGAGCGCTGATGTTTTAGCAGGGACCGCTGAACCTCATGCCAAACCGCCAAACCCCGCGCCGCACAACACCAAACCCACAAGCAAGCCCCCACAAAAAGCAAATAAAATGGGAATTCGCCACAAACCATGTTACGATAAAAATAGAATACATAAGATCGTAGGGGTTCAGATTGATATTTCTCGTTTGTCTTTTGGTTGGAATAGCGGCTGCGTTTACCGGCAGTCTGATCGGGCTTGGCGGCGGGGCAATTCTTGTGCCGAGTCTCTTAGTGCTCAACCAGTATTCGGAAGCTTTTGCCTGGGCAACACCACAGACGATTGTCGGCCTGTCGCTGATTGTGATGATTTTTACGGCATGGTCCTCTGCCTCGTCGTATTATAAGGCAGGTCGGGTGGATGTCCGGTCCGGTCTGTGGTTTTTACTTGGCAGCATTCCCGGCGGCATCATCGGGTCATGGCTGAATACGTTCTTTGATACCGATGCTTTTTTCGTCTATTTTGGTGTGATGATGATCATTACCTCCCTGCTTTTTCTCCTGAAACGCAGAGAGCCGTCCGAAAAGCTTACCGCTGGGAAGAGCTTCTCACGCACATTCACTCTGGATGGAAAAACACATACATACACGATCGCGATCCTGCCGGCATTTTTTATCTCTCTTTTGGTCGGGATGATTTCCGGGCTGTTCGGACTTGGCGGCGGATCGATCATGGTGCCGGCGATGATTCTTTTATTCGGGTTTCCCGCGCATATTGCCACAGCCACGTCGATGTTTATGATTTTCTTCGTCAGTATTATTGGTGCAGGTACCCATGTGGTGCTCGGACACATTGTCTGGGAATATGTACTGTTTTTCATCCCCGGCGCATGGATTGGCGGCAAGCTTGGCGCGATGGTCAATCAACGCCTCAACAGCAGAACATTGGAATGGATACTCAGAATCGTATTAATTGTCATCGGGTTACGGATGATTTATCAAGGATTGGCTTAAGGAGTATGGAAGATGCTGGAAAAAATAAACTTTTACTATACAAATGACCTGCACAGTAATTTTGCTCAATGGCCGCGGGTGGCCGGGTTTTTAAAGGATGCCAAAGCAAAAAGACAAGCGGCTGGCGAGTCCTGCTGGGTGATCGATATCGGTGATCATGTTGACCGGGTGCATCCGATCACAGAAGCATTCATGGGCAAAGCGAACGTGAGACTGATGAATGACGCGGGCTATGATTTGGCAACAATTGGCAACAATGAAGGAATCACCCTGGCTCACGAGGAGTTGTTTCATTTATATGACATGGCGGATTTCCAGGTGGTCTGTGCCAATCTGCATAGCACCGACAGCCAAGAGCCTGCGTGGCTGAAACCGTCGGTGAAAATTGAATCAAGAAATGGTGTGCGCATCGGCATCATCGGTCTCACGGCACCGTTCAATGCATTTTACGAACTGCTTGGCTGGCATATTTCCTCTGTTTTTCAGGCATTGAATCAGCAGGTGGAGGAGCTGAAAAAACAGACGGACATTATTGTGCTGCTCTCCCATCTTGGTTTCAATGAGGATCAGGAAATTGCCCGCAGGTACCCGGATATTGATGTGATTATCGGCGGCCATACCCATCATCTGCTGCGGACTGGCGAGGTTGTGAATAATACGCTGATTACAGCGGCGGGCAAGCACTGCATGTTCGCTGGGGAGGTGATCCTGACATGGGATCACAAGCATGAGCGTCTGGTAAAAAAGGAAGCCTATGCCACCGATATCAGTGAGACGGCGAAGGATCTGGAAACTGAGCAGCAGCTGCATGATCTCAAGCACCAGGCTGAGAAGGTGCTCGGGGAAAAAGTCGTCCATCTTAAGGAGCCGCTGGAAGTAAAATGGTTCGGCCATACAAAGGTGATGCAGGAGCTGACCAATGCGGCAAGGGAGTGGACGAAAGCAGACGCGGCCATGCTGAATGCCGGTCTGCTGCTTGATCAATTTCCTGAAGGTGACATTACGTATCAGGATATCCACCGCATCTGCCCCCATCCGATCAACCTTTGTGTCGTGGAATTAAAAGGGGATGAACTGCTGGAAGTGATCCGTGCTGCCTTTACCAAGGATTTCATGGAACTTAAGCTGAAAGGCTTTGGCTTCCGCGGCGAAGTGCTTGGGCGGATGATTTTTTCCGGACTGGAGGTGGAAAGCGATTATCATGAGACAGGCGAGGAATATGTCAAGCGGGTAACGTTCCACGGAGAGCCGCTGGAAATGGGCCGGGTTTACACAATTGCCACAGCGGACACCTTCACATTCGGGCGGCTGCTTCCGGAAATTGCCCGCTCGGAAACCAAGCAGTATTATCTCCCCGAATTTCTCCGCGACCTCCTGGCAGCCACCCTCCGCAGCAAGTTTGCTCATCAGGCGTGACAAAACGCCTCCCTCGTGCATAGCATATATTGTTATTACGAAGGAGGCGTGTTGTTCCATGATTACCGTGAATCCGTTAGAAGTGGACGGCATTTTCTTTACGGCTGTCCGTGTGGAATTGCCGAAAACCAATTTGCTTGTGATTTCCAATGAGGTTGGCTACATTATGTGTGCGGCATTGGATGTGGATCTGCTGAGTGAAAAACTGGCTGATCGCGAGGTAATTGCCGGCCGCGCTGTTGGCGTGCGTACTATCGATGATCTCTTGCATGCACCATTGGAAAAAGTAACTGATGCATCCAGAGAAAAATATGGATGGGAGGCAGGCATGATTGGCAAGGATGCCCTGCTGAAACTCGCTTAGAAATTGTAAAATGTCTTCCTTTGTGGGAGGCATTTTTTGATATGTAACAAAGGCTCGGCGCGTTCACTCTAGCAATATTTGCCATTCTCTGGTACTATTTTCATAGGAGAAATGTCGAAAGAAGTCGTATTTTTTTACAGGAAGTTAGGAGCAGACGATGAGACTTGCGAATACAAGAACAATCCGTCATGAACCAATTTTGGCTCAGACCATTTATAACGAAAACGGCGTGGTGCTGCTCCAGCAGGGGATGCGTTTAACCAAGCGGATCGTGGACAAGCTGACGATGCAGGGTGTCACTTACATATATATCCAGGACGGGGCAACCGATGATATCCAGCCGGAATCCGCCCTTTCGGAAAAACTGAGGATGAAAGCAACCAGAACGCTAAAAAAAGTTTTTTCCAACGTGAAAGAGAGCGACTTGTCCAAGCGTTCGTACATACTGGATAGAAACGGCGCCGAGCTGACAGACGTGGTGAATCAAATCATCTTTGAAGTGCAGGGAAACGAAAAATCCCTCTCCCTGTTATCGGACATATACATATCAGACGATTACATATTCCAGCACTCGCTCAATGTCACCATTTATTCATTGGCCATCGGTGTGGAGATGGGCTTTTCCAGAAAGGAGCTCATTTCTATCGGGGTTGGGGCGATGCTGCATGATATCGGGAAAATTTTTATTGACAGGGATATTTTGCAAAAGCCGGATAAATTGACCGACGCTGAGTTTGCGGTGATTAAGTCCCATGCCCAGATCGGCTTTGATTTTTTGCGCCAGCATCCGGACATCCCCGGCGTTGTGGCGCATTGTGCCTACCAGCATCATGAGCGTCTGGACGGCTCAGGCTATCCGCGCGGTATTGCTGGGGAGGAACTTCATTCCTATGCCAAGCTGATTGGCATTGCCGATGTATTTGATGCCGTTACAAGCAACCGTGTGTACCGTGAAGCCATGCTGCCCCATGAAGGATTGGAAATCCTTTATGCCGGTGCAGTAAATCTATTTGATAAAACAATGATTGAAGCTTTTAAAAAAAGCATTGCTGTCTACCCGGACGGATTGATGGTTGGTTTAAGCGGGGGACGGGAAGGGGTGGTCCTCAAACAGAATAGGGAAATTTGCGACCGCCCGGTAATCCGGGTTTTAAAAGAAAATGGCCAGAAGCTGGCATCCCCGTATGAATTGGATCTCATGCAGGAGCCCGCAGTGATGGTCGAGTCCGTCAAAGCAGCATAGTCATCTTTTCATTCTAACCTTCTCCATACAAGCATACGCTTGAGGGAGGGGGGATGCGCTTTGCGAGCAGGACGACGATTCGGAAAAAAAAGAATGACGCCGCCTCCAGCGAAAAATTTATTTATGATTACGCTGATTTTATTTATCCTGTTTGTTGGTACAAGTATATGGCTGATTGACCAGAGGGTCAGGCCGGTACTGATGGAAATTGCCGAAGTTCAACTGGATTCATTTGCGACACGTGCCATTAACTCAGCAGTGCAATTTGCGGAAGAGTACGAGTTTGATGAAGTGAATCAAGTTACTTATGACGATGAGGGCAATGTGGTGACATATAACTGGAATCCGGCTGTCGTCAGTGAAATCAACCGGGTGGCGACAGACCGGGTGGAAGAGTTTTTTTTGAAAATGAACAGAGGCGAGCCGCTGGAGTTTGATAATCCGCTGCAAGACCCACCTGATTTAGGTGACGGGGCGGAAGACAGGGCGGAGCAGGATCCGACACTGGTGGAAATCCCCCTGGGACAGGTTACCGGCAATACCGTGCTGGCAAACCTTGGGCCCAAGGTGCCGGTGAATTTTGAATATGTCGGCAATGTACGCACGAACATCATACGAGAGACAGAGGAATTCGGGATCAACAGCTCCTGGGTATCGCTGTATGTGGATGTGGAGGTAGATGTACAGATTGTCATTCCGTTTATGACGAAGACTACTACGGTCCAGACAGAGATCTATATCGACGGCGGGGCGCTCATGGGAGATGTACCGGAGTTCTATGGCGAGAGCGATGATAATCCATCGATTTCTGTGCCAAAAGAAGACTTGCAGGGTGAGTAGATTTTTAGTATAGTAAATTCAGCAGGAATAAAAGACTATTATACTGCATAAATGTTGGCAACATGCCAAGTCTCTACTAACTGAATATGAAAACCTTGCTGATCGGTGAGGTAGAGGAGCGGACTGCAAAAGTAGGCAGCAGGAGCATGACAGCAATGATCGCTGGAGAAAGGGCCGTCCGCCGAAGCGCAATAAGCGTCAAACTTATTGCTGCTGGTATGTCTTTGAATAAAAGATGTACTGTCATGCCGGAGTATTCCAGGCATGGAGGACTACTGATCGAAATGGAGGATAACGTAATTGTGCAAACAATGATAGGTTATTTTCTGTCATTGTTTTTTTGTGCGTATTTTTCCGGTGAGGGCTCATATTCATTCAGTAAAAATGATTGGAGGATTTATTTATGGAAGGAACGATATACTCAATTATTCCGCCCCTCTTGATGCTTGTGCTTGTAATTGCGACAAGAAAAGTATTGATTTCACTTGGGACGGGGATTATTGTGGGGGCTCTCCTAATTCATCAGTTTGACCTGCTTGGTGCTGCCGGAGAAATTTGGGCATCCTTTGCCGGGATTTTTGTTGCGGATGGTGCGGTCAATACGGGAAATCTGCTGTTGCTTGGATTTCTGCTGCTCCTCGGGATCATGACAGCCTTTTTGCAGGCATCCGGGGGGAGCCGGGCATTTGGCGAGTGGATGGTGAAGCGGATCCGGACAAGAAGAGGCGCTCAGCTGATGACCCCAGTGGTTGGACTTTTAATTTTTATTGATGATTATTTTAACAGTCTGGCGGTCGGACAGATTGCCAGACCGTTGACCGACCGGCACCGTATCTCCCGGGCAAAGCTCGCCTATTATATTGATTCGACGTCTGCACCGGTTACGGTGATTTCTCCGATATCCAGCTGGGGCGCGTATATTATTGGGATTCTGGGCGGACTGTTTGCTGCGAACGGGATTACTGATATCCAGGCAATGGAAGCCTTTCTGCGGATGATTCCGCTGAATTTCTATGCACTGGCTGCCCTGCTGCTTGTGTTTTTGACCGCTTATTTCGGAATGGACCTCGGCAGTATGCGGACCCATGAAAAAAGAGCGAAGGAAACCGGAGAGCTGCTCGATCCTGACTCCAGCGGTGTACCGGGTGATTTAGGCGATACATTTGAGCCGAACAAGGGCGGACGGATTTATCACCTGGTCGCGCCGATCATCGTATTGGTGGTCGCAACGGTTACTGCCATGGTCATCACCGGGGCAAATGCCAGTGAAAATGTGAACATCTTGGCGATCTTTGCCAATACCAATGTCAACCTGTCGCTATTTATAGGCGGGCTGGCTGCTGTGGCGACCAGTCTTATTTTTCATCTGCAGCAGCAGGCACGGGCAAATTCCTGGAAAATTTATTGGGAAGGGATAAAGACCATGCTGCCGGCAATTTATATTTTATTGCTTGCATGGATGATTGGCTCGGTGATCAGCGCGCTTGGGACAGGCGAATTCCTGGCACAATTCGTCAGCAATGCTTCGATCAGCACCGCACTGCTGCCATTCTTGTTCTTCCTGATCGCCGGATTAATGGCAGTCGGGACCGGCACATCCTGGGGCACATTTGGAATCATGCTGCCGATCGCTGCTGAGGTGGCAGCCGCTACGAACATTGAGATGCTGCTCCCATCGCTCGCTGCCGTGCTTGCCGGCTCGGTGTTTGGCGACCACTGCACCCCGATTTCCGACACGACAATTCTTTCATCGACCGGTGCAGGCGCCAACCTTATCGATCATGTGCTGACACAGCTGCCGTATGCTGTGATTGCAGCCGTGGTTGCAGCAGTTGGCTATCTGCTGATTGGATGGCTACCACCGCTGCTTGTGCTGTTGGTAGTTCTCGCAGCTCTGGTTGGGGTGGCGCTGGTTATTCGAGCCACGGCCAAACAGTCAGCTTAATTTGGAAGGAAATGAAGGCATTCTCTCATCTATTGGGTGAGGGGGTGCTTTTTTTGTGGGGTGGAAGCAACTTAGTGGCGGCAGAGGGCGAGTGGTGGGCAGCAGGGCTTTCTGCTGGACAAAACGGACTGTCAGAGTGGAAGAAATGTCCAGTAGGGTGGTGCTACTGGACAAAACAAGCCGTCAGAGTGGAAGAAATGTCCACTAGAGGGGTTCTACTGGACAAAATCAGGCGACAGAGCGGTGGAAATGTCCACTAGAACAGTTCTCTAGATCAAAAGAGAGCGACTGAAGGTCCAAAAAGATGGATAGAACGCTTCTCAAGATCAAAAGA
>NZ_NIXK01000012.1 GCF_002763455.1 Lentibacillus sediminis
TTAGCAGGAGTAGGGTTCTTCACTTTTTTTAAGGCAGCTTTATCATCTTTCCATAACTCATAAGTCCCTTTTCGTTCAGCTAACATATTGTTGTAGACGAAACGAACACATCCGAAAGTCTTGCGTATAATCAAAGCCTGTTCATCTGTTGGATATAATCTGAACTTGTACGCTTTATTTTGTTTAGTCATATCAAATCACCTCACTTTATCCCTTGATTTTCAATATATTTTTTCACCACTTCAATAGGGGAACCACCAGTCGTCAACAAACAAAAACTTCTTGACCAAAACATTTCTTTCCATAGCTTTTTACGAACATGAGGAAAATTCTTCTTGATAAGCCTTGAACTGGCACTTTTATAGGTGTTGATGAATTTCGATAATTCACTGTTGGGTTGTGCTTTGAACAAGATATGAATATGATCCATATCATGATTCCATTCGACTAATGTGATATTATATTTTTCACTCAATGACACAAATTTATCTTTAGCATAATGTGAAATGGTATCATCTATTACTTTCCTTCGATACTTCACGACTAACACAAGATGGTAATACATCGAGAATACTGAATGATTATTGCTGTCTAATTTCATTGTTATATCAACCCTTATGTTTATAAGACTGATTATACCATGATGAACAAAAAGGCAAAAGAAAAAGCCTTTGGGCTGTCCTCCAACCGAAATTCATCTCCCCCTTACCGTTGGGTTGCGCCCTTCACACGCTTGAAGAGGGAGACTTCTTTCGGAAGTACGTTAAAATTGGACTGTTCATATCTGAATTGCCATATCTCATTCCAATAAATAAGGTGATGCACAATCTCTGCGATACTATGACTTTCCCCATCAGGCTTCCAAAATGCTTCTTTTTCGGAAATCCCCTCAACCGCTTCCTGAAAAGTGACATACCAGCTGCAATCATTTGCATTTGCTGACAATTGATTTAGCAATACAGTTTTTGCATGTGTCACTTCTATCACCCTCTCCCTGACCCTGACCCTTTTTTCTGCTTGCCGCGGCTCCACACTCTTTCAAAGGCTACATTATCTCTGTCATTTGTTAAAAGAAACACATCTGGATTGCTAAGCTTTTTCCACTCACCAAACCCGAACTCCTCGTTTATATGTTTTAAGAGCAATGACATCAAATTCCCATGTGTCACAATAATTGTATTTTCAGCCTCACTTTCCCAAACACCCTGCAACACTTCCCCTATTCGCTTCATTGCTTCCCTGCTGGACTCTCCACCTGCATATCTCAAATCCATGTCATCAAACGTTGCTCGCAATTTGGGTAACCAGTCAGATAAATTTTCTGTACTGAGAACGCGTTCTGTTAATTGCTGATTCATTTCTACAGTAAGGTTCAATTGCTCTGCCAACGGCTTGATGGATTGAAACGCACGTTCAAATGGACTTGATAATATACGGTCAATCTTCATGCCAGAAAAATGATTAGCCAGCTCCAGCGCTTGTTTTCGTCCTTCTTCTGTCAGCAGCGCCTCGCCTGACTGACCTTGTGCCTCGCAATGTCTTATAATATAAACCTTTTTCATGAGATCACCCCATGCACGTTTTTACAGCTCTAATAAAAAGAGAATAACACAAATATCTAAATGTTTACAGTTATTTAAAATTTATTTATGATAAGAGTGATGCAGATTTCATCATGAAAGGGACATAAGGATGAAAAAGAGGCAAGTGGGAATTTAACTTTATGATTATGTAGATGTTTTAGATTTCACAGGACCAGCTGAAGTCCTATCATTAACTGCCAACAATAAAGCTGAGCAAACCATTATCCTTTACAAGAAGCATTTATTGCCCACGAAACCTTTCGAAGTGGTTACTATATCGGAAACAGGGGTGCAAATAAAAACTCATTCAGGGATAAAAGTAGAACCCGATTTTAGTATTGATGATGTTCCTGAGATGGATATTCTAATAATTCCAGGTGGGCCATTAAGAGCAGTTCAATCCGTGGCTAAAAACCAAAAGATAATAGACTGGATTAATAAAAACAAAAATATTGAGTACGTATGTTCAGTTTGTACCGGTGCATATATATTAGGTGCAACTGGTTTGTTAGATGGAAAGAAAGCAACAACCCACCATTTAGCATTGAAAGTGCTGCAAGAAAAATATCCCAGCATTCGAGTAGTATCAGACAGCAAAGTTGTACATGACAGTAATCTCATAACTTCCGGAGGGGTTTCTTCAGGAATTAACATGGCGCTATATCTTGTGGAGCAAATTATGGGGAAAACTATCGCTGAAAGAACAGCTAAAACTATTGAATTTATCCAATGAAAATGACTCTGATTCCAAAACTCGGCTGAGGGTTGCTTTACATTGCATACTTCTCCACCATATAAAAGACTGCTCACAGCCAGCTTGCTTGTTCTGGCATTTTACCTAACTATTGGCGGACTAACCCCCCAAGAAGAGGTTACCATTGACGCAGCAGACTTGCCCGATCATTATTTGACCAAAGAGGGCTACGTTGTTTTCAGAGGAATCGGTTTTATATGGATAGCGGATGAACCAATAAATATGGTGGAAAGGTTAACGGGTTATTTCACTTTGGACGATTACGTTATCGTTTCCCAGAACACTCAAGCTAAGGACCAAAATATATTTCGAGGGCTCAGGATAAACCAGAAAGTGCGTGTTTATGGTGACTTTATAAGGGAATCTAATCCACCCAGAATCTATACTAATTATATTGAGAGATTGGACAGCAATTAGGGGTACATGTCCGATATACATAGGAGGGGAAATTTTGTTCCATAGAAGAAAAAGCTACCTCATCAAAAGCGAATTTGCGGAAACACTGAACGAACACTTTAACAAAACCAATCTGCCGAACCAGGTAAAACACGGTTCCCGACTGATAGGGCGATGGATGAAGGATAACAAAGATGGCACCACCGAAATTTTTGCAATCTGGGAATATGACAGCTATGAGGATTACTTGGATATTGAATCAGCTATCAGAAACGACTCGGCCCATGTTGCACGTGTAAAAACGTGGTATGACCAGCATGGGGGAAGAGAATTTGTTTTAAAGGAATATATGCTGGAAGTGAAAAATGAAGTGATTGAATCAACTATAGAGCGAGGCAAATAACAAATTGACACTTTAGCCTTAAATCTCGCCGCTTTAATCATCCATATGCATCATGCCACTCCTACAGTTATCTTCGTTTGATATGGTTTGCCCCGGTATAAATTCCAGGGTCTTTCCTGACAATAAGAAGAAATACAAGATGAAGAGAGTGAAATCGATGGAACAAGAAGAAAAATTAAAAACAGCAGCAACTGCCATGGGAAGTGATCTCAAGGTACAAACCTTTGGCGGCGCTGAGAAAACAACCGAATCAGTCCTTGATATGAAATTGGTTGAAAGTATCATCAATGATTGGAACGCGATGGCCAAAAAGATGGCCAACCAGACCGTTAAACAATACGGTTCGCCAAACGAAGCAACGGAAAGCAGGTTAATCTGGTATAACAACGGACCCTGGAAACGGACAATTATTTATCGTGATGAAATTCCGCACGATTTTCCCCAGCCACATACGGATGTGATCGAAAACTATATAAACTATTCCGTGCCACCTGAAAAGTTTAGCGAACTTGCCAAATTTGATGGCAGTGTGATCGTGGAAAGAACACGAGGGGAAGTGTCTTCCAGATGTGATATGGAAGCTGCTAATATCCTCGCCCTCAACTTGATGAATGATATCGTAAAAGATGAATTGAGCGCTGAAGAAGCCCGAGACAAGTATTGTGAAATAACCTCTGCTTTTATGATAAATAAACCGTCTCCTTATGCAGAAAATCTCCAATTCGATGTGTCAAAAGAGGCAAATTATGATACAGATGTTGTGATGATTGCCGATGAGATGGCGAAGCAAGGGATGGAAAAAGTGAAAGATATGACGAAGAACAATGAGGGTTAAGTTGTCACCCATCCATTGGCCGAATATTTGCCAGTTTGGCTGGCTTTCGGTATATTTAAACCAACAAACTCTATTGCAGGTGGTGGGAGTTCGTTGGAGAAAATTATTAGTGATCAACAAGAAGGAAAAGAATGGCTGCTTATTATGGTTGCTGTTTTGTCGCTCGCCACTTTCAAGAAAATCAAAAGGTTAGAGCTGTATAAAGAAAAGCTGCAGCGGAATTTTAAGTATTTTGAGTGAATGTTTATTTGACCTCCAGCCATGCATAAAGTGTTACAATAGAACATGATAGAACGTGTGAAAAGGAGTGGAATAGATGCAGGAAAAACACCTGGAAAAGATCAAGAATGGAAAAGGATTCATCGCAGCATTGGACCAGAGCGGTGGCAGTACGCCAAAGGCCTTAGCAGCTTACGGTGTATCGGAAAATGATTTTGCAAACGAAGAGGAAATGTTCGACCTGGTACATCAAATGCGGACGCGAATCATCACCTCCCCTGCTTTTGATTCAGAGCATATTCTCGGGGCCATTTTATTTGAACAAACCATGGACCGGGAAATCGAAGGCAAATACACGGCTGATTATTTGGCTGAAGAAAAAGGCATCGTACCATTTTTAAAAGTCGACAAAGGTTTGGCTGACGTTGCCAATGGCGTACAGAAGATGAAACCAATTAATGACTTGGAAGAAACATTGAACCGAGCGAACGAGCGCCACATCTTTGGCACAAAAATGCGCTCCGTCATTAAAGAGGCGAACGCACAAGGCATTGAAGAAGTAGCTGACCAGCAATTTCAGATTGGAAAGCAAATTCTCGCAGCAGGGCTTGTCCCAATTATCGAGCCGGAAGTTGATATCCACTCGAGTGATAAAGAACAATCCGAAGAAATATTAAAAGATGAGCTATTGAAGCAGTTGAGTCAGCTAAATGAAGATCAGAATGTGATGCTCAAATTATCCATTCCAACTGCGGCAAATGCTTATAAAGAATTAATCGATCACCCGCGTGTGCTGCGTGTTGTTGCACTTTCCGGCGGTTATTCCCGCGAAGAAGCAAATGAGAAATTAAAAGAAAATGATGGCTTGATCGCCAGCTTCTCTAGGGCATTAAGTGCAGACTTACATGTCGATCAGTCGGACGAAGAATTCAACGCAGCATTGAAAGAGGCGGTTGATTCTATTTATGATGCGTCGGTGAATAAGAATTAGTGTGAAAAGAGACTGGGCATAGCTCTTTTTAATGAATAAACCGCATGGAATCTAATTTAAGATTTCATGCGGTTTATTTTCGAGTTAAACATGCCTTAGCTCCGGCAAAATTAATGTGTTGAATATTTTGCCCAATAGTTTTATTTTAGAATTATAAATAAAGAATAGCAGTGGATGCTTCGGGCTACACCTAAAGGAACTGGATATGTCCAGTCCCCTTTTATTTATTTTTGCATTTGCTATACTCATGGATAACCCTAATCCGGCGCATTCTGATCATATTTTTCCTGAATTTCATTAGTAGCATCTTCAAAATCTTTATCCTTTACTTCTGCTAAATCATCCCATGCTTGGTTTTTGAGTTCTATGAGCATATCCACGCGTGCATCCCGCCGATCATATAATTTCATCTTGAAATCCAGGCTAATGGCCTCCCTCTCATAGTCCAAATAATCAAATACCTTTTTAAAATTATGATTTTCCATTCGATAGCGATCGGTCCATTCTCCACGAAAATCACGCATCATCTGGGCTCTGTCCACATTTTCCATTCTTGCATCACCCATTGCATTGGCCCGCCACAATCGCCATTCGCCGGCAAGCTCTGCAGCCCGCTGAAATTCATCCTGCAGCTGTTCCTGGTTATCGACATCCGCATAGGTCCCGTCTGCTGCCTCTGCAACTTCTTCCAGCTGCTTTTGCCCTTCGTTGTCTACACCAAAACCAATCACGTTGACAATAGGAGTAATATTGGATGCAGCAAGATCCTCTGCCTCCTGAACCGGATCCCCGTCACAGGTCTCTACGCCATCGCTGACTATATAAATGAGATTGGTGTTGTTTTCCCCATCATATTCGGAAAGATCCGACTTGGCTAGAGAAATTGCCTCAGCGAGCGGTGTCCAGCCTGTCGGACTAAACTTCTCCATCGCCTCAGCCAGTCCTTCTTCATCATAAGGTGCCATGCCATACACAAGTTCATTGCTCGCACAGGAAATTTCTTTATCTTCACTGGCATTGCTTCCTTCAAATCCATATACTCGAAGTCCGACATTTGCTTCCTCCGGCAAACTTTCCCCGAATTCTGCAATTGCTTCCTTGGCCAGTTCCATCCTGGTCTGATCCCCTTGGTAATTCGCCATGCTTCCACTGGAGTCCAAGATAATTTCGACATTGTAATTTTCTTTGAACTGGATTTCCTCCCCATTTATTTCTGGGCCTCCAACATCATATGTACCCCACTGGTCAACAACATCCTGAGGGTCTGGAAATTCCTCTGCAAACAGCGACAAAAGCTTTTGCCAATATGCATCTGCCTCTTCCTCACTGAATTCCTCCCCCGAAACCGGAAACTGATCCAGCACTTCTTCAATTTTCTGCTGCTGATCTTCATACTCTTTCCCGGAAAATTGGCCGCTTGGATAAGCTAACAGTTCTTCCATATTTTCAGGCGGTTCTGGAAGATCTGCAAAAAATTCATCTGCCGCCTCGCCCTGCGTTTCATTTGTATTCGCTTCTTCTGGTTTTTCCGCTTCCGGTTCGTCTGTTTGTTCTGCTTCCGCTGTCTCTTCCGACTCGGCTGGCTGCGTTTCTGTTCCATCATCTTGCCCTGAGGACGTAGAGCAACCTCCAAGTAGAAAGATACATAAAATGAAAGCAGCATAGCCCTTTTTCCACATATAGCTCTTCCACCCCTTCACCTAAGCTATTCTATAATCGTTTGGGCAATTATACCATATGGAATCTATTTCTTAATAGTGGATTTGATCCTTCCTCCTTCATCTCTACTGAACTAACAAAAACCAAAAGCTACGATATGTACTTTCAAGATTGTTCCTATTCAAACTGCCATTTTTCATAAAAAAAAGACAATCACTAAACAAATGAAAAAAATGACCGATAAGCAGGAGAGTATTACTACCCAAAAATGGACAGAAGCTTATTCCATCTATCAGTCTCACTAAAAAGAGGAGCTGAAACAATGTCTTCATCACTAAACGTTTTCAACAGTCAACAACTGAACTTTATTAATGGACGACGCCTGACATCAAATCAAGTTTTAACTCAACAGCCTATTAACACAGAAAGCCTGCAACTGGATAAACTGACCTTTTCCGATGTGGTAGGGAACCTTGAAACCACAAACCAAAAGCTGAAAATTAGTGTTGTGGAAGAAAAACCAGACGAACCTTCTCTTTACGACCAATATTTTTCTTCGTTTATTGACAATATGGAGGGGACAAAAGAGGAGAAGAAACAGTTGCAAGGATACATTAAAGAAGCCATAGCCCGGGACTTAAAGGGTTTGCGGAGTTATTAAGGTTAAAGGTGTCCCAAATTAATGGCTGTCCCTATTGCATAAATTTACATTCGAAAAAAGCAATCAAATTCGGGGAGGAAGCGAGAATATCCGCATTAAAAAACTGGAAAGAGGAAGATGTTTTTTTCCGATAAAGAACGTGTTTGCTTAGAATTAGCAGAAAGAATAACCCTAATAGCGCAAAATGAAATCAGTGATGATCTTTATCACATGGTGTCAAAGTACTTTTCGGACAAAGAATATATAGAGATTGTCATGATGATAAACACAGTCAATCTCTGGAACAGAATTGCCATCACTTTTGGCAAAAAATGATTCGCTGCCTCGGGCTGTCCAATGCTGATGGCCCGAAAATCCTCCATATTTAATGCGATGCGAGTAAAAAACTCCTAATCCTCCCCCTTAACCCGCTTCAACGTCGCTACAATCAGAAAGCTAACAATTACCAGCAAAAGCCATGAACTCACCTTCCCCACATGCACGAGGCTCCATGCATCGGTTTGGTTAGGATATTCCCATGCACCAAAGTAAGTCGCGATATTTTCTGCTATCCAGATGAAAAATCCAATTAGCACAAAGGAGAGAGCGAGCGGCATACGGTAACGGATTCCGCCAACCTCGTATATGACCCATGATTGCCAAAAGACGACGATGACAAGTCCGGCTAACCACCAGCGAACGTCCACCCAATAATGGTGGGTGAAAAAATTTAAGTAAATTGCGGCAGCAAGAGGGACAACAACCAAAAAAGGCGGCCAATGAACCAATCCCACATTCAGTCGCCTCCACGCCTGGCAGAGATAACTCGCTACACTTGCGTACATGAATCCGCTATATAATGGCACACCAAAAATTTTTGAATAGCCTTCCTCCGGGTACGACCAGGAGCCCATATGTACCTTGAAAATTTCCAGCGCGAGGCCAATCAGGTGAAATAAGGTGATTACCTTTAGCTCATCCAGTGTTTCCAGCCCTGAACGCAACATAAACCATTGCATCAGCAAGCAGATGATCAGCAACCAGTCATATCGCGGCAGGAAGGGTAGATCCACAACTTGTGTAAAAGCCAAAGAAGCAAAAATAACGACAGGAAACAAGCAAGATAGGGCCTGCTGCCAGCCAAAACGAACAAGTTGCTTTAGTGCTCTCATCACTCAGCCATCCTCCATTCATCCACTCAAATAACGCTTCCCCAATTGCTGGCCAATCGCTTTAGCAAACATCTCCCCCGTAAAATCAGGAAAATGAACATCCGAGAAATACAGTTCCGATTCAGCCGACTGCCAAAGCAGGAAATTACTTAGTCTCCGCTCCCCGCCCGTCCGAATAACCATGTCGGGGGACGGCAGATCTCCCGTGTACAAACACTGCTGCAGCTTTTTCTCTGTAATATCTTCCTCGCTGATCTTCCCATTCCTGACTTCCTCCATCAGCATTTTCGCGGCATGAACAATATCCCCTCTGCCGCCATAATTGAAGGCGAAATTGACGATCATGCCGGTATTATTCGCTGTCGAAGTAACCGCCTTTTCCAGCACTTCCCGGGTTTTACCGGGAACGGGCGTCAGGTTGCCGGAAATTCGGATCTGAATATTCCTTTTCATAAATTCCGGAAGCTTTTTATGAAAGAATCGTACCGGCAAATCCATCAGGTACTTCACCTCATCGTGGGGTCTGGACCAGTTTTCCGAGGAAAATGCATACAGCGTCAGCACGTTGATACCCAGCTCAATACTCGCATCAATAATCTCTTCCATTCGTTTTGAACCCGCATAATGGCCTTCACTTCGGCTTATCCCTCTTTTTTTGCCCCACCTGCCATTGCCATCCATGATAATCGCCACATGGGCAGGACTGCCTTTGCACATCTGACTTCACCCTCCTTATAGCTCTTGAGTATCCTCATCACTCCGGTATTCCAAAAGATCCCCAGGCTGACAATCCAACGCCTTGCATATCCCCTCCAACGTTGATAACCGAACTGCCTTTGCTTTTCCATTTTTCAATATGGAAAGATTGGCCATGGTGATTCCTACCCGCTCGGAAAGCTCCGTTACGCTCATTTTCCGCTTTGCCAGCATCACATCTATATTTATGATAATCGCCATTGTTTTCACCTCAGACCGTTAGATCATTTTCTTCTTTTATATCAATAGCTTGTTGCAAGAGTCTTTGGAGAACAGAAGCAAAGACTGCAATAACGAATGAAGCACCGCTAATTACCATCCCAATTAATAGAAGACCCGGTGCGTCATCCCACTCCGCCACGATGGAAACCAATGGCAGTATGACAATATATAAGCCACTGAGTATTTTGGCGTAATTTTTTATTTTTTTCAGGGCTATAACAGAGGCTTGAGAAAAGGCTTGATTCTTCTCAATATAACTCAATAATTTTAACGTTTGATACAATGCCAAATAAAACGGTATCGCTGCTATATACATAACAATTAAAATACCAAGTACAATGTAGCCGAGCGCAGCGCCATTTGCTGCTTGCCCAACCGCTTCATTTACTATCTGTGGCAATACAAATAAACATAAGGCAAGTACAGGAATCCCAATAATGATAATAATTATTTTTAAAAATAACGTTGAAACTTGTTTCATAAAAAGCACCTCTATTCGGTTGTTTTCAGATTGATTATAGCAGGTTATTTATTGATTTACAATAAATAATTTATGTTTTTTATTATGTTTTTGTTGAATATCACACCAATAAAAAAAGCATGCCGGAGTGAATTTTACTCCAACATGCGTTTTAATCAGGTATTCAGCTTATAAATTTTTTAATCTGCCTGCATTCCACCGTCCACATTATACAGGGATCCGTTTACAAACGTTGCGTTGTCGGAAGCAAGGAACAGCACAACTTGTGCTACTTCTTTTGGCGTTCCAAAGCGGCCTGCAGGTATTCCCTGTCTGATGGCTTCTGCCGCTGCTTCCGGGTCATCAGGAGATGTGTTTTGCTGGATGGTCGACAGCATTTGTGTATCGATTGCCGCCGGCGCAACCGCATTTACGCGAACACCGCTTTCTGCCGCTTCCAGGGCAGCTGTTTTCGTCAGCCCGGCAACCGCGTGTTTAGATGCAATGTAGCCGGACATCCCTGCAGAACCGATATATGCCGCGTTGGACGCTGTGTTAATAATACTTCCTGAACCCTGTGACTCCATTTGCGGTATGACATGTTTTAGTCCAAGGAAGATACCGGTTACATTAATGCCCATCACACTTTCAAACTGATCTTTGGACAAGTCTTTAATTTTCTCGAAAGGACCGTTGACACCAGCGTTATTGAAGAATACGTCAATACGGCCATAGGCATCTAATGTCTGTTTCACATAGTTTTTCACGTCTTCCTCATCGGTCACGTTAGCTTGAACAACCATAATCTTATCCTGATCGCCTTTTAATGTTTCTTTCGTCTTCGTTAACGCTTCCTGGTTGATGTCAACAAGTACAACGGTGTCACCTTGATCTAGGAATTCCTGAGCGGTTTCCATCCCGATTCCGCCCGCACCACCTGTTATGAGTACAACTTTTTCTGCCACTAAAATTCCTCCTCTGGTTTTTGGAATCTAATATATCAACTAGTTGATACTTCTAATTTTAGAAGCAAATTTCAAACAGTTCAATTAATGTGCTCAAATTGGCCTGGTTTTATAGCAGTAATTAAGAAAAACTATTTTAGATCTGAAATAATAGAAGAGACAATATGCACCGAATCCCATTCTCCTTCAGACACAAACGTGATTGGGTACTTTTTCCGAAAAAGTTTCTCATCGATTTCCTCAATTCCAAGCCCTTCTTCATGCAGATTTTTCACTTCGCCATAAAGGTTTTCCAGGTACTCTAATTTCCGGCCGATCGCCACCTTTCCATCCTCTATGTAACCGGCATGACAGCAAAACATCGACCCAAAGTCATAGGTGAGCAGGCTTCGGAGGGAATCCAAACGCTCAGGGATAGATTCATTTCTCATGATTACCTTTGTCTTCGGGGAAACAAATAAATCACCTGAAAACATCGTCCCTGTTTCATCGTTAAAAAGACAATTATGGTCATTTGCGTGTCCAGGTGTGTAAATCACGTTCCATTCTTTATTTCTGGATGTAATCGTATCTTTCATCGGTAACACCTTAAATTCCTTTCGCAGCCCCCAGGTATCCTGGCGATATTTCGGGTATGGAACCGCCTGCGCACATACGTCGATTCCTTTTGGATGAACATAGATTGGCACATCCAGGTTATCCTGAATCCATGGAGCCGTACCACTGTGGTCTTCATGGCTGTGTGTTAAAGCTACCAGGTCAAAGGAAACGCTTCCGTAAAAAGACACCAAATCAGATTCATAGCGCTGCGGTCCCGTATCAACTAACATGCCATCAACTAAAAAGGCAAAAACCTTCCCCATTTCCGGAACAGTCATTTCCACACAGGTAACGCCATCTCTAACATATGCTTGAAACAAATTGACTCCCCTCCCCTTCTATTGCTTTTAACCTAACACAAAGTGAATGAATAGTCACTCATTTAATTTGCTCATAAAAATGACGCGATCCACTGTTGTGAATCACGCCCTATAACTACTTCAAATCCTCTTTCAACTTATACCTAACAGCAATAAAGGAAAATAACAGTATAAAAATTACCGCAACACCAGCAACGTGGATGACATCACCCATGTTATTCAAATCCTTTATGCTGGTAATCGTGTTCACCAGCAAGTAGGAAGACACATTTAAATCACTAATGAGAGATTCCACTGCACCCACTATCATCCCAGGTACATTTAACCCAAGGACCAGCCCAATTACTAAGCTGGCAATCAAGTTTTTCGTGATCATCGCGATACACAAGACCACAATGGAAAATGCCCAATGAAGTAAAAACTGGCCCACAAGCAATTTTATAAAAAAGCCCACATCTCCAATAGCTGTATTACCGAAGAAAATGCTTCTTCCGATAAGATCAGCAATAACCATCGTTGTTAACATAAGCAGCACGAACAGGCCCAGAATCAGGATTTTCGAAAGGACGGAATACATCCGCGCATTCTTCATGGAGATATAATTCTTGTAGAATCCGGTATTGTATTCGCTCATATAGAAATAAACACTGAATACAGCGACATACATCAGCACCCATGATGGCGTTTGCGACAATACTGATTGGATAAACTCACTGGCATTCATTGCACTAACTGGGATGCCACCTTGTTCAACGGGGTATTGACTCATCATGAAGATGCCAAAGATTTGAAAGGCAGCGTAGATGAACAACAATAAATACATAATTCTATTGTTTTTAAAGCGGTGAAGGTCCATTTTGAAGAGATTAATCATGAGAATCAACCTCGCTTCCCGTCCGCTTCAAAAAATATTGTTCCAAACTCTGCTTATGCTTCAGGATCGAATGAACAGAAATTCCGTTTTCAACTAAAACCTTTGTTATTTGATGGTTTTCAATATGTGTATCATAGACATACACGGTTCCATCGCTAATCACTTTGTAATTCTTTATATTCAGTTGCTCTTCCAGGATGGGGATGGCCATTCTTGCTTCGTCCACTTCTACTTCAATACGCTCTTCGCATTTAAGCTGCAACTCTTCTTTAGAATTAATCTCAATAACTTCTCCCTCATGAAGGATCGCGTACTTGGTCGCTACTTTTGACAGTTCCTCCAGAATATGGCTGGAAATAATGATGGTCATGCCGGTTTTATTCAGTTGCAAAATCAGCTTTCTGACCTCGGAAATGCCCTGCGGATCCAAACCGTTGATCGGTTCATCCAAAATCAAAACATCGGGGCTTCCCATCAGCGCAACAGCAATCCCAAGTCGTTGCTTCATCCCCATGGAATAGTTTTTCACCTTCGTCTTGTTTGATTCATCCAGTCCGACAAGCTTTAGCAGTTCGTTAATATGCTTTTTCCTGCCTTTTAGCCCATAGGAGATCGCTATCAAATCCAGATTTTCATAGGCGGAATAATGGGGAAGCAACCCCGCGTCCTCAATCAGCAAGCCCATTCGTTCAAAATAAGCATGATTATCACTAACTGCATGATTAAATAAATGGATTTCTCCTGATGACGGATACATTAATCCACCAATCATTTTCAGCAATGTGGACTTCCCTGCTCCATTTTGCCCAATCAAACCAAAAATTTCGCCTTTCGCTATTTTGAAATCCGCCTTATGCACTGCGGTCTTCGCTTTGAATTGTTTGGTCAGCTGATTCACTTCAATAATTGCTTGCGACATGTTCAACGCCCTCCTCTATAAAAAGGTTAGCAAAAAGAAGCTAACAAACCGCCAAGAAAAAGTTAAGAAAGTTCAAAGGAAAAATTATGTACTCAACCGGAAGCCAATTCCCCAGACCGTGTCAATGTAAGTCTCGCTGTCATGGTGCTTGATCTTATTGCGAATATTGCTGATGTGAACCGTGATGGTCTTGTCTTCTCCTATATACATCTCATCCCATGCAAGCTCATACAAATCCTGCTTTGTAAACACCCGTGTCGGATTTTTCAACAGGAGCTCAATAATTTTGTATTCCTGTTTGGTAAGATTTAACTCAGCATTATGGACGCGAACGCTCATTGCAGCTGTGTCCATCAGCAGATTTTTATGCCTGTACGGAGCACCGGATTCGGTTTTGGCATTTCTTTTTAACTGTGCATGGATTCTGGCAAGCAATTCCTCCACTTCAAACGGTTTTGTGACATAATCATCGGCTCCCAAATCGAACAAGTTTAATTTATGATCCAGTTTGTCCTTGGCCGACAAAACAATAACAGGTGTATCGTGCGTTAATTCCGTTCGTAATTCATGCATAAAGGCCTCCCCCGACAGACCAGGCAGCATGAGATCCAATATAATCAGCTCATAGACATGTTGAGCAACGTGCATTTTTCCCTCACTGCCGGAATACGCCTGCGTGCACAGAAAACCCTCTTTTCGCAGCACGTTGTATATAATGTTGTTGATATGCTCATCGTCCTCAATAATCAGTATACTGGGCTGCCTCATCTCACACTCTCCTTTTCCGTCTTGGTAAAGGCCACACTTATGATAAATTGGTTATCCTTCAACTCAGCATGGACATCCCCGTTCATTTTCTCCATCAGCGATTTAACGATAGAAAGTCCGAGTCCCGAAGAATGGTTCGTGCGTGATGTGTCTTCTTTGTAGAAACGGGTGAATATTTTACCAGGATCGATGGGTTCGCTCCGCTTTAGCAAATTGGTAAAGTGAAACAAAACTTCCTTTTCCTTTTCTTCATACCGGATAGTTAAAACGCCTTTTCCGTGCACAAAGTAGTTTCTTAGAATATTTTCGCATACCCTTTCCAGCGCACTTTCATTTCCCGTGATATAAATCGGTGATTCAGGGAGGATGAAATCCGGTTCATCGCCGCTTTGTGAAAACTCGTCGATAAAGGAGAATAGATGCCTTTTCAGCACGTTACTAATATCGATCGGTTCCAGTTCCAAAGTATAATCCGGGTTTTGTAGTTTCGTATACAGAAACAGCTCGTCGACAAGCGTTGTAATCTGTTTTATTCTGGTCTGGGCCATCGTGACATATTGCGTCTTTTCTGTAACGTCTTCGGAGCGTTCGGCCAGCTGAAGATAGCCGTCAAGTGATGTAATCGGGGTTCGGATATCATGGGACAGGCTAACGATCGTCGCATTGATTTCCTCACTTTTCTTTATAAATTCCTGGTTCAGTTCTCTTTGATTGCGGAGTATCGTGTTACACAAATTGATTAATTGATAGATTTCCTTAGGCTTGATTTGGGTTTGGATAAATTTGAAGGAATTATGTTTTGAAATGAAGGCCAATTGATTGCCGATATCCTTTATCTGGTTCTTGTAGTACAGTATGTAAACGGTTTGGATTATTAAAGCAATGGATAACAGAATTAGGGCGATAAGCATTTGATCAGTTCCTTTCTGTCTTGCATGATATCTTTGGCGGCAATCTTTTAATCTACTTATATTAGTTGTGTGCCTGTTTCGTTTTACGGCTTCTAAAGGTGATAACAAAATCTGTCGTTCAAACGCGTGGAATTCTGGGTTGTAGTTTCTGTGGAGTGAGTTAGATTTGTCTTTTAGGCATCAAGAAATCAGAACTGAAATCTCATCAAGGTCTTTATCGACTGCGGCAAAATTGTACATTATAAGTTGCTAATAATTTTCTCTTTAGTCTTTGGTGAGCCGAATCAAGTGATAAACTTTTTCAACCATTTAAACGATGCTCTTCCGCAAGAAGCAACTTTTCCATTAAATCAATTAATACCTTTTCTCCAGAAGCATCATTTCTCAAAGTGATAGACGGCTCTTTATTCACAATAAATTCCTCCAATTTTCCATTTTATTATACCACATGCAAAAGATGAGATTGCGTTTTTTCAGCCATTCTTTAATTGTTTTATACATTCACGTATCTGCTGTCTTTCAAAAGACTTGTGTCAAGAAACTCTTAAAATCATAAAAGTGTACAATGGATGGTATAATACACATAGAAAGATTACCATTGCATGCAATATAAAAACCGCTCCATCGGCAATGGAACGGTTTACGCATTGAACCGTACCCTTCAATGGAGGATGGCTCATCAACGGAAAAGGATCTCCCGGATTAGAGCGGTCAACTCAGAGGGGAGGTCCTTAATCTATGCTGGGATATAGCGACCAGTGTCCTAAATAAAATCATTACAGGCTTTTTTTGCTTTTTACTGAATCCCTATCCATTTATAACTAACGACACCCTATAATTAGTATGACCATTCAATTGTCCCAAAAACTCATCCAACATTTCATTCGATGGGAATCAGCATTCGAGCAGGACAACTAAACGTTCATTTCTACTAACTCGTCAAAAAAGCTTCGAAATAAGCCTGCGCTTCCTTCCTGAATCGCCGTTTTTTCTGTACCATCCAAAAATCCCTTCTGAGAGAGAAGTCTTTAATAGGAATTTCCCGCAATGCTTTGTATTTTAATTCTTTCTGGAGGGTTAATTTGGGCAAAATACTCATCCCTAAACCAGCTTCCACAGCGCTTTTTATTGCCTGTGTGCTGCCAAGTTCCATGGCATTATCTATTTTATCCAGAACATGATGCTGCCTTAATGCATCTTCTGTGATTAGCCGGGTCCCAGACTCTTTTTCCCGCCAGATCATCTTTTCTTCCGACAGCTCATCTAGCTGAATTTCTTCCCTTTCTCCCCAGCGATGAGTGTAGGCAGTAACTAATATCAGCTCATCATCGGCAATTTTTTGTTTTTTGTATGGCTCATGTTGGAAGACACCTTCCACTAAAGCGATATCGATTTCATCTGCTTCCAATTTGCCAATAATAAGGGGAGTGTTGCCTATCGATAAACTGAATTTAATATCAGGATATAAGTTTTTAAACCGGCCAATCAAGCCGGGCAACAGGTATTCACCAATAGTGAGACTTGCCCCGACACGTAAGGTTTTATCCATTTCACCATGCTGCTCCTGAATCCCTTCATACGCTTCTTTATTTAACGCAAGGATTTCTTTTGCATAAGGGTAAAGCAGTTTGCCGGCTTCCGTCAGGCTTAATCTTCCCTCTTCCCTGTCAAACAGCGCGGTTCCATAACTGTCTTCCAGCTGGCGAATCTGTCTCGTGACGGCAGGTTGCGACACAAAACTCAAGTGTGCTGCTTTCGTAATACTTCCTTCTTCCACCACATGGCAAAACATTCTTAAGCTTGCTATATTCAACCTGCCACCCCTTATGCTTTCCTTCTATACGAATAGTTGTCTTATCTTACTGCAAATACTATTTTAACATACTAGAGGATGCTCGTTTATTCAATCTGGTTATACCGTATAAAATAAACTAATTTGGGTTATTCCACAGGCCATGAGAAGATGAGGTAACTACTTGTGATTGAAGAAAGAGGAGAAGAATTATGGATTTATCGACAGGAATTCTGTTGCTTATTATTGGAATTATTGCCGGAGGATACGGCACAATAGTTGGAGCAGGCGGCGGTTTCATTTTTGTACCGGCATTACTTTTACTCATGGATATGGACCCGGTAATAGCTGCCGGATCAGGCTTAGTAATTGTCCTAATTAATTCAATTACCGGTGTTGTCGGTTATGCTAAACAGAAAAAAATTCAATATAAAACAGCCCTAACAATCGGGATAAGTGCCCTTCCAGGAGCCTTACTGGGTGTTTGGCTGCTGCAGGTATATTCTTCCCAATATTTTTATGTTATTTTTGCCTCAATATTAACGGGACTTGGGGCCTTTTTATTTTATAAAAACTCTCCGTGGGAGAAGACAGTTCCCTCTGCAGCAACACAAGGAGAAACAAAGGCTTTAAACAGCAGCCTGCTTATTCCTTTAGGGCTTGTAATGGGTGTCTTATCCAGTTACCTTGGAATCGGCGGCGGCTGGCTGCTCGTTCCCATTTTAGTTTACCTGTTTAAAGTACCCACCCACCAGGCAGCAGCTACATCTATTTTATCTCTATGCCTCTACTCCACGGTAGGAGTCATTTCTCACCTCTATTACCAGAATATTGACTGGATCACCGTTTTCTTTGGAGGAGCAGGTGTCATCATTGGCGCGAACCTAGGAGTAATGCTTTCACAGCGGCTCCCAGGAAAAGCTGTTCTGCAGATGCTTTCCGTATTATTGGTCGTTATTGGGATAAGGATGTATTTTCAATAATGGGTTTCTCATATTAATTGAATTCTGTTCAGTCCTAAGGTAAGTACTAACAAAAAACCACTTTAACGCTGTAGGGAATAGTCTCTGAATATCAGGCCGATTCATAGGAGAGTAAATAAACCATAGAATAAGGAGACCAAACATGCTGCATTCCAAACTGGAGGAATTCCTGCCCGCAATAAAAAGTTTACAACCACATAAATCCCTTACAAAAGAAGATGTATTAACGGATGATTTCCTAATGGAGAATACCGGGGATATAGCTATGTATTACGCTCCACACAACGAATACATAAACCGTGATGCGAAAATTGTTATCGTTGGAATTACTCCGGGCTGGAATCAGATGAAAACAGCTTTTGAACAAGCTCTAACCAGCTTAGCTAAGCAGCATCCTGCAGACCGGATTTTAAAGGAAGCAAAAATAGCCGCAAGCTTTGCCGGGACGATGAGGCGCAATTTAATTCATATGCTGGATGAATGCGCGATACCGGAAGTGATTGATGCCGGTAGTTCTGCTGTTTTATTTAAGGAAAAGCGGAACTTATTGCATACGACATCTATCATTAAATATCCCGTTTTTCACCATGGAAGAAACTATACCGGACATCAGCCTAGTATCGATCATCATTCACTATTATCTTCCTATGCTTATCACGTATTTCCAAAAGAACTCAGTCAAATCAGGGAGCCGGCACTTGTTATTCCGCTTGGAAAGACGGTCGACCATATCTTTCAGAAGTTACGCGAAAAAGAAAGACTTCCAGCACACACCTATCTATTCGGATTTCCTCATCCCTCTGGCGCAAATGGTCATCGAAAAAAGCAATTCGATCAGAGAAAAGGGGAACTTATTTCGGCGGTTAAAACGTGGTCAGAAAATAGATGAAATATGACATAATCATAGTAAATAAAATGGGAAGCAGGGAACCCTCTATGCCAGGAAAAGTGTGCGTTGAAGGTGAGCAGCTAGAGGTTACGATTGAGAAAGGGCATATTGTCTTAACTCCGGTTATTACCATTGAAAAAGAGCAAGCCTGCTTCTGTACGGAAGAATGGCAAAAAGGTGAGCGCGAGGCTGAGGAAGATATTAAAGCAGGCCGTGTGAAAAAATTTGACTATGTAGAAGATTTAATTGCAGATTTGGAAAGCGAAGATGGAATCGATGACGATGAAATTTTAACGAACCAGTCGTTTTAAAAATCCTATAAAACGTTAGATAAGTAATTACAAAGGATAATGATTCAAACGGGAATGCAAAATCATTCCCCCACCTCCTTAAGCTTTCTCACTTGATTGCTGATCCCTCGCCAAATTTATCCGGTTAATCATTTCATCTGGTTCATCGGATCTGAAAATGACAGTATTAACATATTTTTTTCTTCCATAAGAACCTTTCATTAAAACCGGTTCTTTTAAAAAGAGTGCATATTGCGGAGAATCAATATTTAGCAAGGAATAGTAGGTTTCTTTAGGTACTTTATCCCCTATCCCCCGTTGCTCCGCTTTGTTGATACTTTCAATATTTCTCAAATCCAATTCAATACTGCTCTGATAACCTAGGCGGATAATAAGCTTATTTTTATTGACAACATGCGGCAGAAAGCTTGCAGAATTATAGAATCCTGCCATATATAACAAAGCATAGATATTCAATACGGTAAAAATCCAAGCGGCAATGTCACTCCACAACTGAATAACATAATGAAATAGCACCCCTTCGATTACAATCAGGATGGAAAATACAATGACGATCGTCCTTATTTGTGAAGATTTATGATAGGTAAAAATCTCATCCCTAGTTATGTCAGGCTTTTTGAACCATACCATTATTGCGTAATAGAAAACACTAAGTTCCGTTAAGACTACTCCTAACAAAAATCCATTTCCTAGTTTCGGCTCTAGCGACATTCTTGTTACCTCAAGGAAGTTAAACCGCTTATTTGAGTTAATATCCTTGTAACGGATAACGCTTTTAACGATGCTGTACACAACAAAAAGGATAACAGTAATCTCCAATATGGGAATGAGCCACACTAGAATATGATTCAAAAAATCTCTTTGAGAGGGAGGAATGATAAAATAGGCGGCTGCTAAACATAGAATAAAAGATAAATATGCGAATAACTTTGGCATCGAGCCAGGACGTATCAATAGCAAATAAATAATCAGCGGACATAGAATAATTAAAGCCAGCGTCAATAATATGACGACTGAGTTGCTGAAGGCATTCAATCGTAATATAAAATAGCTACTTGTCATCATTGCTGTAATAAGCGCTAGTAAAATTGGCAACTGTAATTTTTTGATATTGTCACCCTCCTGCCCTGCTTTCCTTATCTACACTTCAGACAAAAAATACCCCTTTGGATTAATCATATCCAAAGGGGTGAAACGGTTCAACTTATTTATGCAACAGTTTACAATTCTTCACCGTTAGTTGCAATTACTTTCTTATACCAATCAAAGCTTTTCTTTTTCGAACGATTGAGCGTTCCGTTTCCTTTATTATCTCGATCCACATAAATATATCCATAACGTTTCTTCATTTCACCGGTGGAAGCACTGACAATGTCAATTGGACCCCAGCTTGTATAGCCGATGATGTCCACTCCATCCTCAATTGCTTCACCCATTTGTTCAATATGCTTTTTCAGATACTCGATTCGGTAATCATCATTGATCGTACCATCAGCATTTGGTTCATCAACTGCACCAAGCCCGTTTTCCACGACAAATAATGGTTTTTGATAACGATCCCAGAGCTGGTTCGCGGAGATACGAAAGCCTTTTGGATCGATTGTCCATCCCCATTCTGATGTTTCAAGGTAAGGGTTTGTGACAGAACCAAATACATTGCCACTGGTTATGTTTTTCAACACTTCCGGATCTGTACTCGTTGTTCTGCTGGAATAATAACTGAATCCGATATAATCAACCGTGTGATTTTTCAATAATGCAGCGTCATCTTCCTCCATCTCTATTGTCAGGTCGTTGTCTTTGAAAAAACGTTTTGCATAACCAGGATATTCACCGCGTGACTGAACATCAATAAAGAAGAATGATTCACGATCCTTATCCATCGCTTCGAAAACATCGTCTGGATTAGATGTATACGGATAGAACATGCCTGCTGCCAGCATACAGCCGATTTTTGCATCTGGAATGATTTCGTGACATGCCTTGACGGCGCGGGCGCTAGCCACAAGCTGATGGTGTGCAGCCTGGTACTTAATTTGTGTTTCATTTTCCCCTTCTTTAAACACAAGACCGGCACCGACGAATGGCAAATGCAAAAGCATGTTGATTTCGTTGAAGGTCATCCAGTATTTCACTTTATCTTTGTAGCGTGTGAAAAGCGTTTTTGCATACGTTTCAAAGAAGCCAACAAGCTCCCGGCTTTTCCAGCTTCCATATGCTTCAACCAAGTGGACAGGCACATCAAAGTGTGCGATTGTTACGACAGGCTCAATATTGTGCTTTTGCATCTCATCAAATAAATCATCATAAAACTGCAGTCCCGCTTCATTTGGTGTCTCATCATCCCCATTAGGGAAAATACGTGCCCAGGAAATGGAAACACGCAGCGCTTTAAAACCCATCTCGGCAAACAGGGCAATATCTTCTTTATAACGGTGATAGAAATCAATCGCCTCATGAGATGGGTAAAACTCACTCGCATCAGGTGTTAATGAATCAATGTGTCCTTTCAAGACTTTCCACCGATTTTCGCCGGTTGGCATCAGGTCCACCGTCGTCAATCCTTTTCCATCTTCCAAATATGCACCTTCTACTTGATTGGCTGCTAAAGCGCCACCCCATAAGAAAACCTCTGGGAATTTTGACATAACAACGTCTCCTTTCATTCATTCAAAAAGGAAAGGCATCCGCAGACGCCCTTTCCTTTTATGCAATGATCAATAATTACAGGTTTTCTCCATTAGACTCAATAACATTTTTATACCAGTAGAATGATTTTTTGCGTTTACGTTCTAACGTACCGCTGCCATCGTCATGCTTGTCTACATAGATGAACCCGTAACGCTTAGACATTTCACCAGTGGAAGCACTGACTAAATCAATACAACCCCAGCTTGTGTAACCCATCAGGTCCACACCATCTTCAATTGCTTCGCCCATTTGTTCGATATGCTCACGAAGATAATCGATACGATAGTCATCAATAATGGAGCCATCTTCTTCTATCTTGTCATAAGCCCCTAGCCCATTTTCAACGATGAATAGAGGCACGCCATATCTGCCGTAAAGCTTATTTAAGGAAATACGTAAGCCTACTGGGTCAATTTCCCAACCCCAGTCACTAGCTTTCAAGTATGGATTTTTAATCCCTTGCATAATATTTCCCTGAATTCCCTCTACATCCGATTTATCTTTCTTTTCGGTACGGGACATATAGTAACTAAACCCGATATAATCTACGGTGCCTTCTTTAAGGATGTCAAGATCTCCATCTTCCATTTCCAATTTAATGTTATGCTCTTTGAAGTAGCGGTCAATAAATGCTGGATATTCTCCTCTTACTTGAACATCCGCACAGAAATAGTTAAATAACTCTTCTTCTTTTAACGCGTGCATCACATTTTCAGGGTTGCTGTCGTAAGCATACACCGGAGCATAAATAATCATACAACCGATTTGTGCTTCTGGCATCAATTCATGGCATCGTTTCACTGCTTTTGCACTTGCAACAAACTGGTGATGGAATGCTTGGAACGTAGGCTGATACTTATCTTCCTCTTTTTGTATCGCAAATCCAAGCCCCATAATTGGCATCATTAATCCACTATTAATTTCGTTAAATGTCATCCAGTTTTTTACTTTGCCCTTATAACGGTTGAAGATTGCTTCTACATATCTTTCAAAAAATGTAACAACTTCACGGCTTCTCCAGCCACCGTATTCTTTTACCAAGTGAACCGGCATTTCATAGTGTGAAATGGTTACAACCGGTTCGATTCCGTGCTTGTGCAATTCATCAAATACACGGTCATAAAAAGCTAACCCTTCTTCGTCTGGCTCTAACTCATCCCCTTTTGGAAAGATTCGAGACCAGGCGATTGACATACGGAACACTTTAAAGCCCATTTCCGCAAATAAAGCAATATCTTCTTTGTAGCGATGATAAAAGTCAATTCCTTCATGGTTCGGATAATATTTATCTTGATCAATTTCAAAGTTAAACCCGGGTGAATTTAAAATGGAAAGGCGCTGTTTTCCTCCTGGGAGCACATCCGCGATGTTTAACCCTTTATTTCCTTCATGAAAACCACCTTCGAATTGGTTGGCTGCTGTAGCGCCACCCCATAAAAATCCTTCTGGAAATTGTTTTGCCATTGTTTATTCCTCCTAATATCAGTAAACATATTTCTATATAAAGGGCAGGCGTTTCATATATTGAAGAAACGCTTCTCCTTTTTTACTTTGATTATTTTGCTTTTAACTCGAACAATAAATCTTGAGCCTTGACTTCTTGTTCATTTGCATCAGTAATTTCATATTGATCATGGTTAGTAACAACTACTGGTGTAGTCAATACAAAGCCTTCTTTTTTAATTGCATCTACATCGAATTCGATTAAAACCTGTCCAATTTCCACACGGTCACCTTGAGCAATGTGGGCTGTGAAATGTCTGCCATCCAGCTGTACGGTATCCATCCCAATATGAACCAATATCTCCGCACCATCGTCGGATGTAATTCCAATAGCATGTTGTGTAGGGAATAAGGCCGAGACCTTACCGGCTACAGGCGCATATAATTTCCCTTCCGCAGGTTCAACAGCAACACCCTTGCCTAACGCCCCTGATGCAAAAGCGTCATCCTCAATATCTGCTAACTTTTTAACCTCACCAGTTAATGGACTGACAATGACTTCATTTTTCACGTTTGGTTCTGCGGTAGCTGTTGCCGACTGTTCTGTCTCTTTTGTCTCTTCAGTTTCAGCGGGAGCAGTTTCAATCCTGTTAATGCCGCCAAAGAAGTAAGTTAATACGAAAGACAGAACGGATCCAATAATAACAGCCACAATCGCCCCCATGAAGGCCGTGTTTAGCCCTTCTTCCGGGTGAATAAAACTTGGTAGTTGAAATACGCCAAGACCAGCCAATACATATCCTCTTGTGCCAAACAACCCTAGTAAAGCCCCGCCGATTGCTGAAGAAATAAGAGTAAAAATAAACGGTCGCTTCAGAGGCAATGCAATACCATACATGGCAGGTTCGCTAACGCCAAATATAGCAGAAATAATTGCCGGTGGACTAAGTGTCTTTGTGTTTTGGTTTTTTGTTTTTAGCCAAACAGCCAGAATAGCTGCAGCCAGTGCAAATGAATGGACAAAAATCAGTGCTAAAATCGGGTCAACACCAGCAACGGAAAAATTATTTATAGCTATCGGAACAAGTCCCCAATGCAGACCAAACATAACAAACACTAGCCATAAACCGCCAAGGAACAATCCTGCAATAACTGGGCTTAATTCATAGATCGACGTTGTTGCCTGTCCAAGTGCCTGACTCGCCCAGGTTGCAATTGGACCAATAATGATAAAGGTTAATGGAACAATAATCAGCAATGTAATCATTGGAACTAAGAACGCTTTTACAACTGATGGGATTACCTTACCTAAAAAACTCTCCAATTTTGCAGCAAAATATGTTGCTACAATAATTGGGATAACCGACATAGAGTATGTCATTAAAATAACCGGAATACCTAAAAACTCAATATATACAGGTGATTCAAACAAGGTGCCCGCAAACAATGTATACAAAGGTTCACCCGCTTGCGGAATCCCTTCCAGTGCAGGATAAACCAATGCCATCCCAATGACCATACCAACAAACGGAGTTCCGCCAAACTTTTTCATTGCCGTATAACCCAAAATAACAGGGAGGAAATAGAACAATGCATCTCCTACCGCATTAAAAATCTGGTATGTCCCTCCTGTGGTGTCCAGCCACTCAAGTGCAACAAATAACGCGAGGAACCCTTTAATCATACCTGCAGCAACCAATACACTGAGGATTGGCGTGAAGATACCGGAAATCATATCAATAAAGCGGTTAAGCAAACTGCCCTTATCCTTGTTTTCCTCCGTATCATCTGGTTCCTGGCCTTCAAAACCGCCTTTTGCTGCAACAGCTTTATATACATCCGGCACGTGGTTGCCAATAACAACTTGGTATTGGCCGCCGCTTTGCCTGACTGTTACAACACCATCCATATTCTTCAACGTGTCTGTATTCGCTTTATCCTCATCCTTTAATTTAAAGCGAAGTCTAGTGATACAGTGATAAACACTGTTAACGTTTTCTTCACCGCCGACATTTTCAATAATGTCTTTGGCTAATTGTTCATACTTCATTTTACCCCCTACTTTCTATTAATAGATTATTGCAAATAAAAAACCTGAACCGGATTAAACACACGTATATTGTGCATGAAATCGATTCAGGTTATGCCCAGAATGGTTACATCCCTGTGTTCAATAATTAAATTGTACTTTTACTATACGATATATTTAACGACTTGTCAACGCTTTCTTGCTTATTAAGCGAAATTTATTTCAAGGTTGTGAAATAATTGATTTATTTATGGGTTGTTAGTTATTACACAGCTCCTTAAATCTCTCAATAATACAAAAAACCTAAATGAGCACTTCTCTTGTAGGGACAAGATACAGAACTCACTTAGGTTTTGCCTGCTGAAAGTCACAATCCTCGTGATTTATGTTAATTATTTAAGTTTATTGTAACGGATTAAATAAGCGTTTTCAAGTATTATGATTTAGTGTTAAACGAGATCTACGCCAAAATTTGCTAAAAATAAGGAATCACCCGTTCTCATGCCGATTCGTAATCCGATATATATGCAGCGTCAAATAAACCTTCTCATCATTGGAAATTTCCCAATCATAGTTCTTGGCAATATAAGTTGCAATCCGTTCCGTACATTCGAAGGCATCCTTATACTTTTGTTTCACCTGTTCATACAGAAAGTTATCGTACGTCTCATCTGCCCTGTCTTTGCGAATAAAACGCATAGCAAAAAAACGGAGGTGGGTTAGAAATCGCTCATAGCTGATCGAGTTTTCATCCAATTCGATTCGGAAATAGTATTTGACGATCGTTAAGATGTTGTTGACCATTTCTGTTACTTGAACAGCTGCCGCCATGTTTTCGCCTGAAAGCTGGCTGTTGACGAGATGCAGGGCAATCGAAGCTGCTTCATCTTCTGCAAGTCTGACGCCTGTTTCTGCTTCTACAATGTCAAGGGCTTTTTGAGCAACCTGAAATTCCTGTTTATAGTATCTGCGAATCTCCCACAGCAGCGGATTTTTCATCTCAATCCCGTTTTTATGCCTGGTAATCGCAAAGCTCAGGTGATCAGTTAATGCCACGTATAAATAGTCGTCCAATTTATAGCTGAGATGCGTTCTGGCCAATTCGAGGATTTTGTAGGAAATATCCAGGTATACTTCTGATGTATCTTTCATCAATTCCGCAAGCTTGCTGGCTACACCGGAATTCTCCAGAATGAAGGTTTTCTCGATATTCGATGCATCAATCCCATCTCCAGCCTTTTTCTGGAACGCCAGACCTTTGCCCATAACAACCATTTCCTGGTCCGATTCATTTTCCGTCATCGCCACGTTATTGTTTAACACTTTCGTAATTTCCATTTGCATTCACACCTGAAAAACGTATTTTATGATTTATTTTGTACTTATTCAGTTAAAAAACCCTGGATGAACCAAAATTGCAGACAAAAAGTCCCGCTGCAATTTTGATTAACCCAGGTTTTGCCTGCCGATACAGTAACAATCCAAGAATAACTTTCATTATAAATGACTGCGGTTTCATTTGCAACTGCCTTCATTGATTGTCACAAATTTGTCTATCAACTTTCGAAATTATTCAATGTGTAAAGCCTATTTGGAAGGGTAAGCTTCGAACGTTCCTTGGTTCAAAAGATCTAAGGGCTGGATCGTGAATGGTGATTTTCACAAAATCCTCTGTGATCTCATTAAAATCAGCTACTGTTCTTACTTGTGCATAAGACCCTCGGAGAATTGCTTCTTCTTCAGGAGAAAACCGTCTTTTATCACCGCGCCGTTTCTGGTACAATCAATAATGGTATGATCCAGGTGAATTTTTTCCAGTAACTGAATGATATCCATCCCTAATTTGTTGGGAAGAAGCGATTCATGAACAAATTCCCCGTTGTGTTTGGTACGGGTAGCACTGTCGCCCAAAATCCATAAATCGTCCGCATCCTCACCAAATAACTGTGCCACCCGTTCGTATTGTTTGCCGGTGGCAGGAGCAAAAACAACCCCTTTTTCATTCATTATTTTTTGACATCTTTGTAAAGCTCTCTGTTAAAGTCGCCACTATTATTCAAGAATGTTCCGTCCATGTCTGATAACACTAATTTAATCATATCGTTTCCTCCTGTACATGTTTATTCTTAAGCAGTCTATTTAACTTCTCTGTCCCGAAAAGCATTGCCCCAACAAATATCGCCACACAAATTGGAAAGATCCCCAAGGTTGAATGTGCTGCGATGAAGCCAAAGAGCGGCGGCAGAAATGTCGTGCCGGTGTAAGCCAGGGCCATTTGATAGCCCATGATCGACTGCGAATGTTTCTTTCCGAATCGAGCCGGGGTTTCATGCAGCATACAAGGGTATATTGGCGCAAATCCTAAGCCAATCAGGATAAAGCCGATAAGTATGAAAACCGATGGGAGCGGCAGAATTAAAATCATCACCCCAGCCAAGGCAATCATTTGTCCCATTCGTATGATGGCGCGGTTTTTCAGTTTAAATGTAATAAATCCAGTGATGAATCTGCCAACGGTTATCCCGGCCCAATAAAAAGAAATCCACTTCGCAGCATTTTCCGCGGATAAACCTTTGGCACCCACCAGATAGCTGGCACCCCAGAGCCCCACTGTTGCTTCCACTCCGCAATAGAAAAAGAAGGACACAAGCGCTAGTTTGACTCCTCTTATTTGGATTGGTTTTACATTTTTCTCTTCATCAATGAGAGCCTCCTCTTCATCAGGCTGTGCATGATGGTTCTTCGCTGCTTTGCTCCATAAGGGCAGGGCAAGGAAGAGGATGATAACTAATGTAAATTGAATCGCTGAAATAGCAAGATACCCATCTCTCCAGGAATTTTGCCACGCGATAAATTGCGCCATAATGATCGGGCCAAACGTAGCGCCTATTCCCCAAAAACTGTGCAACCAGCTCATATGATGCGCTTTATAATGGGTGGCAACATAATTATTCAATGCAGCATCTACAGACCCGGCACCCAATCCAAGTGGTATCGCACATACAATTAACCAGCCGGCAGATGGAGCGAAATGAAAACCCAATAAAGCCACTGCCGTCATCAAAACACTGATGAATGTAACCTTTCCCGTGCCGAAGCTCTTTATTACTTTCCCGCTGGCTAAACTTGAGACGATGGTGCCAGCAGCGATAATCATAAATAGGTACCCGGCAGTTTCGAGCGGGGCATCCAAGGTCGGCTGCATGGCGGGCCACGCTGCACCCAGAATAGAATCCGGCAATCCTAAGCTAATAAAAGCTAAATAAATGATAATTAAGAGTAATGTCGTCATTGTAAACCTCGCATTTTCTAGGTTGCTTCGTGTATCATAAATCCAGTCCAAGGCTTTTTAGCCCGAATAGATAATCTTCCTTCCAATCACTGTTTCGAACTGTGGAAGATGTTCATTGGGGATATATTTTGCGGTAGCTTGTTCGATTTTTTCTATGGTTGCTTGCTCCGCTTCATCGTTACAGAGAATGACCGTTTGTGGGTTAATGGTAGCTGTAAATAAAGCTATTAATCTGCTGGTTGCATCGATATTACCGTCTCCGGATTTTATGGCCTGGCCAAAATTTTGTTCATCATACTGTTGGACGTATTGAACTTCTCCAGCAAAAAATGTGCTCCCCCGCACCACTTTTCCATTTACCATTAATCCCGCCCCCGGTCCATTATGCCCGGCATACAAATATACAAGAGATGGATCGCCCTTCATCCCACTATTATCGTTAAACCCAACAACAGCAACATTCATATCATTTTCAACTACCACTGGTCTCGAAAAATAGTCCTCATAGTATCCCTTTAAATCAAAATTTCGAAATGAGTCGTACCCCGGTATATGAAAAATCCGGCCATGATCAACCGCACCAGGAACCCCGATTGCCATCGAACGAATTTCCGAAGGGTTTGCAGTAACTATTTTTTCAATGAGTTCCGTTAATAAATGTAGCCCATTATCCACTAATACACTTGGAGCGTTTCCTTGTTCCTTCACCTCTCCCGCACAATTAAAAATGGTATAATTGGTCTCTGTCTTCTCTAAAAAAATGGCAAGTCCAAGCGTATGTTCCGGATTATACGTATACCTTTTGGCTCTTCTCCCGCCACTGGATTCATCTAAACCAACCGAAGTAATTTCTTCCTCTTTCTCCATCTGCGTGAGGAACTTGCTTATGGTTGGGAAACTGATTTCCAGTTTATCGCTGAGTTCCACTTTTGTGGCACTCTCAAGTTCTAAGAGAGATCTCCGAATACTGGAAAGGATTAACTGTCTCTGGGATTTTGGAACAGTATTCATCTATGTCACCACCTTAAATCCGAACTTTTTAAACCCTTTTAATAAGTCTCGATCAATCACTTATTAAACGCCTTTAATAAGTGCAATATAACAAATGAAATTATCGGATACAATTGTCATACAGTTTTAATTATTGGATTTCAAGAAATGATTTATTCTGTTCTAAGTTTCTCAAACACTTGCTGCACATCTTTATCTCCCCGGCGGACAGGTTAACAACAATCACGTCATCTTCCCTCCCCTGCAATGTAAAAATCAGCTGATTTCATTCTTGGAATTCCGAGAGTTTATTAAAGACTCACGTTTTGACCCACCCCTTTTTCTTGAGCTAACTGTAAAATCTTTACTGCTACAGCAACATCCTGACTAGATAAACCCACAGATTTAAAATAAGTGATGTCGTCTTCATGATTTCTCGCTTTTCTTTTTTGGTCAATCAACGTGCCAATTTCAACTAAATCAGTAGAAGAAATAACGTTTTGCTCAATGGGGACAACAATATCACCTGTTACGGATGCTGCCGAGATTCCATCTACAGTTTTAGCTGAGGCATTTGCTAATACGTTCTCATCAATTTCTTGAATGTATCGGTTGAAACCACCAATTGCGTTTACATGGGCGCCTTTTTTTAACCATTTGTATTTTACAAGAGGCTTGTTTGCTGCCGTGGATGTAACGACAATATCTGCATCAGCTAGCGCTTCTTGAGGAGTTAACTTTAGCTCAAATTCAATATCTGGGTATTGCTTGGACATGTCTCCAATAAACGCCTCTGCTTTACTGACGGTACGGTTATAAACATACACCTTCGTCAAATCCCGCACGCAGGAGGTTGCTTCCAGCTGAGCGGGAGCCATTCCCCCAGTTCCAATTACAGCTAATGTTGATGCATTTCCACGGGCTAAATATTTTGTCGCTACTCCCGTTACAGCTCCTGTTCTCAAAGCCGTAATAAACGTCCCATCCATAAGGGCTATTGGATTTCCGTTTGTTGTGTCAAATAACATAATAACAGCCTGAATTGCAGGGATACCTTTTTCAACGTTTTCCGGGAAACTTGTAACCAACTTCACACCCAATCCTTCTAAATCTTCTACAAAACCAGGCATAGTTAAGAAGAAATGATCTGGTGAATCTAATTCCATATTTGTTCTTAATGGTACTGTAGATTTGCCTGTCGAAAAAGAAACATATACATCCTCATTTATTTCAATAGCCTGTTCCATCGTAATTAACTCTTTTACTTGTTTTTGATCTAAAATTATCATATAACATTTCACCTCTCTAAAAATATTAATATTTTATCTATTTTGCTATTTTCTTTCAGATTTGCTTGTACTCTATTTGCATCCTATTCAGTTTGGCACGAACTCTGTCGTTAGCTTCCTGGTAAAGCTCTATTTCGTCGAGCATTCCCAAGTTCTAAAGGAAATTCCGGACACCAGAAATGATTGTTTTTCTGAACAACTTTGGAGTAGCATTCACGAAACGTCACTTTTAATAAGTAATATACCACATTAAATGACAATTGGAACTAGCTCCCTAAACATAGTTAAAGCACCTTCCTCACGAGGAAGATGCTTTACATACAACATTTTATTACCGCACATCATCAATAGATTTCACTACCGTATGGGCAATTGGCTTCCACCTAACATCCTTGAACAACGCGGCGACAGCGATTGGTATATAGGTAAACATAAACAGCGGGAAAGTGAACGTATATGCGACTTTTTTCCAGCCAGCACAATGAATCCTTTTCCACTCTGTCAGCATCGTAATGAAGCCAATGGTAAACAATACCATATAATATCCAACAAGGGAATTTAGTATTGACGCCGTGGTTGCCTGAACAATGTCTTGTCCTTCAAATAGTTCAAACACTCCACCAAAGAAGAAAAATCCATTCATAAGAATACTGGCAAATACAACGAGCATGGCTGGCATGATCGTCATGACCATATCATAGCTGGCAAAACTGTTTTTCTTCCCTTTGAAAATATTGCCGATCAAATCTTTGCCATAACTGCCGAGGACCTGATAAAAACCTTTTGCCCAGCGTAATCGCTGATCCCAGGATTGCTTGAAGGTGATTGGCTGCTCATCATAAAACACTGCGTTTCCGGAATAGCCAATCTTTTCTCCCTTAAGAATCTGGGCAACGGAAAACTCGATGTCTTCTGTCAGGAGATGGTGAATCCAACCCCCATTCTCTTTGATCACATCGGCATGCACCAGAAACCCGGTTCCGGAAATGGCACAGCTGGTGCGAACGGTCATTCTTGGAAGGTTGAGAAATTCCGCTTCATGGATAAACCAGAGTGCATAACCGGACGAGATCCAGTTCTGGTCATAGTTCTTCGAGTTTCTATAACTGGTGACTACCCTGTATCCCTGGTTAAAGGTCTTGTTCATCTCCGCAATATAGTTCTTATCAAGAAGGTTGTCGGCATCCAACACGACATAGCCGTCATACTTTCTGGACGCAAATTCCTTTTCGATGATATGAAACATATAGTTGAGGGCATAACCTTTCCCAACCTGTTTTTTATTGAAACGCTCCCGGACAATTGCCCCTGCCTCTCTGGCAACCTGTGCTGTGTTGTCCGTGCAATTGTCTGCTACGACAAAAATATCAACGAGTTCTCGGGGATATTTCTGCTTTTTTATACTATTTATCAGTTCTGGAATGACAAGTTCTTCATTCCGTGCCGCGATTACCACGGCAAATTTGTGGGGATGAACATCTCTTGGCAGGGCCTTATTGTCCTTTTTCGCTTTAAATGCCACAAGAATATATACCATCTTGTATGAATACATCAAGGTGAATAACAGGAACATATAAAAATTAAAATTATTGATAAACTCTATCGTTGACTCCATGTGAATACCTCCACGACATGGCTTTTAATGTTTCGTTTGCCTTTCCAATAACTTACTTGATCATGGGAGCTGCCCATCCATGGTTTGGATTCTTTTCCACAAATTTTTGTGGTGTAAACCTTCCATTTCCTGCGTACGAATGCGTCTATCCTTCACCAATCAATGATACATCATATCTTTTAAGCTGATATTAAGGATCTCTTAAGTTTTTATGAATATTTAGTGACTCATAGCTACAACTGCGATTATGAAACTTCATTTTACTTGCTAACTTTCCGCGATTATACTATACATAATGACATTCAATCACAAAGGGGGAGATCGGGTTGTGGTATGTAAAAAGCGTCACACAGAACCTGAATATCAAATACCCAATTATTCAGGCGGGCATGGCTGGCGGGGTCACAACACCTGAATTGGTTGCCGCTGTTTCCATTGCGGGCGGTCTTGGGACGCTGGGTGCAGGTTATATGAACGCGGAGCAAATGCGGGAGAGTATTCAGAATATCAAACAGCTCACGGATCAGCCTTTTGGCGTGAACCTGTTTGTCCCTGAAACACCAAATGTATCCGAAGAAGAAATCGAAAAAGCAAATGAATGGCTCCACCCTTTTCGGGACGAATTAAACATATCCGAAAAGCCAAAGGTAAAAAAACCGACTTCTTCTATTTTTGAGGAGCAAGTGAAGATTATTATCGAGGAACGGGTTCCCATCTGCAGTTTCACATTTGGTCTTCCATCTGAAGAAACTGTGCAACACCTGAAACGGGAAAACGTTACACTGATCGGTACCGCCACAACAGTCAACGAGGCGATTGCCAATGAGGAAATTGGGATGGATATGGTCGTGGTGCAAGGAAGCGAGGCAGGCGGTCATCGCGGAACTTTTATGGGTTCATTTGAAGAATCCATGGTCGGGACGATGGCACTTGTTCCGCAAACCTTGGACCGAGTTGATATTCCGGTGATTGCGGCAGGTGGAATTATGGATGGAAGAGGTGTGCTGGCCGCTTTGGTACTCGGGGCCGGAGCGGTTCAGATGGGAACAGCTTTTGTCACTAGTCTGGAAAGCGGAGCAAAGAATCAGCACAAAGAAGCAATTTTGAATAGTCACGAGGAACAGCCGGTGATCACCTCGGCATTCAGCGGCAAACCTGCAAGGGGTATCCGCAATGACTTCATCACAAAAATGGCGAGATATGAAACGGAACTCCCGGAATATCCTATCCAAAATACCTTAACCAAAACGATTCGAAGTGAAGCAGCCAAACAGAATCGGCCGGAATGGATGTCCCTCTGGTGCGGGCAGAATCCCCGTTCAAGTAAGCAGCAATCCGCGAGTGAAATGATTGGAGATATTGTTTCACAAGTGGATGACCTGGTAAAGAGTTTAGGCAACACCACATGAACACCTTAAGCGTTCAAATAATACACGGGACAGCTGCAAAATTTATTATGCTATAGTGGTAACAGAGAATTCACCGCCGGGAAGTGTACCTTAAATGGAGAGACAGAAGAAGTATAATATGAGAGATTTATATTTTTGGAAGATTACTGTAAGTTTAACGTTAGCATCGATATTTATATTTTCCGGCATGTATGCTGTACAACCATTACTGCCGATATTTGTTGATGACTTTGATATTTCTGTATCTGAATCCACATTAACTTTATCAGTCATGGTAATTGGTTTGATTATCGGATTAATTATTCTGGGCTTTTTTTCCGATCGAAAAGGGAGAACGCTTTTTGTCAAGGCATCCCTGATAGGTTCGGTCATTCCATTTTTTCTGATCCCGATGACGGATTCCTTTTATTTCATTGTTTTTCTGCGTTTTATTCAGGGTTTTGCGCTGGCTGGACTGCCTGCTGCTTCCCTCGCCTATTTGAATGAAGAAATCGATCATCGAAGTGCAGGGGTCGCGACGGCACTCTACATATCAGGCAACGCACTTGGAGGGATGATAGGAAGAGTGGCTACCGGCTATCTGGCCGATCAATTCTCATGGCAAATTGCCTTTTATGTATTGGCACTTATTGGATGTTTCATTACCCTGCTTGTTTTTTTATTGCTGCCAAGGTCGCGTAACTTTGAAACAAGCAATCTGACATTCAAGAAAGATCTGGAAGGGATGCTTTTTCATTTAAAGGACCCTTTCCTTCTCATCATTATTGGAATGGGAGTTGTTTTGCAATTCTCCTTTACCTCTGTATGGACGTATTTGCCATTTCACTTGCAAGGAGACCCTTTTTCCCTTTCTTTAACAACGATTTCCTATACTTTTTTTGCATATGGTTTAGGTGTAGTCGGAGCTCCAATTGCCGGCTGGTTTTCCGGAAAATTGGGATTAAAAAAGGTACGTATTACAGGAATTCTTGTTATGATATTGGGCATCTTCCTGACGTTTAGCTTATCTGTCACCGTGATTGTTGTTGGTCTGTGCATTACCTGCCTTGGATTTTTTGTAGCACACTCCCTGACAGCTGCGTCTGTAACGGAACAGGCAACACACCATAAAGGAGGCGCATCCAGCCTGTATTTAGTTGCCTATTATGTTGGTGTGACATTAGGGAGTTCAGCCTCAGGGCCATTATGGGATGTGGGAGATTGGTATGGGGTTGTTTTATTTGCGGGACTGCTGCCTGCTGGCTATTTAGCTTTTGTTCTTTTTATCCAAAAAAACAGAAGTCAGCTGCGGGAATAAAGAGGGAGCCTCCATCGTTCAAGAAGCTCCCTTCTATTTGTTTTATCTTAATTCATCCGGAAATACGTTCATATCAATTCCTAAAAACGTTGGAACTAATAGATAAACGGTTAGTGTGACTAAAACAATTGCTGCTATATTAAGTAAAAATCCGGCTTTGGCCATATGAGGGATGCGCAGATACCCTGAACCGAATACAACCGCGTTCGGCGGTGTTGCCACCGGAAGCATGAAAGCACAGGATGCAGCAAGTGCTGCTGCAATCATCAAAACAAATGGATGAACATCGACAGCAAGTGCAAGGGCTGCCATAATTGGAAACATCATGGTCCCTGTTGCCGTATTTGAGGTGATCTCCGTTAAGAAAATGACCAGCGCAGCTACTGCCAGGATGATAATTAATGTGCTGACTCCCTGCAATGCAGTTAACTGGTTTCCAATCCATTCGGAAAGCCCTGAAGCTGTGAACCCCGCAGCAATCGCCAGCCCGCCGCCGAACAGCAGCAGAATTCCCCAAGGTAATTTTACTGCACTGTTCCAATTCATCAGGAAATCGCCTTTCTCATTTTTACTTGGAATCAGGAATAAAATTAATGCAGCCGTAATGGCAATCGTGGCATCTCCAATATTCTCATTTATTCGTTCCAAGAGAAATGTCCGTGACATCCAGGAAACAGCTGCAAGGACAAAAATCACAAATACTGCCTTTTCTTCATAGGATGCCCTGCCTAACTTTTCCTTTTCCTCATCGATAATTTTTCTGCCACCAGGCAATGTTTTCAATCTTAATGGAAAAGCCATTTTAGTTAAATAAAACCAGACGATAAAGATAAAAATCCATGCGAACGGTACCCCAAATAGCATCCAGGAAGCAAATGATATCTCCACTCCATATAATTCATTCACTGTTCCAGCAAAAATCGCATTTGGCGGCGTTCCAATCAAGGTAGCCATTCCCCCGACAGAAGCGGAATAAGCGATCCCAAGCATCAGCGATTTCCCAAAAGCGAAATTTTCCTTTGATGTATCAACGGAACTGTCACCTTTTAAGGCATCGGATACTTGGTAAATAATTGCCAGCCCAATCGGAACCATCATCATTGCAGTAGCTGTATTGGAAATCCACATTGAAAGAAACCCTGTTGAAACCATAAATCCAAGAACGATTCGATCCGTATTTGTCCCCATTACCGATATAATATTAATAGCAATCCGTTTATGCAGATTCCATCTCTCCATCGCTAATGCAATAACGAATCCACCCATAAAAAGAAAGATTGTATCGCTTCCGTAGGCAGAAGCAGTGGCATCAATGTCCAGCCCGCCTGTCAGCGGAAATAAAATGATTGGAAGCAAGGCGGTTGCCGGAATGGGTATGGCTTCTGTCATCCACCATACTGCAATCCAAATGGTACTTGCCAAAATTGCCAGTCCTTCTTGGGACAATCCTTCTGGCGAGAGAAAGAATAGCGTAATAATGAATAGTGCGGGCCCCAAAATAAGACCGATGAGCTGAGCCGTGCTATAAGATCGGTTATTTGAATTTCCCCCGCCATTGCCATTGCCGACTGAATCAGATCCATCATTTGAATCCTTCTTCTTATCTATCTCCTCCCCCGGCTTCACGAAAAAGCGAAACAAATCTTTCACTTGATCGTGTTTCTCCCAAAGCCAATCCCACGTTGCTGTGAACATCGAATTCCCCCTTTATTAAGTTTAAATTGATTATATAATCTAACTCTTAATCTAACAAGTAATTGTGTATCCGTTTACAATGATGTCAAGAAAACTATCAAAAACCAATGGTCCATGAAGACCATTGGCTTTTCACCTATTCTATATGGAAATTAAAACTCTTCGTAAACAGCAGGATCCTGATCTTGAATCCTTCCATCCGGACGATTTAATTCCGCTATCGTGTTCATTTCCGATTCATCCAGAGCGAAATCAAAAATAGATAGATTCTCAAGCTGCCGGTTGTGGTTTGATGACCTCGGAATAGAGACGGCCCCGAGCTGATAATGCCAGCGCAACGTTACTTGGCCAATTGATTTACTGTGTCTGACTGCAATTTGCTTTAACATATCATTTTCCAGGAGGTTATTTAACCGGGCCAATGGACTCCAGGATTCCGTTACAATATTATTTTCCACATGAAATTTTCGCTGGGATTCCTGGTTGAAAAATGGATGCAGCTCGATTTGGTTGATGGTTGGTTTTTCACCAGTTTCCTTCTCCAAACGTTCGATATGTTCCGGTAAGAAGTTGCAGACACCGATTGAACGAATTAGCCCCCATTTTTTAGCTTCGATCATGGTCTGCCAGGCTTCTACATAGTGATCCTGATTCGGGTTTGGCCAGTGAATCAGATATAAATCAAAATAATCAAGGTTTGCCCTGTATAAGGACTCCTGGATTGAGGCAATTGCTTTATCCCGTGTCTGATAACGGCCTGGCAGTTTGGATGTGATTTTCAGTTCTTCTCTTGAGACGGAACTGCGTTTGACGGCTTCTCCTACAGCGCCTTCATTTTCATAATTATACGCAGTGTCAATGAGGCGATAGCCATTATCAATCGAGCTCGTAATCGCATTCGCCCCGTAATTCCCTTTCAGACTGGCTGTCCCAAATCCGATAACTGGCAGCGTAAGACCATCATGCAGTGTGATTTCCGGAATTGCTTGATTCATCATAAGTCACTCCCTTTTATTACATTTTAGAAGGAAGACAATCCCGGTTCAATTAATAACGACTATTATCCTGCCTCCTCTTCTATGTCGACCCATGAAAACTTTTATTCATTCGGCCCTATAATACGTTTCTGGGCGTCTGATTCCTTGCCCTGTGCCCGTTTGGTTAACGACTCACGCTAGCTTATTTTCCTTTATCCTTAGCTAACTTCTTCCGGTCTACTGCACCTGGCGGCTGCTCCAGCCAATTGTTCTTAATCATAATATCAGCACCACTTTTGGCAAGCCGGGCAGCTTCGAGCGATAATCGTTCATAATTCACATTTAAATCACTTCGTTGACTGACAGCTGCAGCAGTGGCATAGTTTCCAATACCTGCAGACATAATCAGCGACATATGGAACATCATCAGCTTATCGGAAAATGTTTGCGTCGTTGAATCACTTATACCCACGTCAGGAGAATTGGGTGTTTGAATATGATCTTTCATCATGGTATCCACAAAGATTTTAATATGTTTATGTGATATATTTGTCCCCCGCAGCATAAAATCCTGTACCTCTTTCTTCGGGGAGGTTTGCGCAAAGGCCAGGCACAATTTCGCACCAATTGCGTTTGTAATGACATTCATATACAAATGAGAAATTTCAACGGCGTTTAGCGGGCGTTTGTTGCTAAATGGATTTAGGCCGCTTAGATATTTTTTACTGTCCACGTAGTCGGTTTCTTTAGGAACTTCAATATAGGGATGTCTCTGATTAAGCCCTTTTTCAAGGGCGATCTCTATCGACTGGTCATAAAGCTCAGCGGTTTCATTTAAAGCTTGTATAAAATAATCGCGTACCGCTTTCTTATAACTCATACTGACAAATCCGCCGTAAGCTAACATTCCCACTTTTGCCATGTGATTCACGTAAGTTAAACAAAATGCATCCGTAAAAAGCCATGGCGCGTTCATGTTGACGTCTTCTTCGGTAAATCCGTTTGGCACTGCATATTGCTTGCTTTCAAATATGGATTCTAATGTTTCCAGATGACCTGCTGAAAGATCATAGGCATATTGAACCACAGGTTTTATATCTGAATCGTCAATATGTCTGAGCATAAAACCTAAGATAGCCTTAGACATGCTATCATTCATGTACCCTGTCCAGAGAGCGCCGATCTCGGATGATGTCAGATGTATCTTTTCATTCATGGTGTGTTCCCCCATTTATAAGCATAGTAGGCTTATTATGTATAAACAGCTGGATTTTATGAGAACAAAAAAAGCTGATTCTCCAAATAGAAAACCAGCTTTTCATTCTTATAAGGTACCTTCCTTGTTCTTCCAAATTATACGGACTGTTGAGCCTTTACTGCCTTTCTTGCCTGGCTCGCATGCAGTTTTTTCATGGCAAATCTTGCTATCGGCTGAGCAATCAGTGCTTCTACCCAAAACGCGATGAAAAAGTTACGCGGCCAAGCATAGAAGAATGTTTGAATCGGCTCCATACTAATTTCTCTCATGCCAATCCAGGATCCAATCACTGTCAGTAATATAGACAAAATTGTCACGCTGAACAGTATGTTGAATAATATTCTTGCATTAAATCCGTCTGTAGGTTTAACGAATTTTGGTACTAATTTACTGACGATCGGGTTTGCAACAAGTGTTACCAATAAAATAACACAAATCCATACAAACGGAAGCACTTGCAATGTGTTGAAATAGACCTCTTTACTGAAACCAAATTCAAATCCCATAATAAGAGGGGCAATAATATTTACGGAAATCACTGAAATGATGCCCAAAAACAATACAAATTCTTTTCCATTCCGGGGTAATCGCGTTTCCTCATGCATACTCCGTCATCTCCTTTTAAAAATATTTCAGATGGCAGACGTATCATGAGACATATATTTTTGGTCAAAAAATAGACCAATATCTCTACACACTGATTGTTCCATCATAGCACATGGTTTAAATTTATTTCCAGACTTATTTTTTCAACTTCATGTACCTCTTTGAAATTGAAAAGCTGATTTTCCAAATAGAAAACCAGCTTTTCAATCTTATATTAGGCGCTGACATCATAGCCTTGTTCTTCAACAGCTTCTTTCATGGCCTCGACATTTACTTTTGATTCGTCATAAGTAACATCGACTTTGCCAGCATCCAGATTCACTTCAGCTGCTGAAACGCCATCTAATTCATTTAATGCACCTTCAACGGACATTTTGCAATGGCCACATGACATGCCTTGCACGTTTAACGTTTGCTCCATGACCTTTTCACCCCCTTTCAAGTTGGAGTAAAATTATATCTTAACTCGCTTCAAACGAAGGGAGTTCGTAACAACACTGACTGAACTCAATGCCATTGCTGCACCGGCTACCCATGGCGCAAGTAATCCTATGGCTGCAACCGGGATTCCTGCTGTGTTGTAGCCAAATGCCCAGAAGAGGTTTTGACGGATATTTCTAATCGTCGCATGACTGATTTTAATTGCTTTCGGTATCAGCAATAGCTCGCCACCCAGAATCGTAATGTCCGCAGCTTCAATGGCCACTTCTGTCCCAGTTCCAATGGCTATTCCAATGTCGGCGATGGCTAATGCCGGAGCATCATTGACCCCGTCCCCGACCATGGCAACTTTTTTGCCCTGCAGCTGGATTTCTTTTACTTTATCCGCTTTTTCTTCAGGGAGCACTTGGGCGATTACCTGGTCGATGCCAACCTGTTTCGCAATTGCCTGTGCGGTTCGTTCGTTATCGCCTGTTAACATGATCACTTCCAGGCCTTGCTCTTTTAACTCGCTGATTGCCTGTGGTGCTGTTTCTTTAATCGTATCTGCCACGGCAACAATTCCGCGGTACGCTCTATCAACAGCAATCAACATCGCTGTTTTGCCTTGTTCTTCGTAATCGATCAATTCTTGTTCTGCACCACCAACATCAACTTGGTGATCTTGCATGAGTTTTCGATTTCCTACAAGAATTTCACTGCCGGAAATGACCGCTTCGATACCATGGCCCGGTACTGCATTAAATTCATCTACTTCACCTAAAGCAATATCATTTTCTGTTGCATAGGCCACAATGGCTTCTGCAAGCGGATGTTCTGAACCTTTTTCCGCACTTGCGAGTAGCTGTAATGTTTCCTGATCACCAGTAAAGTTGGTTACTTCAGGCTTCCCTTTTGTGATGGTTCCCGTTTTGTCCAACACGATTGCATTTAATTCATGGGTCCGCTCGAGATGTTCTCCACCTTTGAAAAGAATCCCGTTCTCTGCACCCTTTCCTGTGCCAACCATAATGGATGTTGGTGTTGCAAGGCCTAAAGCACAAGGACATGCAATGACAAGAACAGCAATCGCTGCGACCAAAGCAGGTTCAAATTGACCTGGCTGGACAAAGGAAATCCATACGATAAATGTCAGAATGGCAATCCCTACAACGATCGGTACGAAATAGCCGGAAATGACATCAGCTAACCGCTGGATTGGTGCTTTGGACCCTTGCGCATCCTCGACAACTTTTACAATTGATGCAAGCGCAGTATCTTTACCAACTTTTGTCGCTTCCATTTCAATCGAGCCATTTTTGTTTATTGTCGAGCCGATGACCGTGGCCTCAACGTCCTTTTCGATTGGGATGGATTCGCCTGTAATCATCGATTCGTCTATAGATGTCCTCCCCTTAACTACCATACCGTCTACGGGTATCTTCTCTCCAGGTTTGACCACTAATCGATCCCCAACGGCAACTTCCTGAACCGGGATTAGGCTTTCTTCGCCATTTCTTATTACGCGGGCTTCTTTTGCCTGTAAATTAAGCAAAGAAGATAAAGCGTTCGTTGTCTGGCCTTTTGCTCTTGCTTCCAAATACTTGCCAAATAAAATCAACGTAATTAATATAGCACTTGTCTCAAAATATAAATGCGGCATATACCCCGGATTGCCAATGGTCTTAAGTGCTTCATATAAACTATAGAAATAAGCAGCACTTGTACCTAATGCAACGAGCACATCCATGTTCGCTCCGCCATTACGGAGATTCTTATATGCGCCTACATAGAATTGCCAGCCGATAATAAATTGAACAGGGGTTGCTAAAGCAAATTGGAACCACGGATTCATAAATATAGCCGGGATCGACATATTAAATAAATGAACCAGCATGGTTATTAATAACGGTGCAGATAATACAGCAGAAATAATTAGCTTCGTCTTCATATTTTTAATTTGTTTCTCTTTATGGGTTTTCTTTTCTGCTGCTTCTGCTTTTGGTTTCGCATCATAGCCCATGTTTTTGATTTTATCAATGATCCCTTTAAGATCTGCGAGTCCTGGATTATATTCGACAGATGCCGTTTCTGTCGTTAAGTTTACATTTGCCGATTGAACCCCTGCTTGCTTATTCAATACCTTTTCGATACGGGTTGAACATGCGGCACAGGTCATGCCAAAAACATCCAGTTCTGTATTTTCCATTAAAACTCCGTAGCCGATATTTTCGATTTTCTTCGTAATATCGTCAATGGAAGTCTTTTCGGAATCGTAGTCTACTGTTGCCTTTTCTGTCGTTAAATTGACCTGTGCTTCCACACCATCCATTTTATTTAACACTTTTTCCACACGATTGGAACAAGCAGCACAGGTCATTCCTGTTACACCAAGTGTTGCATGATTTGTATCACTCATGATGGTCTCCTCCTTCTACTTGGAAAACTGCTTCAATACACTCATTAATTCCTCAATCGTCTCCTGCCCTTCACCTTGCTTAATTGCGTCACTGACACAATGGTTGATGTGCCGCTCCGTGACAGCGAATCCTACATTTTTTAACGCGGATTGAATGGCGCTGATTTGTACTAAAATATCGACACAATATCGATCATCTTCCACCATTTTCTGTATCCCGCGAACTTGGCCTTCTATACGTTTTAAACGGTTAATCGTTTTTTCCTTTTCCGCTTCTGTTCTTGGAGTCGTTGGGTGATCACGTAAGAATTTTTCTTCCTTCAAATGAATCACTTCCTTTTCGTTTATACTTATACTATACCCCCTGATGGTATTTATGTCAATAATAAAACTCTCCTTTTTTAAAACGCAGCATTGAAATATAGTTTGTTCAAAAATATCTCTTGGACTCGTATTTTATGGGAAAATAAAAATCCATTTTGAGCAAAAGTTTGATCAAAATGGATTACTATTTGGAATGGTTCAACCAACCTCTTTCACGACTTTCGCAGGAACTCCTGCAACAACGGTGTTTTCCGGAACGTCTTTTGTAACCACAGCACCAGCGGCAACAACAGCATTATCTCCAACCGTTACACCAGGCAAAATCGTTGCACTGGAGCCGATCCATGTATTTTTTCCGAGCGTAACACCATCAGCATACGTCGTGTTTCGCGTTTCCAAAGACATCCCATGATTTAGGGTCGCAATCGTCACATTCATGCCCAGCAGTGCACCGTCCCCGATATGGATGCCGCCTCTATCCTGAAAAGAGCAGCCCATATTAAAGAATACGTTCTTTCCAATCGTGATATTTTTCCCGAAATCCGTATAGAATGTCGGGAAGCACTTAAAAGATGAATCAACTTTCTTACCTGTAAGTTCACTAAATATCTCTACAATTTCTTCCTTGGAATGATACGATGAATTTAATTCCATCGTTATTTTTTTGTGCTTCAAAGCTGCATTGCGTTAACATTCCGTGAAGTTCCTTATCTTCTCCGCGAATTGGGTTTCCTGCTTTGCAATATGCGATGAATTCTTCCAGGTTCATGCTTATAATCACCTGTCTTTCTTTCATTGCGTATTTATGACGATATTCTCATTTCACCACAAAGCTAAAGGTTCACTGGTTGTTGGTTCCGGATAGACAGAATCTATTTCAGCCAAATCCTCTTCTGTAAGCTTAATGTTTGCAGCTTTTACATTATTTATTACGTGATCCGGATTACTGGATTGCGGGATGGCAATGGTCTGCCCGTTTCGAATAGACCATGCCAATAAAATTTGAAAAACATCGGCGTTATGCTTTTTGGAAATATCCAGTAACACCTGTTGTTTCGTTAAATCAGAAGCTCCTCTATCTACCGGAGCGTAGGCCATTAATGGCATGCTATTTTCTTTCATTAGAGGAACTAAATCGAAATCAATTCCACGATATCCTAAGTTATAGCGGACTTGATTTGTGGCACAGTGCTGGCCATTGGGAAGTTTTAATAATCGTGTCATATCATTTACATCAAAATTAGAAACTCCCCAGGATTTGATTTCCCCCTGCATTTTAGCTTGTTCCATCGCTTCTATCGTTTCTTCGATTGGAACGCTGCCTTTCCAATGAAGCAAATAAAGATCCAGATAATCTGTGTTCAACCGTTTTAAAGAATTATCTAGACTGATAGGAATCTGTTTTTTCGAAGCATTATTCGGTAGAACTTTTGAAACAAGGAATAGATTTTCCCGCTCATAAGGTTCAATGGCGTGACCTACTAAGGTTTCAGCATTTCCACTGCCATACATTTCAGCTGTATCAATCAGTTGAACACCATTATCAAGTCCTGCTCTGATTGCTTTTACTTCCTGATCAAATGTATCTGGCTTGTCTCCCATTTTCAACGTGCCAAGACCTATGGGAAAAACTTCTCTTCCGGCAATTTTTACTTTTTTCATTTTCTTCACTCCCTTTGCTGTTGCGTCTCGGGGATCTCCTTATTGCTCGACTTTACTCAGTATCAGTTCTTGTATCGCATGGGCAACACCATTTTCATCTTTGGACGATGTTTGAAAGTCAGCTGCTTCTTTGATAGCAGAAGTCGCGTTGTCCATTGCCACACCGCAGCCGGCATACTCAATCATGCTTAAATCATTGTCACCATCCCCTATGCACATGACCTCTTCCCGTTTTATGGAGAGTTTTTCGGCAAGCTGCTTTACTGCGACGCCTTTGCTTACGCTGGGATGGAGGATTTCCAAATAGAATGGCGTACTTTTGATCATCATATATTTTTCCTTGAATGACTTCGGAATGGTTTCAATGATTTGATCCAATCGGTTCGGCTCATCAACAAACATGACTTTGGGAATGACAATGTCCTCCGGCGTTTCATGTATCGGCCGATAATGAATCGGAATTTGATTGGCAGATGCTTCATAGATAGTGTACAGGTTAATCGTCTTATTTGGGTTATACAAACTTTTTAAATCAAAATAATGCATGGGTGAATCAACTTTTTTGCTTAGTTGATATAAATCGTTTAAGTCCTGGTATGTTAAGTTATTTTGTAAAACAATTTCCTCATTATGTGTATTTTGAACAAAAGCCCCATTAAAAGTTATGGCATAATCTGCTTCATTATTTAATTGCAATTCCTCAATATGGGGATTGATGCCGAAAATTGGCCTTCCCGTACAAAGGACAACTTTCACATCTTTTTCTTTCACAGCTTGGATCGCTTCATTCACTTCTTTGGTGATTTGCTGTTGGTTATTGAGAAGTGTGCCATCGATATCAATTGCGATTAATTTGTACAAGATGAATGCCTCCTTGTGATTTATCTATAACTTGATTAAACTTTGAATATCATTAGCATACAACCTAAAGTTGGCTCTAAGTCAATATTTTTACATAAAAGAGCGTCAAATAACCCACACTTTATTCAGATGTGAATTATTTGACGCAACTTTCAGGTATTTAAATTCTAAACATTACTATACATGAGATTGGTTCTTCCATTTAGCTCGGTGGCAAGTCACTTGCACACCACCCGGGGGAAGGGCCGGGGTCCCCAATTTTAAGCATTAACCCTCTCATTCTGGGAAAATTGCGGCAAATGTTCTTTATGTGCTTCGAGCATTTCATCTACAATTTGTTTTGCTATGACATCAGATGGAGTCAGTGGATTAATCGTTAACGCTAGAACTGCCTTATTATAGTCTCCCGTTACGGCTACTTCTGCTGCAATTCGTTCAAATGATTTAATCTGCTGAACAAGTCCTCGCGCAGCAACAGGAAGATCCCCGACTGCCATTGGAACAGGGCCATTTTTTGTAATAACACAGCTTACTTCCACCGCTGACTCATCCGGAATGCTCGCAATTGCACCTCGATTTCTCGTATTAACTGGTTGAATGTCGCGTTTATCATTGTAAATAGAGGTAATCAAGCGAACTGCTGCATCGGAATAATATGCCCCGCCACGCTCTTCTAATTGAGGCGGTTTGATGTTAAGATTTGGATCCTTATACAGCTCAAACAAATCATCTTCCAGCTGCTGGACGACTTCTGCACGAGTCCCCTCGTTCTTTGCGCTTTCCATCGTTTTATCCAGCATTTCTTTTGATTTGTAATAATACATGTGGTAAGGGCAAGTCAAGGCATTCAGGGATTGAATAAATTCAGGCTCCCAACCCATTCCTTCGATATTTTTAACAAAACTTGAGTTTTCCGGATCGGATAATTTTTGCATGACCTCGTCCTTTACACTAACTCCATCAAGGTATACATCCAGACCGTATACCATATGATTTAGCCCTGCAAAATCGATACGGATGCGAGAGTGTTCAACATCCAGCAGTTTAGCAACTCCCATTTCCATCCCAATTGGAACATTACATAACCCTACAACTTTGTCTATATTGGAGTAGCGCAAGACAGCTTCAGTTACCATTCCGGCTGGATTCGTGAAATTAATCAGCCAAGCATTCGGACAGAGTTTTTCCATTTCCTTTGTGATTTCCAAAATAACCGGGATCGTACGCAAGCCTTTAAATAGTCCTCCAGGTCCATTTGTTTCTTGACCAAGGACCCCATATTTTACTGGGATCCTTTCATCTTTCGCACGAGCATCCAAACCACCAACACGGAATTGCGTCGTAACAAAGTCGGCATCCTTTAATGCTTCACGGCGATCCAATGTCAAATGAACTTCAATCGGCAGGCCAGCTTTTTCAATCATTCGTTTGGCGAAGTTTCCAACTATCTCCAGCTTTTCTTTTCCTGCTTCAATATCAACTAACCATAACTCCCTAACTGGTAATTCATCATATCGTTTGATAAAGCCTTCTACTAATTCAGGGGTATAACTGGATCCCCCACCTATCGTTGCAATTTTAATACCCTTTGTCATTTTTTAACACCTCCAGGTAATTTAACCTCTTTCAGCAAGTAAAAGAGCTTATAGTTAAATTGTATCTGTAGTTGATAAGAAGGTAAATAAGTGGAAGGGATCTGGTTTCTAATAACGTAAGAAGTAATTTGTTACATAGATGTAACATAGTGTATCTCATTAAATTATTATGTTAAAATGGAAATATAGGAAGGAGAATCCTGCATCATGTTTACACATGAGATGATCGCTTCATTTAATGAGTTAGAAACTTCTTTATACAACTATATCAGTAAAAATAGTGAAAAAGTCGCTTATATGCGCATCCGTGAACTTGCAAATGAAACCCATGTATCCACAGCTACCATTTTACGCTTTTGCAGAAAAATAAATTGTGAAGGTTTTTCCGAGTTTAAAGTAAAGCTTAAGATGCATTTAGAAGAAAATAAGAAAACGGTTTTAAAAGAATCGCAACACTCCGTAATGGAATTTTTTGAGCGGACGTTAAAAGGAGATATAGAAGAAAATATTAGGGAAGCAGCAAGTTTAGTTAACACAGCAAATAGTGTCATTTTTATCGGGATAGGCAGCTCAGGTATTCTGGCTGAATATGGGGCAAGATATTTCTCGAGCTTGGGTAAATTTTCGATGTATATTAAAGATCCTCTATTTCCGATTCATTCCAAATTACGTTATAACAGCGCAACCATTGCCTTATCCGTCTCGGGAGAAACTGACTTTACCGTAACTCACCTTAATCAAATCAAACAAGAAGGAAGTAAAATTATTAGTATTACCAACAATAAACACTCAACTATTGCAAAAATATCTGACATAAACATCCCGTATTATGTAACGGAGGAGTGGTTTGAAAACGCTAATATTACGACCCAAGTACCTGTTCTTTATATTCTGGAAGCACTGGCACGTGAAATATATAAGCTTGAGTGAATGAGAACTACAGCTACGGTATAGGGAAAATGAATTACTAAAAAACCTCCAATAAAGATTTATATTTTCACCCTGTTAGAATGCTAATTTTCATTTTCCTTCTCTTCCAACCCCCTCAGCGCCTCTATCGCCACCATTAAATGCTTTTCTTCCGGTTTCGAGGTGAACAAATAATATTGCGCAACTTTTCCAATTGCCAATACTGCACCCCAAATTATTTTTGGTTCACCCCTCCATATCTCATATCCAATACTCCAGGAAACCAGAAAGACCCAAAGAGCATCACCAAATGCAAAAAATAATATACAGAAACAGGCGGAAACGGGTATCACTAAATTTGTACCGCAATTCTTATGTGTTCTCGGTTGCTTCTTTACTTTTTCTAATGTTAAATCCGGGTCTTCGTCATACGCACTGGCAGCCATGTGTTCCGCTGCATGATACTTTGCAATGGGAGTTATTTTCATGAAAAGTCCAGCTATAACAAAGAAACTGAGTAACATCACCAAGGCATTAATTTGTATGGCATGTAAAAAACTCGCATTTGAACTTCCGATTAATGAAGACTCCATCAGAAGCAAGCCTGTAAACACCACTAAATATATCTTCCAATAGTCGATGATGAATTCAAATAACAGGGAAAATGCCCGTACAAAAGGTATTTTCGAAAGAGTAGTAAATATTTTCCTAGTCCCCTTTTTCCGTCTTGTTTCTGTCGTGATTTCCCCATTCTTGAACCGAGCTAATGCCTGATACTTTTCTCCAATAAAACGAACAGAGTTTAATCCAGCTCTCCCTCCGTATATGTTCAAACCCCATCCCTCCCAAATTAGCTCAAATGTATTACTGATTCTATATAACTATGACTATTTTATCATATTTCTGACATCAAGGGGTATAGGTACAACAACAAAAAGACTGAACCGTTATTGGATCCAGCCTGAACTTGCATTGAAATTAATTTAATCAAACGTTTGATTATTATAACCGCACGTTCAAAAGAAGTGATTATTCAATTTTCTTATTTTCATAGATTTTACGCCATCAGTTTCACTCAGTTAAGATAACCTTACCTTTTAATCCAATTCTGAAAGGGCTATTCTATATAACCTGTCATCACCTTCTTCCGGCGCACCTCGCCCATCGCCGTTATTACTAATGAAATAGAGATAGTCATCTTCAACCAGCACATCCCGAATTCTTCCAAGACCGGTTATCACTTCACGGTATTCACCTGTCTCCAGGTCAAATTCCAAAACGGCAGATCCTCTTAAGGCGGCTACATACAAATTCCCATTATAATTGTCCATTCCGGATGGTGCCCAGGTTGAGTCATCTCCGGAAGTGAATTGCGGTGTGACCATCCCTTCCTGTTCTTCATTGCCTTCGATAATCGGCCATCCGTAATTTTGACCGGCTTCGATTCTATTTATTTCATCATTTGCATCATTGCCGTGTTCACTGGCATACAGCGTTCCATCAGACGTCCAGGTAAGCCCTTGAGGATTTCGATGCCCATAGCTATAGACGTAGGAATCCGGAAATGGATTGTCACTTGGTATCGATCCGTCCAGATTCATTCTCAAAATTTTACCGCCCAATGAATCGGTATCCTGTGCTATTTCACTTTCAGAAGCGTCGCCTGCTGTTGCATAAAGATAGCCGTCCGGTCCTATTTTCAATCTTCCTCCATGGTGGTAAGCACCACTGGGAATTTGATCAAGAAGCAGACTCTCTTCTCTCCACACATTATCTTCCAATCGAAGCGTTACAATGCGATTATATTGGCCGTCACTAACTTCGTACGTATAATAGGCATACGATAAGTTCGACTCGGAAAAGTCGGGGGCAAGCACAAATCCAAGCAAACCTGCCTCCGAGGCGGTGGACACCTCTTGTTCAAGCTCTACCGTTTGCCGCTCCACTTCCCCATTTTCAATTTGTACGATTGAACCAGGTCTTTCTGTCAAATAGAAGGTGTCATCAAGTTTTTCAATCGACCAGGGAACATCAAGATTTCCAGCAATCACTTCCAGGGCGTCAATAGGCAAAGATAACTGTTCTTCTTGTGTATTCTCCTGCTCATTGGAAGAATTTTGCTGCTCATTTTCAGAACATGCGACAAGGAAAAGAATACCTAACAGACAGGGGACAATTAGGATTTTTTTCAACAAGTATCACTCCTTGGATAATTTGCTCCTGATATAACCTCAGTCAGAATTGCTGCTCACCCAATCAGGGGCTACCCTCTATTTTCTATACGATCCGATATTCCAACTTGCTTTCCATCTTATCAATTTTATTCATCACATCTTTATACCCATTTCCTCTTACTACTGCTGTTGCGAGATAACATGATTCGAAATCTTTCGGAGGCAATACCACTTCATCATTAACGTACTTTAAGGGAACGATCAAAATAACATCCTCATCTTCCATTACGCCATCAAAACCACGTATATCCGTAATCACGCCTTCCTTATCGGCTAAAATTTCATAGTGACATACACTATGGTTGCTGTTTTTATCGAAATCCTGCCAGCTGTCCTTGATGTCTTCACCAACTGCTACTTTTATAATAAACTCCATGTATGAATGACCGGAAGCCTGTTCAAAGACATGGGAAGCGAGGAACCCGCCTGCAGGACGACCTGCAACTTCGATCACTTTGACTCCATCTGGTGTTAATCGTGCTTCCAGATGAAAAGAACAATCATTGAACCCCAGTTTTTTTACTGCTTTTTCCGTGCATTCCTTTATATTTTCAACCGTTTCATCATCTTTTTCTGACGGGAAAATTTCAAAGTAGTCGAGTGAATAATCGTCTGACACCAAATTATCAGCAACACCGGTAATATAGACGATATTATTTTGCACAACACCATCAACAGATACTTCCGGGCCTTCCAGAAATTCTTCATAGATATATTCGTTTGGGTAGTAGGTGTAAATTTTATCGTTCTCAGGAGAGGTAGATTCAATCATTACTTCATATATTTCACGAATATCCGTATTACCTTCAATTTTAAATATACCTTTACTCCCTGCTGCTCCGACAGGTTTAAAGATACCTGGCGTTCCCACCTCATTTACAGCTTGTTCCAAATCACCAAAAGATAGTACTCTCTTATATTTTGGGCAAATCTCCGGAACCTGTCTTAGTGTATCTCTCATTACATATTTATTCCTGGCCCTTTTTGCAGCTTCCACACTGATTGTATGCAAGCCTAATTCTGCCCCTATTTTTGCTACTAACTCCACATCTTTATCCGACCAGGTTAATACACCAGCAATCGTGTGGCTTTTCGAATACTTCACACTTGCTTTAACGGATTCTTCCATATCATACGTATCAGCCAAGATGAAGTCATCAATTAATCCCGCATCCAAACCAGGATCTGTATCCGCCAATAGAGCGATTCTATACCCTAATTTTTTTGCAGCATAAATTGGTTTTACCCTCTCGACTTTATAATCCCTTATATTTACGTATAGTAACGTCTTCAAAATATATTTCCCCTTATTGGAGTGCCTGTCACTTCCCGATATTTGTCGAACTCGGGAGTGGATTACTAAATGAAATACAACTACCCCCACTGTTACTGATTGATCTTCTCTGTGAGCAGCCTACTCTACTCCATAGCACTTACTTTTCTATAAGATATCTCAGCCATAAAGCATCATCTTTAAGTTTTTCCACATGATCCAGTTTGAATGTTACTGGAGTATTACCCGCATATTTGCTTTCTTCAAACAAAGAAGACATATCATGGGACCATTTTTAACTTTAAGTTCAATATAACTTAAAACTTCAATACAATGGGCCCACTGATTGTTAGGGAAAGAATTTTCTCCATTGCCGCTTCACATCTTTTTTACAGAATAGCGAATCCATAATGTACCGTATTCCAATTCTTCAACGGATTTAAGCTGAAAAGCTGTTTCTTTAATGCTGGTAAACGGGTCTTTTGCGACGAAGAACCGGTTGCCGTCTGGATCACCATTTGCGATCGGAGCGAGGATGAAGCTGACTTCATCAACCAGTTCATTTTGAATCATAGACCAGTTGATCGTTCCGCCTCCTCCAACCATCATTCGCTTGATATGAAACAGGTTATAGAACTTGTCCAGCATCACGTCATAATCAATTTGTTCTTTGCCCGCAATGATATAGGATATCTTTTTCTTTCTGAGAAAATCTTTATAGGCGTTTGAGACTTGCTCGGTTAAGACAACTACAATGTGTGAAGGCACACCGCCATAGCCAAATGTATTCTCTTCAAAGGCTAATTCTCCTCGTCTATCCATAGCTCATGGGGGCATCAGGATCCGCCACATAATCCCCTTCAGGAACGGGATCTGCGTTTTCATCCAACTCCGGTTCTTTGTAATGGGTAATGTTGTCTTCTGTTGACGTTTTACCGTTCAGATAGCCTTGTATTTCAATCTGTTGTTTTTCAGGGTCCAGTGAAAGTTCCTGATATTGCCGGCTCGCTTCTCAAATTCCCGTAAACCCATAATATCCAGAATGAATGACTCAGATTTCCTTTTCATCCATTTCTATCTTGAAAATTATCTTATATCCTATAGTTAACTCGAGGTCAAGTAGTTGATTTATATTTTTTGAAAAACTTTAAGCCTATCATTTTATTGACTTTGAAAATTCATAATCGCTATGGTAAAATTTTCAAAACAATAGAGTTAACTCGAGGTCTACTGCGAGGAAAGAAGGAGAAATGGAAATGACATATTCGATCAGCGAAGTCGCAAGTAAATTGAATCTCACTGTCTATACGTTGCGTTACTACGACAAGGAAGGACTTATGCCTTTTGTGGAGCGTACAGCTGGCGGAAAAAGAGTATTTAAAGAAACCGATGTCGAATTGTTAAATGTTATTGAATGTTTGAAGTCCAGCGGTATGCCGATTAAGGATATCAGGAATTTTATAGAATGGCTTTCTGAGGGTGATTCGACCTTGCAGCAAAGATATGACATGTTCACGGAGCGAAAAGCTGCTGTAGAAAAACAAATGGAAGAACTGCAAAAGACAATGGATCTCATTGAACATAAATGCGACTACTACAAGACGGCACTGGAAGCAGGAACGGAAGATGTTCATAAAAACGAAAGAATGGGAAAATCGGTTTTCTCCTAAAAATACAGGCTGGATCATTAGTGAATCCAGCCTGTATCTTTATTTAAACAAACGTTTGATTGGTATTTGGAAACCATCCACAATGTTGCACATTCGACAAAAATCGGGTGGTGACAGGCACCCCCCTCCTACCCCAGAAAGAACCCCGCTCCAAGAAAAAGTACTGCAGCAACGCCGACCCCAATGGAAACGATTTTCAATTTATAACGCGCATACTCGATAAGCGGGACATCCAGTATAGACGCCGTTGTGATCGTTGTGTCACCAAGCGGGGAGGTCATGGCACCGAATGATCCGGCGGCAAAGACTGCACCGACTGTCATTGGAAGCGATGCACCGGTAGAAGACGCCAACGCTATTCCAAGCGGCATGAAGATCCCCCATGTTCCAAAAGAAGAACCGAGGAAATAACTGACCACCGAACCGACTAAAAATACAATTGCCGGGATGGTGAAAGCCGGCAGGAAAGCACCGAGAGTTGCTCCGATAAACTGGGAAAATCCAAGATCTTCTGCCACAAGGGACAGGGACCATACAAGCACAAGGAGAATGATCGGCTGCATCAATTGATTTCCACCATCATAAAAATGATACATCGTCTCATCCAATTTTTGCTTCCTAAACATATAGAAAATGAAGGTGAGAATCAGGGTAATAAATACAGCAAGGAGAATGACAAACGTAGCGTCAGCTTCCGCAAGTGCATCAAATACCCCTGCTGCCCCCTTTTCCATTCCATCCTGCCACAATAGGTACATCGTCAGCCCAAGCAGCAAAAACAAGGGGACGATCAAATTCCACGGCTGTGCTTTCACCATGGAGAGTTCTTTTTTAACTCCTACACGGTGATATTCTTCCTCCCCCTCTTGTTTGCTTTTCTTCGTCTTCTTCGGTTTTGACCAGAATGTCCAAATCAAGCCAATAACCAGCATCACAATCGCAAAAAAGTTAAATGGAATACTGTATAAAAATACTTGATAGGCATCTGCCTCCAAATTATGTTTTTGAATCCCGCCCTCGATGAGCGAGACCATAAACCCGACAAATGCGGTTGCGGCCGGCAGCAGGACAATCACGGAGCCTGTGGAGATATCCATCGTAAAGCCGACTTTCCAGCTGGACATGTTCACCTTTTTCAGCAATGTTCTAACCACCGGACCAATCATCATGATCCGGAACATTGGCATCATAAAAGTAAATGGAAGCGTAAGCCAGATTACTGCAAGGAGTCCGCGTTCCGAGCTTATTTTGTCGCCAACCCACTCGGAAAAACCTTTGACCCCGCCGGATATTTGCATCATCCCGATCAGGCCGCCAAATAAGTAAAGAAAAGCAATGATATTTATATTTCCCGGATCAGACAGTGTCTCTACGATATAGTTAACTGTCTCTTTTGATCCATTGAGCACACTGAACTCCACCAGAAATGCACCAACAAAGAGTCCCAGCACGAGTCCGGGAAGTATTTGTTTTAACCAGATCGAAAATCCGATCACGATAATAAATGGAATTAAAGAAAGCCATGCATGTTCTATTGCTTTCACCCCTCCCACACGTCCTATTGTTACGATGTGCAGGATGCAGGGATTTCATGCAAGGGAAATTCTCTATTATAAGACCAAGAAAAAGTCAGGGATCGCGTGGGGCGGCAAAGTAGCCCGCAGCAACTCATCAATCTCGCCAGATCGTATAGTTGGCGATAAAATCAATTTAAGTCGCCTGCAATTAAACGCTCAGCGAACCGCGAAACCCTCTCACGCCATAATAAGAGGACGCACCATTGTGATACACGAAGACATGGCCGTAGCGATAATCGCAAAACAGCGCACCGCCGAGTTCTCTGATATCAGAGGGCGTTTTCACCCAACTAGATGTTTTCTGATCGAATTTTTCAAGTTGCTGCAACCCTCGATACTGTTCCTCCGTTAAAAGTTCAATGCCCATATCGGCTGCCATATCCATCGCATTATTTTCCGGTTTGTGTTTTTTCCTTGCCTCCAGCCCCGCACGGTCGTAGCATACACTTCTGCGGCCTTTAGGACTTTCCGCTGAACAATCACAAAAAATGTATTCGTCCTCACTTTTATCATGACCAACCACATCCGGCTCACCGCCAGTTCTTTCCATTTCATGGAGCGACCACAGTTTTTCCGTATCAGCATCCAGTTTTGTTTGGATTTCCGCCCATTCAAGACCTTCGTGACGGTGCATGTTTTTCTCAAAACGGGCTTTCAATGTGCTAAGTAATTCTTCACGCTGTTCTGGTGACAGGTTCTTTTCTATTGTCATGTTCGTCTCTCCTCCTACACTCATAATTTAACTTCCTTACGAATTAATTTTCTCATGAACGTCTTCTTCAATTGGACGGGCACGGTACACCAGAAATGACAGAATCACTGCCACGATAGAAATGATAAAAATGATAAAGTAGACAAGTTCTACCCCAGCAACCATCGCCTGGTTTATCGATTCTGGTGCAGTTGGATTTGCCACACCTTCTAAATAGCTTGCTTGTTTCGAATTTAGAATACTAATAAATACGGAAACGCCGATTGCACCGCTTAAGGGCTGCAATGCGGACATTACTGCTGTACCATGTGGGTATAAGCGTTTTGGAAGCTGGTTCAATCCGTTTGTCTCGGCAGGCATCATGGTTGCAGATACACTGAGCATGATTAAAATAAATCCGACGATAATCACCCATGGTGGAGTTTCCGCAGTCAATCGGCTAAACATAAACATGGTTCCGGCAAGTACGATGGTCGCTGGAATCATCATCATTCGCGGTCCAACCTTATCAAATAAAGCCCCCATAAATGGACTCGCAATCCCATTTAAAATACTGCCTGGCAACAATAGCAAGCCAGCCGCTGCAGGCGCCAGCGCCATGGGGCCTTGCATAAATACCGGTAAAATTAACTCAGATGCAAACATTGTCATCACGATGATGACAAACATGGCAACAGCATGGGAGAACATCGGCAATTTGAATACTCGCAAGTCCATCAATGGTTCTTCAACCTTAAATTGTCTAATTGCAAACAGTACAATACTTGTCACCCCAACAATGAGAGAGATTAAAACGTCTGGTGTTAAAAAGCCTGCTTCACTTTCCCCAACTGAACTAAATCCGTATATTGTCGCCCCAAATCCAATGGTTGAGAAAATAATAGAAAACCAATCAATTTTTGGTTTTGTTACTTCAGATACGTTAATTAAGTATTTATATCCAAATAGAATCGAAAATAACGCGAATGGAATGACAGTGATAAATAAAAATCTCCACCCCAAATAATCCACGATTACTCCCGAGAGCGTTGGGCCAATCGCAGGCGCAAACATAATGACCAAGCCAACAATACCCATAATTTTACCTCTTTTATGTGGCGGGTATATCAATAGGAAGACGTTGAAAATAAGCGGCATTAACAGTCCTGTGCCAATTGCCTGAATCAGACGGCCGGTGAGCAATATGGAAAATGTCGGTGCAACAGCTGCAATTGCTGTACCAAATGTGAATACTATCATCGTTCCAATGAACAGCTGCCTTGTTGTAAACCATTGCATAAGCAACGGGGAAATCGGAATGACAATCCCCATAATTAACATAAACCCAGTTGCGACCCATTGTACGGTTGGCAAGGTAATACCAAACTCTGCCATTAATGTTGTCAGTGCTATGTTCAGCAGCGTCTCATTTAATATTGCAAAAAACGCGCCTATGATTAATGCCATCATAATCGGCAATGTTTTTACATTCGGATCATCTGATAAGAATTCATATTTTGACTTGGTCATGGTTCCACCTCGGTTATATTGGGAAAGTTCTCTTCCTGCATAATTATATAGTATAATATAAGTTAACTGATTGCGATATAGTCAAGACGTCGGGTAAGACAAAAAACACCCCTTTAGACGATTAAATCTAAAAGGGGGGAACAGTGTAACTTTGTTTTAGAACACCGCCTTCACAAAACCGAAGAATGGCGTCTGTATCTTTTAAGTAGTTGAACAAACCCATAACAGCAACGGTTTTGGAATAGGAAACTGTCACATATACTAGGATAAATTAAAAAATCCATTTATAAAGAGGACTTAAAATGGATTTAAGATTGATAAATCAGCGTTTAATTTTATTAAAGAGTTTGATCTTCCTTAGTGAAGAGCGTCAGGGCTTTTGTCAACGGAAAAGTCGCTCAAAATTTGACGCACTTCATTTATATTGATTCCCATATCCCGTGCCATTTGCAGGAGTTCGACCCATTCCGGATCCACTGCATTATTTAAAGCCTGTTCCTTATCCTTTAATTGCTGTTCTTGGTATAATGGCCGCTCTCTCCTTTTCAACGTTGCGTCTGCAGGTTGCTCCATAACTTCTTTTTCTTTACTCAAAGGACATCCCCCTACTCAGATTCGTAGTATAGTCAGCTCATCCTTCCCGTCTTACATCTGATGTCGTCATCTGCAATTTCCACTGCCCACACTCAGTACAATTACCCTATAAAGCTTTATAATTCCAATTAATCCGTACATAGGATTATCATCCAAGCAAATCAAGAATTGCTTCCGTCATATCATCGAGATCAACAGGTTCACCATCTATATGATGATGTAAGATAGCACCTGCTATGATGTCGTAGCACCTTATGGCCAACTTTCTTGAATCTTGTTCCTTTACGACCCATCCTTTCATTTTCAATCCATCTATAATGGTGCTAATATCCTCCACCCACTTCTGGTGATACTCCTGAAAAAAAGATTGCACCTTTGCATCATGACGGTTTTGGATATAGAAATCGTAAAAGACCAATGTCCATTTTGAAGATATAAACCGATTGAGAACCTGTTTACTCCAGTAGTCAACGGTGCTTTTGAAATCGCTGCCAGCAACAAGTCTCCCCTCTTCATTCTGGTCACCCTCAAAAAAGAATCCTTGATGATCCATCAGTTGAAAAAAGAAAGCCTGTTTATTTTTGAAATGAACATAAAAGGCGCCCTTTGTATACCCGGCTCTCGAAGTTATATCTTCAAGGGTGGTAGAAGCATATCCTTTTTCGCAAAACACTTCCACTCCAGTTTCTATTAATCGATTGTAGGTCTCTTCCCGCTTTTTCTGAAACTTGTTCTTCATTATTATTTCTAACCCCTTAGATCTGTTTAAATAACCTTCCCACTATCCGACGATGCTCAACCTGAGTATATCAGGACTGTTTAAATTAAATACTAACTGATTAGTATTTAATTTTCAAGTGATTTTTTTAACTTTCAGCTATTTTTATATAAAAACCGGTGATTTTACCTTCTCCTCTTTCATCATTCGCGTTCATGATTTACAGAAAAGATAACTGTAACATGACCTATTATTTGACTTAGAGTTGACTCAAAGAACTAGACTGTTTAATTAAATAGGTTCTTCAGAGGGGAAAATGGGTTGTTTCTTTAATTTTATTCCATTACCAAGAGCAACTTTGAAAGAAAGAATTCATAAAATAAACATAACTTACAAAAGAAGGGAAGGGATGGGTTGTGTTATTTTCTATTGCGGAATTTCAAGAACGGCTGGCTAATACAAAAAAGAGGATGGAATCAGAAGGCATTAATGTACTTCTGGTGACCGATCCGGCGAATATGAACTACTTAAGCGGATATGATGCATGGTCCTTTTACGTGCACCAGCTGCTTGTTGTAATCATAGATGAGGATCAGCCATATTGGATCGGACGCGGGCTGGATGCAAATGCCGCCAGATATACCACATGGCTGGACCAGAATCACATTCAGTCCTATGGTGATCAATATGTTCATTCGGCCGTTAGACATCCAATGGAGGTCGTAACTGATTTTATTAAAGGAAAGAGGCTGGATAAACAAACGATTGCGATGGAGTTGGATGCATATTATTTTACCGCGCAAAGCTATCTTCGGTTAGCCAAAGGGTTACCTGAAGCCAAACTGAGGGATGCAACAAATCTGGTGAACTGGGTGCGCAGCATGAAGTCAGATCAGGAAATTACCTATATGAAGCAAGCAGCCAGAATTTCGGAAAAAACAATGCACGCGGCGTATAATGCACTTAATGAGGGAGTGCGCGAGAGTGAGGTAGCTGCGGCCATTTCTTACGCACAAATAAGCGGCACGGAAGAATTTGGCGGGGATTACCCGGCGATCGTTCCATTATTACCGACAGGTGAAAAAACGTCTGCATGTCATTTAACCTGGACCGATGATACATTCCGCGCAGGAGATCCGGTTATTATTGAATTGGCAGGCTGTTACAAACGCTATCATTCGCCACTTGCCCGTACAGCGGTTGTTGGGATGCCTTCAGAAGAAGTATATCGCCTGAGTGAAACAGTTATCGAAGGCATCAATGAGGCATTGGATATCATCAAACCTGGTGTAACCTGTGAGGAAGTTGAGCTTGCCTGGCGCAGATCGCTTGATCGGAATGGCTATAAAAAGGATTCCCGTATCGGATACTCTGTCGGACTCAATTATCCACCGGACTGGGGAGAGCATACAGCCAGTCTCAGACCGGGAGATCAGACGATATTAAAACCTAATATGACGTTTCACATGATACCAACCATGGATCTCGGGCATATCGGTATGGAAATCAGTGAAACCTTCCGGGTAACCGAAACAGGCTATGAACTGCTCAGTAATTTCCCGCGTGAATTACTGATTAAGCCGAATGCTCATCTGGCGTGATAAGCATAAAGGTAATCTAATAAAAGCCACCTAATCAACAACATAGATCAGGTGGCTTTGTAAATTGCTTTATTCATTTCGAGGCAAAATTAATACAGTTGCACTTACAGGTTCTTCCCTTAACATAGGTGGAAGATAGCTGCTGTCACCGTATTTTTCTTTATAGGCTGCGTCTATTTTTTCTGTTAAGGCGGAATCATTTTCTACAGGTTCAAAACTAACATCGTATTCTTCCCCAGCCAGTTTTATTTTGCCAGCTTTTTGCACAACAGCGGAATTATACCACCGTGAATTTTGGCCGTTATAAGCTCTTACATAGAGGTTGCCATCTGCAACAACGGACCAGATCCATGTTGGTGTTCCGGGAGTTTTTCCGTCACTGTAAAATGGTGATACATACATATCATCCGCCTGGGAAAAATCAGCAAGCTGTTCTTGAGTCCAGTTGGCTTGCATTGCTTTCACCTCCTTTTCTATTTATTTTCATGGTAATACTTCGAGCCGACTTTAAGTCAAGGATAATGATTGTGATCCTCCAAATGTTTACAGAGAGTTTGTATGTGGAACCCTATAAAAATAATAGAGCTCTTAGACGGAGGAATAGATGATGGAACCAACAGAAATGCAAAAAGGAAGCACTCCGAGACAAAAACAGGAAAAACAGCCCGGAATAGAATCAAAAATGAACCCCCTTCCACATCAGCCTACTGATTACAAAGGATCAGATAAATTGAAAGGAAAAAACGCACTGATTACCGGTGGCGATAGTGGAATTGGTCGAGCTGTTGCTATTTTATATGCAAAAGAAGGTGCAAACGTAGCGATTTCCTATCTAGATGAACATGAAGATTCGGAGGAAACGAAGAAATTAGTAGAGGCAGAAGGATCCCAATGCCTGCTCCTTCCCGGGGATATTAAAGAAGAATCACATTGTATCGATCTGGTCGAAAAAACAGTAGAAGCATTTGGCAGGATCAATATTTTAGTAAATAATCAATGCTTATAAAGGAAATGCCGTACTCATGGATTATTCCGCGACAAAAGGTGCGATTACTGCTTTCACAAGAAGTATTGCGCAAAGCCTTGCCAAGAAAGGAATCCGGGCAAACACGGTTGCTCCAGGGCCTGTCTGGACTCCACTTATCCCTTCCTCCTTTGACGAAGATGGTGTAGAAAATTTTGGCCAGAATTCCTTAATGGGACGCCCGGGCCAGCCATCTGAACATGCCTGGCCATATGTCATGCTTGCAGCAAAAGAATCCTCTTACATGACAGGGCAAGCCATTCATATTAATGGTGGGAGTTGGACATCGTCTTGATGAAAAAATGTCATCGATAGCTGGCAGTGGCTTGTCGGTGGCTTTTTTATGCCATTTTCATTTCAAATTATTGTCACAGAATCTTTTTATTAAGGTTTTCATCTCATCATGTTAAAAAAATAATTAAATAAATTTATCTCTTGACCTCGAGTTAACTATAAGTAATAAGCTTATTGTGTAAGAGAAAAAATGCAGGAATTGAAATGAACAGGAGATATTTTTAATCCAAGTTCTGGAAACTTACCTTTTTCGGAGAACCCTTTACAAAATAATATTTAATTCCAAACTTACTTATTCGAATAAGGTTATAACCCTTTGCTTCCATCGCTTCCAGCCATTTTTCTAGCTTATCTGGAGAATATTGCCCGGCCACTCTTCTTTTTACAATAACTTGCTCATTCTTTTTTAAGAATTGTTCATCCACATACCCAGGTGTTACTTGAGAGGATCGGCTGGCTCCTCCCATCTCAAATCGTTTATTCGTTTGTAAAGTTTTATAGCGGAATATGGCACGAGTGTGCAAAGGGTTATCCCAACGGCAAGGGTTATAATCCACATGGGACTTCCCTCAATATTCACCTCTGCAGCAGGATTGAATAATGTAAACAGACTTATCAACACCATCGACAGTGATGATAAAATTATATAAATAAATATCCCAACAAAGAAATTCATCAACACTTTATTCCGTTTGATAATCCCTTCTCGCTCGGGAAAGACTTTAATATCCCTTTTTGGCTGGTTATTTTGAATCACCTGCCAATTACGGTGGTGATATACTTGCTTCCAACCATTGTTTTTCAATGTGTCGGGCCATAACTTTGCCAGAAGCTGTTTCCATTATACTAAATAATACGCTTCCTAATAGACCTAATATATCTAGAAGTGAATTTTATGAAGTAGACAATCACCAGCAGACATTCGAATACATGATAGATAAAATAGATAATAACGCTGTGTCCGCAGTTAAAGATATACATGAAAATTTAACAGACCGCCTGCAACATGATAAAGGGAAATTCAAGACGGAAGAAAATTTTATTAAAGGCACAGAATTTTCAACAGCACCACCTGAATTGGTTCCGCAACTAATGGATCAATTAATTGGTAATTTGAATTATCGATTGGAAAATAGTCATTCAGATGATGGTAAACTGTGTGCTATACTGGAGGCATATATTCAGTTTGAAAAAATTCATCCCTTTTCAGACGGAAATGGCAGAACAGGAAGGATGGTAATGAATTATTCGCTATTGGAAAATAATTTACCTCCAATTATAATCAAAAAAGAAGATAAGAATACGTATATACACATACTGGTGAAGCACAAATAAAAGAATACCCCAGCAAAGAGGATATTGAGCACTTTGTTCAATTGGTAAAACAATAATGGAACACGAAAAAAGGAGAATGGTCTCGTTTTCGAGAAAGAATAAGTAAATGAACTTGGAGATATAAAACGAGTAGGTTATATACAAACCAAAAGAGGTTATAAGAAACGTAAGAAGAAAAAATCATGGAGGTGGACAGCTTATATGAATAAATCACTTATCACTTTTGCTGTGTTTGCGGTTCTAACTATTGTGTACTTTGCAGGAGTTGAACCAATAGTGGGCATGTAATAAGATAAAATTATTTAGCAGAAGCAGATGCCCCTGGGCGTCTGCTTCTTTTGCTTAGTAAAAGCTGTCTGCAGTTGAGCTGGGTTATGAGCAAGGGAGGTGAGTAAGTGTGCAAGCTTAATGAATTAACATGATATACCGGATTAAGCACTAAAGGTTAAATCAAACCAAAAAAGGTTATAAGAAACATAAGAAGAATTTTTTAAAAACATGGAAGTGGGTAGCTTATAGGAATAAAGCGCTTGTCACTTTTCTTGTGTTTGCGGTTCTAACCATTTTGTACTTTGCAGGGGTTAAATCAATGGTATGATGCTGATAGCGAACATGCAACAATAAGGGAAAACAACAAAGCTGTTTGGACGTGAAATGCCCAAACAGTTGCTGTCTTTAATCCTTAAAAGAGACGAAAACTTTTCTAATAACTTCTGCCAAAAAGCATCTGGAATTTTCGCTTTCAAGATATTAACTCGTTTAAAAAATTTCCAGTTCTTTCTGTCCCCTGCCTTTTATCCCACTTTTATTTACAGTCTATTTAATGAGCCTTAACACTACTTTACTATCTCTTCTACAACAGATTAATAGATTGGAGGGCAATCTGTACTCAATGCTAAATAACGGAAAACCGAACGGGCTTATGCTTGTGGCACTCTTGATGGTTTTTTCACTTTTAACCATGCTGCCGAATCAAGCGGTCAATCCGACAAATACGGAATCAGCGCCCTATCAGGCTTCGCGTATTTCCTTTGTTCCCGGGGCAGATGTGACACAGTTCAATTTTTCATGGTATTCACCGTACACAACAGATCCTGGAGTGATTCAATATAAAAAGATTTCCGATCCAGCCTTTACAGAGGTGGAAGCCACTTTAAAGCTTGCTTCCCCCGGGTACACCGCCCATGAAGGGACGATTACCGGGCTTGAGCGGAACACGGAATATGAATATCGACTGGGAGACGGTAATGGAAATTACACGGAAACCTATCATTTCAACACACAGGAAGCCGATTCCTACAATTTCATACTTGCAGGGGACCCGCAGCTGGGGGCGAGCGGTGATCTTGAGGCCGATGCTGCAGGCTGGGAAAATACTTTAAATAAAGCGCTTGAGAAGTTTCCAGAAACAAGCTTCATTCAGTCAGCAGGAGATCAGGTCGAAATTCCTTTTTCGGAAGATGAGTATGAGGCCTTTTTCGCACCTGAAAAATTGAGGCAATATCCAATCGCCCCAACGGCTGGAAATCATGATAACTTCGGGCTGTTCAACAATCATTTCCATTTGCCGAATCAGGACAAACAGGTTAGCAATTTCGTGAACACGGATGGGAACTATTACTTTACACATGGTGATACGCTCTTCATCAATCTGAATTCGAACAACAGGGATATTTCCAAGCACGAAAAATTCATGGAGAAAGCGATTGAAGCAAACCCTGATGCAAAATGGAGAATCCTTACTTTTCACCATTCGATTTATAGTTCGGCCAATCATTCCAACAATCCAGCTTTGATTCAGCTGCGGGAGGATCTGGTACCGATGATTGATCGCCATGATATTGACACGGTGCTCTCTGGACATGATCACAGTTATACCCGCACCCATCAGATGTTGGATTTTGAACCGCAGATAGAGCAGACGGTTGATGAAGATGGCACAGTCTACAATCCTGCAGGAACGGTGTATTTAACAGCAAATTCCTCGTCCGGCAGTAAATATTACGATCTTAAAGAAAAGCCGGATCCGTATGCAGCAGTAAGAGAACAGCTTGGTGTGCCAACGTTTATGAATGTGGAAGTGACACCAATGAGTCTCGAGTTCACAACTTACCGCGTGGACACAATGGAAGTCACCGATTCCTATAAAATAGTGAAAGAGGACACTTAGGAAGTGCCCGTTATTTCAGAAGAGCCGCCGGAACACAAGTCCATATCCCATATCAATTAGCACGCCGATCGAGGAGCCGATGACCACACCAAAGTTTATCACTAAAACATGAACTGTGATAACCAACAATCCGGCATTAGCCTCACGCATAATACGTTGCCATAGCGGAATTCATTGGCAGCCCAACTTGGCCGATCACGCTATTGTAGAATACTTTAAGCAGACGACAATTCTTTTTTAAATTCCTAGAATTGATATAACTATTTTCTATGGATTGTATTTAAAATAGATTAAATGTATATTAAACAACAAATAGATGGTTATATTTCCCTTTCATTATACAAATTCACTAATAATTAAGGGGTGAAGCGTATGACACAAAAAATTGCTGTTGCTATACTTCACGGGGCTGGAACACCTGAAGAAAATTTTGCGGAAGAAATGATTAAGAAAATATCAGAAGGTTTCGGCAAAAAGCTAAAAAAGGAAAATCTAGTATTTCAATCTCTGTTTTGGTCTTCGATATTTGAGGAGGAGCAGAATGAGTTATGGGAAAAGGTGCAAACAGGAGGAGAGTTGGACTATAAATTTTTGCGTCGTTTTGCCATTGAGTTTCTTGCCGATGCTATCGCATATCAGCCTGCATCAGCAGCCAATCAAAATTATGACAAAGTACACGCCTATTTATCTCAGTGCTTTAGCAGCCTCCAGAAAAAAGCTGGGCCACATGCTCCTTTATGTGTGATTAGCCATAGCCTTGGGTCCGTAGTTGCCACTAATTATTTTTATGATTTGCAGAAAAAACAAAATAACATCGGAAAGCTCACAAGACGATACATGGATGATACACCATTGGAAAAAGGGCAAACACTTACCTTATTTTATAGTATGGGGAGCCCGCTTGCCCTTTGGTCTCTCCGATTTAATAATTTTGGTGAGCCCATCAGTGTCCCAGCCCCTTCTATAAAAAAATATTACCCAACCATCGATGGGGAATGGTTAAACTTTTATGATAGGGATGATATTCTCGCCTATCCTTTAAAAGGATTAAATAATAAGTACCAAAAAGCCGTAACAAAAGATGTCGAAGTGAACGCTGGAGGATTTCTAACGAGCTGGAACCCCTTCTCCCATATTAAATACGATACCAATAATTCTGCTATCGATCTCATTGTTGACGGGTTGGTTAGAACGTGGCACAACGTTAATAGATAAGAAGAGTTGGGTTATTCGTCTCCTCCCTCTATAAAAAAACGCGTATTCGATTAACTTAACCGAACAGTGCCAGGCACTGTTCGGTTACATGGGAAGGGTAAGAAACTGCCCTAAAATCCGCTTACCTAATAGTATGGTGAAATCATTAAGTAGACCAATACGCCAGTAAAGCTGACATACAGCCAGATTGGCATTGTCCAACGTGCGATTTTCCGATGCTTTTCTACTTTCATATTCAATCCTCTTCCAAGTGTGATCAGCGCAAGCGGCACAATCAATGCAGCCAGAACAATGTGTGTAATGAGGATAAAATAATAAATGTACATCATAGCTCCATCTCCGCCGTAACTTGTAGACTCAGCCATAGAGTGGTACGTTAAATAAGAGATAAAGAATAAAAAGGTTGTTACGAATGCAGCAATGATGAAGCTGCGGTGCAGTTTAATGTTTTTCTTTTTAATCATGATTAAGGCAGTCAGCAAAAAGAGAAAGGTGAAGCTGTTCAAGATAGCATTCAGCATCGGCAATACCGTTAACTCCATGCCACCAATTGTGCCATCTGCGCTTTTTGGCAATAAATACGTTCCCAAAATAACTCCTACGATAAATATGGATAGAAACCAAATCAGTGGATTGTAATTGCGCTGTTTAACATTGTTGATATCATTACTCATACGTTTTCCCACTCCTATATAAAATGCCCTTCAGTAATCATAAGAAAATTAACTGTAAAGAGCAATACAAAAAGGAGTCCGTTTCCTTTTAAAACGGAAAATGTCATCCTTTCGACAAAATCATCCGTTGGCGAAACACCAAAAAACCTGCATTCCATGTTATCCGCTGTTATTGGCAGGTCTGTTTTTTTATTTTTTCTGCCGTATTTCCTCAAGGTCCTCCTCCGCAAAGAAAGTTCCTCCAGAAACATCCTTAACATTGTTTACAACAACAAATGCATTGTTATCAACTTCATTAATTATCCTTCTCAAGTGAACGACACTATGATTTCGAACTACAATATACAGCATTTTTTGTTCGTGTTTTTTATATACTCCTGAGCCATTTATATAGGTTGCACTTGAAGATAACTCGGTTGTGACTCTTCTGGAAATTTCTTCATTGTGAGGAGATATGATAGTAAATGCTTTTTTCGCATCAAAACCAGCTAGTACATAATCTGTTGTAACTTTTCCAACAAACAAACCAATAATTGAATAGAGCGTATGTAAGACTCCAATTATGAGAACACCTGAAATAACCACCAATACATCCAAAATAAAGGTAACTAAGACGACATTCCAGCCAAATTGCTTTTTAAAAACGAGTGCAATAGTTGATGCGCCTCCTATAGAGCTTCCTGACAAAAGAATTAAAGCAAACCCTATCCCCATAAAGAAGCCATAAAAAATACCACCAACCAAAGGATCTCCGAGTGGTTGACCGTACGTTTCAAATAAAAACGTAAAGAAAGATAACAAAATAACAGTAATTGAACTTTTGAGGAGTACAGACTTAGCTAAATATCTATAGCTGATCGCAAGTATAATTAGAAAGCCAAAAAAGTTAACTGCTGCAGGCGAAAAAGAAAAAGCATGATAAAGGAGCAGAGAGATACCAACAAGCCCTCCATCAGCAATACCATTAGGCATGCCCAGAAAAGATATGCTTAATGCTATTATTAATGCCCCTAGTATATTATAAATTGATTTTTTTAACATGGAAGTCTCCTTATCAATGAGCAATTAAGATATAGCATACATTCGTATTCGATCCATTCAATATATATCAGACTGCCAATATAGAGAACAAAACTTTATAAAAAACGCGCATTCGATTAACTTTAGTATAATCGAATGCGCGTAACTTTTAAATGGCTTTATTGTAAATGAAACGACTTTATTGCTACTCAACAAAAACTTGTTCAGCGGTAACTTAGTTTATCCCTCACAAAATCCCCCTCAATCCCTTGCCCCTCCTACCTCCAAGCCACTTTTTCCTTTTTCTGTAAGGTAACTAAGTTCTTCCCTGAAATGCCCGTTTTTGGACTGATCTCGCAGTTGAGAAATAGCCGAAAAGGTAACAAAGTTCTTCCGTGGGAGAGCAAGGAATTGGAGAGGGATGAGTGAAAGATTTTCCTCGTTTTTCTCACACCTCTTCCTTCTAAAACCGTTGGCTTCTTGACTGTATTGAATTGAGAAATGATTGATTGAAGATTGATTGAATGCAGTGCTGATAGGGGTTTGGAGAGATAGGGAGTGAAGAAAAAAGACTGAACCCTTATTGGATCCAGCCTGATTCTTGATTGATATTTGATTGGATTTTATTGATAGAGAAGCGAATGGTGCTTGGTATTTGCTCCTCGTTCTTCTCCTCTTATCGTCTCTCTCCCATACCAACTTTGTTACCCAGGGAAGAACTTTGTTACCTAGGGACGGACAATGTTTTTGGGAGACAAAACTCATAAAGCCTGAATTTAACCCTATTCCACCGTCACACTCTTCGCTAAATTCCTCGGCTTATCAACATCACAGTCCCGATGCAATGCTGCGTAGTAAGCAAGCAGCTGAAGTGGCACGACACTAACAAGCGGAGTTAGCAGTTCGTGGACATGAGGGATGACGAATGCGTCTTGGTCCTGCTCCAATCCTCTCATGCTAATGACCATGGCGTTGGCGCCGCGTGCGACGACTTCCTGGACATTGCCGCGGATGGAATAATTTACGTTTTCCTGGGTGGCCAGAGCGATAACTGGAGTTCCATCTTCAATCAAGGCGATGGTTCCGTGCTTTAGTTCTCCGCCTGCAAAACCTTCTGCCTGAATATAAGAAATCTCCTTCAGCTTCAGGGCACCTTCTACACAGACATTGTAATCCGCACTGCGGCCAATGAAGAAAGCATTGCGGGTGGTGGCCAGGTAATCACTTGCCAACTGTTCCAGTGCTTCTTTTTGGTCGGTCAAAATTTCCATTGCGTTTGCTGCGATAGCAAGTTCCTGCATTGGATCAAAATCCAGCTCAAGCCCTTTCGCCCGGGCTGTGTCGACCGCCAGGATAGCGAGCACAGCAATCTGTGCAGTGTAAGCCTTGGTCGATGCCACGGCGATTTCCGGGCCGGCATACAGGTTCAGTGTATAATCTGCTTCACGAGAAAGGGTGGATCCTGGCACATTGGTAATCGTAAGTGCCGGGAAGCCCAATTCTTTAATTTTTACTAATACTGCACGGCTGTCGGCAGTCTCTCCGCTTTGTGAGATGAAAATGAACAGCGGATTTTCCGACAGCAGCGGCATGTCATAGGAAAACTCACTGGCGATATGCACCTCAACTGGAATACGGGCTGACTTTTCGATCAGTGATTTGCCGACAAGTCCAGCGTGATAGCTGGTGCCGGCTGCGATAATATAGATCCGGTCTGCTGCTTTTACAGCTTGGCGGATGGCTGGATCCAGCTTCAACTCATTGTCTTCATCCTGATATTCCTGGATGATTTTACGCATGACAATTGGCTGCTCATCAATTTCCTTTAGCATAAAGTGCGGATACGTGCCTTTTTCCATATCATTGGGATCAATTTCTGCCCGGTACGGCTCGCGTGTCACCATGGTTCCGTCCAGCTTTTGCAGCTCCACGGAATTCCGTTTGACAATCACCATTTCCCGGTCATGAATTTCCAAGTATTGATCGGTCACTTTCAATGTGGCCATTGCATCGCTTGCAACCACATTGAAATCTTCGCCAAGACCGACTAAGAGCGGGCTTTTGTTTTTGGAAACATACAGGGTGTCCTGATCTTCGTTATCAAGCAATCCGATTGCGTAAGAGCCTTTCAGAAGACGCATCGCTTCCCTAAAAGCTTGAGCAGTGTCGCCATAATCCGCATGAAGTTTTTCGATCAGCTGGACGATCACCTCGGTGTCCGTCTCACTGTGGAATTCCACATCATGCAGGTATTCCTCTTTCAATTCCAGGTAATTTTCGATAACTCCATTATGAACCAGAGTGAATCTGCCAGACGCACTCTGGTGCGGGTGGGCGTTATTCTCACTTGGCACGCCGTGTGTCGCCCAGCGGGTATGGCCGATCCCCATGGTTGCATGAACAGAGTGATCCACGCTTTCCCGAAGTGCTGCAATCCGTCCTTTTACCTTAGTCAGGCTGACTCCTGCTTCATTGAGCACCGCAATCCCGGCTGAGTCATAGCCGCGGTACTCCAGCTTTTGCAGTCCATCTAATAAAACATCTTTCGTATCCTGGTTTCCAATATATCCTACAATTCCGCACATAGTGTTGCTTCCTCCTTGTTGAAGGGGCAGCACACGACCTGCTTTAAAACGGGGCGTCTTGCTGCCCCTTTCTCGTGTTTGTTATGACATCTTGCCTCGTTCCTTGGCCCATGAGTCACCTCGCTGGTTTTCAGAACAAAGCCTGGCGGTTGAGATGTACAACCGGGAGGAATCCGCCGAATATCTCGATTAGCCTCCACCTCGTCAACTAGTTTCCTAACCGTTCGGAAAATAGTCCTGGCGCTTTCTGTTGCCTTTTTTTTCTGAAGCTCCTTTCTGTTTTGAAATGATGATCCACCCTTTTTTAGCAATCAAGCATGCGCTGAAAAAACAGGGCTATTTCATTCTAATCTACAATGGATGAAGTCGTCAATGTTTTTTTCAGGGATCGCTGTTTGGTTTAGGGTGTTAGTAAAAAGTTTATGTCAGCACGCGCACGAGTGTGAGAGGTGATTTCACTCATATAATCGAAAGTTTGGTGGGAAAAGTGGTATTTATTTTGCCAACTGGGTGATGGATTTTTCGATTATAGTAAAAAGCAGGCAAAGCCTTCAATGTGGCTTCACCTGCTGGGTTTTAGGCTTGATGCTTCTGTAAAAAGTCGAGCATCAAGCTGTATACTTTGATTTCATTTTCTTTTTTGGAAAATCCGTGGCCTTCGTCTTCCATTACAAAGTATTCGACGTCGCGGCCTTTTTCCCGGAGCTTGGCAACGATCTGGTCGGATTCTTCTTTGACGACGCGCGGGTCCTTGGCTCCCTGGATCACGAGCATCGGCTTGGTCATGCCGTCCAGATAAGTGTCAGGCGAGTCCTTGATGAACCGCTCCTTGTCACGCTCCGGGTCCCCGACCCAGCGTTCCATGATTGGCTTCCAGTGTTCGGGCACCGAGTTGACAAAGGTAAACAGGTTTGAGACACCAAAGATATCGACGACTGCCTTAAAATATTCCGGATGGCGCCCATGCAGAAGCAGTGCCATGTAGCCGCCATAGCTTCCGCCGACCAAGAACAGTTTCTCGCGGTCCGTGATGTTGTTTTCAAACAGCCATTCAATCCCGGCGACATTATCCAGGCGCGGCCCCTCGCCCCAGTCCTGCTCCACGAGCTTAACGAAGGAGGAACCGTAGCCGGTGCTGCCACGGAAGTTTGGCGCAAAAATCGTGTAGCCCCGATTCAGGAAGGCCTGAAACATGGCGCGGAAAGTTTTAGTCTCTGCCGCCTGCGGTCCACCATGCGGCCAGAAAATCGTATGGCCGTTATCGTTTTCCGGTTTAGCCCGAAACAGCAATGCCTCAATTTCCATGCCGTCAAAGGACGAGTAGCTCACAACGTCTGGCTCGACCATGTCGTCTTGGCTGACACCAAGCACCCGGTTGTTCGTCAGCGGCTTCCAATCTTCTCCATTGGTGGTCTGGAAAATATTCAGTGGTTGGGTCCCGCTGTTGCCGAGCAAATATACGTTACCTGATTTTGCGACATGCAACTGATGGATGGACGCAACCGGCTTTTCCAGTTTTTCCACCTGCTTACTGCTCAGATCATACCGGTAGAGGCCGTGCTCCACGCCTTTTTCCGTGCCAAGGTAGAGCTGGTTGTTTGATTTATCATATTTAACTGTTTCAACGCTTTCATTTTCCAGCGTGACAACTTGGGAAAATGTCTTAGTTTGCAGATCAAACTTGGCGAGATAGCTGTATTCACTCTCATAATCGGTCGGAAAATAAATCGTTTGGTTATCGGTGAACACCGCCTGGCCAACCGTATGTACCTTTTCCGGATCCGGCGTCAGGTCGTAGGTTTCCTCACCGACTTTTACAAACCCGATTACATACGTATTGGCAAATACTTTGTAATATACAAATGTGGATTCATCATTAGAGATGGCTCCCAGATGAGTCGGGCCGCCCTCTCCTTCATTAATCAGCTCATCCGAACCATCTTTCAGGTTTCGAACGTGCATATTAAGGAAAGAAGGGTTGTTTTCTGATGTGCCATAGTAGAGCCGCTCTCCGTCATCGCTTAGATGCTCGAAAAAATACTTCTCCTGGGAGTCACCGGTGACGAGTGGCTGCGGCAGCCCTCCCTCGGGGGGAAGCGCATAAATCTGGTGGTTCTCATCCCCGTCTTTGTCATAGCCGGCGAGCACAAAGCGATTATGTGGGTCTGTTTTAATAAAGCTGACAGACTCATCGTGGTGAGCGAACAGATATGGAAATGTATCCGGCAGGTCCATCGCCCACAGGTTCACCTTGCCATTGAGATTGGAACTGAAAATCAGCCGCTTCTCATCACTGCTCACCGCGAAGTTGGTAATTACATGTGTGCGGAAAAATTGCTCTACTGTCGGTTTTGGAAATTCAATCATGGAAGTCCTCCTCTAGTTTGTTGTGGTTGTTTTGTGTCTGAATAGTGTTATTTGCTTTTTTATTATTATAAATGATTTTTGGAGGGAGTGGTAGTTTAATGTAGTTGCTGGGGCGAGTGAGCGTATTCGGTTGGTGGTGGGGGAGCGGGCTATACAAGCGAGGCGCAACCAGGTAGTTTTACCCTTGTAAAATAGTCTCGCGGACATTTCGAACGCCTTTTCGGTTGGTTTTGTCCTTGAGAACGCTTCTCTACAACATTTCGAAGGCTTTTCCTGTCTCTTTTGTTGTTGAGACGGCTCCCTGCAACATCTTGAGCGTTCACCTAGCGCGTACTAGCCCAACCTAGCTTATGGGGCGCATCTCGCTCGAATTGGACTGCTGCTCGCTCGAATTGCCAAGCAACCCGCTCGATCTCACCCGCCACTCGCCCGAATTCCTGTCCCCTCACCCAATTTCAGCACGCCCACTCATCCCACAAAAAAAACCGCTCTCAATAGAGAGCGGTCCTCCTTACCCTTTCATTCCCAATAACTGGTCAATCACATTCGCGACTTGATCGGCATAGCGCTCGCAGTCTTCCTTGGTTGGTGCTTCCACCATGACGCGGACGAGTGGCTCGGTGCCGGATGGGCGGACTAATACGCGCCCCTGGCTGCCAAGTTCCCTTTCTACTGCCTCAATCTCGCTTTGAATTTGCGGATGTGTCTGTGCTTCCTGCTTGTCGATAACTTTAACGTTCTTAAGCACTTGCGGAAAGACCGTCATTTCACTAGCCAGTTCGGATAATGGCTTTCCTGTTTCCTTCATCACATTAACCAGTTGCAGGGCAGACAGCATACCGTCACCTGTCGTCGTATGTTCCAGAAAAATGATATGGCCGGACTGCTCGCCACCCAGATTGTAGCTGCCTTTACGCATTTCTTCCATGACGTAGCGGTCTCCGACGGCAGTTTTCTCACTGCGCATACCGTGTTCTTCAAGTGCTTTGTAAAAGCCGAGGTTGCTCATCACAGTGGAAACAACCGTGTTATCGTTTAATAAGCCTTTTTCGTTTAAATATTTTGCACAGATGAACATGATCTGGTCACCGTCCACAATGTTTCCTTTTTCATCAACGGCAATCAGGCGGTCGCCGTCCCCGTCAAATGCCAGACCGATATCAGCGCCTTTTTCTTTCACAAATGCCTGCAATGTTTCCGGATGGGTGGAGCCCACGCCGTCATTGATGTTCAGGCCGTCCGGCGAGGAGCCGATCGTGAAGAGATCCGCTTCCAGGTCGGCAAATAAATGGGTGGCCAGGCTGGAGGTTGCTCCATGTGCACAGTCCAGCGCCACTTGCATGCCTTCGAAATCATTGTCCACGGTGTCTTTCAGGAATGAGAGGTACTTTTGGCCGCCCTCAAAATAGTCATTGATTATGCCAATGTCTCCGCCTGTCGGACGCGGCAGATTGTCTTCGTTTTCCATCAGCTGTTCAATTTCATTTTCCTGAACATCAGATAGCTTGAAACCATCCGAACCGAAAAATTTGATGCCATTGTCTTCCACTGGATTATGCGAGGCCGAGATCATTACACCGGCCTGAGAGCTGGTCGCTTTGGTCAAATAAGCAACTCCCGGGGTAGAGATCACCCCAAGGCGCATGACTTCCGCGCCGATGGAAAGCAAACCTGCGACAAGCGCGTTTTCCAGCATTGGTCCGGAGATGCGTGTGTCTCGTCCGATTAAAATCCGCGGTTTTCCGCTTTCTTTTGTCAATACATAGCCGCCGAAGCGTCCCAGCTTAAATGCAATTTCCGGTGTCAGTTCCTCATTGGCAACACCTCTGACGCCATCGGTTCCAAAATATTTTCCCATCGTTTACCTCTCCTTTGTCTCCCATTAAAAAGCAATTAGGGAGCGCTATTCACTGATTTCGATTGTCACCTGTTCCTGTGCCTCTTCCACTGTCAGGTTTTCCTGATCCGGCCCTTCAATCGTGACAGGGAGCTGATGCTGACCCGCTCCAAGCCCATCCAGGTTAACAGCAATTTGAAAATCCTCTGCAGCCAGTTCACTGACCACCGCCTGATTGCCCGTGACGGTGAAATCCATTTCTCCTGTTTCCGGGTCGATAAAATTCACGTCTTGTCCTGCCTCTGGCGGCTCTGCTTCAATCCCGACATTTTCAAAGATTCTCGTTTGCTCCAGTTCAATAGCCACTTCAATATTTTCCATTTCCGGGACAGATACACCATCAGGCAGCGCTAATGATGCTTCAATGGTGCCTGATTCGGTGACTTCGGATAAATCAATTTCTTCTGTTGTTACTTCTTCAATGCCTTCCAGGATGCTTGTCCTTGCAAAAATCTCCACTTCTTCGGTGCCAGAGGTAATCGAACTTACTTCATAACCCTCCGGAAGCTCGCCTGTTGTTGCTACACTGACAGGTACGGTCTTGCTCGGATTCTCAACTTCTGCGGATACTTCCACATTTTCCGGCTCGACCTGCACATTCAATTCATTGCCTTGGCTGTCATAGACATTGACAGGCACTTCCCGGTTGTTGATCGCATCACCCACACCGTCGAGATTAACGTATACTTTCACCATGCCAATCCGATCAATCACCCGCTGTGAGCTTGTGATCGTGACGGTCTCCGGGGTGACTTGGTATTCCCCGAGCTCATATCCGTCTGCCATCTGATCTTCATTAAAAAAGTCGGCAGTTACTTGAAATTCCTCGGACGCTCTTTCCTCAATTGTTACTTCGATCGTTTTTGGCTCAATATATACTTCCAGGTCATTGTTAATATCATGCTGGATTTCCACCGTATGCTCACCTGCTTCGAGTCCCTGCAGGTCAACATACACATCGAAATTTTGCTGGATAACCGTTGCCGTTAAAATCCCCGTCGTGCCTCCCAGCGTCACCGAGACGGTCTCCGGAACACCGCTGACGATGTAATTTTCACTATCAATCCGGATGTTTACCGGAACTTCCTCGAGGGTCTGCATTTCATCGGAATTACCCGGGGCTGCATTGTCATCATTATTTTCTGTGTTATTGATTTCCACGGATACAAATACATAAAGCAGCACGGCGAAAACCAGCGAAATTACACGGACGAACCATTTGCTGTTAAACCAATTATCCATCCTTATTCCCCCTCTGCTCCTTTGCCTTCCTGTCAGGGGTTTTCTGGTACATGGACAAATTATCGCTCAAGATGTCGCGCAGTCTGTCCTGATCCAGCTCCCGGTACAGCTCTCCATTTTTGGTGCAGGAGATGTTGCCCGTTTCTTCTGAAACAATAATGGTCAGCGCATCGGTCACTTCACTGATTCCCATCGCCGCCCGGTGTCTGGTTCCCAGTTCCTTGGAGATAAATGGGCTCTCCGACAGCGGCAGGTAGCAGGCCGCGGCGATAATTTCATTACGCTTGAGAATGACAGCACCATCATGCAGCGGTGTATTCGGGGTAAAAATATTGGTCAAGAGCTGATGCGTCAATTTTCCGTTAATAGCAATCCCGGTCTCCGCATACTCAGCAATCCCGGTCTCCCGCTCAATGGAAATGAGAGCCCCGATACGGCGTTTTGCCATATATTTACAAGATTGAATAATCGCTTCTATGTCTTTTTCAATCAGTTCTTCCTCTGACTTAGCGTTTCTGGAAAAAAGATTACCCCTGCCGATTTGCTCCAGCGCTCTCCTCAGCTCCGGCTGGAAGAGGATGATAATCACCAGAAAACCCCAGATGATCGCCTGGTTGGTAAGCCACTGGATTGTCTGCAGGTCGAGCAGGATACTCAAGAGCCATACCGCAAGCACCACACCGATGCCTTTTAACAGCTGGATCGCCTTGGTCCCGCGGATAAGCATAATTAATTTATAGAATACATACCAGACGAGGCTGATATCGATCACTATGCGCAGCAGTTCTAATAAGGTGAAATCCCCATCAAGCATGTTCACACTTCCCTCGTAAAAGAAAACTTGGCTTCGTTGTACTTACGATAAGGAAATTTACCCTTCCTTATCTAATATGTATCTCGCGCCACATAACACCCTATATTATATCATATTATCAGGTCTTACATGTATTTTGCCAATGCTTGGAAAGGAATTTTTTCTGCGGAATTAGAAAAGGGATAAGGAAGTTCCTTACCCCGCAAAATCCAAGATGCCCTGAAAAAAGCTCTTGATATGGTACCAAATCTTTTCAAAAGCCTGATCAATGGTATGCAGTTCACCGTTTATCTCCCCGACGGATGCCATCAGCCCCTCACTGTCGATCGGTTCGTCCCCATCGATCAGTTCGCCGTTAATGATTGTGACATTTCCGTCCACGGTGCCTTCAATAATTAAGTTGCCGTTTTTGACAAGCAAATCATCTTCCACTGTGACGTCCGATGGAACAATCACCGTGCCGCCCTGAATGATCAGGTCCTCCTGCTTGGAGACAACGAGTTGACTGTCTTGGTTCCAGTTGGGCATGACACTCCCCATCATGAGGATAAAAAAGATCGCTGCGGCCGTGAACATTGGATGGGCCTTCATCCAGCGTTTGTATTTAAGCTGTTTCTTTTCTGCCGGCAGTTTTTGCATCACCTGCTGCGTGAAGTTTGGCGGTGCTTCAACGTGCTCGCCGCTTTGCAGAAGTGTGATCGTCCGTTTCAGCTCGCGGAAATGCTCCTGGCACGCTTCACAGTCCTCTAAATGTCTGCGGAATTCAGACTCTTCTTTTGCCGTTAAGTCTCCATCCAAATATTTATGCATAAGCTCTGTCGCTTCGTGGTTACAATTCATCTATCTCACACTCCTTTACACATGGCGAAGCTTCTTCCTCAAGGCTTCCCTGCCCCGGTGAATCCGCGTTTTCACCGTACCGAGCGGAATATCCAGGGTTTCTGAGATTTCCTGCAGGGAAAATTCCTCTAAGTACCGCAAAATAATAATGCTGCGGTACTTGGGCGGAAGCTCGGCAATTTCCCGGTGAATATAGCGCTGCAGTTCCTGATTCTCCACTTCCTCCGGGGGGCTTTGTTTGTCGCTCGCCAGCTGGGAATACATGTTCAATCCTTCCGTACCCTTCACCTCGGCGTCCAGATAGTAATCCGGTTTCCGCTTGCGGATTCGGTCAATCGTCAAATTGGTGGCAATCCGATACAGCCAGGTGGAAAATTTCCGCTTCTCGTCGTACGAATGAATATTAACATAGACCCTGACAAAGGTTTCCTGCGCGATATCCTCGGCTTCATGTGCATTCCCCAGCATACGAAAGCAATGCTGATAAATTTTATTCTGATAAAAGGACACCACATCCTCAAATGCGGACTGATCCCCTTTTTTTACCCTTTTAATTTTCTCTCTAATAAATTGATCCATACAGGTACCTCCGCTGCATCTGCGGTATTTGTGTTTACGATTCAGGATAGAAAAGGTTTCACTTTCTCGAAAAAAATTTTTTTATGTATATGATAGTGAGCAATTCATTTATAAATCTCTCTTTAACTATTGTAAAGCCCTTTTGCAAAAATGTCATGAAAAATTCAAAAGTTTATCGTTGCTTTTTTATGGGTAATCTTCTATCATATATTACTGGAAAAGAAAACAGGAGGATAGATTTATGAGCAAATATCAGCTATTGGCGGAAATTGAAAAATGCCGCAAAGAAATGGTTGCGCTCAGTGATACTCATGAGTTAACATCTAAAGAAATTATCAGCCAAAGTGAACAACTGGACAAGCTCATTAATGATTATCAGCAATTCGCGCAATAACAGATGGTCCTAGAAAAAGATAAAAAAACAGGGTAAAAAAGACAGCTAATTCTCGGGTTGGGAGATGAGGTGTCTTTTTTTGTTTCAGGGTGAGGGGTGGGGTTTGGTGGGCTGTTCTCGGGCGGAAGTTCTCGTTCTCGGGCGGAAGTTCTCGTTCTCGGGCGGAAGTTCTCGTTCTCGGGCGGAAGTTCTCGTTCTCGGGCGGAAGTTCTCGTTCTCGGGCGGAAGTTCT
>NZ_NIXK01000013.1 GCF_002763455.1 Lentibacillus sediminis
TACGGACGGGATCGGTGTCCCACGGGCGCGAACGTTCTACCCCGGCTACTTCAAGCATAAAACCCATTAAAAATAGGTCAACCAGAAATGACTGGCTGACCTTATAATACGAACGGGCGTGAACGCGATCGTCCATATGAATGAAATCATCCATCAATTGTTGGGCGAGAATTTTAAATTACAGTACGAAGAAGACAGCAAGCTGGGCGGCCCGACCTTCAGCATAAATGTCATCCAGGGCGGAGCAAACACGAATGTGGTTCCGGATCGATGTTCTGCCAATATTGATATACGCACGGTCCCTTCCCAGGATCATAACCAAATTATCGGACAAATTGAAGGGGTCATCGAAAATGTTAAACAGCAATATCCCGACCTAAAGTCAGAAATTCGTATTCTAAACGACCAATCCTCGATGACGACGTCTGATGATGATCCGTTTGTCAAAACGGTACAAGTCGCAGTGGGGTCAATGGGTGGCAGTACAAAACTTGGCGGAATCACAGGCTATACCGACAGTTCCCAATTTGTGCAGGCAGACAAGGATTTTCCCGTCGTTGTATTAGGGCCTGGTGTCACCGCACAAGCTCATCAACCCGATGAACACGTTGATATCGATAAATACTTAGAGTGTATCGAGATTTATAAAGCTATTGCAAAGAACTATTTAGGCTGATTTGATGCTCCTTAAAAAAATCCCAATGTCCCATCTATGAGGTGGGAAATTGGGATTTTTAAGATTGACGGACGAGCGCCTGCTTAATCGCGCAACCTTCATTGAAAGTCGCGCGGACACCGCCTCAAATCGCGCAAACACAGGGCCGAATCGCGCGCCCACGCCCCAAATCGCGCACTCACACCGCCAAATCGCGCGGCTCATTCGTCAAACCGATCACTCATCATCTTATTCAACACATGATTAATTCCTACCGTTTTCTCCACTTTCAACACAAAGGCGATCCCAACTCCTGGCTTGTTAAGGGAGGCACCCTCTTCAATTGCTCTCAGAACCGTTTCCGTTTTGTCGCGGGTAATCAGGGTAAGCACAAGCTCTTTTTCTGGCTCGATCTGGATGTTGAACAGCTTTGCCTGCTCATGAATGCCGGTGCCCCGGCCGTGCAGGATGGTCCCGCCCTCTGCTCCTGCATCCTTGGAAGCATCCACAACCTTTTCCGAATCTCCTTTATTGACAATGGTAACGATCAGATCATACAACGGTTTTTTTTCTTCCATAATGTCATACCCACCCTCATTGCCTGTTTCCTCAATTTCCGCTTCCACATCAAGCATATGCGCAATACCTGAGAACTGTTTGAGGTCGACCACAAACCCGATTCCCTGCCGTGGTTTTTCCAGTTTCACCGCGTAAATAATTTCATTCATGACATCCGGGAAAATATCCTCCGGGACCATCGTCAGGATAACTTCTCTTTCCCGTTCCACCGGGATGCCCAGAAAGCTGTGTTTGTCATTTACGCGAAAACCTTTGCCGTACAGGGTAGTTCCGCCCTGAGCGCCTGCCCTTTTGGAGGCCTGGATGACCTTTTTGGCTTTTTCTTTTCTAACGATCGTGATGAGCAGTTTTTGCCCGCTCTTTACTTTTGCCATCTTGAGCCTTCTCCTTTCGCTGAAACAGAATTCCCAGGGTTAAGACGGACAGGATAGGAGCAAGTGCCACAAGCGCAACCATGCCAAACCCGTCTAAGAGCGGATCCCTGCCCTCTGTAACCGAAGCGATCCCGACGAACATCGCCAGAATAAAGGTGGCTGTCATCGGTCCTGTCGCCACCCCGCCTGAATCGAAAGCGATCGATGTGAACGTCTTTGATGAAAACCTTACTAATATTAATGCTATTATATAGCCTGGAAGGACGAAATACCATAGGGAAATTCCCAATAGTATACGAATCATGGCCAAAACAATTGCCAGTCCGACTCCAATCGATAGCGTGTACAAGAGAACCTTCTCTGGAATATAGCCCCCGGAAGCCTTATCCACCTGGTGAATCAATACGCTCACCGCAGGCTCGGCATAAATCGCAAAAAAACCCAGGAAAAAGCCAATCGGCAGCAGGAGCCATTTATGATCCATGGCTCCCAGTCTTTCACCCATCAGTTCGCCAACAGGAAGGAAACCGATATGCACGCCCTGCAGGAAAAAGGACAAACCGAAAAATGTCAGCAGAAATCCAACACCAATATCTAGCAGCTTTCTTTTCGGCAATCTTAAAAAGAAGATCTGAAACACGAAAAAGAGAAGCAATAGAGGCAATAATGCGATGGCGACTTCCTCCATAGTGGCGCCAAACCCTTCAAATATATGCAAATTCATGCGTAAATCACTCCTAAAATCAGCACGGATAGCACCGGTCCAATGGAAGCCAGCGCCACCAGTCCAAAGCCATCCGTTGAAGCGGTTTTGCCTCGTATCACGGAAGCAACTCCGACCCCTAAGGCGAGGACAAACGGCACCGTCAGCGGTCCGGTCGTCACTCCGCCGGAATCAAAGGAAATCGGCACGAAGACAGGGGGTGTAAATGCAGCTATCGTGAAGATTAAGCCATAGCCAATCGCCAGAATAACGACGATGCTGATATTGAATACAATTCGCAGCATGGCAAGCGCCACGAAAATCCCCACCCCTAGGGCTACTGCGAGAATCAGCACGCTTTGCGGGATCTCCCCGCCGGACACGGTATCAACCTGACTGGCAAGCACCCGTACATCCGGTTCTGCAATCGTAACAACAACACCAAGCAAAAAGCCGAACAGGACGATCATCCAAACTTTTTTCGACTTGGATAAAGCGGAGCCGATCAATTCGCCGACCGGCAATAGTCCGACATTGACCCCGAGGAGAAACAGGACCAGACCGAAACCGACCATCACCACGCCAATCATAAACTGGATAAATGTCTCCGCCGGCAATCCAATCAGCGTAAACTGCAGGATGGTAATCACAATCGTGATGGGGATAATAGAATAAATAACTTCGAGTATCGTATCTTTAATGTTGTCCATTACAACACACCTTCTAGTAATATTTCGTGATGAAACTTGGTTTGCCACAATAAACCTTGTCGTGACAATCCTTTGTTGTGCTTACGCAGAATAAGAAAGTATGGATCAGTTTCCTATCGGCTTAGAAATCTTGCCTTATCGCCAAACTTCCCTTTGCTCATACCTGTACTGTTAAAATGGGTTGTTGCGGGAAAAGCTGGCTCGTACCAGGTTTTTCGGCCTAAGGATTTGGTATAAAAAGATGGACGAGATGCCAAAAAGGGAATTTAGCTGTCATGCAGTAAAATGGTTTTTTTGCAGGAACCTCCAAGTATCAGCGATTCTCTGAAATTTATATGGATAATCAATAAGGGAAACAGAGGGCATTGCGGTCATTTATGTTTTTAATTATATCATTTATCCGAATAATTTGCCCGCAGAACGTCGCCAGTCTGGAAAAATTTATGAAGCAGGACGGGGCCTTTCAGCCATGAGCTTTTCGCTGCTTTTCCTGGCAAGTCGTCGGAAAAGAACTAAATCGGCAAATGACGTATAATAAAAAGAGACATGAAATGAAAAGTAATCAGGTACGATGCAACGGGGGTAAAAAAATGAAAGTGATAGGACTATCCGGATCTATTGTCGGCACCAAAACCCGGGTCACAGTAGAAAAGGTTTTAGATAATATAACAGACCTCAACAAAGAAATTGAGGTAGAACTCTTGGATATGAAGGATTACCAGCTGGAATTCTGCGACGGCCGCTTTTACAAAGATTACACCGGGGATACCCGGACGGTCATTGAAAAAATCACCGAAGCAGATGCGTTGATCATCGGCACACCGGTTTTTCAGGCATCCATTCCCGGCGCATTAAAGAATCTTTTTGACCTTTTGCCGGTGGATGCAATCATGAATAAAACCATTGGAATCGTCTCTACTGCAGGCTCTTCCCATCATCATCTCGTCGTTGAGCATCAGCTGAAACCAATACTTTCTTACCTAAAAGGCATGGTGCTGCCGCAATACGTGTTTGTTGAAGAAAGGTTTTTTAACGAGAAAAAAGAAATCATTGATGGTGAGATTCTTTTCCGGCTGAGAAAGCTAGCCGAAGATGTGATTGATATCAGCAAACGCATGGGAAAAGTCACCAGCTCGGGTTAGTGCCTGTGGGTTAGTGCCTGTCACTTCCCGAATTTTGTCGAATTTTTGTGCTTGACTATACATCATCCAGCTAACCTACAGGAGGAAAACATGAAATTTATTGCCAGTGACTTAGATGGAACATTGTTAAATGAAAACGGGAAAATCAGCCCAGAGAATGCCCAGGCGATCATGCGGGCCCAAGAGCACGGCATCACGTTTATGGCCGTGACAGGAAGAACCTGGCAATCTGCAAATCTGCCGCTTCAGGAAGCGGGAATCACCTGTCCGATCATCAGTTTGAATGGAGCGATTTCCTCAAACGAAGATGGACAGATGATCCGTGAAGTGCCAATGGACACAGCTGTCTGCAAAAAAGTCCTTGAAGGCTGCCGCAAGAGTGACATGCATACCGTGTTTTTTACCAGCAAAGGCGTGTATGCCGACAGCCGGGAGCAATTTATGAAAGTAATCATGGACATCATTGCCACTGCTAACCCGAAAGCGACAGACGAACAAATTTATGAAGGCGCTAAGCAGTATCTGGAAATTGAGAAGATGCAGTTTATCGGCGCTGCAGAGGAACTGTTTCACGCGGAAGACCTGCTGATCTATAAGATGCTCGGCTTTTCCCTGAAAGAAGAAAATCGGCTTAAGGTGTACAAGCAATTGGAAGATGTGAGGGATATGGTGATCACCTCGTCCGGGGAGATTAACCTGGAATTCAACCATCCCGATGCGCAAAAAGGAACAGCTGTTGAGCTTTTCGCAAAACGTCTTGGAGTCGGAATGGAAGATGTCATGGCAATGGGTGATAACTTCAATGATGTCAGCATGCTGCAAAAGGCTGGCCGCGCGGTTGCGATGGGGAACGCGATGGAGGAAGTCAAGCAGCTTTGCAGTCACACGACAAATACAAACAACGAAAATGGTGTGGCGGCAGCGATTGAGGAAATGTTGAAGGAAGCAGAAGTGATTTAAGTTTACGCCAAAAGGAGGGGACAGCGTTGAACAAGCCAGTAGAACGAATTTATCTTGGGCGTTTAGCAGTGGAAAACTGGTCGCTCTACCTTGCTGTCACAGAAGCCGGGCTTTGCTTTGTCGGTTCCGAGGACAAGGAAAGAGAAGAGGTAGAAGCATGGTGTACCGCCAAGCGACCTGGGTCTGAGCTGATTGAAGACGAGGGAAAAGTGGCTCCCTATGCCTTAATGCTGGGTGAATTTTTAACCGGTGAGCGCCGCAGTTTCGAGCTGCCTGTCGATCTGCGCGGCACGGAATTTCAGGAAGCTGTTTGGGAGGCACTCATGCGTATTCCTTACGGAGACACGGTTACTTACGGAGACATCGCCGAAAAAATCGGCAGACCACGTGCGGTCCGAGCGGTAGGTGCAGCAATCGGGGCTAACCCTGTTATGCTTGTCGTTCCCTGCCATCGCGTCGTCGGCAAAAGCGGGAAGCTGACAGGGTTTCGCGGCGGCCTGACCATGAAAGAAAAACTTCTGGAGCTGGAAAGCAGCTGATGGAACGGGGCTATCGCGTCATTTATGATAAGTTGCTTGATTACTACGGACCGCAGTATTGGTGGCCTGCCGATACGCCGTTTGAGATGATGACCGGCTCTATTCTTGTGCAAAATACCAACTGGCGCAATGCTGCTAAAGCACTGAATAACCTGCGTACCTACTTGGATCCTGAATTGATTGCTCGAATGCCTGTGGAGGAGCTTGCTGGACATATTCGCTCCAGCGGCTTTTTCAATATAAAGGCAAAACGCATTAAGGCATTTATGGAGTGGTTTGGCAGCTATGATTATTCCGTCCGGGAAGCCAGCAAAGCGGGAAAAGATCAGCTTCGCGAGGAACTCCTGGCAATTAACGGCATCGGCCGGGAAACCGCGGATGTCATTCTTCTGTATGCGCTGGACAAGCCAGTGTTTGTTGTAGATGCCTATGCACGGCGGATTTTTTACCGCGTCGGCTTTAATATGCCGAAAAGCTATGATGCCTTCCGCAAAAAGGTGGAGGAGGCCGTCCCAGGCGATCTCCAACTTCACAACGAATTCCACGCCCTGATTGACGAGCATGCAAAAGCGCACTGCAAGGCAACCCCGATATGTGAGGGCTGCCCGCTGTTTAATTTTTGTGACCGGCGGCTGGATTAAAGGGTGTCTTTTGCAGGTGAAAAAGTGATATAATAATTCTGAATTAAAAAATCAGATAAAGAGAGGGAGATGTAACTATGTTTAAAAAAATCGCCTCCGATGCGCTCGGGCTGTCCGATATCGGGAGAATCATCGAACCGCATGATTATGACAAAACAGATGCGGATGATTACGTCAGAGATGAAGACAACGAAAAAATTTACTTCTTGATCAAAACGAAAGCCGATGAATATTGCTTTACCAATCTGGCGCTGATTCACGTGGACGGGGAGAAAGCCAGCTCATCCAAGCAGACCCTGAAGCGCTATCCGTATTCCCAGCACAAACTTTCCAATGTCGTGCTGGAGACAGCAGGGCGGATTGACCTGGATATCGAAATCGCCTTCCAGCTCGGCAACCAGGTATTCCACATTGATGTACATAAAGATGAGATTGAGAAATTAAAAGATCTCTACAAAGCCCTGCTTTACATCGCTGAAATCACGCATGAAAATGAAATTATCCAAGGCATGGCAGGCCAAAGTCTGGATAAAGCAGTGTCCATCCTGCAGAATTCCCGTACCTCCGAACCTCAGCTTGCCGGGCAATACAAGGAGCTGACTGAGTTCGGCTTTGACTGGCTTAAATCGATCAGAGAACAGTATCATGAAAAAGACTTCGGCGACGTATTTGAGAAGTATATCAATAATTAGTGGTTGATGAGTGGTGTGGAGGCTGCTAGGTGGATAATCGGGCGAGCGGTACCTAAAATCTAGCGAAACACAATCCCAAATCGAGCGACAGCGCCCACCCAGCGGCATGTCGCTCGATTTTTGTGAGTTAAGGAAGTAAGTGACAGATCGCTCGATCAAGTTTAAAAACCCCGCCTTTCGTGTATGGAAAGGAAACGGGGTTTTTCTGGATATATCGGTGGGCTGCTGGAAATATATTAGCCTGAAGTTTTGAAAAATCAAAATTTACTTATATCCGGTTTTTCGGGCAATAGACTATCAATATCTCGCCCCTTATGATAAAATTACAATAAATAAAATAGTAAAAAAACATAGAAGATAGAAAATCGGGGGTAGACATATGTCCAATATTGGAACTAGAATAAAAGAACTGCGGCAGGAGCGGGGGCTTTCCCATGATGAACTGGCTGCAGAAATTAAATTTGCCAAAAGCATTATATGGGGCTACGAAATGAACAAGAAGGAGCCGGGCCCCAACCATCTAAAGCGAATCGCTGATTATTTCAATGTCTCGCTGGAATACTTGCAAGGCAGGGACAGCAAGCAAGCTGTGCTCAATTTGCAGAATAAAAGAGATGTTGGGCAATTCAAACTGCTTGTAGACAACGTGGAAGTCAAAGAGGATGAATTATTGGAAGCTGTGACGTACATTAAAACGCGGCGTATGTTGCAGGAAGACAAACGGAATGCATGACGGATGATTGGAGGAGTGGAATATGGATGCAGAACAGCTATGGAATCTTATACATCAGAGGGATTACGAATTTGAAATTCATACTGTAACGAAAAACCACCAAAAGCCGCTATGGTTTGCCGTCCGGCCCGCTGAAGAAGTATTGCTGATCAAACCGGCAACCTTTCAAAAGCCAAGTGTGAGCCTGTCCAAAGAGCGGAAAATCGGACTGAAAGAGTTTGAGCGGGTTCACGCCTTCTATGACCGTTGGCAGGACGGAGAAAAGGGTGTGAGGAGCAAGGCATCAAACGCTTCAAAGAATACTGCTTATATTTTTGCATTGATTGCGAGGTTTGAGGAGAAGGTGGAGGGGTGAATCGACCCTAAACCTTTCAGCCGCAGCATGGAGCGGAAAAGGCATACACTACTAATAAAAACGGCTGTCAACTTTGGTTGGCAGCCGTTTTTCATGCCCGATAACCCCATCCCGCCCGTGTTTTTTGCTATACTGGTATCTGTTGAGAAAAACATTGGAGCGGATATACGTGCTTAAATTCTTTACGGTAGCTTTTCATATAGCTGTACTATATATCATTTTTATAGCGGGAACGTGGATTCAGCAATTATTTAATTTGTTTATCCCGGGGAGTGTCATCGGTCTCGTGCTGCTATTTACTTTATTGATCAGCGGGGTGCTGAAGGTGCAGTGGATTGAAGCGGGAACTGCCTTCATTATTAAACATCTTGCTTTCTTTTTTATTCCGGTGACGGCCGGGGTGATGAATTATTTTGACCTGTTCGCCGGAAAAGGGGTCGTACTTATACTGATCGGCCTCATTAGCACAGCGCTGGTGATGGTGACAGGCGGGCATGTGAGTCAGGCATTAATGAGAAGGAGGGAAGCGGAGCATGAATGAAATTTGGATTGGGATAGCTGCTGTATTGGGGACGATTGTCTGTTATCAAATCGGGCAGTTTGTCCATAAAAAATGGCCCGTTTCCTTCACAGCACCGGTGATTGTCGCAACACCAATTGTCATTATTTTCTTGCTTAGCTTCGATATTCCTTATGAAACTTACATGATCGGCGGCGAATGGATTAATCAGCTGCTTGGTCCTGCGGTAGTGGCACTCGCCTATCCGCTTTACCAGCACTGGTCTACATTGAAAAAACTGACCGTGCCGCTCCTCTCGGGAACTTTGGTGGGAGCGTTCGTCGGTGTGGCAAGCGGCATGCTGCTGGCAGTCTGGGCCGACGTGGATGGAGCCATTTTTTATTCCCTGCTCCCGAAAAATGCTACTACTGCTGTGGCGATGGATGTAGCAGTCAGCTTGGGCGGCGTGGGGTCACTGGCTGCAGTTTTTGTGATGATTGCAGGGGTTGGCGGTGTCATGATCAGTTCGTTTGTATTCAAGCTGTTTGGTCCTGTTGATTCAATAGGGCGGGGTATTGGCATTGGGAGTGCTTCTCACGCAATCGGCACTGCCTCTGCGATGGAAAACAGCGAATTGGAAGGCTCGATTGCGACAATTGCCATGGTCGTCAGTGCAGTGGCCGTTTCTATTATTGTACCGCTGCTTGTGATGGTTTTTATGTAAGCAATGAACAGGCCCGTGGCTCCCACTTTTATGTAAATACAGGGAATCCGCCGCCAGATAGACGGCAGATTCCTTGCCAACTACTCATCCTTCTTGTTCTGGTCAAATGGAAAACTTTCTTCCGAGGCTTCGGTCTGCATGGTATGTCCTTGACGCAGCTTACGCTCTTTACGTCCTTCGTGCATTTCCGATCTAACATAGCGATGATAAAAATACTCAAAAACCGCTGTGCCGGCTGCGGCAATCAATGATGCAGTAAACCAGTTGCCGCCATCTGCCAGGGCATAGCTCATAAAGTAAATAACAACAAAGCTGAGCGCAAAATCAGCAATCGTGGCCGCTATGTTGCCGATTCGGGGCATAATCAGCATGTCCCCGGCATAAGCAAACACCCCAAGCACTAGCGTAATCATAAGTACATTGCCGAAATTCATGCCAAATCCTAAACCTAATACGATATACAATAGTGCGAGACAGGCAATGAATTTTACTGCTAGCAGTTTCATATGGCTCATGTATGTTCCTCCTTTTTCCTCATTTTTTGCAGGATTCCGGTTTTTATGCACGGAAAAAGAGAACATCCGGATAGCAAGGACTACCCGGATGTTTCATTTATTGTGGTTCTGTGACTATATAGGCATCCGGGACGCCAGCGTTTCTCACTGTCTGCAAATGGTTTTCGGCATTTTCCCGATTGGTGAAAGCGCCGGCCTGAACACGATACCAGTTTTCGCCGTCAACTGTAACAGTATCGACGAAGGAATTGACACCACGACCGTCGAGAAAGTCCACTCGCTCATCTGCATTGTCACGGGATTTGAAAGATCCGGCGATAATCCGGTAGACATTGCCGCTATCCTGTTCTTTTCGCTGCAGGTTGAACGCATCAGCCAGGCCGTTGACATGCCCCTGTGCTACCGTCTGTCTCCAGGATGGGGAGCTTATCAGTGCGGCATCTCCATCATTGTCAATAAACCCATTCTCGGTGAGCAAGGCCGGCATGGCGCTCTCCCTTAATACGTGGAAATTCGCCTTTTTCTGCCCGCGGTTGCGCAATTGGTTCACATCAGAGATCGCGGCATGCATCAAATCCTGATAATACGCAGTCTGGGACGCATCCGACAGTCCGCTGTAAATAAAGTCTTCATAGCCGGAAGCCGCTCCGTTAAAGGCATTGCAGTGCACGGATAGGAAGTAATCCGCTCCCCATGCGTTCGCCTCATTTGTCCTTTGGCTGAGGCTGACACCTTCGTCACCGGTGCGGCTCATCCTTACATTTACATTCTCATAATCACTTGTCAGGATGTTGCGGATTCGCAACGCAATATCCAGCACAACGTCCTTTTCATTTAGTCCATTTCCCTGTGCGCCGGGATCTCCGCCGCCATGTCCGGGATCAAGATAAAGCTTCATCATTATCTCCTCCATTAAATTATTTTTGTTCCAATAACAGTTTATTGAAGAATGTCGAATTTGCATGGTCGCTCAACCTTCTAACGCGATAAATCCATTCCTGCCACCCCCTTCTGCAACTACAATCGAAACAAAAGCCTGTTTGGTGGCATCAGCTGGAAAAATATATTTTTTAAAAGGACAAATGCAGGTGTGCCGCTGTTTCTAAACTATTTTGATAAAAAGGGGCATGGACGATCGGTAAAAACATGGTAAAATGAATATATAATTTTTCTGACAATACAGGCGACAGATGAAGGAGAGAAGCAAAGATGACATTTTCTATCGTTGGATTTGATCCGGAAGCAAGAGAATGGGGCGTTGCTGTGCAATCCAAATTTATTGGGGTAGGTTCCGTGGTGCCATGGGCAAAAGCAGGCGTTGGCGCTGTGGCAACACAGGCATTTGCGAACCCGACATATGGCCCGGATGGCTTGGAACTGCTCGAGCAAGGGAAAACCGCAGAGGAAACGATACAGCTTTTGACCGAGGCGGATGACGGCAAACAGGACAGGCAGGTTGGTGTGGTCGATGCCCGCGGCAATGCGGCAACTTTCACCGGCGACAACTGCTTGGACTGGGCTGGCGGAAAAACAGGTAAGCATTATGCCGCCCAGGGAAATATTCTGGTAAGTGAGGAAACCGTCGAAGCAATGGGGAGCACATTTGAACGGACAAGCGGCAGTCTCGCCGAACGCCTGCTGGAAGCTCTGGATGCCGGCCAGGAAGCAGGAGGAGACAGCCGGGGAAAACAGGCCGCAGCCATTTATGTGGTGAAGGAAAAAGGCGGCTACCTGGGAGCAAATGACCGCTACATCGATCTGCGTGTCGATGAACATCCCGATCCGATCAAGGAACTGATCCGGGTGTATCGCCTGCATCAGCTGTATTTCGGCCATGTGAAGGAAGAAAATATCCTTACCATAGAGGGAGAGGTTAGAGAAGAGATAGCACAGCACCTTCAGCGGCTGGGATTTTTGCAAGGGACGGACGTGAATGGGGATACATTGTATGAAGCACTGACATCCTTCCTCCATGTCGAAAATTTTGAAGGCCGGGAATTGGAGCGGGGGAAAATTGACCAGGAAGTGTTGGATTATATGAAGGGGAAATAAATTGGAAACCCGCGGTGGCGGGTTTCCTTTGGGTTTAGGTAGAGTGGGAGGCTGGCGTTTCAGCGGAAGGACTGCCTCATTCGTCGGAAGCGAGATCTACTGGACATTTCTGCCGTCTGGCCGGGCTGTTCTGTCTAGTAGAAACCCTCTATTGGACATTTTTAGCATTTGGGTGGGCTGTTTTGATCTTTAGAATGCTCCTATGACTTCATTTACTTTGTCTAGAGGAGAAATTCTGGCCTTTAGAAACGTTTTATGGAACTTTTCCACTGCTCAAGGAGAGGTTTAGGTCTTTAGAAGTGCTCGACCGGGTTTTTCCTCGCCTGAGTAAGTGTTTTTATTCATCACAGCAATTCACCCTCTCCCCAAACCCGAACCCCATAAGTGACAACCGGCCTCAAATCACGTATAATAGCCCTTTCAATGATCGAAAAAGGAGTTTAAGATGACAAGAACCAGTTCACTTCCATTTACTGTAGGAAAGACAGATAATTTCTTTGACCGACTGGGCGATTATGTCGGCGATGTTTTTTACGATATATTGCCTGAGAAAGGCTTTGAATTGCGCGATGAGCAAATTTATATGGCCTTCCAGCTGGAACAGGCTTTTAAAAATAAACGGACGATTTTTGCGGAAGCCGGTGTGGGGACGGGAAAAACACTTGTCTACCTGATCTATGCAATTTGTTATGCGCGATACCGCAGACAACCCGCGATCATTTCCTGTGCCGATGAAACCCTGATTGAGCAGCTGGTGAAGCGGGGCGGGGATATTGAGAAGCTGGAAGAGTCGCTTGGACTGAACATCGATGTACGGCTGGCGAAAGCGCGAGAGAACTATGTATGTATGAAAAAGCTTGACCCGATCAGCCTGCAGACAGATGATGAGGATATTTTAAGGGTCCATGACGAGATTCCCGATTTTGTGTTTGATACAGGGGCGTCGATGCAGGCGTTTGAGCGGTATGGCGACCGGAAAGAATATCCCTGGGTGCCTGATGAAAAATGGGAAGCAATTGCCTGGGATCCGCTTCAACAGTGCTCGACCTGTGAGTGGCGCCACCGGAGCGGCCAGACATTGAACCGGGACTATTACCGACATGCGACAGACCTGATTATTTGTTCGCATGATTTTTACATGGAGCATATCTGGACAAAGGATTCCCGGAAGCGCGAGGGGCAGATGCCGCTCTTGCCCGAATCAAGCTGTGTCATATTTGACGAGGGGCATCTGCTGGAATTTGCAGCGCAGAAGGGTTTGACGTACCGATTCAATTTTGATGCGCTGACGAATGTCCTGACAGGCTACATGGGGCAGGATGTGCGTGAGGAATCCCTTGTGCTCGTTGAGGAAATTATCGACCTGCATGAGCAGTGGTTTGATACCTTGAAAAAGAGTGCCGTGCTCGTGGAGGGGTCCAACCGGCAAGAGGTCAGCCTCGAGCCACAAGCGGTTCAAATTGCGGAAAACCTGCAGCAGAAGGTGGATCAACTATTGGAACAGCTAGTGTTTGATGCGGAACTGTTCACGATGGATGACTATCATATCAAGATCATCGAGGAATACTTAGAATTTTTCTCGCGTGGGCTGTCTATTTTGCTGAAAAGTGATGAGGGCATCTATTGGCTTGAGGAAAATGAAACCACAACAAGCTTGGTCATTATGCCACGGCTGGTGGAAAACGTGCTGCGACAGGAAGTATTTTCTCAGGATATTCCGTTTGTGTTTTCCTCCGCGACCTTGGCGCAGGGTGGAGATTTCTCCTACCTGGCAAACAGCTTGGGGATTGCGTCCTATGACTCCTTCACGGTGGATTCGCCATTCGATTATGACGAGAAAATGGATCTAATCGGACATGTCGAGGAAGAAGAACAGCAGAAATGGGAAAAAATAGCGGAGCAGTTGCAAGAAAACGAGGGCAGGTCGCTGGTACTGTTTTCTACGGCAGAAGAAATGAACCGATTCCGCGGCTGGATAGCGGAGAAAGATTTGCCATTCACCCTGCTTTATGAGGGAGACCGGGAGATCAGCGAGACGGTGAAGCAGTTCCAGACAGAGGAAGCTACGGTGCTTTGCGCCTACCATTTATGGGAGGGGCTGGATGTGCCTGGCGAGACTCTGACACAGGTGCTGATTGCCTCTTTGCCGTTCCCGCCGAGAGATCCAGTCTTCCAGGCAAAACGCAAACATGCGGAGAGCCCGGACAAAGAAGTCGACACACCTTACATGCTGCTGCGTTTGCGTCAGGGCGTCGGTCGCCTGATTCGCACCAATTCAGATGCCGGCGTGATTCATTTATGGATGACTGGGGATGACAAGCAGCATTATCAGCAGCAACTGGAGGATGTGCTGCCGACGACAGTAGAGTGGAGATAAGGATGAGCCAGGGAGTCTGTTATGGACTTGCTGGCCTTTTTTGTAGAGCAAATGATATGGGAGGTAAAAAGTGAGTCTCAATCCATTCAAAAGCCCCCGTACTGCGTAAAGTGCGGGAAGAAAAAACAGATCTAGGTAAAAATGCGCTACCCTTCAAATAATGGGGCTGCAAGTATTAGAAAATTTATCGATAATGAAGGGGAGATCACATACAGTGAATGCTGGGATGAGAGGACGTCTCAGAGAGGGAGTTAATTACCCCCACTGCCTCAGCCACCGATCCACTTCACCTGCGACATCCTTTTCAGCAAGCATCTTCAGCATTTCTTCTTCCTGCAACTCTTCAAGCAGGTCACGAACAAGCGTGGTGCCGAGGTAATAGCCGAGGCGATTGTATCCGAAATGCTGCCCGCCGGACAAACGGAGCCATTCCTTTTCCATGTTTACATTCTCACTATCCAAATCAGCAAGGAATGCAGCGGCAATTTTCTTATGATTCTGCTTGCAGAAATCCAGCCAGTCCTCTCCTTCATCCTCATAGGAAAAATATACATGCTGCGGGTGACCGGGTACGAGTTTTTCGGAAAGATAGGTCGCGACACCTTCCAAATACAGGGAGTTGCGAACGTCCGACCAGTCAATTGCCTGCCAGTCGATGCCAGCATGGCCAAGCAAATGATAATGATAGCTGTGAATCATTTCATGTGCGACGATCACTCGGAGCAGGCTTGGATCCTGCGATAATTTTTCGATCGCGAAATACATTTCCATCTGATGATCAACAAATGCATTGGAGGCATACAAACCTGTGAAAATATGGGCAGAGACAGGGAGGGAGAAGCCAAAATAGGATTCTCCTTTTTCCGAAAGTTCCTCGATTACGCCAGGCAACACTGCTGCAACTTCCTTCAATTCTCGTAATCCTGGGGATAGCGTTCTTTCGCAGCGGTTAATTTTTGCTCGGTCTTTTTGCAATAGCTATGGAAGTAGGTTGTGAAGATTTCCAGATGGTGCTGGTGGTAGTCATCTAGTTGAAAAGACGTATCTGCTTCATACATTCTGAAAAAGTCCTCTGTTGTGTTGTTAATTTTCATTGGGATGAGCCTCCAGGGGATGACTTTTTTGTCAGGCGCAGTTTCTGCGAGCAACTTCTGTCAGCAAAACGATAATTCAGGAAAACCGTATTGAGGAACCCACGCCCTTATACATCCGCAAGCCCTCCCATTGCCTAGCCCCGCACCAGATCCAGAAAATGTGTAAGAACCTTCGCAGTCAGCCCCCAGATGACTTTGCCGTCGTAACGGTAAAATATTTCATTGACATGGCGTGTCTGCCAGTTGTAATTTTCCCCTCCGACTATCAAGTCCAGCGGAAAATTATCTTCCGGGATCACTTGCAGATTTACTTTATACACTTCGGGTTCGGTTTGAAGCAGGTATTCCAGCGGAACGGTAAATACTTCGCCGACTTCTTCCGGGTTCGGGTTAAGTTTATCAGTTTGCGTAAGTATGCCTGCGTACGGATAGATCAGCCTGCCGGAATCCGACACGATATAATCGAGGGGAACAATGTTCTGAATGGCTGTTTCCGGCAGCCCCAGCTCTTCAGTGGTTTCCCGGATGGCACCAGCCAGGGGACCGCTGTCTTCGGGCTCGATTCTGCCTCCGGGGAAGCAGGTATCGCCGGGCTGAGAACGCATCTGCATCGAGCGGACTTCAAACAAAATATGTATCTCGTTATCTATTTCCAAAAGCGGCAGCAGGATAGCAGATTTGCGAAACTTCTCCGACCCAAGAATCGAAGGCTGCCGGTTCTTTAATTTTGCTATAACGTTTAAAAGGTCCATTGTATCCCCTCCATCTTTCCATTATAACGTACTGATGTGGGACAGTCACCAGCTAAGAAGAGCGGAGTTTGTCGAATGAAACACCGATGTCATCCGTGCTATGATTGATATACTCGAAAACAAACGGAAATGAGGCGGGAAGATGCAGCCATTCACAGAGGATATTATTACAGTAATACGAAAAATACCAGCGGGGAAGGTGATGACATACGGGCAGATTTCGCGTGTGGCTGGTCATCCGCGTGGGGCGAGGCAGGTTGCGAGGATTCTTCATTCGATGAGCAGAAAACACCATCTGCCATGGCACCGGGTGATCAATGCTAAGGGAGAGATTGCCCTGAAAGATGAAATTAGGGCGATGGATCAGCGGATTATGCTCGAGGATGAAGGGGTGGAAGTGACGAGCGGCGGGCGAGTGGATTTAGGGGAGTATCAGTTTCTTCCGGATGCGCGGGAATGAAGCGGGTCCCCCTTGACAATCCTCTCCCAACCTGCCATACTATCACTAATTACATACTGGTACCTTTAAATCAGTCCAGAGAGGCTGACAAGGACGGCGGAAAAATGATGGCGGGTGATGTGTAAGCAATACGCATGCATCCTCGATCATTTTGGGAAAAGGCTTCTTGTCAGTAATGGCAGGAGGCCTTTTTCTGTTTGAACACCAGACCTTGTATTCCAGGCGGTATCAGTTCTAACAAATGAATGGAGGAATTGGTATGAAGATGGTAGACAAAGAGTATTCATTAAGACCGGTACCACAGTCGAAGCGGAATGGCTTTTGGCAAATGCTTGCGGTGATGATGGGGCTGACGTTTTTCTCTGCCAGTATGCTCTCAGGCGGGCAGCTGGGGATGGGGCTTACCTTTACCCAATTTATTCTGATTGTCTTGGCAGGAAATTTGATTTTGGGAGCGTATACTGGCACCTTGGCATTCATTGCATCGAAAACCGGGTTGTCCACGCATCTTTTGGCACGCTACGCTTTTGGGGAGAAAGGGTCATACATCTCTTCCTTTTTGCTTGGAGCGACACAGGTAGGCTGGTTTGGCGTCGGGGTAGCGATGTTTGCGGTTCCGGTGCAGGCAGTGACTGGCATTTCTGTGTATGTGCTGATTGCTGGCATCGGACTCCTCATGACAGCAACTGCTTTTTTTGGGATGAAAGCCCTGACGATTCTGAGCATCATCGCAGTACCGGCAATTGCTCTTCTCGGAAGTTTTTCTGCGATCCAGGCAACGGAAACGGCTGGCGGGCTGCAGGCATTAATGGCATACCAGCCTGCGGAAATGATGGGGATTGCTGCTGCACTGACCATTTGTATCGGTTCATTTGTCAGTGCGGGCACGCTGACTCCGGATTTTGCCCGGTTTGCTAAAACGAAGCGTTCTGCTGTCAGTACGACGGTGATTGCCTTCTTTATCGGAAATTCCCTGATGTTTCTATTCGGCGCGATTGGTACCTTTGCCTTTGGTGTTGCCGATATTTCCGAGGTGATGTTTGCACAAGGGTTAATGGTGCCGGCGATCCTCGTGCTTGGTCTCAACATCTGGACGACAAACGATAATGCGCTCTACGCTTCAGGTCTTGGGTTTTCCAATATCACGAAAATCGCTAAGGGGAAACTTGTGATTTTCAATGGAGTTATTGGTACGATTGCAGCAATGTGGCTGTACAGCAATTTTATGGGCTTTTTGACGATATTGGGGGCATCGCTGCCGCCGATCGGGGCGATTATTCTTGCGGACTATTTCCTTGTTCGCAAAGGGAAATACCCAGCGTTTGCTACAATGAAATTTAAACAGGTGAACTGGATTGCGATTGCTGCTTGGGCCGGGGGTGTGGCGCTGGCGAATCTGGCGCCGGGGATTCCGCCGGTCAATGCACTTCTTGGCTCTGCGGTGATTTACGTGGCAGGCATGAAAATCGCTTCCCAGATCGAAGCAAAATCCTTCCAGCAACTGGATGAAAAAGGAGAATTAGTACGATGATTATTAAACAGGCAGCACTTAGAGGAAAAGAAGGACTCTGGGAGATAGAGATAAAAAATGGTAAATTTTCGGGCGTAGCGAGACAGCTTTCTGCAAGAGAGGGGCAGGAGGAGCTGGATGTGGGGGGAGCGCTCGTGCTTCCGCCATTTATCGAGCCGCATATTCATCTTGATACCACATTGACGGCCGGCGAACCGGAATGGAATAAGAGCGGCACGTTATTTGAAGGGATTCAGCGCTGGTCGGAACGGAAAAAGTCGCTGACGGTGGAGGATGTCAAGACAAGGGCGACGAAAGCATTGAAATGGCAGGTAGCTCAAGGGATTCAGCATGTGCGCACACATGTCGATGTGACGGATCCGAAACTTACAGCTTTAAAAGCACTGTTGGAGGTAAAAGAAGAAATGGCGGCCTATGTGGATCTGCAGCTGGTCGCTTTTCCTCAGGAGGGCATTCCGTCGTTTCCAAATGGAGCGGAACTGCTGGAAGAGGCATTGAAAATGGGCGCTGATGTCGTTGGTGCCATCCCGCATTTTGAGTTCACAAGGGAGTATGGGGTGGAATCGTTAAAAACAGCCTTTGATTTGGCGGAAAAATATGACCGCTTGGTAGATATTCATTGTGATGAAATTGATGATGAGCAGTCCCGATTTGTGGAAGTAGCAGGAGCGGAAGCGTATGAGCGCGGCCTCGGGTCTCGCGTAACGGCAAGCCATACGACTGCAATGGGTTCTTATAATGATGCTTACACGTCTAAGCTGTTTCGACTGCTGAAAATGTCCGGGATAAATTTTGTCGCCAATCCGCTGGTCAATATTCATTTGCAGGGGCGATTTGATTCCTATCCGAAACGCCGCGGCCTGACACGGGTAAAGGAACTGCAGGAGGCTGGCATGAATGTCTGCTTCGGTCATGATGATATTTTTGATCCGTGGTATCCACTGGGAACAGGCAATATGCTGCAGGTGCTCCATATGGGGATCCACGCTGCACAGTTGATGGGGTATGAAGAGATTGTTGATGCGATGGATCTGATTACCGTCAACAGCGCAAAAACGCTTCACATAGAGGATACTTATGGTATAGAAGAAGGAAATTCGGCCAACTTTATCGTGCTGGATGCGCGGGACGAATTTGAAGCGATCCGCAAGCAGGCTGCTCTCAGGTATTCTTTCCGTAATGGGAAGGTTTTGGCTGAGACGAAGCCGGCTAAGACGACGGTTACCCTGGGAGATCGCCGGGAGAATATGGGGTTTGATCGATAGTTTTTGGGTGATGGGTGTTAGAAGAGAATCGGAGTTCCAGGCAGCAAAGAAAGTGCTGACCTAAAGTATTTCACTAAAATATTCACCAGCGGAACCCTTTTCAGCAAAAAAAGCCCGCCACACCTGGCGGGCTTTCCTCACACAACTATTTTTTAATTCCCGAAATCAACTTTCATCGCCTCAGCAATCTTCTTCGGCAAGTCAGTATTGTCGTAGAATCCGGTAAATTCATCCGCCTGGGGGCCGTAAACATAAACTGGGATGTCCACCGCGGTATGGTTGGTGCTTGTCCAGCCAATGTTGGCTCTGTCACTGATCACTTTGTTGATAGCCGATTTCGCATCGTCTGCCTCTTGGATCGCTTGAATCTCTTCTTCATTCAGTTCAAAGTCCGTATACGTTTCAAAAACTTCATTAACATTGGAGCGGTCTTCATTCAATTCTGATGCCATGTGCTCACCAGTAGCGCTAACATTTTGCAGCACTTCCGGATTGGCGGAACCAGATCCATTGGCGCCAACGGTCATGCCGCCTGTTTCATGGTCACCGCCTACAATAACAAGGGTTTCTCCGTCTTCTTCAGCAAATTCCATTGCTTCCTCGACTGCCAACTCAAACGCTTCTACATCTGTCATCGCCCATGCAGCATCATTATCATGGCCTGCCCAATCGATCTGGCTGCCTTCCACCATGAGGAAAAATCCATCTTGATCTTCTTCAAGTACATCAATCGCATTGTCTGTCATTTCTGCAAGACTTGGCTCTTCTTCAGCGTCACGGTGCATTTCTGGAGAAAGAGCACCGTCTGCAAACAGGCCAAGCAGTTTTTCCCCATCTTCTACTTCTATGTCTGAATCTAGTAATTCATCACGCGTTTCAACAAAATCATAGCCTTGCTCTTCTGCCTGTTCAAGCAGGTTGGCCTCTTCCTGATTACCGCCTTCAGAGGCTGGCAGGAAGTTATTTTTGCCTCCGCCCAGTAAAACATCAACCTCGTTTGCCAGCAATTGCTTGGCGATTTCCGTCTCATTATTACGGTCTTCCACATGAGAAGCAAACGCAGCCGGCGTCGCGTGGGTGATGGTAGAAGTAGCTACTAAACCGGATGATTTCCCATCCTCCTGTAAAACTTCCAGGATCGTTTCTACCTCGTTGCCTTCAGGATCCATACCGATCATGCCGTTGTTCGTTTTTACCCCGCTTGCCATCGCAGTGCCCGCTGCCGCAGAATCGGTAATGCTGGAATTAGCCGAATGGGTGGTATACATGCCTTTCATATGCTCGTCCCAAACAGCTTCTTCGCCTTTATACAACCGGTAATTTGTCGCATAATCTGCATTGAAACCGTCTGGAATCATATAAATGACGTTTTCTACCTTTTTAGTTCCATTGTTTCCATTTCCATTGCCTTTTCCAGTTTCGACCCATTCCGGTTTGCCATTTCCAGCCCAATCCGGCTTGTCCGCTACAACCGTACTAGCGCCCACTCCAGACAAAACAATTCCTGCACTAAGCGCAACGACTCCAAATTTCTTGAACATTTGATCCGCTCCTCTCAATTTTTGATGCAACCCAAGCATAACAGGCATAGATTAAGAGAAAATAAATTGACTGTATAGAATCTATGAAATTTTCCCCTGCTAATATCCTACTACTATTTTCACAGAAATTGACTTGAGGGGCGCCGTCTCACGGTTTTAGGGGTGACGATTCGGTACGAGGTTCGCTTGATTCGTGAAGTTATTCGCTAAAGCTGATGCTAACTCTCTCAATTCGACTCAGAACTCCTCAAAACGAAAAAAAGCAATGCCCGCTAACCGAGCATTGCTTTTCATCCTATCAATTGACTCAATTCCCTACCCAAACCGGCCGGAAATATAATCTTCCGTCCGACTGTCCGCTGGATTGGTAAACACTGTATCTGTTTTATCGAATTCCACGACTTCTCCGTTCAGGAAGAATGCCGTCTTGTCCGAAATACGTGCTGCCTGTTGCATGTTGTGCGTAACGATGATAATGGAATATTCCTTTTTCAGCTCCTGCACCAGTTCTTCAATGTGCAGGGTTGATTTCGGGTCAAGTGCTGATGTCGGCTCGTCCATTAAAATTACTTCCGGCTCAATAGCCATGCACCGTGCGATGCACAGGCGCTGCTGCTGGCCCCCGGAGAGGCCGTATGCATTTTCGTTCAGGCGGTCTTTTACCTCGTCCCAGAGGTAGGCCCCGCGCAAGCTGCGTTCCACAATTTCATTCAGTACTTTTTTGTTGCGAATGCCATGGATTTTCGGGCCATATGCGACATTTTCAAAAACCGACTTGGGAAATGGATTCGGTTTTTGAAAAACCATGCCGACACGGGTTCTTAGATCTTCCACCTTAAACGTCTTGTCCAGAATGTTCTTGTCACTATAGGAAATGACGCCGGATGTCCGGACGCTTGGCACAAGTTCGACCATACGATTCAGTGATTTAATATAGGTAGATTTCCCACAGCCTGATGGACCGATAATCGCAGTTACCTCTTTCTCATTGAAGGACAAGTTAATATCCTTTAATGCATGGTTATCCCCGTACCAAAGGTTAAAATCCTTTGTATGGTAAACAACTTTTTTATTGTTGGATGAGGATGAAGCCTTTGTTTGCGGATCTATATTAATTCCTTTTTCAGGACTCATTTTAAATCACTCCTTGTTATAGTTGCGCTTCACTTATAATCTCTGCTGAAATTTGTTACGGATAATAATGGCAATCGAGTTTAACAGTAACATAAGACCCAGCAATACAATGATGGCTGCAGCTGCCAGATATGCATACTCTTCTGTAAGCACAGCGTCAAGTGTCCAGTAATAAATCTGCATCGGCAATGCGGTAAATGAGTCAAACAGACCTTCTGGGAATGGAATTAAGAGTGCAGGTATGCCAAGTACTGTCAGTGGCGCTGTTTCACCAATCGCACGCGACAGGGCCAAAATGCTTCCTGTCAGGATTCCGGGCAGTGCCGCGGGCAGGATGATCTTTTTGATGGTCTGCCATTTTGTTGCACCCATCCCGTAAGACGCTTCGCTCAACTCCTGGGGTACCGCACGGAGAGCCTCCTGTGCGGAGACAATCAAGATAGGCATGATTAATAGAGACAATGTTAATCCGCCAGCTAAAACAATATTCCCTAAGTCCATTAATCGTACAAAAATGGTCAGTCCCAAGAGCCCGTATACGATAGACGGTACACCTGCAAGGTTGGCAATATTCGTCTGAATGATGGATTGAACACGTCCCTTTTTCGCATATAACTCAATGTAAATCGCTGTACCTACACCTAAAATGAAGGTAACTGGAATGATAACGAGCATCATCCAGGCTGTTCCGAGGAATGCACCCATGATACCAGCCTTTTCAGGGTCTGTTGATAGTCTGCCTGTAAGGAAATTCCAGTCGAGCCAGCCAATCCCCTGTGAGAAGACGCGAACCAAAAGAATGACGAGTATAATAAGACCGAATATCGTTGACAGAAAGAATAATCCTTTTGCAATACTGTTTTTTCTAATACGGGTGCTCATTTTATTTTGAACTTGGTTTGCATTCATATGCTCCATTTTAATATTCCTCCCTGAATTTGCGAGAGATGTACCTTGCAAGCAGGTTCATGATAAGGGTAAAAACAAACAAGGTTATAGCAACGGCATACAAACTGTAATACATGGTTGTACCAGTCGAAATATCGCCGCTTGATATCTCGACAATATATGCAGTCATCGTCTGCATCGATTCTGTAATGTCAAAGGTGAAGTCCTTGGAGCTTCCGCTGGCGATGGCCACAATCATTGTTTCGCCGATCGCCCTGGAAATTGCCAAAACAAAGGAAGAGATAATCCCGGAAAATGCAGCCGGTATAACGACTTTTAAGGCAACCTCCAATTTTGTTGACCCGAGTGCAAGCGCGCCCTCCCGCATAGAATTGGGAACAGATGTCATTGCATCTTCCGAGAGAGAGGCGATCATGGGGATAATCATTACCCCTATGACAAGGCCGGGGCTGAGAATGTTTGTAAGCGAAAGACCAGGGATAATCAATTGTAAAATAGGTGTTACAAAGGTAAAGGCAAAAAAACCATACACGATGGTCGGTATGCCGGCAAGCACCTCCAACAGCGGCTTTAAGGTTCTTCTGACTTTCTCTGAAGCATATTCACTCAAGTATACAGCTGTCATCAATCCAATTGGACCAGCGACAGCCATCGCAATCAAAGAGGAAATGATTGTACCGTTTATCAGGGGCAATATCCCAAACTCGGGGTCTGGTCCAAATGGATCCAACTCGACACTTGTGAAGAATTCCCATATTGGTACCCGTCTGAAGAATTCGATTGCTTCAGACAGCAGTGTATAAATAATTCCGATCGTGGTCAGGATAGAAACGGCTGTAATAAGGAAAAGCAGCGTAGGAACCAGTTTTTCGGTAATATTAGACAGGCTGTTTTTCTCCTTATTGTTTGCAATCATTTCCCTGACATTTACTTTGCTGTTTTTATTTAAATCGTTATTATTTGCCATTCTTGCAGCTTCCTTTCAAGTGTCTTTAAAGTCACAATAAGATGAGAGCATTCAATGTGCTCTCACCTTATTGGCTTTGCTATAAGACTGGATGAAGTTGTTATTGCTGAAGTCCTTCGAGTTCCTCTACCTCAGCATCAATTTCTTCTTGAGGAATTGGAGCAAATCCTGTTTCTGCAACAAAATCACTAACATTATTCATTGTCCAAATAGCGTAATCCAAAACTTGCGGTTTTTCCTGTGCATGGGCAGTGTTTAAATAAGTGAACACTGGACGGGTGAAGCCAGCATATGGGCCATCTTCAGCAATTGTGTCAAGGGAAGGCTCAACAGGTCCTTCACCGAAATCAATGCTTACTGCCTGCAGATTATCTTGGTTAGCTTCATAGTAGCCATAGCCAAAGAATCCGATGCCGTTCACGTCATCTGCCACAAGGCTGACCAATGTTGGATATTCCTGCTGCAGATTAACATCTTCAACAAAAGGTGTTTCTTCCATAATGGTTTCGAACATGAACTCATACGTACCGTGGTTTTCGTTCGGACCGTAAGTTTGGATTTTCTCATCTGGCCATTCTGAATTAATATCGGACCAGTTTGTATATTCACCAGTGAAGATGCCGATAACCTCATCTGATGTCATTTCTGTTGCCCAGTCATTTTCCGGATTAATCGCAATGGTCAATCCGTCCAATGCCAATTTCATTTCCTGGTATTCAATTCCATTTTCTTCTGCTGTCGCTTGTTCTTCTTCACTGATAGGACGGGATGCGTCGTTGAAGTCCGTTTCTCCATTCAGGAAACGTTCAAATCCGCCACCAGTTCCTGCACGTCCTACCTCAACCGTTACACCCGGCTGTTCGTTAACCTGATATTCTTCCGCCAAAACCGACATTAAAGGAAAAACAGTTCCTGATCCATCAATAATTACTTCGCCTGACAGTTCTTCTGATCCTTCAGAAGTATTTTCTCCATCCGATCCACTGGTTTCTTCTTCTGTACCGGTATCTTCTGTGTTGTCCCCTTCTGCATTTCCATCATCGGATCCGCCACCACATGCAACAAGCACAACGGCCAATGCAGCGATTGCCAGGAACAGCAAATATTTTTTCATTTTCATCAAAATTGTCCTCCCTTTAAAGCTGTTTGTTTTTTAGGCGTTGTCCGCCCTCAACTGCTAGTATAGTAGCCCAATGTAAAATACGTATGTTACTAATGTTAAGCTTTTGTAAATTTGTCAGGTTGCTGGATTAAATTTTGAGGAAAAGGGTAGGTGCATAAAATGTGCGTTCCGTTAAAAGCTAATCGTAATGATGGATAGAGAGGAGCGTACAGCTAATGGTCAACAAAGAAAAAGAATTCAATAATCAGTTCAAGGAAAACAAACCGCATGGCGAGCGCCGAAACGGCCGAAAAAGCCAGTTTAAAAACAGCAGCGTTCATGGCGGCGACGAGCCGAATGAATATGTCAACAAGAAGGATTAGAGATGAGACGGTATGGTATGATGAAGCCATACCGTTATTTTTTTGGAGGGGAAACAATGAGCATCGAAGAGATTTTTACCCGGATTCCTGTGCTGGAGACGGATCATTACATATTGCGAGGGATGACAGAGAAGGATGCCCGGGAGATGTTCCAGTTTATGGGAGATAGACAGACAATGAAATTTATTAAGCCGGATCCGGTGCAGAACCAACAGGAGATGCTTCAGGAGATTGAAGATAGATTGGAAAAATATGGCATGCGCAAAGAAATTCCCTGGGTGATTGAGACGAAAGCGGCAGGGGAGCTGATTGGCACCTTCAGCCTGCATAAACTGCATCTGTTTCACCGGAAAGCCGAGATGGGGGCAGTGATCCGGGAAGACTTTCAGCGAAAAGGGGTGATGAGTGAAATCATTGGCGAAATTCTGGAATTTGGCTTCGGACCGCTTAAGCTGAACCGCATAGTTGGAGATATTTTTGCCCATAATGAGGGTTCGGAGCGGCTGCTTGCCAAGTTCGGTTTTCGTAAAGAGGGTGTATTGCGGCAGACGGATTTTGACGGGGAGCGCTATCATGATACGGTGGTGTTTTCTTTGCTGAAGGCGGAGTATGAAGCGGTGAGAAGCCGGGTGTGATGCAGTTCGGCTGAAAAACGTGAAAGAAGGGTAAAAAAGGGGGGCGGGCTCCGGAGAAAGAAGCCCTGGATGATCTTTATGGAAACATGTAAGTGTCTGCTTGTTCAGCGGGACATCAATCTGTTACTTTGTCCCTACTGCAATCATACGACAGGAAGTTTAAGTTAATGAGAATTGAGCGTAAAGTTTTTGTTAAGTGTACGAGCCGTCATCTGCTGGGGATGACGGCTCGGTGTGTGTTATGCGACCTGTAAGCTAACGCACACTCTAATGCCGCTTATTCAGCCAAAGCACGCCCGATTTCAGCATGCGTGGCAGGTAGCCGGTGACCGGTTTTTGCATCATGTTGCCGAAGCCATCGGTTTTTCCGAGCGAGCCAAGCGTTCCTTTGAGCTTGATCTCTTTTGGACGTTTGGGCCGGCCGCCTGTGAGCACGGCAAGCAGTACCTCCGCGATCTGTTCACCCTGCTGCCCTGCCAGCTGGCCGCTCGGTGAATGAACCGAGGATGCACAGTCGCCGACAATATAGACATTTTTCTGTGCCGGCACTTGAAAATAATCATTGACGACGATTTTATCCTGATTGTCTTTTTCAAATGGCAGGTCCCTGGCCAGCTGATTTGGCTGCACCCCGGCCGTCCAGATCGTCACGTCGTTGATATAGCAGACGCCGTTATTGCACACCCCGCCATGCTCCACATATTCCACACTGGAGTTATGAAACACATCGACATCATTGGACCGAAACCAATCGGTAACATGCTCTTGAATTTTTGGGTCGAACGCCTTCAGCACTGTGGCTCCGCGGTCAAGCACCCGGATGTTCAGATCAGAGCGGCTCTCTCTGATTTCCGCTGCGACCTCAATCCCGCTCAGGCCGGCACCGACAATCGTAACTTTTCCGTAAGCTGGTAAATTGCCGACAGCCATCCCGGTATGCCGCACCCGGCGGAAGGTTTGTACACTTTCCGTGAACTCGGCTGCACCAGGAACCCCGTGATAATTATCCTCACATCCCAGCGCAATCACCAGGTAGTCATAAGGGACAGGATCGTGCCCGGTGAGGTGAATCTGTTCATTGGAGGTATCGATCTGCTGAATTTCTCCATATACATAACGGACGCGCTCGTCTTGCGGAAAATCCATCCGCACATCACGCTCGGCAGACGTCCCAGCAGCAATCGTATAAAATTCCGTCTTCACCGAATGGTACGGATTCCTGTCTATTATCGTAATTTCTATGTCTTCTGGCAGCTGTTTTTCCAACAGATCCAGAAGAATCCGCAGCCCGCCATAGCCTCCGCCTAATATGGCTAACCTTTTCATGCTATAACCCCCATGTATGAATAACTTATGTAAAAGCGTTTTCTTTCTTCTATTATCTAGATTACCAAAAAAAAGGACTTCAAACTACCGAAATCTGTCAAAAATTGCTCGAGAAGTGTATTTCCGCTGTTGAAAATTTTGCGATAACAGAAGAGGCCGATTTAAATTTTGCCAAACAGACGAATAAATTTTTTTCAACATGAGAAGATAACCATGTGCAACACAGACCGACACAGAACATAAACATAGGAGGAAATTCATGGGTATATTAAGTGGTAATCCAAAAGACGAACCAATGCATTATGGTGAAGTGAGCGGGATTTGGGCTGCTGTATTAACAGCGCAATCCGCTATCACGAGTCATCAAATCGCCATCAACCATACAGGGGACAAGGACTTGAAGAAACTGCTGGAAGAAGCAATAGAACAAGCCAGAACTGAATTAAAAGAACTGGAACCTTTGCTGAAAGAAAACGGAGTGGGACTTCCTCCGGCACCTCCTGAGCGGCCGGATGCCAAACTGGAAGATATTCCAGTCGGCGCACGCATGCAGGATCCGGAAATTTCCGCAACGGCTTCTGCAGGAATTGCAGCCGGGTTGGTTGCCTGCAGCGATATGATGGGGATGTCCATTCGTGAAGACATCATAACGATGTTTGCCAACTTCCATAATCAAAAAGCTACTCTTGGCGGCAAATTTCTCCGACTCAACAAGGAAAAAGGCTGGATCGTCCACCCGCCCCTGCATCCACATCAACCGGAAGATAAATAGCATGGTGAAGAGAGCGGACCTTGTGGTTCGCTCTCTTTTTCGGACGGTGCCTGTCACTTCCCGAATTTTGTCGAATCTGGGCGGCTGGTGAGCCTTTTCCGTAACACCCCGCTGAATCTGCCCAAATGTCTATGAGAACCGTCTTCTCAGGCAAAGTCGCCCGTCGGCCCCGCCTAGATGTCCACGAGACTCCCACTCATCCCAAGCGTCAGCCCTCCATACCTTAATCCGCTAAGCTCCTTTCCTTCCTTACCACTAAAAAGATGGTGTATAATGGTGCTCACGGAAAATTTGCCGGGGAGGTGGATGGTATGCTGCTGCTCGAGTATGCATTGATATTTATCGGGGCTGCGATCCCCTGGTTTGAGATTGGACTGGTAATTCCACTCGGCATCTTGGGAGGACTCTCGCCATTCTGGGTGGTGCTGGTCGCCTTTGTTGGCAATCTGGTTACGGTCCTGCCGATCTGCGCCAGTTTTGATCGAGTCAAGGCTTGGTTGAAAAGACGTAGGGAGCAAAAAGGAAAGCCGGCAAAAGAGCCTTCCAGCCGCAGGGATAGAGGAAAGCGGATTTGGAATAAATACGGACTCCCTGGACTTGCCTTATTGGGTCCGGTTCTGACAGGCATTCATATTGCTGCGTTTATTGCGATGAGCCTCGGCGCGCAAAAATACAGCGCGATGATCTGGATGACCGTCAGCCTTGGATTATGGGCAGTCATTTTTGGTGTTGGGACCGTATTTGGCCTGGATTTTATCACGTGAGAAAATTCGTTCAAGCAAACGAATAAAATATAAGACAGAAAAAAGCTTGAGGCTTCTCATCCCATCTGCCTCAAGCTTTTCTTCATATAAACCTCTCAGCCTTCAAAACACCTTCCAGTCCCCGCCTGGCTTCTTTTATTAGTTCCTCACGCCATTCCTTTTCAACCGGATAAAACATCGCCTGCACCTCCTCCAGAATGTACCGCCGATCCTCAGGCTTCTGCGCACCTTCCCAGTACATCTGGTTTTCAAATACAATCGCCATCAGTTCGCGCAGTTCGGCTCTTTTGCCCTCCCCAAAGGTCCCGAATTCAAATAAAGCGGAGAATAAATACGTATCAGGGTAATCCTCTTGAACGAGGTAAAAATGATCGTGCGAATCACCTTTTACCTGATCAGCGCTGGACTGGATGACATGTTTCAGCCCATATTGTTGTTTAATGGTTTCCGGGTCACGTCCGTCTTTGGCCGGCAGCACAACGGTCAGCTCATTAATTGGTCCAAGCGCGGTATGCCAGTCCATGTGCACGATCTGCCTATAGCCGCCAAGCAGGTCCTGCTGAATTTGCTTGAGGAAAATGGCTGATTCCTCCGCAGCCTGACCACCATAATACACTCCCTTGGGAAATTCATACTGCCCCATTTTCTTAGCTTCCTGCAGTCCGCCATAGCCCTCTTTGGCAAGATCCTTCATTAAAATGGCATACAGCCCCGCCTTTTCCTTTGTTAAATCACGAATGGATGAAACAGGTACGAAAAGATCTTCTGCGTTCTCATAATTTTTATTGATATCATCCGGCATCACAGAACGGTTATAGACATAATTGCGGTTAAGGTCCACATTGTTTTCCGTCACCCGACGGAAATGGCGCATGCCCCATGGGTTAAGTGCATGAATCAGGCAAATGCCGGTTGTCCTTGGGTCAAGCTGCTCGATATATTCGTCGACAAACAAATGAATGGCCGCAGCACCCGCATAGCCTTCGATCCCGTGCTCGCCGGCGGAAAGAAACAGCACCTTTTCGTTTCGCTCTGTAGCCTCTGCCCAGATCCCATCAATCGTATTATCCGCATCTTTGCCAATCGACCTGGCAAAAAGCGTGGCATCAGGCCATTTTTTCTGCACCTTTTTCAGATGACTGCGAAAAACAGCACGCGACTGTTCATAATCGATCGGAAAATATTGTTCCATGATTGTCCTCCTGTCTGTCCGGCAAATATTTACGCTATTCCACCATTGTCACTTTCTGAAACAGGCTACTTTGAAGTAGTGTTTTACTTTAAATAAACAGGGGAAAAGTCCTATATAAAATAGTACAAAAAGGAGAGATATTCATGGGAAGATTAGAAGGAAAAACAGCAATAATTACAGGCGGTGCTGGAGGCATCGGAACAAAAGCAGCGGAAATCTTTTTGCGTGAAGGTGCCAAAGTCTCTTTAGTTGATATGGACAAGGAAAAGCTGGAAGAGGTAAAAAAAGATTTATCCGATGATAATGTTCTTACAATCGAAGCAAACGTTACCAAAGAAGATGATGTAAAAAAATATGTTGATCAGACAGTGGATAAGTTTGGTTCAGTAGATATTTTCTTTAATAATGCAGGAATCATCGGGGACGTAGGAGCTATTGACGAACAGTCCCTCGATAATTTTAACAAGGTTCTATCCATTAACGCCACAGGAATTTTCCTTGGCATGAAACATGTTATCCCTGTGATGAAAAAACAGCAAAGTGGAAGCATTATCAATACATCGTCCGTGGATGGTCTGAGAGGAAGCCCGAATATGGCGCCATATTCAACCTCCAAGCATGCGGTTGTTGGACTAACGAAAACAGCTTCTTTGGAAGTAGCGGAAAATAATGTTCGGGTAAACTCGATCCACCCTGCTCCGGTTTCAGGAGGTATGATGAAAACCGTAGAAAAAGGACAAGGTGCAAGTCAGGGAACCAGCGATGAAGAAGTGAAGGAAGAACTTAAAAAAACCATCCCGCTAGGACACTATGCGGACTCGGAAAACATTGCAAACCTGGTACTATTTTTGGCATCCGACGAAAGCAGATTTATCACCGGGGCGGAATACCGGGTTGATGGCGGAATGGGTGCTACAAGTTAAATTTTATAGATGAGAGCATTCTCGCCTGAGGGATGCTCTTTTTTTATATACTAAATAAACCGCAGAGCTCCAAGCTCCGCGGTCATTCACTAATCCATTAACTCCCCAACAATCTCATAAGACCGCAGACGCGCCTCCAAATCAAAAATTTGCGAGGTGATGATCATCTCATCTGCCTGGGTCTCTTCCTGGAAGCTTTCAAGTCCCCGGCGAACCGTTTCGTGGCTGCCGATGATGGTTGTGCGCGGGTCCAGTGATTCTTCCACTGCTTGTTTCTCCATCGGACTCAAGCCAAGGTCCTCCACCGGTGGCTGCAGCTTTCTTGTCTTGCCTTTTCGGATATCCAAAAACTGCTGCTGCTGAGAGGTGGCTAAATAGCGTGCTTTCTCATCGGTATCTGCTGCGATTACATTGACGCCGACCATGGCATATGGCTTGTCCAGTGTAGCGGACGGCTGGAAGCGATCACGATACAGCTTCAGCGCCGGGATAGTATATGCCGGGGCGAAATGGCTGGCAAAGGAGAAATAGAGCCCTTTTTGCGCGGCCAGTCTGGCACTGAAATCACTCGATCCCAAGAGCCAAAGCGGGATGTCCAGTCCTTGGCCGGGAATCGCCCGCACGCGGGATACCGGTTCATCCGAGAAATAATCCTGCAGTTCATTCACTTGATTTGGAAATTCTTCCGGCCCCATATTCAGCGTGCGTCTCAGTGCAAATGCCGTTCCCTGGTCACTGCCAGGCGCACGGCCAAGGCCGAGATCGATGCGCCCTGGGTAAAGCGACTCCAGGGTGCCGAACTGTTCCGCAATGACCAAGGTAGCGTGATTCGGCAGCATAATCCCGCCAGCCCCGACGCGCATCCGCTTCGTGTGTCCGGCGATATGGCCGATGATGACCGATGTTGCCGAACTGGCAATGCCCGGCATATTATGATGCTCCGCCAGCCAGTAACGGTTAAAGCCAAGCTCTTCCACATGCTTCGCCAGCGCCACACTTTCTTTAAATGATTCTTTTGGATTGCCGCCTTCTTTGACAGGCGCCAGATCCAGAACAGACAAAGGTATTTGATTAAATCGTTTAGCTTCTGTTGTCAAAATTTCCACTCCTTAATGCTGTGTGCAAAAAAATCCACACATGTCTTATTAAAAAGGATACGATGAAGTAGGAAACACGTCCAATTATCGGCTTATAAAGAAAAAAATCTGCAGGAAAATCATGAAAAATTTTTTGATCACACTGACAAATCCAGTGAACCCCTATCACTGCGGGGTTCAAGCTATAAATAAATTCGCTATATTCTCAAAATGTCAGCGTTTTCATTTAACGAAAATTAAGCAAAACACCCCCAAATTACTTATCTGAATTTTATGCTAAGACGATTTTTGTGCTATAATGATATAACCCTAAAAAAATAGGTGAATGTCTTCACGTGGCAGAGGACCGTCATAAACGTTTGGAAACAAGCCAAGTTTCTAATCAAGAAAAGGCATTTCCCACACTCCATTAAGCCGAGAGAATGAGCCAATCAGCAGGCATACCCCAGACGCAGCAGCGATTAAGCAAGTACACGAAACGTACCAAAGCGCGTACTTACAGACAAAAAGTAAAACAATTAACTTGGCGCATAGCCGGGTTTTCTTTAAACACATATAAATTCCAGAGAGGAGCTGTTGTGATGACAATGCAAGGATATCCAAAACCACAGGGGCTGTATCATCCCGATTTTGAACATGAAGCTTGCGGGATTGGAATGATTGCCAACATCAATGGAAAAAAGACACATACCATCGTGCAGAATGCGATTAATATGCTGTGCAACCTGGAGCACCGGGGTGGCCAGTCTGCGGATGTCTCAACAGGGGACGGGGCCGGCATTTTGACGCAGATTCCGCACCGTTTTTTCCAAAAGCAGTGCAGGAAAGAGAGCATCACCCTGCCGGACGCGGGAGAATATGGTGTGGGAATGGTCTTTCTCCCGCAAGATAGAGATCTTCGAAGGAAAAGCAAGGACATCTTTGAACAGATCATCCGGGAAGAGGGACAGGTCTTCTTAGGCTGGCGTCCGGTGCCGCTGAATGATTCCTTTATCGGAAAAGTCGCATCCAAAAGCAAGCCGGTGATCAGTCAGGTGTTTATCAGAAAATCAGCCGATCTGAAGGATCAGATGGCGTTTGAACGAAAGCTTTACGTGATCCGGAAAGTAGTCGAAAAGCACTTCGCCGGACAGGCTGAGTTTGAAGATGTGTATATCAGCAGCCTTTCTACCAGAAGGATTGTTTACAAAGGCATGCTTGTCCCGGAACAGCTTGACTCGTTCTACATTGATCTGAACCACCCTGACTTTAAATCTGCACTGGCGCTTGTACATTCCCGTTTCAGTACAAATACCTTCCCGAGCTGGAAACGATCGCATCCAAACCGCTATTCCATCCACAATGGGGAATTCAATACACTTCGCGGCAATGTTAATTGGATGTTTGCACGGGAGAAGCTTAGTAAGTCGGAATATTTCAGCGAAGAAGATATGGAAAAAATTCTGCCGGTCGTTGATGCGGATGGCAGTGACTCTTCCATTTTTGATAATACATTTGAATTTTTGCACATGTCTGGACGCTCACTCGCGCATACGGCAATGATGATGGTGCCGGAGCCATGGGCGAATGATGCCTCGATTAAAGAAGAAAAGCGTGATTTCTATGAATACCACAGCACACTGATGGAGCCATGGGACGGACCTGCCGCGCTTGTGTTTACCAACGGCACGCAGATCGGTGCCTGCCTGGACAGAAATGGACTGCGGCCTGCGCGCTACTATGTCACGAAAGACGGCATGATTGTGCTTGGCTCCGAAGTTGGCGCGCTCGATATTTTTGCCGATGATATTTTGTACAAAGACCGTCTGAAGCCGGGGAAAATGCTGCTGGTTGATTTGGAAAAAGGCATTATTGTCCCGGATGAGGATATTAAAACACAGGTCGCCTCGGAAAAACCGTACAAGGAATGGCTGGAAAACCTGACGGAGCTGGAAGACGTGGCGGAAGCGGGCGTGATCCAGCCGCCGATCAGAGGAGAGAGATTGCTTGAACAGCAGCTTGCCTTTGGGTATACCAAGGAAGAGCTGGAGAAGATCATCAAGCCGCTCGTGACAGACGGCAAGGATCCGATTGGGTCCATGGGATATGATTCACCGCTTGCGGTATTGTCGAAAAAACCGCAGCTTCTGTACAACTATTTCAAGCAGCTTTTTGCTCAGGTAACCAACCCGCCGATTGACGCGATCAGGGAACAGATCATCACCATGACGGAAACGACGATTGGCAGAGAGGGCAACCTGGTGCAGCCAGATGCGGAAAGCGCCAGACATATTCGTCTGAAAACACCGATAATAACCAATAGCGAGATGGAAAAACTCCGCCATAATGACATGGAAGGGTTCAAGCCGGTCACTTTGTCCACCCTGTTTTCTGCGGATGCTGGGCAGGACAATATGGAAAAGGCGCTGGATCGGCTGTTTAAAGAAGCGGATCAAGCGATGGAGGATGGTGCCGTGCTGCTTATTTTATCGGACCGTGGTGTGACCAGGGATCAGGCGGCCATCCCAGCATTGCTGGCTGCTTCCGGGCTGCATCACCATTTGATTCGTCAAGGTGTTCGTACCAAGGTGAGTCTGATCATCGAATCGGCTGAGGCCAGGGAAGTGCATCATTTCGCTACACTGATTGGATATGGTGCTGAAGGGATTAACCCGTACCTCGCGTTTGACACGATTGGGGATTTGGTGGAAATAGACGATATTGAGAACGTCACGGAGGAAGAAGCTGTGTCTCAATATGTCGCATCAGCCACCGACGGAATCATCAAGATTTTATCCAAGATGGGGATCTCGACAATTCAAAGCTACCGCGGTGCCCAGATTTTTGAAGCAGTGGGCATTCATACTGACGTAATAGATAAGTATTTTACGAGAACGGCTTCCCGGCTAGGCGGCATTGGGCTGGATATGATCGAAAAAGAAGTGCTCATGCGCCATGAAGTGGCGTTCCGGGAAAATCGTGGTCCGAGTAAAAAGCTCGACGCAGGGGATGAATTCCAATACCGCGAAGATGGCGAGGATCATCAGTATAACCCTCGGACGGTCATGACCCTGCAGCATGCCTGCCGGACTGGAAACTATGATTTATTCAAGGAATATACGGAACTATTAACCGATGAAACAAGCAATCTGCAGTCACTGCGCGGGCTGCTGAAATTTAAAAAGCGCCAGTCTGTGCCAATTGACGAAGTGGAGCCTGTTGAAACGATTATGACCCGGTTCAAAACAGGGGCCATGTCCTACGGAGCGCTGAGCCAGGAGTCGCATGAGGCTTTAGCCATTGCCATGAACCGGATCGGCGGAAAAAGCAACAGCGGGGAAGGCGGAGAAGCATCTGACCGCTACACTCCGGATGAAAACGGCGATTCCCGCCGGAGCGGCATCAAGCAGGTAGCATCCGGACGCTTCGGGGTCACCAGCCATTATTTGGTGAATGCCGATGAAATTCAAATTAAAATTGCGCAAGGGGCTAAGCCTGGAGAAGGCGGACACCTGCCTGGCAAGAAGGTGTATCCTTGGATTGCCGAGGTAAGGGGGTCAACCCCTGGTGTGGAATTAATTTCTCCACCGCCGCATCACGATATTTACTCGATTGAAGACTTGGCTGAGTTGATTCATAATCTGAAAATCGCCAATCCGGATGCACGGGTCAGTGTGAAACTTGTTTCCGCAGTTGGTGTAGGAACAATCGCAGCAGGAGTAGCCAAAGGCCGAGCCGACCTCGTCCTGATCTCCGGTTATGACGGAGGGACGGGAGCCGCGCCGCGTACCAGTTTGAAACATACCGGCCTGCCATGGGAAATTGGCTTAGCCGAGACTCATCAGACGCTGCTTTTGAACCGGCTGCGTGACCGGATTGTCGTGGAGACCGACGGAAAAATGATGACCGGAAAAGATGTCGTCCATGCCGCCCTGCTTGGTGCGGAGGAGTACGGATTTTCCACCGCCCCGCTTGCTGTGCTGGGCTGTGTGATGATGCGTGTCTGCCATTTGGACACTTGTCCGGTCGGAATCGCGACACAAAACCCGGAACTGCGCAAAAAATTTCGCGGCGACCCGGACCATGTCGTCAACTTTATGCGATTTATCGCCCAGGAAGTGCGTGAAGTGATGGCAGAACTCGGTTTTCGCTCGATCAACGAAATGATTGGCCGGACCGATGTGCTGGAGGCAAATGAAGCCATTGATCACTGGAAGGCAAAGGGCGTGGATCTTTCGCCACTCCTGTACCAGCCTGACGTTCCTGCGAGTGTCGGACGTTACCGGACTCAGACACACGAACATGGGGTTAAGAAAAGCATTGACTACCAGGAGCTGATCCAGAACTGGCAGCAGGCGATGAGCAATGACCAGATGGCCGAATTCACTACCGCCATCCGCAACATCAACCGGGTAACCGGCACCCTGCTGGGCAGTGAAATCACAAAACGCTACGGCGAGCATGGACTGCCGGAGGATACCGTCAAGCTGTCGTTTAACGGTTCGGCAGGGCAAAGCTTCGGCGCCTTTATTCCCCGGGGAATGACGCTGAATTTAATCGGGGATGCCAATGACTTTGTCGGAAAAGGACTCTCAGGCGGAAAGATCATCGTCTATCCTGATTCCGTTGTGACTTTCCCGCCGGAGAAAAATATCATTATCGGCAATGTAGCCTTTTACGGTGCTTCCAGCGGCGAGGCTTACATCCGCGGGGTTGCCGGAGAGCGGTTTGCCGTCCGCAACAGCGGTGCCAATATCGTTGTCGAAGGAGTCGGTGACCATGGTTGTGAATACATGACAGGCGGAAGGGTAGTCGTTCTCGGAGAAACCGGCAAAAACTTTGCAGCCGGTATGTCCGGCGGTGTCGCTTATGTATTCGACGAGGACGAAAATTTCCAGGCACATGTCAATCCGGATCTGGTCAATGTGGAGCCACTGACAAATGTGGAGGAAACGGCGGCAGTCAAACAGATGATTGAAAAACATATTGCCTATACCGGCAGCAAGCATGCTGAACGTATTTTGACCTACTGGGAGAAATATGAAGACCGCTTCCTGCGTGTGGTGCCAAAGGCGTACTTGCGTGTGCAGAACCGGATTCAGGAACTGCAAGCAAATGGATTAACGAAATTTGATGCCGAAATGCAGGCATTTGAAGAAAGCAAAAACCCACTACCAGAAGAAGAAATGGAAGAAGTGGCAGTAAAGTAAAGGAGGAGGATTTTGATGGGAAAACAGACTGGTTTTATGGAATATGAACGCCAGGCTCGCCCAGGACGCGAGCCGGCTGTTCGCACAAAGGACTGGAATGATTATACCGCACCGCTGAGCGACAAAGAAGTCCAAATCCAAGGGGCGCGCTGCATGGACTGCGGTGTGCCGACATGCCACTCCGGAATGGAAATCAATGGGGTGACCACCGGTTGTCCGGTGTATCACCTGATCCCAGAATGGAATCATCTCGCTTATGAGGGCAGATGGCAGGAAGCCTTGGAACGTGCCCATGAGAAGAATAACTTTCCAGAGTTTACCGGTATCGCTTGCCCTGCCCCTTGTGAGGGGGCCTGTGTGCTCGGGATTAATGACGATCCGGTAGCCATTCGCTCTGTGGAGCGCTCCTTGATCGAAAAGGGATTTGAGGAGGGCTGGGTCGTGCCAAACCCGCCTCGTATGCGGACAGGCAAGCGCGTCGCAGTTGTCGGTTCCGGTCCGGCCGGGCTCGCAGCGGCAGCTCAGCTGAACCAAGCTGGCCATTCGGTGACGGTTTTTGAGAAAGACGACCGTCCCGGCGGCCTGCTGACATACGGTATCCCGGAAATGAAACTATCTTATGAGATCGTCAAACGTCGTGTGGATATTCTTGAACAAGAAGGCATTGAGTTCATTACCAATACCGAGGTGGGCAAAGATATTACCACCTCCGAATTGGACGCAGAATTTGATTCGGTCATCCTCTGCGGCGGTGCCACGGTCCACCGCAATATCGAAGTGGAAGGGCATAATTTGAAGGGTGTCCACCCGGCAATGGATTTCCTGCATGCCAATACCAAGAGTTTGCTTGATTCAGAGCATGCAGATGGCAATTACATTTCCGCAGAAGACAAAAACGTCATCGTCATCGGCGGCGGCGACACCGGTACGGATTGTCTTGCAACAGCAGTACGACATAACTGCAAGAGCCTGACGCAATTTGATATTTACGAGAAAAAGAACCTGCTGCGTGATGAGGAAGCCAACCCATGGCCGCAATACCCGACCATTCATCGCGTAGAATATGGCCACACGGAAGCCGCAAGTGTGCTAGGGGAGGATCCGCGGGCCTATGCCGTATCCACCACCAAATTTGTTGGGGATGAAAACGGACATATTAAGGAAGTGCACACCATTAACGTAAAAACCCGTTACGAAAAAGGCAAAAAAATCCGCGAAGAGATCCCCGGCACGGAAAAAGTCTGGCCGGCTGACCTGGTTCTCCTGGCAATCGGCTTCACCGGTCCGGAACAAAGCCTGATCGAGCAGCTGAACGTGGAAACCACAGCGAAATCAACCGTTGATGCTGTCTATGGCGACTACCAGACAAATGTGGAAGGCGTCTTCGCAGCGGGCGACATCCGCCGTGGCCAAAGCCTGATCGTCTGGGCAATCAATGAAGGAAGAGAAGCAGCAAGAGAATGTGACCGTTATTTGATGGGTGAGACTATTTTGCCATAGAATGAAAACCTCCGGGGAAGTGTTGCTTCCCGGAGGTTTTTGTAGTTTTTATCTAAAACTTGGAGAACGAAGGAAGTGATTAAATTTGCAAAGGATGATTTTAAACAGGGGATCCCAAAGTCGAGCGACCCACCCGCAAAGTCGAGCGACCACCACCCAAAGTCGAGCGACCCACCCGCAAAGTCGGGCGACCACCACCCAAAGTCGAGCGAGCCACCCGCAAAGTCGAGCGACCACCACCCAAAGTCGAGCGACCACCCGCAAAGTCGGGCGACCACCACCCAAAGTCGAGCGAGCCACCCGCAAAGTCGAGCGACCACCACCCAAAGTCGAACAAACTACCTCCCAAAGGATTAACCAACCTTACCACAGCGGCAACCCGAACACTTTCACAGCAAGAACATCAAAAAACAATTTGCCTTTCAACCCTTATATGAAGTATGATGGAAGTTAGCAATAGGAGCGAAAGAGGGTATACCATGAGTAAAACATCCATTTACGGATTGACATATGAGCAATTGACCGATTGGCTGGTGGAGCGCGGCCAGAAGAAATTTCGTGCTGATCAGGTGTGGAATTGGGTGTATAAGAAGCGGGTCGGGCAATTTGCCGAAATGAAGAATGTAAATAAGGAAACCATTGAATTACTGGAAGAAAATTTTGTCCTGCATACGCTGGATGAAGCGGTGAAGCAGGAATCCAAGGACGGGACGATCAAATTTTTGTTCCGATTGGCGGATGGCAATCTGATTGAAACAGTTCTGATGCGCTTCAATTATGGGTTGAGTGTCTGTGTGACCACACAGGTGGGCTGCAATATCGGCTGTACCTTTTGTGCCAGCGGGCTTCTTAAGAAAAGCCGCGATCTTTCTAGCGGGGAGATTGTAGAGCAGATTATGAACGTGCAGAAACACCTGGATGCAATGGGTGAAGACGAACGTGTCAGCCATATTGTCGTTATGGGTATTGGCGAGCCATTTGACAACTTCAACAACCTGATGGATTTCATTTATGTGGTGAATGACGATCGCGGACTTAATATCGGCGCGAGACATATTACCGTATCAACGAGCGGTCTGGCTCATAAGATTTATGAATTTGCCGATACTGGCACACAAGTGAACCTGGCGATTTCCATCCATGCACCGAACAATGAGCTCAGGTCGCGGATTATGAAAATCAACAAGGCATTTCCAATTGAAAAGCTGATGAAGTCGGTTGATTATTACCTGGAAAAAACGAACCGGCGCATTACCTATGAGTACATTATGCTCCGGGATGTCAATGACCACCGGGAGGAAGCGGTGCAGCTGGCAAAGTTGCTGAAAAACCACCGGCACCTCGCCTATGTCAATCTGATTCCGTATAATTCGGTTGATGAGCATAACCAGTATCAGCGCAGCGAATCGGAAACCATTCAGGCCTTTTTCGAAACCCTGAAAGAAAACGGCATTAACGCCGGTGTACGCTGGGAAAATGGTGCTGACATCGACGCAGCTTGCGGTCAGCTCCGCAGTAAACAGATTAAGAAGCAGAAGGAATCGAGAAAAACGAAAGCAGTGTAAAAAAATAGCTGCCGGTATATGCCGGCAGCTATTTTTATTGGTTCTACGGGGAGGCTGGTTTGAGCAAATGCCAAAGATGCAGTCCAAGATGCCGAAGTTCACAGGGAAGATGCAGGAGTTCACACCCTAACGTGCCACTCAAAAAGCCAACATTGCTTAGTATTTCAAAGCCGCTGCTGCTACTTCATCTTTTTCAGCAACAACCCCATTCTCTGCTGTAATTTTATTCTTATATTCCTTCGATTGCATTAACAGATTATCAGCACGAACATAAGCCTTCTTAATATCATTTTCCTCCATCGCTCTTGAGTAGTACAAGCCAAAGGAGGAAGTCACCGTAATTTCCACTATGATTGCCTCGTATTCTGCTTTAGCGATATTTTCCTTCACGCCAATCTGCATTTCCTTAAGCAGCTCCACACACGTTTCATAGGAACGGTCCCTCAAGATAATCGTGAACTCTTCACCGCCGCTGCGGAACAGATAATCATCCTCCGTTAAATAGCTTTGCAGTTTGGCGGCAAAATGCTGAATGACCGTATCTCCAACGGTGTGATTGTATGTATCATTGATTCGCTTAAAAGAATCGATATCAGCGACAACCATGCCAAGGTACTCGCCGGATGCATCCAGCTCATTCATTTTTTTGTTCATATAGGTGCGGTTGTATACCTCTGTCAGGAAATCGGTATAGGCCATCTGTTCAAATTTATCCCGCTCAATTTTATGCTGCAGCCCTTGGGTTTTTACCATAAAGGAGCGACTGACAAGGTAATTCAATACAAAGAGGCCTATGAGCATCTCCCACTGTTGCTGTTGAAGAAACATTAGCAGGAGGCCATTGGAAAATGCCTCTTTTCCCATATCGGAAATGTTTCTGCTTTTCACAAAGTCAATTGCTTCGTTAACGGACTTAATTCCCCCTTGTAAATAAAATACCCCGATCAAAAACGTATCGGATAGCAGAGAGACCGTAATGACCAGCAGAATAATCAGCAGCCAGAAGCCAAATGGGATCTCAGAAAAGAAAGGAGCGAGATGCACAAACAGGAAATAAGCAATGGAATAACGCAGTGAGAATGACCCAATGTTATAAAACGTATGTAAAAACTCATCCGGGTCGTCTGTTTTGGTACGTTTCCGGTTAAAATACACCATGAACCTGTGAATCGTTTCAAAGATAAATATGCCCAGCGGACCGGTGAACAGTCCGAATGCCAATCCATAGGAAATCCCATAGTCAAATCGTATATTCCCTTTTTTTACGGTGACGTTCATATACGAATAAAGGAATGAGAAGAACAAGAATAATAATAGAGCTGTTAAATACACCGAAGTTTCTATTCCTATTTCGTCGTAAGTAAAAGCAACGATGAGGGATCCCAGAAATAGGCTCATGATGAAAACCTTCAAACGCATGACCGCCATCTCCTGTTTATAGGTAAAAATTCCTATTTTGCCTTATCATACCATAAATTTGTCCAATATAGAGCAGAAATGTGATTTTTTTCAAAATAATTATGGAGAAAAATCCTTTTCGTTTTTTTATAGAATAAGCCGTTTTGGGCAATCTAACCAACAGGTAAGAAATGATAGAAAGGGGCTCACGTGATGAGTGATGAGAAGAAAGTGAATGAAAAGACCAAACAGGAGCAGCTGGAACAATATAAAGTCGATGATTCGAATAAGAAGATGACCACCAATCAGGGGCTGAAGGTGTCCGAGGATGAACTTTCCCTAACAGCGGGGGAACGCGGTCCCACCTTGATGGAGGACTTCCATTTCCGGGAGAAAATGACGCATTTTGATAATGAGCGGATCCCAGAGCGGGTCGTTCATGCTCGCGGATTTGCTGCACATGGCTATTTTGAAGCCTACGAATCGATGGAGCAATACACGAAAGCAAAATTTCTATCAGAGCCAGGGAAAAAGACCCCCACGTTCACTCGATTCTCTACGGTTGTTGGGCAACGCGGGTCAACAGATATTCCGAGAGATGTGCGCGGTTTTGCGACGAAATTTTATACCGAAGAAGGAAACTATGATCTGGTTGCCAACAACATGCCGATCTTTTTCATTCAGGACGCAATGAAATTTCCGGATATTGTCCATGCGATCAAGCCGGAGCCGCATAATGAGATCCCGCAGGCTACTGCTGCGCATGACACCTTCTGGGATTGGGCGGCCAATAATCAGGAATCCGCCAATCAGATCATGTGGCTGATGTCGGACCGCGGTATACCGAAAAGTTTTCGGACCATGGAGGGTTTTGGGATTAACACGTTTCGTTTTGTCAATGGAGAAGGAAAATCCCATTTTGTCAAATTTCACTGGAAGCCGAAACTGGGTGTCCATTCCGTGGTCTGGGATGAGGCACAGAAAATTTCCGGGAAAAACCCTGACTTCAACCGGCAGGATCTGTATGATCAAATCGAAATGGGCAACTTTCCGGAATGGGAGCTTGGCGTGCAGGTCATTGAGGAAAAGGATGAATTTGCTTTCGATTTTGATATATTGGATGCGACAAAGTTCTGGCCCGAAGAGGATGTGCCGGTTAAGATCGTTGGTAAATTGACGCTGAACCGAAATGTCGATAACTTCTTTTCCGAAACAGAGCAAGTTGCTTTCCACCCCGGGCATGTGGTCCCAGGAATTGACTTCTCCAATGACCCATTGCTGCAGGGAAGGCTATTCTCTTACACAGACACGCAGCTTATCCGCCTGATGGGGCCGAATTTTCATGAGATTCCCATCAACAGGTCCGTTTGTCCGTTCCATAATAATCAGCGTGAAGGCTATCACAGGCAAACCATCAACAAAGGGCCGGTAGCTTACCATAATAATTCCCTCTCTAATAATCACCCGAAACCTGCGACAGAGGCAGAGGGAGGTTATGTGCATTATGAAGAGAAAGTGGAAGGGAGAAAAATCAGGCGGAGAAGTGCCAGCTTTGAGGATCATTTCTCGCAGGCGAAACTCTTCTGGAATAGCATGAGTCCTGTGGAGCGGAAACATATCATTGACGCTTTTAGCTTCGAGGTTGGAAAGGTGAAAAGTATGAATGTAAGGCAGCAAGTTGTAGAAATGTTTGCAAACGTTGATACAGAGTTAGCCACAGCTTTTGCCACTAATATTGGTTCACAGCCGCCGTCAACAACCGGATCTTCTGTGACGAAATCATCGCCCGCGGTGAGCATGGCAAATACGGTAAAAACGGCGTTAACGAGGAAGGTTGGCGTGATAATAAAAGATGGCTTTAATGATACAGCGGTCACGGATATTTTGCACGGACTGCATGCGAATGGGATTGTATATGAAATAATCAGCGGCAGGCAGGGTATGCTCAAAGGTACAAGCGGCAAAGAACTGATGGTTGACCACTCATTTATCACCACGGATTCCGTGCTGTATGATGCGCTCTATATCGTTGGCGGTAGCGATGAGGACGATGAATTCCAACAAAATGCTACGTATTTTGTAAAAGAAGCGTTCAAGCATTATAAGCCGATTGGAGCAACAGGAGCTGGCGCCAAATTGCTGGACGAATATAGCATGCTGGGAAGTCCTGGGGTAGTGAGTGGCAATGACCAGAAGTTTGTCAATGAGTTCACGGAGGCAATTGCTGCTCATAGGCATTGGGATAGGGTAATTGTTACGGATAAATAGGAGGACGGGAGGGTGAGCCTCCCGTTTTTTGATTCTGGATGTCGTTAGTTTGTTGTGACATGTACACGTTTATCATTTGTATTTACAAATTTTAGAATCATTGCTAAGCTACATGTATAATAGACACAGCTTTCGATAATACTCCGAGTTGGAAGGAATAAATTATGAGGCAATCTTTATGTTTATTTTTTCTTTTTGTTATCCTTTTGGCAGGTTGTCAAGAACAACAATCCAACCAATCTGATGATAATAGTGAAATTGAAGAGGAGTTTGTGACTTTTCATGTTGTCGATGAGAATAAAACACCTTTAAGCGATGCGGAAATTAGTCTTGGCAGGATAGGCGATGGAGAATACGGGATAATATTAAAACCTACTGATAAGAACGGTAAGACAACAGCGACTTTGATTGTTGGAGAGAAGTACGAGGCCTCCATCCGGTCAAATAGGAAAATAAAAAATCCAGGTTTCACTATTTCTGCTAACAAAGAAGATAATGAAATAACATTGGTAGTTAATTAACTTAATAAGATAAAGGAATGTTTAGCATAAAGTCACCATACGGCGGCTTTTTTCTTTTGCAAATACCACTTTCAGTTTATCCCACTTATATACCGGGAAGACAATAGACTGTAAATTATTATCTAAAGGAGGAACCGTTTCGTGAGTGATAAGCGCAAAGTAGACGGCAAAAGCAAGGACAAGCAGCTGGATGAGTTCCGAGTGGATGATAAGGGCAAGAAGATGACAACGAATCAGGGCCTCAGGGTGTCAGAGGATGAATTCTCGCTGAAAGCAGGCGAGCGCGGCCCGACACTGATGGAGGATTTTCATTTCCGGGAAAAAATGACACATTTTGACCATGAGCGCATTCCGGAGCGGGTGGTTCACGCACGTGGTTCTGCTGCCCATGGCGAGTTCGAATTATATGAATCAATGAAACCCTATACCAAGGCAAAATTTTTGCAGGAGCCAGGAACGAAAACACCGGTGTTTGTGCGGTTTTCTACGGTAGCTGGTGAGAAAGGGTCAATTGATTTAGCTCGTGATGTCAGGGGTTTTGCCACGAAGTTTTACACAGAAGAAGGAAATTACGACTTAGTAGGCAATAACATACCGATCTTTTTCATACAGGATGCCAATAAATTCCCGGATCTGGTGCACGCCGTGAAACCGGAGCCTCACAATGGCATTCCGCAGGCTGCTTCTGCACATGATACATTCTGGGATTTCGTCGCCAATAACGAGGAGATTGCCCACATGATCATGTGGCATATGTCTGACCGTTCCATCCCTAGGAGCTTCCGGATGATGGAAGGGTTTGGTGTTCATACATTCCGTTTTGTCAATGACGAGGGCAAGGCCTTCTTTGTCAAATTCCATTGGAAGCCAAAACTTGGCGTCCATTCGGTTGTCTGGGATGAGGCACAAAAAATTTCCGGGAAAAATCCGGACTTCCACCGGCTTGATCTGTATGAGGCAATTGAAAATGGGAATTACCCGGAATTTGAGTTCGGCGTACAAATTATTGATGAAGAAGATGAACATAAGATGGATTTCGACATCCTGGATCCGACAAAAATCTGGCCGGAAGAGGATGTGCCGGTGAAAATCATCGGGAAAATGACGCTCAACCGTAATATTGATAATATATTTGCAGAAACAGAGCAGGTGGCATTCCACCCAGGACATGTGGTTCCCGGCATTGATTTCACCAACGATCCTCTGCTGCAGGGACGCCTGTTTTCTTACACAGATACACAGCTGATCAGGCTTGGCGGTCCGAACTTCCATGAGCTGCCGATTAACCGTCCGGTGTGCCCGTTCCATAACAACCAGCGAGAGGGCTACGGCAGACAGACGATTAATACTGGGCAGGTAAGCTACCATAAAAACTCGCTTGCTGACAATACACCGACTCCTGCGAGCGAGGAAGAGGGCGGCTATGTTCATTATCCTGAAAAAGTAGAGGGACGGAAAGTTCGAGCCCGCAGTGACAGTTTCAAAGATCATTTTTCTCAGGCAGTCTTGTTCTGGAATAGCATGAGCGATCCGGAGAAAGAGCATATCAAAGCAGCATTCAGCTTTGAGCTTGGGAAGTGTGATAGCAAGGATGTTCGTCAGCAAGTCGTGGACATGTTTGCCAACGTTAATCTGGGGATGGCCCAGGAAATAGCAGGGAATATTGGCGTGAAGGAACCGACAGAGGGCGGTTCTGATATTACGAAAGAGTCACCGGCACTCAGTCAGCTGAACACAGCGAAAACGCCAGAGTCTCGCAAAGTTGCGGTGCTGGTGAAAGATGGCTTTAACGATTCTGAAGTGAACAAGGCGGTGAAAGGGCTGGAAGAGAAGGGCATGGAGCCTGAATTTGTCAGTACGAAGCAGGGCCCTGTTAGTGGCGCTAACGGCAAAGAGGTGGAAGCATTGCATCGCTTCGACACGGCAGATCCCGTCCTGTTTGATGCAGTTTATGTCGCCGGTGGAGCGGAAATGGATAAAAAGTTCATGCAGAATGCCGGACATTATGTATCAGAAGCATTTTCCCACTTTAAACCAATAGGCGCTACGAATGAAGGAAAGCAAGTGCTTGATGATGCGTATACCAACGAGCCTGGCGTAATTACCGAAGATGATGTGAATAGATTCGTTACCAGGTTTGCTGACGCTGTCAGTCAGCATCGTTTCTGGGAACGTGAAACAGTTTAATAAATATGGAATAGAAAAAAGAGATAGGGTTAATTTTCCCTTGTCTCTTTTTTCTGTTTGCGGGGATGTAACAGGCATCCTTTTTTGTGTAAACACATTTTGTATGCATGTTTACAAGATTGTTTTCTTTTGCATACAAAAATGTTTTCTTGTACACAAAAACGTGTAAGCATTGATTATTCAACGTGTGCATGAATGTATGCAAGTAAACGAAAAAGTAAACAAGAAAACGAAAAAGCACGCAAAGAAAAATCATGATTGATTAATAATGGAAAAACTATTAATCTATAGATAGAACGTATTTATCGCAGGTTAACAGGCAGTAGCCCCCCACCTTAAAAATAGAAACAGACCGAATATTGTAGGGGGGAACTGCTTGTAAAAGCCCGATTGGTTCAACTAACATTCAGTGGGAAAACCGCAAAGCCCCCACTGAATGAAGTTTCACTTTATCTTGAGAGGAGTTAACAAACATGGCAAAATCAAGAATTGCTGCTGTTGATGTAGGAAACGATGCTTTAAAGGCAAATTTCGGGAAGCTGGAGAATGATCTATACATACCAAATGTGATTGCACAGGATATGGAGGATCGTCCGGTTATCGGAATAGAAGAATTGGATGAAAAAGATGTACTGGATAATCTCCATATCCGTGTCCACTCCCCAGCCCTGGAAGAAAACAATGCGGTATACCGTGTAGGGAATCTGGCCACCAAGAGTGGGAACTCCACGGAACTCGATCCGGGAGGCAGCAAGTCAGAAGAGGATCAGACGCTTGTGATGTTGTTTGCTTCCATTGCACTGGACGCAGTAGAAAGCGGCGCCTTTAAACCGGGCAAGAAAGACGTAATTGATGCCAATTACACATTAGGCACAGGGCTGCCGCTTAGAGAAGTAAAAGAAGGAAAAGATGTGGGCTACCGTTCCCAGCTGCTTGGCTCTGTTCATCAGGTGGAATTTCTCGTCACTCCAAAGCATCAAGGGAAAAAGGTAAACATTAAATTTGATGAAGTGAAAGTCTATCCAGAGGGCTTTGCCGCTTATGTCAACTTGATTATGGATAATGAACTGAATGTCATCAACAAGGAACTGATCGACAAACAAATTCTGATCCAAGATATCGGCGGCCTGTCAACAGATATCGCGGTCATTCGCAACCGCAATGTGGATGATGACAAGGCCCAGGGCTTCAACTTGGGTGTATCGGAATCACTGGAGGAAATTCGCGAGGAGATCCGCACGAAACATGGTGTCGAGCTGGACAGCCGCCGTGATGTGGTTGATATTATCACCCGTAAAAACGACCGTCACCATATCATGGTCAAAGGCAGCCGCACCAATGTGCATAATATTACCGACCATATCCTCTTAGAACTGGCGAAAAAAGAATACCGCTATCTAAGAAATGTCTGGCAGAAAAATTCACAGGCGGAAATCTGCTATTTTGTCGGCGGGGGTTCTGCTGTATTGAAGGATTATCTGAAGGCGCTGAACAACAAGCTGGACGGTTACAATATCGAATTTTTCGAGGACGAGCAGGAAAGCATCTGGATGATGGCCAATGCTTACTATAAGCTGATCATGGATTTTGTACGCAAATCGCAAAAAGCTGACAACAAGGAAAACGAAGCAGCAGCAACCAAAGAATCGTAGGGTGAGACGATGGTAAACAAACGGATTGAACGGGGGCAGTCAATTACTTTCCGCGTTCCCTCTGATACCCCGGATTATCTATTGAAACAATTACAGCAGCTGAAAGAAACCGAGCGGAGGAATTTTTCCAGTGCCATTGCCCAATATGTGCTCAAAGGCGTGAATGAGACGTCTTCCAGGGAAAAGGAAACGATCACGATCCCCATGCCCAAGCAGCTGACCAAGGAACAGAAAAGTTGGCTGAAGCATGAGCACTCTGAAGCGCTGATTGGCACTATCCTCTATCACTTGCTGAGTGACCCCATGCGTGCGACTACGCTGCTGGCCGGTCTGAACAGCAACACGACTAATATTGAGGAGGCCCTGTATCTGCAAGAATCAGAGCTGCCTCAGGAGGCTGCTGCTACTGCCGAACCGGAGCAACCGCAGCCCAAGCAAGCAACAGGTGCCTCACTGGATGATGTAGACCTTGATATTTTACAGGGTGATCTTCATGGAGAGCAGGCAGAAACAGTGGAAACAGAGGAAGAAGATCCATTGGGCGACTTTTTCTCAAGCATGAATAAATAAGGACAGAGACTGGTTTGAAAGATATTTTCTTTCAGACCAGTTTTTTTATCTTAAAAACGCAACCTCCAGCACATTCATCCGTCTTAAAGATGAAGGACGAAAGGGGGATCCTATTGCCGAGTGAAGATACAGTGCAAAAATACATTATAGAGTGGTATGACATGTACAGCATGGCGATATACAAGTATATCGTGAAAATGCTAAATGATGTGCAGCAGGCGGAAGATATAACGCAAGAGACATTCATAAGAGCATACAAATATATGAAAAACGAAAGATCAGTAAACAACCCAAAAACGTTTTTGTACCGTACTGCTCACAATCTCACGGTAGACCATATAAGAAAGCACTCCCCCATCCAGCTATTCAAGGACGTATTTTTTGAGAGGGAAGACAGTCGAGCATCAATTGAACTGATCGTTGAGGGCAGAGAGGAATCGGAACACGTGTTTGAAGACCTGCTGTCACTAAAAACGACTTACAGGCAAGTAATTATACTGCGGAAAGTGGAAGGTTTCTCAATTAAAGAAACAGCAAGCATTCTGAGGTGGTCTGAAAGCAAAGTGAAATCAACGTTATTCCGTGGACTTGGCAAATTGGAAAGCAGACTCAGTGAGGAGGGTGTATATGACAAAACAGGAAGAAAGGAATTTTGAGCATACCCTGGGAAATCTGAATACGAAAATTGGATGGAGCGAAGACAGGCAGCAACAAGTCCGGCGGAGGTTAGCAGCCCAGCTTAACGATACAAATTCCCCGGAAAAGGCGAGTCGGATTAGAAGATATATGGCGCCTGTGCTTGCTTTTATAATGCTTCTTGCGGTAACTGGGGTATTCTTCCTAAGCGAGGTGACGGATCAGCCTATTGCAGAGCAGGGGACACCCAAACAGAGCGCAGACAATAGGGGGACTGATCAGATACAGATTAGCGAGGCAGAACAAACGGCCATTGAGGAGATTGAGGCGGGAGGTTTTGAAGTTAGATTGCCAACATACTCGCCAATAGAACAAACAGAAGCAGTCAATATTCGTCAAAGACCAACTGGGAATGTCCCGCATGTATCGGTACAATACATCAACAAATATAAAGAAGATGTGTTCACCTTCCAACAAGAAAAAATAAGTAAGGTAAGTGAAACATACAGAAAAGAAAGACTCAGTCAAATGGAGGCTGATTCAGACCGGCAGCTGGAATGGGATGATTATCCAATCTATTACACGAAAAAAGGCGGAACGAAGACCCTGAAAATGGTAAATATAGTTACCCCTCAGTATGCTTTCACACTTGCCTCCTATAGGCTCACTGCAGAGGAAATAATAGAAGTGGCAAAGTCAATTCCATTAGCCGACCTTAATTAAATTTACTTTACAGAAATAAGCGGTTATCCCTATATACTTTGGATAATCGCTTATAATTTTTGAAACCTTTTCTAACCACAAACGTCATATTAACCAAGCAACCCATCAGGAACAAAATGGAAAATAAATGTAGAAAATAGTAGAAATAGACTAGTTCTATTGCTGTGTACGTGCTAGAATGAAAGCACTTTCAAAAGCAGTCAACATAGATAAACAAAAAAACAGATAGAGAGAGAAAAAAATCTATTAATGGAGGGGTCAAATGTTAAACAAAGCCGTGATCTTAGGGACTAATTACTATATTGGTCTGAGCACTATCCGCTGTTTAGGCAAACATGGAATACACACGGTTGCTGCGGATTATTCAGAGGAGGAACGTTACGGGGCGCTGTCCAAACACTGTTCCGAGAAAATTATCGTGCCGCATTACAAACGGGAACCAGATAAACTTGTCGAAGCGCTAATTGAATTTGCTGGAAAGCAGAAAGAAAAGCCGGTGCTCATCCCTTGCCATGACTCGTATGTTGAGGTGGTAGACGAGTATTTGCCGCAACTGAAAGAACATTATTTCATCCCGCAGACAGAGCAGGGGCTTTATACGCGTGTCATGAACAAAGAAACCTTGCATGCGCTCGCCATGGAAAAGGGAGTCAAGGTGCCGGAGACTGTAAGGTTGGATGACGCTGACTTTTATCAAAAGATCGAAAGCACCATTGGCTACCCATGTCTGGTTAAGCCAGTCGATTCTCCTACATTCGTGGCCAGATTCCGCAGAAAGCTGTTTAAAGTGCACACAAAGGAAGAACTAAATGAGGCCTTGAAGAAGGCAGGGGATGCTGAGCTGGAAGTGATCGTGCAGCGGATCATCCCAGGGTTTGATGACCACATGTATACCTTTGATGCCTATTTGAACCAGGACGGCAAGGTAACGAACTGGGTCACCTGCCAAAAATTCCGCCAGTATCCGATTAATTTTGGGGCCTCAGTATACACCATTCAAAAACATGTCCCGGAAGTCGAGAAGATCGGAACAGCTTTTCTTGAGGCTATCGGCTATAAAGGATTTGCGGAGATCGAATTCAAAAAGGATGCAGAAACCGGCGATTTTTACCTGATTGAAATCAATGCCCGCATCACGAAGTTCAACAGCATGCTTGCCAAAGTAGGGATGAATGTTCCTCACATCAAATATCGTGAACTGACCGGCAATCCTCTCCCGGCAAAAGGGCTGGAGAAAAACACCAATACTGCATTCTGGTACAGCTATGAAGACATGCTGGCAGTCAAAGCGTATATACAGACAGAACAATTGTCAGCAAGGGACGTGCTGAAAACCTATTTCCGACCAAAAGTCTATGCCATCTGGGATTGGAAGGATCCGAAGCCAGCCATTTCATTTACTAAAATGACACTCGGGAAAATCTTAAACCGGCCTGCTAACAGGAAAAAGAAGTTGGCAAAACAATGACAGGAAAGCGTCTCGGAGTACTAGGCGGCATGGGGCCTATGGCGACATCCGTCTTTTTTGAAAACATGGTGAAGAAAACAAAAGCCGAAGCAGATCAGGAGCATATTGACACAGTGGTGCTAAACCACACAACATTGCCTGACCGTACGGACGTCATTCTGGAGCAGAAAGAAGAGGAGTTCCTGCAGGCGGTGGAGAAAGATCTGAGGCTGTTTGAGCAGGCAGAGGTTGCTAATATCGCAATTCCCTGTAATACCTCGCATTACTTTATGGAGCAAATGCAGGAAATGACCAGACTTCCGATTATCAATATGGTGGACGAGACGGTCAAGCATATTGCCAATGTATATGGAAAAGGGGCGAAAGTGGGGATACTGGCAACAGATGGAACGATCAGCACCGGTGTTTATCAGGAAAGCTGTGAGAGACATCAACTGCTGCCATGGACGCCGGATGACCAGAATCAGGAGAAGATCATGCGGCTGATTTATCATTACAAACAGGATAAACCTGTTCAGCCTGATGAGGCAGAAGTGATTATGCAGCAGTTAATTCAACAGGAAAAGTGTACTTGTCTTATTCTCGGTTGCACTGAGTTATCCTGCATAGACTGGAGTGACACTGTCTATCCCTACTGTGTAGACGCTCTGGAAATGCTAGTGGATCGGTCTATTCGGCTTTCCGGAAAACATGTAAAATCGCTCAGTCCCTTTAAAAATATAGTGAACGTTTAAAACAACCCTCACTCTAATTGAAGAGTGAGGGTTGTTTATTTTTTCCATGTAATAAAAGGTGTCACCCTTCAGATACAGAAAGATTGGAGATGGCCAGGCAGCCTATGATATAATAAAGCAGTTATAATCGAATCATCACGTACATAAGCAGTCATTGAAATCCCAAATAAACCAGTCATCACACGAACATTTATAAAAAGTCAAAGCGATCAGAGATGAGAATGAGGAGGCAAGCAGTACATGAAAGTAAAAGAATTATTTCGCTCCATTGATTTAGTCGGGGGGCCGGATATGCATGATATCGAGGTTTCCGGAATCTCCTACCACTCACAAAAAGTGGAACCAGGGCATTTGTTTGTCTGTATCCGGGGATATAAAACCGATGGCCATAAATATCTGCAGGATGTGAAAAACCGCGGAGCAGAAGTGGCCATTGTGGAGGAAATCCAGGATCATATTGACATCGTGCAGTACCAGGTAAAAGATGCCCGCATTGCGCTTGCACGGCTTGGCGCGGAATTTTACGGCCGGCCATCAAGCAGCATGAAGATGATCGGCATTACGGCCACTAATGGCAAGACAACGACCTCTTATATGGCCAATGAAATTTTGGAGAAAGCCGGGCTGACAACTGGGCTGATCGGTACGGTTAATGTAAAAAACGGGAATCAGTCGATTCCGTCCGAGCTGACCACACCGGAATCACTGGATCTGCAGTATTTCTTGAAGGAAATGGTGGGAAACAATGTCTCGCATGTGACGATGGAGGTTTCCTCTGCAGCAATGGAGATGCATCGTGTGGAAAGCGTAAATTATGACATTGTGACATTGAACAATATAAGTGAGGAACACGTTGATACGCATGGTTCATTTGAACGCTATTTTGAAGTGAAATCCCGCTTGATTCGGGAAGTATCAGCAGAAAGTACGGCGGTGCTGAATTTGGATGATTCCTATTCTGCATCGTTGATTGACCGGACAGAGGCGCAGGTTGTTACTTTTGGCATCGAGAATGAGGAAGGGAATATACGCTGCCGGAACCTGGATCTTTCAACAGGGCGGGCGAGATTCACTTTTGAGATTGTCAAAGGATTTTCCGCAAAGGACCAGACCGTGGAGCCAGGCTCATTCGAGGTGGAACTTTCGGTACCCGGACTGCATTCCGTCTATAATTCCATGGTCGCCATTACGATTGGACTGTTAAATGGAATTCCTGTTGCAACGATTCAGGCGGCGATGAAAGAATTTAACGGCGTTCCGCGCAGGTTCCAATTCGTTTATGAGGATCGTTACAAAATCGTTGATGACCATTTTGCCAATCCGGGGAACATCGATGTGACTCTGGAAACCCTAAATAAAATGGACTATAACCAGCTGCATATGGTGTATGCGATTCGCGGCCAGCGCGGTCCTGGGATCAATCGCGATAATGCTGAAGTGATTGCCAAGTGGGCAGGGGACTTGGGACTTAAGCACATCACCGCAACCAGAAGCGAGACCCACACGACTTCGAAAGATAAGGTGACAGACGCAGAAGTTGAGGCGTTTATGGAAGTAATGGATCATGCCGGCATTAACGTCACAATGTATAAAGAACTGCCAGATGCGATTGTCGAGTCGCTTACCGAGGCAGGGGAAAATGACCTCGTCCTGCTCGCCGGATGCCAGGGAATGGATGACGGGGCAGAAATCGCAACAGAGTATCTTCGAAAAAATTAAAAATGTCATTGAAAGAAGTGTTGGCTATGCAATTGGCATCGATTGTAAAAGAACTGGAATATGAGTCCGTACAAGGGGATTTAGCAAAAGAGATTACAGGGGTTGCCTGCGATTCCAGGGAAGTCCTTCCCGGCAATCTGTTTGTTGCGATTTCCGGTTTCACCTCTGATGGGCACAAATATGTAGGGGAAGCCGTGAAACGAGGGGCGGCGGCAGTTATCGTGGAAAGAGAGGCGGTGTCCTCCGACGCAACAGTCACCATGATACAAGTGAAGAACGCAAGGCTCGCTTTAGCCAAGGTTTCCGCACATTTTTATCAATATCCGTCGGAAAAGCTAAATATGATCGGGATCACTGGCACGAACGGAAAGACATCGACCGCCTATTTTTTGCAATCTATTCTCGAAGCGACCGGCAAATCGACGGGGATCATTGGCACGATCGGCACATTAATTAATGGTGAGCTGCTGGAAACAAAGAATACGACCCCAGAGTCGCTGCAGCTGCAGCAGTTCTTTTCCGAGATGGAAAAAAGAGGGGTGAGCGACTGTGTGATGGAGGTGTCGTCCCATGCGATAGACCTTAAGCGCACGGCATATACCACATTCCACACCGGCGTGTTTACCAATTTATCGCCAGACCACCTGGAACTGCACAAGAGCATGGACGAATATTTTCATGTGAAAGCAAAGCTGTTTGACCAGACATACGGATTTAACGTCATCAATATGGATGATCCCTATGGGCAAAAATTGGTGGAAAAGGTGCGCGGGAAGGAACCAGCTGTGGTTACCTATGGACTGAACCCGACTGCAGATATCTATGCTTCTGACATTGATTATTCCTTTGAAGGCACTACATACATGGTGAACACGCCAACCGGAAATTTTAAGGCAAAAGTGAATTTACCCGGGGAAATTTATGTGTATAACTCGTTGGCTGCTGCTGCCGCTGCCTATTGCAGCAACATTTCGTTTGAAGTGATTCAGCAGGGGTTGAAAAATGTGGCCGGGATCAAAGGGCGGTTGGAAACAGTGTACTCGAGCGGCGATTACAAGGTAGTCGTGGACTTTTGTCATACTGAGGATGCGCTGGAAAAAGCACTCAAAACCATCCGACCTTATGTTAAGGGTAAACTGATTTTAGTTTTCGGCGTCTATGCAGATGAGAGTGAAAGCGGCAGGGAGAAACGCAGTGGCATGGCACGGGTGGCAGCAACCTATGCCGATCTCTCTGTCGTCACATCGGACAACCCTAAGCATCATGATCCCAAGCTGATTATCCGGGAAATTTCCCAGGAAATGAAAGCAAACGGCGGTAATTATCATGCATTCCTTCACCGGAAAGAAGCGATTGAATATGCGGTACGAGTTAGTAATGAGGATGATGTTATTCTTATAGCTGGCAAGGGGCATGAAACAACACAAATCGTCGGTGATCAGGAAATTCCTTTTAATGAGAAGGAGATTGTGATGGAAGCGTTGAGGGCGAAAGAGAAGCGGGTGAAATTGTAGTGGACAAGCTTGGCAGAACAAGCCCTTGTGTTTCTTGTTGGCTTGTCAAACAAAGGGGGGGAGACGTTGAAAATATTGAGGACACTAAATCTCATTCTTGCAATTTTGGTTGTGGGCATTGCTTTTTACCATTTTTTTATCGAGAATATCCATTATTCCGCAATGATCTTTGTCTTTTTGCCAGTCATGTTTTTACTATTTGGAATCGAGAAGATCTATGACAAGCAACAGAAGATGGGTTATTTTTATATTACTACAGCGGCTATCATGTTTTTTACTGTCATCCTATGATGCAAGAATCGTTACTTTAGCAACAATTCTTGCATCATCCATCAACCCCACTTCAGCTTAGCCATAAACATCATCGCCTCACCGAGCGGCACTTGTTCCCGGTAGCTGCCCTGCTCATAATCCATTGCCCCGCCAGGTTCCAAGTCCACAAGCACCAGATTAATATCCTTCATCAACAGCTGCAAATCGGCTGGGGAATAGCATCTTAGTGACTGCTTGATACTTTCTTCCTTATCACCAGTCTGCCACCATGTATCTGTCATCCGGGATCCTTCTGCGTCAAATCCGTAGTGTCTTGATATATCGCCCATTTGCATTTCCTGCCCGGCCGTGGCCGCCCAGTACCATGGTGTATAGATGTCAATCAAAGCGACACCGCTCGGCTTGAGCCAGTCGGCTATCCGCTGCAGGAGTTGTTGCTGATCCGCGTCTTTCCCAATGCCAAAGCCGTCCCAATAACAAATCACATCAAATCGTTCACGGAAAACCACCTTATAAAAGTCCGCCTCCAGCACGCGGATATGCTGCTCGACCTGATGCTCTTCGGCCAGCTTTTCAATATGTCGGACAGCAGCAGGGGCGATGTCAATAACGGTTACCTCATACCCTCGCTTGGCTGCAGCAACTGCAAATTGCCCTGGTCCGCCGCCCAGTTCCAAAACTTTTGTCCTCTTATTTTCCTTGTGGCGCACCATTTTATCCACCAAGTCATCCCTCAGTCCATGCAAATCGGCTCCTGAATCGATCGACCAGACTAGCTGCTGATGGTAAAAATCTTTTGTCCATTCCATGTAAAAGCCCTCCTTAAAATGTCATTCCTGATGAGGTGTCTTTTCCATTAGAAATTCAAAATGCACATGCCAATCCTCCTGAAAAAACGGAATATTTATAACTCAATTTACAGTACTGGAGACTCTTATTGCAAGCAAACTGTCCGCTTAATTTATTGCCCGGGGAATAATATAGCCGGGGGACCGGCAAACTAAGATGACATATATTTTGAGAGAAAAGGTTGGATCATATGGAACTGGATTGGATATGGAAAGCGGCAGTGATCATTGTCGGCGGAACGTTTCTTTTACGACTGGCGGGAAGAAAGTCCATCTCACAAATGACGCTGGCACAGACAGCCATCATGATTGGTATTGGTTCATTGCTCATTCAGCCGCTTGCTGGGGAAAATGTCTGGCTGACTCTGGCAGTGGGGGCAGTTCTTGTATTGTGTTTGATTGTGATGGAATATTTGCAAATTAAGGGAGACTTTTTTGAAAACCTGATTACTGGAAAATCCAAGATACTGATCGAAGATGGTGTCATTCAGGAAAAAACATTGAAGCGACTGCGGCTGACAACAGATCAGCTGGAAATGAATTTGCGACAGCAGAATGTTTCCCGGATCAGTGACGTGCAATGGGCAACACTCGAGCCGAACGGACAGGTGGGATATTCATTAAAACCGGATGCTCAGCCTGTAACGAAAAAAGATTTGCAGCAGCTGGAGAATAAACTGGATCAATGGATGGCGTACTATGCTCAGCAGGAAGGCCAAATAAATGTGAACAATACGCCTCTGCCGCCCGACCAGCAGGAGGATTTGTTTGCTGAAATTAAGCGGAAGAGGCATAAAAATACGCCACCGAAGCATCTCCAGTGATTCTTTTGTCTGCCGTGTCCCATAGGTTTAATAAGCAATCTGAACGGGGATAAAATAACAACGTGAAAAATGGAGGGACGAAAATGGTAGACAACCCGAAAGACGATAATCTTATGCCAATGACTTCGGTGGGCAGTGGCAATGTAACGATGGTCGCAAGCAATGTGCATAGCTACACCAACCAGATCGTGAATTTATGCTTTATTGGCGAACCTGGCGAGCCTAATAACTGGGTGCTAGTTGATGCTGGCATGCCGAAATCAGCGGAGAAAATTGTCGGGGAAGCAGAGGAACTTTTTGGCCAGGGTGCCAAGCCAAAAGCGATCATCCTGACGCATGGACATTTTGACCATGTAGGTGGAGTCGCCGAACTGGTAAAGAAATGGGAGGTCCCGGTCTATGCTCACAGTCTGGAGATACCTTATCTGCACGGGGAGACGAGTTATATGGAGCCAGACCCAAGTGTTGCCGGCGGTCTGATTGCCAAATTGTCGGGGTTTTTCCCGAATGAGCCAATTAATCTGGAAGGCTACGTGCATGCCTTGCCAGCGGATGGATCGGTGCCGGAACTGCCGGAATGGCGTTGGCTGCATACCCCTGGACACACTCCCGGCCATGTATCGCTATTCCGGGAATCCGATCAGACGCTGATTGCAGGTGACGCTTTTACCACCGTCAAGCAGGACCAGATGTTTGAAGTAATAAAGCAGGAAAAAGAAATCAACGGCCCGCCGGTTTATTTTACACCTAATTGGCGAGATGCCCATCAATCCGTGCAGAAATTGGCTGCATTACGCCCTGCATTTGCCGTGACGGGTCACGGGCAGCCAATGGCAGGACCGGAATTGATTACAGGATTAACGGACCTTTCGAATAACTTCAAGTCCAAAGCAGTGCCGGAACATGGTAAGTATGTGGATGATGATGAGGGCACATATATGTAATGAAAAATAGGCTTGTCGACCAGTGACGAGTCTTGTTGCAGGATAAAAGAGGAACTCCAGCCGTAACAGGCTGGAGCTCCTCTTTAATTTATTTATCGCTGCTGTCTCTCTTTTCCTTAGGATCTGCTTTTGTCAGATGAATGGTTGGCGGCTGATAGTTCTTCGATGCCTTAAGGTCATCGCTGGAAGCCTTCATGAACGACCATCCCAGCATGAACATGATGAAAATAATCGGGAATCCGGAAACGATACTTGCGGTCTGCAAGGTCTCCAGTCCGCCAAGATACATCAGCACCAGCGGCATAATACAGAGAGCAAATGCCCAAAACAGACGGTGCCAGCGTAATGGTTCACCTGCTTTGACCTCCTTCTGTGCCACTGCCGCCAAGATATAGGAAGCAGAATCGAAGGTAGTGGCTAAGAAGATGATCGCCAGAACGGTGAAGACGATGACAATCAGTTTTGCTAATGGCAATTGATTAAGAATCTCAATAATCGTTGCCGGCGCGCCATATTCGTTCATAAATCCAATGACATCAAACGCTCCGGTCAGCTGCAAATACAGTCCAAAGTTCCCCATGATCCCGAAGAACAGGATGCAGCCGAGCGTCCCGTACATCATTGTGCCGATAATCATCTGTTTGACAGTACGTCCGCGGGAAATCCGTGCAACGAAAAGCCCGACAAATGGTGCGTAAACGAGCCACCAGGCCCAATAGAAGACAGTCCATGTCTCAGGAAATTTGCTGTCTGCAGTATCAGGAAGATTGCCTTGCGGTTCCAGCCAGGTGGACATGCTGAAGAAGTTGTCAAGAATCAGCCCGATACTGGTAAGTGTCTGCTCACTAATGAACACGGTCGGTCCAAATACAAAAATAAACGCGAGCACAAACACAACAAGCCACAGGTTAATGTCACTTAATACTTTAATCCCCCTGCGCAGTCCGGAATACGAACTGACCGCAAAAATAGCGGTACATATCAAGAGAATCACGGTTTGCAGTCCAAGGGTCACCGGAATACCGGTAATGTCACTAATCCCCTCGGCAATCATTGGCGTTCCGAGTGCCAAAGTTGTACCAGCCCCGCCAAGTAAACCAAAGATGAACAGCACATCAATCAGGGGGCCAAGCGGTGTGTCGACACGTTTGCCGAGCACCGGCCGGACTGCCTCACTGATTTTCAATACCGGACTCCTTCTGACATAATAGAAATAAGCAATCGGCAATGCCGGCAATGTATAAATCGCCCAGGCAATCGGACCCCAGTGAAACATCCCGTAAGCAGCAGCCCAATCGACGGCTTCTTTGGATCCTGGCTCGACACCGAATGGCGGTCCCTGATAATAGTAGGCCCACTCAATCATTCCCCAGTAAAGGATACTCGAGCCGATCCCCGCGGAAAACAGCATTGCCGCCCAGGACAGGTTGCTGAATTCCTTTGGCTGATCCCGCTTGCCCAATTTGACCCGGCCATTTTTACTGAAGGCGACATAGATCAGGAAGAAAAATGCTCCGATACCCACGATCATATAGAGCACGCCGAAGTTCCCGGTTACAAAGGTATTTGCCATATTGATGACAACATCCCCTGCCTCCGGGAAGAGTACGAGCGGTATGGTTACACCGAATAAAACAACTAAGGCGCCGATAAATGTGGGCCAGTCAATGATACGGTTCATATCTGTAAACATCCTTTCTTTTTTGTACCACGCAATCATCTTGACATCCGACAGTTTTGCAACTTATTAAGCCTAGCAAATAATTCCTGTTTCGACAAACGGCCGTATAGCCATTCACGTGTTAAACTTCCTCAATTATTGCGCATGAAAGGGGGCACGCTTGCGTTTTCCTTAGTATGCTCAATATAACTGTATAAACTAGGGTTTTATGAAATTTGTTGAGGTTGTAGGGGTGGGCAGGTGCTGAAATCTCAAGGAAGATACCGGAGTTTGCGGTGCAGATGCCGAAGTTTACGGTGCAGATGCCAAAGTTCGACATCATTAGTTATAAAGCAAGAAGATAATGCGGAAGTGAATCGGCCAGAACCCGAGAGTTCTGACCAAGGCTTTATTTATCCACAGGAAGCAGCTCACCCGTAACAGCATCCACAACATATCCACAATTGAGCTTTCCACACAGCACATAACACTGCTGCTGTTTTTCATAGACATACATTGGCCGGGCGGAGAGAGAATTGCTCAGTTTCTCAAAAGCTGTTTCTCGGGAAATTTTCGCCGGCTCTGCTTGCCTGTAATCCGACAGCATATTCAGGAGTGCTTGATCATCCATGTAATTTACCACGGCAAATGTTTCTTGATCCAGAAACAATTTCAATCTCCGTTCGATCACCCGGTGGCCCGGAACAGCTGGGGTCACCACCACAATAATATACCGGCTTACCCGCTGCATGCCAGCAGCCTTCCACTTTCCGCTGTCATCAGGGAATTCCTGTTGGAGAAAATGGATTGCTCCTTCTATTGCACGCGTCTGGTCTTCCGCAGTTATCGGCAGTAATGCGGGGTCAGGCACTTCTGCCAATGCTTCTTTTGCCGTCACCTCATTTGCCAAATCAATGTCTTCCGTTTGGAAAGCTGACTTCACCGGTTTTTCCCATTCCAATACTTTATCAACGGGGACGTGGCTATGCCAGACAGTACCCTGTTCCATGGGCAGTGTTGTTGCTCCATCATTGGAAAGAAAAATTTCTTCCATCCCATAAACTTGCAGCCAGCGCCCTTCCTCTTCAATCGGGATTTCCAGCAGCTTGCATTGCTTGTCCGCCACGAGTTCAACTTTTTCCGGTGTTAAATTGAACGGTTCCCAGTTAATCTGTGATTCATCAGGAAAAACCCCATAGATCGAAAAATGCACCAATTGCCCATCGTTATTAAATTTAATGTGGATAAATCCGCCTGGGTGAACAGGAATGTTATCCACAGCTGCCTCGAATTCCAAAGCAAGTTCTTCATCTTTTAAAAGACGGAACTGGCGGCCGAATTCCAGCCCGGTCATTTCCTCGACCCATTCAATCGCCGCTTCCTTATCCGATGCAGGAAAACCTTCATGGGTGGCAAGGTTCACTTCCTCGCTAAATGTGATCCGCTTAAGTTCCCTTGTATGCAGATCAATGTCAATGCTCGCCGTGCCTTCAGGATGGTGTCCATCTGCTGCAGCTTCTCCGCCGGGGATAAACTCTAGGTTTAATATATAAGATGTGCGGTCTGCGCCAGCGATTTCACGGAAAATTTGCTGTTGGTGCAGCTGGTAAGCACCTAATCCAAAGGTTTGTTTTACATCTTCTATTACTTCCTGCAATTTTTCTTTCATTGTGCTCCCTCGCTCTGTTCATGAGTTTTTTTCAGTATAACATTCTAATTCCACGGAAAAAAATGCTTTACCTTTACCTTGGGTGAAGGTTTATAGTAGTAACAGAGGGGGAGATGGATTTGTATATAAAGGATGCGGCCAAACTGCTGCAGACAACAACTCGTGCGATTCGCTTTTATGAGGAGAAGGGACTCATTTATCCACAGAAGGCTGTGGATAATAATTATCGTTTTTTTACAGACCAGGATCTTTTGCGGCTCCATACGATTTTAGCTTTGAGAGAAATTGGCATCCCAGTGCAGGAAATTAAGCAGCTATTGAGCGAGGAAGGAATGAATACCCGAAAGTATTTGGACATCCAGCGGGCGGCACTGTTTGAGAAGTGGCTGGAAATCCGCGATATGCTTGGCACAATTGATGGAATGGTTGGGCGGACAGAATATAGTGATTTTTCCATGAAAGATATCCACAAACTTGCTCAGCATCTGAAAAATTTAAAAGAACAGCGTAAAGGCTGGGTGGATAAATGGGATTTCGACAGCTGGGCAGACAATTTCGACAGTCATATCAAGCAGGAGGGGCATGGTTTTAATGTCCATCAGGGGTATGACGAGGCACTTGCAAAAGTTGTTCAGCTAGTCGAACGGAAAGAAAATGCACTGGTTGTGGATATCGGTGTGGGTACAGGAAATTTAGGTGCGAAATTTCTGCAGAACGAGGGCTCCAGGGTGATCGGTGTGGATCAGTCAGATGAAATGCTGCTGGAGTGCAAGCGCGCCCATCCGGAGATCGACACACGAAAGGGACATTTTCTGGCGCTGCCGCTGCTGGATGAACAGGCTGATGCGATTGTCTCCAGCTATGCATTGCATCACCTGCCCGATAAGGAAAAATTGCTGGCACTGGAGGAGATGACCCGTGTGCTCAAGGCAGGCGGGCAAATTTGCATTGCTGATTTAATGTTTGTGGATAAATCGCATCGCAAGGAAGTAATGGATGAACTGCAGGCGGCTGGAAATACAGAGGCGATTGCAGCGATTGAGGATGAGTATTATGCGGATTGTTCAGTGCTGATAGACTGGTTGCTAGGTCACGGGTATTCTGTGGATAGTTGGCAATTGAATGATATTCTGGGGATAATTTATGCCAAGACAGAGGGGGAGAGATATTAAAGGGGAGCAGTAAGGGGATAAGTGACATCAGATGCCACCCTCGCCTGCTGCTCCCTCACTTTTTGTCTTCAAGAACACTCTCAGCGTAGGAGGAAGCTGCTTATTTCTTCCGTCTCCGCTTCCGCCGCTTCTTCCTGATATCATACACATTATTCTCCCGTGAAAACTCCGTCTGCATACGATACAGCTTATTCGATTGAAATTTATGCTCTTTCTCCTCAGGCTTAAGGATCTTTTCCATCATATAAATGTGAAAGACAGCTTCACTGATCGCCAAGAAAAACGCGACAAACAGAGCCATGGTGAATGCAGGGATATCACTGCCGATGAAAAGAACGCTCAGCAGCCAGACAGTGCCGGTGGCTAGAACGAAATCGCTGATTGTGGCCGCGATATTACCGAAATTTGGGAGAATCCATAAATCGCCAATCAGATAAGCTGCTCCTGTGACAATTGCGCTGATCCAGAACATTTCCATAATGCTTGCTGTCTCAAAAATCCCCAGAATGGAATACACAACTGTTACAGCAACGATAAATTTGATGGCAAGTGCTTTGAGGTGCCTCATGTTGTCAATCCTTTCTCCAGTACTTTGCTGTTATTAGTATTTGAATTTCTAAATAAAATATCCCGACGATGTATTTACCAATTAAACAGGTGCTGCTGATTATAGAGATCCAGCTTTTCCTCTCTACCAGGAATTTTCGTTGCTTGAGCGATCAGGATTTTAGATCTTTAGAATCGGTTTATCTATCAGCTCTCTTTTGTCCATGAGCATGGCTCTCGCTTACATTTCGAGTGTTTCCCGAACAACTTTTGACTTTGATAACGCTTTCTCTCTCCGCTACAACGGTCGATTCGCGCGCATGACGGATTAACCTCACTTCACCAGATTATTACGATCTTCCATCTGCGGCGGTTCTTCCATCCAGCCGTTCTTGGCCATGAGTTTTCCGCCCTCATGGGAGTATGTCAAAATATCTTTTGCAGTCCCCATTAACGTAAATGGCAGGTCGCTTCGCATGCTGAAGGCTGTGCCGATGGCGTTGTTCCCCAGGGCAAAGCTGCAGAACAGGCTTGTGCAATACATCATTAATTTATCGGAAAATGGTGCTGTTTTTGATGTGGTTACATTGCCGCCGCTGGGTAGCTGTGGCTGGATGTCACTATTAAGCAGCTGTTCGGAATAATCGTCAATGATTTTTTTTGCGAGGTCTTTTCCCTTTTGAAAATACTTGCGGACCTCTGGTTCATTTGCAACCTGGGAAAATCCGGTGATCATCCGCATACCGATGCTGTTTGACTCAATCGAAAAATGGATATAGCCCACTTCTATTGTATTTAATGTACGTTTGCTGGAAAAAACGTTGAATCCTTTCATATAACGGGGGCTTTCCGCAAATTCCACTTTTTTTGGCATGGTAACAGGAGGCGAGGCAGGAAGCAGTGCATGTTTTTGCAGGTAATCCACACATTGATCATAGACGCTCTGGGTAAATCCTGTCAGTTCCTTGTACAGCATGACGATATCCTTTCTAAAGGACAAATTCAGGTGAAGGGTGTGCATCCCCATGCTGATTTCTTTCAGCAGCCGGAGAAACATGATGTCAAATCCATTATCATACAGCTTCGGCACCCCGGGATGAACGTCTTCCTCCGTATAGCCGATCGGAATCACCGCACCTTCTTCCCGGAAAATTCGTTTAATATCATCGACATACCCCGCTGCTTTTTCGTGGGTATCCTTCATAATTTCTTTCGCTTCGTCATCATCCGCCTGTTCGATAAAATATTCCAGTATGCGCAGAATCATCGTTTTTTGCTGAAATGTCATCCATAATGTCCCTATTTCACTTGAACTTAAAGGTTGAGTTTTCAAGCTTTTTCACCTTGCTTTCTGTTGAATATAGGCCGGGCTGGGTGGCTCATACAGCCATCCATTTTAATATTCGGCAGAACGGTGATTCTTATACGATTTTGATTTTATGAAAAAACGGCTATCTGCGTTATAATAAAAGGAAAGAAAAGTCATCAGCGTACATAGCATCAAAAGGGGGAAGTTTCGTTGAATGAAAAAGAAGAAGTGATTCAGCTGATCCGCAACTTGCCGGAAAACGCTACAATGGAAGATATTCTTCACGAATTATATGTCCATATAAAATTCCAGCATGGCACACAGGAAATGAACAATGGAAAGCAGCCCAGCCAGAACCAAAAACCGGCCCGCACAAAATCGGGCCGGTGGCTGCATTAAATAGAAAAGGAGCCTGCCAGGGCTCTTTTTACCGAACAATAAGGGCGCTTTCTCATCCAAAGAAAGCGCCCTTTCATTTAACTTCGGTCCTTACTTTTCGACCCTTTTCTAATCTCCTTATATATCGAAACAATCATGATCAGAAGTATCACCGTAAACGGCAAAGCTGCCGTTAATGATGCTGTTTGCAGTGCATTTAACCCACCTGTAAATAATAATACAAGGGCGATAGCTGTGATAAGCACACCCCAAATAATTTTAGTGACCAACGCTGGATTCAGGGATCCCTTGGATGTCATACTGCCCAAAATATATGTAGCAGAGTCAGCTGAGGTTACCATGAAAGTAAAAATCAGCAGAATCGATATAATGGATAGAACATCTGAAAACGGGACAACCCCCAACGCTTCAAACAATGCAACCGCAACATTTTCATTGACCGCTTCGGCAATTTCTGTTCCATTATTTAAATCACTATAAACGGCCGTACCGCCAAATACGGCAATCCAGACACAGGCGATCGCCGGTGGTACGATCATCACCCCGCTGACAAATTCACGGATGGTTCGGCCTCTGGAGACCCGGGCGACAAATGCTCCGACAAACGGCGACCAGGCGATAGCCCACGCCCAGTAGAAGATGGTCCACTGATAAACCCAATCCCCGCCGGTATATGGTGTGAGCCGCAAGCTGTACTGCACGAAATTGGCAATATAATCCCCCATGCCGAGCACAAAGGAATTTAACATAAACACGGTTGGCCCTAAGAAAAATACAATCACCATAATAAGAAGCGCCAGCCCCAAGTTAATATTACTCAGCCACTTAATTCCTTTATCCAGTCCAGTAGCAGTGGAGAATAGATAGGCAGCCAGCATGATCAAGGCGATAATAACTTGAACACCAATATTGTTCGGGACACCAAAGACGGATGTTAATCCTCCATTCAGCTGTTCAAACGAGAGACCGACAGTTGTCGCAACACCCATTACGGTCGCTATGACAGCAAGAATATTCACCGTATTTGCGACACCTTTGTTCTTCCCAATAACAGGCTCGATCGCAGCGGAAACCAAACCACTTCTATCTTTCCTGAATTGTAGGAACGCAATCGCAAGGCCGGCCATCGCAAAGACGGCCCACTGACTAATCCCCCAGTGGAAAAAGGAATAGCCCATCGCTACTCTGGCTGCTTCCTCCGTCTGTGCCTCCAGCCCGGGAAATGGCGTTGCGAAGAAGTGACTCATTGGTTCTGCAACACTCCAGAAAACTAAAGACACCCCAAAACCTGCGGAAAACAGCATGCCAATCCATGTAAAAAACGGATATTCCGGCCGCGAATCAGGAGGTCCTAATCGTGTTTTTCCATGTTTGCTGATGGAAATATAAATCAGGAACAAGATAATAATAAATACCGCAAGTAAATAAAACCAACCGAAGTTAATCGTCGTAAAATTGAAAAGTGCTTGCGCGACGGTACCAAATTGCACTGGCAGGAATGCCCCAATGAGCACTAATAAGCCAACAATAATTGCTGAAACAAAAAATACCGGATTCTTATACGATTCTGTTTTTTTCTTCATAAGTATCCTTTCGTCTTTATGTAATGGTTACTATCCAGCCGAGTGAGCTGATTAGTATATGTTATTTTACCCGAACATAAACATTACTAAACCAGGTTAGAATCGGTGCCGGATGTCGGTGCCTGTCACTTCCCGAATTTTGTCGAAAAGTATCTACCGCCGGACTCCTGCTTCCTGTTATTGCAACTTTCTTTCGGGAAGAAAAGAACTCCCCATTTCTTCCCGCCTTATTTTCCTGTAAAATATAACCCAAAATGAGAGGAGAATCCGCATATCAAAAACAAGCGCCTTCTGATCAGTCTCATCGGCATTGTTGCTTTTCTCTTTACAGCTTCTGTCGTATACAGCTTTGTAAATGATAATGATCCATATGAGCACCACACCGGATTAGGTAATTCTATATCTATCTCTCCCGATGATACAACACTGGCTTTCTCCTACTTTATGAACGGCAATGAAGCAATTTACACAGGGGATATAGAAAGTAAGAGTGTAGAAAGGATAACAGCCCCGGAAGAAGAGGACCATCATAGCCCGCAGTTCTCACCAGACGGTGAAGGGTTATTATATCTGGCTGCCAATCAAGATGGGGTACAGACAATACATTACAAACCGGACTTGGGTCGTGACGAAACCACACAGCTTACGAAAACAGATTCCCACGTGTTCAGTGCCGCCATTTCTCCTGATGGCAGCAAAGTGTATTATATCGCGATGCCATCTAAAGATTTTGGAGTACCTGAGGGAGAAGCGGAGAATGGAACAGATCTGCATTCCGTAAATATAGACGGCAGTAACTCACAAAAGCTAACTGATAAAGATACTTATGCGATGAACGAACTTTCCATTTCTGATGATGGAACGACCCTTTATTATACGGCTTTTCAAAATGAGACACAGCAGCTGTTCGCCTATAATATAGAGGACGGAACGGAGAGCGCATTTTTGCCGGAACACATGTCAGACGATATCTATCACCCTGTTCTTTCCCCGGATGAAGAGCAATTAGCCTATACTGCGGTAGCAGACACATCAGAGAACGGCACCTTTTTATATGAACTGTTTTTGATGGAGGTTTCCACCGGAGACTCGGAAAGACTGACCGATTACAATGCATCTGTCACGTCACCAGCCTTTTTCCATCAGCAAAATCGGATTGCGTTTCTTGCCGAGAGCAACTGGCCAAGTGAACCATCATCCTACGAGATTATGACGGTCTCTGAAGACGGCGGGGGTGCAACTAACTTGGCACTGGATCTGCCTGAATCGAGTAATACCATTCAGCCAGGAGCTATTGCTGACAAGTTAGTGAACACGGTGACGATGACGGTGCTCTATGTACTATTGTTCGGCTTGTTAACCGTGTATTACCATGCTAGATCCAATAAAACGTACTTTCCAGCCAAATTAAGTGCCATACTGACCGGAGTCGTTTTCTTAGGTTCCTTTGCGGCAACTGCTTATAATCCATGGATGGGTATCGGGCTATTTACCTTAGCCGGCGGGTTAGTTGGCTGCACGGCCGTGATTTTTGTGCTTGCTTTGATTTACCGGCGGGTTGTTCGGCGTTAAAGCATGTTGGAGTAAGCTCGTAACCAAAAAAAGTAATCCATTTTGAAAAGTACTGATCAAAATGGATTACTTTTATTTTTGGTTGGTTCAGCTAATTCAACCGATGACTACTATTATTGATTCGATAGGCAAGCATCGCAATGATACCTATTGGAACCCTGCCAACAATAATGGAAAGCAGATTTTTATATAACAAAGTGCCTCTCCTTTTCACGCCTAAACTATATACTATTGCCAAAAATTATAAAAGCTTACTGACCGAATTCATAGTTGAACAAAATAAAAACCATAAATAACATTTCCTGATCGTGTTCACATTCATTATTCATAACTAATTGATAAACGGAAATACCTTTTCTGCTTCCAGTTGCGACAGTAGTATCATTGTGATAAATTTCGGTTTTTGCACCAATTGATAATGACTTAAAATGATACGTATTTTGTCCATACTCAAGATATAGACTTTCCTTCAGTTTCCTTGCATTTTTCCAGGAATAATCAGTGCGGATGGATCCCACTTCTTTGTCGTTATGATAAATCATCCATTCTTTGTTTTCGCGAACTTTATTTTCATTTTTTGGTTTGAAAAGTACTTGATCATGATTCGATAGGGTAAATGATAGATTAAGATACCATTTACCTGGAGTCATGATATCTGCCACAATACGCTTCCGCCAGCTGTGATAAAACCGGTGATATGAACCCATGTGTGTTTCACCGCTATACATCTGTTTCTTTGTAGCTGACACTCTGTCTCCCAGCCTGGTAACCATACCTTTTTCACCGCGATCGGGGTGAAAATCACGATCTTTGTTATACTGCTTTTTCATAATGAATAAAACCAGCACAGATGCAGCAGGGAACATAAGCAGTAACAGTAGTTGGTTAAGCTCAAATTCTCCTAAAACGATGTAACGAAGCGATAGTCCAATAAAACCAGCAATAAATAGCACAAGTAATCGGCTCACAATAATGCGCCCTTTCTAATTCAAAAATGTCCTTCTAAAGCAGGCCCCCCTGCAACGGTTTCATTTAATCCAATTAAACAAGATCCCGACGCGCCCGAATCCCATTCGCAATCAATAAAATTAGCCAGCATAAGCCCACGGCGAGAAGGAGGTAGGCAGCGCTGAGAACATAGACTAAAGCCCCTAAGTCTATGAAACGCGTAACGAAAAACCCTAATAATGTCCCAAATAAAACTGTTGCCATATAGACGAAAAAAGTTAATCCCCACTTTAAGACAGGATGCTTGAGCAACGTAAACATGGCAATAATGATAGGTGCCAGAACAATCATGGTTGCAAAATGTGTGATAGATTGTGTGAAAATATCCCTGAAAGTAACATCGCCGAATCCGATAAGTCTTCCGATGGACTCAAACAGTACCCAGGCTGCGCCGATAAAGATCACGCCTAACGTCCTCGCTTGGAAAAATGTTTTCAGTGGAAGGGGTAAGGACAGCATAAACCTTCTCGTTTTTTGTTTTTCATCCATTTGCGTCAGCGTCAAATCCATGACAAAAACCAATATAAAGCCGGTCATCGAAGAGTCTGTGTAAAGAAAAGCCCCTGCGATTAATCCAAAGGGAAAAATAAAAAGTAATCCCCATCGCATTAGCCAAAGATCCAGCTTGATAAGTGATATCATTCAACGTCACCACCTAAATAATAATCATGCAACTCCTCCAGCGTGGCGGTTCTCACTCCTTCTTGAGACGCGGTCTCTTTATGTATTGTGCCATCTTCAGCCACGGCATGATTTGCCTGCAATTCTTCCACAGCCCCAGAAATGAGAATTTCACCTTTGTCCATCAGCCAAACGGAAGAAGCGAGCTGCTCCATGTCTGATAGAATATGAGAGGAAAAGATAATGGTTGTTCCGTTATTTTCGTGTTCCTTCTTTAATAATGCAATCATTTGTTTTCGAGATTTTGTGTCCAGACCGGATGTCGGTTCATCCAGCAATAGTAGCTTCGGATGGTGGGCAAGAGCTGCTGCGATACCTGCTTTCATACGCATTCCCCGGGAAAATTTCTTGATCTTTTTCTTTGCATCCACTTCAAATTTCTCCAGCAAGGAAAAGAAAAAGGTATCGTCCCAATCCGGATAGATCTCGCCCAAAAACGAAGAAAGTCTCGTTAAATGCAAGTCCTCATACACGGATAAATCATCGAAAACAAACCCCACTTCACGCTTCCAGTCCTGTAGCGACGGAGCCAGTTCGCCTTCTATGTAACGATAAATATCGCCGCTCGTAGGCTGGATCAATCCGAGCACGAGCTGAATCATCGTCGACTTGCCCGCACCATTGTTCCCAATGACCCCGAGAATTTCGCCCTGTTCAATCGCTATCCCGGGAATCCGCAACATAAATTGATCCCTTTGTTTTGTTACTTCTTCAAACTGCAGATTTATGGGCACGCCTTCACCTACTTCACTAATTTAATCACAAGTTATACATATAGATAGTTCTTATGCAAGATTACTATAATAGAAGATTATTTAAGTTAAATATTCGATACTGCGTGTTATTAGAAAATAAGAAGCAACAATCACTAAAACTAAACTAACGAATGCCAGTTTTTTCATGCCTTCTTTTATGCATTCAATAAAATCATAAAGACTTCTAATCAACAAAAAAGCGATCAAAAATAACCAGCCAAAATGATCATTTGTATTATTTTCATCAAAAAACATCGTTATTGCACCTATGAGAAAAACAGCAAGTACGAGGTCAAGATAAACTTCTTTACGGCTGATTAATTTTTCTTCTTCCAATTTATCACCCAATCAGTTTTCCCTCTCCATCCGGATTAAATAAAGCTATCCCCGCAAAATTTTCTCCATCGCTTTTCCCTTTGCTAACTCATCGATCAGCTTATCCAAATAGCGGATTTCCTGCATTGTTGGTTCTTCGATATCTTCCACTCGGACGCCGCAAATCACACCTTTGATCGAAGCACGCGCGGGATTCAATTGAGGAGCTTGCGCAAAGAAGGTCTCAAAGTCTGTCTGTTTTTCCAGTTGTGCTTCTAACTCTTCCTGGCTATACCCTGTCAACCAACGGATGATTTCATCGACTTCTGATTTTGTACGTCCTTTTTTCTCCGCTTTTTTAACATAATGGGGATAGACATTTGAGAAACTCATTGTATAAATCTTATGTTTGGCCATTGATATACCCTCCCTTAATTGAACTGTTATATGGCCTGATAAGTGAATAAGTAATTCACCTCGTTAATTTCGCTGCCCTGCGCATTCCGAACATCGTCAAAACAACAGTTAAAATGACAAATGGCACCCAGAAACTGTTGTCGCCCACAGCCAAAATCACTGCTGTTACTGCTGAAAAAATGGATGCTATTTCAAGAGCCCACCATTTTTTATCTTTTAATACTGGAGAATTCATTACTGCACCTCCGCAACCCTATAAAATTTTGTTTACTCCCCATAATTTATTAACCACTTACGCAATTTTTCTTTCGGATAGTAAACCTTATTATTAATTCTAAGGTGCGGTATGTCCGGGTATTCCTGAATTAAAGACTCCGCATCTTCTTTGGGTATACCTAAAAAGTGATGTATTTCTTTTTCCTTTATCAATTCATGATCATCATTTTCTCTAATGTTATCCATAAAACTTTTAGCATTTGGATTTTTAAAGTTCTTTAATCCATCCCCAATAAAAAATCCTGCGGCAGCAATTCCTAAGGCTAACAAAGTAAAATCCAAACCCAAAATACCACCTTCTCTAATAAAAATTTCTTATTAGAAATACGATTAAATGGACAAAAAGTTTCACAGTCTTATTTCCATCATTATCGTCGTCTACTTTGAGTTGATTCTCCAATTAATCCGTTACACACTCAAAATAAGTCATTTCAAAACCTGTTTTTTCAATAACAGGATGCCCGCCAATATTAAAACAATTATCGGCCGCTTCTGTTACTTTTACATAACTAAGATAAGATTGAGCAGCAATTAGAATTGCAACCACGATAAATGCGATTAAACCTACTATTACTAACCCTTTTAGTGGAGTGATTTTCTTTATTTGCATATTTCCACCTCACTTTTAACTCATATAAGTATTCTTTGATTTTAAAACTCATAATTAATAAAACCAGAACTCCAACCGAGCCGCCCAATGCGAGTAACATAGCTGCGAGCGGTTCTTGGTTGAAAAGAGAGTATATGCCAAATGTCAGAATAAGTGTGAGCATTGTTCGGGAAATATCCGGTCTGATGTGGTTTTCCCTCATTAATGCTCCTCCTCTTGCTGATCATTATTTTCTAAGGTAATAATGGCTTCTTCAATCCACTTATCTGCTGCTTTTTCTACTTTAAAGTGGAGATTATTATAGGTTACTTCCGGCTGTTCTCCCTGGGCAGGGAAATAGCCGAGCTTGTCAATAAGAAAACCGTTTAGTGTTTCATATTCCTCGCTTAGTAGTTGTTTTTCCAAATAATCTTCCACGTCATGGAGATGCGTTTTCCCGGCGACCGCAAATTTGTTCGGAGCAAGCTGTTTGATTTCTTCGTCCGGCACATTTGCTCCGGCATTTTCCGAGAAGATCTCGCCAACGATTTCTTCAATCACATCTTCAATCGTAATGATGCCTTCCGTGCCTCCATATTCATCAAGAACGATGGCAATATGAACATTGTTCTTTTGCATATCCCTGAATAACACATCAATGTTTTGGGTTTCCAGGGCGAAATAGGCTTTCCGAATCATTTCTTTTAAATCAAATGATTTTTGATCCCAATACTCAAGGAATTCGATCAAATCTTTGACATGCAGCACACCGACAATATTGTCGACATATCCATCATATACAGGAAAACGGGTATATTTTTCTCTGTTTACCACATGAACGGTTTCCTGTAATGTTGCATCAAGGGGAAGCATGGCCATATCCGTTCGGTGTGTAATGATATCGGATGCCGTCTTATCATTGAATTCGAAAACATTATTGATCATTAATCGTTCTGCTTTTTGGATGTACCCTTTGTCTCCGCCTTCTTCGACCAGCATTCGGATATCTTCTTCTGTCGCTTCATCATTGTCAGCGTGTGGGTCCACACCAAAAAGCCTTACTGTACCATTGGTCGAAACGGACAGCAGTTTGACGACAGGCAAAGCAATTTTAAACATCCAGGTAAGGGGAGTGGCAATGAAGTTTGAAATAGGTTCCGCCTTTTGCAGTGCAAGCTGTTTGGGCACAAGTTCCCCAAACACAAGGGTGAAATAGGATAGGATAATGGTAATAGCAACAACAGAGATCGTTTCAAGCATTGCTTGAGAAAGAGGGACTCCCATGTTGTACAAAGCTTGAGATGTTGGCCCGGCAAAGAAATCCGCAGCAAATGCACTGGCCAGAAAGCCGGATAAGGTCACGCCGATTTGAATGGTGGAAAGAAATCGGGTTGGCTCAGAGATCAGGGCATGGATCTTTTGTGCCTTTTTATCTCCTTCGTCAGCCCTCCGCTTGACTTTGTTTTCATTTAACGAGATTAAGGCAATTTCCGATCCAGCAAAAAAAGCGTTCAGCAAAATCATGGTTATCAGTACTACTATAGCAACCGTCACTAGGTTAAACCTCCATTTGAATTGTATCTGCTTGTCTAATTTAATTGTAATCCGTACGTTGTTTAAATACAAATAGTTAACAAAAAATGCTGGCCTTGACGAGACCAGCATTTTTGTTATTCACGTGACCGAGTTACTTCGCATTTACGCTTCCCGTTCAAATTTAACTTCCCCGCCGATAATCGTCATTTCAACGACAGTATCCAACAGCTCATCCGGGTCGGACATTGCGAATGGGTCTCTGGAAAATACAGTCATGTCCGCGAGCTTGCCTCGGGAAATGGTGCCTTTGATCGTTTCTTCATTCGTCGTGTAGGCGGTCATTTCCGTAAATAAACGGAAGGCTTCTTCCATCGTCAGTTTTTCTTCCGGGTTCCAGCCATCGTGCTGTTCGCCCGGTGCTTTTCTGGCAACAGCGGCATGGATGCCAAGTAAAGGGTCAACCGGCTCCACAGGGGAATCCGATCCTCCTGCACAAATGACACCGGCGTCCATTAATGTTTTCCAGGCATAGGAAAGCTTCGTTCGTTTCTCTCCAAGCCGCTCCGCTACCCAAGGGAAGTCACTGGCAAGAAAGCGCGGCTGAATATCGACAATGCGGGACGGCTGCGCCAGTCGGCTGATCAGCTCACTCTTAAGCACTTGCACATGAATGAGTCTGTCACGGTGGGAGACGGCAGGAAATTGATCCAGCACATCAAGCACATTCTCCAGTGCCTGATCGCCAATTGTATGCACGGCAACGGGCATGGATAATTCGCGCGCCTGTCTGACAATCTCTGTCAATGTTTCCTGGCTGTACATGGCTTCACCATGATTCTCGGGGTCATCCTGATACGGTTCGCTCAACAGGGCGGTCCGCCGGCCAAACGCTCCGTCCGAGAAAATTTTAACGGCGCCGATTTTCACGGTGTTATTGCCATATCCCGCGTACATACCGAAATTCCGGAGATCAGGCAAAAATTCATGATTAATCAGCAGGTTTGCCCGCAGACCGAGCTTTTCCTCATTTAACAGTTCATCATACATGCGGTAGGTTGCTTCCAGACCGCCCAGATGAAGCGGATCATTCGTATGGACGCTGGTCAGCCCTTTCTCCATTGCAAACTGGATCGCCTTGCGCATCGCGTTTTTTTGCTCCTCATAAGACGCTGCCGGAATATGCGGTTTAATTACTTCAGCAGCAGTTTCCAGCAAAAGTCCGGTTGGCTCACCGGCCTCGTCCAATACAATCGAGCCACCTTCTGGAATAGAGATATCCGCGTGATAACCGCTCACATCCAGCGCCTTTTGGTTCACCACAGAAGCGTGCCCGCAAATGCGGGAGATAAATACAGGATTGTCGGGCGCCGCCTGGTTCAATTCCTCGATCCGGGGGATGGGCCCGTCTGTAAACAGATTTTCATCCCAGCCGCTGCCAACCAGCCATTCTCCAGGTTTTAGCTCTCTTGCTTTTTCCTGAATTTTCGCGAGCATGTCTTCTCTGGAGCCAACCCCGGTCACATCAAGGTTCATAAATGTATTGGCGATCATGGAGAGATGCAAATGGCTGTCCACCAGGCCAGGGGTGGCTGTTTTCCCGTTCAAATCAATAATTTCCGCCGAAGAATCGCCCCATTGGTTGAGCATTTCCTCGCTTGTGCCCATATCAATAAATCGTCCGTTTTCTGCAACAACAGATTCGACATGCGGTTTTATGCGGTCAAATGTATAAATATTCCCATTGGTGTAGATTTTTTTCATGATATTCTTCTCCTTTTCACGTGGCAGCATTTTCTTCAGGGAGGTTCACGCCGCTTATACCTGGGGATTTTTTCAAACACAAAAGAACAACGATAGAAAATAACCTATCCTTGTTGCGATAACGTTATCCTCCAACCGATCAATGGTTTATAGGGCGGCATGGGCCTTTCATCAATCCAAAAAAGCATAAATATGTAATTATCGTATCAGATTGAAACCCTAGCGGCAAGCAGAGAAAAAAGCTGCCCCGCAATGGGACAGCTTTCCAATCAATTATGAAAATATTTTTTCAGACCCGCGACAATCGCATCTGCCACTTGATATTGATAATCTGCCGACTGTACCTGGGATAAATCCCCCGGGTTGGTGATAAAGCCAAGCTCCAACAGAACAGATGGAGCTGAGGTGTTTCTCAGCACATGATAGTCTGCTTGGACGAATCCTCTGTCATGTAAGGAAACTTCCTGTGAGATAGAGAAGTGAATATTCTGCGCGAGGCCTCTGTCCGCATTGTCGGTATAGAAGGTGTTAAATCCATTTACTGACAATATCGGAAAGGCGTTATAATGCAGACTGATAAAGGCATCTGCGCGCTGTGTATTACTGATATGAGTTCGTTCTTCAAGCGGTACAAAATAATCGCCGCTTCTGGTCATCACGACGTTCGCTCCAGTCTGCAACAGTTGTGCTGCCACTTTTTCCGTGGTCGAATAAACCAGGTCTTTTTCATAGACATTGTTTAAGCCGATAGCACCGGGATCAATGCCTCCATGACCGGCATCCAGCACAATCGTGTAGCCACTCAGCGATCCGCTCGCTTCATTAGTGCCAGGGTCCGTCGTCTGAACTGGTTCGGTGACCGTCTCAGATGGCTCTTCATTGTTGCTTGTGTCCACCGCCGATGCAGACGGCTCCTCGCCCCTGCCTGTGCTCGCCGCATCCGTCAGCCACGCGGCAATCCAGGCTGTTTCTCCATTGTTCAGACTGATTTGATGCCAGTCCCCATCGGTATTCAGCAGGCTGTATGTATCACCAGCCACAGCACCCCCTAGACTGGAATAACCGGTTCCTGGCCCAGAACGAAGATGCACACTGTCCGCCGTCACCCTAATTGTTTCAGCTTGAGGCTCACTGCTGCTTTGCTGTGACTGACTCACCGGGGACAGATGATGTTTGGCCACCCATACTTTCTGGCCGCCATAGTAGGTCATCACCCAGCCGTATTGCTCGTCAAACGTTGTAACCGTGTCCCCACTGTAGAGCATGCCAATAATCTCGGCATTGATCGATGGTGCTTCCCGCACATGGAGCATGCCATTCGAGACCTCATAGGTATCCCCGGCAGCAGCCTCTCCTTGCACAGGCACGAAAAGAAAAAATAAAAGCAGAAAACTAATTCCAAATGTAACTCGGCGCATCACCGTTTTGCCCTCCTTTATATGTGACAATTTTTTGAGGATAGTTCCATCATAGAATGAATGTAAACAGGAGACAAGCAATATGGTGGTTAATTTTGGCAAAATCGTTCGAAGGGACTATGATGGGAAAAATTTCGACTTTTTGCGGGGATTTTGTCGCAGACTAGCGAAAATAAATCGTAGTAAAAAATACAGGAAGACAGGTGATTTGAGGAAAATACAAAACCCGCGTGACAAGTTTTTCAAAGAAGAGCAAAGTAGAGATGGTTCGAAATGCCAAGAAAGAAGGACTAGCACTAGATCTCATCGTAAAGCTTATAGGACTGTCAAAAGCAGAAGTGGAGGACATCATAGCTGAAATGGAAAACAAACGGGCATAAACCGGTCATTTTTTAACGTACTTCCGAAAGAAGTCTCCCTCTTCAAGCGTGTGAAGGGCGCAACCCAACGGTAAGGGGGAGATGAATTTCGGTTGGAGGACAGCCCAAAGGCTTTTTCTTTTGCCTTTTTGTTCATCATGGTATAATCAGTCTTATAAAACATAAGGGTTGATATAACAATGGAATTAGACAGCAATAATCATTCAGTATTCTCGATGTATTACCATCTTGTGTTAGTCGTGAAGTATCGAAGGAAAGTAATAGATGATACCATTTCACATTATACTAAAGATAAATTTGTGTCATTGAGTGAAAAATATAATATCACATTAGTCGAATGGAATCATGATATGGATCATATTCATATCTTGTTCAAAGCACAACCCAACAGTGAATTATCGAAATTCATCAACACCTATAAAAGTGCCAGTTCAAGGCTTATCAAGAAGAATTTTCCTCATGTTCGTAAAAAGCTATGGAAAGAAATGTTTTGGTCAAGAAGTTTTTGTTTGTTGACGACTGGTGGTTCCCCTATTGAAGTGGTGAAAAAATATATTGAAAATCAAGGGATAAAGTGAGGTAATTTGATATGACTAAACAAAATAAAGCGTACAAGTTCAGATTATATCCAACAGATGAACAGGCTTTGATTATACGCAAAACTTTCGGATGTGTTCGTTTCGTCTACAACAATATGTTAGCTGAACGAAAAGGGACTTATGAGTTATGGAAAGATGATAAAGCTGCCTTAAAAAAAGTGAAGAACCCTACTCCTGCTAA
>NZ_NIXK01000014.1 GCF_002763455.1 Lentibacillus sediminis
TTTATAATCATGATAGATACCAAAAAAGATTAAACGGCCTTAGCCCTATGGAACACAGAGCTAAAGCCGCTTAAGTCATTTTTATTATTTCCACTGTCTACTTGACAGGGGGCAGTTCAGATGGCCTGCGTTTTTCATTAATTAATTTCGGCATTTGTTCCAACCCAGCTGCAGTTGACTGTGGTTCAATAACTTTCTCCAACACAAGCCCATTTTCAATAAGCGTGTTTATCAAAGTAGAAATGGTCCTATGGTAGATTACTACGCCATCCACATACCAATCGTGTTCCCTTTTCCCTTCTTCCTGATAGTTATCCAAAGCCCAATGTAATTTATCACCTTTTTCATACTTCACCCAATGATTGCTCCCTTTTCGGGCTGTGGCTATTGGATGTTCGGTTGAGAAGATAAATTCACCATTGTTTTTTAATAGTCTACTAACCTTCTGAACCAAATTCGGGAAATCTTCAATGTAATGTACAGATAGTGAACTGATGATTAGATCAAATTGTTGATCCGGTAATTCCAAATCCTCCATCGATACACATATGAATTCAATATTATCGTGACTGTTGTTCTTTTTAGCCCGTGCAATCATATTACTTGAGATGTCTGCCCCTATTACCTTTGCTGCACCGTTTTCAATACAATATGTTGAAAAATGGCCATCCCCACAACCTAAATCCAATACTGTCTTTCCCCTCAGATCAGGCATTGCTGATTTCATTGCTGGCTGTTCTACAAAATCGTTATAGGTAATACCACTTTCACGTAAAGATATGTAATCCTTAAAGAAGGTCGGATTATCGTAAATGTTTTGTTTCATTCATTTCCCTCCCCAATATCCCAGCTATTTCCGATCCGCAATCCAATTACTTACAGCAACTATAATCACGCCCAAGCCAATTAACCACATGAGTGGATGGCCCACACCACTTTCCGACTCGCCACCAAACAAAACCAACATAAAAATCAGCAGAAACAGCGCTGACACAGAAGCTATTTTTCCGAGATGACTTGCTTTTTCCGCCTCTGACTTCTCAGGCCAAGTTAAAATAGAGAGCAACACACAAGCAAGAAGACCGTAGATTAGGATCGTCCGGTCTATGCTTATATCCGGAAAGAAATCTTTCACCAGCAATAACACAAAAAATATGCCCGCCAAAATCGTGATGATAAGATTGATTTTCCGCTTCACACCATCCCCCCTTGTACTGTTCACTCGCTGGGCCCTCTAACTATTCGCGCGCCTGAAACTCAGCGTAGCAAGCAAAATCAGCAAGGTCGTGAAACCCAGCAAAAAGAAGACTTCGCCCGTCATCGTTACAGGCTGACCGAAGAAGGTAAGGTTCAAGCCCATCTCCTGCCGTACCCCAGCACTTAAACTCTCCACATCAATCATAATATGTTTCATCAAGTCTACCCCATAGGTGACCGGGTTCAGTGTGACGAGGAAACTAACCCATCCGGGCATGTTATTTAGCGGAAACAATGCGCCGGATAAAAAGATCATTGGCATCACCAGGATGTTTACCACGAGCTGAAACCCCTGCATGGAATTAAGCAGACTCGCTACCAAAAGCCCAAGAGACGCAAATGCGCAGGCGATCATGAACATGACCGGGAGCAACAGGAGAAACGAAAGCGGATCAATCCCTATGCCGAGTACAGGCAACAGCACAAACATCATGACACCCTGCAAAAATGCAACAGAAGCGGATCCAAGCATTTTGCCAATCGCGATGTTGACCCGGGATACCGGTGATACAAGGATTTCACGCATGTACCCGAAATCACGATCCTGAATAATGGACAGCGATGAAAAAATCGACGTCATTAACAGCGTCATGGACACAATCCCCGGAAAAATAAATTCCGTGTAATTAAAATTCTCCGCATTGGTACCCGCGCGGACTAACGACTCCATCGAACCACCCATCCCAATACCAAATACCACTAAAAAAAGAATTGGCATGGAAAAAGACCCGACCATCCGCGGCCGATCTCGGAAAAACTTGATAATATCCCGCTGCCAAATAGCTATAATTCCTTCCATCAGTCATCCCTCCTATTAATCTCTGATCTCGCGGCCTGTAAATGACAGAAACACGTCATTCAGGGTAGGTTTACGAATATCCAATCCAGTAAGTGGTGTTTGCAATGTTTTAATAAACTCGGAAACAAACGCATCGCTGTTTTCCACCTTGCAGTAAATCACGTCATCTTTCAGTGACAGATCCACAACATCGAAGTTCTCCCTGATTTCTTTCATAGCCGCCTCATTATCGCTGGTGGTGATTTCGATAATATCCCCGCCAAGCTGCTGCTTTAATCGTTTTGGTGTGTCAATCGCAATAATCTCGCCGTGATCCATAATGGCAATACGATCACTGATTTCTGCTTCATCCAGATAGTGTGTTGTTAAAAACATGGTGATATTTTCTTTTTCTTTCAGTTTCAATATATATTCCCAAACATGAGCGCGTGTCTGCGGATCAAGCCCGACTGTCGGTTCATCAAGAAACAGCACCTTTGGATAGTGAAGCAGCCCGCGGGCGATTTCCAGCCGTCGCTGCATGCCGCCGGAAAATTTCTCCACTAATGTGCCAATGCTTTCCTTAAGATCGACAATTTCCAGCACCTCATCAATACGGGATTTACGCTGGGCGCGGGAAATACCATAGAACTTGCAATGCAGCATTAGATTTTCCTTGGCGGTCAGCTTCTCATCCAGCGTATTTTGCTGAAAAATGATCCCGATACTTTCCCGTACCCGATTCTGCTCTTTGACGACATCATAACCATTGATCGTCACCGTCCCGCTTGTTGGTGGAAGCATGGTGGACAAAATATTGATGGTCGTGCTTTTCCCTGCTCCATTCGGACCCAGAAAACCAAAGATCTCTCCTTGCTCCACCCGAAAATTGCTATTCTTGACAGCCTGAAAAGATTTATAGTTTTTCTTTAAATTATTAACCTCAATCAATGCTCATTTCCCCCTTTTCTCACTTGCCACTTTTGTTTCAAGGCAACAGGTAGATCCTAATGCAGTCCCTCTTTACAGAGTAAACGTTCCAGCGCAGGCATGCCATCCTTTTGTTCTTTTCCAGAGATCATCGTCTCTTTTAAAAATTTTACCGAACAGCACGATTATACACCAAGTATAGTATGAGTTGAAAGTCTTTTCTGGCAATTAATACGAAAGCGGTTTACACTATGATTAACTACGTTGCAGAGGGGTTTGAAAGAAAATGAAACATGCACTTGTTGTCGGTGGAACGGGGATGCTTCGGGAAACAACGCGATGGCTGGAGCAGCAAGGTTACCACGTTTCTATCGTTGGAAGAAATGAAGATCGACTGAATCAAACCGTGCAAGTACAGCCGGATCATTTCACAAAGATAGCTGTGGACTATACAAACTCGAATGATTTAGCCAAAGAGCTTGCGCGCACGATAGATACGAATGGTCCTATTGATTTGGCGGTTGCCTGGATACATTCAACCGCGCCCGTGGCTTTGCAGATCATTCATGACGCGATAGCCCTGTCATCTCCTAAATGGTCACTTTTTCATGTCAAAGGAAGCACCCGCTCCATTTCTAAAGAAAAGCCTTTGGAAAGTGAAAATATGGCTTATCATCAGATTTTGCTGGGATTTGTTTTAGAAGGTTATTCGTCCCGCTGGCTGACCCATCAGGAAATCGCAAGTGGAGTAATCGAAGCAATTCAGGCGAAGCAGGATGAATTTGTCATAGGAACACTGGAACCTTGGAAAAAGCGACCTTGAGTGTTAATCGGAGGTGAACATTATGGCAATTTCAATTAATGCAGTTGCTGAATATAACGATAAGGGATGTTTGATTTATTGCACAAAACATACCGGCGCTTTTGTCCGCGGGAAAACAATAGATGAAGCGGTAGCTAAATTTGATAGGGAAATTACCCAATACACGAGGTGGTTATCCGGGGATCGTCATCTCAAGAACGAAAAAGCAGATGTCCGGATTATCCAAGAAAAGAAAAGCAGTCTGCGTGTAGAGGATGCGGATTCTGATGTAATTTTTGCCAAAGAGAGACTGCCCTTAAGCGGAGAAGAATACGATCGGCTAAAAAACACCGCCTTGAAGTCAGCAGCGGATTCCAACACTCTGTATCACTCCATACCTGATAAACAATACCGTATTACCCCGCCAAGAAAAACTTTTTACGGTGAAGTTCCATGCACCGCAGATGAAATCTACACGCATACAAATAATGTAACAAACTATTATGCTGGGGAAATTGGCGTGAGAATGGATAACCTGTCCGATATAGCTGAAAACCGCATTCTAGCAATAAGCTTAATAGAATCGCTCCCCGACTTTTTAAGCAACCCTGTACACTTCGGCAGTTATGACGAAGAATGGTCACTAGGGAAAGTGCTGCGGCGCTTCATATGGCATGACCGCACCCATGCAAAATCCATGTATCGAATGGCCGCTAAGGTATGGGGAGATGAGAAAATAGAAAATCCGTTTTGTTTTGAAATTTAACATTATATCCCGGATTCTAATGTTATAATAAATCCATACACGAAAGCTGGTGATTAAAGTGGATCATACAAGCGATCAATACAAGGCTGTGGTGCAGGCAATTGAATATATGAAAAGGAATTTGGATAAAGAAATTACTTCAGAAGAACTTGCTTCTCTAGTTGGATATAGTCACTACCATTTTTCGAGGATTTTTAAAGAAATAACAGGTGTTTCTCCACGCCATTATTTGTCGGCTTTACGTATTGAGTCGGCAAAACAAATACTTGTAAACCGCTCCTCATCTACTATGTTACATACATTGCTGTCCGTTGGCTTTCGGAGTATGGGTACGTTCAGTTCCAGATTTAAGCAATATGTCGGTTTATCGCCAAAGCAATTTCAAGTAAATGTAAAGCCTTTGCACCAGTTCATTAATCAGCAAGAGAATAATATAAAGCCATTGGAAGACAGCCGCCCTTCACCTGTTTTAACTTGCTATATTGAATTTCCCGAGAGTTTTAAAGGGCTCATTTTTGTTGGCCTATTTCCACGACCAATTCCTGATCAAAAGCCTCTGCAAGGAATTGTGCTAAATCATCACCAATCAAAATGCCTCTTTTCAAACATACCAACCGGAACCTATTACGTTTTGGCTGCAACCCTTCCAATAAGTTTCAATCCAAGAGATTACTTTTTGTTGGATAGGGTACTCCGCGGAAAATATGAATATCCCATTAAAGTTACAGATTGTACAAATACAGAGATACGAATTACACTACGGGAGCCGTTGCCGACAGATCCGCCAATATTGGTAAACTTGCCCCAACTGTTATTTGAACAGAAAAAGGATAAAGCAAACTAGAAGAAAAATATAAATCGTTATCATGCTACGCTAAGCATAAAAAATATGGGAGCGATTTTATGTTGAATGAAGTATGTGCGCTTTATTGAGGATCCTGCTGGAAATCAAATTGAAATAGTAGAGTTTTCTAATTAGGAGGGATTATTCTATGGTTGAACATAACATAGTCAGTGAAATCAATAAACTGGAGCAGGAAATTTTGGAAAAGAAGAAAAGGTTAGTCGAACTCAAAAAAGCAATACCTGATAAACAAGTAGAGAATTATCTATTCCAGTCTTCTATGAATCAGGAAAAATCTCTGCTTGAATTGTTTGATGATAAGGATGAGTTGTGGGTCGTTCATAATATGGGCAAAAGCTGCGGTTATTGCACCATGTGGGCAGATGGATTTAATAGCGTTTATCATCACCTCGATGGTAAGGCAGCCTTTGTTGTTTCTTCACCGGATACACCTGAAGTTCAAGAGAGTTTTGCGGCATCACGAAAATGGCAGTTTCCAATGGTTTCAATTGAAGGGTCTGCATTTACCAAGGATATGGGCTTTGAAAAGGAAGGCTATTTTTATCCAGGAGTATCCACTTTTTATAAAGATGAACAAGATCAAATTTTCCTCCATTCACAGGCAAGTTTTGGTCCGGGAGATGATTACTGTGTCCCATGGCATTTGTTTGACCTCCTTCCTTCAGGGAGAGAAGGAATTACAGTTAAGCGAAATTTAAACTCTGAATCTCCATTCCAATTAACAAACAATATAGCAGTTGGCGTGACGGATTACGATAATGCAGTTCAATTCTATGAAAATGTCTTAGGAATGCAGATGGAGCAGGAACTTCAGAATGAGAAAAAGTTCTCAGCCAGTGGGACGAATTTTTATTTCGAAAATGCCTCGGAAAACGATGTGTACTTTGAATTCGCTGTTGATGATTTTGAAGCTGCAAAAAGGCTCCTTCTTGCCAATGGGTGCACAATCACAAAAGTGTACAGTGAAAATAGCTGCATGTTTGCTGATCCGTATGGGCTGAGGTTTCATGTATTTGAATAATAGCTGATGGCTGCATGGATTTAATAGCAGCAAAAACAAACTGAAGAGAGAGTATCTTTTGCATTGTAAGGTACATCCCTTCTATGATCAACCAGGATTAAACGAGCGATGAACACATGAAAGACGAGGATGAAAGTTGCTTTTGCACTCCCTAAACCACCCGCTATCGATCGAATAAAAACGGAAAACCAGGTTATCCTTGTAATGAATAAAACACATTGATACAATTAACATTGGATAGAAAAAAATAACGTTTCTGTCTTTAAAAAGGAATGACTACTCTTGGATAAAAACTCTCTACAAACTGAAATAGCAAGTTATATAGGAAAGCTTTTACGGGATAACTTTGGGAAAGGCCCATCTTCCGTTTATGTCTCCTTAAAAAAACCATTTATCAGCATACACTTGCGAGACTTTCTAGCTCCTATGGAACGGGTGTTAGTGTCCCAGCAGGAAACAATGAAAGTAGAAGAAACAAGAGACCTTCTCATGCAGGAGCTGATTCCTGATATCAAGGCTACCTTAAAGGTTGGCACAGGCATGGAAGTAAAGGAATTATATTATGATTGGTCCCTTCAGAATCGTTCGGGCATTTTAGTTGGGATTTTGGATAATGAGGAAGACAACGATAATAAATTAGAAAATTACCCGGAAAAAGAAGCAGTCCATCATGAGATATTGCTCATAAGCAGACAGGCGGAGAAATCCCCGGAATCTCTGGATTCTTGTTTCCTTAATGATCGAACCCTTTTAGTGAAAAGAACTGGTATCTTAGTCAGAATTGAAAAAGAGCTAATTCGGACTGGATTTGAAGAACACCTTAAGCTCACGAAAAGACAATTAGAAAAAAGGCTATTACACGGCAGTGATTTTGAAGAAATTCTTCAAAGAAACGTGGTTGATATCTTCGTTGATTGGGATTTCAAATTGGATAAAAGCTATATAATATTTATTTTACAGCCGAATAATAAGTAAGGTGGAAATGAACCGGACAATAGAGCTGGACTTAAGCCGAAAAGGATGACAATACATCCCTTTTCGGCTTTTTTTAATTTTTCAATTATCTCACACGAAGGGAAAGTGCAGACTCCCAGTCAAATTATATATCAATACACAGATTATAATAAGTGAAAGTACAATATTTTATGGAAAAGGAAGTGAATTAACTCTATGCGCTATAAACTGATTTCGAAAGGTATAAACCCTCCCAAAGTGCTTTTTAATTCCGGAACAAACACTGTTAAAATATTTGATACAGTAGAAGAAGCTAATAGAATGAAAGATGAGTTAAATGACATTACCCTCGATGATGTACATTGGGAGGTCGCTCCTCTGAACGCAGAGGGTAATCCACAGGAATGACCGGATGTACGATACTTGCTGCATTATGGCTGATGATAATTCATGATGTTTGGCAATGCTGTTCGGCGAATTCAAATAGTTTTTCGCTTATGAACAGCGTCAGCCAAGGTTCTGAATTATTATCAGCTCCCCACATTCCCCAAATCAAAATTATTTAGATGCCGGTGAGATCCGGATTGGCGAGACACCGATAAATGAGCTGTCACTGCAATCGTGGCTCAGCCAAATTGGTTATGTCTCACAGGAAAGCGCAATGATGGAGGAAGCAACCGCAAGCCTCGACAGCCGATCGGAAGAAGTGGTTCAGCAAGCACTGGCAAAGCTGATGGAAGAACGCGCGACTTTTGTAATTGCTCACCGATTATCTACCATCGTGGATGCAGATAAAATAATTCTTATTGATAAAAGAAACATCACCGGCAGCGGCAGCCATCAGGAATTGATTGGTTCACATCCTTTGTACCGGGAATTTGCGGAACAGCAGTTGACTTAGTGTATTAATTTTTAAAAAAGCAGCAAATAATGTGAGGCTGCTATGATATAATAGGAAATATCTGATAACAATCGCTGGGAAGAAGGTGAAATCTATGATTAAACTGGAACCAGGCAAAGAAGGCAAAAAATTAACTGTAGTAGATTGGCAAAACTCCACTCCGCGAAAATAAGCTGTTGTGGGATGGTGTTGCGTTTGACCCATCCGGGGAAGAAAGAGATATTTTTTGTATGGCCTTGATCTACAACATGGAGCTAAATCACCTTGTCGAAATCCTTCCTGATCATTCACGGGGAGCATTAAAAGAGGTACTTGAGGAGTATGGAAACGAATAGAGAGAAAAGGAGGCAGCCGTAATGTTACGTCTGTTCCGTCGTTGGCGCCGCCAAAGATCAGTAAATAAAGTTAAGCGGGGAGATGGTCATGCGCTAAAGCCCTATCGTTGGACGCATCTGCTTTCCCGCTCCCTATTTTACGCAAAACTGCATGAAGATGATGGCATCGTCCATACGTATGCAGTAGATGTCCATTACTTCAGTGAGGAAGAAACTGCCGAGCTGTACCGCGATGGCAAACACTATGCCACCTCCAAGCTTCCTGCAGTTTTCCCAGTGCCAGGTGGTTTCATTGAAGTAGCAATAAGTACATACGGGCTCAAGCGCATGCACTTTGTCACAGATGACGACTCAGAGTATCAGCTCTACCCTGATCGCTCGTCGACAGAAGGACTGCGAACGAGATTCGATCGTCGCTTCCCGCGAGCAAGCTCAGTTATTGGCACCGCAGCTATCGTTACATTACTAGTTTCATTGATATTAGGTCTTCCGCAGCTTGCAGCATTAATCTCTCAAATTCCCATTGTTGAGGAGTATTTAGGATCTTTCGAATCACCATTTGTACTGTCGGATTGGTTAAACACCACACTTCTGACAGCTGGGATTTCGGCTGCGATAGAGCGTACCCTCATGCTGCGGAATCACTGGTTGATCGATATGGAAACGAACTGGTGGGACGGCTGGTGAAACTATTAAAAAATTATTTACGTAATAAGAGTCCTTGATCCCATGACCCCTTTCATTATTGATTCGCAATAAAGAAAAGGCCATTTACTCCTGTTTTGTTTGGAAGGAATTTGGCTTTCTAAATGTATACTTTACATACAATTATCAACAAGACTTTTTCACATTCAGATTTTCCACCTGAAAACCATATCCTTTTCTGCCTATTTTCTCTTATAAGAAGTGGAAGGAGCGATTAAAAAGGAGTGTGAATCATGAAGAAAAAGTTTAATGAAGCTGCTTCCCCACCATGGTAAGCCTGTTTGCGATGTACTAACAACCATCGGCATGGCAAGCGAAGTACTACGTAATTATTGACTCTATCCTAGGGAGGAATCGGCCTAATGAAAGTACTATTGCTGGGCGGGACGTTATTTTTAGGAAAACATATCGCAGAACAAGCTTTGAATAAGGGGTTGGATATTACATTATTCAATCGCGGAAAAACGAATCCAGAATTCCTAAAAGAAGCAGAAGGTGTCACACATATTGTTGGTGATCGCAGTACAGCTGACATCGAAAAGCTTACAGATAACTGGGATGTAGTGATAGATGTATCAGGTATAAATCCAGATGATGTACAACGTTCTGTAGATCAATTAAAAAATCGTTGCACTAGCTATGTTTTCATCTCAAGTATCAGTGCATACAAAAATCTGGATAAAGGGCCTGTATTGGAAACAAACGCACTTCACGAACTAGATAAAGGCGACTATGGCAGCAATAAAGCTACTAGTGAGGTCATAGTAAACAATGGTTTTTATGATAACTCACTCATTATCCGACCTGGTCTTATTGTTGGTCCAGATGATCCGACAGATCGATTTACCTATTGGCCATGGAGAATGAATCAGGGTGGAAAGGTTCTCGTTCCAAATGTGAGTCATAATAAAAACGTTCAGTTTATTGATGTGCGCGATTTGGCGTCGTGGATTATAGAAGCTATTGAGCAAGGGTTGAAGGGTACATTTAATGCAACAGGTCCGAAAGAGACTCTAGGTTTCAGAGACTTTCTTTTAACATGCAAAAAACTAGTTTCACCAGAAAATACGGAGCTTTGCTGGGCAGATGAATCTGTCTTACAAGAAAATCTGGTTCAACCCTGGATAGAGCTGCCATTTTGGCTCCCTGATTCTTTAAATATGAATGGGATGATGCACGTGAACAATGACAAAGCCATAGAAGCAGGGTTAAGCTTTCGTCCCTTTCGTCCAATGAAGGATACAATAATAGATACTCTTGAATGGAGCTTACATGAGCGGAATGGGAAATGGGACGCGGGATTGGAAAGGGAGAAGGAGTATCGTGTGCTGGAAGTAGTGGAAAGTGGAAATAACGCTGTTTGAGAGTATGCTACATAAAGAAGATGATACCTCGACACAAGTATCATCTTCTTTATCTCTACATATGCTTGTTAATCCCAAAGCGCCCTAGATTTGGATAAGAATTTTGGTTAATTAACAACTAACTTCTTAATTGAGCAGGCGACATGCGGACTATTTAAAACCACTCATATCTTTATTGGGCAATCCCAATCCCACCCTTTTCTAGATTGGATTTTAAAAGAGGATTTACATTAAAAGGGACTCAGCTCCCAATGCTATTTATTCGAATACGAAACACGCCATAAATAAAACGTGGCATAGGCCTCCCAGCCTTTCCATGGGACTGCCATCTTGAGAATCTCTTCCTTTGTCGGTTTCCGATCCATTCCCTTCAATATTTTTAACGCATTTTGGAGCCCGACATCAGCAATCGGAAAAGCTGCTGGGTAGCGAAGAGAGCGCACCAGCACATAATTCGCAGTCCATGGGCCGATTCCACGAATTTTGATAAGCGCCTTTTCAATTTCCTTAAAATCATTCAGCTCCAGCAGCTTTTCTTTTGTAAGCTCCCCGATCGCCATTAACCTGGCAATCCCTATAATATATTCACTTTTTCTACCCGTCATTTTAATGTCTGCCATGTCCCGGGCGCTGAGTTTTGCTATTTTTTTATACGAGGGGAACACCCAATAGCGTTTCCCTTTATACTCGAAAGCATCACCGAATTTCTCGACGAATTGTCGCTTCAATGTGTAAGCAAACCGCAGATTGATCTGCTGACCCAAAACACCCCAGCACAGCGCTTCGAATAAGTCGGGCATTCCAACGATTCTTAAACCATAATATTCCCCAATGAGCGGTCCGAGCATTGGATCATTCTGAGCTATTTCATAAAATGGCGCCAGGTCTGTGTCAAGATCAAACCAGTCCCGGATATAATCGATAACAGCTGCTCTGATTTTATCAGATTCAGGCTGGTCCCCTGCTAAAAACCGGACGAACAACTTGTGATTGTCCGGGGAACTAATCTGCACAAGTGTACGTACATCATCAATAACAACTACACGTGTAATTTTTTCATCTTCTATTTCATACATCATTTCATTTTTATCCCGTTGCAAGTATTCAAGATTTGGCTTGAATCGAAACTGATCAGGGACTTTAATGAAAATGCTTTCGTGGTCCCAGTGTTCTGCCATAAAGAAAATCCCTCCAAAGTCCATCTTATACTATAAGATAAAAAACCGCTCACCGCTTCTCCGCCGTCTCCCCTCTCATCGAAAGAAGCGTGCCAGTAAGTACGGCAATTTCTTTCTTGGTTTTTCTTATCTCAAGCGATTCAATCTGTTCAAGCTCTTTTTCACTTATGCCGGATATTTCGGATAATTCTTTATAGCTGACACCGACCTTCTCGCGCATCAGTTTTACATACCAAATTTTCTTTTTATAGGTTTTGTCCATTTCGAGGTAGTCGATGAACGGTTCTGGGGTGATTTCCAATGTGTGATAGGCCTCGACAAACACTCTCGCTGTATTATTGTAGGCATCATCAACTGATCGATGCGGTTTTCCAACAAATCTTAATCCTAAGAGCTTCACCGCTGAACCCAAGCCAATAAGATTTCCTTTGCCCTGATTCACTTCCATTGAAAAGGCATCCTGCAGATCAAAATACTTCCTGTGCTCTACCATGTCGAAGTCCAAATGATAAGCCTGCATATTCTTCAGCAAAATCCGCCGGTCCACTTCTCCCCACGAACAGAAAATATACGGTTCTTTGCCAACCCAGCTGTCAAAACTCCTTATTACAGTCGGCAATCTCAGCGCCAGCCAGCGTTCGGTATCCTTCATATTGGTAAATTTTCTGTTTCGCCGTGACACACGCCGGCGCGACCTGACGTAACAATGGAATCTCCTCCCGATCAGGATCATCCCATCAAGCACACTCACTTCCACCGCCCCAATTTCCGTGATTTCCTGCCCCCTGACCTTCCCCTTGCGAAAAATCGGACTCCACTCCAGATCAAACACGATAAACTTCATCCCTTCCCCCCTCTCCACATGTGGAAAATAGGTCTTTTCCACATGTTGAATTTTATTTCGACATGGGAGGGGGAGAATCCTTGCAGGGAGGGAAATTTTTATTTGAAACCGGGTGGAAAATTGCAACTCAATTACGGGCTTTTTCCTTGTGGATGTATTTAATTTGACCATAAATAAACGTAAAAAAGCCCACTTTGAGTCTATCAAAATGGACTTTTCTTTGCTCATCCAAAACCATCATTTGATTGTTTGTTTCTCCCTATTCTCTAAAGAAACCATTCATCTAACACTTCTCTTTTCCTGGAAAAGTGTTATTCATCCATCTTTCGCCATTTTGCTCAATCAGCCTTTCCCCGGATCAAAAAATGATCTGAAAAGCGTGTTTTTCTTTATTTTTCTATCGGTAACGTATTTGGTTTTATTAACTCTTCTACTTCCACAGGCTTCTTTTAATAATTGATCCATACGGTCGTTTACGATACTTTTGTAGATGTCTAAATGAAAATGCACGATATTACCTCCCTAAAAGTTGTTTAATTCGTTTATCATACAACCGGGAAGGCTTCTGGTCTTCGGCATTCAACGGAAGATCACCCTGCAAATAATCCCCCTTCGCGAAAGGATTATTTACAATTTGGGCCTGAATATGGGTTTTGAACATGCTTGTTTTCTACGTTTATACAAAAATCACCTTAATTTGTGAATTCATCATCCATTCAGCCTCCTTTACCAAGATCTATCGCGACATATCCATTAACTCACGAAACAAACCATACAAACAAGCGAAAGAATAATTATAATCATTTTATACACAACTTCCGGGGGAATTAGTGAAGCAAGGAAGGAGTCTTTTCTAGCAATAACAAAAGCGCGGTAAAATCACCACGCTTCATGTTTTTAAACCCACAGATATTCAATTTTGCTTCATGCCTTGCTTCGGGTTTTATATATAATTTTACGGATACTGTCGTTAGACAAACTATACATTTCCTCTAATTCTTCCAGAGACTTGCCTTCTCTGTATAACTGAAAAATATCTTCATTTCTTTGGGCGATTAACGCTCGGGAACCATTTACCTCTCCCCAGCCTGCCCGCTGGTTTTTTTCTTTGGGAATATAAATCAGTTCGCCCTGGATATACTTCTGCATTTCTTTCAGCAATCTAGGGGGAAAAACCTCTCTCCCATTTTTGTATTGCACGATTTACGTCCTCCTTATTAAGGTGTACGTGGATAAACTGTATTTTTTTATTCATATCATTCATTTTCCGTCTCTCCTTTCTTTCAAGTTAAGTTCTTAAGTCATCCAAAAAACAAAGTTAATGTTCTGAAAACACCTGGAATAAATAAATGGAGCCGCACGAAGCGGCCCCATACGTTCAGAGATCCCCGCTTATGCGGAAATCACCTCAAGTTTTGTGATCATTATAATCAGCCTCCTTTCGCAAGAGTCTGTCGGCCCGACACTCTTATTAACTCATGAAACTTCCGACCGTGCAAGTGAAAGTTTAATTATAATTAATTTTTTCCAATGCTTGTATAATTTTATTGACGAAATTTTCTGATATCGTTGACAAGCTCAGGCAACCCGTCACTAAAAGCATGTTCAGTTCCATCGAGTATCCGGGTATTTGCCTGTGGAAGCTTTTCCTGATAGTGTTCAAGATGTGCAGACGGCACTACTTTATCGTTACGGCTGTGATAAAGGAAAACCTGCGATATCTGAGGGAGTTTTGAAGCAAAATTCTCGGACAAAGTATACTCCTTGGCCAGCCAATCATCGTCCCCTCCCCAATATGGTGCTGCAATCATAAACAAACCGGAAATGGATTGTTTGCATGCCTCCTCCGAAAGATATTTCAACAGAACCGACCCGCCTAAAGAATGGCCGATAAGAAGCATCTCACCATTCAATGAAGCGAATTCCTTTTCCAGTTGAGCTTTCCAAAGCGTGTACTTAGGGTTTTCAGGATCAGGCATTTTTGGATCTATCAAGTTATATTCATTACCCAGAGCCTCTTTTAAATATGCTTTCAGATCACTGCTTCCTTGGTGAAGTTCCTGGGAGCCCGCACTATGAATGAATAATACATGTTTCTTCATTTTATAACTCTCCTTTTCTCTGGTTATGGTCAAAAGAAGCTTCTTTCATGCTTGTACAGGCTTGGCCACAATCCCTTTCGAAGGACGATCCGACGAAAGGGCAGTTTTAACCAATGAGCAGAAAGAAATGTAAATGCTTTTCTTTACTGCCAATAATAACCTGAATAAACCTGCTAAACAGGCTTATATCGCAGTATTACTATGCCAGATTTAAACGGTTGTGTCTCTGCAAGGCTTAAATTCTTCGTATCTAAATTTTCGTTAAATAAACGCTTCCCGCCACCCACTACAATTGGATGAATCATGAGTCTATATTCATCGATGAGGTCATGTTGCATCAGTGAATTGACTAATTGACCACTACCATGGACGGTAATATCTTGACCAGGTTCCTGTTTTAACTTAGATATTTCCTCTACGAAATTACCTTTAATCAACCTCGCATTATTCCAATCTGCTTCCTCTAATGTTGTTGAAACAACATACTTGGGAAGACTGTTCATTCTTTCAGCAAATCCTGTATCATCTGTCATTATTGGCCATGCAGCCGCAAAACCTTGATAGGTTATACGCCCCAGTAAGAGAGCGTCACTTGCAAATAGTTCATCATGCTTAAACTTCTCCACTTCATCACTCCAGTACTGACCACTCCATCCGCCATACTTAGATTTATCACCACCTCCAGGATCTTCCATAACACCATCAAGTGTGATAAATTCTGTTACAATAATTTTTCTCATGTTCATTCTCCTCGTACATTATTTTTTACACTAAACCTTATCTTTTCAGTCCAAAAAAAATTCAACGCCTTACCCCCTGTAATCACCTTTCGACTTATCGACAGCACACTCGGAAGCGCGCTTCAGGAGCAATTCCCGCTCGCGTAAATTGCCCGTGAGCATTGCAGCAAGTTTGAATTCTTCGCATGCTTTGGCAATACGACCAAGCTTAAAGAGAATGTCGCCGCGCACACTCGGCAACAGATGATAGCCTTTCAGAGATGGTTCCGACATCAATGCATCAACGATTTCAATACCAACTTCAGGGCCGAATGCCATAGGAAGCGCAACCGCACGATTCAACTCCACGACAGGCGACGGGGCAACTTGGGCGAGTGCGTCGTACAGGGCTGTAGGCCGCCCTAATGTTCAAGAAGAAACACGGGCTTCACGTTCAAAGTTGTCACTGGCCCACTTACCCTCTCTCTTAAAGAGTTCCAGTACTGCTCCACGATTGGTCGTCGGCTCCTCAAGCCATTTTTCCAAGGTGCGAATAATAGGTTCCTTATATTGAAAGTAGTGGATAAAAACCTCAGACTGCTCGTGAAGCCGTGTCGACCAAATCTGAGATCGCTCCATCACCATGGAATAGTATGTTCGAATGAGTTTACGGGCAAAGTTTTGTGCAATTGTTTTAAACTCCTCATCGGGAGCTGCTTCTAACCGGCTTATTGTTCGGGCAAGAACTTCACGAATATCTCCATTAAAACTTATTGCTATCTCCGCTGTGAGTTTGTACGGACCGAATCGTTTTCGAATATCCTTTCCATGCACAAAAACACAGAGCTCCTTAATGAACGCCTGCTCGTAATAATTTTCAGGATCTACCGCATAGCCGTAATCTCCAATTGCTATGCCAACATCACGAACCAGCGAACGATATTTTTGAGACAATTTCCCAGATAGGTTCTTTATTTTTTCTAACTCATCCGGGTTCAGCTTGCTATTGAACATAGCGAGAAGATCCAGGTCTGACTTACGTATTACAGCGTCACCCCTGGCTACGCTGCCATACACATAGACACTGTGTAATTGATTTGGAAACAATTCTATTAGATTTTCAACTGACTCTCGTATGCAAGGTAAATAGACAGTATCAATCTTGTCCAAACCTACATCACTAACAATAAACCCATTGCGGTCCAGACCATATCCAGCTTGAAGTTTCCCCATTTCAATCTCCTTCCTCTGCACCATCATTACCGAACGAGTCCTTTTCTGTTATTCAGGTCATACAAAACCATATCACTCACTAATGCTCAGCAGGACGGTAACATAACAGGATATTTCCAGAACGAAATTCCTTCGTTTTGTGAAGTGTCAGATGAATTCTTTGATCTAATTCTTTAAAGAATGGTTTGCCGCTGCCTAAGATAACCGGATTAACTATTATATGATACTCATCGATTAACTTATGCTCTGTTAAAGAGAAGACCAAGTCTGAGCTGGCGAGTATGACCATGTCCATGCCGTCCTGCTGTTTTAATTCTGAGATTGCATCGGAAATGTCCGCGTTTATCAGTCTCGTATCCTTCCAATCTACAGATTCCAGCATCTTTGAAAAAACTACTTTAGATAATTGGTTCATTTTTTCGGCAATAACGGGAAACTTCTCGGCCGCAATTGGCGTTGGCCAAAAATCAACCATATGCTGATAGGTTTTTCGACCAAACAAGATCGTGTCTACTGAACTCAGCAATCCTTCCGTATATTTAAAGTACTCTTCATTTACTACATGCCAATCCAATTCTTGATTTGATCCTTCAATAAATCCGTCAAGACTTACCATGATTTGAGATATAACTTTTCTCAATTTCCTCTCCTCCATAGTCGTATATTTTGTTTATTAGCGACTATAGCATACTTAAGCCGATATAATTTCTTCTCGATTGCTGAAAATGAATTTATTCTCTGACGTTATTTAATTAATTCCTCTATACAGACATTTTATGATAACAAAACTGTTCTTCGCCTTCTTCTGCAAGTCTATTGATTGCAGCTCATTGACAAAAAAGGACGACTCTTTGAGTATTCGGGAAGAAGTCTTTAGCAGAAGTTAATGGTGAGTTTACTTGGTGAAAAATTGTTTACTTTGAAAGAATACTCTTTACTACAGCAGGTTGATCTTAAGCAATCGGGCAGTTTTCTGGAATAAGTCTTCTTAAACCTTATTATAAACAAAAATAAACGTGGTACCCTAATGGTGGTTACCACGCTTACTTTTTAATTTATTGGGGTTTTGTTCCAGCTTCATTTATGTTGGAGATCTATTATTCTGTAATAGATTTAGCACCAATATAATGATTTTGCCAATAGTCTATGCTGATATCTGCTGCACTTACACCGTCACTTCCGGCATGAATCATTTGATTGTCACCAATATAGATTCCGCTGTGGGAAGCACCTTCTGTATCGTACGTACCTTCAAAAAACACGACATCCCCGATGCTCGGTTCATCAACATGGACACCGTCGTTCACCCACATATCACGATGTGTCCGCGAAACATCAATCCCCACTTGTTCAAACACATAATTGATAAATCCACTGCTGTCCATTCCTTCTGGAGTTGTTCCTCCCCATACATAAGGCGTACCTATGACACTTTCTGCAGCAGCAACAATGTCTGATTGAATGTTAGAAGTACTATCTCCAGTCTCCGTTATCGTTAAATTGCCTCCTGAAGATTCGCTTGCTGGTGATTGCAGTGCTTCTAATGTATTTGGGCCTACTATACCATCAACTAGTAAATCATGATCTGCTTGAAACTCTCTTACCGCTTGTTCGGTTATTGGACCAAAAATACTGTCAACCGTATATGTATAATATCCTTGTTCTTGAAGTTCTTCTTGTACATTCGCTACTTCTGTACTCACATCTCCAAAGCGAATGAGCTCCGTCTCACTTGGTGATGTTTCTGTTTGCTCCTGTGCATCAGAAAGATTGCTCTCACTGATGGTTATGTCTCCCTCTGAAGCACCAGCACTTGCAAACACACTCCCGCCAAAAATAGGAGTAAATGCCAAGGTAGCTGCAAATGCCGTCGAGATCACATATTTTTTTGTTTGATTGGACTGTACCAACGAAATTCCTCCTTCATTATCTCTGTGAAACTAGTTAAGTAAAATATGATTCGACATAATTCGTCATATTTTTTAACTACCGACACTTTATCATATGAAAATATCAATGAGATAACATAGCGATTAAGAAGGAATAACACTTTATTATGTAACATTACAACTCATTTTATGTTCATTATGAGACTATTTTCCAGTAAAGATTAAGCAGAAATTTAACTAATTCGTCCTGTTCTTTATTGATCAAGCATTATTAATTCCTTTGTAACCATAAATTACAAACATCGTCTTACTCAAGTCGAATAAGCTCCATACCGCTTCAATCCCATTCACTTATTTTCTCTCAAACCTTCCAACATGTGCTGTAAAACCATCATCGCTTCTTTTATTTTATCTTTCTGATCAGGATAATCAGCGATCCATAATACCAACTCATTCATTGCCCCAGAAAGACAATGTGTCATTGCATCTGCAGAAACAGGCTTTAATAGATTCTGCTCCTGCATTAACTGTAATTGTTCTTTCAGTGAATTCATCGAATATTTCTCGTCCATCTTTCGAAAGGTCTCCCAGCCTAATACGGCCGGCCCGTCAACTAGCAGGATACGTTGATTATGCGTTTGTACAGCCCCCTCCAGGAAAGCTTGGCAACCATTGATCAATTGCTGCCAGCTGTCGTTACTTTTTGCTGCAGCCTCTTCTACATACTCCCCTACTTCTTTTTGAACGGCCTCAAATACGGCAAGGAAAAGTCCTTTTTTATTTTTAAAATGATGATATAAAGCCCCTCTGGTTAAATCTGCCTCGTTTACGATCTCTTCCAGGGAAACATTCGCATACCCATTCGTCGTAAAATGGTTTCTTGCTATTTCTATTAATCTTTGTATTGTCCGCTCTGTTTCTGTTTTGTTTTTCCTCATGCTGTCTGCACTCCTCATTCCACTTGTTGTAATAATTTCATTGCAAACTCATCCTCTAACTTTATCAGAGTTCTTAAACCATTTTTAACTATTTTTGGGTTTATATCATCATTTTCTGATACATACTGATCGATCCATGCGAGAACCATTTCAGGATTCTCTTTCGTTAAATCATTAATATGGTTGGCTACAGACTTTTGAACATAACGAGAACTGTCCTGCATCAAATTCTCCAGCAAATACAAATTGTTTTGTACCCTTCCCTTTAATGGAGGAATCTTTTTCGCCCATGGGAGTCTTGGGCGAGTTCCTTCACATACTAATCGCCTGACATGTGAATTCGGATCTTTTACCCAACCTTGAAAATAATCCAGACATCGATCAGTATCTGCTATTAAATAAGGCCGGACTGCATATTCTGATGTGTGCCGTTTTGTAATTTCATACATCGCATTTAAGGATAAATCAACGTGATCCAGCCCGTATTTTTCAACAAAAAAGGCTACTGGCATGAGGAAGTATCCTTTGGTAAACATGCCTTCTTCGGATTTATTTTCCGGTCCTAAAATCTTCAATAAGATAGCCAAAGCATCTTCATATTCAGTTGGAAGATGCTGTTTTAATGTGTCCGCTATCACCGCCACACGGGCCTTCAATTCTTTATGTTCCACTTCACTGGCCACAGACTCCACAAAAGATTTTCTTGAAAATCGGGGGTAATGCAAATGGATTAAATCCGCTAATCGAAGTGCCAATTCCCTGTCAAAATAATATTTCAATGCTACATATTCACTCATGATGACCTGTCCTTCCATACCTCCTCTTTATATTGATCCTGAAAGGACGCATCAGGAGGAATAACCGTTATGACATCAATTAACACACCATTAGGGTCACTTGTAATGAAATGCCTTTGGCCAAATGCCTCGCTGCGTAAATCGAGATGCAAGGGAAGCTGTTTTTCCGTAATCAATTGCTGATACACTTCATCGACATTTTCCACTTCAAAATTTAGAATCAATCCTTGAATATACTTACCAAAGGAACTTGGTACTGTCTCATGATTGGCCTGCAGGATTGCCAATTCAGCATCAGTCTCCTCTTGCTTCAAACTCATGTACCAATCCGCCTCAAAAACAATCAAGAACCCAAAATACTGCTGATAAAATGCACCTGTTTCCTTTACTTTCTCTGTCATCAATACCGGGTAAAAACTGCTTAGCCTCATCGTTCTTCACTTCCTTATCATGTGATGGGTTCATTTTAACATACATACAGTATGTATGTAAATCAGCAGTCTTCTTATTCAAATTGCATAAGGGATGAATGTAGATAACGGGGCAGTCATATCAACAGTTATTATTCTGCGCCTTTCATAAATTGAAGTACCTCCCTCTATAAATTAATTAAACAGAAAGCTGCTGGTATCTGCTCTATAATTGAACAAAAAAAGCATGGAGGCATAGAAAATCCCGTACAGAATTTCCAAATTACCACCATGTCTTTTCTTAACAGCAACATGTTTAATATTTTATTTCAATTTATTTTAGTTCCAAAGCTAGGTTAGCCATTTCTATCGCTGAAACAGCAGCTTCTGCTCCTTTGTTTCCAGCTTTTGTTCCTGCCCGCTCAATTGCCTGTTCAATCGATTCCGTTGTCAGCACCCCAAAAATGACCGGCTTTCCCGATTGCATGGAAGCATTGGAAATGCCCTTTGCCGCTTCATTGCAGACATAGTCAAAATGCGGAGTAGAACCTCGGATGACCGTCCCTAGCGTGATAATTGCATCATATTTTTCATTGGCCGCCATTTTTCCGGCAATCAACGGAATTTCATAAGCACCTGGGACCCAGGCCGTGTCAATATTTTCATCAGCTACCCCGTGCCTTCTCAGTGTATCCATCGCTCCATCCAGAAGCTTGTTCGTAATAAATTCGTTGAACCTCGCGACCACAATTCCAATTTTAAGATCTGTTCCAACCAAATTTCCTTCATATATTTTGCCCATGCTACATGTCTCTCCTTCTTAATAATGAATTGGATTTTCATATTTTTTTCGATAAGCAATCAATTGTTCGATAGAAATTAATTTCAAGTCAAAGTCCCCTGCCATCTTCTCGAGATCCGGCACCCTTGCCATTGTTCCATCGTCCTTAATAATTTCGCAGATGACTCCGGATGGAAAAGCCTCGCAAAGCTTTGCCAGATCCACAGAGGCTTCTGTATGACCTGTACGTCCCAGTACACCTTCCTCTTTTGCAATAATTGGGAAAACATGGCCTGGCCGCCTGAAATCTGATCCTTTTACGTTCCGATCTGATAATGCCCGTATTGTTCTTGATCGTTCTGCTGCACTAATTCCAGTAGCTGTATCCATATGATCTATCGTTATGGTAAATGCTGTACCCAATGGATCCGTACTCTCATTTGTCATCATTGGAAGTGCCAGTTTCTCCGCATGCACCCGCTCTATGGAAGTGCATACAAGTCCTTTTCCATAAGTAATCATAAAATTGATAACTTCCGGTGTCGCCATTTCCGAAAGCGCAACAAGGTCTCCTTCATTCTCCCTATCTTCATCATCAACTACAATAACTGGTTTTCCGTTCTTTAAATCTGTAATTGCCTCTTCAATGGTATGAAACATAATCTCACTTCCTTAACTAAATCCATTATTTTTTAGAAAGTCTTTTGTTATATTTGTTTTGCTGCCGTCGAATTGCTGATCAAGCATGTTTTGAACATATTTAGCGAGCATATCACATTCGATGTTTACAAGGTCTCCTTTGCCTTTCTCACCAAGAATTGTTTCTGCTGCTGTGTGGGGAATAAGCGAAATGGTAAATCTTCCTTGTTCCGTACCAAATACAGTCAGACTGACCCCGTCCACTGTTATAGATCCTTTGTGCAATATGAATCGGTTTAACTCATCCGGGATTTCAATAACATAATAAATTGCATTCTCATCCTTTTGTTTTCCAACAATTCCCCCAGTTCCATCCACATGTCCTGAAACGAAGTGTCCGCCGAATCTTCCGCCGGCCGCCATAGCTCTTTCTAGATTCACCTTTGATCCTGTCTTTAAAGACTGCAATGAGGTCGACTTAATCGTCTCCGGCATTGCCTCAGCCTGAAAGTTATCTGAAGAAAAATTGGTTACAGTGAGACAGATTCCATTTACGGAAATACTGTCACCAACATTTACATCTTTTATTACTTCCTGAGATCCAATAGTCATTTGCACCGCATGTTCAGAGACCTTTTGCATTCTTTTTATGGTCCCCATCTCTTCAATAATTCCTGTAAACATTCTTGCTCTGCGCCTCCTTTATTTAAAATTAAAAAAGCCTCTGAATCAGCTTCAGAGGCGATAGTGGTAGAATTTTATATGCAAACAATGATAAATAATGTCTAAGCAGACGGCAGGGACCAATTGTGAAAAAAACAAATAAAGTCCATGCGCTGTGTGAACATCACATGCTTACCTAAAATTCCTTCTCCCATCCAGACTTTAACTGTCGGCTCTGGAGTTTCACCAGATCCACCGCTTGGCTCAAAAAGCCGCACGGGTCACGGACTGAGAAGCATCGCTTCATCACCGCCGATTGGGAATTTCACCCGACCCCGAAGGAAATTCTATTATGAACTTGTATATTAGTTATAACTTAAAAGCGATTATACTGCAAGTTTCATGAATTAATTTTATTCGTTTTCGGTTAAATTATGATTAATTTTGCTTGTTGTTGACGAATTTAGTCAACGATTCGTCAACAACTTATAAACCAAGGAGTGATTGTGTAATGGTAATAAAATTGTTTGATTTTGAAACTGAAAAAACGCATTACACCGACCACGTTTGCGGACGGTGTAAAAATAAAGTTGTTTAATTTCTTGTACAATTACTAAACACGAACTTATGGAAGTAACAATAAAATCGTTTAAAAATCAGATCCTTATGCCACAATCTCACCCGTTTGCTGCAAAAAGCTTTTTTATAGCTTGATTTCATTATCTTAAAAGAAGACCATTTTATATAGCACCATTAACAGCGCTTGTTTTCCTCACAAAAAAGACAACCGCAACAACCTGCGATCGCCTTATTTTGATATTGGAAACTTGATCAATACGGTGTTGTAGATACCATTCAAGCAAAGGGCGGCTTTGCTGAATCATAGTTAATTCTCCTGAAAAGCGTTCCTTCCAGAAACCAAAATGATACCATTTTAAATCTTTGGTAAAGACAACAATTTGTGAACCTCCAACACTTGAAAAGTGCAGGAGGTTCATAAAATAGCCTTTCTTTACTAACACCTACAATATTTCTTCTTATATGCCTTTTTGCAGCAATCATAAAAACGATCTTTAGGATTGTAATGGTCGCATCGATCATGATAATGACATTTCCTTTTACAACAATCATAAAAACGATCTTTAGAATTGTAATAGTCACAATGATCATCACAATGATACTTCTTTTTACAAGCATCGCGATAACACATATAATCACCCTCCTTACTTTCTTTTATAATATGATAATAAGAAGAAATAGATTGGACAGGTTTCATAGTTAAAAATACATTTTCTTTAAATCATTCATATTGACTTTTACCAATAGTGGTTGTTTCTCATAATCTCTACTTAGGGAGTGTTATCTGAGGTACAGGCAACAAAACGGAAAATCACACGTTAAAGCTTGAATCCTTGGTATAAAAGGGGAGAATCATTAGTGTCCATTTAGTGCCTTAATTAAGTTGTAGATGTGTTGAAATCAGTCCATTTACAGCACCAGAACTCTTTACCAAAAACGAAGAACTGTTCAATGCAGGGTGAATACCTTTTGGGAAGGGTCTTAGCGTACACATAACAAGCAATTTTTGTAGGTTGACTTGCTTACCGTATAAAATTCAGAAATGTTGGCGGAATCCCCTTAAAGTTTGGCCTCATGGCCGGAAACAGGACCGAAGAAGTGCCTCCAGTTTAACCAGTATTCGGTATCTGCTAATATATCCAATATATTAACAGGTTCGAGTCTTTCTGTAATATTTTGTTTGTACAGGGTGTAGTTAAGCAATGACTATTGTCATATCGAAAAATACTTTGTAAACTAATAATTATAATTAAACTATATAATTAAGATTCTTATCCAGAGAGGTGGAGGGACTGGCCCAACGAAACCTCGGCAACAGCCTTATGAAAGTACTGTGCCAATTCCAGCAAGCGTTAGCTTGAAAGATAAGAAGAGTAAAGTAAACGTTGATGTTTAAACCCTCTTCTTATTTCAGAAGAGGGTTTATTTTTTGTGAATAGCTGATTAGGCTACCAAAGGCATTCATTTTCTGGATTATTCATTTGGAGGTGCGCAATGCCGGTCGGCTGTTCCTGTTATTTTATTAACACCCTAAAAAAAATAGGAGTGAGGAAATTGGCAAAGATTGATGAATCAAAAATTAACCATATTGTAAATGTGTTAAAAAGTTTAGAATATGGTTCTGTAGTCATTACGGTACATGATGAGGAAATCACACAAATAGATACAACTGATAAGAAACGGTTTTCTTTATCGAAAAGTCGATCAGGAAAAAAATAAAATTACATATTGTTCATGCTGATTAGACAACTAAAGGCATCTTCCATTTCGATAAGTAAGGTAAGTACTTTTCGGGTGAAAGATGTCTTTTATTTATTTAATGAACAATATGAAAATTTGATGTTGCAGCTCATTAATCAAAATGAAAATTAGAAAGGATGTATATGATGAGTGAAATTGTTGTTTTATCCGGCAGTCCTTCTGAAAGTTCCAGGTCAGAATCAGTACTAAAATTTATCGGTTCATTACTTATAGAAGAGGGCTTTTCTGTAACACATATTTCCATACGGGATTTATCAAAAGACGTACTTTTCAATGGTGAATTTAATAGTCCTACTGTTAAAGATGTAACGAAACTTATTCAAGAAGCGGAAGGAGTTATCGTTGGTTCGCCGGTTTATAAATCTTCATATTCTGGAATGTTAAAGACGTTATTGGATATACTGCCGCAGGATGTACTAGAGGATACGCCGGTCTTACCGCTAATGACAGGAGGGAGTTCATCCCATTTGCTGGCATTGGAGTATGCGTTGAAACCGTTGCTGGCTTCATTAAAGGGTTTGAATTTAAAAGGTGTTTATCTGGAAGATTTTCAAATTGATAAAACTAAAATCAATAATCCTATCATCCATACCAAAGCCTTGGAACGTTTAACAAAACAAGTGGCGTATTTTACAAAAATAATTAACAGTAAACAGACTAACATTCTATTATAACAAAAGAAGAAAGGGGTTCTTGATCAGTTAAAGTAGCGATTGAAGAATTTGCTTTTAAAGCAGCAACATTGCTATTCGAAGTAGGAGGGGCTTCAGCAACAAGACAATCAGCAAATTTAGACCGGCACTGGCGCAATATACGTACGATATCTTCTCACAACCCAACATTATATAAAGCAAGAGCAATCGGGGATTACCATATTAATGATGATCTATTATCAGAGAATGTATATTTTTAGAATAGGATAGGAGGACAGGTACCCCGGTTCATCTGTATATAAGGTTAGAGGAATAAATAGAAAGGAAGGAAGGAATTACAATGACAAAAACATTATCTTTTTCAGCTTTTGTAATGAATACCGCTTCACATATTGTACATGGGACATGGAGGCAGCCCGAAGGAGAACAAATTGATTTTAATAAAGTTGATTTATGGATTAACCTTGCAAAAAAATTAGAGGAAGGCGGATTTGACAATATCTTTTCTTCTAAAAGAGGTAAAGAGTTTGCAGCAAAAAATGCGGAAGCAATTTTTATCCAAGCACCTAACCCTGAGGTTGCCAAGGAATTAATAGAGGAAATGGTTGAATTATTGGAAAAATACGGACGTCAACCAGAAGACTTGAAATTTTACCAAGGATTAACCTTCGTCATTGGAGATACAGAGGAAGAGGCATTAGAAAAAAATAAAAAAATAACAGAAGCTACAGATTTAAAAATGATGATCGCTCATTTGGGTGGCGCCATGGGTATCGATTTTGGCAAGTGGGATTTGGATACACCACTAGAGAATATTGAAACAGAAGGGACTAGGAGTATACTACAATGGGTGCAGCAAGGAATACCAGACAGAAAGGCAACTTTAGCAGACTTTGCAGCCCATAGCGGGAAAAAGACTCGCATTGTCGGAACAGCTGAGCAAATTGCTGATAAGTTAGAAGAATGGCTTGATAACGGTGTTTCAGGTATTAATGTGATGAATTCTTTTATACCGGGTTCGTATATTGAATTTATCGATAAAGTAATGCCTATTCTAAGGGAACGAGGTCTGGTAGAAGAGCATGGAGATACACCAAAAACACTCCGTTCAAGACTATTTGGCAGTGACAAGCTAAATGACCGTCATCCAGCGACCAACTATCGGCATCAATTTGCGAAAAAGCAACCAATTCGTTAATGTTACTATCACAGAAGAAATTGGTTGCTTCTGAAGAGATTTTTATGTTTTTATAAAAACATAATATAATGGAAGAAACTCGATTTTTTTAATTCAATTCCTAGTAGAAATTCTTGAATAAGAGATTTCAATTTAGGAGGTACTTAAATCGAGCGTTGTATTCTGATACTTATTTTACGTATTGGAGCTGGACGATATTATCGTTATAGGGAGTCCGAAGAGGCCTCTTTCTAAATGTATTTGCCGGTCAAAGCATACATTTATGATAGAGTGCCTCTTCTTTTTGTGAAGAAAAAATGCTCAAATATCTCCGAGAACTATTTTACACATGAGAAGTGAGTTAAGTTTTTGTGATAAATTTCCACTATTCAGCATAGTTAAATCCCAGATTATAAGCTCGAGTTAACCACGCTTCCATATATCTTGGCTGTTCCTTTATGGTCTCATAAAAAAGCTCGAATTGCGAATTCGGGATTCCACAATAATCCGCTAACCCAACATTGAAATAATGAGTCATCATCTTGTCGTACTGCCTTTTCTCAAAACGCTCGACTGGAGCTCCGGCCAAACTGAGCCACAGCACTTTTTGATGATCAAGCTTTTTTGGACCATAAGCAAACCCATAGTTCCAAACTCGGTCTATATATCCCTTCAGCATAGCCGGCATACTCCACCACCAAAGTGGAAAAACAAATGCCAACGCATCATGTCTTTTCATTCGCTCCATTTCTGTCTCAACAGCAGGAGAATATTGTTGCCTATCAGCGGACCATTCGGGCTCATCTTCTTCCCAAAGCACAGGGCTGAAATCGCTGCGATATAGATCCATTATCTCTGTTTCGTGACCTGCATCCTTAAGCCCCTGTACAAAACTCTCTGTAACTTTAAAAGTCAAAGAGTCCTCTCTTGGATGCGTCACAACGGTCAGTACCTTCATTATGATTTCCCTTCTTTCTTTTGGTTTTTGTGGATAAATCATTATCAAATCCTCATATCGAAATATGACGATATGATTATGCAAAAAAAGATTAAAGCTTTTCTTTCAAGAATGCGGATACATCTTGAATCGTTTTTTCATTTCTTTGGTAGTACGTCCATTTTCCTTTACGCTCAGATTTCAACAGACCAGCCTTTTGCATCATAGATAAATATTGAGATGTCGTTGATTGTGATAATTGTGCTTTCTTTTGAATGACACCTACACAGACACCGCCTTTCTCGTCAATATTTTTTGGATCTTTTCCAGGAGGATTATCAAAATGATCTTTTGGATCTTTCAACCATCTCAATATCTCTAAACGCGTTTCATTGGATAATGCTTTGAAAATATCAATATGTCTCATATCTTAATATTAATCGTCTTTTCCCGATATGTCAATGTAAAAGTTATACATTACTTATCGGCATCCTCTTACATCCTTGTCCAGTTAAGCGAAAATGTGACCAGGAACATCCAATACCTAAACCTATGAAGGAACTAAACATTTCACAAAAAATAATTATCTTTTTTGCGAGTGTAAGATCTATAGCTACCAAAATTATAACCCAAAGAATTAAGAAAAGCGCAAGACTTTATTTTGTTTTATTACGCTCTTTAACGTTGCAAATTAATTCTCCCATTGCCTGTCATAAAGATACACGATATAATCGTTCGGCACACTGGTATAACCCTGTTGGCGAATCATAGCGGTAAGATTTCCTCGGTGGTAGGTCCCATGATTGACGACATGCTGCACGAGTTCTGAAAGATGGGTTTCCAGTTGTCCGAACGTCGGATGTACCACAGCCATAGCTTTGTCCATATCTTCTTGACTATTGAAAAAGGCTTTATATTGTTTGGTCAACTCGGCATACAAGGCTTCCATTTCACCGGGGCCCTTACCCTTTGTGTTTTCTTGCGCCTGTATAATGGAAGCTTGAATTTCGTTCATACTTTTCTCTCGCATTACACCAAGGTATATTGTATCCGTCGTATAAACATGAACAAGCGTTTCCGCAATTGAAGGAAAAACACTTTGGATTTCCTGAGTATAAACGGTTTGCGGCAGCTCTTTTAACGTTTCAAAAAATCTATTATTTGCCCAGACGTGATAGTTATACAACTGTAAGATGCGGTGTTCCATTAAAAACTCCTCCTTATATTTCATTATTTTATGTCTTTTGCACAATCTCCGTCCTGACAAACTTGGTCAGGGAAGTTCATTGATTTCTGATCCTTATTCAACAATATGTCTCTTCTCCGGAACATCTATATCCTATCTCTTACCCAGAAAACTGCACCTCCTTTGCTTCCTTAAGATCAGCAAAGTTGCCAAGTACTCCATTGTGATGGCCAATAATTTGCTGCGCGGTTAAGGAACCGGAATCCCATGTCCCGTGGGCATCTTTGACAAGTGTCACTTTATAGCCGAGACTAAATGCACGGTGGCAAGTAGTGTCCACACACATTTCGGTTTGATTTCCGGTAACAACAAGGTGTTGGATTCCTTTTGCTTCCAGTTCCTCCTTAAGATTGGTTTCATGAAAGGAATCTGGCGTCCATTTTTGAATAACGGGGTCTCCTTCTTTTGGGCTAACCGACGGATGAATTTCCCAGTAGTGAGTGCCCTTCACAAGGCCCTCGTCATTATGTTGGACAAAAACAACAGGAACATCTGCCGAACGAGCCTTTTGAATTAAGGACTGAATATTTCCTAGCATCTCCTTTGCCTTGTATACCGGATTAGACTCCTCATACATCTCGTTTTGGACATCAATAACCAACAAAGCTGTCTTTTGCAATTTTAGCACCTCCCTTAAATTAATTGTACTGATACAAGTATTCGCCATACTTAATAAAAATCCTCTTTTTATTTAAACGGATTGAATGCCCACACGCGGAAGAAGTTTATGGTGTTGCTATAATTAGCCGCAGCGCACAGGTGAAACTCGACTTTGTTCTGAATTCCCCATATTTTCTATCCCATTCACCTGATTTTAGGTCATCAGATAGGGCTTTTACCAATCTATCTTCAACCTCCTCGGACAAAAATCCCCATGCCGATTGTGATAATCTCACCTCTTTTTCCAGAAATGCTTCGGGCCTCCCATAAAAAGCCTCCTGAAAGCCATCCACACAGTCAAACGGAACTGGGATGGATTGAACTGCACATTTCCCCCCAAGTGCATTGGTAATAAAATCTATCTTAGGATAACGGGGTTTCTCCACTTCAATCAGCTCCGGAAAATAATCAGCATTCCAAAAATCATCTAAAGCATCCGGATCGAAAGTCATAATGATAACTTGCTCCCGCGTAACTCTACGCAATTCCTTCAAACCTTTATTCATGTCCGGCCAATGATGGACCGTTAACATTGCCATGGAAGCATCGAAGGAATTATCGTCAAATGGCAGCGAATCTGCTGTGCCATTTATAGCCGGAACTTTTTGCGCTTTTAGACGTTGAGAACGCATTACGTTTGATGGCTCAACTGCAACTACATATCTGTCCTCTGGTTCATATGAGCCGGCTCCTGCTCCCAAATTCAACACCGTTTCTGCCGACCCTAAAGCGTCATAAACATACTCCGCTATTCTAGGGTCCGTTCGTCTGTGTCCAGAATATTTTTGTCCATATTTGTCATAATTGAAGGCTGGGTTTTCAATTTCCATATCATTTGGCCTTCCCTTCTGGAGATCATTTATATTTAGTTATCACGCCAATAAATCAGCGAATTAATGAACTAGGGACTCCAGAATATCCATATCACGGAGGTAGGTGACTATTCACTCTGACCTAGAATATTTGGTATACCAATTGCACGTTTAATACCGTGCATCACACCAAGATGATATGTTTCATGACCAATCAAAAAACAGATTAACTCCTCGAATGTGGTCTCATACTCAGCTGGCTTTAGCAATTCCTCGTTAACACGTCCACTAAGTAGCTCCTGTAAGTACCGCGGTTCTGCTTCTAACCACTGTAATAAATCGTCCATTGATGGAGGATCCTCGTTCCAATCTGATGACCTGGTGCCAGTGGCAAATAAGGTATGATAGAAATCTGGTAATCTTTTGTCTCTCCCTATTCCCATGGAGATATACTCATCATTTACTACTAGAATATGCCCTGTGTTCCAGCGAATGCTATTTAAAAATCCTTCAGGTACCTCGTCGACTAGGTCTTCCGGAGTAGAACGAACCAATTGAACAGTAAAATTCCTCCAAAAGCTCATTTGACCGAACAAACTTTTTTCTTTCATATGAAATCATCCCCTTTTACCAGCAAAAAAATAAAATACCCCGCCTGCCATCAAATGTGGATTGGGTTCGAAACTCAACGACTCTATTTGTAATTAAATAGTTTAATTGCATAATATTCAATAGGTTACATCTTGTTTATACTGCATTTTCTCCAGTTCCTTCTGAGCTTCCTGAACCAAAAACTCATGGCTTATACTGCCTTGATATTGTTTAGTCACATGGTGAAGGGCTATTTTGTAAGCTGTCCCAAATGCTTCCTCCCTACTGGTTTCGATATCTGGTATCACCCCTACCCCCTCCCAATTTGTTTGGGTGATCGGATTGATCGCACGTCCATTAGGAATAAATACACTAACATGCTTTGTTAGTTGGTGAACAAAGCCAGGATTCGCTCCTCCCCCCTGTAACTTCCCCTATAATCGTTGCCCGTTTTAAGTGTTTCAAGTTATAGGAAAACTCTTCAGCACCAGAAAATGTATAATTGCTTGTCAAAATATAAACTGGCTTAACGACGTAGCGTTTTCCTGAAATAACTGGCATAGTCCAGAATTGTTTATAATTATCATCCGGTCTATAATAAAAACTGTTTAAATGTACTGGCTTTGCGGATTTAAATAAATAGCTTGTTAAAAACGCAACCATATTTGGATCCCCGCCACCATTATTTCGCAGATCAAAGATTAGTGCCTCAGTATTAGCCACCAAGCTCATAGCATTTGCCCCTGTTTCTGCAGCAATCATAGCATTGTAAAATTCTCTTAGATCAATGTAACCAATGTTCCCCGCAAGACGCTCAACCTTATAAAAACCATAATTATCAACCTTGGCACTCAACAAATATTTTTCCTTCTGTTCTCTTTCGTTTATCTTTTGATCCAAAGACTTCTCAAGTTGCGAGTACTTTAATCTTAAATGTTTATCTTTACTTATTTCCCTAAAATCATTTGTAAGTTCTTCACAAAGCTCTTCCACGGTTGCGTCTCTTTCATATTCGCTTTTTGATAACTTCAACTCTAGCATCTTTCCCATTTCCTTTGCGATATCAGGAAATACGTAGTAATCATTTAAAGCTTCAACCAATGAATTAATGATTTCAGCATAAGTTGTTCTATCCTGATGCATGTGATCAACCCTTTCTTTAAAGAGATATTGTTAGAATAAGCAATTTTCCAGTCTTAATATCGTGTCAATATGTTCTCCTTTCTTGCACCTTATTTAATAAAGACTTAATTACATTCGAAATAACACCAATATATTCATCTCAAAACATCATATTTAACATGTATAACACATGTTCCTTCTATTACCTCAGTTGATTTCAACATGACGCTCTCTTCTCCAATATAATCAAATAAACGTATACCCCTACCAAGCAATACTGGGGCGATATGTAGATCTAGTCCATCTAACAGCCCCAATTCTATACATTGTTGTGCGACACTCGCAGTGCCAACACTTATATCCTTAGATCCAGCTGCTTGCTTCGCTTGTTTAACCGCTTGTTCCACTCCGTCTGTGATAAAGGTAAACGGTGTAGTACCTTCAGGGGGAGAATCTGGGATACTGTGAGTAAGCACAAATACCGGAACATTTTCTAATGGGTGACTTCCTCCCCATCCATTCACGATGTCATAAGTCCTTCTTCCAACAATCATAGCACCGGTTTCTTCAGCCGCTGAATCAAAAATGTTCTTATCGATGCTTGAAAGTTTAAAAAAGGGGTTGGTCCGGCTAGTTTCTTCTCCAGAAAACATCCAGGCTTGCAGAATGTCGCCATTATCTCCTAAAGGCTGTTGTTGATTATCATTACTTCCCGCTATAAATCCATCGAGAGACATAGAGATATTTAGAATAACTTTGCTCATTACATAACCTCCTCATAGTACCACCATTATATTACGCAAAAAAACATGAATTTCTTCTCGATTGCTATTTTATCCTGTCCGATGAATTCATAGCTAAATTTTCAGTACATTAGCAAATACAGATATGTTATAATACTGACGGCGTTTACGGTCAAATATGAATGAATGATATTATTCGTGTGATGGAATGGAGGGGATTAATGTGGGAAAAGAAAAGCTTATGGAAAGAGCTATTGAAATTGCGCAAAAAAGTGCAATGACCGATGGCGGTCCATTTGGGGCAATTGTTGTAAAGGATGGAAAGATAATTGGTGTCGGTCGCAATGAAGTAACGACAACGAACGATCCCACCGCTCATGCAGAGATGCAGGCGATTCGAGCGGCATGCAAGTCATTGAATCGGTTTCAATTAACGGATTGTGAAATTTATACCAGCTGTGAACCATGCCCAATGTGCATCGGTGCAATCTATTGGGCCAGACCAAAAGCGGTGTACTATGCAGCTACGAAAAAGGAGGTAGCCCAAATCGGGTTTGATGATCATTTTATTTATGAACAAATTGCACTTCCTGTTGAAAAACGCAGCATGAAGATGGTACAAATTTGCCCGGATAATTATGACCTTCCATTCCAGATCTGGAAAGATTCAAGTGATAAAACGAGCTATTAGGCTTGAATGCTGTTAACACTACTTTTAATTTTGCAGTAAAAAAGCAGGCTCGTTTCAACTCCAAAACAAGCCTGCTTTCCTGCTGTGACATTTACTTATTTACTTTTTCCGTCTCAATCAACTCAAAGGTGGTTACATCTGCTATCCCCCGATTTGTTATACGAATTTCCGGGATAACCGCCAGAGCAATCAGTGAAAAAGTCATAAACGGTGCATGGAGGGGACAGCCAATGTGTTTCCAGGCACGCTCCAATTCTGTTACTTCATGGATCACCGTGTCCAATGGCTGATCAGACAACAGCCCTGCAATTGGCATATGGACATGGGCTAAAACCTTGCCATCCTCCACAACGATCATGCCACCGCCTGATTCTGCCAGTATATTGGCTGCCACTGCCATATCATCTGCATTTTCACCCATCACCAGCAGGTTATGACTGTCATGCGCGACAGTTGAAGCGACTGCTCCTTTTTTAATTTGAAAACCCTGGGTAAAGCCGAGCGAAGTTTGCCCGGATCCGTGGTGACGATCGATGCATGCTATCCGAATAATATCCCGCTCGATATCCGGCTGAATAACACCGCCCGTCATCGGTAGAGCCACTTCCAATTTTTCCGTTCGTGCACTATTTTCAATAACTTTAATTGCATTTACATGTGCAGAGCTATTACTGGTTTGGGATTTTAGCAGAAAATCTTCTGGTACAAGTTTTTTCCCGATCTTCATTGAATTTTTCACGTTTTCCGGGTACACGTAAACAGGGAATTCGCCAACGATCTGATTATTTTCTGCTATAACCTGCCCATCTGTCATGACCATGAAAGGTTCTACCGTATGCAAATCATCCAAAATCATGATATCTGCGCATTTTCCGGGTGCAATACTTCCGAGGTCATCCTGTTTTTTATAATAACGCGCAACATTAATCGTCGCCATCTGGATAGCTGTTACAGGGTCTACCCCTTCCTCAATGGCACGGCGTACAACATGATTTAAATGGCCCTGTTCCACCAATGTTTGCGGGTAAACATCATCTGTCACAAGCATAATATTTTCCGTAGCTACGTTATCCTCTGTAACAATTTTGATCACTTCTTTGACATCATGCCAGGCAGAGCCTTCCCGAATCATCAGATGCAGCCCGAGGCGAACTTTTTCAAGTCCTTGCTCACGGGTCACAGTCTCATGATCGGAGGTGACACCAGATGCAATATAGGCTTGCAGCATTTGGTCACTTCCATCTGGAAAATGCCCGGTCACCGTTTTGTTCACTTTCATGGTTTCTTTTATTTCTCCGATCATTTTTGGATCGCCATTTATGACCCCAGAAAAATTCATCACTTCGCCAAGTCCGACGACATTTTCCCAGGTTAATCCTTCTTTAATATCATCGACACCCAGACTTGCACCGGCATCCTCAAAATGATCGGTCGCCGGCACACAAGATGGAAAAGTTGTGAACACTTTGAGCGGCAACTGCTGACCTTCTTCATGCATAAGGCGAACACCCTCTGCACCAAACACGTTGGCAATTTCATGGGGATCCATAAATATACCTGTCGTTCCTTTTACTAAAGCCGCTTTTGCAAACTCAGTTACAGACAGCATCGTGCTTTCCACATGCATATGGGCATCGATCAAGCCTGGTGCGATATATTTTCCTGCTGCATCAATGATTTTCGTCTCCGGTCCAATGGTATGTGCCGCATCCCCAACGAAAGCTATTCTTCCATCGGATATGGCAATACCCTGGTTTTCCAGTATTTCTCCGGTTAGCACATTGATGAGCATCCCGTTTTGAATAACGGTTTCTGCCTTTTTCTTGCCTAAAGCTACTTGGGCCAAATCGGTGTTGAGTTCGTGAAGATGTTTATACAATGATGGAGCCTCCTTTATAAAATGAAAAAAGCCTGGAATACCTTCTTCCAGACTGTCCTACACGTGGAAAGGAGACACATATTTCATAAAAATAGATCTGTGCCATTTCCGTTACATGTAGTCCAGTGATTTACGGTCACTTGGTAGAGACGCTTGAGCCCTATTCTCAAGCTTATACATTTATTTAATTGTTAATCTATCTAATCATATGCTTTATTTCTTGTCAATATAGTCCAGATCAAACAATTCCAGGCATCAGCGTCTATCTTTACCTAATCTCCAACTCTCTCCTTCTTCCCTTGTACCATGCAAAAAATGTATCCGCCCACTCATCTGGCACATCAGCAATTGTTGAATGCAAGACAGGTTTGGCACGATTTACCACGGCAAGAGAGGCGAGCCCCATTTTTTTCTGGAAAATGCTGCGGGATGCTCCTACTTCAATCAGCCTGTTGCGTTTGGAAAGAAAGAAGGAAGTGGTAAATCCTCCGCTTCTTAACTGGATAAACTGGTCATTTATCGTATAGGATGTATGTTTATAATCTAATACTCTCGAAATAACGACCAATATCAATAAAACAATAGACAGTGCCCACCAATATTCCGACAAACCCAGAAAATCAGGCTTCCAGAAATAAAGGATGACGGTTGCGATAATCCAAAACCAACTCGGCGTCAGCATACGCAGCCAGAATGCTTTTCGCGGCAAGCGCTGCATAGAATCGGTGATTTCATATGTCCGCAATATCTCCACAATTAATTGATGCGCTTTACGTACTGGCAGAAAAGGGTACAGACTGTTCACATCGGCGCTGTCTTCCCCCATTCCACCGGCACATACGAGCTTCACTTCTGCCAAGCCAAGAATCCGCTTCATCAGTGACTGCTCAATCTTAATGGCCTGTACATTCTGTTTCGTAATCGAAAAGGGTGTCTCTTCCAACACGCCTTTGGTAATATAGACCTTCTCTTGATCGGAGGCAATTTCATATTTGCCATATTTAATAAATGTCCATATCATGCCGCCCGCGATTAACAATACCAACAGAATAACAGCCGAAATGACAATCAGCCACCAGTTTTGAAAAATAGCCGAAAAGAATCCCTCTGTTTGCTGCTCCATCTGAAAGGTATCCTCCAGCTTGGATAGTAACGATCCGCCGATTGGGATGACCGCAAGAAAACTCAATGACGTAAACGATGCTTTTATCACATCTTTTTTTGTTGGATGAAAGTGCACTGTTCGATCCGGTTCTACAGCTGGCAATTCGCTTTCTTCCGTTTCCTCTGTCTCATCAACTTCGATTACATCCGAACTACGCTGGGACACTTCTTTTTCCAGCCGGTCTGCCTCCTCACGAGAAACGACATGAAAAGTTACTGCGCTCTCCTCCCCCTGAGAACCAGTTTCGAACGTAATGGAAGTCACACGGAAAATGCGGTGAAACAGCTTTGTTTCCCGTTTAATATGCTGCACTTTTGCATAAGGAACGGTTTTTCTTTTCTTTGAAAATATGCCTTCCGTTAATTCAAAGGCGGTTGCTGTGAGCGCATATTTATGTGTCAGCCATTTCAGGAAAATGTATAGGATTCGGAGGACAATGATGGCCAGTAGCGCATATTTCCCGTACGTCACCCACCAGGCATCCGATCCTGCCTGGAAAACAAACAAAATAAGGATAAAGAAAAAACTGTTTTTAATAAGTTGCCACAGGTCATAGATGATTTGAACGGGATGATAACGTCTTGCCTCCGTCATTCGTCCATCTCCTCTACCTTGGCATAATGGGCGATGCGGTTTCTCAGTTCCATCGCCACATCCTTATCAAGCATTTGGATGGTATGTGTGGATCCCATCGTTTGCACCGATATCGAATACAAATCGTATTTACGCATGAGCGGACCTTGTTTGGTTGAAACGGACTGAATTTTTGTCATAGGCACAAGCTGGTGCTCTTCCTTTATTGCACCAAATTTCAACTGAAGAAACTCTTCGCTGATATCGTATCGCCAGTGTTTGTACAATAAGGAAGGCCTAATAAATCCCCAAAGGGCGCCAAGCACGCTTATTACAGCCAGTGCGATGAGGATCCAGCCTATCCAGTTAACCCAATCAAAATAATAATCGAGAAAGAATAATACAATAAGTACCACAAAACCGATAACATTCTCTATTGTTTCATCAAGCAGCCAAACGTTAACGGATTTTTTTGAGAGTCGATTCTGAGGTGTTTGCAGCTGTTCCGGCAATGGTTACACTCCTTATTCTGTTTTGATGCAATTGATAGTACGAGCGACTTGTCGATTTAGTTTCATTCGGTTCCCTCTATTATTATGTTGCTGTTCACATGAGGAGTCAAACTGCCTTTTGTATAAGCAAATAAAACGCCAAAGATTCTTGAAAACCTTTGGCGTTTTTACCTATTCTTATTCAACTTCTACCCATGATACTCTTCACTCTCATCCACATCATCAGGTGCTAACCCAGACAATACATGGACACGAAGGATAAGCCCAGCAAGCTTATTATCATCATTCACAACAGCCAATGGAAACGATGACTCCAGTGCTTTCGGTATTAAATCACTGATGTATTCGTCTTGTTTCACGACCGTGACATCCGGTCGCAATACATCTTCCAGTGACTGTTTTTCCTTGATCCCTTTGACCGCATCATCAATTGTCACAATCCCTTTCAGATGACGGCCGCGGTCGACAACGAATACACTGGATATGCCGTTTTCCCTCATTTCTTTTACCGCAACATTTAACCCGTCCTTGATCGACACCAGGGCATTTGGTTTAATCATCACATGTTCTGCCTGGAAAACTTTTGACCGGTCAATATCTTTGATGAACTCGGAGATATAATCATTTGCAGGACTTTCAATGATTTCTTCCGGTGTGCCAACCTGCACCACCTGTCCTTCCTTCATTACTGCCACCCGGTCCCCGATGCGAAATGCTTCGTTCACATCATGTGTAATAAAAATAATCGTTTTTTGCAAACGCTCCTGAATATCCAGCATTTCCAGCTGCATTTCCCTGCGGATCAGCGGATCAAGTGCACTAAATGGCTCATCCATCAGCAGGATGTCCGGGTCATTCGCCAACGCTCTGGCTAACCCAACCCGCTGCTGCATACCGCCCGACAATTCACCGGGGTACTTATCTTCATATCCTTTCAAGCCGACACTTTCAATGTTTTTCATCGCAATCTCTCTGCGTTCTTCTTTGGAAACATTGCGTATTTCCAAACCATATTCCACGTTGGCCAAGATGGTTTTATGGCTGAACAGGCCAAAATGCTGAAAAACCATCGCTACTTTTTCCTGTCTCATTTTTTTAAGTTTTGTATTGTCATAGGCAACAATATCCTCATCATCTATATAGATAGATCCGCCTGTTGGTTTATTTAATAGATTGAAACAGCGAATCAGCGTTGATTTCCCGCTCCCGGAAAGCCCCATGATGACAAAGACTTCCCCTTTTTTCACATCCAGAGACGCATTATATACACCGACTGTATGATTCGTTTTCTTCAGAATTTCTTCTTTTGTCATACCCTGTTCAACCATGGGGATAATCGACTTTGGTTTAGGCCCAAATATCTTGGAAACATTCTCAAGTCTTATCTTGGTGGTCATTCTCCTGCCCCCCTGTGTTTTTGGAATTTATCCGCTACGCCGTTGGTAATCCGGTCAATAATGATCGCTAAGAATACGATACTGATACCCGCTTCAAAACCTAGCGCAATATCAATTCGGTTAATCGACACAAGTACCTGCTCCCCTAAACCGGAAGCACCTACCATCGAGGCGATAACAACCATCGCGAGCGCCATCATCGTGGTCTGGTTCACCCCTGCCATGATCGTCGGCAATGCCTGTGGAAGCTGAATTTTACGAAGCATCTGCCACCTGGACGAGCCAAATGACTGAGCCGATTCGATCACTTCCTTATCCACACCGCGAATAGCCAGCTCCGTTAATCGGATAACAGGCGGCAATGCATAAATCAATGTAGCAAAAATGGCAGAAACATTCCCCAACCCGAAGAAAAAGATGGCAGGGATCAAATACACAAAGCTCGGCATCGTCTGCATCGCATCCAGAATCGGCCGGAGCACATTGGAGAAACCCTGATTATATGCCATCAAAATACCCACTGGAATGCCGATAATCAGACAGGTGAGAACAGCTGTCACAATAATAGCTATCGTCGTCATCATATCCGCCCACAATCCAAATGTCCCAATCAGAAAAATAAACACTCCAAACAACAAACCTGCATAAATGCTCTTAAAATACCAGCCTAGCAAAATGATCGCAATGATAAAGACCCACCATGGAAGCCATACCAGAAAATCATCAATTACATTAATCATACGGGAAGTTAGTAAGTAGATTAAGTCAAAAAAGCCACGTAAAGACGTATCTAGGAAACTGACAAATTGATCTGCATAATCACCTAAATTTGTCGTAATATCAGGGAAATTACCCATTGGCAAAACTCCACCTCTTTTATATTTTAGTTCGTTCTAAAAATGAAGAAGCAGCCAGCCAAGTGGCGGGCTGCTTCATAAAATTACAATGCTTCTTTTACTTGTGCCGCAACATCTTCCGGAACCCAGCTTGTCCAGACATCTTCATACTCATTCATCCACCAAATTGCCGCTTCTTCAGCGGATGCTTCATTTTCCATCATATAGCTTAAAGCCGCTTCCGTCATAGCACTGTCCGTTTCATAGTTGCTTAAGAAGTCTACCACGTCCGGCGCCTGGTCCGGCAAATCTTGATGCACCGCAACGACGACATCATTTGGTGGCAACTCGGTCGCCCCTGTCTCATTAAATGTTTCCTCGTCGTATGGAGGTTCTTCCAGCAATGTCAAATCATACTGTGCCGTAACGGCCGTTGGGGACCAATAATAGCCAACCCATCCTTCACCGGCATTATAAGCATCCGTTAAATCAGCAACTGCCGCTGCGTCAGAACCCGGTGCAAAATTATTCATGGTTTCGCCCAAGCCGTATGCTTCAAACTTCCTGTCGATATCTTCTTGAACCGCCCAGCCGCTTGGTGCATTGATAATTCTTCCGCGTCCAGGGTCTTCCGGATCTTCAAAAACTTCCGGATAATTTTTCAAATCCTCCACCGTTTCCAAGTCAGGTGCCATTGGCTCAATCCCTCTGTCCGGGTCCCCTTCGATCACATAGGTCGGAACATACAGCCCCTGTACATTGTCATCAAAATTAGTGGAAACCGTTTCAATTTCCCCTGCCTCGGTTGCCTCTTCATACACTTCCTTTACATTATCTGTCCATACTTCCATATAAACATTAATGTCACCTTCACGAAGACCTTGCAGTGTTGCCGCTGTTGAACCGGCCGTTACGTCTGTATTGATGCCATAGCCTTCTTCAATAATCGTGGCAGCTATGCCGTTATGTACACGTATGCTGTCCCAGCCGGCATCCGCCATAACAATCGTTTCAATCTCCCCGCTTGCACTTGAGCCACCACCACAGGCAGAAAGCAAAAGCGCGCTAGCCGCAGTGATTGATAATAGAATTTTCTTCATGAAATTCTTCCCCCTTTTTTATATTGTTTACCTGGAAAATAAAATCGAATAATTCCAGCAATTTTTCCGGTGAATATTCGTTACCCTTAGTAATTGAAATTAATAGACAGGAGCCATAGAATGTGGATGGAAGGAACGCCTTTTATTAAGAGGATAAATAAGCACCTTTCGCTTGTTAAAGAGAACTTGACTGTCGCCGCTTAAGAGAGGCAGAGCGTCGCGGTCCCTTTGTCTGTCAAGCAAAATTAATTATATAGAACTAGGCATTTTTAATCAATGTCACTAAAATGCCAAAATCCGACATTAACTGTGGTAATAAGCTATCAAGTGAGGTTATCGCCGAATATTAGCTTAATACTCACTTACACTCCATAATGACCGTTTTATGGCATCCTTTACATTTTTAAAACAGCATTTCTATAGTGAATCAAAATCCGGATTGTAATGTTGTACATATTTTTCAGAATAATATATAATAAAATTGTAGATACTGCTATGTTTCTTAACAGCATAACGTAATTATTGAAAGCCGTTTTGATGGAAAGGAGTGAAGCAATGGCTGGAGCGCTGGAACACATTAAAATCCTGGATCTCTCCCGGGTGCTTGCAGGTCCTTATTGCACCATGATTCTAGGCGATCTTGGGGCTGAGGTGATTAAAGTCGAGGCTCCGGGCGGCAGTGATGAGACGCGAAAATGGGGTCCGCCCTTTCAAGATGGAGTCAGCGCATATTACCTCTGCGCCAACAGGAATAAAAAGAGCATTACACTGGATCTGAAGTCGCATGAGGGTATCGAAGCGATTAAAAAACTCGTAATTGAAAGCGATGTCATTATCAATAATTTTAGATCAGGAACGATGCAGCGACTCGGGCTGGATTATGAAACACTGGCCGCGATCAACCCGGGGATTGTCTATTGCTCGATTACCGGATTTGGGGAAACCGGTCCCTATCAAGATATGCCAGGCTATGATTTTATTATTCAAGCGATGAGCGGGCTGATGAGCATTACGGGTGACAACCAGGCCGGTCCGCAAAAAGTCGGGGTGGCGATCACCGATATTCTGACCGGACTGTACGCCTGCATCGGCATCCAGGGAGCGTTGCTTGAGCGGACGCAATCAGGAAAAGGACAAAAACTGGATCTATCATTATATGATTCTGCCGTCAGCTCCCTTGTTAACATAGGGAGCAATTACTTAATGTCCGGGGAAACTCCTGCTGCGCTGGGAAACCAGCATGCCAATATTGTTCCATACCAGACGTTTCAGACGTTGGATGGAGAAATGGTGATCGCTGTAGGGAACGACGCTCAATTTCAGCGACTGTGTGAGATTTTGCAGAAACCTGAATACGCTGCAGATGCGCGTTTTGCGACCAATCCGGATCGTGTGGCAAATCGTGAAACTCTAATCCCTCTGCTTCAGGAGGTTCTTCTGAAAAAGCCAACCGCCTACTGGCAGGAAAAATGCCGAGTAATGAGCATCCCATGCGGGCCAATTCAAACCATCGATGAGGTTGTGCGTGATCCACAGCTTCAGGAGCGGGAGATGTTTATTTCGACAGAGCACCCGACAGCCGGAAAAATTCGGATGGTCGGCAGTCCGCTGAAACTTTCGCGTACCCCGGTTAAGGTGAAGCACCACCCACCGGATGCCGGGGAACATAATGATGAGGTGTTAAAAGGGTTTAGCAAATTGGAATAAGCGTATAGCTCAAAAATTACTTATACAGGAGATGAGCAAATGGATTTCAATTTTACCGAAGAACAGGAAATGCTCCGCAACACCGTGAGAAGTTTTGTTGATAAGGAAATTTTGCCCTATATTGCCGAGTGGGACCGGGAAGGGAAATTCGACCCTGTCATCATGAAGCGGTTGTCCGAACTTGGCCTGATGGGAGTCTGTATTCCGGAAAATTATGGCGGCAGCGGGATGGACTACAATTCGCTGGCAATTGTCTGTGAGGAGCTGGAACGCGGGGATACAGCTTTTCGCACAGCGGTATCCGTCCACACTGGCCTCAACAGTATGACTCTTTTGCAATGGGGTACGGAGGAACAGAAACAAAAATACCTGGTCCCCCAGGCAAAGGGAGAAAAAGTCGGCGCTTATGGTCTGACAGAACCTGGTGCAGGGTCTGATGTTGCCTCCATTCGATCAACTGCAGTAAAAAATGGTGATCATTATGTGCTGAACGGCTCAAAATCATGGATTTCGCTGTGCGATACCGCAGATCATTTCCTTGTTTTTGCTTATACCGAAAAGGAAAAGCGGCATAAAGGAATTTCCGCATTCATTGTGGAGCGTGGCTGGGAAGGGTTTGACTCGAAAGCGACAAAAGGAAAACTCGGCATCCGCTCCGGTAACACCGGCGAAATATTTTTCGATAATGTCAAAGTACCGGCAGAAAACCTCCTCGGAGAAGAAGGAGAAGGATTCAAGATTGCCATGGCTGCACTCGACAACGGCCGTTTCACCGTGGCTGCAGGTGCTGTCGGGCAAATTCGCGCCTGTCTGGAGGCTAGCACAGACTATGCAAAAGAACGGGAAACATTCGGAAAGCCAATCGGCCAGCATCAGCTTGTCCAGCAGATGATTGCCAAGATGAAAGCAGGTCTGGAGATGAGCAGCCTGCTCGTCTACCGTGCAGGTGAACTCAAAAATGCCGGCAAACGCAATACCGAGGAAACATCGATAGCCAAATGGCAGGCCTGTGACTTCGCCAACAAAGCCGCAGATGATGCGGTTCAGATTCACGGAGCATATGGATATTCCGATGAATACCCGGTGGAGCGGTATTTGCGCAACTCAAAAGCTCCGGTGATTTATGAAGGAACACGGGAAGTGCACACCATTATGCAGGCGGAATATGCCCTCGGGTACCGGCAGGATAAGCCATTGAATAAGATGCTGCCGGAATGGAAAAGAGAGCAGGAGGTTCGGTAGCAGGCAGTTTCATTCAGTGAGGGTTCGGGTGGGACCCTCTCTGAACGGCTTTTACAGACTAGGAAACCAGAGGGAGGTTATCACATGACATACGATAAAAGCATATTTATCAATGGAACATGGCGGGACCTGAAAGAGACAGAAACTGTGTACAATCCGGCAACCCTGGAGCCGGTCGCCAAAGTCGCTTATGGCGGAAAAGCGGAAACGGAAGAGGCAATTGCCGCAGCACTCAAGGCATTCAAGACATGGCGTGAGATGACCGGCAGGGAGCGTTCGGGGATTTTGTACAAAGCGCATGAACTTATGCTGGAGGATGCAGAGCGTCTCGGGGAAATCCTCACGACTGAGCAGGGCAAACCGCTGAAAGAGGCAATCGGGGAAGTGAAAGGCGCGGCCAGCTTCCTGCTCTGGTACGCCGAGGAAGCAAGCCGTACCTACGGAGAATGGATCCCATCTTCTGCCCGATCCAAGCGCCTGCTCGTCATCCCCCAGCCGGTCGGTGTTGTTGGGGCGATCACGCCATGGAATTTCCCGGCATCGATGATCACCCGCAAGATTGCTCCGGCTCTCGCTGCAGGATGCACAGTGGTGTTAAAACCGGCACCGGAAACCCCGCTGTCGGCAATAGAGATTGTCAGGATTTTAGAAAAAGCCGGCATGCCAAGCGGTGTGGTCAACCTTGTAACCGGAGATGCGGAGGCAATCGGCAACACAATGCTAACAAGCAAAGATGTCCGGCTGATCACTTTCACCGGATCGACCGAAGTTGGGAAACACTTGATGCGGGAAAGCGCCGATCATGTGAAAAAACTCTCGCTTGAACTTGGCGGCCACGCACCGATTATTGTGTTTGACGATGCGGATATTGATAAAGCCGTGTCCCTGGCACTCGCCAGCAAATTCCGCAATAACGGTCAAACTTGCATCTGCGCCAACCGGGTATATGTCCATGAAGCAGTTAAACAAACGTTTAATCAAAAACTCACCGAAAAAGTCGCGCAACTCAAGATTGGCGATGGGCTGGCCGAGGGAACCGACCTGGGGCCATTGATTAATGAACAGGCGGTCCAGAAAGTTCAGGTCCATCTGGAGGATGCTGCGGCCAAGGGAGCAAGCATTGTTTCCGGTGGCGAAAAATGGAACGGCGGAATGGCGGGCCATTTCTATCAGCCTACTATTCTTTCAGAGGTTACCGATGATATGCTCGTGATGAACGAAGAAACATTCGGCCCGCTCATGCCAGTGCAGACATTCCGGGATGAAGATGTGGCTGTTGCCAAAGCGAATGATACCGACTATGGCCTGGCAGCCTATATTTTCACGGAAACAACCAGCCGAGCTATTCGGGTGGCAGAAAAACTTGAATACGGAATCGTTGGCGTCAATGACGTCTTCCCTGCTGCAGCGGAAGCACCATTTGGCGGCATCAAGCAATCCGGTGTTGGCAAAGAAGGCGGACATCACGGTATGGATGAGTTTTTGGAGAAAAAATATGTGACGATTGGGATGGAGGATTAATTGGCAGAAACGCTCGACCTGGCTAATAATGCTATTTTCTAAGACTAGCAATTAAGCATAGATAAAGCCGCATTTCTCTAAAAGTAGAAATGCGGCTTTTCTGTGTTGACCAAGTTAGATCGTCACTTGTGACTCCTCTGCCGTGCTGTGATGGCGAATATCCACCCCGCGTTTGGCCATTTCTTTTATATATGCTTCTCCTGGCACAATTTGCTCCGGTGGGTAAACCCCCCGCATCGCAATGGTCCCGTCAGCAATCATCTGGGCGACGACCGATATCGTGTTGGCTGTCGCTCTCGCCATTGCCGTCACATTGTTTTTTCTGTCTTTGGCAGTTGTCATTTCAAATGTATGGGTCTGGGGCTGTCCGTCTTTTTTACCGCTGACACTCACCCTTAGCAGCACCACATCATCCTTATCCCCGAGTTCGACAATCGGATCAAGCACCTTGAGCAGCACTTCTCTTGGATTAATCTTCTGCCCGTTTACATCAACCGAATAATCCGTCCGGGTGAGATTGAGATCAACCAGCAGCTTGAATTTCTCCGCATGCCCCGGATAGCGGATCGTTTTATACTCGAGCGCTTTCAGATCCGGATAGGACAAAGACAATGTCGAGGTGCCGCCAGATGTATGAAAAGCTTCCAACGGGCCGAATTTATCAAAATAAACACGCTCTACCTCACTCAAAGAAGGGATCTCCTGTCTCACTCCATTCCGGATAATCAGCGAGGGATCCGTATAATGGTCAAATACCCCTTCCATGGAAAAAACATGGTTGTATTCAAACGGTGGGTCAGGCTGCAGTGGAATACCACCGACAAACAGTCTGATCTCTTCCAGTTCATCCAATTGACTTGCACCATATCCGGATAAAATATTGATCATGCCGGGAGCAACACCTAAGTCAGGAATAACCGTAACACCGTACCCTTTGGCCTCTTCCCCAAGCTCCAGCACCTTATCCGTTATATGGCCAATGTGTCCGCCTAAATCGACTGAATGCACACCAACCTTGATCGCCGTTTTTGCGACCGTTTCATTAAATGAATAAAACAGCGCGTTAATGATTACATCAAATTGCCGCATATAATTGCCAAGCTCCTGCTCATCCATCGCATTGACCTGGTAAGCTGTCAGTTTGGCAGACTCGAGCTGATCACATACCTGCTGAGCACGCGCCAGATCAATATCCGCCAGTCCGACTGCCGTCACTCCTTCACTTGCTGCCAAATCTCTTGCCGCTTCTTTTCCCATCAATCCAGAACCTAATACCCCTACTTTCATCTCCATTCACTCCCCCGTCTGCTATTCTATCTATTCCGTGTCAATCTGGGCCCGCTGCAGTTTTCCGCTGTAATCAACATACACCGCTTTCCATTCGGTAAACACATCCAATGCCTGCACGCCGGAATCGCGGTGGCCATTGCCAGTTCCTTTTGTTCCGCCAAATGGCAAATGAATTTCCGCGCCTGTTGTCCCGGCATTCACATAAACAATTCCCGTGTCGAGATCGCGCTGTGCCTTGAACACGCGATTGGCGTCTGATGTAAAAATCGAACTTGATAGACCAAATTCCACGCCATTATTGACCTCTATGGCTTCTTCAAAACTTTTTACCGGAATCAGCGAGATGACAGGCCCGAAGATTTCTTCCTGGGAAATCCGCATGTCTGCCGTGCAGTCTGTAAACAAGGTTGGTGCGAAATAATGCCCGTTTTCGTACACATCATCATCCAGAACATACCCGCCGGCAACCAGTTTTGCCCCTTCGTCTTTACCAATCTCAATATAGTCTTTGATTTTTTCCAGCCCGGCTTTATTGATGATTGGCCCCACTTTATTGGATTCATCCAGGCCATCACCAATCGAAAGTTTTTCCATTTCCACAAGCAGCCGCTCCTCCAGCCGCTCTTTCACATCTTCATGGACAATCACCCTGCTGGCGGCCGTACAGCGCTGGCCGCTCGTTCCATACGCACTCCAGATAATCCCCTCGACAGCCAGGTCCAGATCAGCATCATCCATCACGATGACCGCATTTTTTCCGCCCATCTCAAGGGAAACTTTTTTCAACTGCTTGCCGCACTCGCTGGCAATGTTTCTTCCTGTTTCATTGGATCCGGTAAACGAAATCACGCGGATGTCGTCATGGTGCACCATCGCATCCCCAACCGCTGAGCCCTTTCCAAATACAACATTCAGCACACCCTTTGGCAACCCTGCTTCTTCAAAAATTTTGGCAAGCTCATAGGCCATGATCGGCGTTTCCGTGGCCGGTTTCCAGACGACCGCATTGCCGGCAACAATTGCCGGGAATGACTTCCAGGTGGCGATGGCGATAGGAAAATTCCATGGAGTGATAATCCCGACGACACCCACCGGAGCGCGCTGACTCATGGAAAATTTATTCGGCAATTCTGCCGGAGTGGTTTGGCCAAACATCCGCCGGCCTTCCCCGGACATGTAAAACGCCATATCAATGCCTTCCTGCACTTCCCCGCGCGCTTCTTCTATCACTTTGCCATTTTCCATCGTCAGCAGCTGAGACAGCCGCTCCTTGCGTTCTTTCATCAGGATTCCAACCTGAAGCAAAATTTCTGCCCGTCGCGGTGCTGGCACCAGCGCCCACTCTTTCTGCGCTTTTTTGGCAGCTTCCACCGCAGTATTAACGGCATCTGCCCCGGATAAAGGTACTTGCACAATCGTCTTTCCATTTGCCGGGTTCGTTACTTCGGTAGAATCCTGCGTTTCCACCCATTCCCCGCCAATAAAATTTTTCAGCTTCTCTGCTTGGAGCAATGCTTCTGCCATAAAAAATACCTCCTAATGTGATTAGTTGATCATCTATTTTTTTGCACGATTACGGATTTGGGTAATCGTGGATGAAACGGAAATCTGTTCTTTATTGGTCAACACTTCAATGACCGCCGGATGATTTTTCGCGAGAGCCTGTTTGAGTGCTTCTGCAAACGTCTCTGACGTATCAGCCACATAGCCGTCCGCCCCTACGCTCGCCGCCATATCTTTAAACGAAACCATACCCAAATCTGTGCCAATTACCTTTTCCGGGTAATGAATTTCCTGGTGCATGCGGATCGTGCCATACATCTGGTTGTTGTACACAATGCAAATGACCGGAATCTGATAGCGGACGGCCGTCTCCAGCTCTTGCATGGTCATCATAAAACCGCCGTCTCCGGACAGGGCGATCACGGGTTTTTCAGGGAAAGCGAGTTTTGCCCCAAGTGCAGCCGGCATGCCGTAGCCCATCGCTCCGGAGGTCGGCCCAACATAAGTATGCTCTTGTTTAAACAAATAGAAAGCATGCAGCCAGCCGGCAAAATTCCCCGCATCATTGGTGAAAAGGGCATCCTCTGGCAGCAGATCAGACATCACTTTCATCGTATGCTTGTTGATGCCATCTTTATGCGAAACTTCCAGACGACTTGCTTCCTGATAGGCGTGATGCCGCTTTTTGGCCCATTTTTCCCAATTACCGCTGAGCGTCATGTTGGTTAGCGCCAGCAACGCTTCCCTCGCATCTGCTACAATGCCGGCATCCGGCGCGTACACCTGGCCAATGGTGTCATAGCTGATATCGATGTGAATCAGTGATTGCTCCGGCGCAATCAATTGATAATCCTGGGTCGTTACCTCGGATAAACGCGTGCCGATCGCTAAAAGGACACCTGCTTCTGCTGCAGTCTGCAGGATGTTTTTATGTGTTCCCAGCCCAAGATGTCCGACATAAAGAGGATGATCATTCGGGAACACATCATGCCTGCGAAACGCTGCCATTACAGGGATCTGGTATTGTTCTGCAAAAGCCAGCAGTGCCTCTTCCGCCTGTGCGCTTTTCACCCCGCCGCCTGCGATAATCAGCGGTTTTTCTGCCGCGGCAAGCAGTTTTTCCACTTCATGAATTTCTTCCATGGCTGGTGCCGGTTTTGGTTTGATGGCGGCCGGGCCAAATCGCATTTCTGCGCTTTTAGGGAGTACATCCTCCGGCAAAGAGACAACCACCGGGCCGGGTCTTCCTGTCTGGGCAACCCGGAAAGCACGCTGCACCAATTCCGGAATTCGCTCAGGGTCCTTCACTTCGACCGTCCATTTGGCGATATGCTGAAAATAGCGGTCCAGATCAACTTCCTGAAACCCTTCCCTGCCCCGGAATTTGCTGTGCACCTGTCCCAGAAAGACAACCATTGGTGTGGAATCCTGGTAGGCGGTATGTACGCCGATGGAAAGGTTTGCCGCGCCAACGCCCCTTGTTGCCATGACGACCCCGGGTGTGAGGGAAGACTTGGCGTACCCTTCTGCCATAAACGACGCGCCGCCTTCATGCCTTGCCGAAATCACCCGGATGTCCTCTTCATCATGCAGGGCATCAAGCAAAGGCAAATAGCTTTCTCCTGGCACACAAAACACATTGCGGATCCCTTCAGTTTTCAGGATCTCAACAATGCCCTGGGCTGCCGTCATAATTTTAGATGCTCTTGCTGTTTTGGCCGCTTTCATTCCGTTGCCACCCCCTTCAAATCGATCTGCTCCATGCGGTGGATTACTTCATCCAAGCGTTCAGCCGGAACCGTAAGTGCCACCCTGAAATACCCTTCCCCCTGTGCTCCAAAGGCATTGCCAGGTGTTACGATGACACCTGCCTCGAGCAGCATTTTCTCCGCAAATTCCATGGATGAATACCCATGGGGGACCTTAGCCCAAAGAAACATCGTGCCGTTCGGCTTATCCGCCTGAATACCAAGCTTTTCAAAAGCACGGTGCAGTTTTTCCATCCGTATTTGATACACATAGCTGTTTGCCTCTGCTGCTTTAAAATCACTGGAGAGTGCTGCTGCGGCTGCTTTTTGAATCGGCAAAAATTGGCTGGTATCAATATTGCTCTTGATGGTACTCAATGCCTGAATGACCTCTTTATTTCCGACTGCATAACCGATTCGCCAGCCGGCCATGTTAAAGCTTTTCGACAAGGAACCGAATTCCACCGCATGGTCTTTCGCATTTGGCACCTGCATGACACTTGGCGCTTTATAGCCGTTGTAGGTAATCATGTCATATGCCGCGTCGTGCACGAAGAGAAGTCGATTTTCCTCGGAAAATGTAATCGCTTTCAAAAACGTGTTAAAATTAACGGTTGCCGCGGTCGGGTTGGACGGATAGTTTAACAGCATTAATTTTGCCCGATCGATTACAGCTTGATCGAGTTCCTCATATAGCGGCACATAGCCATTTTGATGGTCAAGCCGCAATGACACACTTTCCCCGCCAGCCAACTGCACCGCCGTCCGATAAACCGGGTAGCCGGGATCGGGCACCAACACAGCATCCCCTGGATTGATCGTGGCATGCATCAGATTTGCAAGTCCTTCCTTTGAACCTATCACTGCCAGAATTTCAGATTCCGGATCCAGCTCCACCTGATAGCGCCTCTTGTAATAATCTGCGACGGCTTCTCTGAATTCCGCACAGCCGCTGTAGCTGGAATAGCGGTGGTTCGTGGGCAATCGCGACTCAGCCACCAGCCGGTCGATGATAAATTCAGGTGTCGGTAAATCAGGCGCCCCAATTCCCAGGTCGATCACATCAACCCCATCAGCTTGAAGCTCTTTTTTCCTGCGCTGAAACTCTGCAAATAAATATGGCGGCAAATCTCTCACTTTGTCTGAAACAAAAGACATCCATTGTCCCCCTAGTTTCTATTTGAAGCGCCATTCTATATTCGATGATAAATCAATGTTTTGTAAATTGCAATTGTTTTATCGGGATTGTTGGCGGGGATGAGGTTGTTCGATTTGTGGGCTGTGGGGTGTGGGGTGCGCGATTTGAGATGATGGCCGCGCGACTTAGCTGTGGGTACGCGCGATTTGACCTTGAGCTCGCGCTATTCATGCGTCTGCTTGCGCGATTTGTCAGACACTCGCTCGCTTCGGACGTACATTCGCTCGATTTGGAGTTGTCCGTTTCTGGGCAACTCGTGCTGTCACTAAAAAGAGCATTTGAAAAAGCAGACCGTCACCATGGCAGCCTGCTCTCAAAAACAACCCTCACTTACTCCATAGACTTTTTATACTCTTCCAAATATGGTTTTTCCGAGGACGATGCTTGCTCCAAACCAGTCATCGCACGGTGCCATAGTGGGTAAACCTGTTCCGGCCGGGCGACAGATTCAATCTTATCATGTTCTTCCTTCGTCAACTCAATATCGTAGGAAGCAATGTTTTCCCGCAGCTGTTCTTCATTCCGTGCAGCAATAACAACTGGGCCTACATTCGGACGGTCTTTCACCCAGGAAAGTGCAATCTGCGGAATGCTTACTCCCCGGTTTTCCGCTACTTCCTCAAGAGCATCAATGACTTGATAAAGTCGCTCCTGATCCATAATCCAAGGCTCAGGCCATCCTTCTCCCTGTCTTGTATTCTGCGGCGCTTCTTTGTTGCGGCCGACTTTTCCGGTAAGAAGTCCTTCACCAAGCGGACTCCAGATCATTGAGCCAACGCCGAGTTCACTGCCTGCTGGCAATAGCTCATACTCTGCCTCGCGAGCCTCTGGTGTGTAGTAAATTTGCTGGGTAATTGGAGGAATGTAACCTTGCTGCTCCGCGATCGTAACCGTCCGGGCCAGTGCCCAGCCGCTATAGTTGGAGACACCCCAGTAGCGAATCTTGCCGGATTTCACCAGGTTCGTCATCGTCTCCACCGTTTCCTCGATCGGAGTCTGCCCGTCCCAGAGATGGACAAAGTAAAGATCGAGATGATCCGTTCCCAGCCGCTGCAAGGACTCATCAATCGATTTCTCCAAATGTATACGGGAAGCGCCGCGAGAGTTGGGATCATCACTCATATGAAAACCCGTCTTTGACGTAAGCAGCACCTCATCCCGGCGTCCTTTAATCGCTGCCCCCAGGACTTTTTCCGCGTCACCCCGCGAATAAAGATTTGCCGTATCAAACATGTTGATCCCGGCCTCCAGGGAAATATCAACCATTCTCGCAGCATCTTTTTCATCAATGTTCCCTGCCGGTTCAAACCCATTCGTACCGCTGAATGGGATTGTGCCCAGAATGTATTTTGGCACTCGGAGCCCTGAAGTTCCTAGATTAATATACTCCATTATATCCCTGCCTTTAATTGTTTGAATAACCCTTCTTGATTGAAAAAACATCCCATGGTGGATGTTGTGTATATTACTTTTTATTCCCTATATGTTGACTGCCAAACATAGGGAAGCGCTACTCGTTCGCGGGTTAACTATCGTTTTCTTATTCAATAACCTAAAATCTTCATCTGCGAAAAAACAGCAAATCCCCCAACAGTTGTTCGAAAATCATTCGGAACCTCATCATAAGTTATGAGCAACTGCGGATACTTTTCCAAATTAAAAACTCCCCTTGCATCCTCAAGTTTCCGCGAAGTAGCTATTGAGTGCTCCAACAACCGCTGAAGTCCCCCATCAGATTGAAAATACCACCAAGAGCGAAATTGCTCTGCCGCGTTTTCCCTCTCTTGTTTTGCTGTGTTTTCCACAAGCTTCTCCAAATAGATAATTTCAGACTCAGAATAATGAATATAATACCCTTTGCTTTCCAACTGGTCCATAAAATGATCCCACTGCACCCGTATTTTATTTCTTACTTTTTCGGCGTTTTCATTTGGAAGTTGGTTGTGAGGAAATCTCTTCTTTGGATCGAGCATATTATGTACATATAAAAGAAAGTTTAATTCAGGAGAAGCAATGATGGTGAGATCAGGCGTATTAGTCATCAGTTTTCCACCTTTATTCATTTAGTTTTTGCGATTTCTCATAGTTCGGTATAAATAAAATTACCTGGAGTAACTTAAGCAAAGAGGTGACAAAATGAAAACCTACAGTACAGCGTTTATATTTCTTATTGCAATATATTTCATCTTTACAAGTTCGGTGTCTGCCCACACAAACAACAACGATGGAGAAGGAGATTTCCATTCAGACCAGCCTTTAACTCTGGAAGAGATTTACAAAATCAAGGGATACACACAAGAAATCACGGATCCTATCGAACAATTCGAGGATACATTCAGCACCAAGGTAGTATTGCCGAAGAAAATGCCCTTTGACGTACATCGAAGCTTTGGGAAAATGAACGAAGATAACAGCTTATCGCTGCATTTTTTCGGTGAAAACAAAAAAGACCTTTTTCAATTCACCATCAATCCAAATGAACCCTACAAAAACAGTGTGAATGATCAATTAAGCAATGGCAAAGAGATATTTATTGAAGAAATTAATCATGATCCGCTGCATATTAGACAGCTATTTATGAAAAAAGGTGAATTCGAATATATTCTGGGCATCAACTATGCTGATGAAAAATATAAAAGACCTGTATTGATTGAGACAGCGGAGTCTATGATTGAGCAAGAATAATAACACTCCCTTCCGAGTAGAATTGTCATCATTCAATTCCTATCCGCCAAGAAAAACTCCAAAATGATCCGGGAAAATAACTCCGGAAATTCCAGGTTTGCCAAGTGGGCTGCATTTGGAATGGTCACTTTTCTCGCCGTCGGGATCTTTTTGCAAATCAGATTGGAAATATCGTGAAAATCCTGAACATCATGACCACCAATAATAATCACTACAGGGATTTTTATATCACCTATTCTGTATATACTATCTTCAGGGTCAATTTCCTCCACGGAAGAAGCTGGTTCTAGTTTAGTCAAAGCCTTCATCTGCATATCTATTACCAGATCTTTAACCTTTGACTCAATAGACTCAGTTGTTCTCCCTGCAACTATCCATGTGTTGAAATTTAGTATTGCAGCCTCCTCTGTCTCACCTTCTTCCAATAACCTCTCCTCTTCTGCTTCATACTGCTGCAGGTACAATGAATCTTCCCATCCACCTAATGCCGGAGATAGTAGTGCTAAGCTTTGACATTTTTCAGGATTGTCCAGACAAAAGTCAATTGCTAATTTCCCGCCAAACGAAGCAGCCAGGATATGGACTTCACTAATGTTTAACTGATCCATCAGTTCATTGATCATGTTATTATAAGAAAACTTACCCCCGGTGAAGTCACTCTGCCCAAACCCTGGGAGATCAAACCTAATGACATGAAAGTTTTCTGCTAATAAATTGAATTCATTGTCCCACATACGTGAATCCGCGATGCCTGCGTGAATTAACAGTACATTTTCTCCTGCACCCTTCATCTCATAGTAAATATCAGCTCCTGCAGTTTTAACGATACCTGTTGATTTGTTTAAATTCATTTTGTAATAAACTCCCAATAAACCAAGATGTGTAACTCTGCTGCTTTCTGATAAACCCCCTATTTTATTACCTTCACCATCTGCCTGATTGCCCCTAAATGATAGGCAGCATGAGCTAATGAGCCAAGCAGGTTATACGCCTTTTCGGCAGGAAGCTCTTCTCCGCTGACGTGTTCAGTCAGCCTTGAATATTCATTTTCCCTTTAGGTCCTTCAAATGTTTCACCCAGCAGACCCCTAACGCCTTCATTTATCATTTTTTCACCAGCTTTCTTCAAGTTATGTTTTCATTTATTTCTTTCACCATGATTACTTGCAAACTATCTTCTGAAATAACAGGGGCATGACTTTTAATCACTTTCCATCCCTTTTTCTGATATAAATTTACAGCAGGACTGTTCTCAACGTTTGTTGTTAAAATAGAAGTGTTATGATCAACCTCCTCTAATAGAACATCATGCAACTTGCTTCCAATTCCAAGACGTTTATAAGTAGCGTCGACAGCTAATTCAACGAACTCAAAGCAACTACTCAGCCATATCTTGATTTCAGCTTCTGATAACTGTTCAGCAATTTTCTGCCGGTAAAACTGCTCCGGTAAACTTGTATAGCCATATGTAAAACCGATAATATTCCCTTCTTCATCTCTTGCTTGGAATCCCCTAAACCCTTCATAATTTGTATGTTTGTTTATGTTTTTTATAATGTTTCCCTTATCTCCTCTGATAAGAATGCCCCACAGTATAGTTCCCCAATCTTTTCTATATCAGCGTCATCATAAAAAAACTGAGTAATTTTTATGGGCTTATCCACAAAATACCCCCTATCCATCTACCTAACTCTCGCTCCCATGCTTGGACTCTGTAAACCAGCTAGATCCGTTAAGTAACAGAAGCACTTAAAATTCCTTTTCCATTTTGCGAATATAAGCTATTTGTCCAATGTGATAGGCATTATGTGTAGTCAAATTTCCAATTAACGCCCACCATTCGGCTTCCACTGGAAATCCAATGACGTTTGATTCGAGCTTCTCCTCTGTAATCAGCTCTTGCCAGCGCAGCAGGACCTCCAGCAACTGCTCTTTAAGCTCTGGGAAGGTTTTTTTCGAAGTCAGGAAGCTGTTTGCGTTATCTTCTAATGATTGGATCGCAGTGAACTACTCCCACCACTTACCACCCTTAAGGGTAGCTTGAAATGGGGGCTTCTTGGGTAATCGCCACTTTTGGCAGCTGACGAAATGGACCAAGCTAACCCTCTTGTTCCAAAAGTTTATATTTTTATTAGATACTTGCTAATAAGCGAATACCTTCTTTTTTGATATTGAGTGCCGAATTGTAATCTCTATGGAGACTTAGACCGCAAGTACATTGGTAGGTACGTTCAGATAACTTGATTTCTTGTACTGAACCACAATTTGAACACGTTTTGGTGGACGGGAACCATTTGTCAATTTTAATAAGTTGTTTCCCTTGTTCTTTTAGTTTGTATTGCAAGAAAGAAGTGAACATTCCCCAACCATTATCAGCGACGCTTTTGCCAAACTTTAGAGCTTGTGACATCCCTTTCATATCTAAATCTTCAATCACAACAGCGTCATAATTCGCCGATAAGTTTTTTGATTTATGATGAAGAAAATTCTGACGTTGATTGGCAACTTTTTCTTGAATTTTAGCTACCTGAATGCGTTGTTTATTCCAGTTCGAAGACCCTTTCTTTTTACGAGAAAGTTTACGTTGTTCTTTTGCTAATTTTTCAAGCATTTGTCGATAAAACTTAGGGTGATTGGCTTTCTCACCCTCACTATCGACAAATAGGCCATCCATCGCAAAATCTAACCCAACTACTTTTTCAATTTCTTTGCTTTCAATCTCCTTCTCGTACTCTGTAAGAATAGAAATAT
>NZ_NIXK01000015.1 GCF_002763455.1 Lentibacillus sediminis
TCCATAAAAGTTTGCATCGAATAGACACCTTTCCATCCGATGATGGTCTTAGCTTCAAAAATTGTTTCAGGGGAACCATCGTTTGCTAAAAGCTTCCGATGGCTTCCTCTTGTTTCGTTTATACTGGTTGTTTTGTTCAGTTTTCAAAGAGCAAATCTTGCTGGTTGCTTTTTTGCAGCAACTTACTTAGTATATCACATCCACCATCCGGAATCAATACCTCAAAAAGGATATCCTCACCCGAAAAACAGGATGTTTTTTGCCGCCTCTCAAAATGGCGACTTAATTATCATACCACAATGAAAAACAGATTGTCAATAAGTGATTTTTCGTTTTTTCTTCACTCAATTTCCTGTCTATCATCACCGTGGACAAACATTGTATCACGTTTCTCAGCAGCTGTCAACATGTGATTTGGCTTCGCAATCTATGCTGTTTAACAGCGCGAAATTTATAATAACCCCGCAGCCAGGAAAAGTCAAGATGATTTTCCTGGCTGCGGGCTAAGGGGGGTCTGGCAACTGTTTTTAATGCTTAATTGCTCAGCTGATGACTTCCCCTTCCCATTTCAGCATCCCCCCTGCCATATTGGAAACTTTGAAGCCTTGTTCATCCATTAATTGAGCGGCATTCATGCTTCTTCTTCCTGAGCGGCAGACCATGACGTAATCTTTCTTTTTATCAAGGCTGTCCAGCTCATCAGGCAATTCGCCTAGCGGAATGTGCCGTGCATTTTCAATCATTCCCTGAGCAACTTCTTCATCTTCCCTTACATCAATAACTTCCATATCCTCTTCTTTCTCCAGCCGGTTTTCTACTTCTTTTGGTGTGACTTCTTTTATTTCTGCCATTTATATCATCCCTTATTTTTATTCTCATTCCATGATACTTTTTTTAGGAATAGGCTGCAAATATCCGATACAAACTAAACCTATCTATAATAGAAGGAGTGAGACAATGAATGTGCTAACAGCAGTCCTCCTCGTGCTAAGTGTTTTATCCAGCCCGGCTTCTTCGATTGCGGAAGAGAGTCCGGAACCAAAACCCGCCTTGATCACAACCTATGAAGAAGATGTCACCGGTGACGGCCAGAAAGAAACCATTGAGTTGAAGGGGGTTTTGTTCTCCGAGGACACCAATTATTATCGTGATATTTGGGTTGATATTTCCAGTCCACATGGAGAAGAATGGAAAATTTCTTATGGGGGCGGGTATGAGCCGGAGATTCAATTTGTTGACGTGACACATGATGATGTAAATGATCTGCTTTATCAAAGTGCCACTGGCGGAAGCGGCGGCCTGTACAATTATCAGCTGCATACACTAAAAGGCGGTAACCTTAGTAAAATACCGCTTCCGGAACAGCCGCACGTGAGGGGGGAGTTTCAGGAAAATTTCCAAGTGAAACTTCATATCTTCCCGAATCACCCAGCGATTTCGCTTAATGTGGAAGACCGGAAAGAGGATTATATCCGGTTAGGCATCTATAATGAAGAAGGACGTCTCTTGGAAAGAACCCAAGTTATGGTTGACCCGATTGCGTTTTTCGAGCCTGTTCTCATCAGTGAAAGCAAGGGGTATGGTTTAAAGAGTTACCGGCAGATCAGCGGCGCCTATCACGCCGATCAGCTTGGCACGATAGAGACCCTCTGGTATTACGAAGATGATGAGTGGATTATTTTGCAGACGGATTGGGTGCCTTCCGCGCCGCCTGCTGAGTAAGTTTCCCATAAGCAGAAGGATCGCCCTCCTGAACAAGGGGACGATCCTTCTTTTTAATTTGCTACAATATTAACCAGCTTTCCTGGAACGACAATGACTTTTCTTACTGTCTTTCCTTCCAGCTGACTCTGGACTTTTTCATGCTCTAGTGCTTCTTTCTCCAGTTCATCTTTTGTGATGTCTGCCGGCACCTGCAGCTTGGCTCGGACTTTGCCCATGATCTGCACGACAATTTCCACTTCATCTTCCACCAGCTTCGTCTCATCATAGCCAGGCCAGGGCTCATAACTGATCGTTCCCTGGTGGCCGAGACGCTCCCACAGTTCCTCCGCAAGATGCGGCGCGACAGGGGAAAGCAGCTTTACAAATCCTTCCACATAGCTTTTTGGAAGCTGTTCAGCTTTATATCCTTCATTAATAAATACCATCAGCTGGGAAATGCCTGTATTAAAATGCAGATTCTCGAAATCCTCGGTGACTTTTTTCACCGTTTCGTGATACACCTTTTCAAGGGAAGCATTTTCCACTTCGGTGATCTTTCCTGACAGCTCGCCATCTTCGGTGACAATCAACCGCCACACGCGGTCCAGGAAACGTCGGGCGCCGTCCAGTCCATTAGTCGACCAGGCAACTGCGGCATCGAGCGGCCCCATAAACATTTCATACAGTCTCAGCGTATCTGCCCCGTGAGAAGCAATAATATCATCCGGGTTTACCACATTCCCCTTGGATTTGCTCATTTTTTCATTGCCTTCCCCGAGGATCATTCCCTGGTTAAACAATTTCATAAACGGCTCCTTGGTCGGCACAACACCAATGTCATATAAAAATTTATGCCAGAAGCGTGCATACAAGAGATGCAGTACGGCATGCTCGGCCCCGCCGATGTAAATGTCCACAGGCAGCCATTTCTTTAGCAGTTCCGGATCAGCCAGCTGCTCCGTGTTATCAGGATCGACAAAACGCAGGAAATACCAGCAGCTGCCGGCCCATTGCGGCATCGTGCTTGTTTCGCGACGGCCCTTCATGCCGGTTTCCGGATCGGTCACATTCACCCAATCCGGATTATTTGCCAGCGGGGATTCGCCGGTTCCTGATGGTTTAATCTCCGTCATTTCCGGCAGTTCTAGCGGCAATTCTTCCTCGGGAACTGTGGTGGTGTTCCCGTCTTCCCAATGAATGATTGGAATCGGCTCACCCCAGTAGCGCTGTCTGGCGAAGAGCCAGTCACGCAGCCGATATGTCACCTTTTTCTCACCTTTGCTTTCCCTCTCCAACCGGTCGATCATCCCAGAAATCGCTTCGGCGGTGCCAAGGCCATTCAGAAACTCGGAGTTGACATGCTCACCCTCTCCGGTATAAGCCTCCTTGGAAATATCCCCGCCGGCAACGACTTCAACAATTGGCAGGTCAAATTTCACGGCAAACTCATAATCGCGTTCATCATGGGCCGGCACTGCCATGATCGCACCGGATCCGTAGCTCATCAGAACATAATCCGCGATCCAGATTGGGATTTTCTGCTGATTGACGGGATTGATCGCATAGGCGCCAGTGAATACACCGGTTTTATTTTTTGCCAGATCGGTTCGTTCCAGCTCGGATTTGGTCGCAACCTCATGCTGGTACGCTTCTACTGCCCGTTTTTGCGCTTCCGTGGTGATTTGCTCCACAAGCGGATGCTCCGGGGAAAACACGGCATACGTTGCGCCAAAAAGCGTGTCCGGTCTGGTAGTAAAGACGGTAAACTCTTCGTCATGCCCATCCATGCCGAATGTTACCTCGGCCCCTTCCGAGCGGCCGATCCAGTTCCGCTGCATGTCTTTGATGCTTTCCGGCCAATCCAGTTCTTCCAGGTCTTTCAGCAGTCTGTCGGCATAGGCAGTAATTTTCAGCATCCATTGTTTCATTGGCTTGCGGACAACCGGATGGCCGCCGCGCTCACTCTTGCCGTCGATCACTTCTTCATTTGCCAATACGGTTCCCAGCGCCGGGCACCAGTTCACCGCCACCTCATCCATATAGGCAAGCCCGTGTTCATACAGCTTAGTGAAAATCCACTGGGTCCATTTGTAATAATTCGGATCCATCGTGCTAATTTCACGATCCCAGTCATAAGAAAATCCAAGCTCCTGGATTTGCCGTTTAAAGGTGGCAATGTTCGTTTCCGTAAATGCTTCCGGGCTATTCCCGGTATCGATCGCATATTGTTCTGCAGGCAGACCGAACGCATCCCAGCCCATCGGGTGAAGCACCTCATATCCCTGCATCCGCTTCATCCGGGAAAAAATATCAGTGGCCGTATAGCCCTCCGGATGCCCGACATGCAGTCCGGCGCCGGATGGGTACGGAAACATATCCAGTGCGTACACTTTCTCTTTTTCCGAATCCGTATTTGCTTTAAAAGTTTTTTCCTTATGCCAGTATGTCTGCCATTTCTTTTCCACTTGCTGGTGATCAAAACTCATCTGACTTCCTCCTTTTCACTTAAACAAAGGTTGTTTTCTAAAAGAATGTTGTTTTTGTCACAATATCTATAGACTGCGACGTAACTTGACCCTGCCGCTACGGAAATACCCTTCGCTTTCCGCGGGCGCTGGTGAGCCTCCTCGCGCTGTCGCGCTGTGGGGTCTCACCTATGCTTTTCATCCCGCAGGAGTCTCCGGGTATTTCCTCCGCTAATGGTGTGCTTTGTTAAAATAACAACAGCTTACACTCTGTAGATGGTTGATTGGAGCGCAGGGCATCCGACTCCTGCGGGAAAAGCACGAGTCTGAAAACCCCGCAGGAAGTGAACTTCTTCCGAGGAGGCTGGAGCCGTGCCCGCGGAAAGCGGATGCCCGGAGCGGAAATCAACGAGCACTCTGCCGCAGTTTCCATCAACTCCTAAGTAAATAAGCAACAAAACTAACGAAAACATCCTAACAAAAAAGCCACTCGTCCCCTGAAAAAAGGGACGAGCAGCCTGTATCAGAACCCGCGGTACCACCCAAATTAACGCCAACATGTGCGCTCACTTGTATTCCTTAACGCGGAAAACGGCAGAAACTACGGATAAACTTCACTCCTGCAACCTTCAAGGCGAGTTCATAAAATGTCAGGGACAGTTTCCACCAGCCACTGCCTCTCTAAGCCTGAACACATTTATTACTGATCCTTTGCATTGTCGTTACCTTATGTATATTGAATAGTAACCAAACTGATGCGCTTTGTCAAGGCAATTCCCTTTTACGTGTGGTAATATGGGAGAAAAGCCCAAGGAGATATCGATCATTATGCTAAAAACTGTCCTGTCCTATGCTCATGAACTGATAGAAAAAACTGTAGCACCCGGGGAAACCCTCATCGATGCCACTTGCGGAAATGGCCAGGACACGCTGTTTCTGAGCAAATTGACCGGGGAAACCGGCCAGGTGTGGGCGTTTGACATTCAGGAAAAAGCGATTGAACGAGCACGGGAGTTAATGACAGCAAACGATGTCCATCATGTCAGCTTCGTCCACGACAGTCATGCCAATCTTGCTGCTTACCTGCCTCACGATGAGCAAATTGGCGGCGCGGTTTTCAACCTCGGCTACCTGCCTCGGAGTGATAAATCGGTTGTTACGAAAGGTGATTCAACGGTCGCTGCCATCCGTAATATGCTCCCGCTGCTGAAGCCAAAGGGACTCATCGTGCTTGTCGTCTATCACGGCCACCCCGGCGGCAAACAGGAGAAACAGGCGGTACTCGATTATCTCAACAGTCTGGATCAGCAAAAATTCCACGTACTAAGCTATGGATTTATCAATCAGAAAAATGACCCGCCATTTCTGCTGGCCATCGAGAAAAGATAACGTGTCCCCATGTTATCTTTTCAATACGTAATAAAGCTTCGTGTTCAAGAAAAAAAATCCTGCCGTACTCCCGCTTTTCCTGATCAGCTCCCTTGTGATTTCTTTGCTCCCTGTGATTTCTTTTGCTTTTGGCTCCCCCAAATATAATCCCACCAGCCCCTGGATAACGAACTGATGAAACTCCCGGTCCGGCAGCTGGTCCAGCCTCCGGACAGCCTGTTCGATCACCTCAAGCAGCCGCTGTTTCATCTTCCAGCTACTCGGATAATAACTGCAGAAATTCAAGTCCGCTTCCTCCAGGTCCTCTTCCTGATCGATATAATAATCAAGCAAAATATGCAGTGCTTGCAGATATGGGAAATACCCGCGGGTAACAGCAGCAGCTCTTGTTTCCGTCATGTTCTCCGCAAGCCCGTAAGAAACAAGGCAAAAGATCCCCAGCGTGGAGCCCGCAGCTGCCGAAAATTCATACCAGGCAAGCCCGTCCTGCTCCTTCCGCTCCGCATAAAACCAGTCTGTTAACCGGGGAATGCGCTCAGGCTGCGCGACATGTTTATGTACTTGCAAATCACGATACAGGGAACCCAGCTTTTCGGCATAGGGATATATCTTGTGGTAATCACCCAGTCCGGCGAGCACCCCCTGACAAGTCTGCACAAGCTCAGCCAAATAACCCCCGTCCTCTTGCTCACGCCGCTTTGCATAGTAATTTCCCGTACCGTTCCCCGGCGACAAGGCATCACGCATCGCCTCATGCAACAGGCGGAAATCAGCCGAATCCATCGAAGTGCTGCGGTCGCATAAATTATCCAGATAGTCACTGATCGTCTGATAGGCAACAATAAACCGGATCGCTTCCTGAAAGCGTCTGCCGGCAAGCAAAGCATAGACCGCGCCGCCCTGACAATGAAACCGTTTCGTCTGAATGCTCACGCAAGCCTGTTTACGCAGTTCTTTATCCGGTATTTGCCGGGCTCTTTTTTCCCAATTCTGCAGCTCTTTCTTTACCGCAGGGAAGATTTTCCGGTAGACTGTAGTCATCAGAGGTATGGCTCTTGTTGGTATGTGTGCTGGCAATCCGCTTCCTCCATTTCCGAAACGCTAATCCTTGTATTAATTATGAGACCACAATTCCGAGGAGGATTCAAATTAAATGAAACAGCTATCACATTATAAACAAATCCACCCGCAAATTCATGAAACAGCTTTTATCGCAAACGACGCACTTGTCATCGGGGATGTCACAATTGGAGAGAAGTCCAGTGTCTGGTTTAAGACAGTCATCCGCGGCGATGTTGCCCCAACCAGGATCGGCAAGCGGGTCAATATTCAGGATTTGTCCATGTTGCATCAAAGTCCTGACACGCCGCTGGTAATTGAGGATGATGTAACAATTGGACACCAGGTGACCCTGCACGCAGCGACCATCCGAAAGAACGCCCTTATCGGCATGGGTTCCATCATTCTTGATGGTGCCGAAATCGGGGAAAATGCTTTTGTCGGTGCCGGAAGTCTCGTACCTCCCGGGAAAAAGATCCCGCCTGACTCCGTGGTAATGGGCAGGCCTGCCAAAGTTGTCCGCACACTAACCGAAGCCGATTACGCGGAAATGGAGCGGGTGCGCAGGTCCTATGTGGAGAAAGGCCAGTACTATAAGGAGCATACGGAGTTGTAGGTGCTTGTCTGTCACACCTGCCAAAAAAATCGCCTCACAGCACGAGGCGATTTTTTATATATTCCAAACAATAATCCAGGACGCCATCCTTCATGATAAAGCTGTACGTGCTGTTGTGCTTCACATCATGCGGGATAGTCTCAAGCAGCATGGGGCCATCTGTCTCATAATACGTCTTTTGTTCCTGCAGCTTGCCCACTTCGGCGAAATAGACATTTTTGATGACTGTTTCATGTTTTCCGGTCACATGATACTGGCCGATATACTCAAGGCTTGTCACCTCTCCGCCTGTTTCTTCCTTAACTTCACGGACTGCCGCCTCTTCTGCCGTTTCTCCAGGCTCCACTTTTCCCCCGGGAAACTCAAATCCTCTCCCCCTGTGTTTGGTCAAAAGCCATACATCCTTATGTCGGCACACGACCCAAACATGTTTGGGAGAGCCGGAAAACGGGTGATTCTCAAACGATAATTTCACTTGGTTATTATAGTAATCTCGAAATCTGTACATGTTCTCAGCTGCCCTCATTCATCAATTACGACACGTTAATATCGGTAATTTTCCAGGAATCCCTCTTGGTGAATTCCAGTTCTATTCTGTACGCTCCATACATGATTGTCTCATTCGTTTGCGATACTTTTACCTTCCCGGCGTCCACCTGCTCCGTTTCATAGGAGTTATCCTGGATGAACCATGGCGGCAATTCTGTTGGCAGGATATACAGCCCATCCTCTTTCTGCTCGTAAAAGAAATCGATATATGGTGCTGCCAGGTCCCTGGATGCCACTTCGGAAAATGCCTGCAGCAATCCTTGAGTTGTCTGGTAGTTCGCTACTTTATAATCTGTGTCTGCTTCCTGAACCAGTATATCCATAAACTGTTCCGTCAATGAGCGGATTTCCTCATCCGTTATCATTTCCCCGGTCTCGCTCACCTGAGAGGCAGCACTCACCTGCCGTTCCTGAAAACTGTTATCTGCGACCAACCCGCTAAATAAAAATAAAATTATTCCGGAACTGAGGACCCATCTCAGTGACTTCCTGGTATAGTTGCTCATAGAACTTCCCCCTGTATCTCTCACGATGTTTTGTCAAGGATACTATTCCTTTATATGCGGGAAATTAAACAACAAATACGCACTCCATGCTTACTTTAATATACCAATCGACTCAATATGTGTTCTCGCTGCTTCATCTCCCCAGTCATGGAGCATCTGATAAACCTTGACCATGTTGCTGTCATAATCATCGTTCGGCTGGTCCTCATGATAGGGCTTAATCGGCACGTGTGCCCGCCAGAACGCATCCACACTGGCATCATGCATATTATTCAGATGAGCCCGCAGCATGCTGACTTCCTCCTGGGTCGCCTGAATGATAAATTCATCATTATTATCATAAGGAATCTGGGAAATTTCCCCTGCAGCAATATTAACATAGTACGTTTTCTTTTCCATAAAGCACCTCCTACTTTTCATTTTTCCTAAAAAGTGAGGTTTCATGTATGAGGAAATGCTTCACATGAAAATGTTTGGGCTTTAGCCTGCCGCTGCGGAAATACCCTTCGCTGGGTGTTGTGCTTTGTAATTTAAACAACAACTAACCATTCTGCTGATAGTTAATTGGAGCGGAGGACAGCCGACTCCTGCGGGAAAGCATGAGTCTAGACCTGAGCCCTCGGAAATCAATAAACAGATTGAAAAGACCCACCAATTAATTGATGGGTCGATTAATTCATTAATTATTGGGTTGCCGCAGCTTTTATGTTCTGATTGTTAAAGATACATCGTCCTTTGCCATGGGGGATGCACATCGGCGTTCCCAGCCGCGGGTCAAAGGTAACATCGCATTTCATTTGAAAAACGTTGTGCATCAAATCACAGGAAACAATTTCTTCCGGTCTTCCCTGTTGAAAAACATCTTTATCCTTGATGGCAACAATGTGATGCGCATAGCGGCAGGCCAAATTTATATCATGCAGCACCATGACGATCGTGCGCCCGTCCTTCTCATTTAACTCGAATAACAGATCAAGTACGTCTATCTGATGTGTCATATCCAGATAGGTTGTCGGCTCATCCAGTAAAATAATGTCCGTCTCTTGGGCAAGCGTCATCGCGATCCAAGCCCGCTGCCGCTGCCCGCCAGACAAAGAGTCAACTGAGCGATCCCTGAACTCCTCCATATTCGTGGAGGCTAGCGCTACGTTTACCGCATCCTCATCCTCCTTGGACCATTGCTTTAAAAACCCGCGGTAAGGATGTCTGCCCTGTTTGACGAGTTCATGAACAGTGAGGCCTTCCGGAGTTGCCGGACTTTGCGGGAGGATGGACATCTTTTTGGCAACTTCCTTTGTGCCCATTTTTGCAATTGCTTCCCCGTCAAGCACTACATCGCCGCCTTTAGGCTTCAAGAGCCGTGCGAGCGAACGAAGCAAAGTAGACTTGCCGCAGCCGTTTGCTCCGATCAGAACGGTGATTTCCCCTTTAGGAATTTCTATATCCAAATCCTCAATGATTACCTGATCCCCATAGCCAAGCGTCAATTCATTCGCTGTTAATGAATGCATTGGAATCTCTCCCCTACATCAGCATACGAACCATACATATTTTCTATGTACAGGTGTGTATTTTCCGAATTTAAATTTGTACCTTTATTGTAATCGCATCCCGGCTTATTGTCAATGATAATCATTTTCATTTGGCTTGGTTTAGGAAAGAAATCCATCTACAAAAGAAAGGATGCTTTCTCAAAGGTGGTTGTTTATCATAATATCTTTAATCTACTGCGTAAATTACCCTGCCGCTACGGAAATACCCCTCGCTTTCCGCGGGAAGCTGCCGAGCCCCCTTGTGCTGGCGCACTGCGGGGTCTCGCCTATGCTTTTCCTCCCGCAGGAGTCTCGGGGTATTTCCTCCGCTGGGGGTGTGCTTTGTAACTTCCACCAGTGTAATTACAAAACAACAGCTAACACTCTGTAGATAGTTGATTGGAGCGGAGGGCAGCCGACTCCTGCGGGAAAAGCACGAGTCTGAAGACCCCGCAGGAAGTGGTTTTCTTCCGAGGAGGCTGAAGCCGTGCCCGCGGAAAGCGGCTGCCCGGAGCGGAAATCAACAAGAGCTCATGTTGGAGATATTCCCGAAACGGCGTGCGGTAACTTATGTCGCATTTTCAATCCACCGCGAAAATAAGCAACAAATAGAGCCAAAGGAAAAAGCCATCCCCCAAGGGACAGCTTTTTCTTAATTGGCTAGTGCCTCAAGCACATCATTAATCGTTTGCTCCGAAGCAATCAGGCCTTTATTTGTCCAGTTGCTCGGATCTTCCACCCGGTAAACATTGCTGTTTTCAGCGGCGGGTGTGCTTTGCCAGACAGAGCTGTTTTCCAGTGTTTCCACTGCCGGTACTCCTTCTTCTGCCAGCAGGAAAACATGATCTGCATCAAGTTCGGACAGCGCTTCGATCGAGATTGGATTCCAGGTAGTTCCCGCTTCGCCCAGATCCTCTACATATGCCGGCACGTTTATTCCCAATTCAGAGTAAAGCACCTCTGCACTGTGGCGGTCCTGTTCAAACAGGAAGAACTGATCGCCGGTGGCCCAAATGGCAGCAACTGTCTCATCACCAATCGCTTGATTGATTGTTTCTGAAGCATCGGCCACCTTTTGTTCATAGTCATTTAAAGCAGCTTCAGCTTCTTCCTCTTTACCGAGCATTTCCCCAAATGTCTCCAATTGCATCCGCCAATCGCTGGTCATTTCCTCTGACATCACATAGGTAGGGGCAATGCTGTTATAATCTTCGTAGGTTCCTTCATAGTTTTCCATATTGTTTTCCAGGATAATCAGATCCGGTTCGTGACTCAGGACCTGTTCCAATGGAAGTGTCCATTCAATGCTTGGAACTTCGGACAACTCGTCTTCCAAGTACGTTTGCACGCTTTCTCCGATTGCCCATTTGGCGACAGGCTGCACTCCAAGCGCCAACAGTGTGTCTTCATTATACGGGGCGAGCACGCGCTCCGGATCGGCAGAGATCGTTACCTCCCCCATTTCGGATTCCATGGTAATTTCTGAGCTGCCTGTTTCTTCGGTATTATTATCCTGCTCTGTTTCCTCCTGGGAATCGTTATTGCCGCCGCATGCTGCCAAGAGTAACAGCAGTGTTAAAGGAATCAAGAAATAAAGCAGACGATTTCTTAAGTTTGCATTCATATGTAAGGCTCCTTTATGTTATAATTACAACGCTACTAATGGTAATGATAATCATTTTCAATTGAAAAGTCAATATACTTTAACAGGCATCTCTATTTTTACATACAAGAACAGGGGAAAATCATGCTATCAGTCATTAATCATTCACCCATTTTAAAAAGCCTTATCAATCTTGTGGCGATTGCTGCGCTGGGGCTGGCGATCGCTCTTTCCGTGTCTTTCGGGGCAACCGATATTTCATTTGCGACGGTCTGGCAGGCGGTGACCCAGTTCAATCCGGAATTGACCACCCATCAAATCATTCAGGAACTGCGGCTGCCGCGTGCATTCGCCGCGGCACTGGTCGGAGCGTTTCTGGCTGTTGCTGGCGCGCTCATGCAAGGAATGACACGCAACCCGCTCGCTTCCCCTTCGATTATGGGGGTCACTGACGGGGCGGCGTTTGCCATGGTGGTCACGCTGGTATTTTTCCCGGCGCTGTCCAACACCGGAATGACCTTTGCCTCCCTGGCAGGGGCCGGAGTCGCTGTTGTCTTAGTGTTTATGGTAGGCTCTTTCTCCACCGGCGGATTGACCCCTGTCAAGCTGGCACTTGCCGGTGTAGCAATCGGCACGTTGCTGCGGTCGGTTTCATCGACTATTTCGCTGCATTTTCAAGTGGAAAAGGAAATGGGCTTCTGGCTGGCCGGCAGTCTCAGCGGCGTAACCTGGGCAAATGTGCAGATGCTCACTTTTGCTGGGGTTGTTGGTCTCTTGATTGCCCTGGCGATTTCCAAATCGGTGACCATTCTCAGTCTTGGTGAAGATATTGCCACAGGGCTTGGGCAAAATAATTTAGCAATTAAAATCCTTGGCATTATTGCGGCCCTCGTTCTGACAGGGACAGCCGTGTCGATTGCCGGAACGGTTGGGTTCGTCGGTCTTATTGTGCCGCATATCACCCGGTTTATTATGGGAACCGACTATCGTTGGATCATTCCCTCTTCCGCTATTTTCGGGGCGCTGCTCTTAGTGCTTGCTGATGTCACGGCACGACTGGTTAATGCGCCATTTGAAACACCAGTGGGAGCGATCACTTCTCTCATTGGCGTGCCATTTTTCCTTTATCTGGCACGCGGCAGTGGAGGTGGAAAATAATGAACACATTTGATCAGCAGAAAAGAAAACGGTTCTCCCTGATCATCGGATTGCTGTTTGTTCTGATTATCGTGATGTTTTTTGTCAGTTTGAGTATAGGGGTCATCCCCATCTCACCAGGGGAAGTTATACAGACGCTGTTAGGAAATGGCACGGACCAGCAAGAGTTGGTGCTGTTTGATTTCCGTCTGCCCGGTATCGTGCTTGCTCTGTTAATTGGTACAGGGCTCGCCGTCTCCGGAGTTATCCTGCAGGGGGTTACGCAGAACGAACTGGCTGAACCTGGCATTCTGGGAATCAATACAGGCGCAGGATTTGCAGTCGTACTGTTCATTTTCTTTTTCCAAAATGGCCTGGGGTTGAACAGCACGCTTTCTATCTTTGCCATGCCGTTCTTTGCCCTTGTTGGTGCAATGGGAGCAGCACTGCTTGTTTACCTGCTTGCCTGGAAAAAAGGAGTCAACCCGATTCGCCTCGTGCTTGTCGGAATTGGCGTAAATGCCGGATTCAGCGCCTTATTAATGATTTTTCAGCTGAAAATGGACCCGCAGGATTTCCGGCAAGTAACTGTATGGCTGTCCGGTGACATCTGGAACGCCAACTGGAGTTTCGTGCTCGCGCTGCTGCCTTGGATGCTCTTGCTCATCCCGTTGGCATTGCAGAAGGCAACTGTCATGAATGTGCTGACACTCGGGGATGAAGTTGCATCTGGGCTCGGTTCCAGTGTGGAAAAAGAGCGGCGCTATCTGCTGGTGATTGCCGTTGCATTAGCGGGAGCGGCTGTCGCGGCAGGTGGAGCGATTGCCTTTTTGGGATTGGTCGTACCGCATATTGCCCGCAAACTGATCGGGCCGGCACATCATTATATCATCCCGATTTCCGCACTGCTCGGGGCATTGCTTCTTATGGTCGCCGATATGATTGGAAAAAATTTGCTGGCACCGGCGCAAATCCCGGTCGGTATTGTCGTATCCATTTTAAGCGCACCTTACTTTATCTATTTATTGATGAAAGCGAAATAACAGTTTGGAGGAATTTTCATGGAAAAACAACTGGAACTGTATGATATAACGATTATCGGCGGAGGACCTGTCGGCTTGTTCACTGCCTTTTATAGCGGCATGCGGGAAATGAAAACAAAGATCATTGAATTCCTGCCATTTCTGGGCGGAAAAGTGCCCTATTTTTATCCGGAAAAAATCATCCGCGATGTCGGCGGAATTCCCCATGTTTCCGGAGAGAAATTCACCGAGAACCTGATCGAACAGGCAAAAACCTTTGATCCGGAAATTGTGCTTGGCGAGCAAGTCACGGAAATGGAAAAATTGGAGGATGGCACGTTTTTGCTGACAAGCAAAAGTGGGGCCAGGCATCATACAAAGACAGTAGTGCTGGCAACTGGCTATGGGACGTTAAAATCGGTTAAACTCACCATCCCGGGGGCCGAGCTGTTTGAGGACAGCAACCTGCATTATTCCATCCGCAAGCTGGAAAGCTACCGGGATAAGCATGTGCTAATCTCCGGCGGGGGAAATTCCGCGGTCGACTGGGCCAATGAACTGGAACCCATTGCGGCAAAGGTGAGCCTGGTGTACCGCAAGTCCGCTTTTACCGGTTTTGAAAGCAATGTCACACGGATGATGAATTCCTCTGTGGATGTGTTCAACCCATATGAACTGACAGAGCTGGAAGGAAAAGACGGCCGGATTGCCAGCGCCTTTATTCGCCAGGTGGAGGACGGATCCATCCATCAGATTCCGGTTGACGCAGTGATCGTGAACCACGGTTTCCAAATTGACCTTGGATCCATCGCCGGCTGGGGACTGACGATGAAACAGGGCTCAATTCAAGTCGATGAGTCCATGCATACGTCCATTCCCGGCATCTTTGCCGTCGGAGACATTGCTTCTTATTCTGGCAAACTCCAGCTGATCGCCGGCGGATTTAATGAAGGCCCGATTGCTGTTAATCATGCCAAATTGCACATATCGCCTAAAGACGAATTGGAAACCATTTATTCGACTAACTATGCGCCGTTGACGGAGAAGTATGAATAGGAAAGGACCGCTCGGGTATGGCTGAGCGGTCCTTTTTTTGGTGTAGGCTCGATTATTGGATCGGGTTGTGACTCGCTCGATTTGGCGTGCGGGTCGCTCGATTTGACGTGCGGGTCGCTCGATTTGACGTGCGGGTCGCTCGATTTGACGTGCGGGTCGCTCGATTTGACGTGCGGGTCGCTCGATTTGGCGTGCGGGTCGCTCGATTTGGCGTGCGGGTCGCTCGATTTGTCTCAGCCAAATCTGCGCACCCGCACCTGCTGCCCAATCCACCAGCTATTTATCTCTCTAACAACTCCGGCAACTCAGCCCGCACCAGCTTATTCGAAGCATTTCGCGGCAGTTCCTCAACAAACTGAATATATTTCGGCCATTTATATTTCGCCAGGCCGGACTCAGCAAAGGCGAGAATTTCCTCCGCAGACACCGCTTCCCTCCTCACCACGAACGCGGCAGGAACTTTTCCCCAAGTGTCATCTTTTACCCCGGCTACGCCTACATCTTTAACTTGCGGCATGCCACTCAGCACACTCTCGATTTCTGATGGATAGATGTTTTCTCCGCCGGAAATGATCAGATCTTTGCGGCGATCCACAACATATAAAAATCCTTCCTCATCCAAGCGCCCCAAATCGCCGGTAGCAAGCCAGCCGGTCTGCAAGGATTTTTCTGTGGCGTGCTGATTTTTATAATAGCCCTTCGTTACCATCGGCCCTTTCACAAAAATTTCGCCAACCTGTTGCTCATCCTGATCCACAATTTTCAACTGCGCCGGCATCAGCGGTTTTCCTGCTGAACCGATTTTGCGCAGTGCATCCTTGGGACTTAAGGTGACAATTTGTGAAGAGGTTTCGGTCATGCCATATGACTGGAAGACTGGGATATTGCGTTCCTTGGTCTGCTCCAGCAGCGGTCTCGGAGCCGGTCCGCCGCCCAGCAGCATGCAGCGAAAACTTTCCGGAAATTCTCCCGCCCCAGGCCGATCCACCAGCCGCTTCAATGTCACCGTAACGACGGAAGCCATCGTCACACCTCGCGTAAAAATCGCGTCATGGGCCATGTCTTCATCAAATTTTTCAAGCAGAAAAACAGGCATTCCATAGAGCACACTTTTAATAAAAATCGACAAACCGCTGATGTGAAAAACCGGCAGTGCACAAAGCCACTTGTCCTCCGCATGCAGCCCCAGGTTCAATGCCGATGAAATGGCGCTCCACCAGTGATTGCCGTAAGTATGGACAACACCTTTGGGAAAACCTGTCGTGCCTGACGTATAGAGAATGGTAAACGGTTCATCCAAATCAAGCTCTTCCCGTAACGCGATTGGCTGCTCAGTCGTCTGCTCAACTTCGGAAAAACTCAGCACATGGCAAGGCAATTCTCCTTCCACGGCAGCCCCTCTCCAATGAGACGATGTCAGCAAACATGTCACATCCGCGTCTTCCAGCTGATACCTCCACTCTGCGGCAGTCAATCTGGTATTCAACAAAACAACAGTTGCCCCGAGGTAGCTCAGCGCATGAATCGTTGTCACCATGGCGGGTTGATTTTCTGACAGGATACCGATATGGTCTCCCTGCTTCACGCCGTGTCCTGCAAGTTTTCTGGCAAACTGCTGACTTTCTTTTTTCAATTCCTTAAACGTCCATGTTCGGCCGTCCGGTGTTTCTATTGCTGGCTGCTCCGGTGCCAAATCGGCTTGTTTGGATAACCAGTGCGGTATCATTTCAGCCATTATCCTGACTTCCTTTCATTTCATTTCAGGTGGCGGCATGGTTTTAGCCGCCGTACTTAAGAAAAACCTTTGCCTGAAATAAGCAAAGGTTTTTCGGGTGTGTATTGTCCGGTTTTAAGGAAAACGCGGGAACTGCTTGAAGTCCGGCTTCCTTTTTTCTTTAAACGCGTCTCGGCCTTCTTTTGCTTCATCGGTTGTGTAATACAGCAGGGTCGCGTCTCCGCCCATTTGCTGCAGACCGGCAAGCCCATCAGTATCCGCATTGAACGATGCCTTCAGGAAGCGCAGTGCTGTTGGGGATTTTTCCAGCATTTCCTCACACCATTGGAGCGTTTCTTCCTCCAATTTGTCAACAGGAACGACTGTGTTGACCAGCCCCATTTCATAGGCCTCTTCCGCATTGTACTGCCGGCAGAGGTACCAGATTTCACGGGCACGCTTATGGCCGACCATACGTGCCAGTAAAGTCGCACCATAACCAGCGTCAAAGCTGCCCACTTTTGGTCCAGTTTGTCCAAAAATAGCATTGTCTGCAGCAATCGTCAGGTCACAGACGACATGCAGTACATGGCCGCCGCCAATTGCGTAACCGGATACCATTGCGACCACCGGTTTTGGAATCGTGCGGATCAGCCGCTGCAGGTCAAGCACGTTCAGGCGAGGTACCTCATCTGTGCCGACATAGCCGCCATGACCGCGGACGGACTGGTCGCCTCCGGAGCAAAAAGCTTTTTCCCCTTCACCGGCTAAAATAATTACGCCGATGGAAGAATCGTCACGCGCGTCTGTAAATGCATGAATCATTTCATTCACAGTGAGTGGCGTAAATGCATTGCGCTTTTCCGGGCGGTTGATGGTCACCTTGGCAACACCATCATATTTTTCATAAATAATCTCTTCATATTCTCTAACTTTTTCCCATTGTACTGTCATTTCTTTGCCTCCTTGTAAATTTCGTCTGTATGTAGGAGTTACTCGTTTATAATAAACCCCCTTACCAGTTTACCAAACATTTGCGGTTTTTCCACGTGAATTGCATGTCCCGCTCCCTGGACGGTGTGCAGCTCAGCATTGGGAAAGCGGGCAGCCATTTGCTGGTTGACCCGAGCAAATTTATTGTCCAGCTCACCTGCCAGCAGCAACACTGGGGTTTCAAACGCGGGGAGACTCTCCCACCAGGAAGGCTGTGCTCCAGTCCCCATCCCGCGGAGCGAACCGGCAAGCCCCTCTTCTGTCTGCGCCATCCGCTCCTCCCGCACTTGTTCCCTAACCGCTTGAGACAAGGCTTTTTGCGTGGAAAATAGCGGAATGGATTCCCAGTACTCGACGAAAGCTGGTATACCTTCACGTTCGATTTTCCGGGCAAGTTTCTCATCCTTTTCCTGCCGCTCCAGCCGTTCCTGTTCATCGTCCAGACCCGGAGAGGCGCTTTCCAAAATGAGTGACTCAATCGCTCCCGGATAAATCATCGCAAACGACAGCGCCGTTCTGCCGCCCATCGAATAGCCGAGGAGATGGAAACGGTCCAGATTTAATGCCTTAAATAGATCGCCTAATTCCCGACAGCATTGTTCCATGGTGAGCCCATTGGGCGTTTGAGTTTTGCCATGTCCCGGCAAATCAACCGTGATAACCCGGAAGCCCTGCCCATGTGTTTTGCTGAAATCTTCCCATGTCCTGCTGCTGCCGGTAAACCCGTGCAACATAACAAGCGGAATTCCATCACCCGATTCCTCATACCAATACATGCTGTCATTAATCGAAACGTACATCCTCACACCTCCATGGAAAGCAAGTCCTGCTCAATCGCTTTCCACTTTTCCCGATGCCACCGGACGTTTTCTTCCCGGTCGGTCTGCACTTCAATGACGGACAAACCAGCTGTTTCCTGCATCGCTTGCTTTAATTCTGCTGCGTTTTTCGCCAAAGTGTGAGTGCCGCCGTACATTTCCACCGCCTGTTTAAATTCGATATCAACAGGTGTGCCGAACAATTTCTCAAAATGCTGGTTTCCCTGCAGATGCGGCAAGAAGGAAAAAATTCCGCCTCCATTATTATTAATCAACAGAATCGTGATTGGGAGCTGATAATGCTTGGCAGCAAGCAGTCCATTCATATCATGGAAAAAAGATAAATCCCCCAGCAGCAGGATCACCCGCTTCCCCGCTGCTGCTGCGCCAAGCCCGCTGGAAATCATCCCGTCAATTCCGTTGGTTCCGCGGTTGGCAAGCACGGGAATATGTTTATCCGACGTGAGGAAAAAGCTGTCGAGATCACGCACTGCCATACTGTTGCCAACATACACGGTGCTTTCGTCCGGGGTCACTTCAAGCATCTCCCGGACTGCCGACCCTTCCGTCAGCGCAGGCTCGTTCTCTTTTTGCAAATGACCTACAGCAATCTTGTTCATTTCCTGCCAACTGCGCAGCCAATCTCCTGTCTCTTTTCCGGGAGTATCAGAAAGTCCCGCACACAAACTCGCGGGGTCGGCAAAAATATAGGACACCGCACTGCCGGTAGGTTCCCGGAAGCCGGTATCTGCCTCGACCACATAATGAGGTATGCTACGATGCTCTTTCACATAGAAAAGGTACGGCTTGGAAACAGGCATGGCACCAAAACGGATAATGAAATCCGGCTGGAGTTTTCCTCGGATGTCCTGACTCCTTAGTATTGCATCATAACTTTCAATAATATGATCTTTTGCATGCCCGCCTCCCCGCAGCTGGGAAAGCGGATCAGCCAGAATCGGAAGTCCCCAAACGGCTGCGAATCGAGTTATTGCATCCGCTAATTTCTCATCCGGCTGCGGCCCACAGACAATCAGTCCTTTTTCCTTGCCTTGCAGCTGTTGAAAAAGTCGCTCCGTCTCCCGGTCAGGCAGTTGTTTCATACCATCCAGTACAGGATGGCGCGAACCGGATGTTGCGGGAGTGCTCCATAAATCAGGCAGCGAAAAATCCGGGTTTAGCGGTTCCCGGAATGGCAGATTCACATGAACCGGGCCAGGATTTCCCTCACCAGCCATATAGACTGCCCGGACAGCTTTGCTTCTGGCATATTCCAGCATTTGCGGTGTGCTTTCAGGCAATGCCATTTCATGAAACCATTTTACATAATCACCGTACAACTTGATTTGATCGATCGCCTGCGGGGCACCGACATCACGCAACTCATGCGGCCGATCAGCTGTCAGTACCACCAGCGGCACACGGCTGTGGGCGGCTTCGACAATTGCAGGAAAATAATTGGCGGCCGCGGTTCCGGATGTGCAAAGCAAGGCAACCGGACGATTGGATGCTTTGGCCAGTCCCAGCGCAAAAAAGGCGGCCGAACGCTCATCAAGAATCACCCACTCTTTAAGATCGGGGTGTTCCGTCATCATCAAAGCCATCGGAGTGGATCTCGATCCTGGGGAAATTACTGCATCGGTCACCCCACTCTGCACGAGTTCATCGGTAAAATTGGCGGTATAGCGTGTTAAAGCCTCGGTATGACTCATCGTCCTTCTCCCATCACAGACAGCATTGGCGTAAATTTAATATTGGTTTCCTCGTATTCTGCTTCCGGGTCCGAATCTTTGACAACCCCGCAGCCGGCAAATAACGACGCTTCGTCCCCCTGGATTAGCCCGGAGCGGATCGCAACCGCAAACTCACCGTTGCCATTGCTGTCCAGCCAGCCGATCGGCGCCCCGTACCACCCTCTGTCAAGCTGCTCATGCTTGCGGATATAAGCCATGGACTCTTTGCGAGGCACTCCACCTAATGCGGGGGTTGGATGCAATTTGCCGATCACGTCAAAAATACTGTATGAGCTTTTTAGCGTTGCCGTTACTGGCGTGTACAGATGCTGCAGGTTCCTCAGCGGATAAATGACCGGCTCTTCCGGGATCATCACATCCTCACAATAGTCAAGCATTGCCTGCTTAATCATTTCCACGACAAACTTGTGCTCTTGCAGATTTTTTTCATCATGGAGCAGCTCATCGGCTATAGCTGCGTCCTCTTCCACTGTTTTTCCTCTCGGCGCAGTCCCGGCGAGACAGGTGGACAAAAGTTCACGGCTCTCCAGTTTCACCAGACGCTCTGGTGTTGCCCCGATAAAACAGTCCTCCCCTTTTTCAAACGCAAAAATAAAGCTGTTTGACTGGGTCGCCAGCAATTTATCCAGCACACCGGCAATGTCAGCCTTCTTGTCGAATTTCAAACGCAGTTCCCGGGCAAGCACGATTTTTCCCGCCTGCTTGTTGGCAATATCTTCTGTCGTCTGCTTCACCAGCTGTTTCCAGGCGTCCGGTGCAATTTCTGTTTTTTTCTCGATGCTCATTTTCTCTTCCGGGGTTGGATTATTGGCAAACAGTTCGCGTTCCCGTTTCTCCAGCTGGTTTGCCAACTGAAAAGGATGGTCACCGTATTTAACAAGAAAATTTGTGGTCAAATAACAGCTGTGTCCCCGTTTGGTCAGCATAAAAGCCGGCACCGTAAACTGGCTGGGCTGGAAATTTTTCCACAGAGCGGTTTTTTCTTTTTCCGGGTCAAAATCCATCCCGCCCATCGCGTTCAAACCTGTACCCGGCAGCTTGTACGGGTTATGGATGAGAGCATCTTCCATCAGCCGGTTCCACTCGCGTTCTGTCTCCGCAAATGGAGAGCGCTCTGCTGTAATCTCCCAGGCATTGCCGACCCCTGTTATATAAAAATGATCCGCCGTACTTGTCCAGAATATCCGGTTCTGGCCAAGGGTTTCCGCTTGCCGAAAAAAGGTAAGCGGATCAATGTCTGTGATTTCTTTTGTATAGCTGATCAGCTTCGTATCCCCTTCCGTCTCAAGATGGGAGATAGCTGTATTTATTAAATCCTGTATCGATGCTTGCTGTGTTTCAATCATCTGTTTCCCTCCGTTACCACACACGTTCACATACTTCCATAGTCTATTTTATTCTCTTTTTCGCCGTTTCTCAAGAAAAGCAGATATTTCCCCGGGAATAGCGGCTTTTAAGCAGGTAACACCCTCCATTGACACCCTTCAACAATTTCCTTACTATAAATGGGTAGAGAACTATTTCAGGGAGAGAAATTACGATGCAAACAGCAGATAAAGTAAATGTCAAACAGGCATTAAATGAAAGAGAAGGATTTCAGGTCTGGTGGAGACTGTTGCGACCGCACACATTAACCGCTTCGTTCGTCCCCGTGTTTGTCGGCTCCATGCTGGCATTTGCAGAAGGATCTATCCAGCCATTATTATTTTTGGCGATGCTCGTGGCTTCCATTTTAATCCAAGCAGCCACCAATATGTTTAATGAGTATTATGACTTTACCCGCGGCCTGGACACCGAGGATTCAGTCGGCATTGGCGGCACAATCGTCCGGGATGGGATTCAGCCAAAAACGGTGCTCGGACTGGCTCTCAGTTTTTTCGGAATCGCCATGCTGCTCGGCGTATACATCTGTCTGCAGTCCAGCTGGTGGATTGCCGTGATTGGTTTAGTATGCATGCTTTTCGGCTATTTATATACAGGAGGACCTTACCCGATTGCCTACACGCCATTCGGTGAGTTGTTTTCCGGATTTTTTATGGGAACGGTGATTGTCGGCATCAGTTATTTCATCCAAACCGGTGCGCTGACTTCTGAAGCGGTCTTGATCTCACTGCCGGTCGCCATTTTCATTGGTGGGATTATGATGTCCAACAATATCCGGGATCTGGAAGGCGACAAAAAGAACGGCCGGCACACGATCGCGATTTTACTGGGCCAAAAGAATGCCGTACGTTTTCTTGCCGGTCTTTTCATCAGTGCCTATCTTATCACCGCTATCCTGATCGTGACAGGGGTTTTGCCATTATGGTCGATTATTGTTTTTCTTAGTGCAGGCAAGGCAGCAGAAGTGATTCGAAAATTCCGCGGCAAAACCTCCCCGCTTGAAATGATGCCGGCAATGGCAGCAACCGGGAAAACAAACACAATCTACGGCATGCTGCTGGGACTGTCACTTTTAATTAGCGGGCTGTTTTAGACGTGCAGGGGGTCGGTAATAATGGAAAACACCTTAATGGAAGCACTTGGAATCGAAGTACAGTCACTGGATAAAAGTGAGGTCATCCTCACGATGCCAGTGGATAAGCGCACCCATCAGCCATTCGGTTTTCTGCATGGCGGTGCGAGTGTGGCACTGGCAGAAACAGCAGCGAGTGTTGGCGCCGCCCAGCATGTGGATACAAGTAAACAGAGTGTTTTCGGAATAGAAATCAATGCCAACCATATGAAGAGCAAACGCTCCGGTATAGTTACAGCCCGGGGAGTACCGCTCCATGTTGGGAGAACAACGATGGTATGGGAAATCAAGATCGTGGATGAAGCGGAAAATCTGATCTGCATCTCCAGATGTACCATTGGCGTTGTGACGAGGAAGGATAAATAGCAGGAAGGAGATTTCGATGGATACACACCTAAACAAGGAACAGCTGAAATCTTTTAAAGAACAGCTTTTGCAATTAAAAAAAGAAAACGAAACAAAAATCGAAGCCAATCAGGAAGAATCTCCAAATGAATCTGTTGAAGAACTCGCCGACTACGACAACCATCCCGGCGACATGGGAACAGAACAGTTCGAACAGGAACGCGACGCAGGACTTGATCTCATGCGGCAGGAGCGTCTGGACGATATTAACGATGCATTGGAAAAAATAGAAAACGGCACGTACGGATTAAGCGAAAAATCCGGCAAGCCGATCCCGACAGAACGACTGGAAGTTCAACCTACTGCCCGGAATCTTGTGGAGGAAGAGGAAGAATAAATGTGTAAAGCCGCCCTGTTTGCAGGGGCGGCTTTTTTCGATGGCTTTATTGGAAGCGTGCACGTGTGCCCTGCGGGGTTCGCTCTCGGGTTGATATTTCTTCGCCACCAGTCGATATCCCCAGCGTTCCTTCTCAACAAAAAAACCGCCCCATCTAAGGAACGGTCCTCATCTATACTATGCCGCAAATTTCTCCTGTTTCTGTTCAATCCATACCCGCATTTTAATAAACAGCGGCACGAACAACAGGCCAATGACAATGCCTTTTATCATATTAAATGGCAGAACACCCGCTATGACGGCAATCCACATGGCTTGAGCCGACATATCCCAGCCCATGAACCAGGAATATGCAGGAAGGATAAATAAATAGTTGAGCACACTCATGCCCACTGCCATGATCACAGTGCCTGTCACCAAGCCTGAGACGACGCTTTTCACACCTTTAAACCGGTGGTACAGCATCGATACGGGGACGACAAACATCACGCCGGCCAGGAAATTGGCTGCCACGCCAATTGGGTCGCCCGCTCCGGAAATAAGCAGATACAGGGCATTTTTTATTCCTACGACGACCACCCCTGCCATTGGTGAAAACACCAGGGATGCCATCAATGCCGGGATATCACTGAAATCAATTTTCAGATAGGCAGGCAGAAACGGCAGTGGAAAATTCAAGAAAAACAGCACCAGGGAAATAGTCACCATTAATGCCAAGATAATTAATTTCAATAAACTTGATGATTGATTTGTTTTCATCATCTTGTTCCTCCCTCATCTTTTCGATTCCACTCTCGTGCCGATGAAGGATGAGCCCTCATGAAAATACAAAAACCCTAAAGCTGCGGAGCTTTAGGGTTGGTTGTCGATTGATTTCACAAGGAATAAGCAGGTGCTTCTATGCACCAGCCATACTCGACATCTTCTCCCATCCAGACTGTAACTGTCGGTTCCGGACTTACACCGGATCCACCGCTCAGGGGCTATTGCCTCCTCACGGGTCACGGACTTAAAGCAGCATTGCTTCTTACCGTCGGTCGGGAATTTCACCCTGCCCCGAAGATTGGAATCGAATTATTTATTTTCTTAAGTATACATGATGTGTTTTCCATTGAAAAGAGTTATGCTCAAAAATTTCCCTCCATCAATCTTCCAACGGATTCAGACTTTCCTTCCCGCTCAGGTCGCTGATCATTGTCACGAGCAGTTCAATCTCTTCATCGATATCCTCAAAGCTTGCCGTTTCCACCGGTGAATGCATATAGCGGAGCGGCAATGATACAAGTGAAACCGGCACTCCCCGGCCGGTGAGGCGCATCCGATCCGCGTCTGTTCCGGTCATTCGCGGTGTTAATTCATATTGCACCTGCATTTCCAGTTTTTTCGCGGCTTTTTCCAGCAGCTGATTGATCTTGAGATTGATCGGCGCACCTTTGGCCAAAACCGGACCGCCTTCCAGCCGCACGTCGCCATGTTTATTTTTATTCACACCCGGATAATCGGTAGCAAACGTTACATCACAGGCAATCGCCATGGTTGGGTTAACTCCAGCTGCAGCGAAATAAGCGCCGCCCAAGTTGGTCTCTTCATTTACCGTGCTTGCTGCATAAACACCGACATTGCAGCCTTTTTCCGCTAGCCGTTTCAGCACCTCTGCAACGATAAACGCCCCCGTGCGATTGTCCAGGCCGCGGCCTGCTATGTAGCGTTCCTGCAACATTTCCGGTTCTGTTTTGTAGACGGCCAGGTCGCCGATTTGCACATGTTCCTCCGCCTCTTCCTTTGTCTTATAGCCGACGTCGATAAATAAATCTTCCAGCCCGAAGTCCTCTTTCAATCCGCCATGATGCTGCGCGTTGACACCGATTACACCAGTAACTGTTTTCTGAAATCCGAGTACGGTCACCTTCATGCCGACCGCTGCTTTGGGGTTGATGCCGCCCATTTTATCAAAATGCAAAAAGCCGATTTCATCTATTCGATTGATCACCAGAGCGATCTCGTCACAGTGCCCTGCCAAAAGGACTTTAAATGGAGCCTCCGGATTAAGTATTCCAATGGCATTTCCTGCATTGTCGGTCCGGATCTCATCCGCAAAATCTTTTACATAACTGATCCATTTCTTTTGAATAACCATCTCATTGCTCGACGGAGACGGAGTTTGCAGCAATTCCTGCAAAAAATCCTGATTCGCCTTCATTTGCGTCTTCCTCCTTCATCTGTTTCTGTCCCAATCATAGCAGATTTCCCGGCCAAGGGCACTTCAGTTTACGGCACTCTCATTTAAGGGTAAACTTTTTTATAAAAGGAGTTGTTTAGATGGAATTAAATCAATGGTTTGAAAAAGGCATGTCGCCTGATACATACATCGAGTCAATGGAGAAGCATAAGGAAAATCTGCTGTACGTCTATGATCATTTTTCTCTTCCTGAAGGAGAGGAGAAGTTTGTTCAGAAGCTGAGCGAGGAAAAACTGCGGGCAATTGTGCTGACAGAGGACTGGTGTGGCGATGCGATGATGAATGTGCCAATTTTATTCCGGCTCGCCGAAGCAGCAGGTATTGAAGTAAGCCTGCTGGAACGGGACAAAAACCTGGAATTGATGGATCAGTACTTGACCAACGGCAAATCCCGCTCGATTCCAATTTTTGTTTTTATCGATGAAAATGGCAAAGAAACGGCCAAATGGGGGCCGCGCGCACCTCAAGTACAAGAGATGGTCGATGAGTCGCGGAAGAACCTGCCGGAAAAAGACGCGGAGGATTACAAAGAAAAATTCCAGGAAATGCTCCTGTTTATGACCAAGTCTTTCCGTGACAACCGGGATTTCTGGGATGCGACTTACAATGATATAAAACAAACGTTGGAAAATCGCTAAATGGTAATACCGCAAAAGCTGACACCACGGTGTCGGCTTTTTGTATAGGATAGGCTTCATCCAGCCAACCTATGGAAAAAAGGTTGAGGCTGATGAGCGTTAAAATCATCAAATCTCTATATTTTAAGCTTCCCGTTATCGCCAAGCTGCTGTTGGTCATTTTGTTTATCATGTCACTGTTCGGCATCTCAATCCATCTGGTTGAGCCTGAGCAGTTCCCGACCATTTTTGACGGCATCTGGTGGGCGTTTGTCACAGCTGCGACCGTCGGCTATGGCGATTTTGTGCCGCTCACCATCAGAGGGAAAATAATTGGCATTTTCCTCATCCTGACAGGCGGTGGATTGATTGCCTTTTATATTACAAGATTTTCCGCTGCCGCCATTCGTCATCAGCAAAATCAAACCCAGGGCAAAGCTGCATTTAAGGGGAAGGGACATCTGATTTTTATCGGCTGGAATGAGCGCACCCGCCAGCTGCTTGATATTACGATGGATCATGAGCCAGAGCAGCGGATCGTGCTGATTGACCGGAGCCTGAACCATCTCGCCTACCAGCATTATCCGGTACATTTCATCCATGGGGACGCAAGCGAGGATGAAACACTGGCTCAGGCAAATATTGAACACGCCGAGCGGGTAATCATTACGGCGGATTTGTCGGAGCATGAGCGGCAGGCGGATAATTATACGATCCTGACAACGGTGGCAATTCGCGGAAATAATCACGATCTCCCAATCGTCGCGGAAATCCTTTCAAAAACCCAGATCGAAAATGCATTGCGAGCAGGCGCCACCACGATTATCAAATCGAATGATTTTATGAGCACACTGCTTTATCATGAACTGCGCAGAACCGAGACAGCGAAGCCTTTTGAAGATATCCTTTATCTATTAAAAAGCCAGCAGTTTTCCCATATGAAACTGCCCCAAGAGCTTGAGGAGGCAACTTTTCGTCATGCCAGCAATATTTGTTTAAAGGATGGCAGGCTGCTCCTTGGGATTCTGCGCAGCGATGAATGGATGATCAATCCGGGTCCCGATTTTCTGTTGCAAAAAGAGGATATGCTGATAACCATTCGTCCCTGGTCCTGACTTTTCCCCCTGCTGAATTTGCTGGAAATCTTTTGCTTCTTCCCCGGATTTCTGCTAAAATGATATATTGTGTAAAAAGAATCGAATAGATATAGGAGTTGTTCAGCATGATCTCAAACTTTGAGAGCGGTCAAGTGATCGAGGGGAAAGTAACCGGAATTCAGCCTTATGGGGCATTTGTAGCACTGGATGAGGAAGTACAGGGATTGGTTCATATATCAGAGGTAACCCACGGATTTGTTAAAGATATTAATGAACATCTGGCTGTTGGCGATGAAGTGAAAGTAAAAGTATTGAATGTCGATGAAGAGAAAAACAAAGTCTCTCTGTCGATCCGCGCCACCGAAGAAGCTCCCAAACAAACAGCAAAACCGCAGAAAAAAGCAGCACAGGATAACAATGACGAAACTGGCGGTTTTAATACGTTAAAAGATAAGCTTCAGGACTGGATTAATCAGTCTGATGATAGCAAGAAGTAATCCCAAGAGACATGCCGCGTGAGCATGTCTTTTTTTATGACTGGATGACGTGCAACGCGCGGAAGTTAGAGCAGTGGGGCTGAAGTTTTCGCTCTCGGGCTGAAGTTTCTGCACTCGGGCAGAAGTTTCCGCTCTCGGGCTGAAGTTCTCGCTCTCCGGCTGAAGTTCTCGCTCTCCGGCAGAAGTTTCCGCTCTCAGGCTGAAGTTCTCGCTCTCCGGCAGAAGTTCTCGCTCTCGACCGGAAGTCCTTTACTCGCCCAGAACCAAAAAACTCGGGGATAAAACAAGTTTCCTTTACCTCCCGTCCTGTTTTGAGTTAAAGTGATAATGTAATGAAATGACGTAGACTCTCGAGGAGGAAATACAGCTAATGACACATGTTTCATTCAACTATGATAAAGCCCTTGATTTTTTTAATCAGCAAGAGCTGGACAACCTGGAAAAATACGTAGAGACTGCCCACCAGGCTCTGCACGAACAGACCGGGGCAGGCAGTGATTTTCTCGGCTGGCTCGATTTGCCGGTAGACTATGATAAAGAGGAATTTACCCGAATTCAAAAAAGCGCAGAGAAAATCAGAAACGATTCCGATGTGCTATTAGTGATCGGGATTGGCGGTTCGTATTTGGGCGCTCGTGCGGCTCTGGAGATGCTTAACCACCCGTTTAACACCCTTCTGTCCAAAGAAGAGCGCAATGCGCCACAGGTGATTTTCGCCGGACATCATATGAGTGCATCCTACATGACGCAGTTGCTGGAAGTGCTCAAGGATAAGGATGTCTCCATCAATGTCATTTCCAAGAGCGGCACCACCACCGAACCGGCAATTGCCTTTCGTATTTTTAAAAATTTCCTTGAAGAAAAATATGGCGAAGAGGAAGCGAAGCAGCGAATTTTTGCCACGACGGACAAACAAAAAGGAGCACTTAAATCCAGTGCTGATCAGGCCGGCTATGAAACATTCGTGATCCCTGATGATGTCGGCGGACGTTATTCGGTACTGACAGCAGTGGGTCTTTTGCCAATCGCGGTCAGTGGCATTTCGATTGAAGCGATGATGGAAGGAGCTGCTGCAGCCAGAAACGATTTGGCAGAGCCTTCCCTTTCCAACAACCCGGCTTACCAGTACGCAGCAGTGCGTAATATTTTATATAACAAAGGAAAAGTTACCGAGCTGCTGATCAATTATGAGCCGAGCCTGCAATATTTCGCCGAGTGGTGGAAGCAGTTATTCGGAGAAAGTGAAGGCAAAGATCAAAAAGGGATTTACCCTTCCTCTGCCAACTTCACGACAGACCTCCACTCCCTTGGCCAGTACATCCAGGAAGGCCGGCGGAATATCTTTGAAACGGTTCTGCATGTGAACGAGTCCGCAAATGATCTGACGCTGGAGGCAGACGAGGAAAATGCCGACGGGCTGAATTATCTGGCAGGCAAAAACATCCATGAGATTAATGATAAAGCCTTCCAGGGCACATTGCTCGCGCACACAGACGGCGGGGTTCCCAATTTAGTAGTGGAAGTGCCACGTCTTGATGCCCATACATTCGGCTATCTTGTTTATTTCTTTGAAAAAGCCTGTGCCATCAGCGGCTATCTGCTCGGCGTCAATCCATTTGACCAGCCGGGTGTGGAGGCTTATAAAAAGAATATGTTTGCCCTCTTAGGCAAGCCTGGATTTGAAGATGCGAAACAAGCTCTGGAAAAACGGCTTTAATTTTGGTTAGACAACAAAATCCGGAAATTTTTAACAAACTTTTGGTAAAAGATGTTTATTTTGTACAGGCAGGGGTAATACTATTAATGTAAGACTTTCTCGTATTCCCCCTGTAGGCAAAGCGTTTTTAGCGCTTTGCTTTTTTTTTGCTTTTTTTCAGCCTGTCAGCCGGGTTTGCTGACAGGCAATTTGTTATAATAATATAAAGTGAAAGAGAAGGAGGCTGACAAATGGGATTTTTTGATACGATACATGACCGCAAAAATACTCGCTCCGTGAAATGGGACATGCTTAAGGCAGTTTTCCAGTCGGATGACGTGCTGCCGATGTGGGTGGCTGATATGGACTTTAAGGCGCCGGAAGCTGTAAACGAGGCGCTGATCGCCCGCGCTAAACATGGCATTTATGGCTATACGGTGATCGATGATGAGGTCAAAGGCGCCGTCACCAACTGGGTTTCACGCCGCCATGACTGGCAAATAGACGAAAATTGGCTGTCTTTCAGTCCGGGCGTTGTCACCAGCTTACATATGGCGGTTCAGGCATTCACGGAACCGGAAGACAAAATTTTAATCCAAACGCCGGTGTACACACCATTTTATAGTGTGATCGAGGGCCATGGCAGAGAAGTTGTCAAAAGTCCGCTCGTCCGGGAAGATAACTATTACACGATTGATTTTGTCGATTTTGAAGAAAAACTGCGTCAGGGAGTGAAGGCCTTTATTCTTTGTTCCCCGCATAACCCGGTCGGCCGTGTGTGGAAAAAGGAAGAACTCGAGGAAATGGCAAGGCTTTGCCTGAAACATGATGTGCTTATTCTGTCAGATGAGATCCATGCGGACCTGATCTATCCGGGAGAGCGTCATATTCCGATTGCCAGTCTTTCCCCGGAGATTTCCAAGCAGACGATTACCTGTATGTCCCCTTCCAAGACATTCAACCTTGCCGGATTGCAGGCATCCTATTGTGTAACGGAGGATAAAGCAAAAAGAGATAAGCTGGATGAAATGCTAGGCAAACAGGGCCATCATATGCTGAATACGATGGGTTCGACCGCATTGGAAGCAGCCTACCTGCACGGAGAAGCCTGGCTGGATGAGCTGAAAACGGTGCTTGAGAAAAACCGGAATTATGTGATAGAAGAACTGGAAAGCCGCACTAACCTCAAAGTCACCCGCACAGAAGGCACGTATCTTTTGTGGATTGATTGCCGCGGGCTGGAATTGGATGATCAGGCACTGAATAAATTCATGGTGGAAAAAGCCCGGGTCGGACTGAATAAGGGTTTGGATTACGGCGAGGAAGGCGGCTACTTCATGCGCATGAACATTGCCTGTCCTAAAGCCTTAGTGGAAGACGGTGTGGAGCGGCTGATTACCGCTGTGGAAGGAATGTAATGAAAGTAAATAGTTAGGAAAGACTTAAAAAGAGGCTTTTTTCGTAAGTTTTGTTTCTTAATTATGTCGTGGTTGATTAAAAACGTGACATAGGCTGCCGCTGCGGAAATACCCCTCGCTTTCCGCGGGCGCTGGTGAGCCTCCTCACGCTTACGCGCTGCGGGGTCTCACCTATGCTTATCACCCCGCAGGAGTCTCGGGGTATTTCCTCCGCTAACGGTGTGTTTTTAAAAGCAACCAATAACTACCCACTGTGTAGGTGATTGATTGGGGCTGACGGCAGTCGATTTCCTAAGGGAAAGCAAGTGTCTAAACCTGAGCAGAAAGCGGTTAAAGGATGGAAGGCTAAAATCACGACGTCCTGTCTCAGGCGCCTTCATGACTAACATCCTGTTAGGCCGAGGCTGAAGCACGTGCTTGCAGAAAGTTACTGCCTGCAGCAGAAATCAACTATCAAGAGTGGTAGTTGATTTAAACACGCAGTAGAGTCAAAAACCACATCAGGCAGCGAAGGAAATACATGGGGACTCCTGCGGGAGGAAAGGCTTAGGTGAGACCCCGAAGTGCGACAGCACAAGGGGGCTCACCAGCCTCCCGCGGAAAGCGGAATGTATTTCCGTAGCGACGATCATTAACCTCACTGATTTTACGCCACAGTCTATGGATATTGTGTCAAAACAACTTCTCATTAGAAAAAAGTCAAAAAAGAAAATCTAAAAAAAGGGTGATCAACATGACGAAAATCGGTATTGTAGTTGGCAGTCTGCGGAAAGAGTCTTTTTCCAAAAAAATTGCAAAGAATGTAGCTTCCCTGTTTCCGGAGGGGTATGAAACAGAGTTTGTGGAAATCGGCAATCTTGCTTTGTACAATGAGGAATATGACGGTAATTCTCCAGAGGAATATACCATATTCCGCAACACCATCAAGGGAGTTGACGCTGTTTTATTCGTAACCCCAGAGTATAACCGTTCCGTATCAGGTGTGTTAAAAAATGCATTGGATGTAGGTTCAAGGCCTTATGGTGAAAGTGTATGGGATGGCAAACCAGCAGCGATTATCAGTCAATCTATCAGTAATCTGAGCGGATTTGGCGCAAACCATCATTTACGTCAATCTCTCACGTTCCTGAATATGCCTGTTGTTCAGCAGCCTGAGGTCTATCTTGCCAATTCAGCAGATTTAGTGGATGAAAATGGTAAAATCAACAATGAAGGAACCATTCAATTCCTGCAAACTTTCGTGGATTCCTTTGTTGATTTGATTAAGAAGTATCAAGCGTAATCCCCGTACAAACAAAAGCTGCTATGCCAATGAAGGCACAGCAGCTTTATTTTTCTTGTTCTTCATTAAATTCGGTTGGGTCTGTCGGTGTTTCTTCGCCTTGTGGATCCGGATCCGTTTTAATCACGCCGCACAGGATACGGTCACCCGACTCGCCGCCGGGCTGGCTTACCCCATCGTCCTGGCCGTCATGAACAATTAAGGAGGTCCCCTCGCCTCTTAGAATCGATTTTTTCCCGTCTTTCAGAGTCGCCTCTGCAAGCATCAGTTCCGCTTCGACAATCCCGCTGCCATCTGCTTCCACATTCGGCAGGTCACCAAGATGGGAGCCTTCCGGATGCATAAGGCCATGTTCGTTCCCGTCCGGATTGAAATGATTGCCGGCACTGGTGAAATCCGGCCCTTCGCATTGTGGGAATTCATGAACATGCACCCCATGAAAACCAGGTTCCAACCCTTCCAGACTTAATTTAACCTGCACCCCGGCATCCTGCTCGGACAGTTCTGCCGTCCCCACCATGTCGCCGGATGCATTATACATTTCCACCGTTCGGTTCGCCTCACTGTTTCCGCTCTGACAGGAAACCAAAAACGTCATAAAAATTAATAATAAAATTGCCCGCATCAGATTATCTCCTTTTGCATTGTTGTCTCTAGTATCAACCAAAAGGCAATAGGCTAAACGCAAAAAATAAAAGCCTCTCTTCAACAAAAGAAAGGCTCTTCCACTATTCGCGCGGATCTGACGCTTTATCCCGGTTTTCTGCATATTCTATGTCCTGCTTATATTTTTCGTTAAATTCACGTTCTTCTTTTTTGGAGTGACGGTGGATCAGGTAAAGCGTGACGACCGCTAAAGCGGCAAAGATCAATAATGTAATGAGTGCCGGAATATATTCGGATTTATCCTCAGGAAAATAAAGAAATGGCATCATGATCATTCGTACTCACATCCTTCAACGTGTATTATAACAAAATTTACCGGCATGCAAAACCGGACCAGCATAATGTTCGCAAATCTGTGATATTTTTGCGAGAATATAGACAAGGAGTGATTCACGATGGCTGATGTATCGATTGGCGAAAACGTCCGTGCCCATTATAAATCCGGCACTTACATAGGTGAAGTCAGGGAGGACAGAGGCGACCGCTACCTCATTGAAGTGCTGGCAGTAGAAAAACATCCGATGCAAGGAGATCTGCATAACCCCAATCAGGTAGAGGATGTATTTTTTCATGAGCGAAAAGCTCTCGCTCCTCATGAAAAAATGAATGTAAAAAAACCCGCCGTCAAGCCCTATGCAGGGGAAATTCCATCCTATGGCCAGTCCCTAAAGCAGGCAGTGAACGTTTATAAGGAAAAACTTGTTGCGGATGGTTCCGCCTACAGTCAGAAAGCCCTGCAAACAATGAGCGGGCTGGAAGAAATTTATGAAAGAACCTATTACTGAAATGAAAAAGGCTGGATTGCTCCAGCCTTTTACTCGCCCAAATGTTCTTCAATTACTTCTGTGACACCTTTAATCGCTTCTTCTTCGTCTCCGCCTGTAGCGGTGATCGTGATCTCGGCACCTTTTGGAATTCCAAGGGACATAACGCCCATAATGGATTTCAGGTTTACCTTTTTGTCATTGTAAGAAACTTCCACATCTGATTCATACTGTCCTGCTTTATTTACCAGCAATGTAGCCGGGCGGGCGTGCACTCCTGTATCTGCAGTAATTGTAAATTTCTTCTCTGCCATCGAACTCATCCTTCCAAAACATATTCTCACGTACTATTTTACTGAGTACAGCTTCTATCATACACTATTTTTGCCGAAAAATGAATTGAAACACGCTCGTATTCGCTAATTTTAGCGAAAAGAATTATCCCGGTGAAAGAGTTGTTTGTCTTTGTCTAGGCGTTGTGATAACGTTAACTTGAAATCTAATGTAGCGCAAGGAGGAAGAATAAATGAGTGTACATATTGGTGCAGAACAGGGAGCTATTGCTGATAAAATTCTATTGCCGGGCGACCCGCTTAGGGCAAAATTTATTGCGGAAAATTTTCTCGAAAATGTCACCCAGTACAATGAAGTGCGCGGGATGCTCGGGTTCACCGGAACATACAAAGGCGAACGTGTTTCCGTACAGGGCACAGGGATGGGTGTTCCGTCCATTTCAATCTATGTTAATGAATTGATCCAAAGCTATGATGTGAAAAAATTAATCCGTGTCGGTACATGTGGCGCCATCCAGAAAGACGTGAAAGTGCGGGACGTCATCCTCGCTCAAGGTTCCACGACTGATTCGCAGATGAACCGAATGATTTTTGGCGGAATTGACTACGCTCCACTGGCAGATTTTCAGCTAATGAAAAATGCCTATGATGCCGGTGTTGAAAAAGGATTGAATTTGCGCGTGGGGAATGTCTTCACAAGTGATACATTTTACCGCGACAACGCTCAGGAAGTAAACGAATTGCTGGCCAAATATCAAGTGCTGGCAGTTGAAATGGAAACCACCGCACTTTACACCTTGGCTGCGAAGTTCGGACGACAGGCGCTGTCGGTGCTGACGGTATCTGATCACATTTTGACAGGCGAGGAAACCAGTGCCGAGGAGCGGCAAACGACATTCAATGAGATGATGGAGGTTGCCTTGGAAGCAGCTGTAAAATAATTTGGTAATAAGCAGTCCGCTCAAGGGCTGCTTTTTATTGTCACCCTTATAATATTGATGGTTGACAATTTATCTCTCTATGATTATTATTTTCATAGAGGGGAGAGAGAAGATTGAAAAGCTTGCGTCCAATTGATTTAACCTATGGTGCCGTTTTCGTCTGCCTGATGGCGATCGGTGCAAATATTACGGTATGGTTCCCGTTTCTTGCGGTACCGATCGGAGGCGCATCAGTTCCGTTGTCGCTGCAAACCTTTTTCGCGGTGCTGGCAGGGCTGATGCTTGGCAGGAAACTTGGAACCATTGCCATGATCGCTTATACATTTGTCGGACTGGCCGGTGTGCCGGTGTTTGCCGGGTTTCATGCAGGTCCGATGGTATTATTACAACCAACGGGCGGCTTCATTATTTCCTTTATATTTGTTGCGTTTTTTGTTGGCTGGATTTCGATGAAAAACCAGCAGAGGGCACTCTATCTTTACATAACCGCAGCTTTTACAGGCCTTGTCTTCAATTATGGAATCGGGGTTTCGTACATGTATCTGGCCATGAATGGCTGGCTGGAGTTGCCAATCCCGTATACTGCCGCCTGGCTGTCGATGGTTCCGTTTCTTATAAAAGATGCCGTGCTCGCTTGTTTGGCCGGCGTGTTTATGATAAATCTGTCCAAGCGTAAAATTGTTATGCGTCAATTGAGTGAAACCGGAGTATAGTTGGTAATTTATTTACTAGAGCATGTTACCAAGTTAATGATGAGAAAGATATCTCTCCATTGGTTCCAGTTCGGCTGGGGTTATTTTTATTTACTCCCAGACTCAATCTCTTCAATGTGAATAATTGTCAAAAAAACAATTATTCCAATATTATTGTTGTCAAATAGTTCTGTCTGTGTTATATCATAAAAGTATCAGCGCAGAGGGAGGAAACAAATGAATATAAATAAGGTTCTCGTATACATCCTGTTGTTTGTCCTTGGAATAATTGTTGGTACATTTTTGCTAAGTCCGTTAGTTGACGGCTTGTTTTAGGGAAGCATTTTCTTTTTCATTAAGTGTATGGTCTTTTAAAATCCTAGCAATTAGAGAACACATCGAACGTTTTATTTCTTGTCGGCTTATTTATTGTAGCTAAAGGGAACAGGTTCATATAAGGAAAACAACGGCAGGCTGCATTCATCGAAACATAGCGTTCAGCGAGTCAATGTGATAAAATAACATCAAACAAACCGCGACAGGTACGTTTTTAGATGAAGCCCGCAGGAAGGATGTTTGCCCTTTTATGGATCTGTTTTTAAATTTTCCGGTAACCGCTGCTTTGACGGCAATTGTCTTTGCCCAGGTAGTAAAAATCCCCATTAAAATGCTGATAGCCAGAGAATTTTCACCGAGTCTGGCATTCAGCACGGGCGGCATGCCAAGCAGTCATTCCGCGGCTGTCACCGCGCTCACCACTGGGATAGGCATTAGTGAAGGAGTCACCTCAAATATCTTCGCCCTCGCCTTTGTCTTCAGCATCATCACCATGTTTGACGCCACAGGAGTAAGAAGGCAAGCCGGCGAGCAGGCAGCGGTGCTGAATATGCTGATTAAAGACTTTCAAAGCTTTTTTGATGAAGCAAAAGATTGGAATAATAAAGAGGAATATCAAAAGCGCAGGGAATTAAAGGAACTGCTTGGACATCAGCCGATTGAAGTGTTTTTCGGCGGATTAACTGGTGTTGGTATTGCATTTTTTCTCTCGCAATTTTATTAGTATCATACCTAGCGCAAGTGCCCTTCCACCAGCACTTGCGCTTTTTCTTATGCATCCGTTACGTAGCGGTTTCGGCCAGAAAGAGAGCCGAATACAACGACCAGTACGGATATAAAAATCAGCACGCTAATTGGTATGCTCCATGTTCCGGTAATATCGTACAAATAACCGATCATCACAGGCCCTATTGCAGCCAATGAATAACCGAGCGACTGTGCCATCCCCGATAATTCCGCAGCCTGCTTTGCAGTACGGGCACGCATCGCCAAGAAGGTCAGGCAGAGTGGAAACATTCCTCCAAGCGCAACACCAAGAAGCACAATACTGATCAGCATGACTGGAAAAACTTGAGCAAATAACAAACAGCTATAGCCCGCGGTTCCGCAAATGCCCAAACCGATGACCAGCCCCCATTGGGAGTGAAATTTGCCTGCCAATACCGGCATTAGGAAGCTAAATGGCAGGCCAATCAGCTGCAGAACCGAAAGCATCCAGCCAGCCGTCTCCATCGTCACCCCATAGGAAATGAGAATTTCCGGGAGCCAGGAAATCGTTACATAAAATAACGTAGACTGAAACCCCATAAAAAGGGCCACTTGCCAGGCAAGCGGCGCACGCCACATGCGGTTGCCGCCTGCTGTAACATAGTTGACGTCTTTCTCTTCTTTCCCGGTGTTTTTGCGATTAATCACCAGCCAGATCAGCACACCGGCAATCACCGGCAGTCCCCAGACCATCAATCCGAGCTGCCAGCCAAGCCCGGCACCACTCGCCAGTGGCACACTCAAGCCCGAAGCAGCTGCCGCAAAGATAGCCATGGATGTGGAGTACACCCCTGTCATCAATTCCGTTCTGTCAGGAAATTTTTCCTTAACTACCCCTGGCAGAAGAACATTGGAAATAGCGATACCAAAACCAATCAGCAATGTCCCGAAAAACAAAAGAGCTACTGCGGATTGCGAACGAATTACAATGCCAGCGAAAAGCAGCAGCAAGCCCATCAACAGTGCGCGCTCGTTGGACCAGCGATTTGCCAGTCTGGGAGCGACTGGTGACATGATGGCAAATGCGACCAGCGGCAGACTTGTCAAAATGCCCACACTCCAGTTGGAAAGCCCGAGATCATCACGGATCATGCCGATCAGCGGTCCGACCGATGTGATGGCGGGACGCAGATTAAATGCCACCACAATAATTCCAGCCAATAACAGGAAAAAATAGATCCGATTACCGTCTTTCCCTGGCATTGCCTGCTGTTTTTCCGTCATGCTGGGTCCCTCCTACGCTCTCAAAGATTCACTGCCTTCTATCATAGCACAGAAAGAACCATGCAAAAAGGAGAGCCCCCTAAATAGGGAACCCTCCATTTTCCGTTATTATTCCGTTATATTCTGTCTAAACACTTGCAATGCTTCCGTTTCATTCAGTTCTGTCAATGCTTCTTCTGTCAGGCTGCCGTCTCCCATTTCCACAATGTATACCTCAAGCTCTTTTTTTCCCCACTCTGAATACACATCTTCTACCGTTTCGTAGTATAAATCAATGTCGTTGCCGTTAATGGCACTACCCTTATCGGCCACAACACCATATCCGTAACCAGGGATGAACATAATAGTTCCGATTGGGTAAACATCTAAATCCGCAGCAATAGTAGAATACAAGTCTCGCTTCACCTGCACACCGGAAAACGTGATGCCGTACATCGGATGGGATGGTGTTTTACCTGTTGATTCCACCCCGGCTGTGTAACCGGTAGCCATAACCGTGGCTGAGGGATACTGTTCAAAATTTACCGCTTCATCCAGCGTTTGCGGCCCGTCAATTTCATCACTGGAAATCAAGCGTTCTTTCTCATCCTTAGATTTTAGCGATTTTTCCTTTATTGCTGTATGTCGAAACTCCGATGAAGGATGAGTGCCATTAGCAGCTGTGCCGCTCACTTCCTCTGTTACCCAAGTCTGGACATCTGCCAGGGAGACATTGGAAATGGAAGTTGCCGTAGCAAGGAATGCCAGGGAAAATAACAGCAGCATCCCCGCTCTTCGAATAAAATTTTTGGTTTTCATTGATAACACCTCACTGGATGTCATCATTCCCAATCTAGTAAAATTATATTCATCTTTTTTTAAGAATCTTGGTTTGCTGCTATTCTTCCAGCATTAAAACATCTGATATCCGTTCTTCCTGAGCATCTTAATCACAATGCCTGACAGAATAGTCCCGGCAAAACCGGAAAGCAATATCGTTATGTCCACTGCCGTGATGCTCATCAGCCTCTCCCCTATCGCCGAGAAGGCTTCTCCGGGGCTTGTAAAATAGTTCCATGTAGAAATATTATCGACAATCATAATAACAATAACTGGATAAAGCACAGCCATCAGCCATGTCCGACGTAATAGCATATTCAATATAAAAGCGATCCCAAAAAATATCACGAAATATAATATAATCGATACAACTAATTGAATCAACGCAGTATCTCCCTTCCGAACCATGCAACCTACATTCTATAATAAAGAGAAAAGAAAGGGCAAGCTTCCTGTCCGGGGTTTTGCTGGGTATTAGAAAACGATGACTTGGGACAACAAGTCATCGCTGTTTATCTTGCTCAATAAAAAATATTGAATTTGCCTTTCCTCATCAACAGGCGGATACCGCCCAGCTGCAGCAAATAGCGGTTATCAATGATTTTTTTCATTATCACCGCACTTAAGCCCCGTATTTTCCGGCTGCCGAACAGCTCGCCGACCGCATCATTATGTCCGAGGGAAGCAACCGTGCCAAGAATTTTGGGCTGAAATTTTTCCGTCTCCCCAGTGGTGATCAGCGACTTGATATTGCGGGCAGCAGTTTTTGCCTGCTGGATCGCAATCTGGGCTGTCGGGGGATACGCGTCACCTGTGGATTCATCAAACACGGTGGCACAATCCCCTATGACGAAAATATCATCATAATCCGGACTGCGCAGATCCTCACGTACCTCCACTTTTCCTCTGTTGGTGGCAAGGCCAGACTGCTCAATAAGTGTATTTGCCCTCACGCCTGCCGCCCAGACGGTTGTGCGTGTTGGTATTTCGATTTCCTTACCGTCTTTTTCATACATCATGCGGTCTGGCTCACAGGCTGTAATCGCCGCACCGGTAATAAATTCGACCCCGCGGGATTCCAGGGAATTCATCGCATAATCTGCCAGCTGCGGATCAAATCCGGAAAGCACCATCGGCGACTTTTCAATATTAACGATTCGCACCAGGGTTTTCTCAATATCAAATTTCTCGCAAAGTGCCGGTATCCTGTTTGCCAGCTCCCCCAGAAACTCAATGCCGGTAAATCCGCCGCCTCCAACAACGATATTCAGCCTGGACGGATCTGCCTTCTTGCCATGGTGGTATGCGGCAAAATGATACTCCAGATTCTGGTTCAGGAGCCGGGCACTGTTGAGGTCTTCAATCGTAAAGGCATGCTTATCCAGCCCTGGCACATCAAAAGTGGCCGCTTCAAACCCTAAGCCGACCACCAATATATCATAGCTTAATTCGCTTTTTTCCAATTTGACCTTTTTCTCCTCAGGTTTGATCCCAACCACTTTTTCCAGTACGATATTTACCTTGTCACGGTCAATCAAGTCATTAATCGGAATCTTGGTCCGTTCATGGGGCAAGGTGCCTGCCGCATTTTCATGCAGCCAGGTCGTCTGATAATGGTAATCATTTCGGTTTACGAGTGTAATTGTCGCCTCAGATGGCTTGATCGTCTTCTGCAGTCTGACTGCTGTTATCATGCCGCCATACCCGGCACCCAATATCACAATATTCGGTTTGCTCATTTAATCATCACATCCATTCAGCATTCGCCGCAGTCTTTCTGATATGTAAATATAACCTAACTGTTACATATTTGTAAAATACCCATTCATCATCATAGCGTTTTTTCTCTTGTTTTTCAACCTGTGTGTCAAGGTGCCTGTCACTTCCCGAATTTTGTCGATTTTTTTTTCCTTATGTGCACCCTCTTCGTACATTTCCGTGCATTTGTGATAATATGGGAGTGGTGTGGTAGCAACGAGAGAAATGGAGGGACAGTTTCTTGGCAGAACAAGTTTATGATGTCACAATTATTGGCGCAGGACCTACCGGGTTGTTCACTGCTTTTTACGGCGGGATGCGTCAGGCGAGTGTAAAAATTATTGAAAGTTTGCCGCATACCGGGGGGCAGCTGACCGCCCTGTATCCGGAGAAAGATATATATGATATTGCCGGTTTCCCGAAAGTTGGCGCCCAGGAATTGGTGGACAATCTGGAGGAACAAGCGAATCTTTTTGGCCCGACCATTGTCCTGGAGCAGTCGATAGACCAGGTGGAGCGGCTGGAAGATGATACGTTCAAGCTTACCTCAAACACAGGGGAAATCCACCGGACGAAAACAATCATCATCACCGCGGGCAACGGCGCGTTTCAGCCAAGGCGGTTGAATGTCGGGGCCAGCGAGCAGTTTGAAGGGATTAATCTGCATTATCACGTCAAAGATATGAATCAGTACAAAGATCAGCATGTACTTCTCTTGGGTGGTGGCGATTCGGCAGTCGACTGGGCACTGATGCTTGAGCCGATTGCCAAAAAAGTAACCCTGGTGCACCGGCGGGAGAAGTTCCGCGCGCATGAGCACAGTGTAGAAAAACTCCATGCCTCGTCGGTGGAAACACTCACCCCTTTTGTGCCTGCATCGATTACAGCAAGTAACAAAATTGACGCAGTGACCCTGGAAGAAGTCAAAGGGGACAGAACCATCGAGCTGACCGTTGATTCGGTGCTGTGCAATTATGGCTTCGTTTCCACCCTTGGACCGATAAAGGAATGGGGGCTGGATATCGAGAAAAACAGCATTGTTGTCAACAGCAAAATGGAGACAAACATCCGCGGCATCTATGCAGCAGGCGATATTTGTACCTATGAAGGAAAAGTGAAACTGATTGCCACTGGTTTCGGCGAAGGGCCAACTGCGATTAATAACGCCAAGCAATACATTGATCCGAAAGCAAGGATTCAGCCGAAGCATTCAACGGCTATGTTTTAATCCGGAAGGCTGTGTGAGCGGAGGATTTACTCGCTGCTACGTTGGTTCCAATTTAAAAACACAAGAGCCAGCATGCTCATATAGCATCCTGGCTCTTGTTCATTAGCAATCTCCCGGGGTTCCAACTTTATCTTTCGTGCGGAAAGAAGAACCGCAGCCACAGGAGACGATAGCGTTCGGATTTTCGATGGAAAACCCGCCCCCCATCATATTCTGTTTAAAGTCAATCGTCGTTCCTTCTATAATCGGAATATCCTGGTTATTAAACAAGACCGGGATGCCATTTATTTCTTCTTCCCTTTGGAGTTCCTCATTCACTTCATATTCAAAGCCCAGCGCGTAAGACAGCCCGCTGCAGCCGCCGCCTTGGATGCCAAAACGCAGGCGCGCATCCACCGGTTCGTCAGCCATCATTTCCTTAATCCGATCAACAGCTTTATCTGTCAGTGTAATCACCATATCGGGCGACCTCCTTCTTTCAAAGGTTATTTCTTACTCTTTAGTATACAAGCAGAAAGCGATTCATTCAACCAATTGAGCCAGCAGCATAGCTAAATCCGTGCCTTCCCGTTGTAAAAAAACGTGCCTGCTGCGATCACCTCTGCTCCGCCGGTCATCCAGACATCGCCATCCTCACTCCAGTTTATCATTAAATCGCCGCCTGCAAGATGAACGGTAATCGTCTCTCCCTGCCTGGCATAACCGTTCAGTACAGCAGCAACGGCAGCGGCACAGGCACCGGTTCCGCAAGCCTGTGTCACTCCGGATCCGCGTTCCCATACATGAAAATTTAATTCCGTTTCCGATACGGCTTCAACAAATTCCACATTCACGCCTTCCGGAAAACGTGCGTCTTTTTCAATCACAGGGCCTAGTTGATAAAGCGGCGCCTGCTGAATATCGTCCACAAAAAATACGGCATGCGGATTACCCATCGATACGGCAGTGACTTTCATCTGTGCATCTTTTACCGCAAAATCTTCGGCCACTACCCTGTTTTTCTCCTCACCAAGCATGGGAATCGCAGATCTTTCAAGCATTGGTGCGCCCATATTAATGGTAATCTCTTCTGCTCTGCCACTCTCACCTTCAACTTCTGCTGCCACCAGATTGGCTTTGGTTTCAATCTGAAATTTTTCCGTCGCCACCAAACCATGCTCATAGGCGTATTTCGCGGTGCAGCGCAGACCATTGCCGCAGGTTTTTCCCTCGGAGCCGTCTTTATTAAAGATGCGCATGCCTACCTCCGCGCGCTTACTTGGCTGAATAAGAATCAGGCCATCCGCACCAATCCCTGTGTTTACATCAGCGACAGCCCGCGCCAGATCTGGAAGTATTTCTTCTTCTATTTGAAATTGGAATAAATCGACATAAATATAATTATTTCCCAGTCCATGCATTTTGATGAAAGGCAGTTCCATTTGTCATCCTCATTTCTTTATGTCTGCTGTTTGAGTCCTTGATTATCAAGTTCCTTATAGATCGGTTTCAGCCGGGGAATCCCTTCTGCGACCATTTCATCGTTAATGAAAACGATTGGGTAAAACATGTCCTCTTCCAGCACCCGTTCAGCGAATTGCTGATGTTTTTCCACTTGCGGCGGGTAATTAATATCGACGTATTCATATTCAACCGGTTCGGAATGATACTTTCTGTCAATTGCTGCTTGCAGCCATTCATACGTGTCTTTGGATCCAGGCGCACCGACACAACTTGCACAAATCTGCTCGGCACCATAGACGGTAATCATTATTTTTTTCATGTTGTTTCCCCCCTCGCCAACTACTTTTATTTTACAAAACATTGATAAAAAGATAAAATATAATTAATCAGTAAAGCAAATGTTATTTTACCGATAGATTTTTTTGCAATGGCGGTTTATAATAGGAGTATAGAAAGGAGAAGATGGATAATGCAAGAACAAGTACAGGAAGTGCTGAGCAAACTGCGTCCATTTTTACTGCGTGATGGCGGAGATGTCGAGTTGGTTGATGTGGATGATGACGGCATTGTACTTCTTCGTCTGATGGGAGCATGCGGCAATTGCCCAAGTTCTACCATCACCCTGAAAGCGGGAATCGAACGCGCTCTGATGGCAGAAGTTCCCGGCGTGACAGAAATCGAACAGGTATTTTAAACTTTCCTCATATAGAAGCAAGCAGACAGCTGGAATGCAGCATGTCTGCTTTTTTTGATTGTTATTTAAGGTCTTTCGTGTGGGTTGCAGTTGATGGGAACTGTGACATAACCTGCCGTTACGGAAGTACATATGATTCTTTATAGAATTGATTGGAATTCGACATGTGTGCTTGTTGATTTCCGCTGCGGGCATCCGCTTTCCGCGGGCACGGCTTCAGCCTCCTCGGAAGAAAACCGCTTCCTGCTCAGGTCTAGACTCGTGCTTTTCCCGCAGGAGTCGGATGCCCTCCGCTCCAATCAACCATCGAAAATGGATATTGTACTTTTAATTTAGCAAACAGTAAAGCAACAAAGTACATCACCCAGCGGAGGAAATACCCGAAGACTCCTGCGGGATCATAAGCATAGGTGAGACCCCGCAGTGCGACAGCACGAGGAGGCTCACCAGCGCCCGCGGAAAGCGAAGGGTATTTCCGCAGCGGCAGGCTATACCGCATATTATAGGTTTTGTTTACAAAGCAGTTTTAGGTGCTTTTCCTTCCATAACCGCAGAAATATTATCCAGACACAAATCAATCATCGCACTTCTGGTTTCCGTACTGGCAGAACCAATATGCGGCAGGCAGACCGTATTATCGAGCTGCATCAGCGGATGATCGGAGCGAATCGGTTCTTCCGTAAATACATCCAGCCCGGCAGCTTTGATTTCTCCATTTTCCAGTGCGGTGACAAGCGCCTCCTCATCAACAACCGCCCCGCGGGAGATGTTGATAAAGATAGCCGATTTTTTCATGCGCCGGAATACTGACTCGTCAAACAACTGCTTCGTTTCCTTGGTCAACGGAACAACAGAGACGACGTAATCCGATTCTTCCAGCAATGTCTCCAGCTCAGCATAAGTCGCCGGAATCTCTGCTTCTGCCTGGTATTTCCTTGAACGGTTATGGTAAAGCACCGGCATCGCAAACCCTCGCGCCCGTCTGGCCACCGCTTCCCCGATCCGTCCCATGCCGACAATCCCGATCGTCTTATGATGAATGTCCGAGCCAGCTAGCAAATACGGCGACCAGTTTTGCCACTGATCCGCTTCGATATACTCACTCGCTTCCACCACTCTTCTGGCAGTAGCCATCAGCAGCGCAAATGCCAGATCGGCGGTTGTCTCGGTCAGTACATCCGGAGTGTTGGTTACCGTGACCCCTTTTTGTTTGGCTGTCTCGACATCGATATTATCATAGCCGACAGCCAGGTTTGCGACAACCTGCAAACGGGATGCCGCATCAAGCAGTTCGTGGTCGATTTTTTCACTCAGCATGCATAACAGACCGTCTGCTTCTTTTACTTCCTTCAGCAGCACTTCCCGCGAAACGGGCGTATCTGTCTCTTCCCACATGCGAATTTCCATATGTTCCCGATAAGGTTCCAACCGCTCTTCCGGGAGTTTTCGTGTCACATAAATCACTGGCTTATTCATGTCTTTCCCTCCTGCTCTTTTCTTAGAGCCAGTGTAACACAGGGAGGTCACGCGCTTCCTCTCCCAGCCCGGAATGCTGGTAAAAATGGCGCAACCGTTTTTCATAAGCATCCTGTTTTTCCAAAAGTACCTGCAACTCTCTTTCAAGCGGTGCGGTATCATCGGTAGAAAATCCCCGCTCCAGCAGGTCAAATAAATGAATCGGAAAAAGCAATCTGGCATAAATTAACCGCCAACTGAACACGGACAATGGCCGAACCGTCTGATACTGCTCCGCAAAAGCTGCGAGCGTTCCCTCGCCTTCATCCTCCAGCAACATCCAGCGCATCGCTTCTGCAACATCACGCGCCGGGTGGTCATACACCAAGTCGGCCGGCCAAAGCACCGGACTCCCCAGCTGATTCGCATACCTTCTAAACGCAATGGTCCCTTGATCCCCCTCATGGAATCGCCGCTCGTTTTCCGTTTCCTGCACATACTGAATCGCATTTTCACTAATGCCAATAATATATGGCATACTGTCCATCAGCAGTCGGTAATAGGACGACGGATGATCGGCCGCACTTTTTTCAATCGTCTCCTCAAACAAAGTCAGTTTATCAATCCACAAGCTGTGCCAAGCCCCGTAGCTGGACACGGCTCGCGGCTCATAGCTGTAGGCCGCTCCGGTTTGATGAAAATTTGCCAGAAGCGCACCAGGGGAGAGCTGTGATTCCCCCTTTAGTGCCCGCACTTGGAGCACCGTGAAAGTTTTGTCCTGATACTCGGTGTACCACTGGCCTTGACGATTGGGGATCGGAACCGCCATGTGATCGTATTGCTGTTCCATCAAATAATAGGAAAGCACCGCCTGCTCCATATGAATCATTTCCCTGTTATCGGCGTACATGATAAAATAGACAGTATTATCTTGGATATAACCTTCTCTGCCATCCAATGTCAGTTTATCTTCTGTACGGATGGCATAATTTGCAGTAAGAAAATCTCTCATCGGCAATGGAAACCCTCCTCATCCATTTGCTTATATAATAGCCTATGAACCATGGGAGCGATTTTTAACCAGATAAGGAAAACTAAAGGAGTGTTTGTATGGAAGAGAACACGAAAAAGAGTGAACTGGAAGTCAAAGCAAGGAAGTGGCTGACAGAGCGCGGAGTGGAACTCGAGGATATTGCCGAGCTCGTCTATTACTTGCAGTCCAAATATCATGAAAATCTCAGCATGGAGGATTGCCTCTATAATGTTGACAGGGTGCTGACAAAACGCGAGGTGCAAAATGCGGTCCTGACCGGCATCCAGCTGGACGTCATGGCAGAAAAGCAAATGCTTGACCAGCCGCTGCAGAAAACGATTGACACCGATGAAGGACTGTACGGCATTGACGAGGTGATCGCCCTGTCGATTATTAATGTTTACGGCTCCATCGGCTTTACTAATTACGGCTATATTGATAAACAGAAACCGGGCATTCTGAAACGATTAAATGATAAATCGACCGGGGAAGTCCACACGTTTCTTGATGACATTGTGGGAGCCATTGCTGCGGCTGCTTCAAGCAGGCTGGCCCACAGCAATGCCGATGATGTGTCGATTGATGATTAAAAAAATGCAGGAGCCGGGTGAGCTCACCCGCGCGATTCCTGCATTTTTTCTATCCATTCACTTAAGTGCTGTACATAATAAGTGGGCTGTTTTTCCACCTGCTCGAGTGCCTCATAGGGAGTGACCCCGGTGAAGACCATCAAGGTGTCCATCCCGGCGTGAATCCCTGCTAGAATATCGGTATCATAATTATCTCCGACCATTAAAACTTCTTCCTTGTTTAAACCGAGCTTCTTCAGAGCTTCTTCCATAATCACGGCTTCCGGCTTTCCGATAAACAGCGGCTCCACACCGGTGTTGACAGAAACTACCGAAGTAAGCGAGCCGTTCCCCGGCAGCAGGCCGCGTTCCGTCGGGATTGCCACGTCGCCATTCGTTGAAATAAACCGTGCACCGTTTCGGACTGCCAGGCAGGCCCGGGCAAATTTTTCATAAGTCACCTGCCGGTCAATGCCAACAACAACAAAATCGCTTATTTCCTCCTCGGTGATAGTAAGACCTTCTCTTTCCAGTGCCGTCAGCAGTCCTTCTTCGCCTATTACATAACAGCTGGCGTCCGCTTTCTGACTTCGGATATATCCCGCTGTTGCCTGGCTGGTAGTCAGCACTTGCTCACGAGTCGCATGGATTCCCATCTGAGTCAGTTTGTCCGCCACTTTTTCCGGTGTGGTGGATGAGTTGTTGGTCACAAAAAGATACGGGATTTGTTCAGCACGCAGCCATTCCACAAATGACGCGGCACCGTCGACTGGATCGGTACCGCGATACATCGTGCCATCCAGATCGATTAAATAGCCTTTATATGATTTCAATAGATGTCTTCCTTTCTTCTTACGATGAAGCCTGGTTCATTATTCATTGGAAAACGCATGGGCCACACCAAGCTCATTATCCAAATATTTCCTGATATGGCTGCTGAACTGTGTAAAAGCCGTCTGATTTTTCCGGATAACCTCCAGCAGTTCCTCATGATCCACCGCTGTATAGCTGGTCACCAACATTTTCCTTAAAGCGATTAACGCTTTGTAGCCTGTTTCTTCCTCCTGCGGCAGCACTTTTTCATCGATTAAAATATCAATAATATCTGCATAGCTTCCTGGGTCGCGCATAATAAAACCGTCGATCATCATGTTGCCGACATCCAGCATCCCTTCAATCAGGCCGTGCACCATCCGCTCCAATGCCCATTTTTCCGTAGCGGAAGTGAAGTTCTGGCTGCTGAGTTCTTCCATTATTCGTTCTATGTATTGAAGCGTTTCTTCTATTTTTTTCCTGTCTACAAAATACATCTTTTTACCCTCCGATCCATCTCCCCTATCTTATCACACGCCGGAAGATTTGAGGCAGCAAATGCGTTTAGAGAGTGTCCGACATTTCATCCTGCCCCTTTTGTCATTGAGGATGCTTCTCTACAACATTTCAGGCATTCGTTTACCCTCTTTTGTCGTTGAGAAGCCCTCTCTACAACATTTCGGGCTCTCAGACTGTCTGTTTTGCACGTGAGAACAACTCTCTCATGCATTTCCAGGGCGCATACTGCCTCTTTTGCACGTGAGAAAGCTCTCTCATGCATTTCCAGCGCTTATACGGCCAGCTCGAAAACCGCACTTAGCAAAAATTACTGCTCATATCCTTTTTAGAACGGCAAAAAATAGGAAGGAAAGGGAGCGATGAAAATGCCAAAAAAGAACAAATCATTTTCCAATTTTTCCAATGTGAGGAGCTTGAATGAAGAGCTGGTTCCAGAAGAATTTCCGGAGGGGCCACTTGGTTCTACTATTGACAAAGAAAAGCCAACAGAAGGAAAATCCGGGCCATGGCTGGAAGGTCAGCACCGCGGGAGTGCCTTTGTCTATCCGGATAAAGAGCAGCATGATGACCTGCCAAGAAAGACACCGGGCGCCCACCCGCTTCATGACGGTTCAGAAAAAAAGGAGTAGTTCCTCATCACGGAACTGCTCCCTCCCTTTCCTATATACATCACGCTAGGCCATTTTCTTTATAACAAAATAGGCACAGCCAAAATTGCAGTGTTCAAAAAGATAATCATCTAAGGTACCGATCCGTGCGTCCATCGCCGCCTTGAACTGGTGGTCATGATAAAATCCTTTAAGACGAAGCTGATCGTAACCCCAATCTCCGACGATGTAGTCGTACTTGGAGAGAATATCGGAATAACGCTCCTGCAGCGCTTTTTCGGAAAACCCATTTTTCACATCTTCCACCACTTCGTATCTTTTGCCGTGCAATTCAATCAACGATATTCCCTCCCCCGAGCATTGACTATAGTTTACCACAGAAAAAATAAATCCACAAAAAACTAAAAACAGATATGCAGAAATAATTACCTGCATGAAATTTCTCCCTCTCGCCAAACTAAAGAAAACATATTTATCAGCAGATGCATTCATTAATCAAGTTAAATTTACCAACAGGAGGAAAATCATGAAGACGAAACTTTTTACAGCAATCGGGCTGAGCGGTCTCTTGCTTATCAGTGGGTGTGGTGGTGACAATAATGCCGGGGAGCAGGGAATCGGCATTAATGAAAAATTGAATCCGAACAATGAGATGGAACAGCCGGCGAATGAAGAATTGAATGAACAGCTCGGTTATGTCCGTTTTTCCCGGGATGAAGTGAATAATACTCAGGAAGATCATGCTATGACCATGGACCGCACGGAGGTCGCGCAAATGATCACCAGAACCATTTTGCGTAATGAAGGATTTGAGGAAGTGGCCACCCTTGTTACCGACCAGGAAGTACTAATCGCGTATGAACGAAATGGCGAGCTTGATACGGAAAATGCTGCCGATATCGCCAGTAAAACCGCTATGTCTGTCGTACCAAGGTATTACAACATTCATGTCTCTGATAACGCGTCACTGATGGAAGACATCCAAAGCCTGCATAATTCTCGTACTGACAACCGGAATTATGATAACACGATTGATCAGATCATTAAGCAGATGAATCAGCCAGCGGAATAACCACGAATCAGCCGTTTTTGAGGAGGTGAAACACTTTGCTTTTTAGATATATTTCCATCATAGCCGTCCTGGCGCTTGTGATGCTTCTTTCTGATTTGGGTTATGTGCATGCCGAAGAGGAGGAAGACATTTATGATCAGCGGATGGCTTTGTTTAAAAAGACCGAGGCGCTGACGCAGATTCCATGGTATTACTTTGCGGCAATTGATAATTATGAGCGGAACATCCAGCCCAGTGATGAAGAAGAGCAGGTGATCTCAATTGATATCGATTCCGATAGCTGGTTTGGGATTGGCAATTCCTCCGATGTGTTGGATGCACGGATTATAGCTATGTTTGACGGGAAAGGAAAAGACGGCAATGGCGACGGTCTGGCAGATCCCGATGACCCGGAAGATGTCTTGTATACGATGGGGAATATGATCCTGGAATATGGGAGCCCCAACCGGGATGATATCAAGATTGCCTTATGGAATCATTATAAAAGCGATCTTACCGTGAAAACGATCATGAATACATCCAGGGTGTTTGCGAAGTTCCAGAAGATCAACCTGACGGACAGGGATTTCCCTGTTGCGACAGAGTATAATTACACGTACAACAATAATTGGGGGGACAGGCGTGGTTTCGGCGGCCTGCGGATTCATGAGGGGTCCGATATTTTTGCCGACTATGGAACCCCGGTTAAATCTACCACGTATGGCGTGATTGAAATGATGGGCTGGAATTTATACGGTGGATGGAGAATCGGTATCCGCGACATTTACAATATTTATCACTACTACGCTCATCTAAATGGCTACAGTGATGATATTGAACTCGGACAGGTCGTTCAGCCTGGCGATGTGCTCGGCAGTGTCGGCTCCACCGGCTACGGCCCGCCCGGCACCTCGGGAAAATTTCCGCCCCATCTGCATTACGGAATGTATAAATACAATGGAACCAGCGAGTTTTCCTTTGATCCATATCCATATTTACAGAAATGGGAACGGATGATTAAAAATTAATTCAAAAGCGGAAGCGCCCTTACAGGCTAAGAACGCCACGTCCTGTGGCAACGCCTGTACTAGCACGTCCTGTGCGTCGTAGCGACGTATGGGCTGCGCCTGGCCATGCCAGGTGGATCAGCGTTGCCGCGCAAAGCGGCGAATTTAGCTGATCATTCCTACGTAGGAGATAAAGGAGACACGACGAACGTAGTGAGTCGATGTTGACTTATCGTACGGAGGTGAAGGAAGTCCACACAGCTTTAGCGCTGGAGCTGGCCTGTGTGCCCTTGTTGAAAAGAGCCTTTACCACCGACGGTAAAGGCTCTCCTGTTATTTCTTGGCTTTTTTCACAGCATTGGTGATACTGGCGGCCAGACCGCCCCAGATGATCACCATGCCAATAATCATGACTGTAATTGCACCGCCGGTCATTTATTTAGCCTCCCTTTTTTCAGCGTCCTGTTTCTTCACTTCGGCCGGATTTTTCCATGGAGCCAGCGACAATGCGATGCCACCAAGGATCACCCCGGCAACGACGACCCATCCGCAGACAAGGATAAACAGATCCGGATACCCTCCATAGTTGCCGGTCGGGGTATCAAATTGCTGCAGCAAGTTCTGCGTGAACAGGCCATACATCATGTAGCCAAGCACAATTGGCGTGATGGCTCCAAGGCTGATCGGCCACCAGGAACCAAGACGAATGTCAGAAATTCCATTGGCATGTGTCTGCAAATCCTTAAGATGGCGAACGACCCAGACAACCAGAATCACTTCGACCAGACCAAGCAGCGCTACCCCAAACTGGTTAATGAAGTAATCGACGGCATCCAGGAAATTCAATCCGCCGCGCGTAGCAAAAATCAGAGAAATCACGGAAGCAGCTCCTGCGCCGAACAGTACCGCTCTCTTACGGGAAATATTAAATTTATCCTGCAACCCCGCTACGTATGTTTCCGTAATGGAAATCAGGGAGGACAGCCCCGCAAGCACCAGTGAGAAGAAGAACAAAAAGCCAAACAGCCCGTTCAGTGCCGGAAGCTCATTGATAATCTGCGGGAAGACCACGAAGGCCAGCGCCACACCGCCCTCTACAACACTGTCAACGTCTGTTCCGGACTGCATCGCCATAAAACCAAGTGCGGCAAAGACCCCAATCCCGCACAGCAGTTCAAAACTGGAGTTTCCAAATCCAACAATAAAAGCATTGTTCGTAATGTCGGTCTTTTTCGGCAAATAACTTGAATACGTAATCATAATCGCAAAGGCGATCGACAAGCTAAAGAAAATTTGCCCATAGGCTGCGATCCACACATCCGGTGAGGTGATCGCACTGAAGTCCGGCTGGAAAAACGCATTTAGCCCCTCCATTGCTCCCGGCAGTGTGACCGCCCGGATGACAATCAGCAAAAATACCAGAACGAGTGCCGGGATAAAAATCCGGTTGGCAATTTCAATCCCTTTGCGCACACCTGCAAACAAAATCCCAAATACAATGGCCCATACAAAAATTAATGGAATAAGTACACTTGGAACAAACCCGCCAAATTGCCCGGCATCCACCGTTTGCAGAAATTCCCCAAACATGAAGGCTTCTGTATCCGCGCCCCAGTTCTGGTTAAACGAGAAAAAGGAAAACATGATGGCCCATGCAATAATAACCGAATAATAGGTGGAGATGACAAATGCCACCAATACAGCCCACCAGCCGATCCATTCCGTTTTCTTGTTCATCCGCCTAAACGTCAGTGGTGCGGATCCGCGATACTTCTGGCCAAGCGTGAACTCCATAATCAAGATCGGAATCCCCGCTGTCAGCAGCGCGAATAAGTATGGAATAAAAAATGCTCCCCCGCCGCTTTCATAAGCTACCGATGGAAATCGCCAAATGTTCCCGAGCCCGATTGCCGAGCCTGATGCAGCCAAAATAAACCCTGCTCTTGTCCCCCATTGTGACCGAGTGTTCATGAATAAGACCTCCCCATTTGATTTTCCCCTTGTCCAGTTTTACTGAACAAGGCTGCCCCTGATGTTAAATTTTTCTGATATATATTGATTGTATTATACCGGTACTATTAAACTATGTCAAAGTATTTTGTGTATTATTATAAAAAAATTTTTTCTGTTAATGTTGAGTGGGTTAGTCTGGTTTAATTGTTTCATGTCAGATATTGCGCGGGACGGGTAATTTGCTGCTGGAGACTCTGCTTTGAAATATCTTCACTTGTAAAGTTTTATCAAGGCATTTATCGGATTGTTTCCGGTTATTCCTGCTCGGTGTGCCACGTAGAGGCAGTCTATGGCCTGCCCCACGCGGAAGAAGAACGGCAGCCGATCAGGTTACTTCTCCTGCAGCAGCACTTCCAGAATATCATCCATCGTAATCCACTGGAGTGAGTTTTCAGTGATAATTTGCATCTGCTTCTGGCCTGGTGCTATTTTCTCCACTTGCCCGGTCAGCCAGCGGTTCTCGTATGGGTGGAAGATCTCGATTTTCACCGCGATGTCATATTCGAGAGCGTCATGAAGGAGACCCGCCAGCCGGTCGAGCTCCTGTTCATCCAATATGGGCTTTGTCTTTTTGTTTAATTCCTGGCGCTGCCGGCGGATCACCTCCTTATGTTCCGGCAGCATCATCCGGCTTGCTTCCCAGCGCATATTATGCCCGGGGGTCAGTTTATTTGGCTTCATGCGTCCATCCCTTCCTTTCTATTTATAGTGGCCGCCAATTTTTTCTGCCCGAATGTAAGCCTGCCCGGCCGCACTTAGAGAGGCCGCCCGAACCAATGCCGCAGGGCCGTATCTCTTATGGATCTCATCCATCGCCTGGCTGAGCCGCTCCTTTTTCAGGGAAAAATCGAATAGATTCAGCTGCTGCGGGTTATCCGGCTGCAGCTGGGACAGGGTAACACCTACGCTTCGGACCGGTGTTCCATCCCAGTAGGTGCAAAACAGTTTCACAGCAGCATGGTAAATATCCATGCCGAAATTCGTTGCGGTATGCAGCTTCATTTGCCGATGAAATCCGGTCGGAAACGCAAGATCCGCACCCCGGATGCCGACAGACACGGTATTTCCCCTGCTCTTTTCTGCCCGCGTCCGCCGGGCCACTTCCTCACTCAGTTCGAGCAATATGACCTTAACTTCTTCAAACGTCTGATAGTCGCGCGGCAGCGTCATGTGATGACCCACCGCTTTTTGCTGGGTATGGGTGTCCGGGCTGACCGGGGATGGGTCCGCCCCATTCGCGCTCTGCCACAGCAGCTCGCCATTTACCCCCCAGCGCTTGCGCAGGATGCCCAGCGGAAAATTGGCCAGCTGCCCAATATCCTCAATCCCCATCCGCTGCAGATGCCGCTCCATCCGGCTCCCCACCCCATGCAGTTTCCCAACCGGCAAAGCCCACATTTTCTCTTTCATATTGGTTTCATTCAGCTCAAAAATCCCTGCAGCATTTTTCTTGGCAAAATTATCGCAAGCGATTTTGGCCAGAATCTTGTTTGGGGCGATTCCCACCCTGGCGTACACCCCGGTATCCTCCATGATCGCCTCTTGCACCTGTTTGGCAATTGTGTGCGGATTACCGAAAAGGCTTTGGCTCCCTGTGATGTCCATAAACTGCTCATCAATCGAGTAGACCTCGACAAGGTCGGTAAACTGCTCCAGGATGGTCGTAATTTGAGCAGAGACCTTAATATAATGTTCCATGCGCGGGCGCACGATCACCGCTCCCGGACATTTGGCTTTTGCCTGCCACAAAGCCTCCGCCGTCTCTACCCCAGCCTTTTTGGCCAACGGGCAGGCCGCCAGAATAATCCCGCTCCTTCTTTCCGGATCACCGGAAACCACCAACGGCTTATCTTGCAGCTCCGGATGCTCCGCTTTTTCTACTGAAGCATAAAAAGAAAGCATATCCACAAGAAAGATGACCTTTTTCATAAAAAACCCCTCCACATAGGAACTGGTGTTTGTTATTATTATTATATGCGAATATACGTTCCTTATTCAATGGTAATTATTTCAGATGCTGGAAATTATCGAAAAGGGTGTCTGGTGGTTGGAGGCGGCGGGCTATACGTCTTTTCTAGCATCCAGTCGTTTACTTTTGATCTTGAGAACCGCTCTATTCATCTTTTTGGACCTTCAGCCGCTCTCTTTTGATCTTGAGAAGCGTTCTATCCATCTTTTTGGACCTTCA
>NZ_NIXK01000016.1 GCF_002763455.1 Lentibacillus sediminis
TTTATAATCATGATAGATACCAAAAAAGATTAAACGGCCTTAGCCCTATGGAACACAGAGCTAAAGCCGCTTAAGTCATTTTTATTATTTCCACTGTCTACTTGACAGGGGGCAGTTCATAATCCAAGCGTTTTTTTATATGGGAAAAATTCTCTTTCAAAAAAGATTATGCAATCCACAGCGATAGATTAAGAGTTTGCTGTCTGGTTTATTTTTTAATGACGATCTGGCGTTGAATGATTGAACAGGAGCAGGATTTGAGCGAACACCTGAACGAAACTCAGGAACTGAACAGATTGATGACGAGCTACATTCGAGCGCAAATGAACGAAGACTCAGCCAAGGATTTGATGAGTAAATGAAGAAAACCCTTGTTACCCAAGGGTTTTGAAGGGTTGAACGCTATTCGTGATTGTAGTTCCCATTTTCCACCCCGTTGTTTTTCTTTCTCTTATAGAACACGTAAATCGCATTACTAACTACCACTAGTGCATAAACGGCCAAGCAGCCTATCGCAAATGTTTGGTTTAGTTCACGTTGAACGACAAGAATTGAAGTGAAAGTCCCAATAAGTGCCGCTAGAGCCATCACACTTAATTTCCACTCGGAATGTGCGAGATTTCTCATTTTCTTCATTTTCTACCCTCCCTCAATATATTATCTCCAAAATGCTCTCCTCGTAAAATTCTTGTGGCTTAAGCCAACCTTTATAGAACAGGATTTCCTAATTATTAATAAAATGCACAAAAATTGTGTTATCTCTATAGTTGTAATATTTTTATCATATGTTACACCAGTTGATGTATTAAGTAAATAAATTCCGCTATTATTGCATTATAAGGATATCAACCGGAACGGGGGAGGAAATCGATGCGAGGGAGCGGATTATCAACCAAAACAACGGCGAAATCAACCCGAGTGAGACCACATGTCTGAAAAAGCTATATGGTGCAGTGAAAATATCTTACATCGTATAGCTTTTCTTCTATAGGGTGAAATGTTCTTATTATCTGTTTGATTTCTAAATAATCGGGAACAGTGAAAATGGATCATTTCCAAAGAACTACATAAAATTTGCAAAAGGGGGAGATTCAAATGGCAAAAACAGCAGTAGTAACCGGTTCCGGAGGCGGTTTGGGAAAAGGGATTGCCAAACGGCTGGGGAAAGATGGATTCAACATCATATTAAATGATATCAAACAGGAATTGCTTGATTCTACATTAGAAGAATTTAAAAATGACGGACTGAATGTTATAGGTGTTGCAGGCGATGTTTCGAAAAAAGACGATCAATCCAATCTAGTAGCAAAAGCAGTGGAGGAGTTCGGACAGCTCGACGTTTTTGTAAACAATGCCGGCATTGATGTGGTAACTCCATTCATGGATGTAGATGAGGACCAATTGAATAAAGCTTTTTCCATCAATGTCCATGGTGTCGTATTTGGAACGCAGGCAGCTGCAAAGCAATTTATCAAGCAAAAGTCGAAAGGGAAAGTCATTAACGCCTGCAGTATTGCGGGACATGAATCATATGAAATGCTGTCAACATATTCGGCTACCAAGCACGCAGTACGGTCATTCACGCAATCTGCTGCCAAAGAACTGGCTTCGGATAATATTCGGGTCAACGCCTATTGCCCTGGTGTTGCCGGAACCGCCATGTGGGATCGAATCGACGAGGAAATGGTGAAATACTATGATCACATGGAACCAGGCGATGCATTTAAACAGTTTTCTGAGGGTATTCTTTTAGGAAGACCACAAGAACCTGAGGATGTTGCAAACCTTGTGTCTTTCCTGGCATCGGACGATTCCGACTATATCACCGGACAAGCCATCATCACAGATGGCGGTATTGTCTTTAGATAAGAGCAATGAAAAAGGCACCTATTGATGTGGAAACAATAGGTGCCTTTTGTTTTGTAATCATCCCGCATTATGCTAAAATAAAAATTGAAGCAGATGCTTCATTATTTTTGCCCTGTGTGGGACATAATGAAAACACGTGGGTCTGATTTGCCCCGGAGACGTCCCATAACTATTTGAAGGAGTTTTTCCATGAAGGAATTACTTGAATTGCAGAAGAAGCTGGTTCCCGACCTTTTGAAGGTAATGGAAGCACGATATGCGATTCTGCAATGTATTGATATATTCCAGCCGATTGGCAGAAGAGGAATTGCCGAGAATACCGGACTCACGGAGCGGAATGCCCGCGGGGAAATTGAATTTCTCGGAAGCCAAGGATTTCTTCAGCTGACGTCAAAGGGAATGTATCTGACAAAAGAGGGTAAAATAATGAGGGATCAGCTGGCATTCTATCGCAGTGAATGGACAGGGCTGGATGTTTTAGAAGCCCAAATAAAGGAAAAATTAAAGGTGAATCATGTCATCATCGTCCCAGGCAACAGTGACGAGCAGGAGACGGTGAAGCAGGAAATGGGCAAGGCCTGTGTTGCACGTCTTAAAAAGGCTGCGCAGCCCGGAAGCACGATTGCTGTCACAGGCGGCACGACAATGGCCGCTGTGGCTGAAGTGATGACACCGCTCGGCGGGGAAGATGATTATTTGTTTGTACCGGCACGCGGCGGCATTGGCGAAAAAGTGGAAAACCAATCCAACACGATCGCCGCAAAAATGGCGGAGCGGGCAGGCAGCAGCTACCGGCTGCTCTACGCACCGGATCCATTAAGCGAGACCGCCTATCAGTCGATCATCAATGAGCCGTCGATCAAGGAAATGATCCACGTCATCAAAGAGGCGGATGTTGTCGTGCACGGTATTGGGGATGCGCTCACGATGGCGGAGCGGAGGAAAACCTCAAAAGCCGTGATGAGCAAACTGAAAGAGGATCAGGCGGTCAGCGAAGCTTTTGGCTACTATTTCAATGCATCCGGTGAGGTCGTGCATAAGGTGCGCACAGTCGGACTGCATTTGGAAGATTTAAAAGCCGCAAATCAAGTAATCACCGTGGCAGGCGGGAATTCCAAGGGACAAGCGATTGCTTCCTATTTCCAGCAGGCGAAAGGTGACCTGCTGATTACCGATGAAGCGGCAGCGGAAGAGATTTTGAAGGGGATGTAATATCCGCTTTAAATATAAATTTTTAAGAGTATACTTAAGGAGGAATATTCAATGGCAGTAAAAGTAGGAATAAACGGTTTTGGACGAATCGGACGCAATGTTTTCCGTCAGTCACTGAAAAATGACGAGGTGGAAGTAGTTGCCGTCAACGACTTAACCGATGCCGATATGCTGGCACATTTATTAAAATATGATTCCGTACACGGACAATTAGAAGAAGAGGTAACCGTAAGCGGATCGAACCTTGTCATTGGCGGAAAAGAAGTTCAAGTACTCTCCGAGCGCGATCCTGCCAACTTGGGCTGGGGAGATCTTGGTGTGGAAATCGTTATTGAATCAACTGGCCGCTTCACTCAGCGCGACGATGCGAAGAAACACCTGGATGCAGGCGCGAAAAAAGTAATCATCTCCGCACCAGCTAAAGAAGAAGACTTGACCATGGTAATGGGTGTCAACGAGCAGGACTATGATTCAAGCAAGCACCATGTCATTTCCAATGCATCTTGTACGACAAACGGCATTGCGCCAATGGCAAAAGTGCTGCATGAGAAATTCGGTCTGCGCCGCGGGCTGATGACCACCGTACACTCGTACACCAATGACCAGCAAATCCTGGATCTGCCGCATAAAGACTATCGCCGTGCGCGTGCAGCAGCACAGAACATTATCCCAACAACGACCGGTGCTGCAAAAGTGGTAGGAAAAGTACTGCCTGAGCTGAACGGCAAATTGAACGGAATGGCTATGCGTGTGCCAACTCCGGACGGTTCAATCATTGACCTGGTTGCTGAACTGGATCAGAACGTAACAGCAGAAGATGTTAACAAAGCATTTGCTGACGCTGCGAAAGGCGATCTGGAAGGAATCCTGGAATACACCGAGGATCCGCTCGTTTCATCAGATATAGTCGGAAACATCCATTCTTCCGTATTCGACAGCCTGTCTACCATGATTTTGGAAGACAATATGGTGAAAGTCGTTTCCTGGTATGATAACGAAATGGCTTACTCTGCACGTTGTGTCGACATGGCAGCTTACGTGGCAAAACAAGGACTATAAGGTAAAGTTTAAGCGGAGGAGGGCGTGTTCCTCCTCTGCTTTTTTCCTTTAAATTGGAGATTAAAAGCCCTTGGGATAGGGAAAACCTATGGTGATACGGGTTTACATACTATGAAGACTGGGAGGTTGCAGGACATGAACAAGAAAACATTGCAGGACGTAGATGTGAAAGGCAAAAAAGTCTTTTGCCGCGTGGACTTTAATGTCCCGATGAAAGACGGCGAAGTGACCGACGACACGCGGATTAAGGCAGCACTCCCGACAATCGAATATTTATCCGATGCGGGAGCGACGGTTATTCTCGCAAGCCATCTCGGCCGTCCGAAAGGCCAAGTCGTGGATGAGTTGCGCCTCGATCCGGTTGCCAAGCGCCTGAGTGATCTGATCGGCAAGGAAGTTGTGAAAACAGATCAGGTGCACGGAGAAGAGGTATATCAGGCACTTTCCGAGCTGACCGATGGCGGGGTTTTGCTTCTGGAAAATGTCCGCTTTGAACCAGGCGAGGAAAAAAACGACGAGGAGCTCGCACAGGCGTTTGCTGACATGGCGGACTACTATGTAAATGACGCTTTCGGTGCCGCACACAGAGCTCATGCCTCAACAACCGGTGTCGCAGAGAAACTTCCTGCAGTGGCAGGCTACCTGATGGAAAAAGAAATCCGTGTTCTCTCGAAAGCACTGGAAGAACCGGAGCGTCCATTCACCGCAATTATCGGCGGAGCCAAAGTAAAAGATAAAATTGATGTGATTGACAACCTGCTAGATAAAGTCGATAACCTGATTATTGGCGGCGGATTGGCCTATACCTTTGTCAAAGCACAGGGACATGAGATTGGCAAGTCTCTCCTCGAGGAAAACAAAATCGACCTGGCCAATGACTTTATCAAAAAAGCCGAGGAAAAAGGCGTGAATTTCATGTTGCCGCAGGACGTTATAATCGCTGATGATTTCTCGGAATCTGCCAATACCAAAGAAGTGGCGATTGACGAGATCCCGGCCGACTGGGAAGCTCTGGACATCGGACCGAAAACGCGCGAAGCTTATAGCCAGGTGGTGGCAGATTCCAAGCTAGTCATCTGGAATGGCCCAATGGGAGTCTTTGAGCTTTCCGTATTTGCAGGCGGGACAAAAGCCGTAGCCGAAGCGATGGCAGAAACAGACGGCTATACGATCATTGGCGGCGGTGATTCCGCAGCCGCCGTAGAAAAATTCGGGTTCGCCGAAGAAATGGATCATGTATCAACAGGCGGCGGTGCCTCTCTGGAATTCATGGAAGGAAAAGTGCTTCCAGGAGTAGACGCCCTGACCGATAAATAAATGTAATGAGGTGAAAAGATGCGCAGCAACGTAATTGCAGGAAACTGGAAAATGAACAAAACACTCACGGAAGCAAATGATTTCATCGATGAGGTGGTGAAAACAGCACCGCAACTGGAAAAGACCGAAGCCATTGTCTGTGCGCCATTTCCATTTTTGGCCTCCCTCGTGGAAAAAACGAAAGGTTCACAGGTGAAGATCGGTGCGCAAAACATGCACTTTGAAGACAGCGGGGCATTCACCGGGGAAGTCAGCCCGGTCATGTTGAAAGATCTTGGCGTGACACATGTCGTGCTTGGCCACTCGGAGCGGCGCGAACATTTTGCCGAAACGGACGAATCGGTTAATAAGAAAACCCATGCAGCGTTTAACCATGGTCTGACTCCGATCGTCTGTGTTGGAGAAACGCTCGAGCAACGTGAAGCAAATGAAACAATGCAGCATGTGGAAAACCAGATAAAAAAAGCGCTGGATGGCCTGACGGATGAGCAGGTTGCCAAGACGGTTATTGCCTATGAACCAATCTGGGCAATCGGCACAGGCAAAACAGCCTCCAGCAAGGATGCCAATGAAGTATGCAGCCATATCCGTCAAGTGGTTGGGAAAGTAACATCAGAAGCGACCGCAGATAAAGTGGTAATCCAGTACGGCGGCAGTGTAAAACCTGCCAATGTCGATGAACTGCTGGCAGAGTCGGATATCGACGGCGCCCTTGTCGGCGGTGCAAGCGTGGAGGCGGACTCCTTCCTGCAACTCGTGGAGGCAGGTACAAAATGAGTGCAAATCCATTAGGTGCTTTAATCATCCTTGACGGTTTTGCCATCCGGGATGAGGAAAAAGGAAATGCGGTCAAACATGCCCACACGCCCAATTTTGACCGCTACTGGAAGCAATTTGCCCATAGTCAGCTGACCGCCAGCGGAGAAGCGGTCGGCCTGCCGGAGGGGCAAATGGGCAATTCGGAAGTGGGCCACCTGAATATTGGTGCCGGGCGAATTGTCTATCAGAGCCTGACACGGGTGAATCTGTCGATTAAGGAAGGCGACTTTTATGAAGTGGAAGCATTCCTGAAATCGATCCATAAAGCAAAAGAACAAGGCAAAGCCCTGCACATCTTCGGCCTTCTCTCCGACGGCGGGGTACACAGCCATATTAATCATATGTTTGCCCTGTTGCGCCTGGCAAAAGAGGAAGGATTGGAAGAAGTGTATGTCCATGCTTTTCTCGACGGGCGTGATGTCGGACCGCAAACCGCTAAGAAATATATTAAAGATACCCAGGACAAAATGACCGAATTGGGCGTCGGACAAATTGCCACCATTTCAGGCCGCTATTACTCGATGGACCGAGACAAACGCTGGGAGCGGGTAAAAAAAGCGTATGATGCGATGGTTTACGGAGATGGCCCGACTTACTCAGATCCATTTGAAGTAATTGATGATTCCTATGCGAACGGCATTCATGATGAGTTCGTGATTCCATCGGTCATTGTCGATGAACAGGAAGAGCCAGTCGGTAAAGTAGAGGATAACGATTCAATTATCTTTTATAATTTCCGGCCAGACCGTGCTGTGCAGATCTCGCGTACGTTTGCGAACGAAGATTTTCGCGATTTTGACCGCGGAGAAAATGCACCGAAGAACCTTGATTTTGTAATGCTGACGAATTTCAGTGAATCGGTGGAAGGTTATGTCGCCTATGAACCGGTGAACCTCGATAATACGATCGGAGAAGTGCTGGAGCAGAACGAACTCAACCAGCTAAGGATTGCGGAAACGGAAAAATATCCGCATGTCACCTTTTTCATGAGCGGCGGACGGGAGGCCAAATTCTTTAGAGAGAAGCGAATCCTGATCGACTCTCCGAAAGTGGCAACCTATGATCTGCAGCCGGAAATGAGTGCCTATGAAGTTACCGACGCACTAATGGAAGAACTGGACGCTGGCGAGCAGAACGCCATCATTCTCAATTTCGCCAACCCGGATATGGTGGGGCATTCCGGCAAACTGGAGCCAACAATCAAAGCCATCGAAGCCGTGGATGAATGCCTTGGCAAAATTGTTGATAAAATCGTGGAGCTAGGCGGACATGCGATCATCACTGCCGATCACGGAAATTCCGATGAAGTGGTTACCCTGGACGGCAATCCGATGACCGCTCATACGACTAACCCAGTTCCCGTAATTGTGACAAAAGAAGATGCCGAGCTTAGGGACGGCGGAATTTTAGCTGACCTGGCACCGACACTGCTTGATCTTCTGAATGTAGAAAAGCCGAAAGAAATGACCGGCGAATCGTTAATTAAAAAATAGACGAATGAAGGAGAGATTTTTCATGCCATACATTACCGATGTTTATGCCCGCGAAGTGCTCGACTCCCGCGGCAACCCAACCATTGAGGTGGAAATTTTCACAGAATCCGGAGCGTTTGGCTCGGCACTCGTGCCAAGCGGTGCTTCCACAGGAGAATATGAGGCAGTAGAACTGCGCGATGGTGACAAAGACCGTTATTTAGGTAAAGGAGTCAGCCAGGCGGTCAACAATGTCAATGAAATCATCGCACCAGAACTACTCGGGTTGGACGTTACCCGCCAGAATATCATCGACAGCCTGATGATCGAGCTGGACGGAACGGAAAACAAAGGAAAACTGGGTGCTAACGCGATCCTGGGTGTATCGCTTGCTGCTGCCCACGCGGCTTCCAGCTTCCTGGAAATCCCGCTCTACAACTATCTCGGCGGATTCAATGCCAAAACGTTGCCAACGCCAATGATGAATATCCTGAATGGCGGAGAGCATGCAGATAACAATGTCGATATTCAGGAATTCATGATTATGCCGGTTGGCGCACCAACTTTCAAAGAGGCACTGCGCACGGGAGCAGAAATTTTCCATGCACTGAAAAAAGTACTGAAATCCAAAGGCTATAACACCGGTGTTGGGGACGAAGGTGGATTTGCACCAAACCTCGGCTCCAATGAAGAAGCACTGCAAACGATTATGGAAGCTATTGAAGCGGCCGGGTACAAACCGGGTGAAGAAGTCAAGCTGGCGATGGACGTGGCGGCATCGGAAGTCTTCTCAGACGGCAAATACAATCTGAAAGGCGAAGGAGTCGTCCGTACATCAGAGGAAATGGTCGACTGGTATGAGGAACTGATCAACAAGTACCCGATTATCTCCATTGAAGACGGCTTGGACGAGAACGATTGGGACGGTTTCAAGATCCTTACTGACCGTATCGGCGATCGCGTGCAGCTGGTCGGAGATGATTTGTTTGTGACCAACACTTCTAAGCTTTCAGAAGGAATTGAAAAAGGCATCGGCAACTCCATCCTGGTTAAAGTCAACCAGATCGGCACGCTGACTGAAACCTTTGAAGCAATCGAAATGGCAAAACGCGCCGGCTACACAGCGGTCATCTCCCACCGCTCCGGAGAAACTGAGGATGCAACCATTGCTGACATCGCAGTAGCGACAAATGCAGGTCAAATCAAAACAGGCGCGCCTTCCCGCACGGATCGTGTCGCCAAGTATAACCAGCTTCTGCGGATTGAAGATGAGCTGGCAGGCATGGGTGAATATGCCGGTTTGACTGCGTTTTATAATTTGAATAAGTAAGTGGAAGTGTGTGACAGGATTCCCGATTTTCGGGGGTCCTGTTTTTTTATTGTTGAGAGCGGCTGGGCGGAGCAGGTCTCAAGATCAAAAGAGGGTGACTGGAGTCACGAAAAGATGGATAGAACGAATCTCAAGATTAAAAGAGGGCGACTGAAGGCTCGAAAAGACGGATAGAGCATCTCTCAAGATCAAAAGTGAGCGACTGAAGGCTCGAAAAGATGGATAGAACAGAATTAAAAATGAATGACTGGGCACCCGTAAAGTCCGATAGATTAATCAGCAGGCTAATATGTCTTACAGTCCCTTCCCATAACCCGCCAGCAAATCCTCTATAGAATGTTGAATCCTTTCTATCCTTCTCCCCGTATAAAAGGTAAAGGAGGAACGGATTTATGAGAGCAACCCTGATCGCACTGGTGAGCCTGGTTTTCATGCTGGGACTTGCCACATGCGGGCAAAATGATCAAACATCAGAGGATCCAGAAAGGGAGGAAAACACAATGAAAAACATACCAGCAGCACAATTTCCGGATGAATTTTTAGCAGGAAACTACCAAACACTGTACAACCAGATGAGCCAAGCGTTTCAAGATCAGGTTTCTTACGAGGAGTTCAAGGGAATCGGCGAAGAATTTAACCAGGACGTAAACAGCTATTCGCTTGCCTCGGAAATGCCTTTAGCAGGACTCACGGAACACCAGTGGCTCAGTGATCAGGGTGACAAGGGGGTCCGCGCGTATTTTGCCGAGGACGATACGATTGAAGGTCTGCAGGTGATGCCTGTTACGTCCAATCTGGGCAGTGACGACACCTATACCAAAAATACATACCAGATGCCCATCAACGAGGAATGGTTTACGTTCTGGGGTGGAACCAATGAGCTTGTAAACTATCATTATGCTGTTGAAAGTCAGCGGTATGCCTATGATCTTCTCATCAGGAAAGAAGGCAATTCGTATGACGGCAATCCCCAAGACAATGAAAGCTATTATGCATTCGGCAAGGAAGTCGTTGCACCACTGGAGGGAGTGGTCGTTCAAACAGAAAATGCTATCGAGGATAATACGCCGACCGTTGATACCAATGAGAATAAACCATTAGGCAATCATGTAATCATTGAACATGAAAATGAAGAGTATAGCATGTTCGCTCATTTTCAGCAAGGAACGGTTCAAGTAGAAGAGGGGCAGGAAGTCACTGCGGGGGAATTGCTTGGCTTAGCCGGAAATTCCGGAAATTCCAGCGAACCGCATATCCATTTTCATGTGGCAGACAGCCCGAACTGGCGGGAAGCTGCCTCCATCCGCATCAAACTGGATGGTAAGGAACCAGTGCGTGGAGATACCGTGACAGGTTTTTAGCTGCGCAACATTCTGTAGCCTTCCTCATGTATAGGACAGAACCTTTCCCTAATATGCTAAAGAAAGACAGAGGGGGAGAGGTCCGTTATGGTGCAGAAAGTTTTGGTGTTTGGCGATATTGGCATTGATGATACGGTTGCGCTGTTGTATGGTTATCTTAATGATGAAATTGAAATTGTCGGCATTGTGGCTGATTATGGTAATATTTCCCGGGAGAGAGCGGTGGCTAACATCCAATATGTCAAAAGCCGGCTTGACCCTGCAGAGCTGGAGGGTGTGCCGATCATCCTTGGTGCGGAATTTGCCATGACAAGTGACCCGCCGGATTTTGCTTACGATATTCATGGCGAGTATGGATTGGGACCGATTATTCCGCCTGAAGGTATGCAGGATGGGGTAACGGAAAATTTTTTCAGGGTCGCTGAGATTATCGAGGCATACCAAGATGAATTGGTGATTGTTAATACCGGCAGGCTAACATCGCTGGCCACGATGTTCATGTATTACAGTAATTTGATGAGTAATGTGAAAAGCTTTTACCTGATGGGAGGGGCCTTTTGGGTCCCGGGCAATGCCACTGCGGTTTCCGAGGCGAATTTTTACGGAGATCCTATAGCGGTAAAGCTTGTCCTGAATCATGCCCGGGATGTTACCATTATCCCGCTTAATGTGACGGAGCAGGCAATTGCCACCCCACAAATGGTCAATTATATTGACCGGGTCGGCCAAATTGAGATTATCAAACCAATGCTGGATTTTTATTATAATTTTTACAAACAGAGAAACCCAGCCGTTCAGGGCAGCCCGCTGCATGATGTGCTGACGTTAATGGCTGTGATTCATAACGATATGCTACGGTTTCAGCAATTGCCAGTTCATGTGGTTCAAGAACAAAATCGGGCAGTGAGAGGGCAAAGCATCGCGGATATTCGGCCATATGTTAACTTGGATGATGCTATAGATGCAAGAGAGCACAGGATTGCACTGCAGCTTGACTACCGGGAGTTTTACCGGGATTTCATGACGGTCATGACCGGTCAGCAATTCTGATAAATAGAAGACATTTGCGGAGCAGATTTTTGAGGTGATAAAGATGCTGGAAACGATCAAAGCACGCAGATCCATTCATACATTTAAACCAGAGGAAGTAGACACAGCAATCTTAAAAGAGATTTTCACATACGGATCCTATGCTCCGACGCACTATATGAAGGAGCCTTGGAATATCAAACTCTACCAAGCCGGGGGCAAGAAGCGGCTGGTGGATGCAATTATCGAAAGCTATCAGCGAATTGGCATGATCAAGACCGATGGGGAACCAAAAACGCTAAAAATGATCGATTCGATGAGACAGTTTCTGCTGGCCATCCCCCATCATGCAGTGATTTATCTTGAAAAAGAGGAAGACCCTGTCCGTATGGAAGAAGAATATGCCTCTGTCTGTGCATTTATCCAGAACTCCCAGCTGGCAGCCTGGGAATATGGGGTGGGCATGCTGTGGACGATCACGCCGTATATACATGACCCTGAATTTTTGGAAGCGCTTGGACTGGACGGGGAGCGGATGAAAATTGCCGGGGTGATGCAGATTGGATACCCGGAAAAGGTCCCGAGGGATAAGGGAAGGACGCCGATTGAGGAGAAGATGGAGATTGTTGGGGAGTAGGGGTATAAGAAAACAATAAAATCAGTTTGTAGATGTCTTGTTGGAGGGGCCAATGTGTTTAAAAAAAGTATCATCATTGCATTCTTATTTTTTGCTGTCTTTACAATCAAGGATTTAATTTCTAATGAAAAAATCCAGTGGATAGAAAATATTATAGTTTTTATCACTGTGTTTTTAATTTATATTTTTGTGGAGTGGACAAAGAGACCGTATGAATGGAATAAGAATAAATCTATGAAATAAAGAAAGTCATTAGTTAATTAAAATCAAATTTCACCAATCTGTTTTATAAAAGATGCGCGGTAAAATGCCCATATCAAGTAAGGATCTTCATCTATTTGGTCGATGCTTTGGATGATCAACGGTTTAGCAGCGCTTACGACTTTATGAAATTTTTAATGGATCACCGGATTAATGATTTCTGGGCGGACATCGATGCCAAAGAGCCAAATAAAGAACCATTGACCCAAGAAGAAAAAGAGCAGACCAAAGATGAAAATGAGTTTGTTTCCATGGATGACGCCAAGCGTGAGCTCGGGATTAGTAATATAAAATGGTCATCATGAAAAAAAGCCCGGACCATCGTCCGGGCTTCTTCCAATTATTCCGTTCTCTCCTTAACAAACTCCACAACTTCCTCCGCAGTACCCATCGCCAGCAGTTTCTCCTTGTACGACTTCATCTTCTTCTTAGACAAACCGCGGAGTTGCGTGCGTGCCGGCAGAATCGATGTCGCGCTCATACTGAATTCATCGAGACCCAGGCCGAGCAGGATCGGGATCGCAATGGAATCTCCGGCCATTTCTCCGCACATGCCGGCCCACTTGCCTTCACTGTGTGCCGCTTCAATGACATTGTTGACTAAGTTCAATATTGCCGGATGGTATGGCTGGTACAGATAGGAAACCTGCTCGTTCATCCGGTCGGCCGCCATCGTATATTGAATCAGATCATTGGTGCCGATGCTGAAGAAATCGACTTCTTTGGCAAATTGTTTGGCGATCACCGCAGTGGATGGGATTTCGACCATGATTCCGACTTCTAGATCCCCGGCTACCTCTTTGCCTTCACTGATCAAATTCTCTCTCTCATCATTTAAAATAGCTTTTGCCTGACGGAACTCTTCCAATGTAGCGATCATCGGGAACATGATTTTCAAGTTTCCGTGCGCACTGGCTCTGAGCAGAGCGCGCAGTTGCGGACGAAAGACCTGTTCATTTTCCAGGCAAAAGCGAATCGCGCGAAAGCCGAGGAACGGGTTCAGTTCTTCCGGCAGATCAAGGTAATCCAATTCTTTGTCCCCGCCGATATCCAGCGTGCGCACAACCACCGGCTTGCCGTCCATTTGCTCAAGTACTGATTTATACGCATCATATTGCTCATCTTCTGTAGGGAGTTCACTTTTTCCCATATAAAGGAATTCGGTGCGATAGAGGCCGACCCCTTCGCCGCCATTATTCAGGACACCTTCCACATCGTTCGGTGTGCCAATGTTGGCCGCTAATTCGACTTGCTCGCCGTCTTCGGTGAAAGTTGGCTCATCTTTCAGCTTGGCCCATTCTTCTTTTTGCTGCTCGAATTGCTCCTGTTTTTGACGATAGGCAGCAAGTTCTTCCTCTGTCGGATGGACAATAACCGTGCCTTCGTTTCCATCGACAATTACCATGTCATCCTGGGAAATGGTGCCGGTTGCTTCTTTTGAGCCAACGACTGCCGGGATTTCCAGGGATCTGGCCATGATTGCTGAGTGGGAAGTGCGTCCTCCGATATCAGTGGCAAACCCTTTGACAAATTCCCGGTTCAGCTGGGCTGTATCCGATGGGGTCAAGTCCTTGGCGATCACGATTACCTCTTCGTTGATCAAAGCAGGATCAGGAAAAGTTACGCCAAGCAAATGGGCCATGACGCGTTTGGTGACATCCTGAATGTCGGCAGCACGCTCGCGCATGTATTCATTATCCATGTTTTTGAACATGTCGATGAACATGTTTGCGGTTTCTTCCAGCGCAGTTTCAGCCAGGACATTTTCTGAAGTGATTTTATCCTTCATCGGGTTGATCATTTCCGGATCGCTCAGCACAAGCAAGTGGGCAGAGAAAATTTCCGCATGCTCATCGCCAATCTCTTTCCGGGTATGTTCTTTGATTTTTTCCAGTTCTTCTTTGGAAATCGCCAGCGCTTTCTCCAGGCGTTCTATTTGTTCATTTGGATTATCTATCGTTGCTTTTTCAAACGAAAGATCTGGAGTAACCAGCTGGTACGCTTTTGCGATAGCGATGCCAGATGATGCTCCAATTCCTTGTATATTCGTCATGATTCGACCACCTTGTCTATATTTTGCATTCCATTTTTCATTTTAAATGTTTCCTGTGGGCGATTCAAGAAAAGTACGCTTCTCGCCGGGTGAGGCAATATTTTCCACCCAGCTGTGGAGGGCAGTAAAGACTTCTGCTTTATTGGTCTCGTGCAGCAGTTCATGCCGACCGTGTTCAAACAGCATGGTTGCAACGTTCTCCAGTCCGGCTTTTTGATAATGATGGGCAGCTTTCCAGACGCCTTTGCCATAATCGCCGACAGGGTCCTCGCCTCCGCTCACGAACAGGAGAGGCAGGTCTTTTCGTATCATCCGGTTTCGTTTTTCCGAATGCATGACAATCAGCCCGTCCAGCAAATCATAGAAAAACCTTGCTGTCGGTATGTAGCCGGATAAAGGATCATTGAGATAAGACTCCACAGCGGATTCATTGCGGCTTAGCCAGTCAACGGAAGTTTCTTTTTTTGTACGCTTATTATAGGAACCAAAGACCAGCTGGTTCATGAGCGGCGAGGATTCCCGTGGCGGCAACATGGCAGCAAGCCGTTTCCCGGCCTGTGAGATGAGCTTTGGAAAATACCCGCTTCCCGACAAAATTACTCCGTCAAGCCCATGACTGTACTGCTGAATGTAGAGCCTTGCCAAAAACGAGCCCATGCTGTGGCCGATCAAAATTACAGGCGTGTCCGGATATTCCTGTTTCATATGGTTGGTAATCACATGCAGATCCTCAGTGGTTTTTGCGAAGCCATCCTGATCGGCAAAATGGCCAAGCAAACCCTGTTTCTCCCCGGTCTTGCCGTGCCCGCGGTGATCGTTGCCATAAACAAAATAGCCATGGCTTAGCAAGTATCGGGCAAACTCATTATAGCGCTGGATATGCTCTACCATCCCGTGTGCCAGCTGCACAAGAGCTTTCGGCTTTTCCCCGGGAGTTTCCCATTTTTTCACATAAACTTCAACGCCGTCTTCCATCGTTAGCCAAAAATTGTTTTCCATTGCTATCATCCATTTCTGTAGGGTGTGTTGCTTTCATGGTAAGTGGAAATTGCTGGGAAGTCTAATTTGAAGTAATTCGTGGTGTTCGTATTCTTTTCTCCCAGATGTCAATATTGTCTCTGGAAGTATGAAGTTCACGGTATGGCTTTTATGCAGTTCTTCATGTCTGCGGAATGCTTCCTTAGAGTCATCGAAATAGTCAATAACAACGATATCATCCACAATGCGATAGTTGTTGGCAAATGGGATTCAATTGCTTCGAATCCAACGCATTTGTCTGGAAAGGTTTTTTTGAACTGCTTTCCATAACGTTGGGATCCCTTCTGAGTAAGGTTTATCCTGTTACCTGATGGGAACATAGAAACCATGGAGCATATACAGGAGGTATGCTAAATGGCGAAAACAATTTTCATTACCGGCGCGGGCAGCGGCCTTGCGAGAGGAGCTTCCCTCGGGCTCGCGAAAAAAGGTTACCGTGTCATTGCGACTACTGAGATAACTTCTCAGAAGACCGATTTAATGAGGGAAGCGCGCGAAGAAAAATTAGATATAGAAGTGTTCAAACTTGATATTACGAATCCACGCGACCGAGTAGAAATTGAAAAATATGAATTCGATGTATTTGTGGCCAATGCAGCGATCAATGAAAGAGGCCCGCTCGGGGAAGTACCAATGGACCGTTTCCGTAAAATATTTGAAGTGAATGTATTTGCCACATTGGAAACGGTGCAGGCTGCTGCGCGGAAGCTCGTGAAAAAAGGCAGCGGGAAGATCGTCTTCATGAGTTCCATGGCAGGAATTATGGCAGCACCTTATGGCGGTCCATATGCAGCGACAAAGCACGCGCTCGAAGGCATTGCCTCAAGCCTGCAGAAGGAGCTTGAAGGGTTCGGTGTGCAAGTGGCAACCATCAATCCAGGACCATATGAGACCGGCTTCAATGATCGGGCTGCAGAGGAACAATGGAAATGGTACGATGAAAAGTTAAATTTCACACGTAAGCAAGATATGAAGGAAAAGGAAGAAGGACTAAATAATCAGTTTGATCCCAAAGACATGATCGAAAAGATGATTGAAATCCTCCCTGCCGATCACCATAAATTCCGGACCGCCTATCCAGAAGAGACAGAACAACAGATGAAGAAAACAGAACAGGAACGCTGGGATATGGAAATCTGAGCTGGAAAGGAAAAATGTTGGGGACTGCATTTAAAGGAGGCTTTGATTAAGGGTATTCTATTAATCTTTGCAGAAAGATCCCGGCACTCTGCAGGTTGGACCTTGCAAGGAAATGCCACGACTAGGTCCAGCGCCTACATCTCGAGGCCTTAAGTAAAAACTCCCTGTGGTAAAGAACGTCATTGGGAGTTCTTATTTAAGTTATGCCTTAGGTATAATAAGGCTTCCTGCGCTTTTGTACGAATTTATATTTGTTAGAGGTTCAGGTTAAAAGTTTACCTTGCCTAATCTGCCGCAATTGTGCTACAGTATGTATAGGTATTTGTCCGTTCAGGAGGGTATGAGTATGGCGACATTAATTAATGTATTGTTAGTAGTTAATGCTATTATTATGGTAGTGTTTATCTTATTGCAGTCAGGTAAGAGTGCAGGCTTGTCGGGAGCGATTTCCGGCGGGGCGGAGCAGCTATTCGGAAAGCAAAAAGCGCGCGGGGTCGATTACTTCCTGCATCGCGGTACCATCGTCACAGGTGTTTTGTTCTTCCTGCTGGCTTTCATAAGTGTATATGTACTTCAGTAAAAATTGCCCTTATCACGTGTCGTGGTAGGGGTTTTTCTATGGAATGAGAACTTCGGCGTGAGAACGGGAACTTCGGCGGGAGAGGGAGAACTTCAGCGGGAGAACGGGAACTTCGGCGTGAGAGGGAGAACTTCAGCGGGAGAACGGGAACTTCGGCGGGAGAGCGAGAACTTCGGCGGGAGAGGGAGAACTTCGGCGGGAGAGGGAGAACTTCGGCGGGAGAGCAGAAACTTCCGCCTCAAAGAGAAAACTCCACCCCAAACCCAAGCGCCCCCCACCCTCAACACCATATCAAGTGATACAATTGCCAAAAAAGGGTAAAGTAGAAATAGGAATTGTGATAGAGATGGAGGATGAACATGAAAGTTGTACAGCCAAAACCATTTACATTTGAAGCAGGGCCGCGTGCCGTCCTGCTATTGCACGGATTTACCGGACATTCTGCGGATGTGCGCATGCTTGGCAGATATCTGGAAAAACAGGGCTACACCAGCCATGCGCCGATTCTTCGCGGGCACGGTGCACCACCGGAGGAATTAATCGAAACGAATCCGGACCAATGGTGGGAAGACGTGCAGACCGCTTTTAATCATTTAAAAGATCTCGGCTATGAGGAAATCGCGGTTGCCGGGTTATCGCTTGGCGGAGTGCTGTCGCTGAGACTGGCCTATTCCGAGAAGGTGAAAGGCGTCGTTCCGATGTGCACGCCAATGTTTTTTGACAACGAGACCCAGCTCACCAAGGGATTTCAGGCATTTGCCAAGGAATACAAGCAGCTGGAAGGAAAAGACGAGGATACCATCCGCAGCGAGATCGATGAACTCATGGAAAGTTCCGAGGAAGTGTTCGACAGGCTGGAGAAGCTGATCACAGAAGTGAAAGAGGAAATTGACACGATTTACACACCGGCATATGTGGTTCAGGCAGAAAAAGATGAAATGATCAACAAGGAGAGCGCCAACTACATATATGAAAACATCGAATCGGATCAGAAAGATATAAAATGGTACGAAGAGTCCGGTCATGTGATTACGATGGGTAAGGAAAAAGAACAGCTGCACGAAGATATTCACCAGTTTCTCGAGCAGCTTGATTGGAAAGAATGATTATAATTGGAAAAATAGGGAAACAATTTTAAGAAAGAAGGTGAAACAATGAAAGAAGAAATACTAACATTTTTTAAAGAAAGCGGGACAAAACCACTCGCAGTGGATGAGCTGGAAGAAGCCTTGGATATAGAAGATGCGGTGAAATTTAAAGAGATGGTGCAGGCGCTGAACGCACTGGAGGATGAGGGCGAACTCGTCCGCACGAGGAAAAACCGTTTCGGCTTACCGGAGAAAATGAACTTAATCCGCGGCAGAATTCAAATGCATGCCAAAGGGTTTGCTTTTCTTATTCCTGAAGAAGAGGGGCAGAACGATGTTTACATTCATCATTCCGACCTGGCTTCCGCAATGAATAATGACCGTGTGCTTGTACGGCTGGAGCGTAAGGAAGACAGCGGCAGCCGCCCAGAAGGAACGGTGATCCGCATTCTGGAACGTGCCGTGCTGCAGGTGGTAGGCACCTTTGAAGACAATCGCTCGTTCGGATTTGTCATAGCAGATGACAAACGGATCCCCAATGATATTTTCATCCCCAAAAGCATGACAAACGGCGCGGTGAGCGGCCATAAGGTAATTGCCCATATTACGAAATATCCTGAGGGGCGTAAAAGTGCCGAGGGGGAAATCATTCATATTCTCGGTCACAAAAATGATCCGGGCATCGATATTATTTCCATTATTCATAAGCACGGCATTCAAGTGGATTTTCCTGATGAAGTTTTGGAACAGGCAGCGAACGCCCCGGAGACCATTTCTGAAGATGAAATCAAAAACCGTCGTGACCTGAGGGATGAAATGATTGTTACCATTGATGGCGCGGATGCCAAGGATCTGGATGATGCCGTCACGGTGAAAAAACTCGATAACGGCAATTACAAGCTTGGCGTGTATATTGCGGATGTCAGCTATTATGTCGATGAAGACAGCCCGATGGATAAAGAAGCGTTTGAGCGCGGAACCAGTGTCTACCTGGTGGACCGGGTGATCCCGATGATTCCGCACAGGCTCTCCAATGGGATTTGTTCTCTGAATCCCCAGGTGGACAGGCTGACGCTTGGATGCGAGATGGAGATCACGTCATCAGGCGATGTGGTCAATCATGAAATTTTCCAGAGTGTGATCAAGACTAATGAGCGGATGACGTATACGGATGTAAACAAAATCCTCATCGATAAAGATGAAGCACTGCGCGAGAGGTACAGCGAACTGGTGCCGATGTTTGAACAAATGGAAAAGCTCGCCAAGATTCTTAATGGCAAGCGGATGGGCCGCGGCGCTATCGATTTTGATTTCAAAGAGGCAAAAGTGCTCGTGGATGATAAAGGAAAAGCGGAAGACGTCGTGCTGCGCGAGCGTTCTGTCGGGGAGCGGCTGATCGAGGAATTCATGCTGGCGGCTAATGAGACGATCGCCGAGCATTTCCACTGGATGGACGTGCCGTTCATTCACCGGATTCATGAAGACCCTGATCCTGGCAAATTGGAAAGCTTTTTCGAGTTTTTAGCCGGTCTTGGCATTGTCGTGAAAGGTACCGCCAATGAGATTCACCCACAGGCGCTGCAGAAAGTGATTGAAGAGGTTCAAGACAAGCCCGAAGAATTGATTATCAGTAAATTGATGCTCCGGTCCATGCAGCAGGCGCGCTATGATCCGCAGGGTGTTGGACACTTTGGCCTGGCAACCGAATTTTATACTCACTTTACTTCGCCGATCCGCCGTTATCCGGATCTGATCGTGCACCGGCTGATCCGCACCTATTTGATCGACAAGCAAATGGATGCGAAAACGATCCGGCAATGGAAGGAAAGCCTGCCGGAAATCGCTCGCCATACATCAGAACGCGAGCGCGCCGCAGTGGATGCGGAGCGGGAAACCGATAGCCTGAAAAAAGCAGAATACATGCAGGACAAAATTGGCGAAGAGTTCACGGGCATCATCAGCTCGGTGACGAACTTTGGCATGTTTGTCGAACTGGAAAACACCGTCGAAGGACTGATTCACGTCAGTAATCTGACCGATGATTATTATCATTTTGAGGAACGAAGCCACGCGCTGATCGGTGAACGCACTGCCAATATGTACCGCGTCGGCGATGAAGTGGAAATCAAGGTGACCAGCGTTAATATGGATGAACATACCGTTGATTTCGATCTTGTCCGGGCAGAAAAACCTCGTAAACACAAGAAGAAAATCAAAGAGCCTAAAAATAACGGCGGTGGAAGAAAAAAAGGAAAACCGAAGAAGAAGAGTAAAGCGAAAAAAGGATAATTTAAGGGAGAGCCGGGTGGCGACTCGGCTCTTTTTTTTCGGCAGCCATCCACACCTCTGTCACACCGAGCATTCACCCATCATATAAAAATCCAACGGCACAAATCCCAACTCTCAGCATATAATCCTCCTATACAAAAGTTGCACAAAGGAAAAACTATTGTTGACATATAATTAATTGGTGTATAAACTATACATTAGAGTAATAACAAAACAAGTGCCTGTCAACAATAAATCATTAATTTTCTTAATATTCCCGGATTGGGTGAGGAGGCGCATCATCAGCTATGGAAAATGTAATGCTGGCATTTCTTTTTACACTGTTTGCCGGCCTGGCGACAGGCATTGGAAGTCTTTTGGCATTCTTTGCGAAAACGACGAATACCAAATTTTTATCCTTTGGGCTGGGTTTATCTGCTGGTGTCATGATTTATGTGTCCATGATTGACATCTTTTTTAAAGCACAGGATTCCCTGGTTGCGGAATTGGGGGATCAGGGCGGCAGATGGCTGACGGTTATTGCCTTCTTTGGGGGTATCCTGCTGATTGCATTGATCGACCGCTATATACCGAAACATTCCAACCCGCATGAAGTGAAAAAAATCGAGGATATGAAGAAGCCGGGGAGTGCGATCAATGATCCGGCCTTATTAAAAATGGGAACATTCACTGCACTCGCCATCGGGATTCATAATTTTCCCGAGGGGATAGCGACATTTATTTCTACACTGCAAGATCCAAGCATCGGGCTTGCGATCGCGATTGCCGTGGCAATTCACAATATTCCTGAAGGCATCGCGGTTTCCGTGCCGATTTATTATGCGACAAATAATAAGCGGCGGGCATTCCGACTGTCTTTTTTATCCGGCCTCGCAGAACCTGCCGGAGCGGTAGTCGCATTTCTGATTTTGATGCCATTCCTCACTGACTTGATGTTCGGAATCATTTTTGCGATGGTAGCGGGAATTATGATTTTTATTTCGCTGGATGAACTGCTGCCTGCAGCCAAGCGATATGATGAGACACATATGTCGATTTATGGGGTCATCAGTGGTATGGCAGTCATGGCTGTGAGCTTGCTGCTTCTGTAAGCCGAAAACTTCTTCTTGGAATCACAACGGTTGTTTGGTAAAATAGATGTTCACGGAAGTAGTAGGAGGAACCGTTATGCCAAAAGGTCAGGGTAATACAATCGCACAAAATAAAAAAGCGTCCCACGATTATTTTATCGAGGAAACGTATGAAGCAGGGATTGTTCTGCAAGGGACGGAGATCAAGTCGATCCGTGCCGGCAGGGTTAATATTAAGGATTCCCATGCGCGGATTGATCGCGGTGAAGTGAAGCTGATTAATCTTCACATCGCAGAATATACGCAGGGCAACCGGTTTAACCATGACCCGACCAGAACACGCAAACTGCTGCTTCACCGCAAAGAGATCGATAAATTAACCGGCCAGATTCAGCAGCAGGGTTATGCCCTTATCCCGCTGAAGATTTATATCAAAAACGGCTACGCCAAAGTGCTGCTTGGACTAGGAAAAGGGAAGAAGAAATACGACAAGCGCGAGGATCTGAAACGCAAGCAAATGAAGCGTGATGCAGATCGGGCGATTAAGGAGAGCTTCAAGTAAACTGGATTGCAAACCGCGGCCCTCTTGACTTTATGCGGATTTATGATACAATAGTAACTGTAGTTAAGGAAATAATTAAATAAGGCTCAAATTTACTTCCTTAACGTTTCTCTATTTATGGGGACGTTACGGATTCGACAGGGGTAGATTGAGCCCAGGTTGCGCGTCGAGGTTACGGCTCGTAAAACGTTATTGCCTAAATATAACTGGCAAAGAAAACAATACTCCTGCTTTAGCAGCTGCGTAAGTAGCCTAAAGCGATCCTTCCTGCTATCGCCCGTGTGGCAGATTGAAGGGTCTCAAATCAAGCGGGCTATACTATCATCCACCGTCTGAGGATGGTAGTTGAAACCAATCAGACTAGCTGGCTCAAGGCCTGTTGGTAGGCTGAGAGTTGAGCGAATGCGCAAATACCAACTATGCGTGTAGAAGCCTGGGTGGCAATGCCTCTGGACGTGGGTTCGATTAGAAAATAGTCGCCTTTTGTGGCAACACAAAAGTGAAAATTCGGCTTTATCGGTGAAACCTAAGTTGCTTTTCCTGAAGCAATAGGGCAATACCGAGTGGTATGAGGAGCAATCCAACAGCCATGTATCGACTTATAGGCTGCCACTTAGCGGGCAGCACTAGGATGCGGAATCCTGCCTCATGAAGGTAAATCCATATTTCGCATAAGACGCCGAAGGACCTATTCTTTACACAGGTTCAAGATATAGTCAGTGCCATGTCGAAAGCATGGAAGAGCACGTCCCACCGTCTCCACCAATACATAGCTGTTGGTGGTTTTTTTGTGTGTGATTTTAAGCATAAGAATGTCAGGGTGACATTCTTATGCTTAAAAACGATAGGTGACAATATTATGCTTAAAAATCATGTCATAGTTACTTGGGAATTTTTTATAAAACGTTATTGTATAGGCAATAGAATGGTGTAGCAGATCAAACTTTGGTTTATTTACTTAATAAGATGGTGGCTTTGAAATACGGTTTAATAATTTATGATAAATTTTTGAGAAGTATAACCAGCCCAATTCCCTTAATTAATGGAGAGTTGGGCTATTTAATATACTTTACGCGGTCTTACTTTAATAATTGTTCTTACTGTTTCCAAGTGGCGTATGGTTAGTGATGCTGATAATTCAATAATGACTGCGTTCTATCGAGTGTTTGCTGATGAAATACAATCGGGCAATGCTCATCATTTCTTGTCTAAAATAGAGAAAAGTAAAACTAAAAAAAGAAGCAATGGAAGAATATCGTCTTTTCTTGATCAAAAATCCAATAATGTTATTGGAATAATATGTTAGTATTGAAATATCGAGATATTAAGCTAATTCGGAGAAGAGTTGAAGAAGAAAATGTTTTAAGAGGTAGTTTCTATCCTATTCCAGTCAGAAAACCATCAGATGCAATTGCCTCTTTAGTTGCTTTTGACGCTCTTAATTTTATCAAGCATCAACCTTCTTATATGCATCTTTGTACAAATTAGGATTGTGTATTTATTGTTTATCCGAACCTTTACGTTTATTTACTTCATAATAAATATCCTTAGTCAAAGTAAAAAGAATGGCGTTCACTTATTATGTTAGAAAACCCGATGGGATATTGTTTTTTAGGTCCAAAAGCTGTATTATCCTTTAGAATTAAACACAGGGAGTGATAAATGTGGAATTAATCAAAAATATTTTTGCGGAAAGAAGAACTTATGGTCAAAATCAAGACACTCATTCTCATTATTATGCCCAGTTAATATTACCTCAATATGGAAAGCTTTCCATTCGGGTGGAGGAAAATGACTTCCGATTAAATGATGAAATAGTACTTTTCATACCTCCAAGACATATTCATACCTTTAACTCAATTATGCGAAATGAATTTTTGGTTTTAGATATCCCTGATTTCTTGTTAAATAAAAAAGAATTTCAGAATAAGGTTATTTCATGTGGGTTAAATGATCAATGGAGAGGTATAAGATATCTTATACAAAACGAAATAAATCAAAAACCAATAAATTCAACTGCACTAAAGGAACTCTATCCGTACATTTCGTATTATTTACTTCAAGAATATCAACCCACATCAATTAAGTATATACATGAACATTATGATGAAAAATTAACGATTGAAAAGCTGGCATCGCTTGAACACTATAATCGTTCCTATTATTCGGAGTGGTTTCAAAAAGAAACTGGAAAAACACCTTTTGCATATATACAAGAAGTCCGTTTAAATAAAGCAAAGGATATGCTGCTTCATACAAACTTATCTATATTACATATTGCCATCCAAGTGGGGTTAGAATATCAATCTTCATTAACTCGTTTATTCTTAAAACACGAAGGTATTACACCAAGTCAATTCCGGAAGTACCGTATTTGTGATAAATAAGTCCCCCCAATCGGTAAAGCTATCGTTTTTCATCTCGAATACAATAAAACCAAACTTGTAAAGGGGATGGTTTTAATGTCATTGGGAGCCATATTCGTAATGATTTTTAGTATCGTTTTACTTTGGGGCGGCTTAGCTTACTTTATTTTACGAGCTTTCAAAAGCCGTTCGAATAAAAAACAATAGAACTTTGTAATTTGGTTAAAATGAATCCGATAATTGGTAAAGAACTCTGAACTAATAAATATATAATGTAGTTGTAAGCATGTTTCCTTGATAACTGTGATTTGCTCAAGTCACAGTTGTTTTTTTAAACTAATTTTTAGGAGTAAATTGATGAAAACACTATTAGGTTTATTTTTTACACTTTTATGGTCAACAGCGGCTATAGCTACTAAGTTTGGTTTATACTCTACTACCCCTTTGGTATTGGCTACAACTCGCTTTTTGATAGCTGGAGGGCTGCTACTTCTTTACGTTTATTTACTTCATAATAAATACCCTTGGCCAAAGTTAAAGGAATGGCGATCACTTATAATATTAGGATTACTAAATACTACAATTTATTTAGGTGCCACTTTTTGGGCATTAAATCATGTGTCCGCAGGAATATTTAATTTATTTGTTACAACAAACCCATTTATAGTCGCTTTCCTGTCCTTTATCTGGTTGAAAAGAAGTATTTATTTACGGGAATGGATAGGCATGGTTATTTCCACTATGGGATTGGTAATAGCAACATGGCCAACTATTACAGGCGATGATAAGAATTTATATGGATTAGTTATTTTGGGAATTGGAATGACATCAATGGCGGTTGGGAGCGTTTATTTTAAAAAAATGGATTTAAACTTACCAAGTGTTGTTATTAATACTTGGCAAGTGTTAATCGGTGGAATCTTATTAATACCTATAGCCTATATTCTAGAGAAAGATGTTTACTTTTTGAATTTGGACGTTTACTTATATGGATCATTAATATGGTTAGTGATTGTTATTTCAATAGGGACAATGATACTTTGGTTCTATTTATTGAAACAGGATACGGTAAAAGCAAACAATTGGTTATTCATGACGCCAGTTTTTGGGTATATATTAGCCAATATTTTTTTAAAAGAACCAATTACTTTTTTTGATATTACAGCAACGATTTTTGTGGTCACTGGATTATTATTTTCGGGAAATATAGAAATTCATTTTATTAAAAGGCTTCTAAAAAGAAAAGAATTAGGTGCTTTTGGGAAGTAAAGCCAGCCTAATTCCCTTAATGGAGAGTTGGGCTATTTAATATGCTTTACCGCGGACCTTACTTTAATAATTGTTTAACTATTGTAGCCAGTAAAGCAATACCTTTTTTTATTTCTGATATCGATGCATAAGAATAGGAGATCCGCAAACATTGGTTACCATTGTAATCATATAAATATCCAGGGTTAAGTAAAATACCCTTTTTTAGTGCTTTGGAAAAAAGCTCATGCATCGATAAGTTAGGAATGATATGAATCCAAATATAAAATCCTCCTTTTGGAACCTTCCATGAGGCAATCTCTTTAAAATGTTTATTTAACGTTTGGATGGTTGCATCCCTACGATCCCGGAGTTCCTCTCTGATATCGCTCAAATGTTCATGATATAATCCTGTAGAAAACCATTCTGCAGCTGCCCATTGGGATAATGCACTAGAACCGTAATCCGTTTGCATTTTTATGTCAGCCAACCGGTCAATGACAGGTTCTGGTCCCACGACCCATCCGATTCTTAAACCTGGGCTCACAGATTTAGACATACTCCCAAGGTAAAGAACCATACCGTTTTTATCCGTTGCTTTCAATGGACTAGGTGGAGGAGCATCCATCCATAGGTCTCGGTATACATCGTCTTCTATTAAGGGCAGGCTTAATTGTTCACATAATTCCATGACTTGTTTCCTTCTTGTTTCTGTCATCAATGTACCAGTGGGGTTATGAAAAGATGGTATGGAGTACAACAAAGATGCGTTATATTGTCTTTTATATTGCTCAATAATCGAAGTTTGAATCCCTTGATTATCCATTGGGACGCCAACTAATCTCATGTCATTAGATTGAAAGACATGGACGGAATATAAGTAAGACGGCTTTTCAAGCAAAATCGATGAGCCTTTATGCAATAGACCAATTGAAATTAATTGTAAAGCTTGAAGAGCCCCCGAGACGATTAAAATTGCGGAGGGAGAAGTTTGAATTCCCGATTCTTTCAGATGTAGGGCTAGCTGTTGTCGAAGAAAGAAATTTCCTTTTGGTTCCTCATATCCCAAAGACATCGTTTGATCAGCTGCTTGCTGAAATAATGCTTTTGTTTGATAGTATGGTAGAAGTTCAGGTGAAAGTTCTCCTGTGCCCAGTCGAATAATATCTGATTGAAACTCTGCCTGATTGATTGCTTGAATGGTTGGTGTATTAGGTTTATGAATGCCTGCTTTGACATATGAGTTCCAATCTGGCGGAGGGGTAGAAGCCAGAAGGTTCCAGGTTGTGTTAATGACTTTTGTGCCCCCTCCACTTTTACCCTCAATTAAACCCATTGCTGTTAATTCATCTAAAGCTGTGACAATCGTACTCCGGTTGACCCCAAAGGCTTCAGCCAGAATTCTTTGAGAAGGAATTCTGGTTCCAACCGTCCATTCCCATTTAGGATTTTTTCTTTTATATGATTTTCAATTTATTGGTGCAAAGGCACCTGTGATAAGCGGTTAGGTTTCCATTCTGACAGTTTCATTTATTTCCCTCCAGTCTTATAAACAATTATAAGATTTGGTTGGTTCAATTTCCACCCAAATGGATGGAGCCAAGTGATAAAATCTCGTCTAAAATATACTTATAATAAAAATTGAAAACCTGAAGGAGGAAAAAATGAGTGAAGCAATTATACACGGATTCGTGTTATCTTTTGGATTAATTTTAGCTTTTGGAGCCCAGAATATATTCCTTTTTAATCAAGGGGCTGCTCACAAAAAGTTACGGCATACCATGCCTTCGGTCATAACTGCTTCCATTTGCGACACCATCTTAATTATTCTTGCGGTTTTAGGCGTGTCGCTCATAGTCATGACTATACCTGTTTTTCAAATGATCTTTTTTGCAGCTGGATTCCTTTTCCTTATTTACATTGGGTGGTCCATTTGGTCAAGCGATCCAGTAGAGGTTAATAAACAGCATGGCGCTATGAGTGCAAAAAAGCAAGTCATGTTTGCTATATCTGTTTCGCTTTTGAATCCGCATGCTATACTTGATACGGTAGGAGTTATTGGAACCAATTCTTTAAGATATTCAACAGAACCTGAGTTAATAGGGTTCACGGTTGCGTGTATTGCCGTTTCATGGATTTCTTTTATTGGGTTAGCGATGATCGGAAGAACCATTCGAACGATTGATCAAGAAGGGAGGATTACTGTTCTCATTAATAAAATTTCAGCAGTGATTATCTGGGGTATATCCGTTTACTTAGGATATCAACTATATTTGATTAATTGGTCACTTTGAGGAATGAAGGAAGGAATCCATTATGGAATGTAGAATAGGAAAATGAATTATAACAACTAAAAAAGGAGTTTGGCAATGAATACTTTAATTATCAATGAACTTCAATCCCAGAAGGAAATCCTGGAAGCATTTCCGATAATGAATCAATTACGCACTCATCTTGATGAAGCTACTTATCTTGATTTGGTGACGGAAGCCAAAGAAAAAGATATGTACAGATTATTTGCTTTGTATGACCAACAAGAAATTGTTGCAGTCACTGGGTTTAAGCCCATGATTACTCTTTATTACGGGCGTTTTGTTTGGGTATGTGATTTAGTTACTGATAGCAGTAAACGATCTAACGGATATGGCGAGCGACTTCTTTCTTATGTACATAAATGGGCAAAAGAAAATGGGTATGAAAGCGTCGCCTTATCTTCAGGGTTAAAACGTATAGACGCTCACCGTTTTTATGAAGAGAGGCTGGATTATGATAAGGTTAGTTATGTATTTAAGAAACCTTTGGATTCATAATAATTCCGTTAACGGGCGCGCGCGACAAGTTCCGCTATAAACGCTTTGAGGCGTGAACATGCGGGGAATTTTATTAAATTCTAACGTTACAACGGAGGATGGGAATGATGGAACCACGTTTCCTGAAACCATCCCGTCAACAAATCCTGCATGCGTCAAGGCTGACAGGCTTTGGGGTATGAAGCACAGGTGATTCGGCTGAACGAAGGCTGGAGCCACTCTTTTTTTTAGAGAAGGTATGCCAACGGATAGGCCGCGCGGCTGAAAAACTGGATATGGTGAGAATGTTCTTTGGGAAAGGAACTGACAAACTTCCGAATGTACGGGTCTAGAGTTAAAACATAGGGAAACTTATGTGTCATCCAACGATGATGTGAGTGGTGTAGAGTAAAAATGCGCCCTCTGAAATACGCTATACTGAACAAAGGCGGTATCCAGCTCACAGGCTTAAAGGAAGCACCTACGTCCAGTATGGATAGCTAAGTTGTAAGGGACTTGGGAAGCAAGGGACGTTGAAACAAGGACTGTCATCCGAAACGGTACTATAAGGCATATGCTGAAGGGTATTTATCCTTGTGAAGGTAGGGGTACGACCTGTGAATCTTCTGTAATGGAAGTGGAGGAACAGCCCCAAGTCTAGCGAATGGAACGATGGTTTTCCAAGCGTTTATCGCACCGATCGGGTAGGAACGTGGGATTTTCCACAGTGCGAGCTTCCAGGCAAGAGTTTTCTGTTTGGGCGATAGTTTTCCTCTTGTCTGAAGTTAACGAGGAACTTATCATTTATTACATATCGTTAGATGGAGCGTGGAGTGCGGGGAAACCTGCATGCTCCATGTGGAGCAGGGGAAAAGTTGGAGATAACCTCAAAGGCTTACCTATTGCTAACTTTCGCGGAAGAAAAATACATTCATCAGAATTGGGCCATTGATTGGTATAAATGACTGCTTTCAATCTTTTATTTTTTATGGAAAGACGAAACCCATAAGACCTGTCATAAGAAACTTTAATGAATTAAACTGCAAAAATCCGGACGTGTGCCTCAATATTTTGGGTTCCTGATTAGTATGTTTGGACAATTCTAGTAATAGTTATTCTATTTATTGCTTTAGTGAATGGTGGCTTAGAAAGTGAGGTTTGTTTATTAATTGTTCATAATCAAATTTCTTGTCGAACAATATCGTGCAAGAGTTGAATTAGTAAATAGACATTTGTGAATGTAAAGGAGAATATGTTTTGATTGCAGAAATGTACAAACGAAGGGAAAAACTTGGGTATGCCTTTTTAGGATTCTTACTACTGATCATCGTAGGGTGGTTTCTATTGCAACCCCCCGAAACAACAAGCGAATGGCTTGAAATGCTGTTCTTGCTGATGCCAATTGGTTTCATTGTCTCTATTATCCTTATAAGCCGTTCACAGTACAATAAGGTAAAAGACGTTCAGATTCCAAATTCAGAGCAGCAGCTATTGAATCTGAATCATGTGGTAATAAAGAAGGATGCAACGTTAATTCCAAGGCTGCTGCTGTTTGAGAAAGACGGAAAATATATTGGTATGGTGAAGCCACTGAAGATTCCGTGGTGGTTATATCCAATTAGTATTTTTAGAGATTCGATGCTTGTCCTCTTTCCGTTAACATACGGATTTATATCTCATGATGGAGAAACCCAATTCACCTTCCTAAAAAAAGGCTGGTTGAAGCAGGTGAAGCTAACGATTTTTGACCAGGAGAATAACCAAATTGGCACGTACATACAGGAGGAACTAAAGGCTCTATTTCATATTAAAGGTGAGTTGTTTAACGAAAAAGAAGAGCCGATTCTCTCCATCAAGGCATCGGGTTTTTCCGGAGATTTTAGCTGGAAGGATGAAGAAGGCAATCAATGGGCTTACTTTTTTAATGGTAAGTTTCCTCACGAATACACGGAAATATTCAGGGATACACATAATGATATTGTGGAGTTGTCGGATAAACTTTCCAAACAGGATAAGCCCCGGCTGCTTGCGGTGATTGGGTATTTGTTTATGGCACGGATAAAACAGTAATGTTATATTATTTAGGTTCGGAAAATGCATCGTGGTAAATTAAAGTGAAATAACACTATTACATTAACGGGCTCAAAAATGGAATAGGCAACAATAATAAAAACCGGTTTTCCAGGAGTAGAGAATCGGTTTTTGCTACCGTTGTGTTGGTGAATCTTTCTTAAACGACCCACCTGCTTTAGCAGGTGGGTCGTTTAAAAGTGTGCGGTTTATCCTAATTATATAATTTGTTGCTCAGATAGAATTACTTCTGAATATTTATCTAAAAACAACTTGACTTCTTATTGTATAGTATGTAATATATAAATTGCATATGCAAACTATATATTGCATGATTAGGGTGGGATAATGAAAAATAATGTAAAAATAACTCGAATGAAAACTTCAATGACCCAGGAACAATTAGCAAGAAAAGTAGGTGTAACCAGACAAACAATCGGACTGATAGAGAAAGGAGAGTATAATCCGAGTCTTCAACTTTGTGTGGCAATCGCAGAAGAATTGAATAAAACGTTAGATGAATTATTTTGGGAGGTTGAAGTGTAATGAAATCCTGGATATCGTTTTTGCTGCCGAATGATGAATATTAAGAAAAAAGGGTACTCTATTTTATTTCAGAAGGAGCAATAATCCAATTACTTTACTTGGTGGTAATGATTGTCTGCAACAGATATTTTAACTTAACCATAGAAGGTGTCTTATTGGGATCGATTGCTATTTTTCTTCTTTATGTGTATGGGAGATATATAGTATCTGGCATTGAATATACAGATGTATCAACCGAAAGATCTTACAGGAAGGAATTAAAAGTTATTTTTATTAGAACTGGATCTTTTGTTGTTTTGTTTATGTTGGCGGGTTTAGTCTTTATCGGAATCCCTGGAGAGAGAAACGATTGGTTTGATGCATTAGGTTTATTATTGGGTATGAGTATTGTTATGTTTGTCTCCAAATTCATTTCATTAAAGCGTTCTTATAACAAGAATAAGGATTTATTATAATGAAGGATTGGGGGAGATTTGCTCCACATGTGGCTATGAAATAAAGTTGCGATGCTTATTAAAAAGATGCGAAGTTTTGAAAAAAGTCGCGAAGCTCTACCCCTTTGGATGTGATTTGTCTAAAGGGGTTTCTTATGGTAAAAATAATATAAGGTTATACCGCAAACGGGCCAAATTCTTGAATAATGGGAAATCAGTTGAAAATACAATTAAGAAAAACGTGCTAGAGCATATCTGCTCTAGCACGTTTTTCTTAATCTTTGGTGACGGGCTTGAGTTCTTTTTTGTTACTCTTCCTGTGTTTTTTCCCCCACTCACCCATAATATCCAGTACAGGGATAAAGCTTTTCCCTTTTGGTGTTAGTGAGTATTCTACTTTGGGAGGAACCTCTTTATATACTTCTCTGTGAACCATTTGATCATCTTCCAGTTCTCGTAACTGACGTGTTAGTATTCCTTTTGAAATACCGGGTGCCAATTTTTGAAGTTCACCAAATCTTCTTGTCTGTTTACTTAAATGCCATAGAATAATGAGTTTCCATCTCCCTGCAATTATGTTTTGAGTTTCTGTAACCGGACAAACCTCTATTTGTTCCTCTGGAGGTTCACCTTGAAACAATGTTCGTGCCATGATAAATACCTCTCCTTCCTAATAGTACTATTTTTGTGACTATGTTATAAAAATGTGCCTACTTTAAAAAAAATGCCTACTGATATAATATATGACTATGCTTAAAAATCCAACATACAAAAAATTATATAAATAGGAGATGACTTGTTTATGTCAAAAATCGTAATTACTGGGGCAACAGGAGAATTAGGACAATTGGTTGTCCAACATTTACTTGAAAAAGTACCTGCAAATCAAATCGCTGTTAGTGTTCGAAACGTTGAAAAAGCATCTAAATTTGCTGACCAAGGAATAGAAGTTCGCTATGGGGATTATGATGACCCTTCATCTCTGGAAAAAGCATTTGCTGGAGCTTCTAAGTTGCTTCTAATATCAACACCACAAGACGACTCGGTAGTACGTATTCGCAAACACGTTGATGCCATTGAGGCAGCTAAAAAGGCAGGAGTAAAACACCTTCTTTATACAAGTTTTGCTGCTGTTGATAAGGGGGCATTTCCTCCACTTGGAGATGTTCATTCAGCAACTGAATATACCCTTCGTGCTTCAGGTCTTTCAACTACGATTTTAAGAAATGCTTTTTATCAAGAAGTGTTTGTTAATGAGAGCCTTCAATCGTTTGTTGATAGTGGAGTAATCGTGACTTCTGCTGGAAAAGGTAAAGTTAATACAGTAGAACGAAATGACCTTGCTTTAGCAGCAGCAACCGTTCTGGCTGGAGAAGGACATGAAGATAAAGTTTATGAATTAGCATCATCTGAAACTTGGAATTATGATGAACTTGCTAACATTCTTTCGGATGTTTCAGGAAAAAACGTAACTCATCAGTCTATGTCAGACTCTGAAGCTCTAGAGAGAATGGTTAATTCTGGCGTTCCTGAAGGTTTTGCTCATTTTCAAATTGCTCTTTACAATTCAATAGCCGATGGAAATGAGGGGAACGCTTCCAGTGATTTAGAAGATTTGATTGGTAGAAAACCAACTTCAATTCGCGAAAGTATCACTCATTTTTTCAATAAATAAGCGATTTCTATAAACATTAAGAGGATACCAATATGAAAGACTGCTACTAAATTGGAGCAGTCTTTTTTATAAATATAGACAAGCCTTAAACAGAATTATGCATGGTTCTTGTTAAACGAAACCAGCTAATAAAAACTAATGTATTATTCCATTATGGATGTTTTTGCACGTCCCCCCGAAATGGTGGAATAGGCCTGTAATCCTTCTGTGACAAGGGTTTCAGATGGATCCCTTAATTGGATCTTAATGAAACATAAGAGCATTTATGTTTATTTACATCTTACAGATTAGCCTTATTGGTAGCCATAATGAAACATAAATTATCCTGTTTGGGATTTAACCAAAGAAACATAATTTATTTTCTTCTTATTCCCCTTTTTCGGGGCGTTGTGCAAAAACACCCTGTATAAGGTTCACAAATAAACATATTTACAAAACCTTCCATTAACATCTTGGAAGGTTATTTGATGTCATTTTATATTGTATCATGTTTATAAAAAGAATTTCACCTTAGTTATTGACCTCTTATTAGCTGGTATAGTTGAATAAATCAGCTTTCGTTCACGATCTGCTTTTTATCCTTCATTACAAAATGAATTTTTTCTCCAAGGTGGGTAAATAATAACTTTAAATAAATACTTTGGAGGGAAAACAACATGGAAAACCCTAAAAATAAGCTAACATCTGTAGAAATTGGAGCCCTTTGGTCAACTTATATAGCTTCAAGTCTGTCCCATCGTGTTCTTGGATATTTTGTAGAAAAAATGGTGGATGAAGAAATGAAAGAGGTAGTGTCATATTCACTAGAACTAAGTGTCCAGTATCTTCAATCCATTGAGGAGATTTTTAAGAACGAAGGGTATCCTATACCCCAAGGGTTTACGGAGGATGATGTAAATCAAGATGCCCCCCGTTTGTTTTCAGACACCTATTGTTTAATCTACGTCAAGCATATGTCAAATTTCGGGTTAAGGATGTACGGAACATATTACTCTTTTTCATCCGATAAAAGGACCTTGAATTTTTTCCATGAGGCCTTGATGACAACGACAAAACTCCAGGACCAAGCAACTAGGTTAATGTTAGATAAGGCCGTGTATTCACATGCTCCTTACCTTTCATATCCTGAACACCCAAATTTCATTCAAGACCAAAAATATTATATGAATATCGGCCTTTTTACGGATGACAGGCCCCTACATGCTGTGGAGATCCGGGAACTTTATGCAAACACAATAACGAACACTGTTGGCGGCTATTTGTTGTTGGGTTTCAGTCAGGTTGCAGATTCACAAGAGGTAAAGGACTATATGATAAAAGGAAAAGGCATTACGAACAATCATAGGAAGGCTTTAAATAAAAAATTTGAAAATGAACACCTGGATCACCCTTCTTTCCCAGAATTCGAGGTGACGGACTCGACTATTCCACCATTCTCTGACAAATTGATGATGGGACATATTACATTTCTGGCTGGTCTAGGTATATCGAGTTATGGAATGGCTATTGGGCAATGCCAAAGATCCGACCTGACGGTTTTATTTGGAAAATTAATGATAGAGGCTGGAGGCTATGCAAAGGATGGAGCTAACCTGGCTATAAAAAATCGATGGTTGGAACAACCACCGTTGTTTGCAAACAGGGGCAAATTGGGAAATAAGAAGGGTTAGCGATATGCATGGAAAAACTGCTATGGAGCATTGCCCTTCCTGGATTTGGACAACTTCTGAACGGAAAATATCTTAAAGGGATTTTATTAATATTTTTAGAGTTTCTGGTTAACGTGATGGGAAATCTTAACACGATCATACTCCTAAGTTTTCATGGTGAAATTGACAAAGCCATTCAACAAGCTGATTACCAATGGCTTATGTTTTATCCTTGTTTATACTTTTTTGCGATGTGGGATGCATACAAAGATGCAGGTGGAGGAAAAGAACCGTATTCGTTTTTACCTTTCGTGTTTGTAGCCTATTTCGTGACCGTGGGGACCATTTATTCATCAAATCTGACCCTTTTTGGGGAGTTGTTGGGACCTATTTGGCTTCCAATGTTAAGTGTTATTCCAGGTCTGTTCGTAGGGTTGTTATTAAAAAGGATACTAGCAAAAATTCACAGAAAAGAGGTCAAAAGATGACAAGAGCAATTGAGGCAATTACAAGTGTTGTAAGAAGTCTAGTTGACGATGAACCAAAACCGCCCCTCCATGTGGGCGAGGTCATGGCGTTATGGACGGCCTTGGCTTCTTTTGAAGAAGCTCGTTATGTATATGAAGCAGGATTAAACACTACACAAGATCCAGATTTAAAACATGGGTATTTTTGCACAAATCCCCGAAAAGGTCGGATTCAGAATATTCAAATCCCTGCGACGTCCCCAAATTAGGTTCTTCCTTATCCAAGGATTAATGATTAGCTTCGTATTCTTTGACTCTTCGGTAAAAGGTGTTACTTTTCATTCCCACACGTTTCATGGCTTCGACAGCCGTGATTTTATTTTGCTTCCACTCAGGATAGACGGACTTAAAGGTGTCATCAATCTCGTATCTCTTTCTCCCAAATCTAACGCCATTTTTTTGAGCTGCTCGAATTCCTTCTTCCTGCCTTTCTTTTGTTCTTTTGCGCTCATCTTCAGCCATATAACTTAATAATTGCAGGATTAAATCGGAGATCAGTGATCCGATCCCGTTTAAATCTTTATATTTCATGGTATTAAGAAGAGGCATATCTAAAACGGCAATATCAATTTGCTTATCCTTGACCAATTCCTGCCATTCATCCAAAATCATTTGCTTATTTCTTCCCAGTCGATCAAGTGACTGTATATATAAAGCGTCCCCACTCCGAAGCATCCGTTTCAGCAATTGGTATTCCGGCCTTTTGAAGTCTTTACCACTTGCCTTTTCTACGAACATGTACTCGTCCTCAATACCAATCTTAACTGATCCTGTGAAAGCTTACAAAGAAGCTGGGCATACGGTAGATATTATCAGTAATGAAGCAAAAAAAACCATCAATGGCAAAAATGGGGACGAAATACAAGCAGATAGAGGCAT
>NZ_NIXK01000017.1 GCF_002763455.1 Lentibacillus sediminis
TATTTCGATGTCCCGTGTGCGCTTATTTAGTTTTCAGGGTGTAAATCCCCTTGCGTTTTCGCGCATAAATGCTTATAATAAAATGCACCAGCCTTTGTCTGGCAGCAATGGCGGAGAGGTCACACCTGTTCCCATGCCGAACACAGCAGTTAAGCTCTCCAGCGCCGATGGTAGTTGGGGCCTTGCCCCTGCAAGAGTAGGACGCCGCCAGGCAAAAGAAAACCCAGTATGCAAAATTGCATGCTGGGTTTTTGCTGTTTTATTGAAGATGGAAAACATCAGAAAAAGCGTACTAAACTGTACGCTTTTTCAGTGTCGAATGGGCGATTTTATTGGCTGGAATTATTATTGTTGCCATTCATCCCTGTAACCATGGGAACCATTTGCTGCATGGTTTGACCGAAGTTTTGCTTGTTTTGAGTCATTGTATAATACGTAGCTGCCCCTACTCCGATTGAAGTCAATAGCGGCAGCCACATTCCATTTTTCTGCATGAACACCTATCCTTTCCTTTGTCGAGGAGAACCCTGACATTTTTAGGATGTCGGGAAAACAGAAATTCATGTTAGGAATCATCTGCCAGTGACGATGCTTCCATGGCTGCATTCATCCCGGCGAGCCGGCCGGTGACGAGTGCTGAGGTGATGTTGTAGCCGCCGGTATAGCCATGAATGTCGAGGATTTCCCCGCAAAAATAAAGGCCATGCATGCACTTGGACTGCATGGTGTTTGGGAGGACCTCTTTGATGGAGACACCACCACCAGTGACAAATGCTTTCTCCAGCGGCAGGGAGCCATCAACGTCAAAGCGAAAATGTTTGATGAATTGAACGATGGTGCGAACGGCCTCTGCAGAAACATTGGCTGCTTTTTGGTCGCCGTCCAGCTGTTTCTCATGCAAAATAAATTCCAATAACCGCTCAGGCACGATTCCTTTCAGCACATTGCGCAAGGATTTTTTCGGCTGGTCTTTCATGCTGTCTGATAGCCGATTATGCAAGTTGTTCTCTTTTTCTCCTGGCAAGATGTCTAATTCCATCGTCACACTGGGTCTGCCTTTCATCAGTTCTTTTACGACAAATTGTGAACAGCGCAAAACGGCAGGGCCGGAAATGCCGAAATGGGTGAAGAGCATGTCCATTTGATGAGTGATAATTGGCTTATTCTTTTTATTAAAAACAGATAAAGCGACATCCTGAAGGGACAGACCCTGAAGGCGTTTATCCTTTATAAAAGGTTCCGATGAGGTGAGTGCCACTTCTGTCGGGTAAAGCTCGGTGATGGTGTGGCCGGCCTTCTTTGCCCAGGCGTAACCGTCACCGGTGGATCCTGTATGAGGTACTGCTTTTCCTCCTGCCGCAATCACCAGTGACTTGGTGAGAAGTTTCTCTTGATCGGCAAGAATGACGGTGTGCGTTTCTTCCGTATAATGGATGGCTTCGACCGCTGTGTTCATGCGGATTTCCACTTGAAGGTGATGCAATTTATCTATTAAGGCATTAACGACTGTTTTTGCTGAATTAGACTGAGGAAACATCCTCCCATGATCCTCTTCTTTTAATGCCACGCCCATATTTTCGAAAAAATCAATGATATCAAGGTTATTAAAAACAGAAAAGGCACTGTACAAAAATTTGCCGTTTCCTGGGATATGACGGATGACTTCTTCTTCTGGGAGGCGGTTGGTGACATTGCAGCGGCCACCGCCAGAGATGGCCAACTTCTTGCCTAGTTTTTTTCCTTTTTCCAGCAGCAGGGTGTTTGCTCCGTGCTCTGCTGCGGCGATGGCTGCCATTAAGCCGGAAGGACCGCCGCCGATGACTATAACATCATATGACAATATTCCTCATTCCTTTCGTCTGTTTGTATTTTACCATTGTTCACGGGAAAGGCTCAAGATTGGGTGATATTTCAATATCTCCATGGAGTCATCTGTGATAAAATATAGATTATGCACTTATAGAGAAAATGTTGGTGAAAAAATGTCGACGATTGTTAGAGGAGCAATGATGCTGACGATGGCATCATTTTTATCGAAATTTTTGGGGATGATTTATGTCATTCCTTTTAATGCGTTAGTCGGGGCTACGGGTGGAGCATTATATGCCTTCGCGTACATACCTTATAATATTTTGCTAAGTATTTCTACCATTGGGGTACCTCTGGCAGTTTCCAAATTTGTCTCCAAGTACAATTCACTTGGGGATTATGAGACAGGGAGGCGAATGTTCAAAGCAGGGATTGCTCTGATGCTGGTCAGCGGATTTCTGGCGTTTTTGGCTTTGTTTTCAAGTGCCGATTTGCTGGCGGGATGGATTATCGCCAGTGAGGATGCGGGGAACATTGCGGAAGAAGATGTCGCCTTCGTTATCCGAATGGTGAGTTTTGCCCTGATCATTATCCCATCGATGAGTATTGTCAGGGGGTTTTTCCAGGGGCACTCCTCGATGGGGCCTACGGCGGTGTCACAGGTCGTGGAGCAAATTGTTCGGATTGTATTTTTGCTTACTGCGGCGTTTATTGTCATGGTGGTGCTGGACGGTGCAGTACGGACTGCGGTCGGATTTGCCACATTTTCTGCTTTTATTGGCGGACTTGCTTCGATGTTCGTACTATGGAGGTACTGGAGAAAACGGAAGCCTGGGCTGGATAAAACGCTCCGTCAGCAGACGTATTCCCATGATATTCCCCGCAAGGATTTATTCGTGGAACTGTTTAGCTATGCCGGACCGTTTATTCTGGTGGGGCTGGCCACTTCGCTTTATCAGCTGGTGGATACATTTACCTTCCAGAGGGCCATGATTGCGGCTGGAAAGGATGGGGAAATTACTGAGGTAGCCTATTCGGTCATCAGTTTATATGGGCATAAATTGGTCATTATTCCGGGGACCATCGCAATCGGCTTGTCGCTGGCGACATTGCCGGTATTGACAAAATCATTCACACAGCAAAACCGGGAGCTGCTGTTTAAGCAGATTAACCAGGCACTGCAGATCATTGCTATTTTGGTCATCCCGGCCGTGGTCGGACTGTCCGTTTTGTCAGATCAAGCGTATGGGGCGCTATATGGATTGAAGTTTATTGAGACAACTGGTCCGCTATTGGGTTGGTATGCACCAGTTGGCTTGCTGTTTGCGATGTTCACTGTCTCTTCTTCTTTGCTGCAGGGAATCAATCAGCAGAAATTCGCTGTCGTCAGTCTGTCTGCCGGGCTGCTTGCAAAAATACTGCTGAATATCCAGCTAATTCACATGTTTGGGGCAAAGGGAGCGATTTTTGGGACAGGACTTGCAGCTGGGATCGCTGTGTCCTTAAACCTGTGGCGAGTGAAAAAGTCGATTCAATTTCCATTTAAGCAAGTAATCAAACGGACGATGCTTGTCGGGATTTTCGTGGCTATCATGGTGATTGTCATCTGGATAGAAAAAGCGGTCTTTGGCATGTTCCTGCCATATGATGAAGAAAGATGGGCTCAGGTCGTGATGCTTGCAGTGGGAGTCGTAAGCGGTGCGGCGGTCTATCTCTGGCTCGCGTATGAGTCTACCTTGCTTGAGCGTGTGCTGGGAGACAAGGTACGTGTTCTGGACAAATTTTTCCGCAGATAGGAGGAAAAAGATGCGACTGGATAAACTGCTGGCCAATACCGGCCATGGCAGCCGGAAAGAAGTAAAGGCATTGCTGAAAAAGAAGCAAGTGTCGGTTAATCTTGAAGTAGTCAAAGACGGCAGTGTCCATGTGGATACGAAGCGGGATGAAGTGACCGTCGATGGGCAGCCTGTCCATTATCAGCAGTTTATCTACCTGATGATGAACAAACCTCCTGATGTCATCTCTGCAACGGAGGACAGCCGGGAGCGGACGGTGGTGGACCTGCTGCAGGAAGCCCAGAAGCGATTTCAGCCGTTTCCTGTCGGCAGGCTGGATAAGGACACAGAAGGTCTCTTGCTTTTGACAAATGACGGGAAACTTGCCCATCAGCTGACGTCCCCGAAAAAAGAAGTGGGCAAAACATATTATGCGGAAGTAGAGGGAACGTTAACCGAAGAGGACAGGGCCGCCTTTAAAGCAGGAGTCAAGCTGGATGACGGTTACCAAACAATGCCGGCAGAGCTGACTATCATAGAAGGCGGAGCAATGTCCCGTGTGGAAATAACCATTTACGAAGGGAAATTTCATCAGGTGAAACGGATGATGGAAGCTGTTGGCAAAAAGGTGCGGTTCTTAAAACGGCTGAGTATGGGCAGCCTGTATTTGGATAACACCCTGAAACCTGGGGAATACCGGGAGTTGACGGAAGATGAATTAACTTATTGTCTTTCCTTGAAAAAATAGCAGAGGGGTTTTAAGAGATGGCAGAAGATACGCATTATTTCCTGGCGGTTCCCTTACCGGCTGAGGTTAAAGAGATGCTTGCCAAATGGCAGGAGCAGCTGCGGAAAAATCTGCCGTATAAGCAGTGGCCTCATCCAGAGGACCTGCACATTACATTAAAGTTTTTTGGACCGGTGTCCGATAATAAAAGGAAACAGCTGACTAAAAGCTTGCGAGATCTGGAAAAGGTTCGCGGTTTTACGATTGAAACAGGCGGTATCGGCTTCTTCGGTAACCCGAAAAAGCCGCGCGTGCTCTGGGCTGGGGCAGAACGGACGGAGGCACTGCTGAGCCTTGCTGAACTGGCGGAAGAGGTCTCGGCGCAGGCAGGTTTTGCAAAAGAGAATCGCCCATACCGTCCGCATATCACCCTGGCCAAGCGCTGGGCAGGCGATGAGGATCCCAACCTTCGTGAGTTAGAGAAGGAATTCACGGAGCGAAAGCGAATAGATATAGAAGGAATAGCTTTATATAAAATCCACCCTGGCCAAACTCCGAAATATGAACCGTTTGAGGAGTTTAAGCTTCTGCCTTAGGGTGCCAGTACTGGATTTGACAAAGGGGAGAGAGATGTGGCACAGCTGATTAAACTGCAGGATTATATATCCCGTTATGAGTGGGATGCTTATCGTTACCCTTCCCAATACATTCGCTTGAAACAGGAAAACTGGAAAAATCTTTACCGGATGTGGAAAGATGCAGAAAACGAAGAGGAAGAACAGCCAGAGTCTGACGCCGAGCCCCGTGGCGCGGAATCGTTTTTCTCCAAATGGATGCGTTTCAGAAAAAATGAGGAAGAAGTGGATCAGGAAACCTCAAACCCGCAAGAAGACCGGCCTGCTACAGAAATGGAATTAAAGCAATATTATCTGGATAAGCTGCTTTCCTTTCAGCTGAAATGGGCAACTTCGACCGTGACAGATACATCGTTTATGAACAGGGATTACTACAGTGATGCCTTATTAAAGTACTTTCTGCAGCGTTTTCCGGATACTTATTTGCTTCTGTTCTACCCGATTTTTAACATAAATCAGGCGCCGGTGGAAGGAGAAATTATTCTTATCAGCCCAATTGGAATTGAGATTATCTACGTGCTTGAGGAGCAGGCGGAGCCCGGAGCAGTCTTTTATGCCGATAGTGAGCGGACGTGGAGCGTGCAGCGGCAGGCGGAACAGACAACGATGCTGAGTCCGCTGATTCCGTTGAAACGGACAGAAAAACTGGTGAAAAGTATGCTCACGAAGCAAGGGATCGATTTTCCCGTCCAAAAAACTGTACTGTCCCGTGCCAATCCGATTGTCTCCTCTCAAGCTGCCTATCAAACGACCATCGCTGGGAAAGATGATTATCCAGAGTGGTTTCAAAAAAAGCGTGCCCTTGCATCTCCGCTTAAAGCTAAGCAGCTGAAGGCGGCGGAGGTCATTTTGAATTACTGCCAGACAACATCCGTAAAGCGGCCCGAGTGGGAAGAGGACAATGATTTCTTCCCGGTCGGCAAGGGAGACTAAACCATGGTTGTGTTCATCGTGAACCCCTCGGCAGGCAATGGCAGGGCAGCACGGATTTTTACGAATATCCAAAAGTCTTCGCGCTATCAGGATTTATACTGCCGGACATTTTATACGGAGTATGAGGGCCATGCCGAAAAAATTGCTGCATCTCTTTCCAGGCAGCCATATGAGCTTAAGGCAGTGATTGTGGTTGCTGGAGACGGAACGCTCCATGAAGTGATGAATGGGCTTGGCACACAGGAAATTCCGCTCGGCTTCATCCCGGGCGGTTCGGGCAATGATTTCGCCAGAGGCTGCGGGCTGAAAGGGAAACCAGATGTTCTTTTGGAAAAGATTCTAGGTAGCGAAGAGGAATCTCTCTGGTGGCCAGGAGCCTACCAGCACGACGATAACAGAGAGCGGCTTTTCGCCAACAGTATCGGCTTTGGCTTTGATGCCGAGGTTACTATGAAAGCCAATCAAGCAGGATACAAGCGGGTTTTTAATCGGCTCGGGATTGGCAAGGTCAGTTATGCCATTGCACTTATTCAGGTACTATTCACGTTCCGGCCGATGGATCTTGTGCTGGAAATTAACGGACAGCCCCGTTTCCTGCATCAGTGCTGGATGGTTACAATTGGCAATCATCCATATTTTGGCGGCGGGATGAAAATACTTCCTGAAGCGAGGATGCAAAAGGATAAGGTTGATACGCTGATCCTCCACTCCATTTCCAAATGGAAAGTGCTCGGTGTGTTTTTGACGGTGTTTGCCGGTAAGCATACGGTTTTTCGGGAAGTGGAAACCCTGAAAGCTGAACGTGTCAGGCTTGCAGCGGATCAGCCGATTTCTTTTCAGGTGGATGGACAGCCGGCGAGTTGTCGGACTGCAACGGTGGGTAAACCCACGCAGCCCGTGAAAATTGCCGGTGCGGGCGGGGGTCCCCTCAAGGAGAAAACACCGAAGCAACCGCACCAAAATACATATTTGTAATTTTTCTTCCAGCGGTATAGAATATATAATTGAACCTATTTGAAATGCGGGGAATGTACGATGGACGGGCTGAAACAAGCATTAGGTATGGAGTGGACAATTATGCCTGCTGGCGGGAACACCGGGGATGCATATGTCGCGGAAAAACACAATAAGCGATTGTTCTTGAAGCGGAATTCTTCTCCATTTCTGGCCGTCTTATCGGCGGAGGGCATTGTGCCAAAGCTGATATGGACAAAACGCATGGAAAACGGAGACGTAATTACAGCCCAGGAATGGATGGAGGGCAGGGAGCTCAAATCTGCCGAAATGCAGGACCCGGAAGTAGCAGAACTGCTAAGCAAAATCCACCGTTCACAGGAGCTCCTGCACATGCTGATGCGGCTCGGAAAAAAGCCGGTCACAACCGATGACAGTTTTGCTCATATCTGCAGCCGTCTGTCTCAATTGGAAATTACCGAATTTCCGGATGTAGAGCGAGCTATCAGGCTGCTTGAGAAGCTGCTGCCATTGACGAGAAATCAGAAACAGGTCGTCTGTCACGGCGATCTGAATCATAATAATTTGCTGCGTTCCACCAGCGGCTACTTATATCTGGTAGACTGGGACAATGCGTTGATCGCTGACCCGGCTCAGGATTATTCGATGATCTTAAAAGAATATATTCCTATGGAAGCATGGCAGAATTGGCTAGAGGACTGTGGTGTTGCCGAGGAGGAAAACCTCCCTGCGAGAATCTCCTGGTATTTACTGTACGAGACGCTCGCGGAGTTCTGTCTGCGCCGGGATAAAAGCGATGCGGCCGGGATGCAGGCACAGCTTGAGGAGTTGCGGACACTCAATAGTCGAATTACCAAATTTATTTTAACGTCGTCTGCTGAATAGCACTCATCCAGTTTTCGATGTTTTGCTGGTTGGCAGTTATATGGTCGGCGCTGTTTGCTGCGGTTTCTCCCTGCTGGCCGTAAGCATCAATTTCCGGAAGCAGCTGCTGGAGCTGACTCTCGCTTAAGCCGTTATTCTCCTGAAGAGCCTGCACCAGACGGCAGATCTGCTGGTACTCTGCAGTATAGCCGATACGGTCAGCCTGCTGTTCATCAAGCAGGTCATATAATAAAGACAGTTGATTGCTTGCTGATAATGGCATGATAATCACCTCAAGGTACTTCGTATTTGTTCATTATTATTTTCAAAACCATTTAAGGATATGCGTGGAAAACGAAAAGAAAGGTGTATGTAACCAATGCGTCAACGCAACAAACCATGGGCGGATGACTTCTTACAGGAACACACGGAACTTGTGCTTGCAGATCCCCGGCAGCATAAACATTCCTGGCAGTCGTATTTCGCCAATAATCATCCAATCCATCTGGAAATTGGCACAGGCAAGGGCCAGTTCATCGGCGGAATGGCCGAGCAGCAGCCGGACATTAATTTTATCGGCATGGAAATTGCCAAGAGTATTGTCGTGACGGCAGCGCAAAAAGTACTGGACGCAGATCTGGGCAATGTGGTGCTGCTAAATGAGGACGCTGCTGATTTGCAGGAGTTTTTCGGGGAAAACGAAATCAGCACCATTTACTTGAATTTCTCCGATCCATGGCCGAAAAACCGTCATGAAAAACGGCGGCTGACCTTTCAGAAATTCCTCGAGCAATACAAAGAGATCCTGCATGCTAACGGCGAAATTATTTTAAAAACAGATAACCGAGAACTGTTCGAATATTCATTGGTGAGCTTTTCTCAATTCGGCATGAAACTGGAAGAAGTAAATTTGGATCTGCATGTTGAAGAGGATCCTCAAAATGTGATGACCGAATATGAAGAAAAATTTTCGGCAAAGGGTCAGCCAATATATCGCTGTGTTGCGAGGTTTGGCTGAGCGGATGGCCGGCCGGTGCTTGACGTAAATACAAATACACCGGCCTATTCTTTTATTATTTTTTGCAAGCGTTTCCGATTTTGCTAGAGAGAGGGGAATAAAAATGGAGAAATTAACAGTAGGAAGAGCGCAACTGACCTGGCTAAACGGCGGGGTAAACTTTTTGGATGGCGGGGCGATGTTTGGCGTCGTGCCAAAAGCATTGTGGAGCCGAAAGTACCCGCATAATGACAAAAATCAGATTGAACTGCGTACGGACCCAATTCTTCTGCAAATCGACGGAAAGAACTTTTTAATTGATTCCGGGATTGGCATCGATAAATTAAGTGATAAGCAGCTGCGCAATTTTGGCGTGCTGGAGCAATCTCAGGTCGAACACTCGCTTGCAGAACTTAATCTGACAACGGATGATATTGATGCCGTGTTGATGACACATCTGCATTTTGATCATGCAAGCGGCCTGACAGAAAAAATGGAAGATGGTTACGCGCCGGTATTTAAACAGGCTGTGGTCCATACATCGGCCGTGGAGTGGAACGAAATGCGGCACCCTAATATTCGCTCGGTCAATACTTACTGGGAAAGAAACTGGCAGCCGATCACCGAACAAGTCCGCACATTTGAAGAGGAAACCGAGATTGTGCCAGGACTGAGAATGATCCATACGGGCGGACACAGTGACGGGCATGCCATTATCGTGTTTGAAGACGGGGAAGATTGCTTCATCCATATGGCAGATATTATGCCGACCAACGCCCACCAGAATAAACTATGGGCCTTAGCCTTTGATGATTACCCCGTTACTTCTGTGCATGAGAAGGAAAAGTGGATGGACTTTGGCTATAAGCAGGGGGCCTGGTATACCTTTTATCATGATGCCTACTACCGGGCAATCCAATTTAATGGCGATGGAGAAAAAACGAGAGAGTTAGAACGCGAACGCTACGCATATGAATAGAAAGAACAGGAATGGCCGGCGTCATCCAGCTTGTTAACTTGGGTCCTGCCAATTATAATAAAAGTAGAATAATCAGGCTGTACTTTTATTGCCTTCGTTAAATATATTCATGCAGAAAAAACCAATCTGCAGAGAAAAAGGGTGAGGAAATGGGAAAGCGAATCTTTTATTTTCTGTTAACTAATGTGTTGGTTCTCGTGACAATCAGCATTATTCTGTCACTGTTCGGTGCCTGGAACTATATTGATTATGGAACTGGCAGAATCGATCCGGTCGCTCTCTTGATTTTCAGTGCGGTGATTGGTTTCACCGGATCGTTCATCTCGCTGGCGATTTCCCGCTGGATGGCGAAGCGAATGATGGGCGTCCGTGTCATCAATCCGGACGGACCGATGTCAGCGGATGAAAAATTTGTTGTGGAAAAAGTTCACCGTCTATCCAGGGCGGCTGGCCTGATGCATATGCCGGAAGTCGGTATTTACGATGCAAAAGAAGTGAATGCTTTTGCGACAGGACCGACGAAAAAACGCTCGCTTGTTGCGGTATCCAGTGGCCTCTTACATGAAATGGATGATGACGCGATAGAAGGAGTTATCGCGCATGAGGTGGCACATATCGCGAATGGCGATATGGTGACAATGACGCTTTTGCAAGGTGTGGTTAACACCTTTGTCGTCTTCCTCGCGCGGGTTGCGGCATTTGCAGTATCGAGGTTTACCAGGGAAGAATTGGCGCCGATTGTGCATTTCCTGGCAATTATCGTCTTCCAGATTCTCTTTTCGATTCTGGGAAGTCTGGTTGTCTTTGCCTATTCGCGCCACCGCGAATACCATGCTGACAGAGGCGGGGCGGATCTGGCAGGCAAGGACAAGATGAGACATGCGCTGGAAAGGCTCAAAGCTTATTCCAATCGTGTGAAGGAAAATGAGCAAACCGCTGTTGCGACATTAAAAATCAATGGCAAACGAAAATCCAACATTTTCTCCACTCATCCGGATATTGATGAGCGGATTCAGAGATTGTCTTAGGTCTAGAAGAAAAGGGCTCTCCCGCCTGAAGCAGGAGAGCCCTTTCGTGGTTTTTTAGGCTGTTTTCTGAAGGAATGTGTTTTATTACAATATACTTAGATTGTGATGTAAATCAGTGAAGTTTATGATCGCCGCAGCGGAAATCAACAAGCACTCTGTGTCATGCTTCCTAAACATTGAAGTGTAGCTTGAGTCGCAGTTTTCATTAAATACAAAACAAGCAACAAAACTTAGGAAAAAAGCCTTTTTTTATTTCTTAACCACATTCGGTTCTTCTTTTATAGCACCGGTTATTTTATCATCGGTCACATGCAGCTGACAGGTTTTACCGTCCTTGTTAATAAATTTAAAGACGCCGTTATTAAAGTCGGTGCCGATTTCTTTGTAAAATATTCCTTCGTACAAGTTTTTATTTGATCTGGTGAAGCCAAGCCGGTAAGATTCGCCATCCTTTTGCAGGAATGCGCGCACGCCTTTTTCATAAGAGGTGCCTTCCGGGCTTTTGATTGTCCGGTCAATCGAAACAATATGAATATCGACAAATGTCATTTCCCGCTGCAGGGCACTGGAGAATGAACCTTTGGTGATCTCTTCCCAGCGTTTCTGCGGGCTTTGGCCGATAATAATCTGTGTAATATTATGATGATGCACCACTTCGGCAATTGCCCGCGCGGAACTCCGCTTTTCGTTGTCGCGGATAATAAATTCCTCGACATCCAATTCTTCGCATAATTCTTCCCAGCGCTCGATATAGCCTGATTTTTCCGCATCGAATTCGTCATATGGCAGCGGATCAACTGTCAGCACATATAACGGGCAATCCAGCATATTCGCCAATTTATGGCCGCGCCGGATCAGCCGTTCGCCGTTCGGACCATAATATACACAAACCAAAATACTTTCATCCATACGTCCTTTGATTTTTTTCATGGCAATCACCTCTTTACGTTCTTCCATAATTTCAGCCGGTATCTCTCATCAGGCCCGCGAGCGCGCCAATTATACTGATGAATTCCGGTCATTAGTCAATCAAACCTAATTATTATAACACGAAACAATCCCCTGTCAATACAATTGGCAGGAATTTTTCATTGCTTAGGAAATTATATATCATGCGTATTGTGGATAGCATAGCCAGGGTATGCTCCGGCCAGCTCCAGCGCCCAGCGACTAGTGGACTTCCCTCACCTCCGTACGATAAGTCAACATCTGCTCGAATTTTAAGGAAGGCCGACTAAAACCGGCCTTTGCGGCCAACGTCGGCACACCCCTATGAAGGGGCGTGTTTCCTTTATCTCCTCCGGCTCAGTCCAGCCCATACGTCGCTTAACGGGCGCTTCCGCTTTTGTCTCTCTCTATTATCTCCATATATCATAATTGATATAGGCAGAAAATACTAGGGGAGAAAAGAATTTTGTCAGGAAATTTAGTTGTATTCCCAAAATATGATTGCAATCGCTCTGTGTACACCTTATAAAGTGCAGGAACCTTGGTTTTCATGTATAATTAACTTGTTGTAATTCCATATATATTATTGATTGCTATAAAATGTTAATTTTCTCTGCTCATGCAAATCACTGGAGTCTAAAAACTGCCTATTATCTGTTTTTTTAGCAGTATTAGTGTAGCTAGGGCTTGATGACTAGCCAATTTCCCACTTAAAAATTCCTTGGGTTCACCCCTATTTGTCACCGGTATATTCACCATCCGCTGGTTTTCTTTTCTGGAGGCTGAAAGTGTCAGCTTTACAATGGACATTTTTACCTGCCGCTTTTGCAATTAGATGTTTTTCAGAAAGAAGGTCTGACGCTGAATAGACGTTTTCATCAAACATGGGATGGGAATGTCTGTAGAAAAAAAGGCGTAAACTTGTGTTGATTTGAGCTTTACGGCATAATCATGCATTCATATGTCAGAGAATGGGGGATAAAATAGAGTTTAAAGCCGGTTTTCCTGCATATCAGGACTCAAGGTGAGATAGAAACGGAGGTTTCACGTTTTGACTGTGAATTTTGCAATTTTGATTCCCTTTTTGGCAGCTGCCATTATTCCATTTTTAGACAAGCGGCTGGGCCGGGTGCATATTGGCTGGTTTGCACTTTTAATCCCGCTTGGCTTATTTATTTATCTTGCCAGCTTTATTCCGAATATCGCTGCCGGGGAAACAATCATCCATACTCTGGAATGGATTCCTTCTTATGATATTCATTTTACAGCCTATGTGGACGGGCTCAGCTTGATTCTTGGATTGTTAATTACCGGGGTTGGGGCGCTGGTTAGTCTTTATTCCATTTATTATTTGTCACCGGAAGAGTCGTTAAAGCATTTTTATCTCTACCTGCTGTTATTTATGGGCGCGATGCTCGGGGTTGTCTTTTCCGATAATATTATGGTGCTCTATGTATTCTGGGAGTTAACCAGCATTTCCTCTTTCCTGCTGATTGCGTTCTGGTACCATCGGAAACGCTCCAGGGAAGGGGCGCAAAAGTCGCTCTTAATCACCATTAGCGGCGGGTTTGCCATGCTGGTTGGTTTTATTATGCTTTACGCCATGACAGGCAGTTTTAGTATCCGCGAGATCATTTCGGTTATTTCGGAGCATACCGATCATCCGCTGTTTTTGCCGGCCATGCTGCTGATACTGCTCGGTGCTTTTACAAAATCAGCACAGTTCCCGTTTCATATCTGGCTGCCTGATGCAATGGAAGCACCAACACCGGTTAGTGCTTATCTGCATTCCGCCACCATGGTAAAAGCTGGTATCTACCTGGTTGCCCGTTTCACCCCGGTTTTTGGCGGGGAGGCACTGTGGTTCTGGCTGGTAACCGGGGTGGGGCTGTTTACCCTGTTCTGGGCTGCGTTCCATGCGGTGAAACAGGTTGATCTGAAAGCGATGCTCGCCTATTCGACCGTAAGTCAGCTTGGTATGATCATGGCGATGTTTGGGATTGGCTCAGCTGCACTTCATTTCGGTTATTCCACCGAATCAGTTGTCTATACACAGGCAACCTTTGCCGCTCTGTTCCACTTGGTTAACCACTCTACCTTTAAGGGTGCCTTGTTTATGGTGATCGGCATTGTCGACCATGAAGTGGGGACTCGGGACGTTCGCCGCCTTGGCGGTCTGGTGTCATTCATGCCGATCACGTTTACCATTGCCATGATCGGCAGTTTTTCCATGGCCGGACTACCGCCGTTTAATGGCTTTTTGAGCAAGGAAATGTTTTTCACCGCAGCATTAAACATTAGCGAGCTTTCTATTTATTCCCTGGATACCTGGGGTGCGGTGATTCCGGTAGTTGCCTGGGTGGCAAGTGTGTTTACCTTCCTGTATAGCATGATGATTGTGTTTAAAACATTTTTCGGACCTTATCAGGAGGAAAAACTGGAGCGCCCGGCGCATGAACCTCCTAAGGGCATGCTAATCGCACCTGTTATGCTTGGCCTTACAGTTGTCGGGCTGTTCTTCTTCCCGAACCTGCTGGGAGATAATTTGCTGCGACCGGCGATGGCAGGTATCTTCCCGTCCTTTCCAGAAGCGGAGCTTGGTGTGGAAATTTATGCCTGGCACGGCTTTAACACAGAATTGTTTATGACATTCGGCATCGTTGTAGTCGGTTTGCTTCTTTATGTGACACTGAAATATTGGCGGGGCGTTTATGTGCTGTTTCCGGAAAGATGGTCATTTAATGCACTGTACAGTTATGCGCTGCACCAGATGGAAATCCGCTCCCGCACCGCTACGAAATCCTATATGACTGGCGTTTTGCGTGATTACTTGGTTTACATCTACTTCTTTTTTATCCTTTTAATTGGCGGAGCGCTGGTGTATACCGGTGCAATCAATTTCTCCATAACGGAAAATGCGCCGATTACGCCCTATGAATGGATTATTGCGGGAGTAATGTTTATTGCCGCCATCTCGATCCTGTTTGCCAAATCACGTCTGACGGCGATTCTGCTCAATGGCGTGCTTGGCTATTCCATCGCGGTATTTTTTGTCCTGTTCCGTGCGCCGGATCTGGCATTGACCCAGGTCGTGATTGAAACTGTGACGACCGTATTGTTCCTTGTAAGTTATCATTTCCTGCCGGAGTGGGAAAGAGAACACGACAGAAAACGGCGCAAAGGATTGCATCTGCTTATTTCTGCTGCTGTAGGAACGATCTTTGCTACGATCGCACTTGCGGTACACAACGGCAAACTGTTTGAGTCCATCTCCCACTTCTACGAAAATTCCTATGAGCTGGCAGGGGGAAGGAATATCGTCAATAGCATTCTGGGTGATTTCCGCGCCCTGGACACGATGCTGGAAGTGGTTGTTCTATTAATTGCTGGTGTCGGTGTCTATACATTTATCAAGCTGAAATTGGGAAAGGGGGACCAGCGCCTTGAAGATCAATGATGTAATTTTGCATGCCGTGACAAAAATTGTTGTGTTTATCATTTTCACCATGGCAGTGTATCTGTTCCTGTCCGGGCACCATAACCCTGGTGGCGGATTTGTCGGCGGTCTGGTTCTCGCATCGGCTTTTGTGCTGCTTTTCCTGGCATTTGACATGGAGACAGTACGACATGCGATCCCGTTTGATTTCAAGTATGTGGCAGCACTGGGGGCATTTATTGCAGTTGCCTCGGGGGTTGGTTCCGTATTTTTTGATGCGCCGATATTGAGCATGACACATGGCTATTTTGTCTTGCCGATATTTGGGGAAACAGAGCTTGCCACCGTGACGCTTTTTGAACTAGGCGTAGCGCTGGCGGTTGTCGGCGTAGTGGTTACGATTATTCTAAGTATTGGGGAGGATATATAGTATGGAAACATTAATCATTATCCTGACAGGTGTGCTTGTATCGGTCGCTACCTATCTGATCCTCTCCAAAAGTGTCATCCGGGTGATTCTGGGAACGGCGATCCTGTCCCATGCTGCGCATCTGCTTATTATAACAATGGGCGGTTTGAAAACAGGTGGTGTGCCAATTCTGGATAATGGCCATGATACCTTTACCGATGCACTGCCACAGGCACTGATTTTAACATCGATTGTTATCAGTTTTGCAGTCACAGCGATCCTGCTCGTTTTAGCATTACGAACCTATCAGGAGCTGGGAACGGATAACCTGGAAAAATTGCGAGGTTTTTACGATGAATAATATCATTGCCGCACCCATGATTATCCCCATTCTCATTGGTATCCTGCTGATTTTTTTCCGGCGGTTTACGTTGCTGCAGCGGTGGGTCAGCTTTGGCGGGATGGCTGCGAGTGCTTTCATTAGCATTTATATTTTAAATCAAATACAGAGTCAGGGAATCATGCGACTCGATTTCGGCGGATGGGAACCGCCGTTTGGCATTCTTTTCGTTGCCGATTCGTTTTCGATGCTGCTGGTTACGACGACAAGCATTGTAACTGCAGTCTGTCTGCTTTATGGCTTTTCTTCTATTGGTGAAAAACGGGAAAAAATGTTTTTCTACTCGTTCGTAAATTTCCTGGTCGCAGGGGTGAATGGCTCGTTTTTGACCGGTGATTTGTTCAACCTGTATGTCAATTTCGAGATTATGCTGCTCGCTTCCTATGTGCTGATTGCGATTGGCGGCGAAAAGCGGCAGTTCCGCGAGTCGATTAAATATGTGGCGATTAATGTACTTTCTTCCTTTTTCTTTCTTATTGCGATTGCCTATTTGTATGGTACGCTCGGCACATTGAATATGGCCCATATCTCGGTACGGGTTGCTGAAGTGGGGCAAACGCCGATTTTGACTGTTATCGGTGTGGTGTTTCTTCTCGTGTTTAGTCTGAAAGCCGGACTGCTTCTGTATTACTGGCTGCCTGGCTCTTATAGTGCACCTCCTTCAATGATTGCTGCCTTGTTCGGAGCGCTTTTGACCAAGGTGGGGATCTATGCGATGTTCCGTGTGTTTACCCTGATTTTCTATCATGAGCCAGAGGTGACGCACACACTCATCGGCGTGATGGCAGCACTCACCTTGATCGGGGGAAGTCTTGGAGCGATTGCCTTTAAGGATATCCGCCAGATTGTTTCCTATAATGTGGTCATTGCCGTCGGGTTTATTCTTGTTGGATTGGCTGTTGCCACACCATCTGCCATCGAAGGGGCGATTTATTATCTGATCCATGACATGGTCGTTAAAGCACTGCTGTTTATCCTTGCGGGGATGATGATGGCAGTAACGGGAACGGCACAAATCAACCGGATGAGTGGGCTGATCCGGAACTATCCTGCATTTGGCTGGATGTTCTTTATCGCTATGCTGGCACTTGCCGGTGTGCCGCCGCTCAGCGGATTTATCGGAAAGATGCTTGTCGGCCAGGGTGCAGTGGAGGCAGGATCGTATATTTTAGTTGCACTTGCCTTTATTTCCAGTATTTTTGTCTTGTATTCCCTGCTGCGGGTGTTCCTGAACTGTTTCTGGGGAGAGACGATTATCGAGGTGGAGGAAAAAGTGCCAATGAAAAAAGGCTGGCTGATCTCCTGTGCACTGCTGACCTTGATGATCTTTGGTCTGGGGCTCGGTGCCGAAGCGCTTGCAGGTTATGTCAGTAGCGCAGCTAATACGCTGCTCAACCCGGAAATTTATATTGATGCGGTCTTGAATGATTAACTTGGTTGTTTAAGAGCTTTATGTACTGCAGAAAGTTCTCCGAGGTTTTTACAAGAGAGGTGAAGAATCATGCCCGCCCAATTTTTATTAAATTTATTTATTGCCTTTTTATGGATGATGTTTCAGGATGAAGATGAATTGCGCTTTGCCACATTTTTTGCGGGTTACTTGATTGGGATTGCAATCATCTTCCTGATGCACCGGTTTTTCGGGGAGCGGTTTTACCTGAAAAGGCTGTTTGCCACGGTGAAGCTGATATTGATTTTTGCATCGGAATTGGTGGAGTCCAGTGTGCATGTACTGAAACATATCATGCGGCCAAAGGTGAAAATTAAGCCGGGTATCTTCCGCTATGAAACGGTCCTGAGAGGCGAATGGGAAGTGCCTGCCCTGGCCCTGCTTCTGACATTGACGCCGGGGTCGGTGGTCATGGAGGTTACGCCTGAAGGAGATGCCTTTTACATTCATGCAATGGATGTGGAAGAATCGAAGGAAATGCTCTTAAAGTCGCTTTCCAAGTTTGAAAAAGCGATTATGGAGGTGACGAGATAATGATTGAACTGATGCTTTCTGCAGCGCTTGTGATGTTCGGTTTGGCGGGAGCAATTGCGCTGATCCGGATAATTATCGGGCCCAGTCTGCCTGACCGGATTATTGCCCTTGATATGATTGGGGTGATTCTCGTCTCCGTGGTTGCGGTGATTTCCGTTATCCTTAACACCCGGGCCTTTCTGGAAGTCATTCTAATCCTGGCAATTCTGGCGTTTATCTCAACCATTGCCTTTTCAAGATATATTGAGAGGGGGGCTATCATTGAACGTAAGCGGGATCGCTGAATTTATTGCAGCATTACTGATTTTGGTCGGCAGCATGATGGCAGTCGTCTCCGCGATCGGGATCATTCGCTTTCCGGATGTGTATACCCGCTCTCATGCCGCTACGAAAAGCTCGACATTGGCTGTTTTGTTAACGTTAAGCGGAGCATTTTTACTCTTTTGGATCAACCAGTCATTTGTCAGTGTGCGGATATTGCTGGGAATTGCCTTCGTGTTCCTGACTGCCCCTGTGTCCGGTCATATGATTTCCCGGGCGGCCTACAGGCGGAAGGTGAAAATGTCGGATACAACTGTGGAAGATGAGTTATATGATGTGTTGCATGGTGAGGGTAAAGAAAGGGAGAAGTAATGGGCAGGGATGTCATTGCTTCTTTTTTTTGTATATTTCGCAGTTGATGGAAACTGCGACATAACCTGCCGTTTACAGCTGCGGAAATACCTGCGACTGAGTGCGCGTTGATTTCCGCTTCGGGCAGCCGCTTTCCGCGGGCACGGCTTCAGCCTCCTCGGAAGAAGATCACTTCCTGCGGGGTCTTCAGACTCGTGCTTTTCCCGCAGGAGTCGGCTGCCCTCCGCTCCAATCAACCATCAAAAGTGGATGGGAGGTGGATTTAAACAGCAGTAAAGTCGCAAACCACCTCAGAAGCGAAGGGTATTTCCGCAGCGACGATGAGACCCACCACTTATAATTTACGTCGCAGTTTATAGACATTGTGATAAAAACAACAAACGCTTTTCGGTGGGACGAGTAATCGCAGTCTCATTCTTTTTGAAAACAGCCTATAGAAAAAACCCCAGGCGCTTCTTGGCGGCTGGGGTTCTATGGCTATTAGGTAGTCTGAAATGAGTTAACGACAGCACCGGTATCGACATCGACGTAGAATTCATACTGTTTGTTTTCCCCGTCGATGTTTCGGGTTACCCCGCCGCGGTAAGCTTTGTACAGAAGGCCGTTTTTCTCGACTTCCTCGGGTTTCATGTAAATCCAGGAACCGCTAATCGGGCCGGTTTTTTTAAAGGTTTCTTTTGCGTGCTTCAGTGCCCGCTCTGGTGTTACTTTTTGAAAATGATCCACCTGCTGTTTGATCAGGTAGCCTGCTGCCACACCGGCACCGGCTGCGATTAATAATCGTTTGGTATTCATGTTATTCACCTCTGTCTGTATTTTTCACTGTATCACTGAGATGTTACGCTTTCTTTTATTATAAAGGAAGCAGGGGAAAATGGAAAATATTTGAGTGAGAGTGGGGGTGATTTTCATTACCTAGACCGCAACCGGAGTACACTTCGCTTTCCGCGGGTGCCCCGTGAACCTCCTCGCTCGTGCCTCACTGCGGGGTCTCACTTTGGTCACTATTCCCGCAGGAGTCTACGTGTATTCCGGCTGCTCTGTGCTTATTCAGTATTATTTGCCGTTAGAATATAGTTATCTTCTATTTTTAACAGGAAGCGGTTAGACAGAAAAATCTCTTCCTCCGGTGCCCATGGTAGAAATAGCAGGAGAGTTTCCGGTATACTGATGATATTACATAGTTATTGGGGGCAGATTTGATGAAACAGGATACGCTTGATCTTTTCAGAAATTTGACAGAACTTCCGGGTGCGCCGGGCAATGAGCATGCCGTTCGTCAATTTATGAAAAAGGAATTGGAGAAATACGCCGATGAAGTAGTTCAGGATAACCTTGGCGGAGTATTCGGCGTGAAAAACGGAAATGGGCCAAAAGTTATGGTGGCTGGTCACATGGATGAGGTCGGCCTGATGGTCACCCAGATCACGAAAAATGGCATGATCCGTTTTCAGCCACTGGGCGGCTGGTGGAGCCAGGTATTGCTTGCACAACGGATGCAGATTATCACAGACAATGGCCCGGTTACCGGGGTGATCGGCTCGATTCCGCCGCATAACCTGACACCGGAGCAACGCAAAAAACCGATGGAGATAAAAAATATGATGATCGACATCGGTGCGGATGACCGGGAAGATGTGGAGAAAATCGGGGTAAAACCTGGTCAGCAAATCGTACCGGCAACTGCCTTTGAAGTGCTTGCCAATGAAAAGAAGGTGCTTGCCAAGGCATGGGATAACCGTTATGGCTGCGGCCTGGCTGTTGAACTGTTAAAAGAGCTGCAGGGGGAAACGCTGAACAATCAGCTGTATTCCGGAGCTACCGTTCAGGAAGAAGTCGGACTGCGTGGGGCACAGGTGGCAGCCAATATGATTGAGCCGGATATTTTTTATGCGCTCGATGCATCGCCGGCAAATGATGCGGAAGGAAACAAAGAAGAATTTGGCCAGCTCGGGGAAGGCGCCCTGCTGCGCATTTTTGACCGGACCATGATTACCCATAGAGGCATGCGGGAATTCGTGCTGGATACGGCAGAGTCGAATAACATTCCATACCAGTACTTCATTTCCCAAGGCGGCACCGATGCGGGGCGGGTCCATATTTCAGGACAAGGTGTGCCATCAGCAGTTGTCGGCATCTGTTCGCGATATATCCACACATCTGCTTCCATCATCCATGTTGATGATTACGCGGCAGCAAAAGAATTGCTGGTGAAACTGGTTAAAGAAACGGATGCGAATACACTGGATCAGATTCACAGTTCCAATTAATCATGAATGGAAAACTGCCATCCCGTAAAACAGGTGGCAGTTTTTCTTGATAGCAAGGAGCAGAAAGAAATGAAACTGATAATCGGATCAAAAAACCCCACGAAAATCAATGCAGTACAAGAGGTGTTCCCAGAAGCGGAGGTAACTTCACTGGAGGTCTCATCCGACGTGTCTCCGCAGCCTTTTTCCGATGAGGAGACAAGGATAGGAGCAATCAACCGGGCACAAAAATGCGCTGGCTCCCAGCAGGATACAGTCGGAATTGGCCTGGAGGGCGGCGTCATGGAGCTGGATAGAGTGTTTTATTTATGTAACTGGGGGGCACTCGTGGCACCAGATAGTAAGGTATTTACAGCCAGCGGAGCGAAAATTGTTCTGCCGGAGGAATTTGCTGCACCCTTAAAGAATGGCGTGGAACTTGGCGATTTAATGGATCCATACGCAAACAAGGAAGGGGTGCGCAGTAAAGAAGGCGCAATCGGTATTTTTACAAATGGACGAATTTCCCGGCAGGAGATGTTTAGTCATGTGGTTTCCTTGTTGCGGGGACAATGGGAATATTGGGGAGTATAATTGTACGATAAAAGACCACAAAACAGCCGCACTCCCCAAAATGAGTGCGGCTGCCTTCCATTATTCAAAGATATAACCCAACACATCCAGCGCCTGATCAGCTGTTTCAACCGTAACATTTGCTTTATTGGAAAGCTCCTTTAGCGGGTGAACCAGCTTTTCCGGACGAATAAGAATCGTCGGCTTCCCAAGCGTGATAGCTGCACTCGCATCCATCGCTGTGTTCCACTGCTTGAAGTTTTCGCCAAACAGAGCGATCACCACATCGGATTTTTGCATCAGTACTTGAGTGCGAAAGTTATTAACACTGGATGCCGCATCGTCCTTGTAGACATCTCCCGGCTGTTTGCCCAAGATTGCTTCCCCAATGTCGTCCGAGCGGTCATGATTTGTCTGCGGTGCAACAAACGTAAGCGGCAATCCCTTCTCCTTTGCCTTTTGTTCCACTTCGCCGCGCCAGTCATCATGAATTTGTCCTGCCAGATATACCGTTAATTCCATTATGAACCCTCCCAATTATTTATCTCTATTACCAATTGTAAATAATAAAAGAATAATTGCCAAGAAATTGAAATCCTTCTCCCTCGGGGTTCCCCTCAATCCTTGATAATTGAAAGCATCTGGCACAATGTATAAGATAGACACAGGAGTGTGATGACCAAATGAAACAATTGGAGACAACCGAACAATTTAATCAATTAAAAAATGAAGACTATGTTATATTTCTATTTACGGCTGGCTGGTGCCCGGATTGCCGGGTGATAGAACCAGTATTGCCGGAGATTGAGCAGGAATTTCCTGCCTATACTTTCGTGGAAGTGAATCGCGACAACTTCATCGAAATCTGTCAGGAGCATGATATCTTTGGCATTCCAAGTTTCCTTGCGTTCCACCAGGGGCAAGAAGCGGGCCGATTTGTCAGCAAAGACCGCAAAACGAAAGAGGAAATCACTGAATTTATCGAAGGACTGCCAGCTTAAAGCTAAGGCTCAGGAGGAACCACTATGAAAATGACTAGCCTGAAATTGAAAAAAATACTGGAAGAGAGACTTTCCGGTGAGGATTATAAAACATCCTACAACCGGGATAAAGATACCTTCCGAATCGAAGAAAAAGAACAGAAGCAGGGCATTACCATCACGTTGCCCAATGTCGTCAGCAAATACAATGAGCGCGGCGAGGAAGCGATTGATGAACTCGTGGACCATATTACCGAGGCACTGCGGATTATGAATGAACAGCAGCAGCTTGTCGGAATGGAGAAAAATATTTACCCGGTTATCCGCGCGGCGTCTTTCCCGACTGAAACAAAATCAGGGGACAAGCTGGTTTTCAAGGAGCACACGGCGGAAACAAGAGTCTATTATGCACTGGATCTGGGCAAATCCTACCGGCTGATTGACGAAGCACTTTTAGAAAAAGAAGGCTGGTCGCAAAACCGGGTTGATGAAATTGCTTCCTTCAACCTGCGTTCGCTTGACGTGGACTATAAGAAGGATCATGTGGCCGGCAATGATTTTTATTTTGTGGCCACACAGGATGGCTATGATGCCAGCCGCATTCTCAACGAAGCGTTTTTGGAAGAGATGAAGGCGAATGCCAAGGGAGAATTGGCGGTAGCCGTGCCCCACCAGGATGTGCTGATAGTTGCCGATATAGAAAATAAAACTGGCTATGACATTCTGGCGCAAATGACGATGAAGTTTTTTGCGGAAGGGAGAATACCAATTACCTCTCTTGCATTAATTTATGAAGATAAAAAACTGACACCGATTTTTATTCTGGCCAAAAATCGGCCGCAAAATGATAAGAAATGAGGGAAGACCATGGATGTATGTTACAACCCAACTGGGATCGGCGATGTGCTAATTATCCCGGTGAAACAAGGAAATCGCGATGAGATCACACAGACAACCAACGGACCGATAACGAAAATTACCTCGTTGGACGGGGAACTGATCGGTTATAATATTTTTGCTGCAAATGAACATTTGAATTTGCAGCAAGAGGGGAAATTTGCCCTCACCGAAGAACTGCTGGGGCAAATCAGGAATCTTTTTCAACAGCAGGGATTAAGCGACTCGCTGGATTTTGATCTGAGTCCGAAATTTGTTGTCGGCTATGTCGAAGCCAAAGAACTGCATGAAAATGCCGATAAATTAAGTGTCTGCCAAGTGAATGCCGGAGAGGAAGCACCGCTGCAAATCGTCTGCGGGGCCCCGAATGTAGAAAAAGGGCAAAAGGTCGTCGTTGCCAAAGTCGGAGCCGTGATGCCAAGCGGGATGATCATTCAACCGACAGAATTACGAGGCGTGCCGTCGAATGGTATGATATGTTCCCAAAAAGAGCTTGGTTTGCCGGATGCGCCAAAGGAAAAAGGAATTTACGTGCTTGATGACAGTTATACGGCTGGCGAAGCATTTAATTTTTAAAGGCTCTTTTCGTCAGTATTGTTGGCTGTTTATTTCGTAGTTGATGGGAACTGCGACATAGCCTTCTGGCCACCGCTGCGGAAATACCCCTCGCTTTCCGCGGGTGGCTGGTGAGCCTCCTCGCGCTGTCTCCGCTTGAGGGGTCTCGCCTATGCTTTTCATCCCGCAGGAGTCTCGGGGTATTTCCTCCGCTACGGTGTGCTTTTTAAATGGAACCAATAGCTACTCACTCTGTTGATGGTTGATTAGGGCTGCCACAGTCGACTACTGTGGGAAAGCATGTGTTTAAACCTGAGCAGGAAGCGCTTTTCCTCCAAGGAGGCTGAAGCTGTACTTGCGAAAAGCCACTGCCTCCAGCAGAAATCAACTATTAAGAGTGGTAGTTGATTTAAGCAGCAGTAGAGTCAAAAACACATCAGTCAGCGGAGGAAATATACGGAGACTCCTGCGGGAGGAATGGCTTCGGTGAGACCCCGAAGTGCGACAGCACAAGGGGGCTCACCAGCCCCCGCGGAAAGCGTAGTATATTTCCGCAGCGGCGAACATGAAACTCACTGATTTACGTCGCGGTTTATAAATATTGTGATAAAAACAGTAAACTATTTCAGTGACACGAGTAATCGCAGTCCCATTCTTTTGGAAAACAGCCTTTTTAAACAAATAACAACCTGCGCGTTTAAAAAGCGGGTTGTTTTTCTTTTCCATATACACATTGACCGGGAAACCTGCTAAAATGGAATGACAGATAGTGGAAACAGAAATGAGTGAAATATTATGTGGGAGAAGATTAAAGACTTTTTTTTCAAAGAAGAAGAAGTGGAAGAGATCATTACATACGAAGATGGCAAAGAGCAGAAAAAACTGGAAAAACCAAACAAACAGCAAAAGCCGAAAAAACAAGAAAAACCGAACAGAACACAACGTCAGCATAGACAGCCGTCTGCGCAGCGGCAGCAGCCAATCCAGGCAAAAATGACCTATCAATATCCGGACAGAAATTTTCGTTTCCCGGTCATTCCGGATGAGGAAACAAAGCGAACGGCCGATACTCAAGCGAGCACTCCAGCTTTTCGGCGCAGGCAACCGGGAGAAAGAAAGAAGCAGCAAGCACAGCATCGAGTGCACCAATCAGAGCAAACAGAAGAAGAAACAGGTGATACTTCAGCAAGCACTCCAGCTTTCAGGCGCAGGCAACCGGGAGAAAGAAAGAAGCAGCAAACACAGCATCAAGGGCGCCAATCAGAGCAAACAGATAAAAAAGCAAATGATACTTCTGCGGTCACTCCAGCTTTCCGGCGCAGACAGCCGGAAGAAAGAAGGAAGCAGCAGGCACAGCAACGCCAACGGCAATCAGAGCAAACGGATGAGCAGCCTGCCATGCCGCGTCGGCAGCAGCGAAAGCATCAAAATGAAACAAGGAAACCAGAAGGCGACCGGAAAGTTTATAAAAAGAATACGGATGTGCCGTTTCAGCCGACAGATGTGCCGTCCCCTGTTTACGGCTACCATCCGCGAAGATTGAAGGAGCAGCCTGATAAGCCTGCCTTTGAGCGCAAACAGGAAAAGGATGATAGCAACGATTCACAGCACAAACCAGAAAAAGCCGAAAAGACCGGCGGCAAGGAAACAAATACAGGGAAGACTGCGAATTCTCCAGTTGTCGAAGGCTCGTCCTTTGAGAAAACAGACAACAAACGGCATCCGGTAGACCGTGAGGAGCAATCACAGCATGTACCGCAACTTGGACAAAGTGCCGCTGTACAGCCTCCCGAGCCCGACAAAGAAGAGCCAAAACTGAACCAGGACAGCTCCAATTGGCAAGCAACATCAGTAATAGAAACAAACCACGAGGAAAAACAGGTAAAGCAAGAGGCATCACCAGCAGCCGAAACTACACAAGAAGCAAAACAAGCAGAGCAAGAAGTTGCTGCCACCAGCGAAACGGTGGCCAACCGTCCAGAACAGCAAACCAGAGACACAGAACGCCCGCTTAACCGCAATGCCCGCCGCGCCCACGAGCGTGCGGAACGAAAAAATGCAAATAAGCAGACACCTTTTAATGTCATGATGACACCAAGGGATAAAAAGCACCAATTTGAGAAGCGGCGTTCACAGATACTGGACCAGCAGCAAACCAAACCAGTGTCCAAGCCTGTATCCTTTCCGTCCTATTTGCTGAACGATCCAGTGGAAAAGTCTGCTGACGACCAGCGCTGGATGGAAGATCAGCAAGCGCTCCTGGAAAAAACGCTAAAGCATTTTAATGTGCGGGCAAAAGTTGTCCAGGCAACACAAGGGCCGTCTGTAACCAGGTTTGAGGTGCAGCCGGAGCTTGGTGTCAAAGTAAGTAAGGTGAAGAATTTAAGTGATGATCTTAAACTGAATATGTCAGCAAAAGATATCCGAATTGAGGCACCGATTCCCGGGAAAAACACGATCGGCATCGAAATTCCCAATCCTCAGCCGGAAATGGTTGGCCTGCAGCGGATTTTTGACACGGATTCCTTCCAGTCCAGCACTTCGCCACTTACGATTGCGCTTGGACTGAACATTGAAGGGGCACCTGTTGTGACCAACATTCAAAAAATGCCGCATGGTCTGATCGCTGGTGCAACCGGGTCGGGAAAAAGTGTCTGCATCAATACGATGCTGTTAAGCCTTTTGTATAAAGCAAGCCATGAAGAGGTCAAATTTTTGCTGATTGATCCAAAAATGGTCGAACTGGCACCTTACAACGGGATTCCGCATCTTGTATCCCCTGTAATCACCGATGCCAAGGCTGCGACTGCCGCATTGAAATGGGCGGTCAATGAAATGGAAGAGCGTTATGAAAAGTTTGTCCAGGAGAGCGTGCGCGATGTGGAGCGGTATAACCAGAAAATGACCCAGCAGGGCCGCGGCGAAGAAAAATTGCCGTTTATCGTGATCGTGATTGACGAGCTGGCGGATTTGATGATGGTCGCCCCGCAGGATGTTGAGGACGCGATCAGCCGGATTGCCCAAAAAGCTCGGGCTTGTGGAATTCATCTGCTTGTCGCGACACAGCGCCCGTCGGTGGATGTTATCACCGGTTTGATCAAAGCGAATATCCCGACACGAATTGCCTTCAGTGTTTCCTCCCAGGTCGATTCACGCACGATTATTGATTCGAGCGGGGCGGAGCGGCTGCTCGGAAAAGGGGATATGCTGTTTGTGGAAAACGGCGCAGGCAAGAGTGTGCGGCTGCAGGGGCCGTTTGTTTCCGATGAGGAAATTGAGCGTGTCACCAGCCATGCCAGGACGATCGCTGAACCGAATTATCTGTTTGAGCAGGAGGAACTGCTGGAACGTGTCACAGCTGATGAAAATGAAGATGAGCTGCTGCCGGACGCCGTACAGTTTGTCCTTAGTGTCAACAGCGCCAGTACCTCGCTCTTGCAACGTCATTTTAAAATCGGCTACAACCGGGCAGCCAGGCTGATTGACGCCCTGGAAACCAGAGGGGTCATCTCCGGACAAAACGGCAGCAAGCCAAGGGAAGTGCTCATCACCCGCACCCAAGCAGAAGAAATGTGAAAAGGTTGTTAAGAATTAAAGGGTTCGATATGATGGAAGAAATGTTAAATTTAAGGAGCCGCACGCATATGAAGGAAATCGAGCAAAAGCTTGCAGGGGAAATCAAGCGTCTGACCAATAAAACATTTAAATTTGATGAGCGAATACGAGAGGGCTGGTTCTCTGCCGTTTATTTTCTTAAAACGAAACAAATCGCGGAAAAACAGGTGCCGGATAATTATGTTACCATGCAATTTTTTCAAAAAGAACATGCAGTGCTATGCGGCACCGATGAAGCGATCGCGCTCTTACATACCTTTGCCGATCAGCCGGAAACCTTGAAGATTCATGCCTTGAAGGACGGGGATAAAGTAGCCCCGTATGAATCGGTGCTGACCGTGTCTGGTGCCTATCAGCAATTTGGCTATCTGGAAGGACTGATTGACGGAATTTTGGCGAGAAGAACGTCTGTCGCAACAAATGTATACAATGTGGTAAAAGCTGCCGGGACATCCGGGAAGCAAAAACCGGTTATTTTTATGGGGGACCGGGATGATCATTACACACAGCAGGCCGGGGACGGCTATGCCGCATTTATCGGCGGCTCGACGGCACAGGCTACCCATGCGATGAATGAATGGTGGGGAAGAGAGGGTATGGGCACGATGCCGCATGCGCTGATCCAGATGTTCCGCGGGGACATTGTGGCTGCAGCCAAGGCCTACCATGAAGTGTACCCGAATGATGATTTGGCTGCATTGGTGGATTACAATAACGATGTGATTACAGATTCATTGAAAGTTGCTCAGGAATTCGGAAAAGATTTGACATCCGTCCGTCTGGATACATCCCGTACACTTGTCGATAAATATTTTCTCAGAAACCACCATTTAATGGGTACATTTGACCCAAGAGGGGTGAACCCTCAGCTGATTTTTGCCCTGAGGAAGGCACTGGATGAAGAAGGATTTCAGCATGTCAAGATTATGGTCAGCGGAGGATTTACCGAAGACCGCATCCGGGAATTTGAAGAGCTGGAAGTGCCTGTGGACATGTATGGAGTCGGCGGCAGCCTGCTTAAGATCACGATCGGCTTTACGGGAGATAATGTTTTGCTCAATGGGACACCGTCCGCCAAGGAAGGCAGGAGGTACCGTCCCAACCCAAGATTGGAAGAAGTTCATTATTACGGGGAAGATAATGAATAATTATTTGCATGGAAGGGATAAGTTTCTATTTTAATCAACAAGCAGATTTGGTATAATGTTAAATGGCTTTGCAGAAAACACGATAGGGTTTATGATACCTTTTCATGCAAATTTGGAGGTTCTTTTTTATGACAACTTACCATTTTATTGGTATTAAAGGGACTGGGATGAGTGCACTTGCCCAAATTCTCCACGATTCCGGGGAGACGGTGCAAGGTTCTGATATTAACAAATGGTTTTATACACAAATGTCTCTGGAAGAAAAAGAGATTCCGGTTTTCCCTTTTTCCGAAGATAACATTAAGGACCATTATACGGTCATTGCCGGCAATGCTTTTTCCGACGATCATCCGGAGATCAAAGCAGCAAAAAAACTGGGTTGTACGTATTATAGATATCATGACTTCTTAGGCGAATGGCTGAAGCAGTATACCAGCATTGCGATTACTGGTGCACATGGCAAGACATCCACCACCGGTCTTCTGTCACATGTGCTGAATGAGACGTTTCCTGTTTCCTATTTGATTGGGGATGGCACGGGGAGCGGAACGGTCGACAGCCAATACTTTGTTTTTGAGGCGTGTGAGTACCGCCGGCATTTTCTGAGTTATGAGCCGGATTATGCAATCATGACAAATATCGATTTTGACCATCCCGATTATTTCACTAGCATTGATGATGTGTTCCAGGCCTTTCAGTCAATGGCCGATCGTGTAAAAAAAGGGATCATTGCCTGCGGGGATGATGAAGAGCTACAGCAAATCCAGGCAAAAGTGCCAGTGGTTTATTATGGATTTAACGAGACGAATGATTTTCAGGCTAAAAATGTCACCGAGACAGAAGCAGGCACGGAATTCGATGTGTTTGTCCGCAATACCTATTATGACACCTTTGTGATTCCCACGTTTGGCGACCATAATGTGCTCAATGCGCTGGCAGTTATTGCCATTTGCCATTATGAGGATATTAAGGCAGAGGATATCAAGAAGATGCACAATTTCCAGGGTGTGAAGCGCCGCTTTACGGAAAAGCAGGTTGGCGGCCAGATTCTGGTAGATGATTATGCTCACCACCCACGGGAAATCTCAGCGACCATTGAGTCGGCGAGGAAGAAATACCCGGATAAACAGGTGGTCGCTATCTTCCAGCCTCACACCTTTACTCGTACAAAAACATTTCTTCAGGAGTTCGCTGATAGTCTGAATCAGGCCGATCATGTATTTTTATGTGATATATTTGGTTCAGCCAGGGAAGAAACCGGAACCCTCACTATTGATGATCTCCTGCGGCTGACGCCGGATGCGCGTCTTTTGGATCTTGATGAGACAGAAATCCTGCAGCAGTATCAGAACAGTGTGCTGATTTTCATGGGGGCCGGTGATATACAAAAATTTCAGCAGGCCTATGAGGAACAACTGAAGATTAAGTAAATGAATGTTCTTGGGAAAAGCCAAAATCACCTGGTGGTTTTGGCTTTTTTAGCTGCTGAAGAGGGCAGCATAAAGAGGGAAAAAGTATTTTCCAATATTTTCTCACTAGCATTGCATTAATTGTAAGTGAAAATAAAAATTAATAGGAATCTTCAACTTTTAAGTGTTTTTGGCATAAAAAAACCTTTATAATGGATTTGAGGGGTGGCTCCCTGTCCAAA
>NZ_NIXK01000018.1 GCF_002763455.1 Lentibacillus sediminis
AAACTTCCGCCCGAGAGAGAAAACTTCCGCCCGAGAGAGAAAACTTCCGCCCGAGAGAGAAAACTTCCGCCCGAGAGAGAAAACTTCCGCCCGAGAGAGAAAACTTCCCCCCAAACTCAACCACTCACACCCAAAGGAAATTTTCCCGTCAATAAATATTACACAAAAACCGAGTCAAACTAAGGACATTACCCAAGAAAAGGATGTTTCCCATGCGCTGCACCATTTTCCTTCGTACGGCAATAATAACAATAGTGATGCTGGTGATCACCCCGTTGCCGGCACAGAGTTTGACAGGCGAGTTGATGCAGGTGCATTTTATCGATGTGGGGCAAGGGGACAGCATTCTGATCGAAACCCCGGCAGATAAGACAATTCTGATTGATGGCGGACCGCCGGATGCAGGAAAGACGGTCGTGAACTACTTGGAAAGCCTGGATATCGAGACAATTGATTTGCTGATTGCGACACATCCAGATGTTGATCATATTGGCGGCCTCCCCCGGGTAATGAAATCATTTAATGTCCGGCAGGTGATCGACTCCGGTAAGTTGCACACTACCTATACCTACACAAAATACATCAACGAAATCTGGAACCGGGAAATCCCTGTGGAAATTGCCAACGAGAATGAAACAATAAAAATTGATCCACTGTTGGAAATGAAGATTTTAAACAGCTATGACAAAAGGAAAAACAACAACCAATCTTCCATTGTATTGAAAATCACCTATGGAGAAATTGATTTTTTGCTGATGGGCGATGTGGAAATGGAGCAGGAACATGAATTAATGGGTGAACATAATGTACAGGCAGAGATCTTAAAAATTGCTCATCACGGTTCAAATACGAGTACGTCACGTAAGTTTTTGCAGAAAGTCAATCCTCAAATCGCTATGCTCACCTACAGTGTGGAAAATGATTACGGGCACCCGGTTAATCGGGTCATCGAGAATCTTCATAAACAAGGGAGCTCGATTTACTCAACAGCTGCTTTTGGAAATGTCGTGCTGACTACCGACGGCAAGAACTATATGGTCATCCCTGAGCGAACACCATTCGGCAACTTGGAAAAAGCAGGCTAATCCTGGAGGGTGTACCGCCCACATTATAATTTACAATTCTTAGAAAAAGTGATATCATTTTAATATGAAATTAAAATCACATACCTGGGGAAGGTGAATGATTGATGCAGGAAAGAAGAGCTTGGATGATCAATGGATATTTTGGGATTTTGCTAATCGCAGCGCTTCTGGCTGGAGTTGTTTTCAGTTTTATTGAGCAGCAATTTGTCATCGGCGGGATCTGTCTTGTGCTGGCTGTGACGCTTGGCAGCGGTATTACAATGGTGCAGCCGAATCAGTCGGTCGTCGTAATTTTTCTCGGGAAATACATGGGCACCATCCGCCGCGAGGGGATTGTGGTGACCGTGCCTTTTTCCGTGAGACGGACAATTTCGCTTCGTGTGCGGAATTTCAACAGCAAAAAGTTGAAGGTAAATGATATAAACGGCAACCCGATTGAAATCGCTGCGGTGATCGTGTTTAAAGTGACAGATGCTGCTAAAGCGGTTTTTGACGTGGATCGGTATGAACAGTTTGTGGAGATTCAAAGTGAAACATCCATCCGGGGTGTTGCGACAAAATATCCGTATGATACCTTTGAAAATGTGGAATTAACATTAAGAGGGAATGCAGAAGAAGTATCTCACCACCTTGCAGAAGATCTGCAGGAGCGACTGACAGTGGCAGGCGTGGAGGTGATTGAGACACGGCTGACACATCTTGCTTATTCCACAGAAATTGCCCAGGCGATGCTCCAGCGTCAGCAGGCGAGCGCGATCATTGCTGCGAGAAGGCTGATTGTGGAGGGCGCTGTCGGCATGGTGGAAGATGCAATCAACCAACTAGAAAAAGACGGGGTCGTCGATCTGGATGATGAGCGCCGCGTGGCTATGACGAATAACCTGCTTGTATCAATTGTGTCTGACAATGGAACCCAGCCAGTGGTGAACACCGGATCACTATACCAATAAAAGAGGGTTTTTATGGCGAAGAAAAAAAATTTCCCATTAAGAATTGACCCAAAGCTGTATGATGCGCTGCAGGCCTGGGCTGAAGATGAATTCCGCAGCGTCAACAGCCATTTGGAGTTCTTGTTAAGGGAATCCGCAAAGAAAGCCGGACGCCTGCCGAAAAAAGAGGATAAGGAAAAAGAGTAAGGCCTTGCATTTTAGTGACGCAGGGTTTTTTTATTTCGGGAAAAACGGGATTCGGGAGTTGCATGCTCGGATTCGGGAAAAGTGTGGTTTGATTCGGGAATTACACGCTTGATTCAGTAAAAATGCGGGTGGATTCGGTGAAAATGTGCTCTAATTCGGGAATTCGTGCATGGAATCGGGAGAAACGTGAAACCCATGTACGATGAACTCTTAGGATCAAAGTTTTTTGAAAAAAGTATTGACAAATAGGTTATTTGGTTATATGGTTAGTTACATAAGTAATTAACCAATGAACGAAGGAGTACAATATGAAGAATTCTTTAGATGAAAACAAGCCAATATTCCTTCAAATCAAGGAGCAGCTGGAGGATTCGATTATGAATGACAGCATTCAGGCGGGCGAGCGGGTGCCTTCTACCAATGAATTCGCGGCCTTTTATAAGATAAATCCGGCTACAGCCGCCAAAGGAATCAATGAATTGGTTAATGAGGCAATTCTGGTGAAACGAAGGGGTGTTGGAATGTTCGTGACAGAAGATGCAAAAGAGATTTTGATCGAAAAACGAAGGAAAACGTTTTATGAGAATTACATGCTTCCATTGAAAAATGAGGCAAGGAAACTGCGGATCGGTGAAAAGGAATTACTGGAAATGGTGGAGAGGGAGGAGCCTGTCGATGAAAATTGAAGTAAAGCAGCTGTCCAAGGGATACCGGGGGAAAACAGCATTAAACAATGTTTCATTTACACTGGAGGAACCAAAGATTTATGGTCTGCTCGGAAGGAATGGGGCGGGTAAGACGACCTTTATGGATATTCTGTCAGGCAACATTACGGCCACATCCGGAGAAATTCTAATTGATGGAGAAAATCCGTTTGATAACCAGCGATTAACAGAATCGATTTGCCTAATAAAGGAAGGAAACAACTTTCCAAAGGATTTAAAGGTCAAGAATGTGCTGAAGATTTTCTCTTATTTTTATCCAACATGGGACCAGCAGCTGGCCGATGAGCTGATAGAGGAGTATAACCTTGTACCTAATGCGAAGGTGAAGCAACTGTCCAAAGGGATGGAATCCGCGCTTGGAGTTATCGTGGGAATGGCGAGCAAAGCGCCGGTCACCATATTTGATGAGCCTTATATCGGCCTGGATGCTGCTGCAAGGAAAAAATTCTATGAACTTCTGCTGGAAGAGTATGAAGCAGAGAAACGGACGATTATTTTTTCCACCCACTTGATTGATGAAGTAAGCCTGTTGTTTGAGGAAGTGCTGATATTGCAGGAAGGGTCACTGGTACTCAAGGAAGAGGCGGACCGGCTGCGGGATCACTGCTATGCTGTCTCAGGAACCATTGAAAAAGTCGAGGCATTTATTTCCGGAAAAACAGTAATTAAGAAAAAGCAGCTGGCAGGTATGATGACAGCTTATTTGTATGGCGGATGGACGGAAGCACGGGAAATTGGACTTCAGGTCGAAGGTGTGCCCATCCAGGATTTGATGATTTATCTTACAGAGAGAAAGAAGGAGGCGTAGAGAATGGGAAGACAAATTCAGGGCATGCTATACTTTTGCTTTACGGATGCGCGCTATTCATTGATGATATTCTGGACGATATTATTGGCAATTTTATTGGTGTCGCTCCCATTTGCTTATTATGCGTCCACACTTGAGGAAGGGTTCTTTGGTTTCACCCTGACAGCGCCTATCTATGTTTGGTGCTCAATTATGGGGTATCTGGCCGTGAAGGAATCCATTCCATTTTCCATTAAAATGGGGGCTACGCGCAAAAACATATTTGTCAGTTTAGGACTATTCTTTGCCAGTCTATCCCTTGGGTTGGCGATTGTAGTGAACGTGCTTCATGAACTGGTGCTCACCTTTATGAATGCAATCGGAGTGGATATCTTCTTTTTCATCCATCCTGTTTACTTTTTGGAAGATACGTGGATGAATAGGGTAATTATGGATACAGCAATGATGTTCTTCTTATTTGCAGTTATGTTCCTTATTGGTCTGGTTTTCTATAAATTTGGGCTGGCAGGCGGCGGAAGTCTGCTTGGGATGCTGCTTTTAGTTCTGCTGACGGGAGTTGCACAAGGATGGCTTGTTGATGCCGCTACCCAGTTATTCCGTGATTTCAGTATGGTATTTTTTTACCAGCTGCTGGGGATAGGGCTTGTGCTCTACTGCATATCTTTTCTGTTTCTGCGCAGGATTACAATTGTCAAGGTTAAATAAGAAAAGGGCTGGATTAGTGTCCAGCCCTTTTCTTCATAGTTTTTCATAGTGATCGATCATGCCAGCGAACATGCTATGTAGGTTTAATTGCTTTTTGACCGACATTCTGCTCAGCCGGTAGATTTGTTCTTTGAAATGAGGGTGTTTCATTAAGTATTCAACCAGGCTGACAACTTCCTCTTCAAAATCCATGGAATCGGAACTGTAAATCCGCTTAAATTCCTTCAGCAGATCCTCCTGATATACCGCTTTTCCGACTAGCTGGTCAAGGGTTATCTGGAAAACTTCGCTTAATTTGATTAAAGCCTCCGTGTCCGGAATCAAATGGTTATTTTCCCACTTTGTGATTACTGAACGGGACATCTGCAGCCTATCTGCAAGCTCCTGCTGTGTCCAGTTATACTGTTCCCGAAAAAACTTGATATTTTGTGCAATTTGTTCTAGGCTCATTATTATCACACTCTGACGTACTGGATTAGGATGCATACATCCCGTGTGGCAATCCTATCATGATTGATGATTGAACAAGCCCAAACCATTGTTCTTATTTTTAACATATAGTAAAATGTTCCTAAATAGAACATAAGAGGTGGGTAAATATGCTGGTGAGCTGCTTAATTCTAAAGCATTCTACGATTACTAGTTTCACTAAGATGCAAATGGTCCAAGCGATTTTTTTTAGTGCCGATGTAGAAATTAATGAAACAGATGATCATACCGTTGTCACCTATATATGGAATGCTGGCAGGGATGAGATCTGGCAGGCGGTTGCCGATTTTCAAACGACAAACATGAGGATTGGCTATGGTTTTGGTGAGCGAAAAATAGATGCCAAGAGGGAAGCATTGAAAAAGCTGGAACAGTGGATGGAGATGGAAGACGGGGATGATTTTTTGTCCACAGATTAAAGCGCTGTTCAAACAGCATGGGTAGTGGGTTAAAAGTATTTATTAACAATATCCACAGAAGAGATGGGAGTTGCTCACAGATCCTTGTGAATAAACACTGCTTTTATTAAGGGGTTTCTTTTGCTTATTAACAGGCCTGTGGAAAGTTGTGGATAAAACTGCAGTCAAAAAAAGAAACCGAAGACTAGCTCCGGTATCCTTTTTGCGACAGCTTGTTATACTCGCGGTCGGCATGTTTAAATTCTTTCTGATACAATACTGCCTGCGTTTTGGACAAATGTTTCAATTGACTGGACTGCTCATGTTTTGCCTTCATTAGGCATCCCTCACTTTTACCGGTAGGTTGCCCGATTTGGTGTTGAAATATACGAAGTGGCTCAAGAGACCTCCTCTTCGTCAACTGCCGGGACGGCCTGGTGTGCTGTATATAAAGATCTGGTTATAACAAACAGATCATAAACATCCTCATCCTGATTAATTTTCTTATAAATATCGGGATGTGTTTCATTCGCCAGCCCAGCATAGGGGAGTTTTAATGCTGCCTTAAGAGACCGAATGTTGCTTCTTCTTACTTTCATAAAAATGCCTTCTAGTCCCAGACGTAAGAACAGCTCATCAAAAAATTGCTCTTTGGCCTGCTTGTTGTAGCCTCTGCCGAAGTAGGGCTCGCCGATCCACGTGGCCAAAAATCCGTGGTTTTCCTGAATGTCGAATAAGTTGATTGTGCCAATCGGCTGATAATACTCATCAAGAATTGTGCGGGAGATTAGTTCGCCTCTTTCTTCCGCTTCGATTGTCTGCTTTGTCACAAAATAAAATTCATCACTTGTTTCAGCCCGCTGCCTGACAAAGGGAAAAACACTTGGATGGGACAGCAAATCAAATAGCACTGGCACTTCATGCAGCTCACGCATTTTCAACATAAAAAATACCCTCCTGAACGGCAGGCGGGGATCGTGAATGACACATGGAGGTCCAGTGAGACATAAGCCCACCCGCGAATTTTAAGTTAGCGTTCAACAAAAAATCCGGGGTGGGAATCGAACCCACTAGAACCAGTTTGCACTGGTGGCGCACCATTTGCCTTCCCTATGTAAGTTTGCGGGAGAGTACCCGCACTTGGTAAACTTATTTTACTCGAATCTGCCGAAAAAGGGAATTCTTTTTTCGTATTCCTAATGTAAATTTTTCAATGCCTGTTCCGCCCGTGGATAGGCAAACTGATACCCATGGCTTTGAGCTTTTTTTGGCAGCACGTATTGGCCTTTGACAACCAGTTGGCTCATTTCGCCAAGCATCAGCTCCAACATAGACGAAGGGACGGGGAGCCAATAAGGACGTTTTTCTGCCTTGGCAACCATTTTTGTGAAATCTTTATTTCGTTTTGGGTGGGGAGCAGTGACATTGACTGGACCACTGATTTCCCGGGTGAATAGACAAAACTGAATCAGATTGACAACATCATCAATGTGCACCCAGGAAAGCCACTGTTCCCCATTGCCGATTTTGCCGCCGACGAACAGCTTCACAGGCAAGCGCATCAGCGGATAAGCACCTTCTTCTCCAAGAATGACGCCAAAACGAGTATACACGGTTCGTATCCCCAGGTTTTCTGCAACACTTGCAGTTTCCTCCCATTTTGCTGACACCTCTGCAAGAAAGCCGCTGCCGGGATCTGAGGTCGATTCCGTGAAAATCATGTCCTCTGAAATGCCATAAAAGCCGACTGCTGAGCCGCTGATAAACACTTCAGGCTTGGACCTGAGTTGTTTCATTATTTCAATGATCTGGCGTGTGGTCTCTATCCTGCTCGTAAGGATGGCTTCTTTTTTCCGTTTTGTCCAATACCCAAACAGCGATTCACCAGCAAGATTTATGCAGGCCTGCATGGCGGGCAGCTGGCCGATTGGATCATCGTAACCGATATAGCTTACTCTTTCTGTATCTGTGTGCGATGCTTTTGATCTGGTGAGGATATACACATGGTGGTCTTTTTCTGTCAGGGATTTGGTCAGATGCTTTCCGACAAATCCGGTTCCTCCGGTGATCAGGATATTCAAGGGATATCCTCCTTCGCTTGGTATTATTTAATCTCTATTATATGCAACATCAGCGATTCTTACGGTAGTGTCCGGCTAATTTTTTCATGTATAATAAGGGAAAGGGGTGAAAAACTTTGAAAAAAATTACCCGGATCACTACCCAAAAGAAAAATAAGAATCGGTATAACATCTTCCTGGACTCAGGTAGCGGAGAAAAGTTCGGCTTCAGTGCAGACGAAGCAATTCTCATCGAATTTCAGCTTCGCAAAGGACTCGAACTGGATGAAGCACAGCTCGATTCACTCATCCAAAAAGACACCATACATAAAATATATACCCAAGCCATTCACTTTCTAAGCTACAGAATGCGAACAAAAAAAGAAATTCATGATTATTTGCTGAAAAAAGAGGCCGATCCCGAACAAATTCCACAGATCATGGAAAAACTCGAAAAAGAAAATCTGATTGATGACAGGCAATTTGTCGACATGTTTGTCCGGACAAGAATGAGCACCTCGAATAAAGGGCCACTGCTGATCAAAAAAGAATTAATAGAAAAAGGCGTGGCAGCTCAAACGGCTGGGGAAGCTGTGGAGCAATATCCATATGACGTGCAGTATGAAAAGATAGGGAAGTGGATCGAGAAGAAATTGAACGCCAGCAGAAAGCATTCCTTCCGCAAACAAGTTCAGCAGCTGCAGGCAACCCTTTTGCAAAAAGGGTTTACCCAGGATGTGATCCAGGAGGCTTTTGCCGATATTGACGAGCAGAAGGACGAGAACACGGAAATGGAGGCTTTAATGCATCATGGGGACAAACTGTGGCGCAAGCATGAGGCCAAACTGGAAGGGCGGGAACTCAAGCAAAAAGTGAAGGAAGGTTTATACCGCAAAGGATTTTCTATTGAGGCAATTAATCGCTTTTTGGATGATAAAACAGACTGACCTGTTTCCCTAAACATGAACAACTGGTAAAATAAGATGGGGTAAGGAGAGGAACATAATGAATTTCAGATATAGTGATTATTCCATAGAAGAGCTGCGCAGCGAGATCGGCCGGCTGAAAGAAAAGGCGCAGAAAGCAGAGCAGCTTGGCAACGTGTCCGAAGTTGCCGTGAATGAACGCAAAATGCAGGTGGCGCTGGCTTATACGATGAACCCGGGGGATTTTTCCAAAGATACGATTTACCAGCTGAAAATGGAGCCTGGATTAAAATTCAAAGTCGATTATATCAATGGCGTGTTTGCCTGGGGGCACCGGGTTAATCTGCTGGATGAGATGTATGAGAAGCAAGAAGCGATTCCGATATCTTTGTTAGGGGATGAAATTTCCTCGGCGGATAAGAAGGTTTAAAATGTGGGCTTTGAACTGCCGCTGCGGAAATACCCTTCGCTTTCCGCGGGCGCTGGTGAGCCTCCTCGTGCTGCCGCACTGCGGGGTCTCACCTATGCTTATCATCCCGCAGGAGTCTTCGGGTATTTCCTCCGCTGGTAATGTGCTTTAAAACCAAACAACAGCTCCCCACTTTGTTGATGGTTGATTGGAGCGGAGGACAGCCGACTCCTGCGGAAAAGAACGAGTCTGAAGACCCCGCAGGAAGTGCACTTCTTCCGAGGAGGCTGAAGCCGTTCCCGCGGAAAGCGGCTGTCCGGAGCGGAAATCAACGGGCACTCTGTCGCATGTTTATCAATTAGGATAAAGCAACAAAACTTACGCAAAAAGCCATAAAAATAACAGCAGGGGCTGCACGCTCCTGCTGTTTCAGTTCACCTTATACCGGGTTGTCATTAATATACAACTTACTCTGCAGCTTGTGTTCGGAAAAAATCCAGCCGGTGAAGGAACTCATGATTCGCATATTGTCGTCAATCTGCACAACTGCCACGAAGGTGTAGAAGCCGTTCGAGCGGTAGCGCAGATCGGTTAGACGGACTTCGGTAAAGTCATCAAAATCATTGATTTCCCAGCGGTACACCGGAGAAAAGTTTAAAAACGCTGCAATGTTTTTATCTGTTTTTGCTTTTTCAATAACCGGTAAATCCGGCAGTGGCTCGCGGACAAATTCATCAACAATTTCAATATGTCTGTTTTCCACGGTGCCGACATAATATTTGTCTTCTGTTGCAATTGCAACACGCCAATAATTCTGCTTGATGGTTGGCGATGTGGCAATCAATTCGGTTTCAGGGAAGTAGTCCTCTATTTTTTTAACAATTTCCCGTTTATCCATATAGCGCTTGATATAATACAGGATAATCACCGTGTACATTGCTACCCAGGTGATAATCGGATTGGCGCCGAGGGCCCAGGCACCAATTCCCGCGATGTGCAGAAAGAAAATATACGGGTCAAAGGTGCTGATAAACCCGTGTGCCACCCAATCTCTGCTAAAGGGCCGATAAGCCTGGGTTCCATAGGCATTAAATATATCAACGAATACATGAATGATCACGGCCAAAAACGTCCATAGCCATAAGTGAAGGAAATCAACTTGCGGGACAATCGCATGAATGATCCCTGCAATGAGGAGTCCCCAGAGAATAATTGCCGGGATGGAATGAGATGCCCCCCGGTGATGCCTTATATACGTCGCATTGTTTTTTAACTTGAAAACTGTATCGAAATCCGGCGCATGAGAACCTATCACAGTTCCGGCCAGTACAGCGCTGAACAATGTCGGGTCATTATGCACAGCGGGATCCAGTGTAGCTAATCCGCCGAGTGCAACCCCCATGACGATATGGGTACCCGTATCCATAGTTGTAAGGTCCTCCTTAGATTGTTCTATCACAGTATATTCATTATTGTACCATAAAGGATGTGCGCATATGACAGACCACACGTTACATTATTTTAACATATCTGCCTTTCAAAATCATTTGCTGGACTGGTATTACGAAAACAAACGAGAGCTGCCCTGGCGCGAAAACCAGGATCCCTACCGCGTATGGGTCTCGGAAATTATGCTCCAGCAAACAAAAGTGGATACCGTCATCCCATATTTTCACCGGTTTATGGAGAAATTCCCTACTCCCACTGCTTTAGCGGAAGCCGATTCTCAGGATGTCCTGAAAACATGGGAAGGCCTAGGGTACTATTCCCGTGCGAAAAACCTGCAAAACGCCGTCAGGGAGGTTGTTTCCCATTACGGTGGAGAAGTACCATCCAACCCAAAAGAGCTGGGATCACTAAAAGGGGTTGGTCCTTATACAAAAGGAGCGATTTTGTCGATTGCCTATAACCAGCCAGAGCCGGCAGTGGACGGAAATGTCATGCGGGTCTTTTCCCGTGTGCTGAAAATTGAGGAGGACATCTCCAAAGCCCGGACAAAAAAATTGTTTGAATCCCAAGTCCGTGAATTTATCAGTGAAGAAGATCCGGGCGGCTTTAATCAGGCGATCATGGATCTCGGGGCAACCATTTGCACACCGACATCACCGGCTTGTCTCTTTTGTCCTGTTCAGGAGCATTGCATCGCTTTCGCCGAAGGACTGGAGGAGGCGTTGCCGGTGAAAAAGAAAGCCAAAAAACAAAAACCGGTTGCTTATCTCGTGCTTTTGATTAAAGATGAGCAGGATCGCTACGTTATTGAAAAACGCCCGGATGAAGGGTTGCTGGCAAATCTCTGGCAGTTTCTGATGGTTCCAATTGAGGAAGTCGGCTGGGATCATGCGGCCAACTGGGTGCACGATGAGTACGGGCTTGATATTAAAATCAGCAAGCGAAAAGGCGAGCTCAAGCATGTATTTTCCCATTTGATTTGGGAAATGGAAATTTATGAAGCGAGAATCTCGGGATTGGACGAATTGGACGGGCGTTTGCGTGCAGTAAGCAAGGAGGAAGCTGCTCAGTTTCCCTTCCCGGTGTCCCATCAGAAAATGTTTACCTATATGGAGTAGTATCCTTGTTTTATGAAAACACCTTGTTTCTATTAGTTATTGGTATTTATTTCCAAACAAAAATTTAAGGCATAACAGCCTGCAAACTGCGCAAATTAGTAGTGCGGAGGTGATACTGATGGCTAAAAACCCTAATCAGAAAGCTGCTAAAACAAACGCTCAACATGTAAAACAGCAAAATCAGCAGGCAGCTCAAGGACAAGGTCAGTTTGGTACTGAATTTGCTGCTGAGAAGACAAATGCTCAAGAAGTTAGAAAGCAAAATCAAAAATCTCAGCAAAACAAAAAGTAACACCTACCCCTACTACCATTAAAAAGAGCTTCCCGCCACGGGAGGCTCTTTTTGTTCTCAAGCTCAGCCCGGTCGTTCTGCTTTATATTTTAAGATACTGCCCTTATAATAGGATTTAGCAGAAAAAATGGACGGGAAGGAAGATAAGATGGTTGCCCCACGGCCAGGTTCGCATATGCAAATTCAAAGTTATAAACATAATGGCCGGCTGCACAGGGTCTGGGAGAACAGTCTGGTGCTGAAGGGTACGGACACCATGGTTATCGGCGCGAATGACAGAACGCTTGTCACGGAAAGCGACGGGAGGACCTGGATAACGAGGGAACCTGCCATCTGTTATTTTCATGCGAAACACTGGTTCAACGTAATCGGAATGCTGCGGGCGGACGGGATTTATTATTATTGCAATATCAGCTCGCCGTTTGTGTTTGAAGAAAATGCGCTGAAATATATTGATTATGATCTGGATGTAAAGGTTTTTCCGGATATGACTTGTAACATACTGGATGAGGATGAGTATGAGGAGCACAAAACACAAATGAATTATCCAGCCGTGCTTGATCGGATCCTGCACAATAATCTGGATGTTTTGTTAAGATGGATAAGACAGCAAAGAGGACCTTTTTCCCCGGAATTTGTAGACCAATGGTATGAACGGTATCTGACATATCGGTAACCCTGAACCTTGTTACAGCAGGTAGCAAGGCTTTTCTATACGTGGGAGGGGAATAAAACTTTAAATTAAGGAAGTATCACTATGGGTTATGTAAAACAATTTATGCAATATGTGAAGCCATATAAATGGAAAATTGTCTGGACCATTCTGATTGGTATTCTGAAATTCGGCATCCCGCTTTTGATGCCGCTGATTTTGCGGTATGTCATTGACAATATTATTGGCGCGGAGAATTTAAGTAATTCGGACAAGATCACGGAACTTCTTTGGCTGATGGGCGGGGCATTTGTTATTTTTCTTATATTGCGGCCGCCAATCGAGTACATTCGCCAGTACCTGGCACAATGGGTCGGCAACAATATCCTTTATGATTTGCGGGACAGACTGTTCGATCATATTCAAAAACTCAGCCTGAATTTCTATTCCAAGACAAAAACCGGCGAAATTATTTCCCGGGTAATACATGATGTCGAACAATCGAAGAACTTTGTCATTACCGGACTGATGAATGTTTGGCTGGATCTGGCGACAATTTTAATTGCTATTATTATCATGCTTACCATGGACGTTGGTTTGACACTTGTGTCGATCATTTTATTCCCGTTCTTCGGTTTTGCGATCAAGTACTTCTATGGCAGGCTGCGCAGGCTGACACGGGACCGTTCGCAAGCCTTGGCGGAAGTGCAGGGTCACTTGCATGAACGGGTACAGGGGCTTCCGGTAACACGTAGTTTTGCGCTCGAGGACTATGAACAGGAACAATTTGATACACGTAATGAAAACTTCCTGAACAAAGCGCTGTCCCACACGGATTGGAACGCCAAAACTTTTGCCGTAACCAACACAATTACCGACCTGGCACCATTGCTTGTTATCACCTATGCGGGGTATCAGGTTATTAACGGGAATTTAACTCTGGGTACGATGGTGGCATTTGTCGGCTATATGGAGCGGGTGTACAGCCCATTAAGGAGACTGATTAACTCCTCTACCGTGCTAGTGCAGTCGATTGCTTCGATTGACCGTGTGTTTGAATTTTTCAATGAAAAATACGACATCACGGATAAAAAGGACGCCAAGGAACTGGGCCGCATTGATGGCGCAGTGGAACTGGACCGTGTATCTTTTCAATATGATGAAGAAGAGAATCAGGTGTTGAAAAATGTCAGTCTTGATGTGAAAAGCGGGGAAACCATCGCCTTTGTCGGAATGAGCGGCGGAGGGAAGTCTACGCTGATCAGTCTGATTCCCCGTTTTTATGATGTGACAGATGGCTCGATCAAAGTGGATGGAATGGATATCCGGGATGTGAAGGCTCGTTCGTTAAGGGACAATATTGGCATGGTGCTGCAGGATAATATTTTATTCAGCGAATCGATTGAGGTCAATATTCGCATGGGTAATCCGGATGCGACGGATGAAGAGGTAATTGCCGCAGCGAAAGCAGCTAATGCCCATCAATTTATCGAGGAACTGCCGAAAGGGTACCGCACGATGGTTGGTGAGCGCGGCGTGAAATTATCCGGCGGGCAGAAGCAGCGGGTGGCGATTGCCCGTGTTTTCCTGAAAAACCCGCCAATCCTGATTTTTGATGAGGCTACCTCTGCACTGGATCTGGAAAGTGAGCACACGATCCAGGAAGCACTGGAAAAACTCGCTTCCGACCGCACGACCTTTATTGTTGCCCACCGTTTGGCGACCATTACGCATGCTGACAGGATTGTGGTTATTGAGAATGGTGAGATTCAGGAGAGCGGGTCACATGACGAGTTAATGCGGAAAAAGGGCAGCTATTATGACTTGTATCAGGTGCAGAATTTGGATAATGAGCCGGAGTTGGTGTGATTATCCCAAAAAGATTCTGTAACTGTGACAAAGTGCTCGTTGATTTTCGCTGCGGGCATCCGCTTTCCGCGGGCACGGCTTCAGCCTCCTCGGAAGAAAACCACTTCCTGCTCAGGTCTAGACTCGTGCTTTTCCCGCAGGAGTCGGATGCCCTCCGCTCCAATCAACACCCAAAAGTGTACGTGTTGTTTGATATAAACAAAGCAAAACACCAGCGCCCGGGTACCTCTCATTTTCATCAAAAACTTATCAAAAAACCACAAACAAAAACTCCGCCTGCGTGAGGGCGGAGTTTTCTGTATGTCGGGCGTTGCAGTCTGATCTATTCTTTTGCCATCTGCGCAAAGGCCCGGCCGGCGGCTTCGATTGTCTGGTCGATGTCTTCTTGCGTATGTTCAGTCGTCAGGAACCATGCTTCATATTTTGATGGAGCAAGGTTAACGCCCTCGTTCAGCATGTAGTGGAAAAAGCGGGCAAAGGCTTCTCCGTCGCTGGCTTCGGCTCCGGCATAATTGGTTATCGTATCTTCCCCGAAGAAAACAGTTAAAGCTCCGCCCAGCCGATTGATCGTTACCGGGATGCCGTGTTTTTTCGCTTTCGCGGCAATGCCTGCTTGCAGGCGCTGGCCGAACTGTGCCAGTCTTTCATAGACACCTTCCTGCTGGAGAACCTCAAGGCAGGCGATTCCTGATGCCATGGACAGTGGGTTGCCTGCCATCGTTCCAGCCTGATAGGCAGGACCGAGTGGAGCTACTTGTTCCATAATATCCATTCTGCCGCCATATGCACCAATTGGAAGCCCGCCACCGATTATTTTTCCCATTGCTGTCATATCCGGCTCAATCCAGTATAGCTGCTGGGCACTTCCATAGGTGAAACGGAATGCGGTAATGACTTCATCATAAATGACCAGTGCACCAGCCTCATGGGCCAGATCATTTACCTTTTGCAAAAATCCTCTTTCCGGTTCCACAATTCCGAAATTGCCAACGACAGGCTCTACCAGTACTGCGGCGACCTCGTCTCTCCAATGGTCCAGTGCTTCTTGAAGTGCATCAACGTCATTAAACGGAACGGTCAACACATCCTTCGCCACCGATTCTGGAATCCCTGCTGAGTCCGGAGTGCCCAGTGTCGCAGGGCCTGAACCTGCCTCCACCAATACCGCGTCAAAATGACCGTGATAACTCCCTGAAAATTTAATTACTTTATTGCGGCCAGTATATGCGCGCGCCACACGGACAGTCGTCATCACCGCTTCCGTGCCGGAGTTGACAAACCGCACTTTTTCCAGTGAAGGGATAGCTTCCTTCAGCATTTTGGCAAACTGATTTTCCAGACGGGTTGGTGTCCCGTAAAGAACTCCACTTTCTGACGTCTTGGCAATCGCCTTTGTAATATGCGGATGGGCATGGCCAGTAATGATCGGCCCATAGGCAGCCAGGTAATCAATATATTTGTTTCCATCCACATCCCAGAAATAGGCGCCTTCTCCCCGTTCCATATATACCGGAGAACCGCCGCCCACGCCCTTGAAAGCGCGGGACGGGGAATTCACCCCGCCGACGATATGATCCAGTGCTTCTTTATGCAAACTTTCTGATGTAGAAAAATTCATCACTAAATCCTCCCCTTTATCGCTAAACCTTTTCTGTCTTGTTTCTATCCTACAGCAATCTGAAAATAATTGACAAGCCAGGTGGGGGAAGAGCATATATATTGAACGAGGCTTTACACATAGAAGAGGATGTTCAAAAAGTCCGGTAACAATGACGCATCACAGGGGAACTTCTGCTAAGTTCGCCCACGTCCTGTGGGCAACGCAGAAATCACCACACACGCGAGAAGCTCGTTGGCTTGCTTTTCCGCTACTCACGTATTTAAAGGCATACGCTCCGTTCCTTGGAAAAGAAAACCACTTTTCCTGCGTGCTAAATCGTCTGCTCAAAGCTACGCCGTCTCGAACTTTCGCCGCACAGGACGTGCAAGTGTCGGCTTTGCGACAGGACGTCGCGACTTTAGCCGACCGGTCCTTGTAATCCTCCTTTTTGAACACATATTAGAAGGTGATCCTATGCAAATTTTCCCCTTAGTTTGTCTCGTGGCTGTTTGTGTTGTTCTTTGGAAGAGCCTGTCTCTGTTTGTCAGAGGCAAGAGCTTCCGGATTCGATGGGAAATGCGGGAAAGCAGGTTTTCCACCGAGCTTTTTTATACCCTGATTGTTATTTACTGTCTGGTGATTATTGGATTTGGCCTGATTTATTTCATCCTTTCGTTTCAAGGGGTGATTCTTGTGGAAGGCGGGGAGTTGCGTGATGTCAGTGTCCTTGGTTCGATCATTCATTCCATGTATTTCAGCGGGGCGACTCTGCTGACGATTGGCTATGGTGACATCACACCTGTGGGAATTGGACGTTTGTTTGCTGTGATGCAGGCGCTGATCGGTTATATTCTGCCAACAGCTTTTGTGATGCGGCTTGTTCAGATCAGAGGGCGGGGCCGGGATGGATGAATCTTGATTTTTCCTGTGCTATAGTGAAGATAGTATAATAATGGAGGGAATTTCATGGCTATAGAAACAGGAGAACAAGTAAAAGATTTCACTTTGCCAAACCAGAATGGGGAGGAAGTCAGCTTATCTGATTTTCGCGGCAAACATGTTGTTTTATATTTTTATCCGAAAGATATGACCCCAGGTTGTACCAATGAAGCCTGTGATTTCCGTGATCAGCATGAGAGTTTTGGCGAATTGGATGCGGTGGTTATCGGCATCAGTCCTGACCCGGCTGCCAGTCACCAGAAGTTCATTGACAAGCATGAGCTCCCGTTCCAGCTCTTGGCAGATGAAGATCATCACGTAGCGGAAGATTTCGATGTCTGGAAGCTGAAAAAGAACTTCGGCAGGGAATATCACGGCATCGAGCGTTCTACCTTTATTCTTGATAAAGAAGGCAAGCTGCAGAAAGAATTCCGCAAAGTGAAGGTAGAGGGTCATGTAGAGGAAGCACTGCAGTTCATCCGGGAAAATTTATAATATCTTTCACGTGAAAACAGTCTCCTGATGACCGGGAGGCTGTTTTTTATTCGACAAAATTCGGGAAGTGACAGGCACCGGCTGTTTTTTGTAATAGAAACGCGCTCTTAATCATAGATTGTACTACTATATTCTATGAGAAAAGAGGAGACCCCGGTGATGGAGCTTCAGGAGAATGTTTCCCGTGATGGGCAAGGTGGAACGAGTTTTTCCGGCAAACGAAAATCTTACTTTATTACAAAACGGCTGGCGGACATTGCAGCGAGCAGCATACTTCTCCTCGTACTTATGCCATTGATCTTCTTCCTTTGGTATTACCTTCGCAAAAAAGAAGGATCGCCCGTTTTCTTTCGCCAGCAACGGATTGGCAGAAACCAGGCTCCTTTTATATTGTGGCGCTTTCGCACGATGACGGTTCCATCCCGGGTTATTCGTTCGCTCCCGCCGCACCCGGATTACGAGCCAGCAGAGGGAGGATTTTCCTATCAGAAAGATCCGACGGTCACGTTTACAATTACTGGCGAAAAACTTTACAAACACGATCTGCATAAGCTCCCCGAATTATGGCATGTGCTGAAAGGGGACATGAGCTTAATCGGACCAAATCCGGCCCATCCGGAAATGGCTGTTCATTATACGAGGGCACAGCAGCGGCGCTTTGCCGTAAAGCCGGGGATGATTTCCTGTGTGTGTCTGCAGGGGGGGCTTGCGCACCATAAGAAGATAAAACACGAACTCTATTATATCCGTCACTGCTGTCACAGGCTTGATCGTAAAATTTTGCTGCAGTCAATGAAGCGATTCGGTCTTTCCATTTTCCAATCCGCCCGAAAACGTTTACTATAATAAGTAGAAACGTAAACAAGGGGAGATGCGATATGATTTTATTTACTGCAAAAATATCTGCCAAACATCATGAAACACTGCGGGCAAACCACTCGGATCAGGAATTCATCTTTGCCGAAAACAGGGACGAGGTGAAGGAGCATTTGCCACAGGCAGAAATTGTGGTGACGTTCGGGGAAGATCTGCAAGGCGCAGACATAGAAGAAGCCAAACAATTAAAATGGATTATGGTTGTCTCGGCAGGACTTGACCAAATGCCGTTTGAAGAAATTGAGAAAAAAGGGATCCTCGTGACCAATGTTCGCGGAATTCACCGGGTGCCAATGGCCGAGTATGCCATTTCCATGCTGCTGCAGGTCTGCCGCCAGGCAAAAGTACTTATTCAAAACGAAAAACAGCATGACTGGAACCCACGGGTGAAGATGCAGGAGATCACAGGAAAAACAATGCTGATTGCCGGTCCTGGAGCGATCGGCCAGGAGGTTGCCCGACTAGCCAAAGCTTTCCGGATAAAAACGGTAGGTGTTTCCAAAAGTGGTCGGGTAGTTGAATATTTTGATGAAAATCATACCACGGATGATCTGGAAAACGTGCTGCCGGAAGCCGATATGGTGGTTTCGGTATTGCCGAGCACGGAAGAGACCCGCGGGCTATTTACCGAAAAACATTTCAACCTGCTGCCAGACAATGCTATTTTCCTGAATATGGGGCGTGGCGATGTCGTGAAGAGTGAGGTGTTGCTCGAGGCAATTCGGCAGGGGGAGATTGCTCATGCGGTGCTTGATGTTTTTGAAGAGGAACCTTTGCCTGCAGATCACCCTTTTTGGCAGGAAGAAAATATTACAATCACTCCGCATATCTCGGGGCAATCTGCCCATTATATTCCCCGGGCGCTGGAAATCTTTGAACATAATCTAAAGGTGTATCAGACAGACCAGGGAGACCATATCAATCTGATTGATGTAAGGAGGGGTTATTAATGGCACGGATTTACACACGTTCCGGTGACAAGGGGCAAACGTCGCTGATTTACGGCAGCAGAGTGGCAAAAAATGATCACCGTGTCGAAGCATACGGTACTTGTGATGAGGCCAATTCAATGATCGGCCTGGCTCTAAGTTTTCTTGAGGGCGCATCATGGGACGGAAAGAATGCGTTTATTGAAAAACTGCATCGCGTGCAAACGATTCTTTTCCATGTAGGGGCAGAACTGGCCACACCAGCTGACAAAGAGGTGATATGGAAACTGAAACAGGAACATATTGATGAACTGGAAGAACAGATCAATGCCTGGGAGGATGACCTGGAGCCATTGAAGAACTTCATTTTGCCATCCGGCCATGGCACAGCCAGCGCGCTGCATGCTGCCAGAACAGTAACGAGAAGAGCAGAGCGAGCAGCTGTTGGACTGGGAGAGGGGCAAGTAAACCCGCTCGTGATCTCCTACATTAACCGGCTGTCCGATTTTCTGTTTGTCGCCGCACGCTATGCCAACCATCACCTCGGGGGAGAAGAGCGGCATTTGAAGGCGGATATTTAATGGGGGAAGGATGTCCTTACTGGGCGTCCTTTTCGGTTATATTTTCTCTTTCCCCATAATATACTTAGATTGACAGGCTCTGGCTCAAGCAGTAAACTAATTATAAAGATTATAATATAAGAATAGAATTTATCATAAGTGAAAGCGAGGTGGTTGACGGTGTCTGAAACAAGACTGAGCCAGGCAATTCACACATTAAAAGAATCAGGCGTCCGAATCACACCACAGCGTCATGCAGTCCTTGAATATCTTGTTAATTCCATGACCCACCCTACAGCCGATGAAATTTACAAGGCTTTAGAAGGGAAATTCCCCAACATGAGTGTCGCCACGGTTTATAATAACCTGCGTGTACTAAGGGAGATCGGCCTGGTGCGGGAACTGCCCTACGGCGATTCATCCAGCCGTTTTGACTGCAATACAACCGAACATTATCATATTATCTGCAACTCCTGCGGCAAAATAGTCGATTTCCATTATCCGACCCTGGATGAAGTGGAATCATTAGCCGAACAAGTAACAGGTTTTGATATCAGCCATCATCGCATGGAGATTTACGGTAGATGCGAAAACTGTCAGGACGTGCCGGCTGCAAAACATTAATACTTCTGCTGATATCCCGGATTGCGGTCTTCCGCCCCGGGGTGTTTTTGTATAGAAGGTTCTGTCCAAAGGGATGGATCCCACCGACTGGTCTGAACGAAAAAATCCGCCTCCATAGGCGGATTTTATTTCTCTATATTGTTTGCGTCTGCTGCTTCTTTCCGATATTTACGGGAATTATACTTTTCATCAAATTCCTTACCTTCCAGGTCCTTATCCATGGTGAGCGGCTGCTTGCAGTGCATGCAGGCATCGACACGCCCGAGCATCTTCGTCGGTTTCTCACATGACGGGCAGATAATCGGCATCGCCTTGGTGGACAAACTGCCGATCCACACATATACCACACAGCTGAAGAGAATGGACAAAACACCAAGGATAAAGAAAATACCCATTAACCAGGGGATATTTCTTGTTAAAAGACCGCCATACATCAGAATGAAGCCGGCGAAAATCAATATCAGCGCAAACGAACGGATTTTATTTATTTTACTGGAATACCTCAATTGCTGTTGTGCCAAGGTTGTCCTCCTTCCATGCTACACAGGTAGTATAGCATATTTTTACATATAGTTGACAGGAGAATATGGATGTCACTTTAATGTAACAGATGTGGTTGGGGAAACAGTATATATAGAAGGAACCATTTTTAGCTGTAGTGCATAGAGTAAAATGCGGATTTTCTTTTAGGCGAAAAAACATACCTGGTCCTATGCAGGGTATAATACTTAAGTATGTCCGAAACCACAGGATATTTGAGCAGCATTCCGCTGTGTAAAAAAGGATGAAAAAAAGCTGTTGACTTTGCTGGGTAACCATGATAAAGTTAAATCCGTCGCAAAAAAGGAATCACAAATAGCGACAAAAAAATTAAAAATATATCTTGACTCCAACTTACCCTATGTGGTATATTTAAAGGGTCGCTGATTTGAGAGGAACAACAAAAAGTTTTGTACCTAATCGAAAAAAATCACATTTGGTATTGACTTGAATCGGCTAACATGATATGATTAAAAAGTTGCTGCAAAAAAGCAACCAGCAAGATTTGCTCTTTGAAAACTGAACAAAACAACCAGTATGAACGAAACAAGAGGAATCCATCGGAAGCTTTTAGCAAACGATGGTTCCCCTGAAACAATTTTTGAAGCTAAGACCATCATCGGATGGAAAGGTGTCTATTCGATGCAAACTTTTATGGAGAGTTTGATCTTGGCTC
>NZ_NIXK01000019.1 GCF_002763455.1 Lentibacillus sediminis
TGGAAGCGTGGCGACACGTGGAGCTGACGAATACTAATCGATCGAGGACTTAACTAACATTATTTCGATGTCCCGTGTGCGCTTATTTAGTTTTCAGGGTGTAAATCCCCTTGCGTTTTTGCGCATAAATGCTTATAATAAAATGCACCAGCCATTGTCTGGCAGCAATGGCGGAGAGGCCACACCTGTTCCCATGCCGAACACAGCAGTTAAGCTCTCCAGCGCCGATGGTAGTTGGGGCCTTGCCCCTGCAAGAGTAGGACGCCGCCAGGCAAGCTTGATATAAAGCCAGCAAATACTTTGCTGGCTTTATATATAAAATTGATAAGCTTTCTGTTTAGTGTATAGAAATGAGAAACAATTACATACTATAAATACCAATGATTGGGAAGTGCCGTCAAATCAGTCACAGATTGAATCAGTGCACTTTTCATGTGATATAAGAAATTACCTTATTCCACAGTAGCTCAGTGGTAGAGCTATCGGCTGTTAACCGATCGGTCGCAGGTTCGAATCCTGCCTGTGGAGCCATTTTTATGCTTCCATAGCTCAGCAGGTAGAGCACCACCATGGTAAGGTGGGGGTCAGCGGTTCGAGTCCGCTTGGAAGCTCTCTCATAGGAAAACGTCTAATCTCTTAGGAGTTTAGGCGTTTTTGTTTTCGATAAACTTCAGTTTGTCTGCAGCACAAGAGCAAATAATATCGCAATTAAGTCAATAGAAAACCCTTCCAGTTTGAGTAAGACCAAATTTCCCTGGGATTTCTATATCATGACTTTCCGTGGGTTAGTTAAGCGTAAAACGGGTATGGGATAATTAGTTTAATAGAACTAAAAAGGAGAATGTAGCAATGGCCAACGTAAAAAAAGTCTGGTTTGAAAGTGATGGCAGTATACCGAATCACCCTACATTTCCTGTGCTGATATACCCGGAAGCATTTACGGAGCTGAATGAAATAGAGGATGCGTTTAATCGTCATGGCTGGACTGGCAGCTGGATCGGCGGCGTGTTTGATTTTCATCATTATCATAGCAATAGCCATGAAGTGCTTGGAGTCGTGAGTGGAGAGGCGCGCGTTATGCTCGGCGGTGAACAGGGGCAGACTTTCCAGGTGAAGGCCGGGGATGTCGTTCTTCTTCCAGCAGGGACCGGTCATAAAAAGCTGGAAGCGAGCAATGATTTTCAAGTGTGCGGGGCCTATCCGGAGGGCCAGAGTCCTAATTTGAAAAAAGGAGATCCTGCTGAACATGATGCTTCTTTGCTGGAAATTCGCTCGCTTAAACGGCCGGAAAGTGATCCGGTGTACGGCGAGAACGGTCCAGTGTTGGAGGAATGGAAGTAGCCCGGTAGGCGGGCGCGATCACCAATTTTACGTTAGGGAAAACTCACCTTTTGGCGAAAGTGTTGATCAGGAGGAATTGATCGAAACAAAAGGGAATGGGCGACACGGTTGACGTCATGGGAAAAATAACAGCGAAAATCCATGCGTGCACGGATGGCGATGCTGGTGGAATAGCCTTTGCCTATGAGAGTGAAGAAGAAATTATAAAAGCGATTGGCGATGATTTTGATCGTTTTGCTTCCGAAATCATGGCTTGGTCAATGTTTTACAAAAATCAAATGAATCTGGACTATCAGTTGTTTTGCGAATGGTGCCGGGATAAATTTGGTATCGAGGTTAAGAAAAAATTAGTAAATTAGCCTGTCATAGCAGGATTTTGGATGCAAGTGTCGAATTAAATATAATGATGAAGGGGGTATGAAACATGTTGAAAAAATGGCTTGCAAGTGCTGGAATTGGTAATGCAAAAGTAGATACACAACTGGATAATGACCAGCTTGTACCAGGTGAGGAAGTGAGCGGTAAGATTGTGCTGGAGGGTGGAAATGCTGAGCAGCAGGTAGATCAGATTCATTTATTTCTGATGACTGAAGCGGCTCGGGAAAGAAATGATAAAAAAGTATATGAAAAACTGAAACTGGAAGCTGTTACGGTAGGGAATTCATTCACGATTGGTGAAGGGGAGAAGAAGGAACTGGACTTCCGATTCAAACTGCCATTACAAACTCCGCCAACAGTTGGAAGAACCAAGGTTTGGATACAGACCGGCATGGATGTGCCTAATGCAGTGGACCCGAAAGATAGAGATTTTATCCGGGTGAAGCCGCATCAGAATATGGGAGCCGTTCTGGAAGCTTTAACAAATGAACTTGGTTTTCGTCTGAAGAGCGCAGAAATGGAATATTCCAAACGCTATCGCTACGTACAGGAATTTGAGTTTTCCCCGGGACATGAATTTAAGAGAGACCTGGATGAATTGGAAGTCATGTTTTTTATGCGTGAAGGCAGCATCGAACTTGTCCTGCAGGTAGACCGCCGTGCTAAAGGACTCGGTGGCTTGTTTGCGGAAGCGTTGGAAATGGATGAAAGTTTTACCCGTGTATCCTTTACCGATTCAGAAATTAACCAGGGCGTCCAGACTGTTGCAGATAAACTGCGTAATACCATAAGAAAGTTTAGTTAAATGCCTGTCCACTAAAGGCCTCGTAATAATTCCCCTTTAGCAAAAATACAATGGATACAGGAAGATTCTTTGTATTAAAGGGGTGGGGACATGTCAGTGAGGCGGATTTCCAGGCGTGACAAAAAGCAGACACCTGATGACAAACGGAAAAATGTACTTCTGGGGACGATCTACTTTACACTGATTTTGCTGGGGATTGGGCTTATTCTTGGGTTGCTTACCAATGGAAGTGATGAGGATGTTTTGCCAAGCATGACGATTTTCGTTTATATACAATAAAAGCGGCCCATTGGCCGCTTTTATTGTGCTGAGTTGCGGGTGAGCCTTACAATGCCGTAAAGAATGAAAAAGACGACGAATGCTGCCACACAAAAATTGATATAATACCAAGCGCCTTCTCCGAACAAATCAAGCGGCGTACTGGCTGTCGGGGTGGCGGAAAGATAGAGATAATTCGATCCGAGCCACGGATTGATGATAAAACCAATAAGAGCAGCGTAAATCAGTAAATAAGAGTATGTTTCCAGGAACGATTTGAACGTAACCCGGACATTGCTGGTCATTAACAGAAACACCCCGACCCAGGAAATCGCCATATGATGAACAAAAAATTTCCAAAAACGGAAATGTGGATAATCAGTCGGCAACTCCGGTGTGACCAGTGCTAAAAAAGCAGGTAGAAAACCAATGAAAAATGTAATAATGATCAGCTTTTTATGCCCGGTAACAAGTGCAATTGCACCGGTTATGCTGGCAATGCCGCATAAATGCAGCGGCACATGCTCAGCCCAGCTCCAAATCCCGTTAACCCCTGTCCACACTTGATAAGAAACTTCCGAGATGACGAGAAGGCCAAATAACCCCCAGCGCATGATTTGATAAATTGGCCGGCTGCCTGTGATTTTTTTATGTGTAAGAAGAAGCAGAATAATTCCGGAAGCATAAACGGCAAGGACGATCAAATGGCTGGTGCCAAACGGGTCAAACGCCGGTCCAGTCAAATCGGTAAACCACTCTCCCATAAAAACTCCCCCTGTTCAAATGGAAAAAACAGGCACGTGCGGGAATGAGAACACACCGTGCCTGTTCGGCGAGCTAACCGCCGATAATATGGAAACCGGAATCGACATGCAGCACCTCGCCGGTTATCCCTCTGGAAAGTTCGCTGACCAAAAACAGTGTGGCATCGCCAACCTGATCCTGATCAACGTTGCGTCTCAGCGGTGCTACATCCTCAATGACGCCCGCCTTTTCATTAAATCCAGATACGCCTTTAGCGGACAAGGTGCGAATCGGCCCAGCGGATACGGCATTGACACGGATACCATATTTGCCGACATCTTCAGCCAGGTAGCGGACACTGGCTTCGAGGGATGCTTTGGCTACGCCCATCACGTTATAATTTTTGATAACACGTTCTGCGCCCAGGTAGGTCTGGGTGACAATGCCCCCGCCTTCTGTCATCAAATCTTTCGCCGCTTTGGTTACTGCGACAAGAGAATAGGCACTGATTTCCTGGGCAAGCAGGAAGCCTTCTCTTGAAGTGTCGGCATATTCACCTTTGAGTTCGTCCCTGTTGGCAAATGCAACGGAATGAACGAGCCCATGAATGACACCTGCTTTTTCCTTAATTTCCGCGAATGCCTGCTGGATGCTTTCATCGCTTGCCACATCGCAATTGACGATGAATTTCGCTTCTATATCATTGCTTTCCAGCAACTTAACTAGCTTTTGGCGGGACCGCTCCTGCCTGTTGGTGAAAATCAAATTCGCACCGGCATTATGTAATGATTTCGTGATGCCCCAGGCGATGCTGCGTTCATTCGCGACCCCCATGACCACGATATTTTTTCCTTCTAATAAACCTGACATGGTTTTACCCTCCAATCTTTAGATTACTCGTTCATTATACCTTATTCCTCTGCCTGAAAGAAACAGTTTTCCTGAATGCTGCCCTGGATCTGAAGCAAGCGGGAAAAAAATATAAAAAGATGCGTTTTTCCTCTTTACAAAGGGGGGATATCTGGTTATAATAAAATTCGTCAGTTTAAAAAACATGTACAAGCTGCGGCACACGCGCGCACTTTGGCCCGTTGGTCAAGTGGTTAAGACACCGCCCTTTCACGGCGGTAACACGGGTTCGAATCCCGTACGGGTCACCACTTTTTTTATTTTCACGGAAATTTTGTTTCCCAGGAGGATTAGCTCAGCTGGGAGAGCACCTGCCTTACAAGCAGGGGGTCGCAGGTTCGAGCCCTGCATCCTCCACCATTTGTTTTTTAGGTTTGCAAGCCATCACCTTACAAATATCATAAGCCGGCCTAGCTCAATTGGTAGAGCAACTGATTTGTAATCAGTAGGTTGGGGGTTCAAGTCCTCTGGCCGGCACCATTTTTTCTTGTATAAATCAATGATAGACGGTGCATACTTATGGAGGGGGAGCGAAGTGGCTAAACGCGGCGGACTGTAAATCCGCTCCCTCAGGGTTCGGGAGTTCGAATCTCTCCCCCTCCACCATCTATTCATTTTGGGCTATAGCCAAGCGGTAAGGCATCGGGTTTTGATCCCGTGTACCCCAGGTTCGAATCCTGGTGGCCCAGCCATTTATATTTCACTTTTCATACATAGTTTTTTCGGATAAACAAGGCTGGACATTTTTAACAGCCTTGTTTATTTGCATTTTATGCGGATTTTTTGGATAATAGAAAGAGATTTTTTTGTACAGCTAAATTATTTTAGCAAAGGCTTTTTCTAAAAAGATTGAGACTGCGATTACTCGTCCCATCGAAAAGCGTTTGTTGTTTATCACGGTATCTGAACTGTGACGTGCTCCCTGCCGCTACGGAAATACCCCTTCCACCTGCTGAGCGCTGGTGAGCCTCCTCGCGCTGTCTCCGCTTGAGGGGTCTCACCTATGCTTATCATTCCGCAGGAGTCTCGGGGTTTTTCCTCTACTGGGTGAGGTGTCTTTTAAAAACAATCAACGAGCACTCATGTCACATTTTCGATCAACTACAAAATAAATAAGCAACAGAACTTACGAAAAGAGTCTTAACAAAAAGCGAAGTATACACTTTTTCCGTCACCAAAAGGTTAACAACGTTCAGGTTTTAAAAAATAATACAGCCCGGCATGTTTTAACCAAAAAATTAGCCGGATACATGTTATAATAGGAAAAGCAGTTTTTTCTATACGATAATTAATGATGATAGTTAAAAGGGTGATATGGCATGAAGACCTCTCGGATCCCGGGCTTTTATAAAAAATCGGTCAGTGAGCGCAGGGAAGTGCTGAAAGACCTGCATTCCTTCACAGAGGAGGAAGCAGCGGCATTGTATGCAGAAGCACCGCTCACAGGAGCAACAGCCGATAATATGATTGAAAATGTGATCGGCACTCATCCGTTGCCTTTAGGTTTAGGATTGAATTTCCAGATAAACGGGAAAGACTATATCATACCAATGGCAATTGAAGAGGCATCTGTTGTTGCTTCTGCCAGCCATATTGCCAAGATCGTCCGGAATGCTGGCGGGTTTACTGCCGAATCGACAGACAGGGTGATGATCGGCCAGATTCAGGTGGTGGGTGCCCCTGACCTACAGAAAGCTAAGTCGACGCTGCTTGAGGCAAGAGATCAGCTGATTCAAGGAGCCAACGATGCTTACCCAAGTATTGTGGCAAGAGGTGGGGGCGCAGAGGATCTCGAGGTGCGCATCCTTAATGAATCATCCGAATCCAAGTATGGGCAGATGCTTGTACTCCATTTATATATCAACACATGTGACGCGATGGGTGCGAATATCATTAACACCATGGTGGAATCCATTGCTCCGGTTGTGGAGGACTTGACCAAGGGCAAGGTGTATTTGCGGATTTTGTCGAATTATGCCGATAAATCCTTGGCGAGTGCACGCTGTGTGATCCCTCCAGAGCTGCTCGAGACCGGTTCCTACTCCGGCGAAGAGGTCCGTGACGGGGTGGTTCATGCCTATGAATTTGCAGCAATGGATCCATATCGGGCTGTCACGCATAATAAAGGTATTATGAACGGAATTGACCCGGTTGTCATCGCCACAGGAAATGACTGGCGAGCGGTGGAAGCGGGGGCACATGCCTATGCCGCACGGGACGGTCATTACGGGTCCATGACAAAATGGTATGCTGACGAAGAAGGAAACCTTGTCGGTGAACTGGAACTCCCGATGTCCGTCGGTATTGTCGGGGGTGCTACCCGCATTCATCCGATGGCGAAACTTTCGCTTGGCATGATGCATATTGAATCCGCCAGAGAGCTGGCGCAGGTTATTGTGTCCGTTGGTCTGGCCCAAAATCTCGGTGCCCTGAAAGCACTGGTGACCGATGGCATTCAAAAAGGGCATATGGCACTACATTCTCGCTCTGTTGCCATCGCAGCAGGGGCTTCTGGGGAGATGATTGATGTGATTGCAGAACAGTTAATAGAAGAAAAAGAAATCCGTGTGGGAAAAGCTAAAGAATTGGTGGAACAGCATAAAAAATGAGTATACAAAAAGCAACAACAACAGAACAAACAGCTATTGGAATAGCTCATAGCAAGCTGATTTTGATTGGGGAGCATGCGGTTGTACACGGACAGCCTGCTATTGCGATCCCTTTTCCATTGGTTGGCGTGGAATCGGTGGTGGAATACGTGCCGGGCAAGGTAAAACTGGACTCAAGCTTTTACCATGGCCCGCTGGATTCTGTCCCGGAGAATTTGAGCGGAATTGCCAATTGTATTAAAGAGACGCTGACGTACCTGGATCTGCCAATGAATGATTTGCTGATCCAGATTAAATCATCAATCCCGCATGGCAAAGGACTGGGTTCCAGTGCTTCTGTGGCGATTTCGATTGTCCGCTCCCTCTTTGCTTACACGAATCGCACCTGTACCACGGAGGAGCTGCTGGAACTGGCGAATGTGGCGGAAACCTATGCTCATGGTTCACCAAGCGGCATTGATACGCTGACAATCACCTCCGAATCCTCGGTTTGGTATGAAAAGGACCATCCGGCTGATTTTATTCAACTGAGTGAGGACTTCCATTTTGTTGTGGCGGATTCCGGGAGGATCGGTGATACCCGGACCTCCGTGGAATCGGTCGCGACGCTGCTCCTTTCTGCTCCCAGACGCATTCAGCGCAAACTTGACCGGATCGGCGAGCTCACCCACCAGGCGAAGCACGCATTGGAAAAAGCCGGCAAGCATTTCCTTGGCCAAATGCTGAATGAAGCGCAGAAGGAACTGGAGGCACTTGGTGTGAGTGATGCCGGTTTAAACCGTCTGATTTATTTTGCCCGGCAGGAAGGCGCACTCGGCGCAAAACTAACCGGTGGCGGCAATGGCGGCTGCATCATTGCCCTGGCGCAAAATGAAGTGCATTCCAGGCAGCTTGCCGAAAAGCTGCGCAAAGTCGGGGCGCACGCGGTTTGGCCATTTGTTTTAAAAAAAGATAAACATGGAAGCGGCGAATAGGGGAAACAGATGATGAAAGCCACAGCTAAAGCACATACAAATATTGCGTTAATCAAATACTGGGGGAAACGCGACGAAGAACTGATTTTACCGACCAACAGCAGCTTGTCGCTGACCCTGGACGGTTTTCACACCACAACAACGGTGGATTTCCGTGAAGAATTGAGAGAGGACCGGTTTACCCTGGATGATACGGAGATTACAGGAGATGCGTATCAGCGGGTATCCGGCTTTTTGCATCGGATTCGTTTGTTGGCAGGGAAACGTGAGCTTTATGCAGATGTGCGATCGGTGAATGAAGTGCCGACTGCGGCGGGGTTTGCTTCTTCGGCTTCCGGTTTTGCTGCACTGGCCGCAGCTGGCTCACGGGCGATCGGCCTGTCACTGAATGACCAGGAGCTCTCCCGCTTAACCCGGCAAGGCTCCGGATCTGCCTCCCGTTCGATTTACGGCGGGTTTGCGGAATGGCAAATGGGTGAGAAACCGGACGGCTCCGATTCACACGCCGTTCCCATTGCCCCTATAGATCACTGGGATATCCGCGTGGCAGCTGTGGTTCTTTCCTCCACGCAGAAAGACGTTTCCAGCCGCGCGGGTATGAAGCGGACGGTAGAGACCTCTCCTTTTTATTCCGGCTGGCTGGACAGTATCCCCCGCGACATGGAGGAGATTAAATCCGGCATTGCGGCGAAGGATTTTGAAAAGGTGGGTCAGGTCGCTGAGGCGAACTGTTTGAAGATGCATGCCACGACCCTTGGAGCACATCCCCCATTTACGTACTGGCATGACACAACGATGGCAGTGATGCAAAAAGTCCGGGAGATGAGGGCAGCAGGCATCCCGGCTTATTTTACAATTGATGCCGGACCGAATGTGAAGGTGCTTTATCTGCCGGAACAGGAAAAGCAAGTGGAAGAGACACTCCGCAGCATCCCCGGTGTGACCGACGTGCGCTTGAGCAAATCCGGCAAAGGAGTACAGTATCTTTAGGAGGAAATGGTGTGCGCAACACTTCATTGACGATTAAAACCCCTGGAAAATTAATGGTCGCCGGTGAATTCGCCGTTCTTGAGCCGTATCATGATTTGGTGGTGATGGCCGTGGACCGGTTTGTTTACGCGAGGTTAGAAGAGAGTGACACCAACCGCCTCAGTCTGGAAGATTTCGGTCTGCATGATCTCAACTGGAGCTTTGGTGTGGATGGTATCGAGGTTGACGGCGAGGATGATCGTGTGCTATTTGTCCAATCCGCGATGTCGATAGCCTGTACATATTTAAACGAGAAAGGTATTACGCCAACACCTTTTCATCTTTCCATCCGCAGTGAACTGGATGATGCCTCGGGGGCAAAATACGGATTGGGGTCAAGCGCTGCCGTGACCGTCTCTGTAGTCAAGGCCATCCTGCAAAAGCATTTGCCGGATTCTCCACGGGAAGAGCTCGTTTTTCGGCTTGCGTCTATTTCTCATGTGACAATACAAGGCAATGGGTCAGGCGCGGATGTTGCCGCTTCATCCTATGGCGGTTTTCTCCGGTATGCTTCGTTCCAGGCGGAGTGGCTGCAGGAGGCGTATGCAGGGGCAGCGACACTTCATGGGCTGCTAGAAAAAGATTGGCCCTATTTTTCCTTGGAACCTGTGCGGCTTCCGGATGATATTTATGTTTGTGTTGGCTGGACGGGAAAGCCAGCCTCCACGAAGAGGCTGGTGGATGAGATCCTGAAGTTGAAGACTTCGAACACCGGGGCGTTTCATGAATTTCTTGCCAGCAGTGAGCAAGCAGTGGGCAATTTTTTGACAGGCATGCAGAATGCAGATACAGAACTTTTGCTTGAAGGGATCAGGAAAAATCGGCACGCGCTTCGTGACGTAGGGCGAGCGGCAGATACAGCTATCGAAACGCCCCTTTTGGAGACGCTTTGCGACTTGGCGGAAACCCATGGCGGCGCCGGTAAACCATCCGGAGCAGGCGGCGGTGACTGCGGGATTGCTTTTATGCCGTCCAGGGAGCAAGCGGAGCGGTTGATGGAAGCATGGGGGGCGACTAGTATCCGTTCGCTGAAGCTGAAGCCCTTTTCATATGGTGCGGAGGTAGTAGAGTAAAACAGGTTGAATGCCTGTTTTATTTTTTTGACTTTTTTAGGAGGATTAGGTGGGTGGTTATAGAATATATATCACTATGAATAAACATTGAGGGGTTTAAAACAATGCTAAAGAATTGCTTTTTGCTTCTGGTGTTCTCGATCCTGCTGATTGGCTGCAGCACAGCTAATGAGGAAGAGAATAGTGATTTTAATGGTTCTCCGATTGATATTGAGGAAGTGGATTTCACTGTAGAAAATAGTAGGGAAGGATACGTTCTTTTTAAACAGGAGGACGGATTCGATTTTGCTCCTACTTGGGATGAGGAATTAAGGAAGGAAGTTGAGGAGAGTAAGGATCTTCGGAGGTACCCTGATGCAATGTATGTATCCATATCGAGAACAGACTTTGACATGTCTGAGCTAGAAGAGGGAGACAGGGTAAGAATTTGGGTTTTCGAAGTGTTGGAAATGGCTCCTCCTCTTGGATATGCTGAAAAAGTGGAAATAATAGAGGGTGACGGATAGTAGGAAAAAAAGTAATGCCCTTGACTTTTTCATCGTACCCTGCAGCATTACTCCCTCTTGCATATATATACAAATAAATGTCGAGTTGAGTCATCTCTCCTGTTTTGGCTACAATAACAGCAGGAGGAGGCTAAACCAATGAAAAACAAGATGTCCGTAATCGGCGTGCCGATGGATTTAGGGCAAAGCCGCCGCGGGGTCGATATGGGGCCAAGCGCCATGCGGTATGCTGGTGCCATTGAAACGCTTCAGGCATTAAAAGATGATATACATGATTTGGGCGATATTGCGATTTCCCGCCCGGACGCACGCGATGAGCAGAACGAAAGCAATTTGAAAAACTTTAAACAGGTCATGGAAGCGAGCGAGGAATTGGCGCGCATTGTGGATCAGGAAATTGAAAAAGATCGTTTCCCATTAATCCTGGGCGGTGACCACAGCATCTCGATCGGAAGTCTCTCCGGGATTTCCAAACATTACGAGAATCTGGGTGTCATCTGGTATGACGCACATGGGGACCTGAATTCTAGTGAAACCTCCCCATCCGGCAATATTCACGGCATGCCACTGGCCGTAAGTATAGGCGTTGGTAACGATAAGCTGACCAACCTCTATGGTTATGCACCGAAAATCAAACCGGAGAACATTGTAATCGTCGGCGCGCGGTCGCTGGATCCGGGAGAGCGTGAATTAATCCGGGAAAGAGGCATTCAGGTTTACACGATGCACGAAATCGATCGGATTGGTATGCCTGCCGTTATGGAGAAAACCATCAACTACCTGAAAGAGCGTACAGACGGGGTGCATCTGAGCCTGGATCTGGACGGTCTCGATCCAACTGAGGCACCTGGCGTCGGCACTCCCGTACTTGGCGGATTGTCCTACCGGGAGAGCCATTTGGCCATGGAAATGCTGGAAGAATCAAATATGCTCACCTCTGCAGAATTCGTGGAAGTCAATCCTATTCTGGATGAGAAAAACAAAACAGCAACGATGGCAGTTGGCCTGATGGGGTCTTTATTCGGCGAAAAATTGAAGTAACTGCAGGAAAACTTGGCTGGGGGTGCCAAGTTTTTTTGTTGGGGAGGTGGAAGGCCGAGGTTCGAGCAAGCGAGAACGAGAACTTCCGCCCGAGAACGAGAACTTCCGCCCGAGAACGAGAACTTCCGCCCGAGAACGAGAACTTCCGCCCGAGAACGAGAACTTCCGCCCGAGAACGAGAACTTCCGC
>NZ_NIXK01000002.1 GCF_002763455.1 Lentibacillus sediminis
TGTTATTTTTCCAATCAGCTGACGATTCACCGCACGAAGCTGGACAAGGCGGACATGCTGTACGAAAATCATTTGGGAGAGCTGCTTTCCCCACCGAACGCAGAAACCCTGGAAACACTGCCGGAATTGACGGCAAATACATTCCGGGTTTCAGAGGAGAAAACAGATATTGTGTTTCCGGGACTTGGCTGGGTGAGCATTTCCGGTAAGGGGGCTGCTGTTACTGCCTATAGTCCAAAAGGAGCGCCAGCGGCCATTCGGCCATCATTGCTTTAGGGGGAGATAAACATGTCACACAATTTTGCACTTATCGGCTACCCGGTTGAGCATTCCCTTTCGCCATGGATACACGAACAATTCATGACGAAAGCTAACATAACGGGAACGTACAGCAAAATAGAAATCAGCCCACAGGTTCCGTTTGCTGGGGTGCTGAACCGTTTAAAAGAAAAGAACTTGGACGGCTTTAATATCACTTTTCCATATAAGCAAACGATTATTCCATTTCTTGATGAGCTGGATGAATCTGCAAAGGCAGTTGGAGCAGTGAATACCGTGCTTTGCCGCGAAGGGAAATGGATCGGCTATAACACCGATGGCATCGGTTATCTAAGATCACTCGAGAACAAATTTCCCGAGCTGATTAAAGATAAAGAAAAACGGATATTGTTAATTGGCGCCGGCGGGGCTGCCCGGGCAATTTACCATGCACTGACAGAAGCGGGATGCCTGCATATTGATATTGCTAACCGAACACGTGAAAAAGCAGAGGAACTCAGCAGCAGTATAAGTCCTGGCCATTTGCCGCGTACCTTGTCGATGGAGGAGGCCCCGTCTTTAGCCGGAAACTATGATCTGCTCATACAGACTACCTCTGTCGGAATGAAGCCGGATATTGGCAGGGTAGTCTTTCCGCTGAATAATCTAAAGGATGAGGCAGTGGCAAGTGATATTATTTATCAGCCGCTGGAGACGGCTTTTCTTAAACAGGCCAAAGCTGCAGGTGCAAAGATTCATTTTGGACATACGATGCTGCTTTATCAGGCACAGTATGCCTTTGAAATATGGACCAAACAGCGACCATCCACTTTAGAAATGGAAGAGCAATTACAACAGAGATTGGAAGGAAGATAAGATGTTGACAGGAAAACAGAAACGATTTCTCCGTGCCGAGGCCCATTCATTAAAAGGCATTTTTCAAGTGGGCAAAACAGGGGTAAATGAAAATATGATCACCCAAATTCAGGAAGCTTTGGAAAAACGGGAATTGCTGAAGGTAAGTGTGCTGCAAAATAGCCCGGAGGATAAGGACACCGTTTCCCGGCAGCTTGCCGAGGGGACAGGTGCAGAGGTGGTTCAGGTCATTGGCAATACAATTATCCTCTACAAAGAATCAGTTGAAAACAAACAGATTAAGCTTCCATAAAGGAGTCAGGCATGAGAAAAATCGGCATACTCGGCGGCACATTTGACCCGCCCCATATCGGGCATCTTGTTATCGCGGAAGAAACGAGAGTGCAGCTTGACCTGGAAGAAATCTGGTTCATGCCTTCCAACACTCCTCCGCATAAAGATGCTGCAAAAACAGGGGCTGAGGAACGATCGGAAATGGTAAAGCGAGCGGTCAAAGGAAATCCGCACTTCCGGTTGAATACGATAGAAACCCATCGTTTAGGAAAATCATACACATTTGATACAATGAAGGTACTGCGCGCGGAGCATCCGGATATCTATTTTTATTTCATTATCGGTGCCGACATGGTGGAATACCTGCCGCACTGGGATCGGATTGACGAGCTGCTCGAGCTTGTGCAGTTTGTTGGAGTAAAGCGGCAGGGATATTCTTTGTCCACAACTTATCCGATAATAGAAGTGGATGTACCATTTGTCGAGATATCATCGACCATGATCCGGGAGCGCATTAGAAACAAACTGCCGATTCGGTATCTCGTAACGGAAAGTGTAAATGAATATTTGAAGGAGCAGCAGTTGTATGAAGATAGATGACATCATTTTGCAGGTTAAACCGCAGCTGACAGTGGAACGCTTTGAACATACATTAAGAGTCAGGGACACTGCGGCAGAACTTGCAGAGAGATATGGGGAGGACAAGGAAAAAATAGAACTTGCGGCGGTTTGCCATGATTATGCCAAGTACCGTCCACTCGATGAAATGAAACGCTGGATTATCCAGAGCACCCTGCCAAAGGACTTGCTTCATTACCACCATGAATTATGGCATGGCCCGGTTGGAGCGATTCTCACGGAGCGGGAGCTGGGAATTAAGGATCCTGGTATACAAAGTGCCATCCATTACCATACAACAGGACGGGCGAATATGAGCAAAATGGAAATGATTATTTTTTTAGCAGATTATATTGAACCCGGGAGACAGTTCCCTGGCGTTCAGGAAGTGCGGGATGCAGCAGAGGAAGACCTGCTGAAGGCATGCTGGCTAACCTCCAGAAACACGGTCCGCTACCTGATGAAAAAAAATACGCTTGTTTACCCGGACTCCTTCCATGCATACAATGATTTAACAAGAAAAATAAATGGAGGTCATTAATTAATGGACAACAAACAGATTATTGAACTTGCTGCCCAGGCATGTGACGACAAACGAGCGGAGGACATTGTCGCACTCGATATGGAGCAGGTTTCTCTGGTGGCGGATTATTTTCTGATCTGCCATGGGAGCAATGAACGGCAAGTGCAGGCGATTGCCCGCGGAATTAAAGAAACGATGGATGAAAATGACATCGAAGTTGGCCGGATAGAAGGTCTGGAGCAGGCGCGCTGGGTGCTGGTTGACCTTGGAGATATCGTCTGTCATGTTTTTCATAAAGATGAGCGCTATTATTACAACTTGGAGCGTCTCTGGGGAGATGCGGAAGCTGTACAGCTACAGGTAGGCCAGGAAGGATAATCATGGCTTATCAGAAAATGGCTCACTTATATGACCGTTTGATGGAGCATGCCCCCTATGATGGCTGGCTTGAGTTCACCTTAGAGGCAATCCGTGAATCGGGAAAAAAAGTGGAAACAATCACGGATCTTGGCTGTGGCACAGGAGAAATTACGGTGAGGCTTGCCAAAGCGGGTTTTTCGATGACGGGGGTTGACTATGCTGAGGATATGCTCAGCATGGCAGCAAGTAAAGCAGAACAGGAAACCATTAACTGGGTCTGTCAGGACTGGAGAAGTCTCCATGGTTTGACAGAAATGGATGCAGCAGTGAGTTACTGTGATGTGGTGAATTATTTGACTACAGAAGAAGACTTGTACCAGGCGTTTCAGCATACGGCCGATTTATTAAAACCAGGAGGATTGTTTATCTTTGATGTTCACTCCCTGTCCCATGTATATAACGATTTACAGGATGAGACATTTGCTGATGTAACCGATGATGCCTCCTATGTATGGTTTTGCTCGGCAGGGGAAGAACCGGGAGAAATGCATCACGAGTTGACATTTTTTGCCCGGAATGGAGATAAATATGAGCGATTTGATGAATATCATCATCAGCGAACTTATCCAATTGCATTTTTTTTGCAGCTTTTGGCGGAAACAGGTTTTGAAAATGTGAAAGTGTGTACTGATTTTTCCTTAAAAAATGAAATTTCGGCAGAGGAATCGGAGAGAATCTTTTTTATAGCGGAGAAAAGGTCGGGATAAGACAAAATTCCTGATCTTTTATTTTTTTGCAGGAATTGCCGGGGAAGGTGTCGAATAGAAGTGATGGAGAAAGAAAATCCCTCCTTTAAAATCTTCATAAGGACGTGATCCCCTTGATGGAAATCCTCAAAAAACATTCCTTTTTTATTATCATTGCTGTTCTGGTAGTTGGTTTTCTTCTGTTCACCGGAGGCAAAGACAGCAAGGACACCACGGACTTTACTGCTGTTTCCAGTGCGTCGGAGGATTCATCAGCTGAGTCTTCATTGACTGAATCAGAAGAAGCGCCGGCAGAGACAGTGACCATGGTGGATGTCAAAGGTGCGGTGGTCTCACCCGGCGTATATGAAGTAGATCCATCCTCCCGGGTGAATGATGTGATAAAGCTGGCTGGCGGTTTTACCGAAAAAGCTGCTAAGTCTCAAGTCAACCTCGCGCAAAAAGTCCAGGATGAAATGATCATCCAGATACCCGAACAGGGAGATCCGCAGCAGGCAGGCACAGCAACTATAGCTGGGTCCGGAAAAATCAGAATCAATTATGCGGAACAGGCGGAAATAGAAGAATTAAACGGCATCGGGCCCTCCAAGGCTGCGGCGATCATTCAGCACAGGGAAGAGCACGGTCTTTTTCAAGCGGCAGAGGATTTGCTTGATGTGCCGGGTATCGGTGAAAAAACTCTGGAAAATCTGCGGGAAGATATTCAAGTTCCGTAAACCATTGACGGCAGGAAACAGAAAACAGTAAACTGAGAAAAAGTGCTTGCGGAAGGAGAAAGTTTTACATGAAAAGAATATCGTGGGATCAGTATTTTATGGCACAGAGCCGGTTACTGGCATTAAGGAGTACATGCACAAGGCTAATGGTTGGTGCAACGATTGTCAGGGATAAACGAATCATTGCGGGGGGGTACAACGGGAGTGTTTCCGGCAGTGTCCATTGCATGGACGAGGGCTGTTATGTCATTGACGGGCATTGTGTACGCACGGTCCATGCCGAAGCCAACGCATTGCTGCAGTGTGCCAAGTTTGGCGTGCCAACAGAAGGTGCAGATGTTTATGTCACCCATTTCCCTTGTCTGCAATGCTGCAAGCAGCTGATCCAAAGCGGCATCCGTACCGTTTATTACGCAGAAGATTATCACAACCATCCATATGCTATTGATCTGTTTAAAGAAGCAGGCGTGACAACCCGTAAAGTCGAGGTTAATGAATCGGCCGTTGACGCAAACGCACCAGAGAAAAAGCAGCTGGTAGAGAGTTTGCTGGAGAAACTGGAACACGATCAGGAAAATGAAAAAGATATCAGCGAACTGCGCAGCGAGGCTGAAAAGCTGTTTAAGATATAAGGCTGTTTTTATCGCAAAATACTTAAACTGTGACATAACTTAGCTATCGCTGCGGAAAGCGACTGCCCGCAGCGGAAATCAACGAGCACTTTGTAACAGAAATTTTCTCACCGATAACTTATGTCCCAGTTTCCATCAACTGCGAAAGAAAATCTAAAAACAAAAAGGTGAATACATTGAGAGGTTATTGGCATATTTATGCGCTGGCTGCAGCAATGAGCTTTTTGACCATCCTGGTTGACAATTATTGGTTTATTGCCGGTTTCTTGCTGTGGCTCTGTTATTTATATAAGAAAGAGCGATTGGGAAAAGGCCATTTCGTGGTCTCGCTTGCCTTCTTTCTATTTTTCCTCAACTATTTTCCGGTACTGGAAGATATTAAAATTCCTCCGCCTTCAGAGAACCTTCAGCATCAGGGGAAAATAATCAGCCCTGTCACAACAACCCCAGAAAAAGTAGAATTTATCATGCAGGAATCAAACAGCGAAACAAAAACAGCAGTAGTGTATTTTCCTGAAGAAGAATCACCCGAAGCACCTGCAGAATTTGCTTATGGTGCGTCCTGTATCGTGCAAGGTGAGATGGAATTGCCGCCAGAGGCCCGCAATCCCGGACAGTTTGATTACCGTGAATATTTGCTGACCAAAGGGATTGCCTATCAAGTGGTCGTTGACTCAATCGATGCCGTGACATGCGAAGACTCTTCGTTTTTACAGCGAATTTACACACTGAGAGAGCGTTTACTGTCCCATGTCAGCGGAACGTTCAGCCAGGAGACGGCAGCCTGGATGAGGGGGCTGGTTCTCGGGGATGATTCACATATCAGCGAAGAGACCATTGAACTGTTTCAGCGCTGGAGTCTTTCCCATGTGCTGGCGATTTCCGGGTTGCATATTGGTCTGGCAGTCGGCTTCGTTTACTTCCTGCTGATTAAATTAAATCTCTTCACAAAAGAAAAAGCGCAATGGTTTCTGATTTTTTTCCTCCCTGTTTATACCGTTGTGGCCGGGGGAGAGCCTTCCATTCTGCGTGCAGCCTCGATGGTTCTCTTGTTTATCCTGCTTAATAAGTTAAAGGTCAAAATGCTTCCAAGTGATGTCATCAGCATCGTATTTCTAATCTTGATACTTGCGGATAGCTATATGATTTACCATGTCGGGTTTCAGCTGTCATTTGCTGTAACGTTTGGCTTGATTTTATCGGCCAAACTGCTTTCAGAAACGAAGCAGCCTTTCTTTCAGGTGCTGCAGATCGGCTTTGTGGCGCAGCTGATGATTCTGCCGCTTCTTTTTGCTTATTTTTCCTTGTTCCAGCCGCTGTCAATTCTCCTGAACTGGCTGGTTGTACCGTATTTCTCCGGATTTGTGATTCCGTTTATGTTTGTGCTGCTCCTCTTTAGTCCGCTTCCTTTTCTGCCTGGTATTATGGATACCTTATTTGTCCGTTTAAATGAACTGGTGATTGATATGATCGCCTGGGTGGATGTGAACTTCAGTTATCCGTGGATAATGGGATCGTTGCCGCTTATCTTTGCGGTATTATACTATGTGTTGCTCTATTTTCTGATGAAATATCTGCAGGAAGGCAAGCCGGATATGTCCTTCAAATACGGGATTGCTATAACCGCTGTGGTTATTGCGGTGATGCTGAAACCGTATTTCTCCCCCGAAGGCAGAGTGACAATGCTGGATATTGGCCAGGGAGATTCATTTGTTATTGAGCTGCCTTACCGGAGCGGAGTGATGCTGATTGATGCTGGTTCCAAGTACTCATTTACTGATATGCAGCCGACCGAAAACGTTTATGAACAAATCATCAAGCCCTATTTATATTCGCGCGGGATTAGGGAAATTGACGCGGTTTTTATTACCCATGAGGATATCGACCACGCAGGAAGCCTTCGTTTTATACTGGAGGAAATGCATGTTGAAAATCTGTTTATCAGCCCGCATAATCAGACGACTTTAAAACAAATACAGAAGTCGGAGCATGACACCACTGTTCAGGTAATCGACCAAGGCGATCAGCTGACCATCGGCTCTCATCGGTTTGAAGTTCTTGCACCAGAAGAAGACCAGCGTTCTGCCAACGAAAATTCCCTCGTGCTGCATTCCCAAATCGGCGGAAAGGACTGGCTGTTTACCGGAGACATTGGCAGCAGTCAGGAAAGAGTGCTTATCCAAAAATATCCTAATTTGCCAGTCGATGTGCTGAAAGTAGCACACCATGGCAGCAACACATCAACAGACCCAAGTTTTCTTGAACATATTTCTCCGGAGTTTGCCCTTATCCCGGTGGGGGTGGAAAACCAATTTGGCCATCCGGCACCAGATGTTGTGGAGGCAATAGAAAAAGAAGGTGCCGTGATTTTGCGCACCGATATAGACGGGGCCGTGCAGTACAAGTTTATTGGGAGCGAAGGAACATTTTACCGCTACCTGCCATAGGTTAAGGTAGTGAGAAAAGCATTTACGCTACGCAAAAAAGAGACTGTCTAAGGTTCAGTCTCTTTGTCCGCCTGTCATTTCACATATGCTGCCTAATGATTAGTTTGCGACACTGATCACAACACCAATGGCAAAGATGAGCATAAAGAAAACAAACGAGGCTGTAAATCCAACAATGGCACCTGGCACATCGTGGTTGTTTTTTGATTGCGGATTTTTTTCAAATTCGTTCACTCTTTACCCCTCCTATGTCACCATAAGTATAAGTTATTTTGTAAAAAAAATCCACCAATGACTAATGTTTTTCGCAAAAGTCATCACCATTTTTAGAAAGACTTAACAACTATACTTTTCGCTCCAGCAGGAAATTCTATAGATGAAAGCCAATATCGTTTAAATAGCAGTTTCTAGGGCTGCGGATTTAAACGTTGATATAGATTTTCCGGGGGAAATTCCTGCATGTTTTTCCCCCTTCCTGTGTTAATCGGGTTGCGATTCATTCTGATCCCATTTATCATATCATTATACCTTGTAGGAGTGATGATATGTCATACATCGAAGTGACCAGCCAGCTGAAAAAAGGAAATATTTCTCCTGTATATTTACTATACGGGACTGAAACTTATTTTATACAGCAATTAAAGCGGCAAATTACGAACACCGTACTGAATGGCGATGAGGACAACCTTTCCATGTATGACTTGGTCGAGACGCCAATAGAAGAAGTTATTGCAGATGTGGATACATATCCTTTTTTTGGCGAACGTAAACTGGTGATCGCCAGTAATCCAGGATTTTTGAAAGGGAAACCGGACAAGCTGCCATTCGAGCATGATCTCGAGGCATTGGACCGCTACCTTAAATCTCCCGTTGATTACTCCGTTCTCGTCTTGATCGCTGAATATGAGAAAATCGATGAACGGAAAAAAATCAGCAAGAGCTTGAAGAAACATGCAACGTTAGCTGACTGCCAGCCGATTAAAGAATATGAAGTGAAAAAATGGATTCAGACACTTGCCGGCCAGATTGGAGTCAGAATAGAAGAAGACGCCAGTACTGTTATGGAAGCAGAGTTGTCCGCCAACTTGCATCTCTTGGAAAATGAATTGGCTAAAATCGCTATGTATACAGGGGAAAATGGTGTGATCACAAAAGAGATTGCCCGCGATATGGTCGCCAGGACAGCGGAGAGCTCGGCACTCAGGCTGGTTGATGCAGTTATTGAACGGAATCTGCACCAGGCAATTGCCATTTATAAAGATCTGGAAAAACAGAAAGAGGAGCCGATCGCCATGATCGGATTGCTTGCCTTTCAGTTCCGCACCATCCTAAGGGTCAAACTGCTGAGGCAAAAAGGCTATAGCCAGGGACAAATGCAAAAGCAGCTTGGGCTTCACCCATACGTAATCAAAATTGCCATGCAGCGGGAAAAGCAGTTTTCACTGGAGAAACTAAAAAGTATTATGGACCGGCTGGCAAATGCTGATGCCGTCATGAAACAGGGCGGAATGGAAAAAGGATTGGCATTTGAATTACTGTTATATGATTTAATCAGCTCCAAAGCAAAAGCAACTGTTTAGGGAAATTGGGCTGGGCTGTATTATATGTTTTTGCAAATAAAAAAAACGATCCGTTTCGGGATCGTTTTTTTTGTGTTTTATGCTCCGAGGCTGTTGACTTTTTCAGCCAGACGGGATTTTTGACGGTTGCCGTTATTTTGGTGGATGATTCCCTTTTGTACGGCTTTATCAATTTGCTTAAAAGTAGTGTTAAGCGCTGATTTGGCATTTTCCGCGTCGTTTGCTTCAACGAACTTCTCCACACGTTTGACATTGGAGCGCATTTCGGATTTTTGTGCCTGATTGTTTGCGCGCTTTTTGTTGTTGACATCCACACGTTTAATTGCTGATTTAATATTCGCCATTGTTTCACCTCCTAAAACTCTTCCTGTTTCGCTTGACGTATTGTTATATTGCACATCGAAAGCAATGGCATAGCCTGCGCTTTTGTTCCTCGACAGAAATATTTTACCAGAGCAGCAGGAGGTTTTCAACAGCTTCTTTTTGCAGGCACATGTTTTTCCGGGAAATGTTCATTCTATAAATAAGAAAGATCAAGGAAAGGTGGATGCCAAATGGAAGAAGAACAAAAAGTACCATATCAGGTCCGCACCGATTTGGCGGTGGAAGCCAGGGATATGTATGTAGAGTCGGAGGATAAATCTGAGCAGGAAGAAATCAAGGGAATCACCATTAAAGAACGGGAAGAAAATAACATTAAAATCTCCTATGTGGAAATCGATGAAGAAGGAGAGAAAATGCTTGGCAAAAAAGCTGGTGCCTACGTGACGATTTATGCCGACGGGGTAAAACGGCAGGATACGGCGAGGCAAGAAGCCGCGGCGAAAATACTTGCCAGGGAGCTGGAGAAACTGATTGCCGATAATGGCATTTCCAAAGATGCAACCGGGCTGATCGTAGGTCTCGGGAACTGGAATGTGACCCCAGATGCTTTAGGCCCGATGTCGGTGGAGAAAGTGCTGGTTACCAGCCACTTGTTCAAAATGGAGCACGAATCCGTTTCGGAAGGCTATCGGCCGGTAGCTGCGGTTACACCAGGAGTGATGGGCGTAACGGGGATGGAAACAAGTAACATTATTTTCGGGATTGCAGAGAAATTTGAACCGGATTTTGTGATCGCGATTGATGCCCTGGCATCAAGATCCATCGAACGGGTGAATGAGACGATTCAGCTGTCTGATACGGGGATTCATCCGGGGTCCGGTGTAGGGAATAAACGAAAGGAAATAAGCAAGAAAACACTGGGAATTCCAGTTTTTGCAATTGGAGTTCCGACGGTAGTCGACGCCGTCACTATTACCAGCGACACGATCGATTTTATTCTGAAGCATTTCGGACGAGAGCTGAGGGAAAAAGATCAACCCTCCAAAGCCTTGGCACCGGCTAGTATGTCCTTTGGAGACAAGGAATTTACGGAGGAAGATCTCCCGAGTGAAGAGCAGCGGAAGACTTTTCTCGGGGTCGTCGGCGGACTGTCCGACGAAGAAAAAAGAAAGCTGATAACGGAAGTACTCACACCGATTGGCCACAATCTGATGGTTACGCCCAAAGAAGTGGACGGATTCATGATTGATATGGCCAGTGTGATCGCAAATGGCGTAAACGCTGCGCTGCATGAGCGGGTGGATGTCAATAATTTCGCGAGCTATGCAAGATAGAATCTTGCATAGCTCTATTATTTTTTTATAGCGGTTCTACTTCCTGAGTGAAAAACATAGAGATGAACCAAGAGACAACTTCAGGAGGGTTGAACCAATGTGGCAAGGAAATCATCAGAGCCGGGAAAATCTGCGTATACCCCTTTTTTTCCGCAGGGGGGCGGTGTATCTGATCTGTATTATTGTACTATTTGTATCGATCAGCATCATGACCACGATCAAACCGGCTTATCGAGTTTCATCACAAATGATTACCGAATGGACCAGCAATATAGACAGCTCAATCTTTTTAAATTTAATAGGAATGGAAAATAGAGCCTTTAAACAGGCACTTCCGGAAGAACAGACATTTCCTGATCTTTCGTCCACTTTATTTCAAGTGGCGACAAGTGTACAGCCAAATGACCCGAGAAGTCTTCTGGGGAAGGAACTGCCAGGGTTTTCCACATTTGACTCTAGAATCCTGATTGCTGGAGAAGGCACGGATTATACCAACCTGCCGATGGAATCTTCTCCGCCGCTGGAGGAAGTGCTAAAGGAGAGGGAGGCGGTGCTGGAGGAAGAGGAGCTGGCCGAGCCGGTACCTGAACAGGAAGGCACACCTACTACTGGAGAGCGTGATGTGGTGTTTATCTATAATTCGCACAACCGGGAGTCTTTCCTTCCACACTTGCCGGGGGTCACGGATCCGAATCGGGCACAGCACAGGGAAGTCAATATTACCAAAGTGAGTGATCGGCTCGCCAAGGGAATGGAGGCAAATGGGATTGGCACCAATGTCAGTGATACAGATGTTGTGGCTATGCTGAATGATCGGGGAATGACCCATGCACAGTCCTATCAGGCTTCCCGCAATGTAGTGGAAGAGGCATTTGCGTCAAATGATGATTTGACTTATATATTCGATCTGCACAGAGATTCGGTTTCCCGTGATATCACCACCACCGAAATCAATGGGGAAGTTTATGCGAGAATTATGTTTGTCGTAGGAGCAGAACATGAAAACTATGAACAGAATCTTGCACTTGCCACAAAATTTCACGAAATGATTGAAGCAAAGTATCCCGGCTTAAGTCGGGGTGTTCTAGCCAAAGAAGGAGCTGGAACGAACGGTGTCTTTAACCAGGATTTGTCGGGAAATTCTCTCTTGGTTGAATTCGGCGGAGTGGGAAACAAGCTTGAGGAACTGTACAGGTCAGCAGATGCGGTTGCAGATGTTTTTGCTGATTATTACTGGGATGCAGAAGCAGTAAATGCAGAAGAATAGGAGGCGGTAAGAATGGGACGATTTCTCATCGCAGCATTGCTCTTAGCGGTATTTTTTCTGGTCGGAGCGCTTTATGGAATGGACCGAAGCATGGTTAGCGGAATAGATCAAAGGGATGCAGAGGTTCCAGTGCTGGAACAACCTCAAGAAGAGCCGGAAGTAATTGAGGAACCGGTGATTGCTGCGCCGGTGGAAATGGAAGGACCAGTACCTCTCACACAAAAAGCTGCCTCGCTGCTGGAGACGGTTGTTAAAGGTTTCTATGAAGTGATTGTGACAATCCTTTATCAGATTTCTCAAGTTTTTGTTTAAACGTTGAGCGTTTGCCTTGAAGGTTCTTTTCCGAAGACCTCATAAATAATAGAAGACGTGACCTGGCCTGCCGCTGCGGAAATACCCTTCGCTTTCCGCGGGCGCTGGTGAGCCTCCTTGTGCTGTCGCACTGCGGGGTCTCACCTATGCTTACCATCCCGCAGGAGTCTTCGGGTATTTCTTCCGCTGGTGATGCGCTTTGTTAAATTAAACAGCAGCTATGCACTCTGTAGATAGTTGATTGGAGCGAAGGGCATCCGACTCCTGCGGGAGAGCACGAGTCTGAAGACCCCGCAGGAAGTGGTGAAAAGGATGGAAGGCTAAGATCGCGACGTCCTGTCGCAATGCCTTCATGACTAACATCCTGTTAGCCCGAGGCTGAAGCCGTGCCCGCGGAAAGCGGATGCCCGCAGCGGAAATCAACAAGCACTTATGTAACTTTTGAAAACAGCCATATTGAATAAACCTGCTTCTATTGCTATAATCAATCCTAGTATTGCCAAAGAAAGTGTTTTACTGGCAACGGACGATATCTGGGAGTGAACAGCACGTATGACGAATAAAAAAAGAAATGTACGCAATTTTTCAATCATAGCACATATTGATCATGGCAAATCGACACTGGCAGACCGGATTTTAGAAAAGACCAAAGCGCTTACCCAAAGGGAAATGAAAGAACAATTCCTTGATGCAATGGATCTGGAGCGGGAAAGAGGCATCACCATCAAATTGAACGCCGTGCAGCTGGAGTATACCAGCAAAAGCGGAGAAGAATTTATTTTTCATCTGATCGATACTCCTGGGCATGTTGACTTTACTTACGAGGTGTCCAGAAGTCTGGCTGCCTGTGAAGGGGCGATTCTGGTTGTTGATGCCGCACAGGGCATTGAAGCGCAGACATTGGCAAATGTTTACCTTGCTCTTGATAATGAGCTGGAAATTATCCCGGTGATTAACAAAATCGATCTGCCCTCAGCAGAACCGGAAAGGGTTAAACAGGAGCTGGAGGATGTAATTGGCATTGACAAAGATGATGTCATTCTTGCCTCGGCAAAATCCGACATTGGAATTGATGAAATTCTGGAACGGATTACTGAGGCAATTCCGGAACCGGCTGGCAATGAAGCAGAACCGTTGAAGGCGCTGATTTTTGACTCCCTTTATGACCCTTACCGCGGCGTGATTGCCTATGTTTGTATCAAAGAAGGAAGTTTAAAACTCGGCGATAAAATCAGGATGATGGCAACAGGAAAAGAATTTGAAGTCAATGAGATCGGTGTTTTCACCCCGCAGCCTGTAAAAAAAGACCTGCTCAACGTCGGGGATGTCGGATATTTGACAGCATCGATTAAAAATGTTGGTGATTCCCGTGTCGGGGATACGATTACCCATGTGGAGCGGCCTGCTGTAGAAGCCCTTCCCGGCTACCGCCGCCTGAATCCAATGGTGTTCTGCGGATTATATCCGACTGACTCGAACAATTACAATGATTTGCGGGAAGCCCTGGAGCGTTTGGAATTAAACGATTCTTCGCTGCAATATGAAGCGGAAACCTCCCAGGCGCTTGGCTTCGGTTTTCGCTGTGGCTTCCTTGGATTGCTGCATATGGAAATTATTCAGGAGCGGATCGAGCGTGAATTTGACATTGATTTAATCACAACCGCACCAAGCGTCATTTATGAAGTAGAAAAGACGGACGGAGACACTGTCAACATTGACAATCCTTCTTTCATGCCAGATCCCCAGCAGATTCAGGAAGTGCGCGAGCCATTTGTCAAGGCAACGATAATGGTGCCGAATGAATATGTTGGTGCCGTGATGGAGATTGCCCAGAAAAAACGCGGGCAATTTAAGGATATGGAATATCTGGATGAGATTCGTGTAAATGTTGTCTATCATATACCGCTCGGGGAAATCGTTTATGACTTTTTCGATCAGCTTAAGTCGCACACAAAAGGATATGCGTCCTTTGATTATGAATTAATCGGTCATCAGCCGTCGAATCTGGTGAAAATGGATATTCTTTTAAACGGTGAGACGATTGACGCGCTGTCCTTTATTGTGCATCGCGAATTTGCTTACGAGCGAGGCAAGCAAATCGTCGATAAGCTGAAAGAACTGATTCCAAGACAGCAGTTTGAGGTGCCGGTACAGGCGGCCATCGGCAATAAAATTGTGGCCCGCTCCAACATTAAAGCAGTGAGAAAAGATGTGACGGCGAAACTGTACGGCGGGGATATTACACGAAAACGCAAGCTGCTTGAAAAGCAAAAAGAAGGAAAGAAACGCATGAAAATGGTCGGTTCGGTGGAAGTGCCGCAAGAGGCATTTATGGCCGTGTTGGAAATGAATGATGATTAAAAGATGATTAACTGAGACCAGAAGATAAAAACAGGGGAACCTGACGGCAGATAAGGCCGCCTGAGTTTTCCTGTTTTCTGACGTGGAAACAGATAAATTACTGGTGGGCATGGACAAACCCGTTGCCGACGCATAAAAGGAGGAAGAAACATTGTATCAAGTCCAGGCAGCCTACATCCATATCCCGTTTTGCCGGCAGCTCTGTCATTACTGTGATTTCGTCAAATTTTATTACAATGAACAACTGGCAACCGAATATTTGGAAGCACTGGGGAAAGAAATTCGGACAGCGCTCCCCGGTTCGAACAACCCTATCCGGACGATTTTTATCGGTGGCGGGACTCCAACTGCACTAAATCGGGAACAGTTAATTACCCTGATGGAAACCATTCATCATACCTTTGATGTGGCAGGCTGTGAGGAATTTTCCATTGAAGTTAATCCGGGAGATCTCGATGCTGAAAAGGCCAGTATACTAAAAAGTTACGGGGTGAACCGGATTTCCTTCGGTGTCCAGGTGATGGATGATCACATGCTGAAAAAGCTCGGGCGGCACCACCGGGTAAGTGATGTTTACGATAATATTGACCTTTTACAGCAGCAAAATTTTACCAATATCAGCCTTGATCTGATTTATGCACTGCCTAACCAGACAGTGGAGCATTTCAGCCAATCGCTGGACGAGGCAATGGCGTTTGAGCTGCCGCATTATGCGACATACGCCTTGCAGATTGAACCAAAGACGGTATTTTATCAGCGGCATCAAAAGGGCAAATTGCATCGCCCGCCGGAAGAAGATGAAGTTGCTATGTACGGGATCCTCCGGGACACCATGAAGAAGAATGGAAAAGAGCAGTATGAGATCAGCAATTTCGCCAAACCAGGATATGAGAGCAGGCATAATTTAACTTACTGGAATAATGATTATTATTATGGATTCGGAGCCGGTGCCCATGGTTACCTGCCGGGGGAGCGAATCACCAATATCCGGCCACTGCCTGCCTACATTAAACAAGCTATGAAGGACGGTAAACCTGTACTAAACATTGATGAAATTCATCTGAAGGAACAAATGGAAGAAGAAATGTTTCTCGGCCTCCGTCGTCTGAGAGGTGTGGACAAATCCTCCTTCTCCGATAAATTTGGCATTCCGTTTGACCAGCTGTATCACGCCCCGGTTAAAAAGCTTATCCGGCAGGGGCTGCTGCAGGAATCCAGCAACACGATTCAACTGACAGATAGAGGACTGCTGCTGGCTAACCGGGCAATGGCGGAATTTCTGCTGGAAAACACGGATTTACTGCATGTTTATTGACAAAAAAATAGGGATTTGATAATTTATAAGTAGATTTAGCACTCAAGAGCCTCGAGTGCTAACAGAGGTGATTCTCATGTTAACAGAAAGGCAATTATTGATTTTGCAGGTCATTATTGATGATTTCATTCAGACAGCGCGCCCTGTTGGTTCACGTGCTCTCTCGAAAAAGAACAGCATTCCTTACAGTGCAGCTACCATCAGAAATGAAATGGCCGATCTGGAAGATATGGGTTATCTGGAAAAAACACATTTGTCATCCGGACGGATTCCATCAGAACAGGGGTACCGCTACTATGTGGACCATATGATATCCCCGGTTACGAAATTCAATCAGGATATGAATGTCATTAAGAATTTTATCAATGACGGCTTTTTTGAATTTGAGCAATTGGTGCAGATGTCTGCAGAAGTGTTGTCAGAGCTGACGAATTATACTTCGATCATCCTCGGGCCGGAGTTGTTTGAAACAAAACTGAAACAGCTGCAGATCATCACTCTTTCACCAAATTCAGCGGTTGCTATTTTGGTAACAAATACAGGATATGTGGAGCACCGGTCGTTTTCCGTTCCTGCTGAGATTAACCCGGCAGATTTGGAAAAGATGGTGAACATATTGAATGACCGGTTGCAGGGGGTGCCGATTGTAAGACTGCCGGAAATGTTTCATTCAGAAATCACCGACTTGATGAAGGCATATATTCATGATTTTGACAAATCCTATGATTATTTAAAAGCGGCGTTTCTGCAAGAACAGCCGGTGAAGCTCTATATCGGCGGCAAATCAAATCTTTTAAGACAGCCGGAATTCAACGATGTCGATAAAATACGCGCATTTTATACGATGATTGAAAACGAGAATGAGATGGCTCATTTGCTTAAAGGCACGTCAGGCGGGATCAAAGTGACCATTGGCCATGAAAATAAGGCGGATGCAATTAAGGATTTCAGTCTGATAACCGCTTCCTACCAATTGGGCGGGGATCAGATGGGGACAATCGCATTACTTGGCCCGACACGGATGGAATACCGCAAAGTGATTACCCTGTTGGATGTGTTATCAAATGAAATGACGGATGCCCTGTACCTGTGGTATAAAAACACGGATTAACACAGGTATATATAAACGAATGCAGCAATCTGTTTTTATTCGCGGGTCATTCGTGATAGACTCATTACTGGTTATTTCATATTGGAGGTGGCAGCATGGAGGAACAAGAGAAAGATACAGTTAAGGAAAATGAGAAAAATAAAGATGAAGATGAAACGATAGAAGTGATTGATCCGGAAGATGCGGCAGAGACAGCAGAAGAGCAGGAGGCGGAAGAAGATCCGCTAAATGAAGAAATTGCCCGTCTCGCACAGGAAAAAAGTGAGCTCGAACAGCGTGTGCTCCGCGTACAGGCGGAATTTGAGAATTTTAAAAAACGCACCCGGAAAGATAAGGAAGCAGCCAGCAAGTATAAGTCCCAGGATCTGGTGAATGAATTGCTGCCGGCCATGGACAATCTGGACCGTGCCTTAAAAATGGAGACAACTGAGGCCAATTCCGGCCTGGTGGAAGGAATCCGGATGGTGCAAAATCAGCTGCAGGATGCCCTGAAATCCCAGGGTGTAACTGAGATTGAAGCAGTTGAGAAAGAATTCGACCCGAATCTTCACCATGCTGTGATGCAGGTGGAAGATGAAACACAGGAGTCGAATATGGTAGTGGAAGAATTGCAAAAAGGATACATGCTGAAAGACCGCGTGATCCGGCCGGCAATGGTAAAAGTAAATAAATAATTTTGTCTTTAGCAGCTAAGGAGGAAGAAAAGCAATGAGTAAAATTATCGGAATTGACTTAGGAACAACAAATTCATGTGTAGCAGTAATGGAAGGCGGCGAATCCGTTGTCATTCCAAACCCGGAAGGCAACCGCACGACCCCTTCCGTTGTCGCTTTTAAAAATGGGGAGCGCCAAGTCGGCGAGGTAGCGAAACGCCAGGCGATCACAAACCCGGATACGGTTCAGTCCATCAAACGTCATATGGGTACTGATTATAAAGTGAAGATTGGGGACAAAGAATACACCCCGCAGGAAATTTCCGCAATCATTCTGCAGCATATCAAATCCTATGCAGAAGACTACATTGGTGAAAAAGTGGAAAAAGCTGTCATCACGGTTCCGGCTTATTTCAACGATGCTGAGCGTCAGGCAACAAAAGATGCTGGTAAAATCGCCGGCCTGGAAGTTGAGCGCATTATAAATGAACCAACAGCAGCAGCGCTTGCATATGGTATTGATAAAGAGGATCAGGATCAGACCATTCTCGTTTATGACCTTGGCGGCGGAACATTTGACGTTTCCATTCTTGATATCGGGGACGGCACCTTTGAAGTAGTTTCAACAGCCGGTGACAACCGTCTTGGCGGGGATGACTTTGACGAAGTAATTATTGATTACATGGTACAGGAGTTCAAAAAGGAAAACGGAATTGATTTATCCAAGGATAAAATGGCTGCACAGCGTTTGAAAGATGCTGCGGAAAAAGCGAAGAAAGATCTTTCCGGTGTATCACAGACACAAATTTCTCTGCCATTTATCACAGCGGGTGATGCTGGACCACTTCATATGGAAATGAATATGACACGTGCTAAATTCGAAGAACTATCATCTGACCTTGTGGAACGCACAATGGTACCGACAAGAAAAGCATTGTCTGATGCGGATATGTCAGCAAGCGAGATCCACAAAGTTATTCTTGTCGGGGGGTCCACTCGTATTCCTGCCGTTCAGGAAGCCATTAAAAAAGAAGTCGGCCAGGATCCTTCCAAAGGCGTCAACCCGGACGAAGTAGTAGCTCTCGGTGCCGCAATTCAAGGTGGAGTACTGCAAGGGGATGTCAAAGATGTTGTGCTGCTTGACGTAACGCCACTATCCCTTGGCATTGAAACCATGGGCAGTGTGACAACCAAGCTGATCGAACGCAATACAACCATTCCGACAAGCGCATCCCAAGTATTTTCTACGGCTGCCGATAACCAGACAGCAGTGGACATCCATGTGCTGCAGGGTGAACGGGAGATGGCTGCAGACAACAAGACACTTGGTCGCTTCCAGTTAACGGATATTCCGCCAGCACCACGCGGAATACCGCAGATTGAAGTTTCCTTTGACATCGATGCAAACGGGATTGTAAATGTCCGAGCCAAAGATAAGGGAACAAATAAAGAGCAATCGATTACGATCAAATCTTCTTCTGGTCTTTCCGATGACGAAGTAGAAAAAATGGTCTCAGAAGCAGAAGAAAATGCGGAAGCGGACAAAAAACGCCGTGAGGAAGTAGATCTCCGCAATGAAGCGGATCAGCTCATCTTCACAACAGACAAAACAATCAAAGATCTGGGCGATAAAGTAACGGATGAAGTAAAACAAAAAGCAGAAAGTGCAAAAGAAGAACTGCAACAAGCAATCGAAGCAGATGATATCGACCAGATTAAAGAGAAAAAAGAAAAGCTGCAGGAAGAAGTGCAGCAGCTTTCCGTCAAGCTGTATGAGCAAATGCAGCAGGATGCTCAAGGCGAACAGGGCGAGCAAGGCGCCGACGATGATGTCGTCGATGCAGATTATAAAGATGTAGAAGACGACGATAACAAGAATAAGTAAGCATGAAAAAAGTCAAAGTCAGGATCCTCTTGACTTTGACTTTTTTTGCCAGTTGGAAGGTAAGTATTTTCTGACTGTATAAGTGCCAGGAAATCTTGGCGTACAGCCATACACAGATTCATTTGCCTCGTACTGGCAAATGATGATAAGATAAACTTTATGCAGGAAAGTGTCGGGGAGTGATTTTGAAGTGAGTAAGCGTGATTATTATGAAGTGCTTGGAATAGAAAAAGGCGCCTCCAAAGAAGAAATAAAAAAAGCATACCGGAAAATGGCAAGAAAATACCATCCGGATGTCAATAAGGAGGAAGGCGCTGCAGATAAATTTAAAGAAGCCAAAGAGGCATATGAAGTATTGGGTGATGAACAAAAACGTACCCAGTATGACCAGTTTGGCCATGCAGGTCCACAGGGTCAAGGATTTGGCGGTTTCGGCGGCGGAGCCCAAGACTTTGGCGGCGGGTTTGGCGATATATTCGATATGTTCTTTGGCGGTGGAGGCCGCAGAAGAGACCCGAATGCCCCGCAGCAGGGAAATGATTTGCAGTATACAATGGTGTTGGATTTCGAGGAGGCTATTTTCGGGAAAGACACAGATATCAGTATTCCGAAAGAAGAAACCTGTGAAACATGTGACGGCTCCGGTGCAAAACCCGGAACCAAGCCAAAAACCTGCCCACACTGTGAAGGAGCAGGTCAGCTGAATACCGAGCAGAATACACCGTTCGGTCGGGTGGTTAACCGCAGAGTCTGCCATCATTGTAATGGTTCGGGAAAAATCATCCCGGAAAAATGCAACACTTGCGGCGGCGAAGGTACAGTGAAAAAGCAGAAAAGCATTCACATCAACATTCCAGCCGGTATTGATGAAGGGCAGCAAATTCGTGTACCTGGAAAAGGAGAATCCGGTATAAACGGCGGACCTCCAGGGGACTTGTTTGTCGTGATCCGTGTCCGTCCGCATGACTTCTTTGAGCGGGAAGGGGATCATATTTACTGTGAACTTCCGCTGAATTACGCCCAGGCAGCGCTCGGGGACGAAGTGGAAGTCCCTACCGTCCATGGCAAAGTGATGCTAAAAATTCCTGGTGGCACACAATCGGGAAAAACCTTCCGCTTGAAAGGAAAAGGCGCACCGAATGTCCGCGGATACGGCCAGGGCGATCAGCATGTAGTGGTGAAAATAGTGACACCAACCAAACTGTCGGATCGGCAGAAAGAACTGCTCCGCGAGTTTAATGAAATTGGCGGGAACGAATCGACCAATGAACAGGAAAGCTCCCTGTTCCAACGATTTAAAAACGCATTTAAATAAGATCGTAGTTGATGGAAACTACGACTTAGGCAGCCGCTGCGGAAATACCCCTCGCTTTCCGCGGGAAGCTGCCGAGCCTCCTCGCGCTGACGCGCTGTGGGGTCTCGCCTATGCTTTTTATCCCGCAGGAGTCTCGGGGTATTTCCTCCGCTAACGGTGTGCTTTTTAAAAGCAACCAAAAGTTAGCCACTCTGTTGGTAGTGCTTGGGGCTGACGGCAGTCGACTCCTGTGGGAAAGCCACTGCCTGCAACAAAAATCAACTATCAAGAGTGGTAGTTGATTTAAACAGCATTAGAGTCAAAAACCACATCAGTCAGCGGAGGAAATATACGGAGACTCCTGCGGGAGGAATGGCCTTGGTGAGACCCCGCAGTGCGACAGCACAAGGGGGCTCACCAGCCACCCGCGGAAAGCGTAGTATATTTCCGCAGCGGCGATCATGAAACTCACTGATTTACATCGCAGTTTATAGATGTTGTGATAAAAGAAACATTCTGAAAACAACAGAAATAATTGCCGAAACGGAGGTCTTTTCGACAAACGATGCTGACAGGCAGCATCGTTTACATATAAAATTCCCAAGAAGAAAGGGAGCTTGCAATGAAATGGTCGGAGATTCGTATTCATACCACTAATGAAGCGGTGGAGCCAATTTCCAATATTTTGCATGAGAAAGGCGCTGCCGGGCTGGTGATTGAAGACCCGCTTGATCTCGAGAAAGAGCATGAAACAAGGTTTGGCGAGGTCTATGAACTGAATCCCCAAGAATATCCCGATGAAGGTGTTTATATTAAAGCATATCTTCCCGCCAGTGAATTCTTGCAGGAAACGGTGACAGAAATCAAAGAAAAGGTTAGCAGTCTGCGTCAATATGGTATTGATATTGGAAAAAATACCGTTACCTTAAGTGAAATAGATGAAGAAGAATGGGCAACCGCATGGAAAAAATATTATAAACCTGTCAAAGTTTCCGGTAAAATTACTGTTATACCTACTTGGGAAGACTATACTCCTTCTTCTAATGACGAACTGATCTTGGAACTGGATCCGGGGATGGCGTTCGGTACAGGAACCCATCCCACGACAATGCTGAGTATTCAGGCGCTGGAGCAGTATTTGCAAAAAGATGACCTCGTAATCGATGTCGGCTCGGGATCCGGAGTGCTGAGTATTGCCTCCGTTTTACTGGGAGCAAGCAAGGTATACGCCTATGATCTCGATGATGTGGCAGTAAAGAGTACTACCCTGAATGCCGGGCTTAACAAGCTGGAAAGCCGAATTATCGCAAAGCAGAACAATCTGCTGGAAGGCGTAAATATTAAGGCAGATGTGATCGTCTCCAATATTCTGGCTGAAATCATTGGCAAGTTTGTCGCCGACGCTTGGAACAACCTGACAGATGGCGGGTATTTTATCACATCCGGCATTATCAGCAGTAAAAAACAGTACATTGAAGAAAAATTAAAGCAGCAGGGCTTTAAGATTGTGGAAATCAACGAAATGGATGACTGGATTTCCGTCATTGCACAAAAAGCATAATTTAAAGTTGGTGGTTTTATGCAGCGGTACTTTATTCCTGAAGAGAACTGGAATGCTTCTGAAGTGCATATAACAGGCGATGACGCACATCACATAAAACGGGTGATGCGTTTTCAGACCGGAGACAAGATTATCTGTAATCGTCCGTCCGGAGAGGCGGCCACCTGCCGGATTTCCGATTTAGCGGAAAACGAAGTCCGCGCCACTATTGAAGAGTGGCTTGCAGAATCCGCCGAGCTTCCGATTGAAGTATGCATTGCCCAGGGGCTGCCAAAAGGCGATAAATTTGAGCTGATTCTGCAAAAAGGAACAGAACTTGGTGCCAGTGCGTTTATTCCTTTTCAGGCAGAGCGCTCGATTGCTAAGTGGGATGAGAAAAAAGCGGAGAAAAAGCTGAATCGATTTGCTAAAATTGTCAAAGAGGCAAGTGAACAGAGCCACCGCAGCCGAATCCCACAGATACATAAGCCACTCTCCCTCCAGGAATTGATGGAAGAAACTCAGAAATGGGACAAGAAAATTTTTGCATTTGAGGAAGAGGCAAAGACCGCTAATCACCAGTCATTTGGCAGTATGCTAAACCAAACCGGACCAGGAGAACGTGTTCTTGTTTGCATTGGTCCGGAAGGCGGGTTTTCGCCAAAAGAAGCTGAGCAATTGACCCAAAACGGGTTTCAGCCAGTAAGGTTTGGCCCGCGGATATTGCGAACAGAAACGGCTGCACTGTATGCACTGGCAAGTATTTCCTATCATTTTGAAGAATTGAGGTGTTGATCATGCCGACCGTAGCATTTCACACGCTTGGCTGCAAGGTGAACCATTATGAAACAGAAGGAATTTGGCAGCTTTTTAAGGACAATGGTTATGAACGTGTCGATTTTGACCATGATTCCGAGGTGTATGTGATCAATACATGCACTGTCACAAACACAGGGGACAAAAAGAGCCGCCAGACAATCCGCCGGGCTATCCGTAAGAATCCCGAGGCTATCGTCTGTGTCACCGGCTGCTATGCACAAACCTCTCCAGGGGAAATCATGGAGATCCCCGGGGTGGATATTGTAGTGGGCACCCAGGACCGAAAGCAGATGATCGGTTACATTGAAGAACATAAAAAGACACGGGAGCCAATCAATGGTGTGAAAAACATCATGAAAAACCGTGTGTTTGAAGAAATGGACGTGCCGGAGTTCACCGACCGGACCCGTGCATCATTGAAAATTCAGGAAGGCTGCAATAATTTCTGCACTTTCTGCATCATCCCGTGGTCACGCGGTCTGCTTCGTTCCAGGGATCCGGAAAATGTCGTGGAGCAGGCACAGAAGCTGGTTGATGCCGGATATAAAGAAATAGTTCTGACAGGCATTCATACAGCCGGGTATGGGGAAGACTTAAATGACTATAATTTTGCCATGCTGCTCAATGATCTGGAGACTAAGGTGGATGGTCTGAAACGGATTCGGATCTCATCCATTGAAGCCAGCCAGATTACCGATGAGGTAATTGAAGCACTGGATAATTCGGATAAAATCGTGCGTCATTTGCATATCCCGCTGCAATCCGGTTCAGATTCGGTCCTTGCAAGAATGCGGCGTAAATATTCCAGCGACTATTACAAAGAAAAAGTAATGAAAATCCGTAAAGCATTGCCGGATCTGGCTATTACTTCTGATGTGATTGTCGGATTTCCGGGAGAAACGGAAGAGGAATTCCTGGAAACCTATCAGTTTGTCAAAGAGATTGGTTATTCCGAACTGCATGTTTTCCCATTCTCCCGCAGAACAGGGACCCCGGCTGCCAAAATGAAAGACCAGGTGGAAGATGACGTGAAAAATGGCCGTGTACAGCAAATGATCGATTTATCCGACCAGCTGGCACGTGAGTATGCCGCCGGTTTCCATGACGAGGTGCTGGAAGTAATTCCGGAAGAACATGTTCAGGAAAAAGACGGTTTATTGGAAGGCTATACCGATAATTACTTAAAAGTACGTTTTGCAGGAACTCCTGATATGATCGGGAAAATTGTCCGTGTTAAAATAAATCAAACCGGCTACCCGTATAATGAGGGTACATTTGTACGGATTATGGATCGTGCTACACATGCAAGGGTTAAAGCATCGCAATAAATAAATCAGAAAGGAAGTGAAGGGATGAGCAAAGAATTAGCAAGGTATATCGATCACACTCAGTTAAAACCGGAAACTACTAAAGCAAAAATTGAACAAGTTGTCGAGGAAGCAAAAGAGCATGAATTCGCCTCTGTTTGCGTCAATCCTTACTGGGTCCCGTACTGCTATGAACAGTTAAAAGATACACCAGTGAAAGTATGTACAGTGATCGGATTTCCGTTAGGTGCTAATGCAACGGCTGTCAAAGTATTTGAAACAGAACAAGCCATCAGTGACGGAGCAGAAGAAGTAGATATGGTCATCAACGTCGGTGAACTGAAATCAAACCATGATGCTGCAGTGAAGGCAGATATCCAAGCGGTGGTGGAAGCTGCAGGCGATAAGGCGCTGACAAAAGTGATTATCGAAACGTCCCTGCTGAACGAGGAAGAAAAAGTCCGTGCCTGCCGGCTGGCAAAAGAAGCCGGGGCAGATTTTGTGAAGACATCCACCGGGTTTTCCGGGGGCGGTGCCACGGTGGAAGATATCCGGCTTATGCGTGAAACCGTGGGCAGCGAAATGGGTGTCAAGGCTTCCGGCGGGGTGCGCGACCTGAAAACAGCGAAGGCGATTATTGAAGCTGGAGCCTCAAGAATCGGGGCAAGTGCCGGAATTGACATCATTCGCGGTGAAGAGGGAACTTCTGATTACTAAAATGATGGTACACCGAAAGCATGCAGAAATCAGATGTCCGACCTCATTTCATCGGGCGAAGTTTTACTAGATTTCTTCTAATTGTCAGTTGACCTGCATGAAGGATTATATTATACTTTATGGAGGCATAGAATTTGTTATTTATGCTTTTCTAAATTTGTTTTGTGCTTCGGAGGGAGGGAAATTAGCATGTCAAATACAACTCGCGTTCGTAAAAACGAGTCTCTTGAAGATGCTCTTCGTCGCTTTAAGAAAAGTGTGTCAAAAAGCGGTACATTGCAGGAATACCGCAAGCGTGAACACTATGAAAAGCCCAGTGTTCGCCGTAAAAAGAAATCGGAAGCTGCTAGAAAACGCAGATAAAGAGGGTGCAAGTGCATGACATTACTGGATAGGCTGAACCAGGATATGAAACAGGCGATGAAAAACAAAGACAAACAGCGACTTAAAGTGATTCGAATGGTGAAGGCTTCCATACAAAATGAAACCATTAAACATGGCAAAGACAGCCTTTCAGAAGAGGAAGAGTTATCCATTCTTTCAAGAGAGCTGAAGCAAAGGAAAGATTCCCTCCAAGAATTTCAATCAGCTGGACGCGAAGACCTTGCAGAAGAACTTGAAACAGAAATCACCATTGTAAAGGAATATATGCCTGCCCAGCTCAGTGAAGAAGAGCTGAAGGCCATTGTTCAGACAACCATTCAGGAAGTACATGCAACATCCAGGAAAGACATGGGAAAAGTGATGAGTGCAGTCATGCCCAAGGTAAAAGGCCGGGCAGATGGCTCGCAAATAAATAAACTCGTGCAACAGCAGTTGAGCGAATGACGAATGAAAGATCCTTGTCATCATATTTGACAGGGATCTTTTTTAAAAGGCAGCCCATCAATCTCTGTATTCAGACCAGCCGGCCGCTTTCCCTTGCAGACCGGCGGATTTTTTTGAAAGAAAATGAAACCCATTGCTTGTTTTATTCGTATACATATTATCAGCAGAAATGAAGGGGGTGATGAAAGTGCCGGGCAACAGACGGAACATATACATACTGCTGCTTGCCTTCTTTCTCATAGCTTCTTTTGGTGCTGGACAGTCTGTTTTGGCCAGCGAAAACGGAGCTGGTGAAACTGTTTATTTAATCCCGATCGAAAATGAAGTGGAACGGGGGCTGGAGGCTTTCTTGTCCCGCACTACCCAGAAAGCAGAAGAAGAAGGCGCCGACCATATTGTATTTGAAATTGATACACCGGGCGGCAGGGTGGATGCCGCGACCCAGATCGCGGAAATGCTTCAGGAATTGGACATCCCCACGACTTCTTTTGTTGTAAATCAGGCATTATCTGCAGGTTCTTACATTGCATTAAACACGGATAACATTTATATGCGGCCACAGGCAACGATGGGTGCAAGCGGAATTATTACCCAGGACGGGAATGCAGCCAGTCAAAAAGCTCAATCCGCCTGGCTCGCCGCGATGCGCAGTGCAGCGGAATCAAAGGGAAGAGATCCGCTTTATGCTGCGGCAATGGCCGACCCAAGCCTTGATTTGCCGGAATTAGGAGCTCCTGAGGGAGAATATCTGACCCTTAGCCCGAATCAGGCAGTTGAAGTGGGCTACGCTCAAGGGATTGTCGAGGATCGAAATGAATTGTTGAATGAGCTCGGACTTAGTGAAGCATCAACAGTGGTTACGGAACCGACTCTGGCTGAGCGTGTGGCTAGGTTTATCACCAATCCTGTCGTGATCCCTATTTTGCTATCGATTGCCGGCATCGGCCTTGTTGTGGAGATTTTTTCACCAGGCTTCGGCATACCTGGAATTGTGGGAGGGGTTGCGTTAATCCTGTTTTTCTATGGTCATGTCGTGGCAGGACTTGCAGGGATGGAAGCGATTGTCCTTCTCGTTATCGGGATCGTTTTACTTATTGCCGAGTTTTTCGTGCCTGGAGGGATTATCGGTCTCGTTGGTGCGGGTCTGATTATTTGGGCACTGCTTATGGCCGGCTATGACCCGGGACATATCTCAATGAGTATTGGCATTGCGTTTTTGGCAGCATTAATCGTCGCCGTGATCCTATTCAGAAGGGTCGGCTTGGAAAAAGGGGTGTTCCGGCATATTATTTTAAAAGACAGCACTCAGACCGATCTGGGATATGTCTCAGCTTCCAACCGGCTGGAGTTGATTGGAATCGAAGGAGTCACCCAAACAGACCTCCGCCCGGCAGGAACTGGAATTTTTCAGGGGGAACATCTTGATATCGTCTCAGAGGGCAGATTTATTCAAAAAGATCAGTCTGTCAAAATTGTGAAAGTCGAAGGTTCAAGAATTGTAGTTAGAGAAATCTAATAAATACACAAAACAGGAGGAATCACTGATGACATTTGAACAGCTTATGCCGCTGATTATTGTTGCGGTCGTACTGATTGCCATTGTTATCCTATTTACCTTTATTCCGGTGGCACTGTGGATCAGCGCCCTGGCAGCCGGGGTGAAAGTCAGCATCTTTACACTCATTGGAATGCGCTTGCGCCGGGTTGTGCCGAACCGGGTAATTAATCCGCTGATCAAGGCACATAAAGCAGGGCTCGATGTAAAAATCAACCAGCTGGAAAGCCACTACCTGGCAGGAGGTAATGTAGACCGCGTGGTGAATGCACTGATTGCTGCACACAGGGCGAACATTGAACTGCCGTTTGAACGTTGTGCCGCGATTGATCTGGCTGGACGTGATGTGCTGGAAGCCGTGCAGATGAGTGTAAATCCGGAAGTTATCGAAACACCATTCATTGCTGGTATCGCGATGGATGGGATTGAAGTAAAAGCAAAAGCAAGAATTACCGTACGTGCTAATATTGACCGACTGGTCGGGGGTGCAGGGGAAGAAACGATCATTGCCCGTGTTGGGGAAGGGGTCGTCAGCACGATTGGTAGTGCAAAAATGCATACCCAGGTGCTCGAAAATCCGGATTCCATTTCCCAGACTGTATTAAGCAAAGGGCTTGATGCAGGGACGGCATTTGAAATTCTTTCCATTGATATTGCCGATGTCGATGTTGGGAAAAACATTGGTGCAATTCTGCAGACAGATCAGGCAGAAGCGGATAAAAACATCGCTCAGGCAAAAGCGGAAGAACGTCGTGCTATGGCAGTCGCCCAAGAGCAGGAAATGGTCGCACGCACACAGGAAATGCGCGCAAAAGTGGTGGAAGCAGAAGCAGATGTACCGCTTGCGCTTGCTGAAGCGCTGCGTTCGGGTAATTTAGGTGTCATGGATTACATGAATTACAAAAATATTGATGCCGATACAGATATGCGCGGATCCATTGGTGGTTTGTCCAAAGAAAATACCGATGATGATGATCAGTAATGACTCCAGGGAAAGGAGGGTTTAGATGGAACAGTTAATCCAGTTGATTCTCGATAACTTGTTTATTATCATCCTCATTGTCAGCGGGTTAATCGGATTGTTGGGCAAGATTGGGTCAAACGATGAAAAGGAAAAAAGACCGCAGTCTACACAGTCAAGACCGGGATCCGCTCCTTCCCGCAGCCAAAGGAATACGAGGGAGAGATATTCTGAGCGACAACCGGCAGAGAATGCCTCCTCCAGAAGCACCCTTGCCGAGCAGCATAGGGAGCAAATGGAACAATTGGCCGGCAAGCTGAATACGGAAACAAAAGAAGCTTTGGATGATTTGTCGTCTGATATCGGGGATCAAAACATCCTGCGGGAGCCTGCGCCTGAATTGACCGAGAAACAGGAAGAATTCCGCGGAAAAATCAAACGAAATTTGAACCGTGAAGGGCTAATCAACGGTATCATCATGTCCGAAGTACTCGGCCCACCAAGGGCAAAACGCTCGTATCGCCGAGAAGCAGCAGAACGAAGAAGATAATTATCATAAAAACACCAGTGAGCCGGAAGCATATCCGGCCTGCTGGTGTTTTTTGCATCCCTCTCTACTTTTCCTTTCCTGTTCTTATCTGGCTGTTTCTTTCATACATATGATTGGGAGAGGGGGCTGCATGTTGAAAAGACTCAACCAGCGAATACGTCCATGGCTGATACGATATTTTGCACTTCCTTCTGATGTCATTCTCGAGCTGCCGCGGATCACAATTATCGGGCAGCTGCATGTATATATTGAAAATCACCAGGGGATGGAAGCCTATTCGGATACCGAACTGACACTGCGGACCAAACAGGGGTTTATCCGAATTACCGGTTCCGATTTTGTACTCAAAATGATGGTATCTGAAGAGATTTTACTGGAGGGAACGATCAAGGAGGTAAGCTTTATCGCAGGTTAACAGGCAGTAATACCCCCACTGCCAAAATAGAAGGAAAACGAATATTTCAGGTGGGGAATAACTGCCTGTAGAAGCCCGATTGGTTCGGGCCCACAGGACGCAGGTCACATAGAATTGCTGCAAATACAAACGCTTTTCGATGGGACGAGTAATCCCAGTTCCAGGACATGGCGGTTTTAGCCTATGTTCCTTTTCTACAGTAGAGGAAAAACGAAAACCCCATTGAATGAAGTTTCCCTTTATCGCAGATTCTGAAAGGAGGAACAAATGAAACAGAAACAAGCCTCATGGTTCACAGGATATGTAACTGTAGAGATCCGGGGGGATGCTCCGGAACAGTTTTTCCAGGAATGCAGCCGTCAAGGGATTCCTGTATGGGACATAAAAAAAACAAGCAGTGATATCTGTCAGGGAAATGTGAAGTTGACAGATATAAAAGCAATCAAGCAGGTTATCAGGAATAGCAATTATAAATTAACATTTGCCAAAAGAAGCGGCTATCCGTTTATCATCCGGCGTTTCCGGCGAAAAAAAGAATTGCTTCTGGCCCTGGCGATGAGTGTTCTCTTAGTGCTCATTCTTTCCAATATCATCTGGAAGGTGGAAATTGCAGGGGTGCCAAGTGACATTGAGGAGAAGGTCAACCAGCAGCTGGAGGATTATGGGATCCACCCAGGAGCCTGGACTTTCACGCTTGATTCACCTTCAGACATTCAACAGCAGCTGATTGAGGATGTGCCTGAATTGCTGTGGGCAGGTATTCAGCAAAATGGGACAACCTTTTACCTGGAGGGTGTGGAAAAACTGCTGGTGGAAGAAGAGGAAAACCTGGAACCCCGGAATCTTGTTGCCACCAAAAAAGGCGTCATAAAATATATGTATGTCTCCAAAGGGGTGCCGGCTGTTGAAGTGAATGACTATGTGCAGCCAGGGGATCTATTAGTCTCCGGCAATCTGAATGAAGAAATCGAATCGAACGAGCAGGAAGAAGAGGAGGACTCCCAGCAGACGCTCGTAGCGGCACAAGGGGAGATAACGGCAACCACCTGGTATGAAGTAGCCGTGACCGTACCGTTTGAGACAGATTATGAAACACTTACCGGCAACCGGGAAACCAAATACTACCTGGAATTCGGCTCTGTTCGCATTCCGATTTGGGGGTTTGGCGACCCGGAATATGAGCTAAAAGCATATGAGACAGAAAAAAAACCACTGAAGTTTTTCAATTGGACTCTGCCAATCAGCTTTGTCGAGGAGACAATCAGCGAAAAAGTGCATACTAACATGGAAAGAACAAAAGATGAAGCCATAGCAGCGGGGATCCAGCAGGCCAAAAATGAGCTGGCACTCGAGCTTGGTCCAGAGGCAGAATTTATTTCAGAAAAAGTTTTGCAAGAAACAACAGAGAGTGGTAAAGTTAAATTAAACTTATATATGACAGTGGAAGAAGATATTTCCACACCGCAATTAATTAGTGAGAACCAGATGAGTAGATGAAGCTATTACCTTTACCAAGGAGATTGATTATGCCGGAAAACCTAACGGAGATTGATTTACATTTAACCAGCCCGAATGAGGCGCTCGCGCTGTTTGGAGCCAATGATAAATATTTGAAGCAGATTGAGGAGCAAATGCATGTCTCGATCGTCACCAGAGGAGAAAAGGTCCGTGTCTCCGGAGCGGAGAAGGATATTTCCCTAGTGCAGGATGTTCTCCTTACGATGCTGTCCGTGATTCGGAAAGGTCTGACGATTTCGGAGCGGGATGTTGTTTATGCCGTTGATTTGGCAAAATCAGGCAAGATCAGTCAATTTGAGACCTTATTTGAAGATGAAATCACGAAGAATATGAAAGGGAAACCGATCCGTGTCAAAACGCTTGGGCAAAAAGAATACATTGCCAGCATCAAAGCAAATGACCTGGTATTCGGAATCGGTCCAGCTGGTACGGGAAAGACGTATCTCGCTGTTGTTATGGCGGTTCATGCCTTGAAAAACGGACAGGTTAAACGAATCATTCTGACCCGTCCGGCAGTAGAGGCAGGAGAGAGCCTGGGATTTCTGCCGGGGGACTTGAAGGAGAAAGTCGATCCTTATCTCCGGCCTTTATATGACGCCTTGCATGATGTGCTTGGAGCCGAGCACACGCTGAGATTGATCGAGCGGGAAACGATAGAAATTGCTCCGCTTGCCTACATGCGCGGCAGAACACTGGATGATGCATTTGTCATCCTGGACGAGGCGCAGAATACCACGCCGGAACAGATGAAGATGTTTCTTACCCGTTTGGGATTCGGCTCCAAGATGGTCATCACGGGAGATATTACCCAGATTGATCTGCCCAAAGGGGTCAAATCCGGGCTGCAGGTGGCCAATCACCTGCTTGCCTCTGTCAAGGGCGTCGGTTTTATTCACCTGGATGATACAGATGTAGTAAGACACCCGCTGGTGCAGCGGATTATTCAAGCATATGAAACGTACAACTAGATTCATTAACGCAGGATAAGGCTCCATTAGCGGGTCTTATTTCTGTATTTTCAAGGCTAGCTTTCCCGAGGAGGTGGTTTACGTGAAAAAGAAATTGCAGATCAATGGAAAAACAATCAAACTCATGATGCAGCGCTGGCTGCCGGTCGGAATCGGCGCCGGTTTAACTGCCGTCTTTTTCTTTTTCGTCACCTTGAATAATATCCAAACAGAGACATATGACCTTGAGCGGTTCAGTACGGCGGATGAAACGATTCGTTCACCTGTAACAGTGGAAAAAGAGCAGGAGACCGAACGAAAAGTGAGAGAAACGGTTCAGGCTGTGGCAGATCGTTACACCACCTCAGAGGAAGTTACCGAAGATCAAATAGCCTATGTAAATGAAATTTTTGACGCGATCGACACGCTGGAGGAAGAGCAGCTAAATGTAAGTCAAGCGGATCAGGAAGATGCTGCCGTACCGGTTGCCGATACGGAAAAAGTGCAAGCGCTTCGCCAAATACTCTCAACAGATATTGCCGAAGCAGTCAGCAGCAGTGTCCTGACAAACCTGATCAATGCTAGTAAGAATGAACGGGAAGCAGGAAAAATGCTGTTTACTTCCGCCTTAAAAGAATCATTGGAAAATGGCGTGCGCCGGGAAAATCTGGAGACGTCCATCACGAATGTCAAGGATGCCGTGAAATATTCCAATTTAGAGATGGATACAAAAGAAGGACTGCTCGAGCTCAGTGAATTTGCCGTTGCAGAAAACTCCTTCTTTGACATGGAAGCAACCATGGAAGCAAGACGGACAGCAGCAAGCAATGTTGATCCTGTCGTGGTTCAGGCAGGCGAAGTGATTGTCCGTGAAGGGCAGACAATTACCAACGAAATTTACGAAGACCTGGAGCTCACCGGTCTCTTAGACAGTGAACGCAATCTTTATCCGATTATCGGTCTATTGCTGTTTATTCTCCTTTTGAGCGGGGTAATTGGGCATGAATTAGGCCGACTCCAAAAACTGAATGAGCTTGACCGGGGAAAAGCTGTTGCCTTAGTTACGATCAGCTTTCTTGTCGTCTCCCTGATGAAAGTTGTCAGTCTATATGCCCCAGAAGGAAGCCAGCTCATTTTTATGGTTCCGGCAGCCATGGGAGCCCTCTTGATCAAACAACTTATACAGGAACGTACGGCCATTATTTTCAGTATCGTTTATGCCCTGATTGCGAGCATCATTTTTAATCAGCAGATCCCCGCCCTCTTGAATTTTGAGGCAGGTATCTATTTTCTGTTTACCCAGCTGGCAGCTGTATTCTTTCTGGTGAACATGAAGGACAGGCTGGCACTCGTAAAGGCCGGGTTTGGGATCATGACAGTAAATGTGCTGACTGTACTATTATTTTTATTTCTTTCCTTTGAACAATATGACTTAATGGATCTGTTTATATATGCCGGTTTTGGAATTGTATCGGCATTCCTGTCCGTAGTATTTACAATTGGACTCCTGCCATTTTTTGAGACGGGCCTTGGAATTTTATCTGACAGCAAATTGCTGCAGCTTTCCAGCCCGAATCAGCCGCTTCTGAAAAAGCTGCTGACCGAAGCGCCGGGTACGTATCACCACTCGGTAATGGTTGCCAATTTGAGCGAGACAGCCTGTGAAGCAATCGGGGCCAATGGTCTCCTGGCCAGGGTCGGCGCCTATTATCATGACCTGGGAAAAACCGTAAGACCCCATTATTTCATTGAAAATCAGCTGGCGATAAAAAACCCGCATGACCGAATGCCAGCAAGGGAAAGTGCAAAAATTATCATCAGCCACACAACAGATGGGGCCAAGATGCTAAAGGCAAATAAGCTTCCCGTGGAAATTATTGACATCGCCAGACAGCATCATGGCACGACATTATTAAAATTCTTTTATTACAAAGAAAAAGAAAGCAACAAGCGTGCGTTTGAATCACACTACCGCTATCCGGGGCCCAGGCCGCAGACGAAGGAGGCAGGCGTCATCTGCATCTGTGATTCTGTCGAGGCTGCGGTTCGCTCGTTAAAAGAGCCGACAGAAGCAAAGATAGAGGAGATTGTTTCCTCGATCATCAAAGACAGGTTGACAGATGGCCAACTGGATGAGACGCCGCTTACACTTAAGGATTTGGATGTTATGCAGCGAACCATTTGTGGAACACTTAAGGGAATCTTCCATTCCAGAATTCAGTACCCAATGAAGGAGGCAAAATAATGTATATAGACTTTCATGATCAGACCAACTCTGTCCCGAGTGACTATGTGGATCTTCTGCAGCGTCTTTTAAATTTTTCCGCAGATAGAGAAGGGGTACCAAAAGAGGCTGAGATCTCGATCAACTTTGTGGATAACCGGGAGATACAAGAGCTGAATCGTAATTACCGGCAGCAGGATAAACCGACAGATGTGATTTCCTTTGCCCTTCAGGAAGCTGTCGAGGGTGAAATGGAAATCCTTGGCGATGACGGTCCGCTGGCACTGGGAGATATCGTTATTTCCGTGGATAAGGCCAAAGAGCAGGCAGATGCTTATGGTCATTCTCTGGAGCGGGAATACGGTTTTCTGGTCGTCCATGGACTGCTTCATTTATTGGGATATGACCACCGTAATGAAGAAGAGGAAAAAGCCATGTTTACAAAACAGGATGACCTTCTGGATGCGTTTGGCCTTGAACGATAAGAAAAAAGGGATTGGTTTTTCCTATGCCTGGAAAGGGATTGTCCAGGCAGCTAAACATGAAAGAAATTTTCGCATCCACCTTGCCGCTGCCTTTGCGGTGGTGCTAGCCGGCTTTGTCTTTTCTTTAAATACAATAGAATGGGCTGTTATTCTCTTGGCTATTGGTATGGTCTTGGCTGCGGAATTATTAAACAGCGCAGTGGAGAAGCTAATCGATTATCTGAAGCCTGAACTTCATCCGCTTGCCGGAACAATTAAAGACGTCGCGGCCGGTTCGGTGCTGATCACCGCCATCACAGCAGCATTGATTGGTATTATTGTGTTCCTGCCAAAACTGCATATACTGGGATAAAAGCTCTGAATAAAGGAGCTTTTTTTCTAACCGCGAAAAGAGGTGCATGTACATGTACTATTTTGGCAGGTCAGAAGGTATAAATACTTTCTATCTGCATACGAGCAACTAAAGCTTTCGTCATTAAAACTTGTCGAAAGCCAAGTTTTCTAAAAAAAGGAAGGAAACTTTTTAAAGGTTTTGTCGAATACATGAAAGTGAAAGATATTTGTAGTATGATAAGAGAAACACACACATAACACCCGGAGGATACAGCATGGAAAAGAAATTCAAATCAGGTTTTATTGCAATTATTGGCAGACCGAATGTAGGCAAATCCACGTTTATGAATCAGGTGATTGGGCAAAAAATCGCGATTATGAGCGACAAACCGCAAACCACCAGAAACAAGATTCAAGGCGTGCTCACAGAAGAAGATGCACAGCTCGTTTTTATTGATACACCGGGTATCCATAAACCGAAACACCGGTTGGGAGACTTTATGGTCCGCTCTGCTGAAAATACATTAAATGAAGTCGATGCCATTTTGTTCATGATCAACGCAAAAGAAGGGTATGGCAGGGGAGATCAGTATATACTGGATCTGCTGCAGAAGGTGAACCGCCCGGTCTTTCTCGTCATCAATAAGATCGATCTGGTTCATCCGGATGATTTATTTCCATTAATTGAGCAGTACCGGAAGAAACATGACTTTGAGGAGATAATCCCGATTTCCGCACTTGAGGGAAATAATGTCACCCATCTATTACAAGTGTTAAAATCCCATATACCGGAGGGTCCGCAATATTATCCCGAGGAGCAGATTACTGACCATCCGGAACGTTTCGTCATTACAGAACTGATCAGGGAGAAAGTGCTGCACCTGACAAAAGAGGAAGTGCCGCATTCGATAACGGTCGTGCTGGAAAATATCGAACAGCGGGATTCCGGCAAATTATTAATCCAGGCAATGATTATAACGGAAAGAAACACACAAAAAGGCATTCTCATCGGCAAACAGGGAAGCATGCTTAAATCAATCGGTAAAAAAGCCCGGCAGGATATTGAGGCGCTGCTTGGTAGTAAAGTGTATCTTGAGCTTTGGGTGAAAGTGAAAAAAGACTGGAGAAATAAAGAGAGCCAGCTGCAGGAATATGGCTATCGCCAGGATGATTATTAGAGTAAAGGATGTTTAAAAAGACCGGTAACAATGACATATCGGTAGGGGAACTTCAGTGCCTGCGGTTACTCGGCACAAATAAAAGATTGCTAAACCCGCCCACGTCCTGTGGGCAACGCAGAAATCACTACACACACGAGAAGCTCGTTGGCTTGTTTATTCGCTCCTTGGAAAAGAAAACCACTTTTCCTGCGTGCAAGAGCGTCTGCTCATATACCTAAGTGCATACATTCCGCTGCTCGAAACTGCGCCGCCTCGAACTTCTCGGTTCCCTTTTTGAACACATTGATTAGGCAGTCTGTTCATGGACGACCTTCTAAACATGGTAAATTTTAATACTAATTGTTTCTCGACCTGTGGAAATTCTAAGGAGTGCAACAGATTTTCAAACATGTTTAAAGAAAGGTGGGGTTTCTTGTGATTGATTTAACCTGGAAAGTATTCAGTCAGACAGGAAGCATTGAAACCTATTTGCTAATGAAAGAGTTGGAAGATGATCAGCCGGCCGATGAAAGTCAAGTTAGAGATAAGGAAGAAATAACCCCAGCAGATTAAACAAAGGAAACGTACTTGCCTTGCTTTACAAACGAAATGGTGGAATGAAAAAACTGCAGAGAATAATGGACAAGCCCAGCTTTTCTCAAGTAGGAGGCATCATGCGGGTGTTTGCCAGTATTGTATGAGAAAAAAGGGGAGGGAGCGATGTGCTGGAAAAGATGGACGGCATCGTTTTGAGAACAAGCGATTACGGGGAAACCCATAAAATCGTTACGGCGTTCAGCGGGAAATTAGGGAAATTTTCTGCCATAGCCAAGGGAGCTAAAAAGCCAAAAAGCAGAATGGCTGCTGTAACGCAGCCATTTATATATGGTGAATTTCTGGTTTATGCAGGCCGCGGCCTCGGATCGATTCAGCAAGGGGACATCGTTGATTCGTTCCGTTCGATTCGGGAGGATATTGTGAAAACAGCCTATGCTGCGTACATAAGTGAATTGACGGACAAACTGATGGAAGAGAAATCGCCGGATGCGTATATTTTTAAAGAACTTAAGCAGACACTCGAATGGATTGCCACCCATGAAGATGCTGAAATACCGGTGATGATGCTGGAATTAAAACTGTTTCAAAAAGGCGGATTTGCCCCCAAGGTAGAAGGATGTGCCAATTGCTCGCGCCGGGAAGGACCTTTTGCCTTTTCGATTGCAGAGGGCGGGCTGCTTTGCGACAGATGCCGGCAGCTTGATGAGCATGCCGTTTCGCTTCCTGACAAAATGGCAGGCCTGCTCCATCTCTTCTCAAAAGTGGAACTAGAGCGGATAGGTTCGATTTCGGTAAAGCCGAAGAACAAAGAGCTTCTAAGACGGCTGCTGGATGCCTATTATGATCAGTATGGAGGGTATTATTTAAAATCACGGAAATTTTTAAGCCAGCTCGACCGCTTGCGGTAACTTGGTTTGACATTTATGAAGAGAATGAAGTATGATTTGTATAGAACATGACTCAATTTTCGCTGTGAAAGAGAAGAGTACGTGCTGCAATCTGGTTAAAGCGAGTCCGGGAGAGTGGAAGCCGGGCAGCAGAACAGCAGGGAATGGCACTCTGGAGCGATGGTGATATAAGCGGCTCAATATATGAGCAAATAGGGTGGAACCGCGGCTAGAACCCGTCCCTATGTCTATTGGTAAAGTAGGCATAGGGACGGGTTTTATCATTTAACAGTTATTTGGAGGGCGGAAGACAGATGAATATTCAGCAAATGATTTTAACACTGCAAACACACTGGTCAGAACAAAATTGTATTTTGATGCAGGCATATGATGTGGAAAAGGGTGCGGGCACGATGTCACCGATAACCTTACTGCGCAGTCTTGGACCGGAACCATGGAATGTGGCATATGTGGAACCATCACGAAGACCGGCAGATGGACGCTACGGACAGAACCCGAACCGGCTATATCAGCATCACCAGTTTCAAGTGATTATGAAACCATCACCGGACAATATTCAGGAATTATACTTGCAATCGTTAGAGAAGCTGGGGATTGATCCGCTGAAGCATGATATCCGTTTTGTAGAGGATAATTGGGAAAATCCGACATTGGGGGCTGCCGGGCTGGGCTGGGAAGTATGGCTCGATGGCATGGAAATTACCCAATTCACCTATTTTCAGCAAGTCGGCGGTCTGGAAGCAAACCCGGTATCTGTGGAACTGACCTACGGAATTGAGCGGCTGGCTTCCTATATTCAGGACAAAGAAAATGTGTTTGACTTGGAATGGACAGAGGGTGTTTCGGTCGGAGATATCTTTTACCAGCCGGAATATGAACATTCGACTTATACTTTTAAGGAATCAAATACAGACATGCTGTTTCAGCTGTTTGCTATGTATGAACAGGAAGCAAAGGCGACGATGGAGAAAGGGCTGGTGTTCCCGTCCTATGATTATGTGCTGAAATGCTCCCATACCTTTAATCTGCTCGATGCAAAAGGAGTCATTTCCGTAACCGAGCGAACCGGTTATATCGCACGAGTCCGCAATCTGGCGCGGAGTATTGCCAAAGCCTATGTAACAGAACGGGAACGTCTTGGTTTCCCAATGCTGAAAAAGGAGGAAGAATAAAAAAATGCATAAGGATATTTTATTGGAAATCGGACTGGAAGAGCTGCCTGCCAGGTTTGTCGATTCTGCCCAGAAGCAGCTGGAAACAAAAACCGCAGAATGGCTGGAAGGCAAGAGGATATCCTATGACTCCATTGTTTCTTTTTCTACTCCGAGAAGGCTGGCAGTGCTGGTAAAAAACGCCGCAGAAGCACAAGTTTCTTTGGAAGAAGAAATGAAGGGTCCTGCAGAAAAAATAGCCAAGGATGATGAAGGCAACTGGTCCAAAGCGGCAATCGGTTTTACCAAGGGCCAGGGGAAAACTGTGGACGATATATATACTAAAGAAATCAAAGGCACATCGTATATTTTTGTTAAAAAATATATTGAAGGAAAACAGACACAAGATTTGCTTCCTGGTTTTAAGGAAATTATTACTCAGGTCCAGTTCGGGAAAAACATGCGCTGGGGAAGCAATTCAATGCGCTACGGACGGCCGATTCGCTGGCTTGCTGCTTTATACGGAAATGAAATTATTCCATTTGAATTGGCCGGAGTGTCTGCCGGAAATACAACGGAAGGACATCGTTTTCTCGGTGAAATTGTAACACTGGAGGAGCCGAGCGATTATGAGAAGAAACTCCTTGATCAGTTCGTCATAGCCAACCCCAAAAAGCGCGAGCAAATGATTGTAGAAGGCATCAGGGAACTGGAGGAAAAGGAAAACTTCCATATCCCCGAAGATGAGGAATTGCTGGATGAAGTGCGCAATCTGGTGGAATATCCGACCGTTTTTGCCGGCAGTTTTTCCAAAGACTATCTGGATCTGCCTGCCGAGGTACTGATCACATCCATGAAAGAACATCAGCGTTATTTTCCAGTAAAGTCGGCGATTGGTGAATTGCTGCCCTACTTCGTCGGTGTCCGAAACGGGGATGACCGGGAACTTGCCACGGTGATTCGAGGAAATGAAAAAGTGCTGCATGCCCGCTTATCCGATGCCCGGTTTTTCTATGAAGAGGATCTAAAACTTTCGCCTGATCATTTTCTGGATAAGCTGGAGCGCGTTGTTTTTCAGGAGAAACTGGGGACGTATGGCGATAAAGTCAAGAGAGTCGTCCATATTACGGAACAGCTGAGTGAACTGCTTGAACTGAATGGGGAAACAAAAGAAGCAGCAAAAAGAGCGGCGCAGATCGGGAAATTTGATTTAACGACAAATATGGTAAATGAATTTACTGGTCTGCAGGGCACTATCGGCGAAAAATATGCGCTGTTCTTTGGGGAAAAGCCGGCAGCTGCCAAGGCGATATCCGAGCAATATTTGCCAAAACAGGCTGGCGGCGAACTGCCGGAGACAACAGCAGGGACTGTTGTCAGTATTGCCGATAAATTGGATACGATTGTCGGCTGTATTGCGGTCGGCCTTGTGCCCACCGGGTCGCAGGATCCTTATGGACTAAGACGCCAGGCCACCGGGATTTTGCGCATGCTGAAAGAAAATAACTGGGACGTGTCACTGGAACAGCTGCTCATCATTACGCAGAACCTTTACCAAACGCTTGATATAGAATGGACGGAGGGAGCAGACCTCACAAAAGAGCTTGATGCGTTTTTCCGATTGCGCGCTTCCTACTTATTAAGAGAAGCTGCAATCGGTCAGGATGTCATTCAGGCTGTGCTGGCAAATGGGATCGGCATTTTTGCCCATACATTTGAAAAAGCGCAGGTACTGTCAGAAAAACGAAATGATGAAAGCTTTAAATATATCCAGGAAGCGCTGGTAAGAGTATTGAATCTTGCGGAAAAAGCAGATGATAGCGAAGTGGAGCCCGCACTGCTTGCGACCGATTCGGAAAGAGAGCTTTATGCGGCATACCAAAAGACTTTGGCGGAATACAATCAAAAAGCAGATAAACATGCCGAGGAGAAGCTGCTGATTCTGGGACAGCTTGCCGAACCGATTCATGCCTTTTTCGATCACACGATGGTGATGGTGGAAGAGGACGAGATTCGTAATAACCGGCTGGGACTCTTGCAGAAAATAGCCAACCTGGTGAAAAATTATGCGGATTTGGCAGTCATCGAGTGGAAACAGCATTTTTAAGAAAAGGTCAGGCTGCTCATTGTAGAAGAATAAATACGCGGCTGGCATCTTGTTCGTAGGGTGGTGAAAAGGTGGAATTATCAAATAGGCAGGAACAAATTATCGAGATTGTCAAAGAGGCGGGTCCGATTACCGGTGAAAAAATTGCGGACCGCTTAAAGCTAACCAGGGCCACTCTAAGGCCGGATCTGGCAATCCTGACCATGGCAGGCTTTTTGGATGCGAGGCCGCGTGTCGGTTACTTTTATACCGGCAAGTCCGGCTCCGAACTGCTGACTGAAACGATCAAAAAATACAAAGTTCATGAATACCAGCATGTCCCGGTTGTCGTCCGGGAAAACACTTCCGTCTATGATGCGATAACCACGATGTTTTTGGAAGATGTCGGGACCATTTTTGTAGTAGATGAACATTCCTGTCTTACCGGTGTGGTGTCCCGAAAAGATTTGCTGCGGGCAAGCATCGGCAAACAGGATTTAAATGAGGTCCCTGTGCATATTATTATGACCCGTATGCCGAATATCACGGTCTGCCGCAGAGAAGATCTGCTAATTGATGTGGCGAATAAGCTGATCAATAAGCAGATAGATGGTATTCCCGTGGTGAAGGATACGGCGGCGGGCCTGGAAGTGATCGGCAGGGTGACAAAAACAACGATTACGAAAGTGTTTGTTGAGTTAATTATGAATGATCATATTTAGGGAGGGGATACAGATGGGAGAAAAGCCCATGGTTTATGTGCTTTCCGATTCGGTGGGAGAGACAGCAGAGTTGGTGATCAAGGCGGGTTTGAGCCAGTTTAATCACGGGGAATTCAAAATTAGCCGCATTCCTTATGTAGAGGATAGAGAAACCATTGATGAGTCGATCCAGCTGGCAAAAGAGCATAATGGGATGATTGGATTCACCCTGGTTGATCCGGAACTGCGCAGCTACACCAATGAGCAGGCAGAGCGGCATGGTATTGAGGCAATCGACATTATGGGTCCGGTCCTTGCCTCCATGGAGCGTGTAATCGAACACCCGCCGCGTCTTGAGCCAGGACTGGTTCACAAACTGGACGAAGATTATTTTAAGCGGGTGGAGGCGATTGAATTCGCGGTAAAATATGATGATGGGCGTGATTCGCGCGGAATCGCCAGAGCGGATATTGTACTGATCGGTGTTTCCCGCACATCGAAAACCCCGCTGTCGCAATACTTGGCTCATAAACGGATTAAAGTGGCCAATGTGCCGATCGTGCCAGAGGTTGATCCACCGGAAGAGCTGTTTGAGGTGAGTCCTGATAAATGCATCGGCCTGCATATCAATTCCGAAAAATTAAATGAAATCCGCCGGGAGCGACTGAAAGCCCTCGGACTCGGAGATCAGGCAACCTATGCAAATATGCAGCGCATTGAGCAGGAACTGGATTATTTTAACAAAGTGGTCGAAAAAATCGGCTGCCCGATCATCGATGTATCCAATAAAGCCGTAGAAGAAACAGCCAACATTATTTCACAGATGTTAAAACGCTGATTTGGCAAGCTATGTTTCAGCTAACATCCTGCTGAGAACAGGGGATGTTTTATGTATAGTTGTTGCAGTTGATGGAAAATGCGGCGCAACCCATCGCTGCGGAAATACCCCTCGCTTTCCGCGGGAAGCTGCCGAGCCTCCTCGCGCTGTCTCCGCTTGAGGGGTCTCGCCTATGCTTTTCATCCCGCAGGAGTCTCGGGGTACTTCCTCCGCTAGTAATGTGCTTTGTTACTTTACTGCTAGCTAAATTTAAACGAACAACATCCACTTTTGATGATTGATTTCCACTGTGGGCAGTCGAGCACTTTACGGGATGGTTTTAGCCTCATCGTAAAAACCGCCGCTTCTCAGATTTAAGCTAATGCTTTTCCCACAGGAGGCTGTTGCCCTTTGCTTCAATCTACAATGTAGGCTCGTGTGATTGATTTTAAAAAAACAACACCGCTAGCGGAGGAAATACATGGAGACTCCTGCGGGAGGAAAGCGGAATGTATTTCCGTAGCGGCAGGAGTAATGTCACAGTTTATAAACAAACAGCCTTATATAATGAACGAATAGAAAAAAGAAATAAATCCACACACGATCTGAGTTTTTTAATAGCATTTTCATCAAAACTGTATTATAATAAATTTTTGTGCAAAGATATATGTAATTTGCTCATCTGCTTGTGAACCTGTATACATATTCTGAAAAATAAAACATTCCGATTCAGGAAGGATTTTGCTCAGGCTATGTAGAAATGGTATTAATAAGGGCGTTAGATTATAGGATAACCCTTATCGTGCAGAAGTATACACAGCAGGATGGCGAGACAGAATAGAAAAGAATATTGCACATGCAGCGAATAGAATTATCCTTCGAAGAGTGTCATTGATACAGGAAGGAAATTTTTTTCGACATTATGAAAAAAATTGTCGAATCTTGAAGGATTTTCTTCAGGTCATCTCGAATAATATTATAGCAGGGTGATGTCCATGGCCAATCAGCTGCCGGAAGAAGTAATCGAAGAAGTCCGGAAAGCAAACGATATCGTCGATGTCATCGGCGAATATGTCCAGTTAAAAAAACAGGGAAGGAATTTTTTTGGTCTTTGTCCATTTCACGGAGAGAACACGCCATCTTTCTCCGTAACCCAGGAAAAGCAGATTTTTCACTGCTTCGGCTGCCAAAAAGGCGGCAATGTAATTACTTTTATGATGGAAATAGAAGGCTTTTCTTTCTATGAAGCATTGAAATTTCTTGCGGATAAAAGCGGTACGGACCTTCCCGAATCCGCAAGCAGCCCGCAGAATTCACTCACGCAGGAAAATCAGCGTCTTTTGTCCGCCTATGAATGGCTCACCAAATTTTATCATCACCTGTTGCGTCATACCAAGGATGGAAAAGAAGGTTATCAGTATTTCCGCGACAGAGGATTGGATGAGGAAACGATTGAGGCCTTTCAATTGGGTTTTGCGCCGAATGCCAAGGACTTTACGAAGGAATTCCTTGATAAAAAGGGCTTCCATCAGCAATTGCTCATTAAAGCAGGTTTACTTTCCCTTCAGGATGATAATAGTGTAAGTGACCGCTTTCGTGGCAGGGTAATTTTCCCTATTCGTAACCACCTGGGCAAAACGATCGGGTTTGGCGGACGGGCGATTGCAGGGCAGGAACCAAAGTATTTAAACAGTTCGGAAAGTGAATTGTTCCAAAAAGGCAAGCTGCTTTATAATTTTGACCTGGCCAAGAAGCATATTCGCAAGCGAAGTGAAGTAGTGTTATTTGAAGGGTATATGGATGTGATAGCCTCCTACCAGGCAGGTGTAAAAAATGGCGTGGCGACAATGGGAACGGCCTTAACAGAAATGCAGGCAAAACTGCTCCGGCGCTATGCCGACCGCGTGATTATTTGTTACGACGGCGACAGTGCCGGTACAGAAGCAACGGTCAAAGCGGCAGAGCTGCTGCGGCGAACCGGCAGCGAAGTGAGAGTGGCTGTCCTCGAAGATGATATGGATCCGGATAATTTCATTCAAGCCTATGGGGCAGAAGCTTTTCAAACCCAGGTCATTCAAGCGAGTGATGCTTTCATAGGTTTTTATATCCGCCACTTGAAGAAAGACTACAATTTAAGTCTGGAAGGCGAGAGGATTAAGTATATTGAGGCTGTGCTTGATCAGCTGGCAATGATTGAGAGCCCGGTGGAAAGGGAATATTATCTAAAAGAGTTGAGTAATCAATATAATATTACCATGGAAACACTGACAGAGGAAATCTCATCCCGCCGCCGAAAGTCCGGATTTCACCAGCATAAGAGCGACAGGAACAGATATACTAGGGAGTATGCAGGAAAGCCGAAAACAAACAAACTGCTTCCGGCTTTTCAAAATGCCGAAAAAAAACTTATTTCTTATATGCTGCAGGATCCCTATATCAGTGACAAGGTACGGGAAGAATTAGGAGCTGGGTTCAATATGGATGAACACCAGATTATCGCAACCCGTCTCTATGCCCATTATGAAGAGGGAAATTCTGCTGATGTAAGTTTATTTATAGAAAACTTAAGTGATCCGCATCTAAGGGAGCTGGTTGCTGAAATGGCAATGACTCCGCTTTTTGAGGGGATCAGTGATAAGGAAGTCAATGATTATATTCGGATTATCCGCACACAGGCTAGTGCCTCGGGAAGCGTCCGGGAACTCAAAGAGCAGCAGCGCCTGGCTGAGCAGCAGCAGGATCCCGTCAAGGCCGCGCAGATCGCGATGCAAATCATTGAACTGCAAAAACAGCTCAAAAATATTAATTGAAATACAAAGCAGTCTGGAAGGAGGGGCACTCATGGCCGACAACAAATCTTCACAAACAAAGCAAAACGAAACGGAACTAACCCTTGAGCAGGCAAAAGAGCAACTCTTAGAGATGGGGAAAAAACGCGGCGTTCTTGCTTATGAAGAAGTGGCAGACCGCTTGTCCAATTTTGCCATTGAATCAGATCAGATGGACGAGTTTTATGAGTACCTGGGAGAACAAGGTGTCGAAGTCATCGGTGAATCGGAAGAGGATCCGAGTATGCAGCAGATCGCGAAAGAAGAGGAATTTAATTTAAATGATTTAAGTGTTCCATTAGGGATAAAAATCAACGATCCTGTTCGGATGTATCTGAAAGAAATTGGACGTGTGGACTTATTATCTGCCGCTGAAGAGATTGAACTGGCCACCCGCATTGAACAAAGTGATGAAGAAGCGAAAAGACGACTCGCCGAGGCAAACCTGCGTCTCGTTGTCAGCATCGCCAAACGCTATGTGGGTCGCGGAATGTTGTTCTTGGACCTGATCCAAGAAGGAAATATGGGCTTGATTAAAGCTGTAGAAAAATTCGATTACCGAAAAGGTTTTAAGTTCAGCACCTATGCCACCTGGTGGATTCGGCAGGCAATTACCCGCGCTATCGCTGACCAGGCGAGAACCATCCGTATTCCGGTTCATATGGTTGAGACGATCAATAAACTGATCCGCGTTCAGCGGCAGCTGCTGCAAGACCTGGGCCGGGAGCCCACACCCGAGGAGATTGGCCAGGAAATGGAACTGTCTCCTGATAAGGTGCGCGATATTCTTAAGATTGCCCAGGAACCTGTATCCCTGGAAACACCAATCGGGGAAGAGGACGATTCCCATCTGGGTGATTTTATTGAGGACTATGAAGCGGTTTCCCCATCGGATCACGCTGCATATGAACTCTTAAAAGAACAGCTGGAGGACGTACTTGATACGCTGACAGACAGAGAAGAAAATGTGCTTCGTCTGCGTTTCGGGCTGGATGACGGCAGGACGCGAACTCTGGAAGAGGTCGGCAAAGTATTCGGCGTCACCAGAGAAAGAATCCGCCAGATTGAGGCAAAAGCGCTTCGCAAGCTCAGACATCCAAGCCGCAGCAAACGGCTGAAAGATTTCCTTGACTAAAATTTAAACAATCAGCGCGGCTGGACTTTCGTATATTGCGCAGACCGTGCTTGCCGCGGGCGGAGGGAAGGGTATGGCAGATGATCGGAAGGCAATCATCATCAAAGAGATAAACTACTGGAAGGAGCATAACCTTCTTCCCCGTATGTATTGTGATTTTCTGCTGGCCCTGTATACCCAGGGAGAAGAACTGAATGAAGAAGCGAAAACCGGAAATACTAATAAGCGAATATTGCTTTATGTATTTCCGCTTATCCTTCAGATCCTTATGGTACCGTTTGCATTTGTTGTTATTTATTTTACAGAATTTGCCGCTGTTTTGCAAATGGCTCTTTTGCTCTTTTTTTCCGCTTATTCGCTGTGGATGGCTGTATACCTAAAGGAAAGTTCAGGTTTTTTTCAGCATATGGCACTTTCCCTGTGTCTGCTGCTTATCATGCTGACTGCGGTGTTTGCCGCTAGTCTCATCAGTACAAGTGTCTGGTTGACCCTTTCGATCATTCTTGTAAATTTCCTGTTATGGATGGTAATCAGCTATAAAAAGAATGTAAAATATTTGCGGATACTGGCAGGGTTAGGCATCGTATTTACCATTATTTATGGTAATTTATCATTTTTTATGGACTTATCGCTTTAAACTCTCATCGTTATCGAGTAAAATAAATGTAGTTTGAAACAATTACAGGATTACTTTGGGTATACATAAGGAGGAAAAGACAATGAAAAGAAACCCAGTCATCCCTTATGCACTTATTGCAGTTATAGGGGTTCTTACCGTAATTATCATTTCGTTTGTTGGCATTAATCAGCGTGAAGCCATCCAGGAAGAAGGAGAAGGCGGCGGTGAGCAAACCGAAGAGCAAGGCGGTGGAGAAGAGTCCAGCGGAGAAGGCGGAGGCGGTGAGGGTGCGACTACCGCAGACGCTGAAGCTATTTATGAATCCAACTGTGCCAGCTGTCACGGCGCTGATTTATCCGGTGGTGCGGGTCCTTCTCTGCAAACAGTCGGAAGCACATATTCAGCTGAAGAGATTGCAGATATTGCCGTCAACGGTACCGGAAGCATGCCTCCTGGTATGGCCACACAGCAAGAAGCAGAAGCTTTAGGCCAATGGCTTGCAGAAAATTATCAATAAGAAACTGAAATAGAGGATGGGGAAGCTTTCTGCTAAAACAGAAAGCTTTTCTTCATTCGTGGGAATTACCAAGAATACGGAGAAAGTGGAGAAAGCCATGACGAATACAGTAAGGTTATCCAGACGTTTGCAGGCAGTGGCAGATTACCTGCCGACATCCGCTTATTTTGCAGACATAGGTTCAGATCATGCCTATCTTCCCTGTTACGTTTGTCTTCGTGATAAGACAGCAAGGGCCATTGCCGGTGAAGTAAAACAAGGTCCGTGGCAGCGGGCATCTGATACTGTCAAGCAATACGGAATGGAACAAAAGGTTGATGTCCGGCTCGGTGATGGAATGGAGATCCTGTCCCCGGGTGAAGCAAAGCAAATTGTTATCGCCGGAATGGGCGGGTCGCTGATTGCAAACATCCTGGAAGAAGGAAAAGAAAAACTGGAGAACGTCAAGCGCATCATCGCGCAGCCCAATGTAGATGCAAGAAATACAAGAAGATGGCTGCAAAAAAACGGATTCGCAGTTACGGATGAAGTTATTATCGAAGAACACGGCCATATTTATGAAATTATTGCAGCAGATAGACATACAGAAAATGATCCGTATGAAGAGAACCAGCTGGAACAGCAGCTGTTGTTCGGCCCGGTATTGCTGAATAAGCGGCCGGATGCATTTTACCGGAAATGGGAAGAAGAGTACTCGAAACTTCAGTTCGTGATGCAGGAGATGAAAAAAGCAAAGACGACGAATGCGGAAAAAATGGAGGAGTTTTCCAGGGAAGCGAAATGGATTAGGGAGGTTTTACAGAAATGACAACCACAGCTCGTGACATTTTTCACTTGATGGAAAGCTGGGCACCAAAAAACCTGGCTTATGACTGGGATAATATTGGTTTGCAAATCGGGTCATCCAACAAAAAAGTCAAGAAAGTAATGGTTGCATTAGATGTATTGGAAACGGTAGTGGATGAGGCAGTTGAAAAACAGGCAGATTTGATTATCGCTCATCATCCACTGCTGTTTCAGTCCATAAAACAGATCAATCTTGATTCTCCAAAGGGGCGAACCATTCAAAAGCTGATCCAGCATGATATCATGGTATATGCCTCCCACACCAATCTGGATGCGGCTGCTGGAGGGGTCAATGATATGCTGTGTGAGCAGCTTGGGATTTCTGCGGAAGGACCGCTTGCTGATGCGGCATCGGAAACGCTATATAAAATTGCGGTCTACGTACCAAGGACGCATCAGGAAGAATTAAGACAGGCATTTCATGAAGGCGGTGCAGGGCAGATCGGCAATTACAGCCATTGCACCTTCCAGTCTCCGGGTCAGGGAACATTCCAGCCAATGGAAGGCACCAATCCCTACATTGGAAAACAGGACAAGCTGGAGATTGTTGATGAAGTGAAAATGGAATCGATTGTTCCGGAGGCAAAGCTGGATTCAGTGCTGGAAGCGATTGAAAGTGCGCACCCTTATGAAGAGGTGGCGTTTGATGTTTATCGTTTGGAGAATCCCGGTGAGACGTTTGGCCTCGGCAGAATCGGCAAGCTGAAAGAAGCAATAACACTAGAGCAGCTGTGTGCACAGGTGAAAACAGCTTTTTCCTTGCCGCGCGTCCGCGTTACCGGAGATTTAAACAAAAAGGTGCAGAAGATAGCTGTACTCGGCGGCAGCGGGGAAAAATATGCTTCGATTGCAAAGAAAAAAGGTGCAGATGTCTACATTACCGGAGATATGACCTTCCACCCGGCGCAGGATGCCTGGCAGGCAGGCTTGCCGATTATTGATCCTGGTCATCACATCGAGCAAGTGATGAAACAACAGGTGAAAAACTATTTAGATGACAGGCTTCCGCAAAAAGCAGCAGAAATTATCGTGTCCGAAACCAATACAGAACCGTTTCAATTTATTTAACAGCCTGTTTGATTCCTTGGTGATAAACCAGGTTCTAAAATAAGGACGGATAAGAGAGGAACCATTATGGAAAAACAAAATTTTGAAGAATTTGCTTTTACCACGGAAATACGCAGTGCCATTGAGCAGCTGAAATTCAAAAAGCCGACAGAAATCCAACAGCAGATTATCCCGGCAGTACTAAAAGGAACCAGTGTGATTGGCCAATCCCGTACCGGCTCGGGAAAAACCCATGCCTATCTGCTTCCGCTTCTCAGCAGGTTAGACGAGGCAAGGCAGGAGGTGCAACTGGTAATCACTGCTCCAACCCGGGAATTGGCGACACAAATTCACGAAGAAGTAAAGACCATTATCCGTTATGCTGGCAAAGAACAGGAATGGTCGGCAAAACTCTTGATTGGCGGAACGGATAAACAGAAGATGATGGAGAAATTAAAGACGCCTCCGCATATTGTGACAGGTACGCCAGGCAGGATCCTGGACATGGTTAAAGAAGGTGCGCTATCCATTTTTTCGACAGCATCGTTTGTCGTCGATGAAGCGGATTTAATGCTGGACATGGGATTTATTCAGGAAGTGGATCAGCTGCTTGTCCGCTCGAGACAGGATATTCAGCTGTTGGCGTTTTCTGCCACCATCCCGGAACGTTTGCAGCATTTTCTGTCCAAATATCTGGAAAATCCGCTGCATGTCAAAGTGGAGGACGATTTTTCTCCGGAAACGATGGAACACTTGCTGATCGATACGAAACATCGAGGGGAATCGGCAATCATTCTGGAAATTTCCAAAGTTATTCAGCCGTATATTGCCATTATTTTTACGAACGGTAAACAACTGGCTAATGAACTGTCGGCCTCGCTCCAGGAAAAAGGGCTGGAAACAGGGCTAATCCATGGCGGACTGACACCGCGGGAGCGAAAAAGGGTTCTGAAAGACATTCAGAATCTCCGTTACCAGTATATCGTCGCTACAGACCTGGCTTCCAGAGGGATCGATATTAAAGGAGTCAGCCATGTGATTAATGCCCAGCTGCCCAAGGAAGAGGATTTTTATATTCATCGTGTCGGCAGAACAGCCCGAGCGGGGATGGAAGGCAGTGCAATCAGTCTGTACAGGGAAGAGGATATCAAGCTGATCAGCAGGCTGGAGGAGAAGGGACTGTCCTTTACTTATACGGATGTTAGAGATGGTGAATGGAAAGAGGCCAAGCCGTGGAATACCCGGCGTCTGCGCAAAAAAACCGATACAAATGTCGAGAGGGAAGCCTGGAAGAGGGTACCGAAAGCGAAAAAGGTAAAGCCCGGCTACAAAAAGAAACGGCAGAAACAGCAGGCTTCCATTAAGAAGCAGCTGTCCAAAAAAAGTTATCGCAAAAAATAAGGGAGAGTGGATGTTATGCTGAAAATCGGCTCACATGTATCCATGAATGGAAAGAAAATGCTGCTGGGTTCCAGTGAACTGGCAGCCTCATATGGTGCCAACACGTTTATGATTTATACAGGGGCGCCGCAAAATACACGGAGAAAACCGATTGAAGAATTAAATATTGATGAAGGACAGGAACATATGTCAGCTCATGGAATAAAAGATATCGTTGTTCATGCCCCTTACATCATTAACATTGGAAATACGACAAAGCCGGAAACCTTTGAGCTTGGTGTGGATTTTCTCCGGAATGAGATGGATCGAACGGACGCGCTTGGAGCCAGGCAAATTGTCCTGCATCCCGGCTCGCATGTGGGAGAAGGTGCGGAAAAAGGAATCAGCAAGATCATCGAAGGGTTAAACGAAGTGCTGGAAAAGGACAAGCAGGTACAGATCGCTTTAGAGACCATGGCTGGGAAGGGTTCGGAAATCGGCCGTAACTTCGAGGAACTGGCAGCAATTATGGACGGTGTAACACATAACGAAAAGCTTTCGGTGTGCATGGATACGTGTCACATCCATGATGCCGGTTATGATATTGTCAATGATTTTGACGGCGTACTTAATGAATTTGACAAGGTCATCGGGATCGAACGGTTAAAAGTCATCCATGTCAATGACAGCAAAAATGAACGCGGTGCCGGTAAAGATCGTCATGAAAATATTGGATTTGGCCATATTGGTTTTAAGGCGTTGCATGGCGTGATTCATCACCCTCAGTTGGAAAGCCTGCCAAAAATACTGGAAACCCCGTTTGTCGGACCAGATAAGAAAAATAAAAAGGCGCCATACGGGTTTGAAATTTCCATGATTAAAGATGGAGAATTCGATGAAACGTTAAAGGATAAAATTGTTCAAGCTTAAGTGCAGCATAAAAAAGCGGCCTCGACATCGTCAGGTCCGCTTTTTTTGGCATGTGCCTAATATTCAAATAAATGTTCCACCCCATAGGATTTAATCAGCTGGTAAAATAACTTTTCCGCCTGCCTCGCCGTTTTCGGGTCAGTGATCTGAGCAAGTTCGCTAAAGATTTTTTTCCGGTCTGCAGCTAAAAATGGATCCTGAGAAGTATTTCTTAAGTAATGGACGATTTGCTCCGCTTCCATCCGTTTCACTTGAAATTCGTATTGCCTGGCAAACTTTAGGAGTTCATCTGCCGATATTGAGCGGATTTTTTTCCGTGCAAGTTCCTTCATAAAAAAAGACATATTCATCCCCCTCGCCGTTCAAGCCGTTTTTCTTCTGGTGAAAATTTAGCACAAGCTTCATTTTTCCAGACCATAATGTACTCTATGCGCTCTGGTGAAAAAGTTGACAGGACACAGGTACATGCCAAAATGTTACATCAGTAGAAAACCGGAAAATCCATAAGCTATAAACGCACCTCAACCAGAAGAAAAGGAGGGCTTGGCTATGGATGAGAAGAAAAACCATGGGATGGAACATGCGCCAAATCATGGAGAAGGCAAAAAAAACCAGGACTATGTAGGCATCGAGCCGGACAGCTCCCGAAATGAAGAATTTGCGACAGAGTTCACGGCAGATGATCAGGTCCGTGAAAACCGCGGAGAATCGGCTCGTGCGGACTCCGATGTGAATACCATGTATGGATGGATTGGGATTATCCTCGCCATCGCTTCATACTTTATGTGGCCAATCATTCTCGGCGGCGCCGGTGTTATTTTAGGCTTTGTTTCCAGAAGTCGCGGTGCTGACACGCTGGGAAATGTAGCAATTGCCGGTGGGGCGATTTCGATTATCATTTCACTGTTTATCATTCCGTTTGTATAACCAGAACAGGGGCTGAGTTTTCAGTCCCTGTTTTTATATAACGGGAAATAATAATACCTGCCTGTCTCCAGCTTATTAGGATCAGCGGAAGGGTTCATCGTTTGAAAATCAGCCAGGATCTGAGCGGGATTTATCCTCGTCAGCGGACTGGCATGTATACGCTCAACAATCGACAGTACCGTTTCACCGGTTCGAGCCTGAACATGGGACACTTGGTAATCCATATTTGTCAGTACTGGTTCCGTTGCACTGGTATTTTCTTTTCCCGGAGAAAAACCTAATTGTAAATCTTTATAAATCCCGATCAAACATAGTATAATGAAACTAAATAAAATAACTTTTTTTAAAAACCGCACAGGAATCACCTCTGAACATGAAACATTTTTCTTATGTATACGTAGAAGAGATAAAAGGGGGAAGATGGGTATGGATTTATTTTCGCTTTCATGGATTGGATTTGTCATTACCTTCTTAGGTACATTATTTCTAATCGGGGAAATTTTAGTCAACATGCGAGGATTTTTTGGTCTTTTGGGTATGGGATTTATTACCGTTTATTTTACCGCCTACTCGGATACAAGCTCGTATATCCTTATGATTGTAGTATTTGCTATCGGGCTGGCAATGATTATCATTGATGGAAAGATCGTTAATGATGGAACACTGGCAATAATCGGCTTGGCGGTAATGCTGATGGCCGTAGCGCTCGCCGCACCTGATTTTACCTCAGGTCTGTATGCGGTGCTTGGTGTTCTCTTAGGTGCATTGGGTTCCTTGGTATTCCCCAAGGTTTTTAAACGCAGGGAGATGTGGACAAAAATCGCCCTAAATGATCAATTATCCTCCGAGGCCGGCTACAATTCGATGAATGACAGCTACAGGGAATTGCTTGATGAGGAAGCGATAACACTTAACGCGCTAAGACCAACCGGGACAATCCGCGTGAACAACAAGGATTACAGCGCCGTTTCCAATGGCCAATGGATTGAAAAAGACACGCCTGTGAAAATAGTACAGGTGGACGGAACCAAAATACTGGTTGAGAAAATAACGGAAAAAACACAACGGGGATAACACGTATAAACCATTCGGTTTTGCGTGTTATTTTTTTGCCTGCAAAAAGGTGTAGTGGGTGCCTCGGTTTTACTAATACATAATAATCTTTGATTTCGGGTAGTAAATAAACAGAGACGAATCAGGCAATGTAAATTTAATGTAAAGTTTATGGCTTAATCCTTTACAAAAGAATCACGTTCATTTAATAATGGGGAAGGCATGTGACAACTTTCGACAGAATGAAGGGCGGGTAAAAAGTGGAAATTGATGTACAGACATTAATATTTGAGTTCATTGGCGGACTGGGGATTTTTCTTCTTGGGATTAAATACATGGGGGAAGGTTTGCAGCGTTCTGCCGGGGATCGTCTCAGGGATATACTGGACAGGTTTACAAGCAATCCATTTTTAGGTGTGCTTGCCGGTATGATCGTAACGATTCTGATTCAGAGCAGTTCGGGAACAACTGTATTGACCGTCGGCCTGGTTAATGCCGGATTTATGACATTCCGCCAGGCGATCGGTGTGATTATGGGTGCCAACATTGGAACAACGGTTACTGCATTCATCATAGGAATAGATTTGGGTGCCTATGCACTGCCGATTATTTTTGTCGGGTGTGTGCTCTTGTTTTTCTTTAAAAATCAGAGAATCACTGCAATTGGACAAGCTGTCTTTGGTTTTGGTGCACTTTTCTTCGGTCTTGAGCTCATGAGCAGCGGGATGTCACCGCTCCGTGAAGTGGAAGCTTTCCAGGAATTGACTGTAAGCATGAGTAATACACCTATCCTTGGTGTTGTGATCGGTACCGTGTTTACCGTTATCGTGCAAAGCTCCAGTGCAACCATCGGCATTCTGCAAGGATTGTATGATCAAGGGGCGATTGAATTGCAAGCCGCCTTGCCAGTACTATTCGGTGATAATATTGGTACAACGATCACCGCGGTGCTTGCTTCGATCGGTACGACTGTAGCAGCCAAGCGCGCGGCTGCCACGCATGTGTTTTTCAACATGGTTGGTGCGACAATCGGTCTTTTACTGTTAGGGGTGTTCACACAGTATGTGACATTCCTTCAAGGTCAGTTCAATCTGAATGAAGAGATGACCATCGCCTTTGCACACGGAAGCTTTAATTTAGTGAACACCATTGTCCAGTTTCCATTCATCGCAGGGATTGCCTGGATGATAACCAAACTGATCCCCGGGGAAGATGCACTGGTTGAATACAAACCGAAGCATCTGGATCCGATTTTTATCCAGCAGTCGTCCACACTAGCTTTGGATCAGGCTAAGGAAGAAGTTATTCGCATGGGAGACTATGCTGTTCAGGGACTGGAAGAAACAAACCAGTATCTGTCCACCCATCAGCAGAAGCATTCGGATATGGCTATGCAGCTTGAGGGAGCGCTGAATAATCTGGACAAGGAGATTACCAACTATCTGATAAACATCTCTTCTGAATCACTCACTGAAGCGGAAAGTGCTAAACATACCGCTTTAATGGATTCTGTAAGAGATATTGAACGGATCGGGGACCATTTTGAAAACATTCTGGAACTGATCGATTATAAAATGTCCAATAAGGTCAATTTAACCGAACAGGCGGAAGAGGATTTGAATAACATGTTTGATTTGACCATTCTCACCGTAAAACAGGCGGTTCGTGCGCTGGATACAAATGACAGAGAAGAAGCGCTTGCCGTTGTTCAGAAAGAAGATCAGATTGACAGCATGGAACGCAATTATCGCAAGAAACATATTATTCGGGTAAATGAAGGACAGTGCTCCGGATCTGCAGGCATTGTATTTGTGGATATCATCAGCAACCTGGAACGGATTGGCGATCACGCGGTAAATATTGCGGAAGAGGTATTGGGCGAGAAAGGTTAAAGAGGAGGGAGGAACCCCTTCTCTTTTTTTTGCCGGTTTTTTAGTTGAATTCCTGCTCGGGTGGTGCTATAGTATTTAATGTTGCTTAATAGTCATAAAGAAAACAGTTTGCATTTGCAAAAAAGATATTGACAGATTCTGTCGTACATGGTAAATTATATTTCGTCGCTAATTATTATTGAAAGCTTCATGACAGCCTTGGCTGCCAGTTTTTCTTTCCAATTTTAAAAGATATTTTTCTATAGCTTTATTGACAACATGGCGGCGTAGCTCAGCTGGCGAGAGCGTACGGTTCATACCCGTGAGGTCGGGGGTTCGATCCCCTCTGCCGCCACCAGTTTTTATTATCATGGCGGTCGTGGCGAAGTGGTTAACGCACCGGATTGTGGCTCCGGCACTCGTGGGTTCGATCCCCACCGGTCGCCCCATATATAAGAAGGACCCTTAGCTCAGCTGGTTAGAGCTATCGGCTCATAACCGATCGGTCGCAGGTTCGAGTCCTGCAGGGTCCACCATTTTCAAGCGGAGGTATACCCAAGTTTGGCTGAAGGGATCGGTCTTGAAAACCGACAGGCGGGTCAAACCGCGCGGGGGTTCGAATCCCTCTACCTCCTCCATACATATTTTAGAAGTCAGAGATCAGATATCAAAACCAAATAAGGCTCGGTAGCTCAGTCGGTAGAGCAACGGACTGAAAATCCGTGTGTCGGCGGTTCGATTCCGTCCCGAGCCACCTTCCCAAACAAGCTGAACGCTTGTTTTTTTGTTTTTATACCAGTTTACAGTTGATGGAAAATACGACGTAATGATTATGGAGCATTAACTACCGCTCCGGAAATACCCCTCGCTTTCCGCGGGCGCTGGTGAGCCTCCTCGCGCTGTCGCGCTGCGGGGTCTCACCGAGGCTTACAATCCCGCAGGAGTCTCGGGGTATTTCCTCCGCTGACTGTGTGCTTTGTTACTGCTTTTTAAATTAAAAGAACAACATACACTTTTTATGATTGATTTCCACTGTGGGTACCCGCGCATCTTAGGGCACGGCTTCAACCTCTTCGCCGAATACTACCGCTGTTCAGGTCTAGGCTCGTGGGACTGAGATTACTCGCCCCATCGAAAGTTTGTTCCCGCAGCAGTTGGCTGTCCTCCAATCCAATCAACCATCAACAATGCAGGCTTCTGTAGTTGATTTTAAAAAAACAACACCACCAGCGTAGGAAATATCCGAAGACTCCTGCGGGAAGAAAAGCCTAGGCGAGACCCCGAAGTGCGCAAGCACAAGGGGGCTCGGCAGCTTCCCGCGGAAAGCGAAGGGTATTTCCGGAGCGGCAGGATTACGTTACAGTCTATAGATTTTGTGAAAGAACAATTTAAAAAATCACTCTAACGAGGTTTCAAACACTGCCAAATGTGGAATTGTAATTAAGTAGGGGAAAACAGCTTTATCGTTAAAAGCATAAAAGTTGCACATCTAATAAAGCTCTGATAACCTTTACATTAAAGGGTGAATTTTCAATCCTTTTAATAATAATTTTTATTAGAGGAGGAGTAAGAAATGGCAAAATTTGAATTACCAGAACTACCTTACGCTTATGACGCACTAGAACCAACAATCGACAAAGAAACCATGAACATTCACCATACGAAGCATCACAACACGTATGTGACCAAATTGAATGGTGCTTTGGAAGGTCATGCAGATCTGCAGGACAAGTCCGTGGAAGAGCTGCTGGGCAATTTGGATGCAGTCCCTGAGGATGCACGGACAGCAGTGCGCAACAACGGCGGCGGACATGCAAACCATAGCCTATTCTGGAAAGTGCTTTCTCCTAACGGCGGCGGTGAGCCAACTGGTGAAGTTGCGGATAAAATTAACTCCAAATTCGGCAGCTTTGACAAATTCCAGGAAGAATTTGCAGCTGCAGCAACAGGGCGCTTTGGCTCCGGCTGGGCTTGGCTCGTTCTGAATAACGGGGAATTGGAAATCACCAGCACACCAAACCAGGATACACCAATTATGGAAGGAAAAACTCCATTGCTTGGCCTTGACGTGTGGGAGCATGCATATTACCTTAAATATCAAAACAAACGCCCGGATTATGTGTCCGCATTTTGGAATGTGGTAAACTGGGACGAAGTGGAAAAGAATTATCAATCAGCAAAATAATGCACAATATATAAGCTTATAAAAAAAACACGGGATCTCCCGTGTTTTTTTATTTGCAGCAGCGTAATCATTCTTTCTCCATAACAATCTTGAAACAAGCTCATTTTTCTTTATCCTCCTGTTTTTGCATATCTCTCCTCCATATGCTCACACTAAGAAAGAGCAAAAGGAGTATTGCTATGCGATTAAATTTACAGTATTACCAGCAAAAATTTGATATTAACCGTGATTTAATGTTGCTTTTGACAATAGGTGGGTTATACTTTTTAGGGATTTTTCTGTCCAACACGTTTGTCAACATTTACTTATGGAGGCAGTCCGGCGATTATGTCACCATTGCCGTTTACAATCTGGCGGTTTATTTGTTTCAGCCGGCAGCGTTTATTTTGGCGGGGAAATTCGCGAAAAAAGTGGACCGTGTTATTGTCCTGAGGCTGGGTGTCATATTTTTGTCCCTGTTTTTTTTAACTGTGCTGATTATTGGTGATCAGGCGTCGAAATACAATTTCCTGCTTGGAAGCGTGCTGGGAATTGGTTATGGGTTTTATTGGCTGGCCTTTAATGTCCTGACATTTGAAATTACTGAACCGGAGACAAGGGACATTTTCAATGGTTTTTTAGGTGTGCTTCAGTCGTTTGGTGGAATGATCGGACCCCTGATGGCCGGGATCATTATTGCGAAGATGACAGAGGGCATGGGTTATACGACAATTTTTGCGATTTCTTTTGGTTTATTTATCCTGGCAGTCATCTCCAGCTTTTTTATCAACCGGCGCCAGGCAGAGGGCAGTTTTCATTTTAGACGGATCCTGAACGAGAGAAACCATAACAGAAATTGGAGACGGATTTTGTCTGCCCATGTGACACAGGGGTTGAGGGAAGGAATTTTCGTATTTGTCATCTCGATCTGGGTGTATCTGGTTACTGGGAGCGAATTTTCCCTTGGCGTTTTTAATCTTGTGCTTTCCGGGCTTTCGTTCGTTTTTTATTTTATTGCGACAAAATTTATTAAACCGTATTTGCGAAAAAAATCAATATTGCTTGGAGCCTCCATCCTTTACTTCTCCATTTTTATTATTTTGTTTGATATCAGCTATCCGCTGTTGATTGTCTACGCGATTTTTATCGGGATGGCTTATCCGATTATAAATGTCCCTTATAACTCCATGACCTATGATGTCATCGGCAAGGCGTGGAGGGCAAAGGAACTTCGGGTGGAATATATCGTTGTAAGGGAATTATTCGTCAATATCGGCCGTGTCACTTCCATTTTGGTGTTTTTGCTTGCAGTTTCTTTGATGCCGGCGGAGGATATCATCCCTTGGCTGCTTGTTATATTCGGAACAGGGCACTTATTTATTTACCTGTTCGTTAAAGATATTTACTTGCAAAGCTCCAATAAACAAGGCATGATCATTGAAGATCAAATAACGGATGAAAAAAATCGCTAAACCTGTTAGAATCTGAGGGAAAAAATGTTATAATCAAAAAGGACAGCATTTATGAACTTGGATGATATTGGGGGAGAGTGAATGGGGAAAAAAAGAAAAAAGCGTGCGCAGCTTCCCTTTCGTTTAAATATAATATTTTTTATCGTATTTCTTTTGTTTTCTGTGCTGATACTGCAGCTTGGTGTGGTACAGATTTTAAATGGGGAAGATTTTCAGGAGGAAATTGATCGGACGATTCAGGATACGACGAGCGTCCCTGTTCCAAGGGGAAAAATTTATGACAGCAACCTGGACTTGGTGGTCGATAATGAGCCTGTCTACTCAATTACGTATACGCCGCCAAAGGGTGTGACGGCAGAGAAACGGCTGGAAGTGGCCGAACAACTGGCTCAGTACATTACCATGAGCGAGGATTCGGTTGAAGACATAACCGAACGGAACAGAAAGGAATATTTTTATCTGAAACAATCGGATGAGGAAGTAGATGAACTGGAGAGCCAGATCCCGGCTGAGGAAGCCGCTGACATGGATAACGGCGAGTTTTATAATGTCGTACTGGATCAAATACCCGAAGAAGCAATAAGTAATTTGTCTGATGAGCAGAAGCAGGTTATTGCGATTAAGAAAGAGCTGGACCAGGCTTACTCGCTGACACCGCATGTTGTGAAGAACGAAGGTGTCACGATGGAAGAATATGCCAGGGTGGCAGAAAACCTCGATAAACTTCCTGGAGTAAACGCGACAACAGACTGGAACCGTGCATATCCGTATGAGGACAGCACATTCAATCAGCTGCTGGGGAGTATAACCTCACGGGATCAAGGAATACCTGCAGAACTGGAGGAGTATTATCTGACCCGCGGCTACAGCCGAAATGACCGGGTGGGTACCAGCGGCCTGGAAGAACAGTACGAAAATGCGCTGCGGGGCCGGAAAGAACAAATTCAGTATACGACCGACCAGAATGGAAATATCATGAATACGGAAACAGTCGTAGAGGGACAGCGGGGCAAGGATCTGGTATTAACCATTGACATGGAATTCCAGCAGCAGGTTGATCAGATTGTACAGGAAGAGCTTGCTGCCGCAATTGCGGATGATCCTTATGGCAACCGGCACTTGCAAGATGCCATGGCTGTTGTTATGGATCCGCAAACCGGGGAACTCCTGGCAGTTTCCGGACAGACATATGACAGGGAAGATGATGAATTTGATAGCGGAGCTTTAAAAACCCTCTACGATGCGCACCGTCCGGGGTCTGTCATTAAAGGAGCAACCGTGCTGGCAGGCTACCAGTCAGGCGTCATCCGTCCGGGACAGTCATTCTACGATGAACCGCTGATGCTCGCGAACGGGCAAGTAAAGGCGTCTTTAGTCAATCACGGCTGGGTAAACGATTATGAAGCTCTGCAAGTTTCTTCCAACGTTTACATGTATTATATTGCCATGCGCATGGGTGGAGAAACCAGACACCCGCTGCCGGAAAGAGCCACGATCTCGTTTGACTCCTCAGCCTGGCAGGAAATGCGTAATTATTTCCAGCAGTTTGGTCTGGGTGTCTCAACCGGGATTGACTTTCCGTTTGAATCGACCGGATTTGAAGGCGAAAGCGGAGTCACGCCGGGTCTTTTAATGGACTTTGCGATCGGACAGTATGATACGTATACAACGATGCAGCTTGCCCAGTATATGGCCACGATTGCCAATGACGGCTATCGCGTGAGACCGCACCTGGTGAAGGAAATCCGCCAGCCGGTTGCCACAGAAGGCCAGGTTGGTCCGTTGTACGAAAGCATGAACACAGAAGTGCTGAACCGGATTCAAATGGATCAGGACAATATCGAACGTGTCCAGGAAGGATTCCGCCGGGTATTCCAAACACCGGACGGGACGGCGTACAGTTATTTTGAGGACAAAGATTATAACCCTGCCGGAAAAACCGGTACCGCCGAGAATGATTTGTTTATTGATGGGGAACATTACGAAACCGTCAACCTCACCCTTGCCGGCTATGCACCTTTTGATGAACCGGAAGTTGCTTTCGCGGTCCTTGTACCTAATATGGGAGATGAAAGCGGCCGCTATCCGATTAACCATCGAATCGGCGAACGAATCATGGATGCCTACTTTGACATTAAAGAAGACAGAGATGAAGAGGCAGCAGAAGAATAAGGATAGTATTAAAGCAAGCCCTGGTTTACCAGATAAACGGAGGCTTGTTTTTTTTGGGTTTACATATATTTTACATCCGGTTAAAGACAGGTTAATACTAATGAATTATAATGGCGATAACGTTTTTGAAAAAAGCTGATAGCCGGGAGAAAAGGAGAGGATTCATATGACCACACGAGATCTTTTTCATAATGAACTGCAGGAAGTAAACAAGGAAATTGTAGAGTTGGCGGAATTAGCAGGAACCGCTCTGACCAATTCCATCGAGGCCTTATTCAAGCAGAATATCGATGCAGCAAAACAAGTCATCGAAAATGATAAACTGCTCGACAAAAAAGAAATGGATCTGAATGATAAAACCATCTTGCTGATTGCCAAGCAACAGCCGGTTGCCACCGATCTCAGGCGGGTGATTGTCGCCCTGAAAATTGCAACAGATTTGGAACGGATGGGGGATAACGCGAAAAACATCGCAAGCGCAACCATTCGTCTCGGGGAGGAAAACGGAGCAAGGCCTGTGCCGGAAAATCTGCAGGCGATGCATGATGCTGCCCTGGAAATGCTGCAGGCAGCCGTGACAGCTTTTAAAAATGAAGATATCTCGCTCGCAAGGAAATTATCGGAAATGGATGACACGGTGGATAAGTTATACAAGCGCACCGTCAGTGAGCTGCTCGGGGAAACAGCAACCAATCCGGATAAAATTCAGTATGTTATGCAGATCGCTTTCTGTGGAAGATACCTGGAGCGGTTTGCTGATCATATTACCAATATCGGTGAAAACATTCTTTACCTTGTAAAAGGGGAAAACTATAATTTGAATTAATCTCAAATAAATAAAAGCAAAAGACCGGCATCCATTTGCCGGTCTTTTGCTTAATTTGTGATTTCCTCGGCTATTTCAAAATGACTCATACGTGAGGATAATTCATATTCTCCAATCTGGATCAGCAGACTGTATTCATTTTCATTTAAATACTGGTTAAATTCTTCTGCATCTTCAACGATCTGATTCTCTTCAAGGGTAGCACTGATATCGGAGGAAGCCATGCCTTCTTCAATGTTCAGCGTATAGGAGGTCTCCTCATCTCCGCCTGCTTCTTCTGTTTCGGTGTCTTCCCCTGATTCTTCAGACCCTGAATCCTGATTGTCTGTGGTTTCTTCTGTATCTCCTTCATCTGCTGCTGTGTCTTCTGTAGTTTCCTCTTCGGCATTTTCTTCGCTGGTGTCATCCTCGCTGACCGACAGAGAAATATAATCCTCTTCTGTCAGCACATGGTATCCTTCCTGTTCTACGGCCGCAATCATATCCTCAACAGACATTTGCTCAGCCTCCGTTGAGGTGGTATCAGCGACAAACCATCCGATCAGCATGATAATCCCAGCTGCAAATAGTCCAATTGAGAATGAACGTACTGGCTGTTTCATATTTTTCTCCTTCTAATGGTATAGTAGTCTGCCCTTAGATTAAAGGGGGCGTCTGTCCTGGCCTTCGCTGTTCTTGGTCAGTTCCTCCGGCGTGAGCAATTCTTCTTCCAGAATCTTTATTTTCTTCTTCATCTGATATGTATCCTGCATCGTCGTGATGGAAAGTTGTTCGATTTGGCCTTCCAGATTTTCGAATTTATCATTCATGAAAAATGATAAAGCGAACAGCACCACAGCAATCGCCAGCACTGCAATGACGGCATAAAGCATGTTTCACCCCTCCAATTTTCTGCATATTTCCGCACATATCTGCATTATATGCTACAATAATAGTTATAACATAGAATCAGGCAGGAGAAAACCAAAATTTTTTTCGTGTCCCAAGCTTGATAGATTCTTCAGGATCTGCTATTATAAATAAGTCTGAAATACGAATTGCTAATGGTTAAGCTTAAGTTTTTACAGTCTGGAGGGATTATTTATGCGCGTTAACATTACCTTGGCTTGTACAGAAACAGGAGACCGTAACTATATCTCAACAAAAAATAAACGGACCAACCCTGAGCGTATTGAGCTGATGAAATACTCACCACGTTTAAAAAAACACACATTGCACCGCGAAACCAAATAACCCGTTTCGCTTGAATGAAACTCTTATCAATTACTGGTAAGAGTTTTATTTGTATGAGGCGATTTTTTATTTTGTAGTTGATGGATACTGTCACGTATCTACTGCCGCTACGGAAATACATTCCGCTTTCCGCAGCGGCTATCATAACCCACACTGATTTTACATCACAGTTTATAAATATTGCGAAAAATTTTTAGAAAACATTCAAAGAAAAATAAGAGGAAGGGTGGTTGGATTGAATAAACATGAACTGAGAAGAAGGGCGATAACCGACTTGCAGTCTATTCGCCAGCCGGAACGGGCGAATATCGAGCAGCAGTTGAAGAAACAGCTGCTTGCATCTTCGTTGTGGCAAAAGTCCGGGAGCATAGGCATCACCGTTTCCCGGGATTTTGAATGGAACACCAGACCGATAATCGAAGCAGCATGGAACGAAGGAAAGACGGTTTGTGTCCCCCGCTGTGTACCAGCTGAAAGAGAAATGATATTTCATGAACTGAAATCATTTGACCAGCTGAAAATGGCGTCCTTTAAATTGCTGGAGCCTGATCCGAATCAAACGGCGGAAAGGGAGAAGGGGACGATTGATTTTCTGATTGTTCCTGGGCTGCTTTTTGATAAAGAAGGCTATCGGGTAGGCTTTGGCGGCGGATACTATGACCGTTTTCTTCCTGATTTCCCTAATCTTTCGGCATCCTTGCTCACTGCGAGCCAGCTAAAGGAAAAACTGCCACGCGAACCTTTTGATATTCCAGTCGACTATCTTATTACAGAGACAGGGGTTACAGCGGCAAGCTAAGCATGCATAATTATCACAAGAAGGAACATAACTAATAATACCATGACAAATAAGAGGGTGTTATTATGCGTGCTGCCATTATTTTCACTGCAGTCCTAGGACTGTTTTCCATCCTGTTCAAATGGCGCTACCGTATCATGAATACGATTCTTGCCGTCAGTGTATTGAGGCGACTTGCGGTCACACTGTCGATGAATATGCCGGCGTTGAAGGATAAATTGCTGCCGGCCCTGTTCACATCACCAAAAACAAAAGCATAAACAAGTTTGAAAAAAAGAAGCCGGTAAAGACAGCTTCTTTTTTCTTTTTTAGGGAATCTGGTATGATAAGGGCGCGGAGGGGGACTTTAGCATGTATTTGGCGGAAGCATACCGAATGTACCGGCTCGCCGTTCATCTGGTGGAAAAAGAAGGATTTGAAGTGCTGCACCTTCATCAGCTTAGTAGTGAAGGATATGAAGTGAGCCAATTTCACCAGCGTACCGGAGAAATTTGGCTGGAGCGGTCCGGAAAGAGAACATCTACGGTGATTCGCTTTGCACACCGGGGATTTGACTGGAAAAACCAGCTCAAACAGGCCGTGGAACATGTTTTTCAACAGGCTGGAGCGATGCGGCGGAAGTTTGAAAAAAGACAGGTTGAACTGCATAACGTTTATGTGGCTGAATATGCCCCGGTAGATGAATGGGAAGAATTGAAAGGGCCACTAAAGCTGAAGCAGCACCCTCAACTGCAAATGAACGTCTATTACATATCGGCTGAGGAGAAAATGGAGGAAACAAGCCGGCTGTTCTCCGCTGTGGATGCATCCTTGCCAAAAAATCCGGTGGACACTCCAGTTTCAGAAGAGGAGATGGAGGAAGATGTTCGTAAATACCGGATTTATCTGGCAGATTCCCTTGCAAAAAGGCAGGAAGCAGCTGAACAGTTATTTACCTTTGGCAAACCGTTTTTTACTTATATCTTGCTGGCAGTCAATTTGCTGGTGTTTTTCTTGCTGGAACGAAACGGGAGCAGTACATCGGTCGAGGATCTGATTGATTTTGGAGCTAAATACAACCCGGCAATCATTGCGGATGGTGAGTGGTGGCGGATTATCACTTCCATGTTTTTGCACATTGGCTTTCTTCATTTATTCATGAATATGCTGGCTGTTTATTATATTGGTTCCCTGGTGGAAAGGATTTTCGGTTCTTTCAGGTTTATTGTGATTTACTTTTTAGCCGGGATCGGCGGAGGTCTGGCCAGTTTCGCCTTTTCCGCAAATGTTTCTGCCGGTGCTTCCGGTGCCCTGTTTGGTTTGTTTGGGGCGCTCTTGTTTTTTGGCCTGCTTCATAAGAGAATATTTTTTCAAACGATGGGCATGAATGTACTGGTTTTAATCGGCATCAATATCGTTTTCGGCTTTTCTATTCAGCAAATTGACAATGCGGCACATTTGGGCGGACTGTTTGCCGGGTTTATTGCTGCCGGGGTATGCAATATGCCGAAGCGGCGGAAACTTGGAAAACAGCTGATCGCCGCTATAGTTTATGCTGCTTCGCTTTATGGACTGGTCCACTATGGAATTGAGCAAAACAGGTCCAGTCAGTCTTATCACTTGATTCTGATAGAAGAGCATCTCCAGCAAGAGGATTATCAACAGGTGGTTGAATCCGCGAATGTAGGCCTGGATTTGGAAGGGGATATGGATGCGGCTCTGCTTTTCCAGCGCTCCTACGCTTATATTGAGATGGGGGAAACGGAATTGGCCTTGGAAGATCTGGAGCGGAGCATTGAAGCGGAAAACACCCTGCCCGAGGCCTATTACAACCTTGCCCTGCTTTATTATGGTGATGGCCGGATCAGTGAAGCGGAGCATATGATCGAAACCGCTTATCGGCTGAGACCGGAAGATTCCTCTTTCCGTGAATTGTATGAAGAAATTACCGGAGATGCACCTGATTAATAAACCGGCTTACCGCCTGAGCTACGGTAAGCCGGTTTAAGAATAGGATTGGATCAGCCGCTGTTTTTCGCCGTTTAATTCAAACAGTACTAGCAGGTGGTTTTTATCCTTATGAAAAAGAATGATCGGCACATAACTTTCCAGGGAATCTCCTTTGGTATTGGCTGCTGGGATGATGTAATTTTTATATAACCCTTCCCAAAGCTGGCCAATAATTTTCGCTGTTTGCTCTTGGGTCATAGAAGGGAGCGGTTCATTGCTGTAATTTGGCAGGCTGGTAAGCGGCACAGCCAAATAGGCATCTGTGTCGATCTGGTAATGGGCAAACAGCTGCTGCCATTCATACAGAAGCTGCTGCTTCATCGTCCGCTCAAGCCGATGCTGCCATTCCTCCTCAAACTCGCCCTCCGGTGCTGTGAAGGAATCTAATGTTGAAGCAGGTGAATCGATGACATACAAATGATCCTGAGACATTAGCTGAATGCTTTTAATCTGATCATTAGGATAATGAATTTCCCCATGGTGAAAGGAAATCACCTCAAAAAAACTGCTGTCTTCACGAGAGACTTTTTCTCTGATTTCTATCCTGTCCGTATCCTGCTCCCATTCACTTCGCAGACCAAGGAGCCTGCCATTATCGAACAAGAGAGATACGTCCTGCCGCAAATACATTGGCTTGTCACTGAGTGAGCTGCTTGTCCAGTTGATCTCATAGGAATCATTGCCGGTTGGGGAAGACAGGGAAAGATGAGAAGCGGCTTCGGTAAAGGCCACCGCATCATCCGGGGGAAAATAGGTAATTGCCGGCTTTTCATCCCACAAAAACAGGTATAATGCCGCCGCAGCCGCAAATATAATGCCAACTGATAAAATGTATCTATTTTTCTTCATAAGGCCCCATCCTTAAATTCATTCTAACTGCAAATAGAACAATGGCTGTACACCTAAAGCCTGGCGATAAGCCCTAGTTTTCTATTCATAAATGTATGAACAAGCCTCCCAATTTATGAATTGCTGATTGGTGTATAGGATCGTACGGACTGCCCAAACTAATTAGTAAACTTGAGAAGATATTGGGTGACTGTATGAATAAGGAGAAAGTACCTCTATATGATTCGTTTGACAAAAATGTTGCATATATAAAAGACCATCTTGGTGTGGATAAAAGTTTTGATGTCATTCAGCTGGATCTGGAGTATGCCGGCAAACGAATGGCTCTGTTTTTAATCGATGGGTTTGTTAAAGATGATATCTTGCATTTGCTGATGAAATTGCTGGCTAAATTGGATGAGGGAGCGCTGGATCCTGATCCATTTTCCAAATTGATTAAAACTTACATTCCTTATATAGAGATCGGTCAGCAGGATGATTTAAAGCAGGCGGCTGAACTTGTTCTCGCCGGACCATCGGCACTTGTCGTCGAGGGGATGGAAAAAATCATTATGATTGATGCCAGAACCTACCCGGCAAGGCAGCCTGCCGAACCCGATCTGGAACGGGTAGTTCGGGGCTCGCGTGATGGTTTTGTAGAAACCTTTGTGTTTAACACCGCTTTGATCCGCAGAAGGGTAAGGGACCGTACGCTGCGCATGGAATATCTGCAAATAGGAAGGAGGTCCAAAACAGACATTGCTCTTTGCTATATTGAGGACATTGCCGATAAAAAACGCATCAATCATTTAAAGCATACACTGGAAAAAATCGATACCGACGGGCTCCCCATGGCGGAAAAGACGATTGAAGAGTATCTCAGCGGCAGACACTGGAACCCTTTTCCAACCATACGATATACGGAACGACCGGATACATCAGCCGCTCATTTATACGAGGGCCACATACTGGTAGTTATTGATGGTTCTCCCAGTGTGATGATCACGCCCGCCACTTACTGGCATCACCTGCAGCATGCTGAAGAATACCGGCAAAAGCCGATGGTTGGCGCATATCTGCGGCTGATTCGTTTTATGGCCATTTTTGCTTCGATCTTTTTCTTGCCGATGTATTATCTGCTGTCAACGAACCCTGAGCTGCTTCCTGAAAATCTGGGATTTATCGGGCCGGCGGAGATTGGAGCGATCCCGCTGCTTGTTCAGTTCCTGCTGGCGGAGTTCGGGATCGATGCGTTAAGGATGGCAGCGATTCATGTTCCTTCCTCGCTGGCCACTGCGCTCGGACTGGTAGCGGCAATTCTTATCGGCCAGGTGGCGGTCGAGGTTGGCCTCTTTTCCAATGAAGTTATTTTGTATCTGGCAGTAGCCGCTATCGGCACCTATGCAACACCAAGTTATGAAATCAGTCTTGCCAACCGTATAACCCGCCTTTATTTGCTCTTGGCAACCGCAGCATTTGGGGTGTTCGGCTATGTTGTGGGGATTACCCTGTGGCTGCTTTACCTTATCAGTATGAAAACATTTAATGTCGGTTACTTATGGCCATTTATGCCTTTTTCTTACCGGCCATTCCGGGATATTTTCATCCGCTCGCCAATCCCGCTAAAAAACAGAAGACCAACTTTTTTGAACCCGAAGGACCCGGATAAGTAATAGACGATCCGGGTTTTTTCTGTTATAATATTCTTTCTGTATATGGATTCCTTTAGAAAGAATGGGGAGAATATGAGATCGATTTATGATGTTCAGCAGCTGCTGAAAAAATACGGCACGTTTATCTACACCGGGGACAGGACCGGTGATTTGAAAATGATGGATATAGAAATAAATGAGCTGTATAAATGGCAGTTTATTACAGCAGATGAATACACACAAGCGACCTTATGCATACGAAAAGAACTATCGCAAATAGGCAAACAGAGGGGAAGCGATGCAAATGAGTAAACAGGTAATCGGCATTGATATTGGAGGGACCACTGTTAAAATAGGAATGCTGTCAGATTCCGGCGATATACTGGACAAATGGGAAATTCCGACAAAAAAGGAAAAAGGAGGAGCGGGGATAACAGCTGATATCTGGCAGTCCATTACCGCTCATATGGCCGCCTCAGGCACAGACAAAACCGACATCCTCGGCATGGGTGTGGGGGCACCAGGATTCATTGATGGAGAGACTGGCTTTGTTTATGAAGCAGTCAATGTTGGCTGGAAGGACTTTCCGCTCGCTGAAAAATTGAAGCAGGATTCCGGACTGCCGGTATTCGTGATCAATGATGCCAATATTGCTGTATTGGGAGAAAACTGGCGCGGTGCAGGCAACCAGGCGAAAAACGTGATCGCCATTACCCTCGGCACAGGCGTCGGCGGGGGTATTATCGCTAACGGGCAGATTTTGAACGGAGAAAATGGCATGGCTGGAGAAATCGGCCATATCACGGTAGAGCTAGGCGGGCATTTATGTAACTGCGGACGCAGAGGCTGTCTGGAGACCGTTGCATCTGCCACCGGAATGGTACGTCAGGCCATGCATGAAGCCAAAGAGGCGCCGGTGAGTCTTTTGGCGGCCAGATTGCGTGAAAGAGGCGAAATTACATCCAAAGATATTTTTGAGCTGGCAGAAATGGGCGATCAGGCATCCCAGCAGATTATCGACCGAACCGCAGATGTTCTTGGCTTGGTGCTTGCCAATATGGGAGCAATGATTAACCCTTCAAAAATCCTGATTGGCGGCGGTGTCTCCAAAGCAGGGGAACAGCTTATTGATGCCATCCGCATCGCCTTTGAAAAATACGCACTGGCAAGGGTGAGTGCCATTTGTGACATCAAAGCAGCCCAGCTGGGAAATGATGCAGGAATCATCGGCGGCGCTTTTCTTGTCGAACAAAAATTACTGAATGTGCAATTTTAGGCTTTCTTTTTTTGCCGTTTTCTACTAAAATAGAAACTTATTAAATATAAATAGGGATATCGAAAAAAATAATGAAACTTTTTATGATACCATACGTCTTATATTATAGCGGTCAATTTACAAGAACTTAATGAAAAACAAAAATCCGTTTAACATTATCCGTAAAGGGAATGAGAAAAACAAGTTTCGTGTGCGGTATGAAAATGAAAACACAGAATTAGGTAGAGCAGGAGGAAATGAAATGAAAAAATTAAAACGTCCCAAAATACCCTTGTATATAATAGCAACGCTTTTATTTGGGCTAAAAACGTATGTTGTGTACCGTATGTTTGGTATGGAAATAGAAAATTCGATGCAAGAGCTGATTTTGCTGATTAATCCATTTGTGTCGGCTTTTCTTGTCTTTGCGCTGAGTGTATGGTTTAACAAGCACTCCAGACAGATGAAGTTTATCCGTTATATGGCTCTTATCGGATCATTGCTTGTTTATGCGAATCTCGTATTCTATCGGCAATTTTCCGATTTTATCACGATCCCGCAGCTGTTCATGGGCAGCAACATGTCCGATTTGGGGTCAAGCATTTTGACATTGCTTCAGCCATATGATATTTTGCTGTTTGCCGACCTTGTAATTATCTGGTACCTCAGCAAGAAGCGTCAGGAAACAATGACCGTGGATTATCCGAAAAGCGGAAAAATGTTTGCTATGGCAATGTCGCTCGTTCTCCTGGCAGGGAACTTCTTCCTGGCAGAGATGGAGCGTCCGCAGCTGTTCACCCGCGGGTTTGACCGGGAATACCTGGTAAAGAATGTCGGGCTGTTAAATTACCATGTCTATGACATCGTACAGCATTCCAAAACGGAATCACAGCGCGTGTTTGCCGATGGAAACGAGTTGCCGGAGATTCAGGAATATATTGATGAAAATGTAAAAGTATACGAAAACAGTGAAGAGATGCATGGCGTCGCAGAAGACAAAAATGTCATCTTCATCAGTGCAGAGTCGATTCAGAGCTTTGTTATCAATAATAACGTGAATGGAGAAGAAGTAACTCCATTTCTGAACAGCTTGACACAGGATGAGGACACGTATTATTTCGAGAACTTTTATGAGCAGACAGGACAGGGCAACACCTCGGATTCCGAGTTTTTAGTGGAAAATTCTCTTTACCCGTTATCCAGAGGAGCGGTCTTCTTCACCCATGGCGGCAATGAATACCAAGGCATCCCGGAAATTATCGATGATGAAGGATACCATACCGCTGTACTTCATGCGAATAATAAAAGTTTCTGGAACAGGGATGGCATGTATAACAGTTTAGGTGTTGATAAATTTTACGGAGAGAAAGCCTATGAAGTAACTCCGGAAAATTCAGCAGGCTGGGGATTGAAAGACAAACCTTTCTTTGAACAATCGATTCCGTATCTGAATTCCATGGAGCAGCCGTTTTATTCCAAATTCATCACATTGACGAATCATTTTCCGTTCGATCTTCCTGAAAAAGATGCATCCATCGAGCGGTATGATTCCAGCTCCAGTACACTGAATGGCTACTTCCCGGCTGTAAGATATATGGATGAGGCGATTGAAGATTTCTTTGGCCAGCTGAAAGACGCCGGTCTTTATGAAGACTCTGTCATTGTAATTATGGGCGACCATATTGGCATTAGTGCCAACCATAATAAGGCGATGGCACAGTATCTCGGCAAAGAAGAAATTACTCCATATGATCAGGTGCAGCTGCAGCGTGTTCCGTTATTTATCCATATCCCGGGACATGGTGAAGGGGAAGTGAAATCGAAAATTGCCGGGCAAATTGATATGAAGCCAACAATGCTTAATATGCTTGGTATCGAACAGCCGGAGAACGGTATTTACTTTGGTAATGACCTGTTCGCAGAGGAAAGAAAAGATTATATTGCATTAAGAAATGGCGACTTTGTCAGTGATAATTATATCAGTACCAGCGGAGTCTGCTATAATCGGGAGACTGGTGAACCGGTAGAGCAGTCCACATCAGAAGAAGGATCTAGTGATGCTAATGGCGAATCCCAGTCACAACCAGCCAGTCCATGTGCCCCGATTCAGAAAAAAGTTGACAAAGAACTGGGCTACTCGGACGATATAATTTACGGTGATCTACTCCGGTTTATGGATTTTGAAGATGAAGAAGGAAAAGAAGAAGAAGAAAACAATTAAAGCAAAAAAAGCTGCTTTCTCCATTGGGGGAAGCAGCTTTTTCTATAGGTTTATCATTATGCAGCAAACAAAAAGACGGCCGTTCCAATTTTAGGAAAGACCGTCTTTCACTTCTAGGATCCCGATAAGACAGAAATAATTGTTGCGATGGAGAAGAAACCGAATACAAGTGCAGTGATCGCCGAAAACCCTAGTGCAAATAAATTCTTAAACTTCATTTGGCGGACAACCGAAATGACAGCCAATAGGGCCACTGCCAAAAATAAAAGTGCCAATACAATATGCAAATTCATCTATTTTTTTCCTCCTTACGATGTTCATGTTTGCTGTGAAAATTCCATTTGTATTATTATGTAACCAAGCATTCACATTTATTTTATACCAGAATGATCTTTTTGTCGAGGTAAAACTGAAAGGACTGCAGCAGGAAAAAATGATTGGAGGGAGAATGAAATGGAACGCAAACAGTTAGCATTAGGACCACTCGGAACAAATGGATATATTTTATATCAAAACCAGGAAGCATTGCTGGTCGATCCAGGCGGAGATGCGGAAAAGGTAATCGAGTTTCTGCAGGAAAAGTCACTCACACCCAAAGCCATTTTGCTGACACACGCACACTTTGATCATATCGGAGCGGTGGAAGAATTGCGGAATGAATACAATTTGCCGGTTTATCTCCATGAACAGGAAGCAAGCTGGCTGGCGAATCCAGATGAAAATGGTTCCAGTTTGTTAATAGGAAAGGAAATTGTAACAGGGCGGCCGGATTTTTCTATTCAGCCTGGACATATAGAAATTGCTTCGTTTCGTTTTGAGGCGCTGCATACGCCTGGACATTCACCGGGAAGCATCAGTTTCCTGTTCCGTGATCAAGGTTTTATCGTGAGTGGTGATATACTGTTCCAGCAGGGAATCGGGCGCACCGATCTGCCGGGTGGAGATATGGAAAAACTTAAAAAAAGCATCCGTGATCAGCTTTATTATCTGGAGGACAGTCTCACTGTGCTGCCAGGCCATGGACCGGAAACGACCATTGGATATGAGCGGCGGCATAATCCGTTTGTTCGGGCTGTATAGCCGGCCATTTTTTAATGCAAAAAAACAGCAGATGCCACATTGCCGGCATCTGCTATTCTGCTTTTTTCCAATAGGTACGAAAGGCAAAAGGCAGGACCCCGAGCCATTTATTTGCATAAACAGGGCGTTTGTTTTTCTGCTCCTGTCTCCGGTTTTTCCTTTCTTCTGATGGCAAATGGATATAGGTCATTACTTGTTCGGTAACAAACCGGACATACTCATTTCCAGAAATCATCCTCACCTCATTAAATTATTGGTTATTATAAGCATGCACGCCATAAGCAAAATTTATCCCTGGAAAATTTTTTAAAAAAAGTTTATAAAAAAAGAAGGAGTTTAGCAAAACGTGTCGAATATAGGTAGTGTTGCAAACTGTATAAGGAGGTGAAAAACCTTTTGAATTCTGCTGCAGTCCTATCCGACCGGCTGTTGCGAGGTGCAATCGAAATGCAGGCCTCTGATATTCACTTCACCCCATTTTCCGACCAGACAGCCATCCATTTTCGCGTACAGGGCAAACGAATTTTTTATAAAAACATTCTCCACGCCCAGTACCAGGTATTAACCACTTATTTAAAATTTACATCAGGAATGGATATTGGTGAAATCAGAAAACCGCAAAACGGCACCATCAGCCACCAGCACGCCGGAAAGCACTACTCTCTGCGTTTGTCGACACTTCCCGTCAATCATATGGAAAGTCTGGCAATCCGCATCCTGCCTCAAGAAGAATCACTCACCCTTGACGAACTCTTTCTATTCCCAAGACAGCTTAAAAAATTGAAAGAATGGATGTCCAGCCGTGCTGGGATTATTCTGCTCACCGGCCCAACCGGAAGCGGGAAAACGACGACGCTATATGCCCTTCTGCAGGCCATATTAAATGAACAGTCCTATCAGACCATTACCCTGGAAGACCCCATCGAGAAAGAAATCCATGATATTCTGCAAGTCCAAGTGAATGAAAAAGCAGGCATCACCTATCAGTCAGGATTGAAAGCAGCCCTACGTCATGATCCGGATATCCTGATGATAGGCGAAATCCGTGATAAATATACAGCACAATTTGCCTTTGATGCCTCACTTACAGGTCATTTGGTATTAAGCACGCTGCATGCCAAAAATGCGGCAGGCACCATCTATCGTTTATTGGAGATGGGTTTAAATCAGACAGATTTGCAACAGTCTTTAATTGCCGTCGCGGCATTGGAACTCCTTCCTGTCCAGACCGGGAAAATCAAACGAAGAGCGGCCGTATTGGAACTGCTTGAAGGCGACAAGCTTGCAAATATTATCAATGGAAACAGCCCAAAAATGCATGATTCCTATGATTCCTTTGATCACTTAAGAAAGAAGGCCTTTGCTTATGGCTATATTTCCGATGAAGTTTACCACTATACGAAAGGGAAAACTGCCCGATGACATTCAGCTGCGTTTTCTTAAACAGCTGAATCGGCTGCTGGAAAATGGCTACACACTGATCCACGCACTCGAAGTCATCAACTGGGACAAACAGCTGAAGACACCTGTACGGACAATTTCCTCAAGGCTTAAGGAGGGTGCCAGTCTCGATGAAGCACTTGAACACGCAGAATTTCACGCTTCGATTTGTACCTATTTATATTTTACCCGGATGAATGGCGATATTACCAGCAGCCTGAAAAAAGCAATGGAAATTTTTGATCACCGGGTGAGATACACAAAAAAATTCCGTCAGATCATTCGCTATCCGCTGTTTTTACTGATCATTTTCGGGGTGCTGCTGTATTTTATCCAGCAGTTCGTTCTGCCCTCGTTTGCTGACATCTTTAAGTCAAGCACACAGGCGGCGGGGACAGTAAACTTTTCTCTGCTGCTGATTGATATACTCAGCGGTTTTGCCCTTGTTATGCTGCTGCTTTTAGGCGTCATCCTGCTGGTCTGGCTGCGTACGAAAAACAACCTTCTAATCGAACAGCAGATCAAGATTTACTATAAAATACCGGTTTACCGCAGCTTCCTGAAGCTGCAGACCTCTTTCCTCTTTGCCATCCATTTCAGCACACTCTTAAAAACAGGCATGTCCTACAACCAGATACTATCCCATATGGCCCATCAGAAAAAACTGCCGATCATCGCCCATTATGCCCAATTGCTGAAAGAAGAATTAACCAGGGGACTGCCGGTGGCCAGTCTGCTTTCGCAAATGAGTCTGATGGAAAACCAGCTGACGGCAATCTTTCAAAAGGATGTTGACATCACAGCACTGGAGAAGGATTTGACTGTTTATGCGGACATGGTGACAGAGGAAATGGAGCGAAAAACCATCCGAATGCTTACATTCATCCAGCCGGTATTTTTTGTTGTTCTAGCAAGCTTCATCATCTTTATCTACGTCACATTAATGTGGCCGATGTTTCAACTAATCCAAAACATTTAAAGGAGAGAATGACATGTTTAAAATGTTCAAAAACAACCGGGGTTTTACCCTGATAGAAATGCTGATCGTTTTGATGATTATTTCGGTGTTAATTATTCTGATCGTACCGAATCTTGGGGATAAAAGTGCCGATGTGAATGACACTGGATGCGAGGCACTTGCGAAGATGGTGGAGTCTCAGGTCGCGCTTTATCAGTTGGAGGAAGGCAGTCTACCCGATGATCTCAACGATTTAGTTGATCAATACATTACCGAGGATCAAACCTCATGCTCCAACGGCGCCCTAGTCTTGAATGCCGATGGGACGGTATCCGTCCCTGGCGAAGCCCCTGCCCAATGAACAATAAAAAAGGCTTCGCCCTGATCGAAGTCGTATTAGTACTGGGAATTATCGCTGTCATGCTGTTGCTTGTCACCCCTATAAACAGCAGTAGCCTGGAAAAACACCGTATTGATCAATTTCTGGAGACATTGACTGCAGATGTATTGCACGTGCAGCATTTGTCTGCTGTCAGTTCACAAATAGTGAAGATCCAGTTCTCTTCAGACCGATACAAAATTTTCAATGGTATCGATTTATTGACAACAAGGGTATACCCCCAAAATGTGAGCATAGAGAATAATACTGACATGAAAGAAATTTCTTTTTCACAAACTGGCACTATCCGTGAGGCCGGTCAACTTAAAATAAAGACAGCTGATTCGGAATACACTCTGGTGTTTCAGCCAGGGAAAGGCAGGTTTTACATCGATGAATCCTAATGGCTTTACCCTTTTCGAGGTACTGGTTGCCGCGGGCATATTAATGTCTGCGGTGACGATCCTCGCACCAATTATTACCCTTTTGCATCAGGAGAGGGGTGTGCAATACGAAAAGCGGATGCTGGTTTACCGTTTGCATGATGAACTGCAGCCCTTTCTTTGGGAAGACGCCGAGCTGCCTGCGCAATACAAGGAAACAATTGAAAACACTGCTGTAACATTTAATTATAATCTGGAAAATGAACTGATTAAAGGATGTGCCAATTGGGAAAATGTTAAAGGAAAAAGTGAAACCCTTTGCTTATATGGAAAAGCGGAAGAGTGAGCAGGGATTTACCTTTGTGTCGCTTCTTATTGCTTTGTCAATCCTTGCTCTCATCCTGCCTTTAACCGGCCATTTGCTGCAGGCTGCCAGCTTCCCGGACCAAAAGGAGGAGCTGACCATCCGGCAATTTTTTCTGTTCCTGCGTAATGATATGATCAATGCCCGGGATTATGAAATCGACTCACAGGAAATAAAGCTGGTGCTGGACAGTGATGAAATCGCAACAATTGAAAAATATGGTCTGCACATACGCAGGCAAGTGGATGGAAAAGGGCATGAAATTTATCTTCGTGATATCCGTGATGTGCATTTCTCTAAGCTTCCTTATGGCATGCGCGTCTCTATAACATCAAGCGAAGGAGAACAGTATGAAAAAACCATCATCTTTTATGAATAAAGGAAATGGATTTATTCTGCCCTATGTACTGTTTATCATTGCCCTGGTGCTTATCCTTATCATGGGAAATATCACGCAGTACCGCAGTGAATTTACTTCAACTGCCCTGCAGATAGAAAATGTGCGAGTGGAAACCCTGTTTCAGATGGGCAGAGAAAAATGGAAACAGGAAATAGCGCCCCATGGTGCAGTATTGGACCAGGTAACCACTTATGATTTCCCAGTCGGTACGGTGGAAATTAACCTGGTAGCCGAGAATGAAGAAAGGTACAAATTGCATTTCATCATGAAAACAGGGCCCGAGTATCAGCATGACTTGACCCATTACCTTGAGAAAGTACCACCGGCAAATGAATAAAAAACCACCGGGAGCAAATAATAAAAACAGGCTTACCGGCAAAATTTGCAATTTGGCGAGGGCAATCGTTTACAACTAGTGATTCCTCATATATAATAACAATGAGAAGTCAGCAAAGGAGGGGAAGGCATGGATCGGATGTTTCGTGTGCTTGCCTTTTGGACGAGTATATTCACCGTTATGTTCTATGTTGGCGATATGTTCAACACAGCACTCTTATTCTTAGTTCAAACGGCATTTTTCCTTGCATTGAGTTATTTAAGACTATCTGAACGCATGTATATGTATTTATTTGGAGCTTATCTCACGGTATTTTTTATCGGCTTCACCTGGTATTCCGAGTTTATTCTCGTGCCCGGGTTCGGACACTAGGCTCTAAACAGCAAAAACCCTGCATTTATTCTTACATAAGCAGGGTTTTTTCATTTTCTTACAGTGCACGTACAACGAGGGTATACCAGTTTTCTAAAGTTACTGGGGATCATGGCAAAACAACCGCATCCTCACTGGATTGCTCCCTCCGCCAAATAAAAAATCCCTCCATTGATTACTTCATACGTGATGCGGGGAGAGTAACGCTCCCTTATTTCCTCGATCTCTTTATCTTTCTGTTCCTTGTCGTCTTCTTCCGTATAAAAATAATCGAGCAGCTTGATTTCTTCATCCAGCGTCTTTCGCGATTCTTCTGCCCATTCTTTCGGCTGGTTTTCCATATAGCTGTCCAGAACAGCCTCAATGCGAAGGAAGCCGCTTTTTAAGCGAATCATCGGAGAGATGGTAAAGCAATAATCGGCTATCTGCATTTGCAGCGGTATTTCCCGCAATTTATCCATCATCTCCAGTTTCATCTGCCCATTAACAAGATGCAAACCGACCGAGATAATTTCATCCCTTTTATGCTTGCCAATATAACTGATTTTCACGTTCGTCACCAGCCAGGGATAGAGTGCCGTGTTTGTGGAAGCATTAACTTGCTGAAATTGAGTGGTATATTTCTCATGTATGCGCAAGTGGCGTAATATTTGCTGCAGGCGCGGACTGCCGAAATGAATCCACTCACCCTTCTTATCCCGCTCCTCGGGATTGGTAATCAGCGTCAGGTTCATCGGCACGCCGGGATTGCCGGTACCTTTAATATAATGCCAGTAAAAAGGACGATTCATCAGAGCCTTATCCATTTCTTCCGTCAATTTTACCGTCAGCCGCCCATTATTATTTTCCATAATTTGGCATTCGTGAGCTTGGAAATAGTCATGCAAAAATTGATTTAAATCATGTATTGCCATAATGTTGCTCCTTTTGGTTTTCCGCTTCCAGCTGCTTGTTTTGGATGACTGCTGACAAATTATCCAGCTTGATTTTTGTTTCGCCAAACGAAGCGGACTCACTGAAGATATTTTGAATTTCTTTTTCCATATCCGGAATTTCCAGTTCTGCCAGAATGGCGTCAAGGTGGCCAATGACCTGCTCGAATAAATTGATTTTTTCATACAGCAGCTTCATCACATGTTCTTCAATCGTTTCCCGGATGGCAAAATTATAGATATGCACATCTTTTTCCTGCCCATACCGGTGAATCCGGCCGATCCGCTGCTCCAGCCGCATCGGATTCCATGGAAGATCATAATTAATCATGTAGTTGCAAAACTGCAGATTAATCCCTTCACCGCCTGCCTCTGTGGCAATAAGTACCTGTGCATGGTTCTGAAACAGCTGCCGCATCCAATCTTTTTTCCCACTTTTAAAGCCGCCGCGAAACGGCACCGAGGTGATGCCGTGCTGTTTTAGCATCCATTGCAGGTAGAGCTGGGTCGCACGGTATTCGGTGAAAATAATCACTTTTTCATCCCCGATTTTTTTGATGACCTCGATCAGCTTCTCCGCTTTGGCATGGTGCGGCAGCTGCTCTATTGCACCGAGTAATGGCTGCAGGTCATCTTCTATATTATTTTCATCCGCTAGCTTTTTCAGTGATAAATAACAGGCCTCCCTGGAGGAGCACAGTTCCCTTAAGTAAGTGATCTTGGAAAAACCCGAAAAGGATCGTATTTGGTTGTCCAGATACTCGTAGGTCTGTTTTTCTTCCAGAGTGAAATCAACCCAGATTGTCTCAATATTTCGCTTGGTGTCCCTCAGTGATGTATCCTTTCTTGTGTTGCGAACCATTACTTTTTGAATCAACGTTTTTAGGTAATCGTCCTCTGCAATGTCTTTTCCGTCTTTTCCGTAGGTTTCACGGAAGGACTCATAATTGCCGAGATGGCCCGGCTTGAGAATCGAGACAAGGTTAAAAATCTCCACCAGCTTATTTTGCACCGGTGTCGCCGTCAGCAGTAAACAGTATTTTTTCCTTAATGATCTTACAAAAGCATAATTTTTGGTCTTATGGTTTTTCAGTTTGTGTGCTTCGTCAATCAGAATCAAGTCATAATCCATATCCAAAATGGCTTCCCTGTGCGGCGAACGCTTTGCTTTGTCAATGGAAGTAACCGCCACCTCATATTGATCCCAGTTGTAGTTTTTCCGGTGGGCGATTGCCGGGATGTAAAATTTTTCATTCAGCTCCCGAACCCATTGATTAACCAGGGAGGCAGGAGCAAGAATCAGCGCTTTTTTGACTTGCCCGCGTATCATATATTCTTTCAGGATCAGGCCAGCTTCAATCGTTTTGCCAAGACCCACTTCATCAGCTAAAATAGCCCGTCCGTTCATCTGTTCGATAACTTGTTCAGCGGTGGATTCCTGGTGTTCCAGAAAATTCATATGCGGCAGGTATTTTTTTGCCTGCAAACCGGAAAACGCCGGATTCATCATGGTCCGCTCTGCTTCATAAGCCATGGAAAACAGCTCCCAGCCGGAAAATGGTCCGTTCTTTTCCAGATTCGTTTCAAGCTGTTCAATAAAAGACAGGTCTTTTTGCACATCAATCGGTTTCATTACAACCGTCCTTTTCTTATGTAATAATTTTCGGTGTTTGATTATATAATCTCCCTGATTTGTATGCTATAATAAGAGAAAGAAGTGAGATTGAGATTCCCGAGCATTGGTACATAGTATAACCAAAACACACAGTTTCATAAATGCGGATGATTACAAGGGGAGAGCTTACGTTTCACGTAACGCCGAAGGAGCAAGCAAACAGCGAATCTCTCAGGCAAAAAGACTCTTGTAGGACGCATCTCTGGAGAGCGTTTGCCTCATAGGCAGGCCACCTACGAAGCAAGCAGGACATGCAAAAAGTCAGCATGCCTGCGCAACTTTCTGGTTGAAGGACAGGGATTTTCCTAATGGTTGGGGGAATCTCTGTTTTTTTTGGCTTGATGGCAGGCCGCTTTTTTTACAGGGCTACATACTGACAAAAAGGAGTGATGGGATGAGTGAATTGAAACGGACACCGCTATTTCCTGTTTATAAGGAGTTTGGTGCCAAAACGGTGGATTTCGGCGGCTGGGAGCTGCCCGTACATTTCTCCGGCATTAAACAGGAACATGAAACAACGCGGACAAAAGCAGGCCTTTTTGATGTATCCCATATGGGGGAGATTGCAGTAAAGGGACCGAAAAGCCTGGAATTCCTGCAGAAAATGACCACCAATGATGTGGCTAAGCTGACACCGAATCGTGCCCAGTATACGATGATGTGCTATTCAGACGGCGGAACGGTGGATGACTTTATTGTTTATATGCTGGGTGAAGATGATTATTTGCTGGTGGTAAACGCCGCCAATACCGAGAAGGATTACGAATGGATGGTAAAGAATAATGATTTCCCGGAAGCAGAACTGACAATCGAAAATGTGTCGGATCAGTATGTACAGCTGGCAGTCCAGGGTCCGGAAGCTGAGGCAATCCTGCAATCCGTGACAGAGACCAATCTTTCGGAAATCAAGTTTTTCCGGTTTGTACAGGATGTGTATTTTTCCTCTATCAATGATCCGGCGATTGTTTCCCGCACCGGGTACACAGGTGAGGACGGGTTTGAAATTTATTTTCCGGCGGCAAGCGGTGTCGCCTTGTGGCACCTGATACTGGAGGCTGGAAAAGAAAAGGGGATTCAGCCTATTGGCTTGGGGGCCCGGGACACTCTGCGCTTTGAAGCAAATCTTGCCTTGTATGGGCAGGAGCTTTCTCCGGAAATTACGCCGATTGAAGCAGGACTGAAATTTGCGGTAAAAGTGAACAAGGATGCCTCATTTTTTGGCAAAGAACGCTTGAAAGAACAGGCAGAAAATGGACTCCAGCGAAAACTTGCCGGTATTGAAATGATCGATAAAGGCATACCAAGGCATGGCTATGAGATTTTCCACGGAGAGGAAAAGGTCGGATTTGTTACATCCGGCACCCAGTCTCCTACACTGAACAAAAATGTCGGGCTGGCCCTGATCCGGACAGATCTGGCAGAGGACGGAACAGAACTCGAGGTACAGGTGCGCAAACGGCGTTTAAAAGCTGTTGTCGTGCCAACGCCATTTTACAAACGGGCAAAATAGGGAGGGTACAAGCAATGGAATTTCGATACTTGCCAATGACTGAAGCAGACAAAAAAGAGATGCTTGATACCATTGGTGTTGCATCCACAGATGAATTATTCTCAGATATTCCGGCAGATGTGCGCTTTCAGGGTGAGCTGAATCTTAAAAAGCCAGCCAATGAATATCAATTAAAAAAAGAAATGGCCAATCTGGCTGCGAAAAATGTGAATGTGCAAGATTACAGCTCTTTTTTGGGAGCAGGCGTCTATGATCACTTTATTCCATCCGTCGTTGATCATGTCATTTCCCGATCAGAGTTTTATACCGCCTACACTCCGTATCAGCCGGAAATTTCCCAAGGGGAACTGCAGGCGATTTTTGAATTTCAGACAATGATTTCCGAATTAACTGCAATGCCTGTATCGAATTCATCCATGTATGACGGAGCTACGGCACTGGCAGAAGCGGTGAACTTAAGTGCGGCACAAACCAAGCGGAAGAAGATCCTTGTCTCCAAAGCCGTGCATCCGGAATCCCGGGCGGTAATCGAAACATATGCCAAGGGACCGGGCCTGGAAGTGGTGGAAATTGCCGAGCGTGATGGCGTCACCGATTATGAGCATCTTGCCAGCGAATTGGATGAAAATACAGCGAGTGTTGTGCTGCAATACCCAAACTTTTTTGGGCAGATAGAACCGCTGAAAAAGGCGCAGGAACTTCTGGAAGGGCAAAAGAAAACAATGCTGATTGTCTCCAGTAATCCATTGGCACTGGGCTATCTGACGCCACCGGGAGAATTTGGTGCTGATATTGTTGTCGGCGATACACAGGTGTTCGGAATACCGGCACAGTTTGGCGGCCCACACTGCGGCTATTTTGCCACAACGAAAAAATTAATGCGGAAAGTGCCCGGAAGACTTGTCGGGCAGACAACGGATGAGGACGGTGTACGCGGTTTTGTGCTGACCCTGCAGGCAAGGGAGCAGCATATCCGCAGAGATAAAGCAACTTCCAATATTTGTTCCAACCAGGCGCTGAATGCATTAGCAAGCTCTGTAGCGATGAGCTCCATCGGTAAACAGGGATTAAAAAGAATGGCAGCATTAAATATGCAAAAAGCAAGATATGCCAAACAAGCACTTGAAGAGAAAGGCTTCACTGTTATCGCGCGAGGTGCCTTTTTCAATGAAATTGTTGTTAAACTCAGCCGTCCGGCAACGGTTGTAAATGAAAAACTGCTGGAAAAAGGCATGATTGGCGGCTATGATCTGGGCACGACTTATCCGGAATGGGAAAACCATATGCTGGTCGCTGTCACAGAAATTCGAACAAAAGAAGAAATTGATGCTTTTGTCAAAGAATTGGGGGATATCAATGGCTAATCAGGATTTTCCATTAATTTTTGAACGCAGCAAAGAAGGAAGAACCGGCTATAGTCTCCCGGAACTTGATGTGCCGGAAATAGATTTGCAGGAAGATCTCGCTGATGACTATGTGCGCAAAGAAGAGGCCGACCTTCCAGAAGTCAGTGAACTGGAGATCATGCGCCACTATACTGGTTTGTCCAATCGAAATTATGGTGTGGATTCCGGTTTTTATCCACTGGGTTCCTGCACGATGAAATATAACCCGAAAATTAATGAAGATGTTGCCAGAATGCCCGGCTTCAGCCATATCCATCCATACCAGGATCCGAAAACGGTGCAGGGTGCGCTGGAGATGATGTATGATTTGCAGACGTCTTTGGCGGAGATCACCGGGATGCATGCATTCACCCTGCAATCAGCGGCAGGAGCACAGGGAGAGTGGTCCGCACTGATGATGATCCGTGCTTATCATGAGGCACGTGGTGATTACCAGCGAACGAAGGTAATTGTTCCTGACTCCGCACATGGCACCAACCCGGCTTCTGCCGCAGTGGCGGGATTTGATGCCGTCACTGTCAAATCAAATGAAAAAGGCCTGGTTGATATCGATGACCTGAAACGGGTTGTCGGAACAGACACTGCCGCCCTGATGCTGACAAACCCGAATACTCTGGGGTTATTTGAAACGGAAATTCGGGAAATGGCGGAGATTGTCCACTCCGCCGGCGGAAAACTCTATTATGACGGAGCAAATTTAAATGCGATTATGGGCTATACCCGCCCCGGAGACATGGGATTTGATGCGGTGCATCTGAACCTGCATAAGACGTTTACCGGCCCACATGGCGGGGGAGGACCAGGCTCCGGACCTGTTGGGGTTACGGAGGAGCTGGCACGTTACCTGCCTAAACCCGTTCTGACGAAGCGGGACGAGGTGTTTGTTTTTGACCATGACCGTCCGGATTCCATCGGTCGAATCAAATCATATTATGGCAATTTTGCGATCAATCTTCGTGCCTATACGTACATTCGTACGATGGGAGCGGAAGGGCTGAAGAAGGTTAGTGAATATGCTGTGCTGAACGCAAATTACATGATGCGAAAACTGGAGCAGAAATATGAACTGCCATATCAGCAGCATTGCAAGCATGAATTTGTCCTGTCCGGCAAAAGGCAGAAAAAACTCGGTGTCCGCACACTGGATATTGCTAAGCGGCTTCTGGATTACGGATATCATCCACCGACCATTTACTTCCCGCTTAATGTGGAGGAAGGCATGATGGTGGAACCAACGGAAACGGAATCCAAGGAAACGCTGGATGGGTTTATTGATTCGATGCTCTCCATTGCCAAAGAGGTGGAGGATGAGCCGGAACTCGTTCAGGAAGCGCCTTACCATACGATAGTCAAACGCATGGATGAAACCACTGCAGCCAGAAAGCCAGTATTAAGATATGAGAAATAGCAAAACCGGGGATGCATATGCTCCCCGGTTTCTTTTGCTTAAGAAATTATAAATCATGCGTATTGTGGTTGGCAGAGCCAGTGTATGCCCCGGCCAGCTCCAGCGCCCAGCGACTAGTGGACTTCCCTCACCTCCGTACGATAAGTCAACATCGGCTCCCTCCGGTCGCCGTGTTTCCTTTATCTTCTCCGGATGAATGATCAGCTAAATTCGCCGCTTTGCGCGGCAACGCTGATCCACCTAGCATGGCCAGGCGCAGCCCATACGTCGCTAAACGGGCGCTTCCGCTTTTGTTCTTATTTTGTCTTAATTTTTCCGCGCCATTTTTTAAATCCGCCTTTGAGCTGATAGATGTCCTTATAGCCTTTCTTGTTCAAGAGCTGGGCTGCCCGTGCGGAGCGGGAACCGCCTTGACAGTACAAATATACTGGCTTATCTTTGCGCATTTCCACCAGCCGCTGTTTCATCTGGGTGACTGGGATGTTTCTTGCACCGAGAATATGCCCTTTATCGAACTCCTGCGGTTCGCGTACATCAATTAATTGCGCTTTTCGGTATCCTTCACGGAATTGATCTTCCGTAAGCACCTTTAAATAATTTTTTTGTCTAAAATACCGAAATACGGTAATCGCTACTAAAGCGACGACGACAACTACTAAAATTTCCATTGCTTTTCCCCCGTCTTCCCATTACTTCACTCTCTATTATAGGCGGATTCGGTGGTTTTTTCAATCTTTATGGAAAACGGCCCCGCCAGCGCCGAAGCGTTTTTAAAAAAATTTCCAGAATGCAACTGTTAAATTAATTGGTTTTTAGACAAAAAAAACGTTTTCTCTCCATTTCTCGCACATTTGCTTTCATATTCAGTGAATCCTGTTGTTGACAGTTTCCGTTACTTCTGATTGAGACACCATATATAGTATTTTTTTGTATTTTGAGCACTATATATTGTTTAAATATAATTATATGTGGTATGGTTATTATATCATACCGAAGATAAAGGAGCGATCAAATGGCGACTGTTGTAGAAAAAGAAAAAGTAAATGGACTGAACGTGGAAGCTCTCAATGCTGACATTCAGCTGTTTCCCCAGGTTCATCCGATTACCAGCGACATGGAAATTACCCATAAAGGGGTGTCGCGACTGGTAATGCTTGATCGTTACGCATTTAAAGATACTGCGAAAAGAACATTGAAAACGGGGGATTTTGTTGTCCTCACGGTAAAAGCAGATCCGAAATTCCCTGCCCGTGGGCTGGGATTTATCAAGTCGATTGACTGGTCATCCAACGAGGTGGAAATTCAGGTGGATCAGGAATTTGTTTCCGTATTGGACAGTGAAGAAGAGGCATCCACCGGCATTGTTAAGCGAAAGCTTGATGTCATCGACAAACCGCTCGAAGTATTTTATGAACAAATTGCCAGGCGCAATGCAGCTGGTCTGTCGGCAGTAGAAACAACCCCTCCAAAGCAGCAGGAGTGGGAGCAGAATTTTCAGGAGGAGCTGGCAAGCTTAAACTTTATACCTGCAGGAAGGGTATTGTACGGGGCCGGAGCCGACACGGATGTTACCTATTTCAACTGCTATGTGATGCCGTATATTAAAGATTCGCGCGAGGGCATTTCTGATCACCGGAAGCAGGTGATGGAGATTATGTCAAGAGGCGGCGGTGTAGGCACCAATGGTTCAACACTGAGACCGCGCAACACACTGGCCCGCGGTGTCAACGGCAAATCTTCCGGTTCGGTATCCTGGCTGGATGATATTGCCAAGCTCACCCACCTGGTGGAGCAGGGAGGGTCCAGACGCGGTGCGCAGATGATTATGCTGGTGGATTCCCACCCGGATATCATCGAGTTTATTATTTCCAAAATGCAAAATCCGCGAATTCTAAGATATCTGGTGGAGAACACGGAAGACGAGCAAATCAGGCAGCTTGCCAAAGAAAAATTAAAATTCACGCCGTTTTCTGAAACGGAAATGGATCTTTATCAGGGGATTGTCAATTACCGAAGCATGCCAGGGCTCGGCGGATTTACCCACGCCGCGATCAGAGAAGCGGAAGAAAAACTGCAGGCTGGTGGCACATATGATGTCCATAACCCGGAATTCCTGACAGGCGCCAACATTTCCGTCTGTTTAACAAAAGAATTCATGGATGCCGTCGAGCGGGACGAGGATTACGAGCTCCGTTTTCCGGATGTCGAGAATTATACCGAAGCGGAAATGGCTGATTATAATGAACGCTGGCATGATGTTGGCGATGTGCGCAAATGGGAAGAAGAAGGTTATGGCATTCGTGTCTATCGCCGCATAAAGGCAAAAGAACTGTGGAATCTGATCAATATTTGCGCAACCTATTCGGCAGAACCCGGCATTTTCTTTATCGACAATGCCAATGATATGACAAACGCGCAAGCCTACGGCGACCAGGTTGTGGCAACAAATCCGTGTGGGGAACAACCTCTCGCACCTTATTCTGTCTGCAATCTTGCAGCAGTCAATCTGGCGGAAATGGCGGATAAGAAGCAGAAGAACGTCAATTTCGAAAAACTGAAGCAAACGGTAAAAACCGGTGTACGGATGCAGGATAATGTGATTGATGCCACTCCGTATTTTCTGGAAGAAAACAAAAAGCAGGCACTTGGAGAGCGCCGGGTCGGTCTGGGTGTTATGGGGCTGCATGATCTCTTAATCTATTGTGAAACCACGTATGGATCCGAAGAAGGAAACCAGCTGGTGGACGAGATTTTCCAGACTATCGCTACTACGGCTTATCGCACATCGATTGAACTGGCAAAAGAAAAAGGAAGCTTTCCGTTTTTGACAGGAGATTCAGAACAGGAGACAAAAGCGCTTCGCCAAGCATTTATTCAAACCGGCTATATGAAAAAAATGCCGGACGATATTAAAGAGGGGATACTTGCACATGGTATTCGCAATTCCCATCTGCTTACTGTTGCGCCAACCGGAAGCACGGGTACAATGGTCGGTGTCAGCACCGGGCTGGAACCGTACTTTTCCTTCTCCTATTTCCGGAGCGGTAGACTGGGTAAATTTATTGAAGTAAAAGCCGACATTGTCCAGGAATATTTAGACCGGAATCCGGACGCCGACCCGGAGCAATTGCCGAAATGGTTTGTCTCTTCCATGGACCTGGCACCGGAAGCGCATGCTGATACCCAATGTGTGATTCAGCGCTGGGTGGACAGCTCGATTTCCAAGACAGTGAATGCACCGCGCGGCTATTCGGTTGATCAGGTGGAAAGTGTTTACCGCCGCCTTTACAGAGGAGGAGCCAAAGGGGGAACGGTCTATGTTGACGGCAGCCGTGACTCTCAGGTACTGACCCTGAAAGCAGAAGAAAATAATGCTGGTGAACAAACAGAACTGTTTGAGGAATCGGCCAAACCTAAAGTGGTGCTGATGGATACGGTGCAGGAACTGGAGAGCACCAATGTCACAATCGGCTCGGAAGTAGGGGACACCTGTCCTGTATGCCGAAAAGGCAGTGTAGAAGATATCGGCGGATGCAATACATGCACAAATTGCAATGCGCAGCTCAAGTGTGGACTATAAATATCACTTGTAATGGAAGAACTGGTCAAGAGGCCAGTTCTTTTTCTGCTTGTTTATTTAATTCAAATACGGTATGCTGATATTAATAGAAACAATGTTGCCCCAGATAAAAATTATTCCCAAAAAAAGAGAGGCGATGAAATGCCTACACCAAGTATGGAAGACTATATTGAAATCATTTACAACCTAATTGATACGAAAGGCTACGCCCGTGTGGCTGACATTGCGGAATCCTTGGAGGTACATCCTTCCTCTGTCACCAAAATGGTGCAGAAACTGGATAAGGACGGCTATTTAAATTATGAGAAATACCGGGGTTTTGTCCTGACATCCAAAGGAAAGAAAATCGGTGAGCGCCTGGTATTCCGCCATGAGCTGCTTGAACAATTTCTGGAGATTATCGGAGTCGATGAACCGAATATTTATGAAGATGTTGAGGGTATTGAGCATCATTTGAGCTGGAATTCTATTGACCGTATTGGGGATCTCGTTTCTTATTTTCAGGAAGATGAGAAGCGGATCAAGAAGCTGCGCGATACCCAAAAATTAAAAGAGAAGTAAGAAGGAACCTGTCCGCTGTTCTAATTTGCTGGTTCTGTGCTTAAGCATATAAAAAGAAAACAGCAAAAGGAGAGAGCGCATGAAAATTGATGGCGTGTTTTCCGGCGGCGGGGTAAAAGCATATGCGTTTATTGGAGTACTGGAATCTCTTGAGCAAAAAGGGCTGAAACTTGAGCGGGCAGCTGGAACATCAGCAGGCGCCATCATGGCTTCCTTTGTTGCGGCTGATTACCATGCAGAAGAAGTAAAAGCGCTGTTTTATGATCTGGAACTCAAGCGGTTTTTGGATCCGCCTAAAATAACCCAGTGGCTTCCTTTCAGCAGATGGCTGTTTCTCTATTTTCAGCTGGGGCTTTATAAGGGAGACCGCCTGGAGAAGTGGCTGCAGGTACAGCTTGGCAAAAAAGGTGTCCATACATTTGCAGATCTGAAAACAGGTTATCTGAAAGTGGTAGTCAGTGATCTGTCACTTGGGAAGCTTGTTGTTATTCCGGATGATTTGGAACGGATTTATCAAATCAACCCACGGGAATTCTCCGTAGCGAAGGCAGTACGGATGAGTGCAGGATTTCCTTATTTTTTCATGCCTGGAAAAATAATGGGAGCAAACGGCTATAAAAGCATCATTGTAGACGGAGGGTTATTAAGCAATTTTCCCTTATGGCTGTTTGCAAGAAAAAATGCAAAGGATGACAGGCCGGTTTTAGGAATCAAACTGACGGAAAATATGGAGGAAGAGAGACGTCCGCAGAGCATAAGCAATGCGTTTGATCTGTTTCATGCCCTTTTTTCTACAATGAAACAGGCCCATGATACCAGATACATTTCCACAACAGATCAACCCCATATTATGTTTGTGCCGGTGGAAAAAACGGAGACGATGGACTTTCAACTTAATGAAGAAAGAAGAGTTGAGCTAATTCAATCAGGCAGGGAAACAGCAGACCGGTTTCTCAAGCACTGGCCGAAATAACGAATGAAAGAGAGCTTGTAATCGCTTATTCAAGTATGGCGTTAGAACACTTTCTTAACTGCCAAGAAAAAAAGACCGAACAATTCAGCAAAAGCTTAGCCCGGTCTTTTCTTAGATTTATTTCCATCGATTACCTTTAAATGCGCCGCCCGTTTTGCGGTCTTTTTCCTGACTGGCTGCGGTGATTTTCGTTTATTGGCATTTTTTGTGCTGGGTTTTGCGGAACGACTATCATTATATTTTGCTTTGGATTGCCGCACTGCTTTTTTATATTTCTTCATGTCATTGGATGCCGTCTTCTTCCTGAGAAAGACAAAATAGAAGAGTGCAAAGATTGCCAGACCGATCCCAAGCATTACAAAAATGTTGCTGAGAAAACTAACAGGTGCGGTGAACAGCTGGGAAACGATCCCAATCAATGCCAGTCCTGCGACAATACATACAAACGTTGCCATTTTATTGCGTCCCATTTGATGACCCTCCTCATGAACGTAATCTCTTATTACATCCTTACTTATTCTATACCACCATTGGCGCCGGGTATATCACGTTTTGAGAAATTTTTTCATCCCCGCTGAAAATGTATTATATAATAAATTATTTCCTCTGCAGCAAGGATTATTCAAAGACAGGCAAATTTCACTGGAAAAAAGCATAAACCCTGCTGAACAGGTCCAGACATGTTGAGTTTACAGATGCCCCATTTTCCACCAGTATACCATGATTTGGCTTTCCAGCCTAAATATGAAATTTCATCCGCCCTCCCATTTCTGATAGCTTCAGCAGTAATTGGTCATAATACAAAGTGGAGGTGGATAAAAATGAACGAAAATAAACCGAAACTGGAACAAAATCAGCGCGATGAGCCAATGTCTCTATTATCACGTTCTCTGACAACCGGATTGGTCGGCGGAATTCTATGGAGTATTATTGGGGTGATTATGTACTATTTCAATTTTTCCGAGGTTGCTCCGAAAAGCTACCTGATCCGCACATGGACAAGGGCAGAATGGTCGGATAGCTGGCTTGGTCATGTACTTTCCATTTTAGGTGCCGGTCTTTTGTCTGTGGCGGTGGCACTTGTTTATTATGGCCTGTTCAAGAAAATGAAATCCATGTGGGTGGGTATTCTGTTTGGAGTGGTTCTCTGGGCAGTGATTTTTCTGATTCTACAGCCGATTTTTGCCCATATCCCTTCTTTTTTGGAATTGAATTCCTACACGATGGTATCGAGCATTTGTTTATTTATTCTGTACGGAACTTTTATTGGGTACTCGATTTCCTATGATTACGAGGACACGAAGCTGAAGGAAGCAAGTGAACAGGATGCGGCAAATTAACAGCTGAGAGTTCAAACAATAAGCTAAAATTATTAAAATACCAGTATGTATGATAAACTGAAAAGATCGAAAGCTTCTTTAGAAAACTTGGCATTCGCCAAACCTTTGGTTGAATGGCTTAGTTGCAATTAGGCAGTTAAGAAAGTAGCTAAACTTTCTTAACTGCCTAGGAAGAGAAAGGGATGAGCAGATGGAGAGACTGGAGAAACTAAGACAAGTATTGGAAACAAACAAATTGGATGCACTTTTGGTAACGAGCGGGGTCAACAGAAGGTATATGACCGGCTTTACCGGAACGGCGGGTGCCGCGATCATCAGCCAGAACGATGCCAGGTTTATTACTGATTTTCGTTACACGGAACAGGCGAGTGCCCAGGCAAAAGGTTTTAACGTGGTGGAGCATAAGCAATTGATTGAATTGGAAATCCGTGATCAGTTGAAAGAAATGAATGTTAAACGGCTGGGATTTGAGCAGGACCACATCAGCTACAAGAACTATCTTACGTATCAGGACACATTAGAGGTTGAGCTGGTTCCTGTAAGTGGGGCAGTGGAAAACTTAAGGCTAATTAAAACGGAAGATGAGCTTGAGGTGATGAAACAGGCAGCAATGATTGCCGACAAAGCAGCTTCCCATATTCAGTCATACATCAAACCGGGAGCTAAGGAAATCGATGTTTCCAATGAGCTGGAATTTTTTATGCGCAAAGAAGGGGCCGTTTCCTCAAGCTTTGACATCATTGTCGCTTCCGGCTATCGCTCCGCATTGCCACACGGCGTGGCATCAGACAAAGAAATCAGGTCGGGTGAACTGGTGACATTGGACTTCGGCGCCCTGTATAACGGCTATTGCTCGGATATTACCAGAACATATGCGGTCGGGGAAGTCAGTGAGGAACTTGAGACGATCTACAACACAGTCTTAGAAGCAAATATGCGCGGACTGGAAGGGATCAAACCGGGCATTACTGGCAAAGAGGCCGATGCGCTGACAAGAGATTATATCAAAGAAAAAGGCTATGGCGACTATTTCGGCCATTCGACTGGGCATGGACTTGGTATGGAGGTACATGAAGGGCCGGGGCTGTCTTTCCGTTCCGATAAGCAACTGGAAACCGGGATGGTCGTCACCGTGGAACCGGGCATTTACGTTCCTGGTGTCGGTGGCTGTCGAATTGAGGATGATATTGTGATCACCGAAACTGGCAATGAGAGGCTGACCTTTGCAGCAAAAGAACTTATCCATCTATAGAAGCAATCACAGAAGGCTAAGCGCCTTCAACAGGTTGAGGAGGAAGCAAGATGATTTCAGTAAATGATTTTAAAACAGGATTAACTATTGAAGTGGACAATGGGATCTGGCAGGTCATGGAGTTTCAGCATGTCAAGCCCGGGAAAGGCGCTGCATTTGTCCGTTCCAAGCTGCGCAACCTTAGGAACGGCAATATTCAGGAGAAAACTTTCCGCGGGGGAGAAAAGGTAAATCGTGCCCATATTGAAAACCGGAAAATGCAGTATTTATATGCTTCAGGCGATGCCCATGCATTTATGGATACCAATACCTATGAGCAAATTGAAATACAGACAAACCAGATTTCTCATCAACTTAATTATATGAAGGAAAATATGGAAGTCCAGGTGATTTCTTACGAGGGGGAGATCCTCGGAGTGGAATTGCCGAAAAACGTGGAACTTGAAGTAACCGAAACGGAACCAGGTATTAAAGGAGACACCGCGAGCGGGGGATCAAAACCTGCCGTGCTGGAAACAGGCTATACGGTGCAGGTGCCATTTTTCGTGAATCAAGGTGATATGTTGGTTATCAGTACGACAGACGGCAAATATGTCTCCCGCGCCTAAAACAGAATCAAATTATAGAAAAGCAGCTCTCATTCTTTAGAGGGCTGCTTTTTTTCTGTTCAATATGACAGCAGGGACGAGTCATAATTTGTCTCCCGAAGCATACATATACATTAAAGCTGTTCAGGAAAGATGAGGATGCGTATATGGAAGAAATACTGCGACTATTTCCCCTGGAAATGGAACGGGCAATTAAATTAAAAGTAGCGGACAGGTGGCAGGCGCTTCAGGAGATTCGCATTCGTCTAATGCAGCCTGTAGAGCTCATTTTTGACCATGGCACAGAATGGGTGGCTCATTCAAGACCAAACCGGGAAGATGGCATATTCATGGTGAACCAGCTTAGCGAATACTCCTTGTATCGAATGGAAGAGGAACTTCGTCAGGGATATATCACGATTGAAGGGGGGCACCGGGTCGGGCTTGCCGGCAGGGTGAACACAGCGCAGGGAGCTGTTAAGGCAATTCAGCATATTGCCTTTTTAAATATTCGCATTGCCAAGGAAAAAATCGGAGCTGCGAAGACGATTATCCCGTATATATATGAAAGCAGCTATTTGAATACCTTGATTGCCGGCCCTCCAAAAACCGGAAAGACGACGCTGATTCGTGATGCAGCTCGGCTGATTTCCAGCGGCTGGAGGAATGCGGCACCACAGAAAGTCGGCGTAATCGATGAGCGGTCAGAAATCGGTGGATGTATCAAAGGGGTACCGCAGCATGATTTAGGGCCAAGAACCGATATCCTTGACGCATGTCCCAAGGCAGAAGGAATGCAGATGATGATTCGCTCCATGTCCCCGGAAGTGCTGGTGGTGGATGAAATCGGCAGCATCCGGGATGTGGAGGCCTTAATGGAAGCAATCCATGCAGGGGTTTCGATCATTTGCACGATCCACGCCAGCAGTATTGCCGAATTAAAGAAGCGCCCCTCACTAAAGCCGTTATTCGAACAGCATGTCTTTCAGCGGATCATACTGCTGGACAGACAGCGTCGGCCGGGGGAAGCAACGCGGATTTATAATGGAAAAGAAGAAAATTTGTTGAGGGAGCCGAGGTGTTTGCAGGATGAAATGGATTGGAGCACTTCTTTTCATCGCGGCAGCCACTTGGATCGGATTTGAATGGAGTCAGACACTGAACAAACGTCCGAAGCATATTCGCCAGCTGAAGAACGCACTGCAAACCCTCGAAGCAGAAATTCTTTACAGTCAGTTGCCGCTGAAAGATGCTTTTGCAACCATTGCCAGACAAATCCCTGAGCCGGTGCAGTCGTTTTTTCAAAACCTCGCTCAAGGACTGGAGAAAGACAATGGAGATCTGGAGAGCCTGTGGAAAAAAGAAGTCGACTTGCTGATAAAAGATTCAGCCTTCGGAACCAACGAGGGGGAAATTCTGCTGCAATTTGGACAAACCCTGGGACAGCATGATTTTTTGCAGCAGCAAAAGCATATCCAGCTGACTATCTATCATCTGGAGCGGGAGCTGGAAGAGGCCAGAGACAACCAGTTCCGATACGAAAAAATGGCGAAAAGCTTAGGAATACTAGGCGGTTTATTCATTGTACTGCTGCTGATATAGGACAAGCAGGAAAGGAGCACACCCATGCTTACCACCGATGCCTCGATATTATTTCAAATTGCCGGAATCGGAATTATCGTTGCCCTTATTCATACGATCCTAAAACAAATGGGAAAGGAAGAAATCGCCCAGTTCGCCACATTAATCGGTTTTATTATTGTACTGGTTGTGGTCGTTAACGGGTTGTCTGATTTGTTCCAGCAAATCCGGTCTGTCTTCTTGTTTCAGGGGTAGCTTATGGAAATTTTGCAGATTGTGATGTTCGGCATCATCACAAGCATATTATATATCATTTTAAAGCAGGTTCATGCTTCGTTTGCTTTTTTCCTTCTTCTAATTGCAGGCATTCTGATCCTGGGGTCGATCATCCAGCAAATCGGAACCATTTTTCAATTGATCGAGACATTGGGGCAGAAGGCCAGCGTGGAAGGCATGTACATGGAAACCATCATAAAAATTATCGGAATTGCCTACATCGCAGAACTCGGATCAAGCATAACCAAGGATGCCGGCCTTAACGCAGTGGCGAAATATATCGAGCTTGCCGGAAAAATATTTATCCTGCTGCTTGCCGTGCCGATTATTACAGCGGTAATGGAAGCGATCCTGAGCTTTTTGCCATCTGCTTAAAAGGGGTCCTGAGAAGAAGGGAGAATCGTGACAATGAAAGGCACTGCTGCCGTTTTGCTTATGCTGCTGGTATTTGCCGTGCCGTCGATTGTTCATGGTGAAGTGAAAGAGCCTCCAGTCAGTGAATTGGAAGATGAAATTTTGAATAATGTATCGCTGGACAAGGTTGAGTCACATTGGACAACCCTGGTGAATGAGTACAGCGGTTATCTGCCAGGACTTGATAAAGTGAGCATTTATGAGGCAATTAAAAGTCAGGAATCTTTTTCGCTTGGCGGCATTCTAAGAGGGTTTTTAGAATTCTTTTTCCATGAACTGATTCAAAATGGCAGACTGCTGGGTTTGTTAATCATGCTCACGTTATTCTCGGTTGTGCTGCAAACCATGCATAATGCTTTTGAAAATAGTGCAGTCAGCCGGATCGCCTATTTTGTGGTGCATATCGTGCTCCTGTTTATCGCCCTGAACAGCTTCTATTTGGCTGTATCCTATGCAAATGAAGCAATTCGGGGGATGAGCAGTTTTATGATTGCCCTTTTGCCGCTCGTACTGGGGTTGATGGCTGCCTTTGGAAACTTTGTGGCTATCTCTTTTTTTCACCCGGTGATATATGCGCTTATCAACTTAAGTGGTGTGCTTGTTTCCCATTTTATTCTGCCGCTTTTGTTTATGTCGGCACTGCTTTTGATCGTAAGCAGCCTGAATGAAAATTACAAGGTGACCCATCTGGCTAACCTGTTCCGAACGATCGGCCTTGGCACCCTCGGCATTTTTTTAACAATTTTTCTTGGTGTCATGTCCGTGCAGGGTGCAGTCAGTGCCGTGCAGGACGGTGTTGCGATGAAAACAGCCAAGTTTGTTACCGGCAATTTTATTCCAGTCATCGGCCGGACACTGACGGACGCGGCAGACACCTTTTTAAGTGCCGTCCTGCTCTTGAAAAATGCTGTCGGTGTCGTAGGGGTGTTTATTGTTTTATTTATTTGCCTGTTTCCGGCCCTGAAAATTTTTGCGATTGCCCTGATTTATAAGTTTGCTGCTGCCGTGCTGCAGCCGATTGGCGACGGACCGGTCATCAGCAGTTTAAATACAATCAGCAATTATATTGTCTATATTTTAGCCTGCCTGCTTGCCGTTTCGTTTATGTTTCTCTTGGCGATTGTGATTATCGTGGTCGCCGGCAATCTGACCTTGCTTATACGTTAGGATGATGAACAATGGATGCATTGATTGAATGGGTTACCCAAATTATCCTTTTTTTGCTGCTGGCATCAGTGGTCGATTTATTAATTCCGGCCACAGCCATGAAAAAATATATAAAATTGGTTGTCGGATTGATTCTTATCCTGCTTCTCTTGCAGCCGATCTTTTGGCTGTTCAATGTGAATATCCATCAGGCCGTGGAAACGGCGATAGCCCGGGTAGAGGAACAAACGGAGAGCGCTGAAACAGAAGAAAATTTAATAGATTTACAAAAAAGTGAAATACAAGCCTCTCAAGATGCATATATTTTAGAACAAATGGCTGTCCAACTTAGAAGTTTGGCAGAAGAGCCAATGGCTAGTGAGCATCAGGCACAGATCACGGCCATAGACTTTCGATTTGCCGAGGAGGAAGCATACAGCTTCGAAAGTCTGAAGGAAGTCATTGTTCATGCAGCCGATTCTGAAGATCGGGAAGGAACCGTAAGTTCAGTAGATGAGGTGGTGATTGACACGGATGCACCCGAAGCGAGTGAAGAAGGACAAGACACAGAAGAAATAAAAAATCTGCTCCGTCAAGTCTGGGAACTGTATGACAAAGAAATCACGATCGTTTGGGAGGGAGGGACATCTTGAAAAACCTAGTTGATAAATTTTTTCAGGGCAAAAACGGGGAGGGGAAGCCCCCATCAAAGAAAACCGGCTACATTGTTATCCTTGCTGCGGTGGGACTGTTGCTCTTAGTGATCAGCAATCTGTTTTCCGAACCGGATGAGCCGGATGCTCTCCCCCCGATGGAGGAGGAGATCCAGGAAGAGCCGCAGGAAAATATCGCTGAAGAGACATCCGCGACAGCAAGTGTGGAGGAACTCGAGAAAAGCTTCCAGGATGAACTTGAAGGAATGCTTAATCAGATGCAGGGGGTATCAGAGGCCGAAGTCATGGTCAATCTCGGATCCACAAAGGTAAAAGTGTATGAAAAAAATCTAATACAAGGGCAGCAGACCACTGTGGAAAATGATTCCAACGGGGGGACGAGAGAAGTGGAAGACGTCACCGAAGAAACCCAGGTCGTCCTGGTAAGACAGGGGGATAAAGAAGTCCCGCTGTTAACCCAGACAGAAAAGCCGGAAGTAAGCGGCGTGTTTATTGTTGCCAAAGGCGCAGAAGATGCAACGGTGGAGCAATGGATTGTTGAGGCGGTTTCCCGTGTGCTTGATGTTTCCACACATAAAGTGTCTGTAATGCCAAAAGATTAAAGGGAGGAAAAAAGATGTTAAAAAAACAAACGGTATGGCTGTTAACAATGCTGAGTTTAATGATTGTCCTGAGTGTCTATTACATGACCTCCGACAGTGATGATTTAGCCTACATCGGTAATGGGGATTCCAATGAGGCGGTTGCGCCGGAACAAGAGGAAGAAGACAGTGAGGGTGCTGAGGACGCAAATGTGGAAGACATCGCCAACACAGGGCAGGATGAATTATTTGCCTCACTGCGACTGGAAATTCAGGATGAGCGGGGCATGAAAAAAGAGCGGCTTTCTGATATTGTCGCCTCTGCTTCTGCTTCGACCACGGAAAAAGATGAGGCATTACAGGAAATCGATGCATTGGAAAGTGCGTCCACTGCCGAAACAGTGATAGAGGAAACCATTATGGCGGGGGCACCATATGAGGATGTACTTGTTCGTTCCGATGAAGATAACGTTCATGTACATGTAAAGGCCGACGAACTATCCAAAACGGAAGTAGTGAACATCATGCAAATGGTCAGAGATGAATTCGGTGAAGTGCCGGTGGATGTCATTCATGAAACATCAACCGCAAGCAAATAATCATCTAAGGCATCCGGTAGAAACATACCGGGTGTCTTTTTATTTGGCTGTTTTCTAAAAAAGTTGTTTTTCGCAGTATACATAAACTGCGAACTAATCCACCGCTCCGGAAATACCCCTCGCTTTCCGCGGGTGGCTGGTGAGCCTCCTCGCGCTGTCGCGCTGCGGGGTCTCACCGATGCCATTCCTCCCGCAGGAGTCTCGGGATATTTCCTCCGCTGAGAATGTGCTTTGCAACTTTCTCACATTTATAATCATAACAGCTATTCACTTTGTTAATGGTTGATTGGAGCGGAGGGCATCCGACTCCTGCGGGAAGAAAAGCCTAGGCGAGACCCCGAAGTGCGCCAGCACAAGGGGGCTCGGCAGCTTCCCGCGGAAAGCGGATGCCCGTAGAGGAAATCAACGAGCACTCTGTCGCATTTTTCCATCAACCACGAAATAAAAAACAACAAAACATAGGAGAAGAACCTTTTATTTCGCATCGCCTCAGAATATTGCTATAATTGATTAGAGAAGTCTACTCAAGTAACGGTGGCATAACATAACCCTGCTGATTTAGAGGCTTACTTGATGTTTGCCGTCTGTTTAGCGTAGAATGTTAATAGGAGTTATTAGTACCTAATGATAATGGAGAATGAAGGGGTGCAGAGAAGATGTTAAAAGTACAGGAACTGCGGGAAATTATTAAACTGGTGGATAACTCGGACATCAGCGAATTCACCTATGAAGCAGATGGGACAACCATCTCAATGAAAAAATTACAAGAAAATAAATTAGTTGTGCAGCCGGAATCCAATACGCCTGTCACCGAAACACCAAGTGTGCCGGAAGTAAAGGAAGAGCCTGTCAGAAAACAGGAAGAAGTGCCAACTGCCAAGCCGGAAGCAGAAACAACTGAAGCCAAGCAGACAGATTATGATTACGAAATTGTTTCTCCGATGGTCGGTACCCTTTATGCGGCATCCTCACCGGAGGCAGATCCGTATGTCTCCACTGGAAGCAAAGTGGAAGCAGACACGGTCGTCTGCATCGTGGAAGCAATGAAATTATTTAACGAAATTGAAGCGGAAGTAAACGGGGAAATCGTGGAGGTTCTGGCCGAAGACGGAGAGCTTGTAGAGTACGGACAGCCGTTATTCCGAGTAAAGAAGCAGTAAGGGGATGGAAGAAGTGATAAAAAAACTGTTGATTGCCAACAGAGGAGAAATAGCGGTACGGATTATCCGCGCATGCAAGGAGCTGGACATCGAAACCGTTGCCGTTTATTCAGAAGCGGACAAAGAAGCATTGCATGTGCAACTGGCGGATGAAGCATATTGTATCGGTCCGACATCCAGTAAGGACAGCTATTTAAACTTTACCAATATCATGAGTGCAGCAACGCTGACAGAGGTGGACGCGATTCATCCCGGTTACGGTTTTCTGGCTGAAAATGCCGATTTTGCCGAGATATGCAAGGCTTGCAACATAACTTTTGTTGGGCCGACCCCGGAAGCGATCCAGAAAATGGGGATCAAGGATGTGGCACGGGATACCATGAAAGCAGCAAATGTGCCGATTGTGCCAGGCTCTGACGGAATTATTGCCAGTGAAGAGGAAGCAGTAGAGGTTGCTGATTCGATTGGTTATCCGGTGATTATTAAAGCGACTGCAGGCGGCGGGGGAAAAGGGATCCGCGTAGCCCGGACAGAAGAAGACTTGATCAAGGGGATCCGCGTCACCCAGAAGGAAGCCGAGACAGCATTTGGCAATGCGGGTGTTTACTTGGAAAAATTCATTGAAGATTTCCGTCATGTAGAAATCCAGGTGCTTGCCGACAGGCACGGAAATGTTGTCCACTTGGGGGAGCGGGATTGCACCATTCAGCGGCGTCTGCAAAAGCTGATTGAAGAAAGTCCCTCCCCAGCCTTAACACCGGAAATCCGCGAAAAAATGGGGGAAGCAACCGTTAAAGCGGCAAAAGCAGTCGATTACGAAGGCGCCGGCACCATTGAGTTTATTTTTGACCGAAAGACAAAAGATTTTTACTTTATGGAAATGAATACAAGAATTCAGGTGGAGCATCCGGTGACTGAAATGGTAACAGGAATTGATCTGATCAAAGAGCAAATCAATATTGCCAACAATGAACCGCTGTCGTTTGCGCAGGAAGATATTGAGTTTGACGGGTGGGCCATTGAATGCAGAGTCAATGCAGAGAATCCGTTTAAAAACTTTATGCCTTCCGCCGGGGAAATCAGCATGTATCTTCCGCCGGGCGGTTTAGGTGTACGAGTGGATTCTGCTGCTTATCCCGGTTATCAGATACCTCCTTATTATGATTCTATGATTGCCAAATTGATTGCATACGGCAAGACTCGCGACGAAGCGGTCAAACGCATGAAGCGCGCACTTGATGAATTTGTCGTGGAGGGCGTCTATACCACCATTCCATTCCATCGGTCGATCATGGAACACGAGGTGTTTCAGCAAGGCGACTTTAATACGAATTTCCTGGAGGACCATCCGATTTTGGAAAAAAAGGAATAGATTTTGTTTGAACATCCTCTTAAAGTACAAATGACGAGGGAGTTGAAGATATGAACGAGCAACCACTATTGCATGTAAGTGATGAGGCCGGCTTGGGGACGGTCGAAATCGCACCGGAGGTTATTGAAGTAATTACTGGAATAGCTTCCGCGGAAGTGGACGGTCTTTTTGCGATGCGGGGCAATTTTGCATCTGGTGTGGCTGAGCGATTTGGCAAAAAAGCTCATAATAAAGGCGTGAAAGTGGAGCTGACAGAAGACGGGATCATGATTGATCTGTATGTCATTCTCCATTTTGGCGTATCCATTCCAGAGGTGGCGCAGAACCTGCAGACAAATATAAGGCAGACACTGAAAAGCATGACTGCATTGGAGATTGCCGAAGTGAATATTCATGTCGTCGGTATGCAAATGGATGCAGAGGATACAGAATAAAAGCAGGGGTCAAAAGATGCGTTCTTTTGACCTTACTTTATTTCTTTCGCCTCGTCCGGCCTTTCTGGCATTGCCCGGCTAATCGTGATATGATTTACCTGAGATATGGATGAAGAGGAGTTATGGAAGATGAACCGACATGCGGCAAGAGAAAAAGCATTTCAGCTCTTATTTCAGCTGGATATGCATGATCACGATACCCGGCCGGAGCCAGAAGAAAACGACCCATTCCTGCGAACCTTGGTGGAAGGGGTGAGAAACTCCAGAGAAGAAATAGATACGACCATTTCACAGCATTTGGAAAACTGGTCTTTCACCCGCATTGCCTCCGTAGAGAAAACGATTTTGCGGATTGCGACCTATGAAATCAAATTTTTGGAGGATATTCCGCAAAATGTCTCCATTAACGAAGCAATTGAGTTGGCAAACCGTTACGGGGATGAAAAGTCCGGCAAGTTTATTAATGGTGTTTTGGCTAAAATCATTGCATAAAGGAGGAGAAACATGCCAGCAGAAATCATCAGCGGAAAAGAACTGGGGAACGAATTACGGCAGGAAATGAAAAAGGAAGTGGACCAACTTAAGAATAGCGGGCTTACTCCTCATTTAACGGTGATTATCGTGGGGGACAACCCTGCTTCCAGATCCTATGTCAGAGGAAAAGAGAAGGCGTCCGATACTGTCGGCATTTCCTCGGAAGTAATCGAGCTTCCATCATCTGTAACAGAAGAAGAACTGCTTGGACTAATTGATCAAAAAAATCGTGACGCGAGTGTGCACGGAATTTTAGTCCAGCTGCCGCTGCCGGAACAAATCAGAGAAGAAAATATTATTGTTGCAATCGATCCGGCTAAGGATGTCGATGGCTTCCACCCAATCAACATCGGCCGGATGATGACAGGGCAGGATGCACTCTTGCCATGCACTCCTTATGGCATCATCACAATGCTGAAATCAAGAAATATTCCGATCGAAGGCAAACACGCAGTCGTAATTGGACGAAGCAATATTGTCGGTAAACCTGTCGGGCAGCTGCTGCTTGCAGAAAATGCCACTGTTACTTACTGTCATTCTAAAACAGACAAGCTCACAGACTATACAAAAAGCGCCGATATTTTGATCGCCGCTGCCGGCAGAGCAAATATGATTAATAAAGAGCATCTAAAAGAAGGTGCGGTCGTCATTGATGTGGGGATCAACCGCATGGAAGATGGCTCTCTTACCGGGGATGTGGACTTTGAAAGTGCAAAGGAAATAGCATCATACATTACACCAGTGCCCCGCGGAGTCGGTCCAATGACCATTACCATGCTGCTGAAGAATACCATTCAGGCAGCCAAAGGACTGGCCAATTCATGAAAGACCGATACTTAACCGTTACCGCTCTCACTAAATATATAAAGCGGAAGTTTGATGCGGACCCCCATTTAAAAGGCATTTGGCTCAAAGGTGAGATTTCCAATTTCAAACATCACAGCCGCGGACATATGTATTTGACAATCAAAGACAATCAATCCCGCGTGCAGGCAGTCATGTTTGCAGGGAATAATCGCCGCCTCCGGTTCCGGCCGGAAAACGGAATGAATGTGCTGATTAAAGGGGAAATCAGTGTCTTTGAGCCGTATGGGCAGTATCAGTTATACATACAGCAGATGGAGCCTGATGGCATCGGTTCCTTGTACCTGGCTTTTGAACAATTAAAAGAAAAACTGGAGAAACAAGGCTATTTCTTGCCGGAACATAAGAAAAAGCTCCCGGTATATCCCAAGCATATTGCCATTATTACTTCTCCCACCGGGGCAGCGGTGCGTGACATCCTCACGACCATTCGACGCAGATACCCGATTGTAAAAACGACCGTCATCCCCGTTCTTGTTCAGGGAGATAGTGCACCGCGCTCGATTGTCGAAGCATTGAGATATGCCGACAGTGGGGGGCTATTTGATACGATTATTCTCGGCCGGGGCGGCGGTTCGATAGAAGAACTATGGAGTTTTAATGAAGAAATCGTTGCCGAGGCGATTTTTCAAGCTGCAACACCGATTATTTCTGCGGTGGGACATGAAACGGATGTTACAATCAGTGACTTCATCGCTGACCTGCGTGCTCCAACCCCGACTGGCGCTACCGAACTGGCAGTGCCTTCCCAGGTTGAGCTTACTGAAAAAATTCATTCACTGGAGCGTGCAGTTCACAGAGAAATGCAGGGGCTTGTCACGGCAAAAGAGCAGCAGTTAAAAAAATTAGAGGGAGCTTACGCATTTCGCTACCCGGCCATGTTACTTGAGCAAAAAGAACAACAACTGGACAAATTTGTGGAATCCATCCGGCGCTCTGCGGGGAAACAAGTGATGCAGCAGCAATCCGCCTATGAGAGCTTAAGGGCACGGTTATTCAGGCAGCATCCGGAAAAAAAGCTGAAGCTGGCAAAACAGCAGCTGTCCAGGGCTGTGAAACAGCAAAACCGCCTGATCGAGCAGCAGATCGAGGAGAAACGCAGCAATTTGGCTCAGCAGCTGGATAAACTGACTTTGCTGAATCCACTGGAGATTATAAAGCGCGGGTTTGCACTTCCTTATTCAGCAGAAGGGAACATCATCCGGAATAAAGATCAAGTAGAACCCGAGGACAGAATTACCGTGAAAATCAGTGACGGCAGTCTGGACTGCAAGGTATTGGGTATAGAGGAGGCTAACAATGAATCAACAGGAGGAACTATCGTTTGAAGAGGCGATGAAGCAGCTTGAGGGGATTGTGGAAAAACTGGAAGAAGGGGATGTTCCACTGGAAAAAGCGATTAACTACTACCAGGAGGGCATGAACCTGACTAAAGTCTGCAATGACAAATTGAAAAATGTTCAGGAAAAAATGACACAGATAATGAATGAGCAGGGAGATCTTGTTCCATTCGAGCTGCAGGAGGAAGAATAAGGGTGGAAGAGAATTTGAACACATTTATTGAGCATTACAGGAACCTGGTGGATAAGGAAATAAAGCAGCAGCTGGAAAAACTGCACATTTCAGAAAATCTAAAGAAATCCATGCAGTACTCCATGTATGCTGGAGGGAAAAGGCTACGTCCTGTTCTTTTAATGGCCAGTTACGAGACATATGGGAACAATCATTCCAAGGCATTGCCTGTTGCGGCAGCACTGGAAATGATTCATACGTATTCGCTGGTCCATGATGATCTGCCGGCAATGGATGATGATGATACGCGCAGAGGGATGCCGACCAACCACAAAGCGTTCGGGGAAGCAACTGCGATACTGGCCGGAGACGCGCTCTTAACGTATAGCTTTGAGATAATCTCCGAATCGATCCAGCTGTCTGCAGAAGAAAAAGCAAAAATAATGGCCATGTTGGCTAAAACTAGTGGTCCGTCCGGCATGGTGGGCGGCCAGTTTCTGGACATGGAAGCAGAGAATCAGCGGATTACATTGGAACAGCTGGAAACCATTCATACCCTGAAAACGGGAGAATTGCTGCGTTTTGCTGTTTATGCAGGTGCTTTTCTGGGAAATGCTTCTGAAGAACAATTGAAGCAGCTTGAACAGTATGCCTATTATTTGGGGTTAATTTTCCAGGTGCAGGATGATATTCTGGATGTTACCGGCGATGCGGATAAGATCGGAAAACCGGTAGGAAGCGATGAAACCAATGCAAAGAGCACTTATCCGAAGCTGCTCGGTTTGGAAGGCGCCATTAAGAAGAAAGAAGAATATACGGCGCTTGCCAAAGAGGCATTGCAAAAAGCAGATGCTGGAAATTCTTATTTGATGGCGCTTACGGATTACTTTGCCCAGCGAGACCACTAAAGAGGTAAGTTACTAAAAGGAATGGCAGAGGAATAATGCAATGAAAAAAAAACGTGTGGATGAATTATTAGTGGAACGCCACTTGGCGGAAAATATGGATAAAGCGAAACGGCTTGTCATGGCGGGGCTTGTTTATACAAAAGAGCTCCGTCTCGATAAGGCCGGTATGCAGGTTGCAGCTGATACCCCGCTGACCGTCAAAGGAAAGGCAATCCCTTATGTTGGGCGCGGCGGGTTGAAAATGGAAAAAGCCCTTCAAGAATTTTCCATTTCCGCTGCTGGAAAAACAATGCTGGACATCGGATCTTCCACCGGCGGCTTTACGGATTGCGCTCTAAAAAATGGGCTGAAGCTGTCTTATGCGATTGATGTCGGCTATAACCAATTGGACTGGAGGCTGCGCAATGATCCGCGTGTGGTGGTGATGGAGCGGACGAACTTCCGCCATGTCACCCCTGAGATGCTGAGGCAAGGTGTACCGAGCCTCGCAGCAGCCGATGTGTCGTTTATCTCATTAACCGTCATACTTCCCGTAATGAAACAGCTGCTTGCAGAAGGAAGTGATGCCGTGGTATTGATCAAACCACAATTTGAAGCAGACAGGGATCAAGTTGGAGAGAAGGGGATTGTGCGTGATAAACAGATCCACCGGCAGGTTCTTGAAAAAATAATTGGGTTTGCCCGGAAGCAGTCTTTTGTATTGTTGGGACTCACCCATTCGCCAATCACCGGCGGGGACGGCAATATTGAATTTCTCGCTCATCTTGGCTGGAAGAAGGACGAACAAATGAAAGATACGACTGTGTATATAGAAGAAACGGTAGAAACAGCACATCAGGAATTGGTGTCCAACTGAGTATCACGGCAGGCAAAACAGGAAATCGGAGTGGTTATATGAGTAAAATTCAGCGTCATATCAAAATAAGAGAATTAATCACCGAGCAGGAAATTGATACCCAGGATGAGCTCGTTGATAGGCTCAAGCAGCTCGGTTATAATGTTACCCAGGCAACGGTGTCCCGTGATATTAAGGAGCTTCATCTTGTGAAGGTTCCCTCCGCCACCGGCAATTACAAATACAGTCTGCCCGCTGACCAGCGCTTTAATCCTCTGGAAAAACTCAAACGCTTAATCATGGATGCCTTTGTGAAAATAGATCATGCCAGCCATTTTATCGTATTGACAACTTTACCGGGAAATGCCCATGCAGTTGGGGTTTTAATTGATAACCTGGACTGGGAAGAAATTATGGGCACCATTTGCGGGGATGATACCTGTCTGATTTTATGCAAAACTGAAGAAGATACAGTGAAGATTAAACAGCAATTCCTGGACATGCTATAGCTGGAGGATCAAGGAATGGGAGGGGAAGAAATGCTGACAGAATTAACCATTCGCGATTTTGCTATTATAAATGAAATATCGCTCACCTTTAATGAGGGGCTGACTGTGCTAACAGGGGAAACTGGTGCCGGGAAATCAATTATCATTGATGCCGTGCAGCTTTTAGCTGGTGGGAGAGGCTCAGTCGACTTTGTCAGACATGGTACCAAAAGAGCCGAAATTGAAGGACTCTTTACCATCGACCGGAAAAACCATCCAATTTATGAATTGGGTCTCGAGTACGGCATCGAAATCCAGGAAGAACAAGTTATTATGCAGCGGGCAATTACCTCCGGCGGAAAAAGCATTTGCCGGATCAATGGCAAACTGGTTACACTGGCCATATTACGGGAATTCGGCCGAACGCTGATTGATATCCACAGTCAGCATGAAACACAATCCCTGATGGACCCGGCTAACCATTTGCAGCTTTTGGATATGTATGATGAAGCGAATATCAAGAGCACAAAACAGGAATATCGTTACTTATACGAGAAACTTACATCATTAAGAAAAAAATATAAAAACCTGAACGAAAATGAACAGGAGACGGCACATCGGCTTGATCTTCTGCAATTTCAGCTGAATGAACTGGAAGCAGCCAATCTGCAGCCCGATGAAGATGAGACATTGGAGGAAGAGAGCGCATCACTGGTCAATTATGAAAAAATATACCAGGCCATTCAGGATGCTTATAACGCGCTGTACGGTGAACAAAAGGGACTGGAGTGGCTTAACATCGCCCAGCAGGCGCTTCAGGACAACCGGGAGTATGATCCATTTATTGCGGAGAAAGCAGAAGACGCATCCAACCATTATTATATATTAGAGGAAATGACCTATGATCTGCGCAGTCATTTGGATCAGCTGTACTATGAACCCGACCGTTTAAATGAGATTGAAGCCCGCCTCAGTGAAATTAACCGCCTGAAGAAAAAATACGGACCGACCGTTAATGACATCCTCGAATACATGGCAAAAATAGAAGAAGAAATCGAACAAATCACCAACAAGGATTCTCACCTTTCTCTCCTTGCTGAACAAATTGAGGAAACAGCAAAAGATGCTTACCTCGAAGCAAAACAAATGCATGATATCCGCAAAAAAGCGGCTGGCGCATTATCAGAGGAAATTCATCAGGAACTAACAGGATTGTATTTGGAAAAGGCTGCTTTTACAATTGATTTTAGTCAAAAAGAAGCCGCGGACAGAAAAGATGTGCAGCTGCATGAAAATGGTTTTGACTTTATTCGTTTTTTTATTTCCACCAATCCCGGTGAACCGGCAAAAGAGCTAAGCAAAGTAGCTTCGGGCGGGGAAATGTCGAGAATTATGCTTGCACTTAAAAAAATATTCGCCCAGCATCAAGGAGTGACAAGCGTCATTTTTGATGAAGTGGATACAGGTGTCAGCGGGCGTGTAGCCCAGGCGATTGCCGAGAAAATTCTCCAGGTATCCAGTGAATCCCAAGTTCTGTGCATCACCCACTTGCCACAAGTCGCAGCAATGGCTGATACCCATAAACTGATTGAGAAACAAGAAAGGAACAACCGTACATTCACCTCCGTTTCCGAATTGCCGGCCGAGGGCCAAATGAAGGAACTGGGCAGGATGATCACCGGAACCAAATTGACGGATACAGCAAAAGAGCATGCCAAAGAGCTGCTTGAGATGGCAAATGCGTTTAAGAAAAAGATGAAATAAGCATCTGCAGGAAAAGCCAGGACAACTGGCTTTTTTTAGTTAAGATTATTTTCTAATCGCAATAACTATAGAATGCGACGTAAGTCAATGGGGTTCATGATCGCCGCTGCGGAAATACCCTTCGCTTTCCGCGGGCGCTGGTGAGCCTCCGCGCGCTGTCGCGCTGCGGGGTCTCACCTATGCTTACCATCCCGCAGGAGCCTTCGGGTATTTCCTCCGCTAATTGTCTGCTTTGTTAAATCAAACAACAGCTATCCACTTAGTTAATGGTTGATTGGAGCGGAGGGCAGTCGACTCCTGCGGGAAAGCACGAGTCTAGACCTGAGCAGGAAGTGCACTTCTTCCGAGGAGGCTGAAGCCGTGCCCGCGGAAAGCAACGAGCACACATGTCGTGGGTATTTCCGCAGCGGCTGCCTATGTCGCAGTTTCCATCAATTACGAAATAAATTAGCAATAAAACTTACGATTACCCTAAGTTAAAAACTTTATTGCTTACTTGCTCTTTTTCATACCATTACACGCCACACAATGGCTATTCACTTTCCAGAGGATTTTTTAAGGGAAATGTTACACATCTTTCTTATCTTTCCCCGGTTTAAATCACATGGGTTTAGGTCAAATTAGAAGTACAGACAACAATGGTATGGGTTAGGAACGAGGAGAGTGAAGTTGTGTGAAATCACCGCAGACAAACAGAATACGATTGATAATAGGCGTTTTTCTCCTTATTGCTGTCATTGCCGTTCCTTTTTTACCCTCAATGCAGAAATATCTTGCCATTCCCAATGAAATGGTGACCTTTCATAACCAATCGCCCATTGAGATGCCTGATTTAGGCGCTAATGTGGACGTTGAAGCAGCCAGCGGGCACATTCAGGCGATTGACACATCCGTATTTTCTGCCACAAAGCCGGGAAATAGTCAGCTGATGTATGAAGTCGGCGGTTTTCCCATTAAAAAAGTCGATTTATCCGTCATGGAGGATCTTCGTATCATTCCAGGCGGTCAATCCATCGGGGTGCAGTTAAACACACAGGGTGTGCTCGTAGTCGGGCATCACTTGATAAGCGGGGGAGAAGCAGAAGCATCTTCACCTGGAGAAGAGGCCAACATTCAGGTGGGGGATATCATTACGAAAATAAACGGAGAGACAATAGAGGAGATGGAAGATGTTAAGCCGCTGGTTGAAGAGGCAGGCAAGAACAACGAGAATTTGCAAGTAACGATTAAGCGCCAGAATGAAACCATTTCCACAGAACTAGAGCCAGTACTCGATAAAAAAGCAAATCAGTACAAAATCGGTTTGTATATCCGTGATTCGGCAGCCGGCATTGGAACCATGACCTTTTATCATCCGGAATCAAAAAAATACGGAGCACTGGGCCATGTCATTTCCGATATGGATACAAATAAACCGATTCAAATTGACGATGGTTCCATCGTTCGTTCAACCGTTACTTCGATTGAAAAAGGAAATAATGGGACACCAGGCGAAAAACAAGCGAAATTCTCTATGAAGGATAATGAAATTGGCACGATAACGAAAAACAGTCCCTTTGGTATATTCGGGGAATTGAATGAGCAGATTTCCAACGGGGAATATAATAAGCCGTTGCCAATTGCCTTATCTCATGAAGTAAAGGAAGGACCAGCGAAAATTTTAACCGTGGTTGAAGGGGAAGAAGTAGAGGAATTTGAAGTGGAAATTGTTAGCAGTGTTCCGCAAAAATTCCCAGCAACCAAAGGGATGGTTGTTCAAATTACCGACCAGGAACTGCTGCAGAAAACAGGCGGCATCGTCCAGGGAATGAGCGGCAGCCCGATCATCCAGGATGGAAAAGTCATTGGTGCAGTCACCCACGTGTTTGTCAATGACCCAACATCCGGATACGGCGTGCACATTGAATGGATGCTCCAGGAAGCAGGCGTAGATATTTACGGGGAGAATAAAAAAGCAAGCTAATGAATGAAACCTGTCATGTGATCAGCATGGCAGGTTTTTATTCATGGCTGTTTTCATAAATGGATGTTATCTATAAACTGCGACATAACCTGCCGCTGCGGAAATACCCCTCGCTTTGCGCGGGCGCTGGTGAGCCTCCTCGTGCTGCCGCATTGCGGGGTCTCACCGATGCTTACCATCCCGCAGGAGTCTCGGGGTATTTCCTCCGCTAGTTGGTGTGCTTTGTAAATTAAACCACAGTTACCCGCTCTGTAGATGGTTGATTGGAGCGGAGGGCATCCGACTCCTGCGGGAAAAGCACGAGTCTAGACCTGAGCAGCGGCGGTTTTCCGCGAGGAGGCTGAAGCCGTGCCCGCGGAAAGCGGATGCCCGCAGCGGAAATCAACAAGCACTCATGTTGAATTTTCTATCACTTGTAAGGATTAGATAGCCTACTATGAAAATTCCCCTGTATTTCCGCAGCGGCGGGAGCGGTGGCCATGTCGCAGCTTCCATCAACTACGTAATAAAAGCTTATATTTATTACGGCTGAATATTTTTCGACAAAACTTGTCAAATATTATCAAATAACATCGAAAAAACAAGCATAATTAAGATAGTAAAAGAAAATATAAAAAAAACCAAAGTTTTTTTAAAAAAAGAAGGATATTCGATTTTTTTGTAGAATAAGTAAAGAGTAGGATGGAGAAAAATTTGGCAATACATAAGAGGAGGAGTTTTATCGTGGAGAAAATTTCAGTATGTTTGGTGGATGACAATAAGGAGCTTGTGCAGATGATGGAGGACTATTTTGCCGAGCAGGAAGATATTGAGGTTATCGGCACAGCATACAATGGCAAAGATTGTTTGTATCTGATGGAGGATCTGCAGCCGGATGTTCTCGTTTTGGACATTATTATGCCGCATATTGACGGGCTGGCTGTACTTAACACGTTAAGGCAAACAGAGCGGCAAAGTGTGCCAAATGTAATTATGCTGACAGCGTTCGGACAGGAAGAAGTAATGAAAAAAGCTGTCACATTGGGAGCTTCCTATTTCATTCTTAAACCATTTGATCTGGACAATCTGGCTGATCAAATTCGTCAGGTGAATGGAAGCAGCATTTTGACTACCGGGTCACGGAAAGTCGCCCGTAAAGAGAAGCAGGCCAAGGATATTGAGACAAGCATTACGAATATTATTCATGAAATCGGTGTGCCTGCCCATATTAAAGGATACATGTATTTAAGAGAGGCGATTACGATGGTCTATAACGATATTGAGCTTCTCGGTTCTGTCACCAAAGTGCTTTATCCGGATATTGCCAAAAAATATAGCACCACAGCTTCCCGTGTGGAACGGGCAATCCGCCATGCTATTGAAGTAGCCTGGAGCAGAGGGAATATTGAGTCCATTTCTGCCTTGTTTGGCTATACGGTAAATATATCAAAAGCAAAACCTACTAATAGTGAATTCATTGCTATGGTTGCTGACCGGCTGCGGCTGGAGCACCGGGCGAGTTAAAATAATAAAGGATAAAGAAAACCTGATCAGTGACCGGAATTGCCCGGATACTGATCAGGTTTTCTTTTTTCTCATCCTGCATAAATGAAACTCTGGCCTACCGCGATATAAGCTTGTGATTAGTCATTTAAGGTCTTCCTTAGGCAAAGAAGGCCCGGTACAAGGAGTTTAATGCACGGTTTAAACCTTCTGACTCAATTCCAAACATCATCGACACTTCGGAAGAACCCTGATTGATCATTTCAATGTTGACATCCGCTTCCGTGATCGCTGTAGCAGCCCGTTGTGCCACACCAAGCGTACTCATTAAGCCTTCACCTACAACCATAATCATTGCCAAGTCGCGGTTTATGGTAACGGTCTCCGGATTCAGCAACTCATGAATTTTTTTTATGATATTATCCTCTTTTTCCGGTGTCAGCTTGCTCTCGCGTATAATTACCGACAAATCGTCAATTCCGGAAGGGGCGTGTTCAAAAGAAATTCCCTCTTCCTCGAGAATCTGCAGGAGTTTCCGCCCAAAACCGACTTCTCGGTTCATCAGATATTTACTGACATATAAACTGCAAAAACCGGTATCACTGGCAATGCCGACCACGCATTTTTCGGTTTCTTTCTTTTCCGATACTATCCGTGTTCCGGTTGCCTCTGGGTTATTCGTATTTTTAACTTCCACAGGAATCCCTGCACGGAAAGCAGGAATCAGCGCCTCATCATGAAACACGGAAAAACCTGCATAGGACAGTTCCCGCATTTCCTTATAGGTTAATGTCTTAATTTCTTTTGGGTGGTTTACGATCGTTGGATTCACGGTAAAAACGGAATCAACATCGGTAAAGTTTTCATATAATGCTGCTTTTACACCAGCGGCAACGATCGAACCCGTAATATCCGAGCCGCCGCGGGAAAAAGTCACGAGTTCTCCTTCCAGCGTATAGCCGAAGAAACCGGGAATCACCATAATTCCTTCTTTTTCTCTTAATGCATGGATTTTGGCGTAGCTCTCCGGGAGCATTTTCGCATTACCCGGTTCGTTGCTTACAAGGATGCCGGCCTCTTTCGGATTTATGTATGCAGCTTGCAGCCCCAGTTGTTGCAGATATGCGCTGAGAATTTTAGCTGAACTGTCTTCTCCGGTTGATTTCAATGCATCCATTTTTCGTGCTGCCGTTTCATTGCGCTCCAGAACTGTACGAATTGTTCCCTCAATTTCTGTTAGAATTACTGACGGAAGTTCCAGTTCTGCTGTGATGCCCCGGAACCGTTGTAAAATAGTGTTAACTATCTCTTCTGTGGGTTTACCGTTTTCCTGCGCATTCGCTAATTGAATCAGCTTATCGGTTATTTTAAAATCTGTTGTTGATCGCTTGCCAGGGGCAGATACAACAATGAATTTCCGCTCTGGATCCTGTCTGATAATCTCCGCCACTTTGCGCAGCTGATGCGCATCCGCGACAGAGCTACCCCCAAATTTTGCTACTTTCATTTCTCAAGTCCCCCTCGGCCGTTGTTTGTTTTTTTCACAATATCCATTTTAACAATAATAGAGAATTACTCAAGTCACTATAAAAGGCCCCTCTTTTGCTGACAAGCGTTTTTAAGGCATTTTGCTACGAAAAAAGACGGAGTGCATTAAATCTCTCCATCTTTTTCGTTCATGCTATTCTGTTTAGCCAGGTTCTGTCTTTTCCTGTCCCTGTGGACAATAAACCCAACGATGAAAGCAATCCCCCCTGCACACATGAAAAGCCCGGCCGTAAACTGCAGGCTTGTGTGCAGGAATATTGGATGAAACTCATCAAACAAGGTGTCCCGCATCAGCTTTATTCCAAGTGCAGCTATCACTCCAGGAATAAACAGGAGCGATACAGCAATAATTCTGATCATCTAGATTCCCCTCTAACTTGGTGTTCCTAGCTTAAGTATAACAAAAAACTGAGACATCTGGAATGAAGGCGTTTTTGAAAGGCTCTTTTCGTAAGTTTTGTTGCTTTATAATCCTCGTAATTGACAAAAAATAAGACCAATTAAACAGGTCTAACCCACCGCTGCGGAAATACCTTTCGCACCTGCTGAGCGCTGGTGAGCCTCCTCGTGCTGCCGCACTGCGGGGACTCACCTATGCTTATCATCCCGCAGGAGTCTCAAGGTATTTCCTCCGCCTGCGATTTTATCTGTAAATTCAAACAACAGTTATGCACGCTGTTAATGGTTGATTGGAGCAAGGGCAGTTGACTCCTGCGGGAAAAGCACGAATCTGAAGACCCCGCAGGAAGCGATCTTCTTCCGAGGAGGCTGAAGCCGTGCCCGTGGAAAGCGACTGCCCGCAGCGAAAATCAACGGGCACATATGTAGTGTTTATAGAATAAAACATCATTCTTAGAAAAAACCTTCGAAAAATCATTTGCCAAATTATGCATGGTCGCGTATGATGAAACCATGCAAAAAAATGCAAGGTGGGATGAGATGAAGCGTGTGCTGATTGTTGGAGCTGGCAAAGGCGGATCCGCTCTTCTGGAAATCCTCCATACGACAAAACGCATGGAAATTGCTGCTGTGATTGACCATAATAAGGATGCGCCCGGCATCAGTCTGGCCAAGAAGTATGAAATACCAACCGGCTGCGACTGGAAAAGCTGGCTGGATAAAAATATCGATATTATCATTGAAGCTACAGGCAAGGAGCAGGTTTTAAAGGAACTAATTAAGGAACGAAGCCAGAATACGGTGGTTATCCCGGGAGCGGTTGCTTATATTATCTCCGAGCTGATTGATGAAAAAGAAGCGCTGCTGGGGAGAATCAAATTGCAGATGAATAACCAGGAGCTCATTTTGAACAATATCCGCGACGGGATGATTGTAATCAATCGTGAAGAACGGATTAAATTCGTGAATCAAAGTGCCCAGCGGATTATCGGCTCAAAGAAGGATCAGCTGGAAGGTCGTCGCATCATGGAAGTAATTCCCAATTCACGCCTTCCGGAGGTTCTCCGCAGCGAGCGAAAAGAAGTTAATCAGAAACTCTTCCTGGAAAACGGAAAAAAAATCATCACCACCCGTATTCCCATAATTAATGCGGAGGATAAGCTGATTGGCGCTTTTGCCATTTTCAAGGATATTACCGAAGTCGTCAACCTGGCAGAGGAAAATACCGATTTAAAAGAAATCAAAACAATGCTGGAAGCGATTATTCATTCCTCTGATGAAGCCATCAGTGTAGCCGATGAGAATGGAAACGGGCTGATCATTAACCCGGCCTATACCAGGATCACTGGTTTACAGGAATCCGATATCATCGGCAAGCCGGCGAGTGTCGACATCTCGGAGGGGGAAAGCATGCATATGAAGGTGCTGGAGACAAGGCGCCCTGTCCGCCGGGTTCGCATGAAGGTGGGGCCAGGAAAAAAAGATGTGCTGGTAAATGTGGCCCCGGTGATTGTTGATGGGAAAATAAAAGGCAGTGTCGGTGTCCTGCATGATGTTTCAGAAATTCAATCCCTGACCAATGAATTAAAGCGGGCGAGACAGATCATCCGCAATCTCGAAGCAAAATATACGTTTGACGATATTATCGGCACGTCTCCGGAAATGAAACTGGCACTCGAACAAGCCAAAGTGGGGGCAAAAACTCCTGCCACCGTTTTACTGCGAGGCGCTTCCGGTACAGGAAAAGAACTGTTTGCCCATGCCATACATAATGAAAGCGATCGGAAACATCATAAGTTCATCCGTGTCAATTGTGCCGCCATTGCAGAATCTATCCTGGAAAGCGAACTCTTTGGCTATGAAGAGGGAGCTTTTTCGGGAGCGAAGCATGGCGGGAAAAAGGGCTTGTTTGAAGAGGCAAACATGGGAAGCATCTTTCTTGATGAAATCGGCGAGCTTTCTTTAAATATGCAGGCAAAGCTGCTGCGTGTGCTTCAGGAAAATGAAATTATCCGCGTAGGAGGAACAGAGCCGATTGCGCTGAATGTGCGGATTATCGCTGCAACCAATGTTAACTTGGAAAAAGCCATTATGCATCAGTCTTTTCGGGAGGATCTTTATTACCGGATAAACCGTCTGCCCATTTTTATTCCTTCTTTAGAGGAGCGATTATCTGATCTTCCGGAACTGGCTGAGCACATTATCCAGAAACTCAACGAAGATTACGGCAGAAAAGTTCATGCTGTAAATGAACGGGCGATGGAATATTTGAAAAGCTATAAATGGCCGGGGAACATAAGGGAATTGGAAAATGTTATTGGCCGTGCAATGATTTACATGCATATAAATGATGAGGTTATCCAGCGGCAGCATATTCCGGAACTTGGCACGTCCTCCCAAGGCTCACAAATTAGTGCTGCACCACGGGCCGGCATATTACCTCTTCAGGCAGCAATGGAGCAGTATGAAAAAGAGTTAATTAGAGAGGTTTATCAGCAAAATAATTACAATAAAACGAAAACAGCAGAGGATTTACAAATCTCCATCCGCAATCTGTATTATAAAATGAACAAATATCAGATTGACTGATTGACAAAAATAGCATGCAATTAATTGCAAAAATGCAAACATCTGCAGAGCCATCCGCGGTAAAATGAAGCGCTTTCATGTGTTTGTAGTTGGCATGATTTTTGCAGTAAGATAAGTGGGGCGGACGAGGAAGAGGGGACCCAATGAAGACATTACAAGAAATCAGGCAACAGGCAAAACAAGGTAACAGCAAAGTGGTTTCAGTTGCGAATGCAGCAGACATGGAAGTGCTGCTTGCGGTGAAACAGGCAATCAGCGAAAAGCTTTGCCGGTTTATCCTGATTGCGCAGGAGGAGCGGCTTCGGCCGATTGCCGAAGAAGCAGGACTTGACCTGTCGGTTCCCGAACTGGAAATCAGACATGTCGCGGAGGAATCAGCTATTGCCCAAAAGGCAGTTGCAGCTGTCCATCATCAGGAAGCACAAATTTTGATGAAAGGCAATATCGCCACAAAAGATTTATTAAAAGCTGCGCTCAGCAAGGAAAGCGGACTGCGTAAAGGAAAAGTATTGTCACATGTGGCTCTGTTTGAAGTGCCGGCACATGACAGGCTCATTTTTCTAACTGATGCAGCGATGAATATTTCCCCGCCGCTGGAGGAAAAAGCAGAGATTATCAATAATGCGGTGCATGTTGCCGGGCGAGTCGGTATGCAGCTCCCAAAAGTTGCGCTTCTTGCCCCGGTGGAAGTTATTAATCCAGCAATGCAATCTACATTAGATGCTGCTGTACTAGCCCAGATGAACCGGCGAGGGCAAATCAGCGATGCTGTTGTCGATGGGCCGTTCGCTTTTGATAATGCGGTATCGTTGGAGGCTGCCCGGCAAAAAGGACTTACATCCGAAGTTGCCGGAAATGCTGATATTCTGGTGGTGCCGACAATCGAAGCAGGTAATGCCCTTTATAAATCGTTTATGTATTTTGCCAATGCCAAAGTGGCCGCGATGATCAGCGGCGCAAAAGCACCGATTATTTTAACATCACGCGCCGATTCAGCTGAAAGCAAACTCAATTCATTATCACTGGCGCTGGTTGCATCGAGAAATTTTTAGGAGGAATTAAACGTGGAAATTTTTACTTATATGGAAAAATATGATTACGAACAGCTTGTTTTTTGTCAGGATAAAAACTCCGGTTTAAAAGCGATTATTGCCATTCACGACACCACTCTGGGGCCTGCACTCGGAGGAACCAGAATGTGGACATACGACTCAGAGGCCAAGGCAATTGAAGATGCTTTACGGCTGGCCAAAGGCATGACCTACAAAAATGCTGCTGCAGGGTTAAATCTCGGCGGCGGGAAAACCGTGATTATCGGAGATCCGAAAAAAGATAAAAATCCGGAAATGTTCCGTGCATTCGGCAGATATATTCAAAGTTTGAATGGCCGCTATATTACTGCAGAGGATGTAGGGACAACCGTGGCTGACATGGACTTAATCCATATGGAGACTGATTTTGTAACAGGCATTTCCCCGGAATCCGGATCTTCAGGAAATCCATCACCTGTCACTGCATACGGGGTCTACAAAGGAATGAAAGCTTCTGCGAAAGAAGCGTTTGGCTCCGATTCACTTGAAGGAAAAACGGTTGCTATTCAAGGGATTGGGAGTGTAGCATTCACCTTGTGTCAATACCTGCATGAAGAAGGGGCGAAACTGGTGGTCACTGATATTAACCAGGATGCAATTGACCGTGCAGTGGAGGCTTTTGGGGCAGAGGCAGTAGCTCCGGAAGCAATTTATGAAGTGGAATGTGACATTTACGCTCCATGTGCATTAGGCGCGACGATTAATGATGAGACGATTCCCAAATTAAAGGCGAAAGTAATCGCCGGCTCTGCCAACAATCAGCTGAAATCACTGAAACATGGTGAAATTCTTCATGAGGAAGGCATCGTTTATGCACCGGACTATGTGATAAATTCCGGCGGGGTGATTAATGTTGCTGACGAATTAAACGGTTATAATCAAGACAGGGCGATGAAAAAAGTTGAAACGATTTACAATAGTCTCCAGCGAGTGTTTGAAATAGCCAGAAGAGACAACATTCCTACCTCTGCAGCCGCTGACCGGATGGCAGAAGAACGGATCGCATCATTGAAAAAATCGCGAAATCAATTTCTAGTAAATGAACATCATATCCTAAGCAGAAGATAAGGAATACAGGCAACGGAGGTAAGCATTTTGCAGCGATTATTACGAGTACTCGTTATCAATCCAGGCTCCACTTCTACAAAAATCGGTGTATTTGATAATGAAATTTGTATATTTGAACAAACCATCCGGCACAAACCGGAGGAATTGGATCCATTCCGGCGCATTATTGATCAGTATGAATACCGGAAAAATGTTATTCTGGAAACCCTGGATTACGAGGGAATCAATATATCCAAATTAAGCGCCGTCTGTGGAAGGGGCGGTCTGCTTAAGCCAATCGAGGGCGGAACATATGAAGTAAACGAGCCGATGCTTAACGACTTAAAAATTGGCTTTAACGGTGAACATGCATCTAATCTGGGAGGCATTCTCGCCAATGAGATTGCCGGTGGGCTCAATATTCCTGCTTTTATCGTTGATCCGGTAGTGGTGGATGAACTGGATGAGGTGGCAAGATTTTCCGGTGTTCCGGAAATACCACGCAAAAGTATTTTTCATGCGTTAAACCAAAAAGCAGTTGCCAGAAAAGCAGCGGACGAGCTTAAAAAACCATATGAAGAGGCAAATCTGGTTGTCACCCACATGGGCGGCGGCATTACAATCGGCGCCCATAAGAGTGGCAAGGTTGTCGATGTTAATAATGGACTGCACGGTGACGGGCCTTTTTCACCGGAGAGGGCTGGAACGGTACCGGCGGGGGATTTGGTCGCAATGTGCTTCTCCGGCAGCTATTATCGGGATGAAATTATGCGGAAAATAGTCGGCGGCGGCGGTTTGATGGCCTATCTGCAAACAAATGATGCGCTGGACGTAGAAGAACGAATTGCTGCAGGGGAAGAAAAAGCTAAGCAAATTTACGAGGCAATGGCATATCAGATCGCAAAGGAAATCGGCTCGATGAGTACCGTTTTAGAAGGAAACGTGGATGCGATCGTCCTGACTGGCGGACTTGCTTACGGGAAAGAATTTGTTGATATGATTACAAGTAGAATTAACTGGATTGCTGATACGCTTATTTTTCCCGGGGAAAATGAGCTGCAGGCACTCAACGAGGGAGTGCTGAGGGTACTGCGGCAGCAGGAAGAACCTAAAGTCTACCCCGCCTAATTCTTAAAGGAGTGTATACAGATGGCAAAGGAAAAGGATTATGATCTTGTTGTGCTCGGCGGCGGCACGGGCGGATATGTTGCCGCCATTCGTGCCTCCCAGCTTGGCATGCAGGTTGCTGTTGTGGAAAAAGCAGAACTGGGAGGAACTTGTCTTCATCGCGGATGCATCCCTTCCAAAGCGCTTCTCAGAAGTGCAGAAGTTTACAGACAGACAAAAGAAGCGGCTGATTATGGCGTTGATACAAAAGATACGACCTTAAACTTTCCTAAAGTGCAGGAAAGAAAGCAGCGGATTATTCAATCCTTGCATCAAGGCGTGCAGGGATTAATGAAAAAAGGTAAAATTGATGTGTATGAAGGGTTTGGCCGCATCCTTGGTCCGAGTATTTTTTCTCCAATTCCCGGCACGATCTCGATTGAGTATGCAAATGGCGAAGAAAACACGATGCTTGTGCCAAAAAATGTCCTGATAGCAACCGGTTCAAAGCCAAAATCATTGCCGGGCCTGGAGTTTGACAGTACATATGTAATGAGTTCGGATGATGCGTTGTCGATGGAGGAGCTTCCTGAGAAAATCGTAATTGTCGGCGGTGGCGTTATTGGCATCGAATGGGCATCAATGCTGGCAGATTTCGGTGTGGAGGTCACGGTCATTGAATACCTGGAACGAATTCTGCCGACAGAAGACGTAGCAATTGCCAAAGAAGTAGAAAAACAGCTGAAGGAAAAAGGCGTTTCCTTCATTAAAGGGGCAAAAGTGCTGCCGGACACACTGCAAAAAGAGAATGGCGTGACAGTGAAGGCAGAAATCGGGGATAAGGAAGAAACTTTTCAGGCTGACCGCATGCTGATTTCCGTTGGCAGGGAAGCGAATACGACCAATATTGGCTTGGAAAACACTGATATCGTAGTGGATAACGAGGTTATTCAGACAAACTCTTATTATCAGACGAAAGAATCGCATATTTACGCCATCGGTGATGTCATCGGGGGTATGCAACTGGCACATGTTGCCTCCCATGAAGGAATCATTGCTGTAGAACATATGGCTGATAAAAAGCCGCTGCCAATGGATTATGACAGCGTATCTTCCTGTATTTATTCCAGTCCGGAAGCGGCCAGCGTCGGGTTAACCGAACAACAGGCCAAGGAAAAAGGATTTGATATAAAAACAGGAAAATTCCCGTTTAAAGCTGTCGGAAAAGCACTGGTGCACGGAGAGTCAGATGGCTTTGTCAAAATAATTATGGATAAGAAAACAGAGGATCTGCTGGGTGTCCATATGGTTGGTCCGCATGTAACCGATATGATATCCGAGGCAGGTCTTGCCAAAGTGCTTGATGCAACACCATGGGAAATCGCCCATACGGTCCACCCGCATCCAACTCTTTCTGAAGTAATAGGTGAAGCAGCACTGGCGGTTGAAGGAAAGCAGATACATGGATAAAGAAAACTTGGCTTGTCAGCAAGCTATTATCACGACAAGCTTTCGTTGCAATTATCCAGGATAAGAACAAGGGAGGGAATAAACGTGAGCAAGAAGAGTCATGAAAAATTAGGCTTGACAGAAGAGCAAGTCATCGAAATGTATAAAACAATGCTCCTGGCAAGAAAACTGGATGAAAGAATGTGGCTCCTCAATCGTGCGGGGAAAATTCCATTTGTAATTTCCTGTCAGGGGCAGGAAGCAGCTCAGGTGGGGGCATCATTTGCCCTGGACAGAGAGACCGACTATACTGCACCGTATTACCGGGACATGGGAGTGGTGCTTGCCTTTGGTATGACGGCAAAAGAACTGATGCTTTCGAGCTTTGCCAAAGCGGAGGATCCCAACTCCGGCGGCCGGCAGATGCCTGGTCATTTTGGCCAAAAGAAAAACAATATTTTAAGCGGATCTTCTCCGGTTACAACTCAACTGCCCCATGCTGTGGGAGTTGCGCTTGCAGCCAAAATGGAAAAAAAGCCGATTGTATCATTTACCACCCTCGGAGAAGGGTCATCCAACCAGGGAGATTTTCATGAAGGTTTAAATTTTGCCGGTGTGCATAACTTGCCTGTTATTACCATGGTGGAGAACAACAAATACGCGATTTCCGTACCACTTGAGAAACAGCTGGCCAGCGAAACCGTTGCTGAGAGGGCTTCAAGTTATGGGATGCCGGGAATTACGGTCGATGGAAACGATCCGCTGGCAGTTTTCGAAGCAGTACAGACTGCCAGAGAGCGAGCAGTGAGCGGGGAGGGCCCAACACTGATTGAGGCGGTAACGTATCGTTTTACTGCCCATTCCAGTGATGATGATGACCGGTACCGGGAAAAAGACGAAATTCAGGAAGCGAAGAAGAAAGACGGAATTATTGCTTTTGCCAGCTATTTAAAAGAGGCCGGCATCTTAACAGAAGAAAACGAAAAGGCGATCGAGGATGATACAGCCAATCTGGTCAACGAGGCAACCGATTATGCGGAAAATGCCCCATATGCCGAGCCGGAGCATGCACTGAGATATGTATACGAAGAGTAGGGAGGGGGAAAACAAATGCCGGTGCAATCATATATACAGGCAGTAACAGCTGCCTTAAAAGAAGAAATGCAGCGTGATGAAAAAGTATTTATTTTAGGAGAAGACGTAGGGAAAAAAGGCGGAGTGTTCCGCGCGACGGATGGACTCTACGAAGAATTTGGGGAGGAACGTGTGCTTGATACCCCGCTTGCCGAGTCGGCGATTGCTGGTGTCGGTATAGGTGCTGCCATGTACGGCATGCGTCCGGTAGCAGAAATGCAGTTCGCCGATTTTATCATGCCTGCGGTAAACCAGATCATTTCAGAAGCGGCAAAATTACGCTACCGTTCCAATAATGACTGGAATGCGCCGATTACGATTCGCGCTCCATATGGAGGCGGTGTTCACGGAGCATTGTATCACTCGCAATCTGTGGAATCGGTGTTTGCCAACCAGCCGGGACTGAAAATTGTTATGCCTTCCACTCCGTATGATGTGAAAGGACTGTTAAAAGCTTCGATCCGTGACAATGACCCGGTGCTATTCTTTGAACATAAACGTGCATACCGCCTGATTAAAGGAGAAGTTCCGGATGAGGATTACATCCTGCCGATTGGCAAGGCTGATGTAAAGCGGGAAGGTTCGGATATTACAGTGATCACTTATGGGCTCAGCGTTCATTTTGCCCTGCAGGCAGCGGAGAAGCTAGCCGAGGAAGGAATTGACGCCCATATCCTCGACCTGCGCACCATTTACCCATTGGACAAGGAAGCGATTATCGAAGCGGCGAAAAAGACAGGCAAGGTTTTATTAGTAACGGAAGACAACAAAGAAGGAAGTATTATCGGTGAAGTTGCGGCAATTATAGCGGAAAACTGCCTGTTTGATCTGGATGCGCCAATCCAGCGTCTTGCAGGTCCGGATGTACCGGCAATGCCATATTCACCACCAATGGAAAAATATTTCATGATCAACCCCGATAAAGTCGAAAAAGCGATGCGTGATTTAGCAGAATTTTAACGAACAGGAGGGATTGCCAATGGCTTCGGAAAAAATTAATATGCCCCAGCTGGGTGAAAGTGTGACAGAAGGAACAATCAGCACATGGCTTGTCAGTGCCGGCGATCATGTGAACAAGTATGATCCTATCGCTGAAGTCATGACCGATAAAGTCAATGCAGAAGTGCCATCCTCCTTTACTGGCGTAATCAAAGAACTGGTTGCCCAGGAAGGGGAAACTATTGAAGTCGGCCAGCTCATGTGCTATATCGAAACAGAGAATGGCACAGAGGAATCGGCTGATAGCCCATCTGAAACAGAAGCGGAAACAGAAAAAGCAGGGGAACAGGCAGAAGAGTCCACGGGCGATCAGTCGATGAAAAAACGTTATTCTCCTGCCGTCTTGCGCCTCGCTCAGGAAAATGACATTGATCTGGAGCAAGTAACTGGATCGGGCCGCTCCGGCAGGATTACCAGAAAAGATATCGAAAAAGTCATCGCATCCGGAGAAAAACCGTCTGCACCGGAAACGGAACCTGCCCGTACTTCAGCAGCAACCGCAGAACCGGTAAAACCGAAGCAGCAGACTGCTCAAGCGCCGACTGCACAATCAGGAGATGTAGAAATCCCGGTTACTGGCGTCCGCAAGGCGATTGCTCAGAATATGGTACGCTCCACCCAGGAGATTCCGCATGCCTGGATGACGGTCGAGGCCGATGTAACAGATCTTGTTGGGTACCGGAACAGTATCAAAGATGAATTCAAACAAAAAGAAGGATTCAGCCTGACGTTTTTCTCTTTTTTCGTCAAAGCAGTGGCGCAGGCCCTGAAAGAATTCCCGCAGCTGAACAGCACATGGGCCGAGGATAAAATCATTCAGCGCAAAGATATCAATCTTTCCATCGCGGTTGCCAAAGAGCAGGAGCTGTTTGTGCCGGTTATTAAGCATGCCGACGAAAAAAGTATTAAAGGAATTGCCAAATCTATCCATGAGCTGGCAATGAAAGCACGCACGGGTAAATTAGCAGCTGAAGATATGCAAGGCGGAACGTTCACAGTAAATAATACAGGCTCATTCGGATCGATCCACTCCATGGGGGTTATTAACCACCCGCAGGCTGCCATCCTGCAAGTGGAATCGATTGTTAAACGTCCGGTCATTGTAAACGACATGTTTGCGGCAAGAGATATGGTGAACCTGTCTCTGTCCCTGGATCACCGCATTCTGGACGGACTTGTCTGCGGACAATTCCTGCAGCGCGTAAAAGCGATTTTGGAAAACATGAATCAGTCAAGCACGAATGTTTATTAGGAGACAGGGTCCCTGGAGAATCTGATAATTGAAATCAGGCAGCAAAGTTGATATGCTTAGAATAAGTTTTCAAGCTATTAACTACATTTAAGGGGATGGAAAAATACATGGATTTCAATCTGTTCATGAATGATGTCGTCGATGCAGCCCGTAAAGACATACGTGAAGCTGGATACGAAGAACTGCGGACGCCTGAAGAAGTGGATGCAGCAGTCAACCGGGAAGGAACCACATTGTTTATGGTCAATTCCACTTGTGGGTGTGCCGGTGGAGTAGCTCGTCCTGCTGCTGCAAACTCTATCCATTATGATAAACGTCCGGATCATCTGGTGACGGTATTTGCCGGACAAGACCGTGAAGCGACAGAGAAAGCAAGACAGTATTTCGAAGGATATCCGCCTTCTTCTCCATCCTTTGCTCTATTAAAAGACGGAGAAATGGTTACCATGCTGGAACGTCATGATATCGAAGGATCCAGTGCCGTAGAAGTGATTGGCAAATTGCAGCAAGTATTTGACGAAAATTGTAAAGAAGTCTAAATCACTTCTGCTATCTATGATCCCATAATCCAAGAGAAGGTCTTCCTTCTTTTATCAGAGGCTGGCGCTATAAAGATTAGGTCAGCCTCCTTTTAGTAAATGTAAGCATAAGGGAGATATTAACGTGAAAATTGGCTATTGAACGATTAAGACGGCAATAGGAACGCCGGTTGCCATTTCGATTGCTCAATTACTTGGTGTCAGCAATTTTGTATCAGCTGGTATTTTAACAATTTTGTGCATCCAGCCATCAAGAAAGAAATCATTTTTAAGTGCCTGGTCCCGTTTTTTGGCTTGTGTGCTGGCTATATTATTTTCGTTTGTTTTTTTTGAGACGATTGGCTATCACCCGGTTGTAATCGGACTGATGCTTGCCGTCTTTATTCCGGTAACGGTTTTTTTAAAGATTACACCCGGAATTGCCACCAGTTCCGTCATTATATTAAATCTTTACAGTGCTGCCGGTATTTCACCCAGTTTCATTGTGGATCAGTTCCTAATCATCATTATCGGCATAGGAACAGGACTTTTGCTTAATTTATATATGCCCAGCCTGGATAAAAATTTAAAAGAAAAACAGAAGAGACTGGAAGAAAACTTCCGCATCATTTTGTATGAAATTGCCTTATATATTCGCAACAAGGAAGAGAAATGGGATGGGAAGGAAATTACCGATACGGAGAGCATTCTCGAGGAAGCCACCGATTTGGTGGAGAGGGATAGGGAGAATCACCTTTTTCGCAATAAGCATCCCTATAAAGATTATTTTCATATGCGGACAAGGCAGTTTGAACTGCTGCAGCGGATGCTTCCGCTCGTAACAAAACTGCCGAACACGGACAAAACGTCAGAAAACATTGCCCGCTTTTTTGAAGCCTTGTCGGAGGCCGTGACACCGCAAAATCGGGCGGAGGTTTTTTTGGAAGAATTAAATGGACTGCGCAAGGAATTTGACTCTGATGAATTACCGGCAACGCGCGAAGAATTTGAAACAAGAGCAAACTTGTTCCGTCTGCTGCATGATATAGAAGATTATCTTATACTTAAAAAGAAATACAAGCCTAGTGATGTGAAAAAGAGCAAGCGTGAACAAACAAAAACACAAAAGTCGGGCTAGCAGATTCGCGCATTAACAAAAAACGAAGACTGGAACCGACTAAAGCAGGGACCAGTCTTCATTCTTAGCAGAAGCTCAGACAAAGGAGAGGGCTTGTGAAAGTTACTCCCCATTATATAAACATAGAAAACGCATACGTAAATGTGGAAAGAATCATAGCAAGGATCATAATATAGATAATGATTTTCGTTCTGCGGGCGCGTTTTGATTTTCTTGGTTTTGCAGCCAAAGTAAGTCCTCCTTTAAACGATTAGCTAGTTGTATTTTATCGTTAAATGGGAAATTGGACAAGTATAAAAAATAATTAACAATAGAATTACCGATAAACTTCAGGATGAAACGGAGGTTAAGGTAAAATGGGAAATAAGAATACAGAGGAAGAGAGACAGGCATGGGAGGACGCTGTAGCTTCAACATTAAAGCGCTTTCCCGAGAGAAAGGAAACCTTTGCCACTTCTTCAGATATCGAGGTCGATCGGTTGTATTCAGCCGATAATGATCATGAGTTTCCGGGAGAGTATCCGTATACACGCGGGATTCAGCCGACCATGTACCGTTCCAGGTTCTGGACGATGCGGCAATACGCGGGCTTCGGCTCAGCGGAGGAAACCAATAAACGATTCCGTTATTTACTGGAACAGGGGCAGACAGGACTTTCCGTGGCCTTTGACTTGCCAACGCAAATCGGCTATGACTCGGATGATCCGATGGCGGAAGGAGAAGCGGGGAAGGTTGGTGTTGCGATTGATTCACTGAAGGATATGGAAACACTGCTGGATCAGATTCCGCTTGATCAGGTAAGTACATCGATGACGATTAATGCGCCTGCAGCAGTACTGCTCTCTATGTACATAGCCGTCGGAGAAAAACAGGGCGTCCCTCTCGACAAACTGACCGGCACGATTCAAAATGACATTTTAAAAGAATATATTGCCAGGGGAACTTATATTTATCCGCCGAAACCTTCCATGCGGCTGATCACGGATATATTTGCTTACTGCCAGGAAAAGGTGCCGAAATTTAACACGATCAGCATCTCCGGCTATCATATACGTGAAGCAGGGTCTAATGCGGTACAGGAGGCTGCGTTCACCATCGCCAACGGAATGGCCTATGTGGATGCAGCAATTGCTTCCGGACTGGATGTGGACACTTTTGCACCAAGGCTGGCATTCTTTTTCAATGCCCATAATAATTTTTTTGAAGAGATTGCAAAATTCCGGGCAGCACGGAGGATCTGGGCAAAGATCATGAAAGAGCATTATCAGGCGGAGAACCCCAAAAGCTGGAAATTGCGCTTTCATACACAGACAGGTGGCTCCACACTAACCGCACAACAGCCCGACAATAATATCGTCCGGGTAACGCTGCAGGCGCTGGCGGCGGTGATGGGCGGCACCCAGAGTCTGCATACCAATTCCCGTGATGAGGCGCTGTCCCTGCCGACAGAGGATTCTGCACGAATCGCACTTAGAACCCAGCAGATCCTTGCACATGAAAGCGGCGTGGCTGACACGGTTGATCCGATGGGCGGTTCCTATTATGTCGAAGAGCTGACTGACCGTATGGAAAAAGAAGTGAACAGCTACCTGGAGCTGATTAAAGAAATTGGCGGGGCGGTTCAAGCAGTGGAAGAAGGATATATGCAGCGGGAAATTCATCAGAACGCCTATGAAACCCAAAAGCAGATAGAGAAACAGGAGGAAATTATCGTCGGTCTGAATCAGTTCAAGCTGGAAGAAGAAATCAATCCTGAACTGCTGAAAGTTGATGAAGCTTTCGAAGAGGCGCAGGTGCAATCGTTAAAATCCCTGCGGAGTGAGCGGGATAGCAAGGCTGTCGAAGAAGCGCTTGGAGACTTGAGAATGGCTGCAAAAACAGAAAAGGAAAATCTGATTCCATATATTTTAAAAGCAGTAAAAACATATGCAACAGTCGGGGAAATCTGCAACGTCATGAGGGATGAATTTGGCGAGTATATGGGAGTATAGGGGGAAAGCAAGATGGCAAAAATTCGTGTGTTAGTAGCAAAACCGGGACTCGACGGTCATGACCGGGGGGCACTGGTCATATCTCAAGTCTTGAGAGATCATGGGATGGAAGTGATCTACACCGGTCTCCGCCAGTCTCCGGTACAGATTGCTCAGGCCGCCATTCAGGAAGATGTGGATGTTATCGGATTATCGTCACTGTCAGGGGCTCATAAAACATTATTCCCCAAGGTAATCGAGGAATTAAAGAAACGAAACGCCGAAGATATCCCGGTTGTCGGAGGCGGGGTTATCCCGAGTGAAGACATCCCATACCTGCTGGAGCAAGGGGTAAATAAAATTTTCACCAGCGGTTCCTCAACGGAAGCATTAGCCGACTATATAAGCGAGCTTGTTGGGGGGCAGCAGGAACCAGCCGAACCACCGAAAAAAATTGCTCATATCGGGATTGCTGTTCACCATATTGAAGCAGCACTTCCCTTCTACACAGATGCACTGAGCCTTGAATTAGAAGGGGTGGAAGAAGTAGAATCAGAAGGGGTGAAAGTAGCTTTTTTGAAAATCGGCGAGTCACGATTAGAGTTATTGGAACCGCTGGATGCTGCTTCCCCGCTTCAGCGATTTCTGGACAAAAAAGGAGAGGGGATCCACCATATTGCCCTTGAGGTGGACCATCTGAAAACCCGCTTGAAGAAACTGCACACAGCAGGTTTTGAGTTGATTAACTCTGAGCCTAAACAGGGTGCCCATGACAGCCAGATTGCCTTTATCCATCCAAAGGCAGCGAATGGTGTATTAATAGAGCTATCCCAGTACGGAGGAAGTGAAGAATAATAATGGATATGTTTGATAAAATCAATGAATTGTACGACAAACGGCGCCAAGTGGAACTGGGCGGCGGGGATAAGCGGATTGACAAGCAGCATGATAAGGGGAAAATGACAGCAAGGGAACGGATTGATTATTTGCTGGATGACGGCTCGTTTGTCGAACTGAACCCATTTATCGAACACCGCACGTCTGATTTTGGTATGGACAAAAGCCAGGCTAAGGGGGAGGGTGTGGTTACCGGTTACGGCAAAATTTCCGGCAAACCAATCTATCTGTTTGCTCAGGATTTCACGGTCTATGGCGGGGCACTTGGGGAAATGCACGGCAAGAAGATAGCCTCGGTGATGGATCTGGCTGCAAAAAACGGTGTCCCTTTTATTGGACTGAATGATTCCGGTGGTGCACGGATTCAGGAGGGAGTTTCCTCGCTGGATGGGTATGGCCAGGTGTTTTACCGCAACTCGATTTATTCCGGTGTCATTCCGCAGATTTCCGTTATTATGGGACCAAGTGCCGGCGGGGCCGTCTATTCCCCGGCGATTACCGATTTTGTTATCATGGTGGAGAAAACGTCACAAATGTTTATCACCGGTCCGAAAGTGATTGAAACGGTCACAGGAGAAAAAATCTCTGCAGAAGATCTTGGTGGGGCGCACATTCATAATTCCAAAAGCGGAAATGCTCACGTAAGAGCGGAAAGTGAAGAGGAAGCACTTGATGCCGTCCGCCGGCTGATCAGCTACCTTCCTGCCAATAATCGGCAGAAAGCAGAAAAAATTGAGGTTGAGCCAGCAGATGAAAGCCGTCCGGATTTAGCAGATATGGTTCCGTTTGATGCAAGAAGCCCTTATGATGTAAAAGAAGTGATCGGCCAGATAGCAGATGATGACAGCTTTTTTGAAATCCATGCAGACTTTGCCAAGAATATCGTTGTAGGGTTTGCCCGGATAAACGGGGAAACCATAGGGCTTATCTGCAATCAGCCAAAAGTATTAGCAGGCGGGCTGGATATCGATTCCAGTGACAAAGCAGCTCGATTTATCCGTTTTTGTGATTCCTTCCAAATTCCGATTATCACGTTTGAGGATGTCACCGGCTTTTTCCCTGGAGTGAAGCAAGAACATGGGGGGATCATCCGTCATGGAGCAAAAATTTTATATGCCTACTCGGAGGCCACCGTGCCAAAAATTACGGTAATCACCAGAAAAGCATATGGGGGGGCTTATGTTGCACTAAACAGTAAATCAATAGGCGCTGACCTCGTTTTTGCCTGGCCGAATGCTGAAATTGCTGTAATGGGACCGGACGGAGCGGCAAATATCATTTTTGCCAAAGAAATTGCAGAAAGTCCGAATCCGGAAGCAACCCGTAAAGCAAAAATTGATACATACCGCGAGAAATTTGCCAATCCATATGTAGCAGCCGGACTTGGCATGGTCGATGATGTTATTGATCCAAGGGAAACGCGCATCAAACTGATCCAGTCACTGGAAATGCTCCGACAAAAACAGGAAGAGCGGCCGCAGAAAAAACACGGGAATATTCCACTGTAGCCAAGATTTTAACAATGGAGGAAGTATAATGACAACAGTAAATGAACAGCGTTTAATTGATGAATTTTTGGAACTGGTGCAAATTGATTCAGAAACAAAATACGAAGAAGAAATTGCCCGTGTACTAAAGGAGAAGTTTACCAAGCTTGGACTGCATGTGACAGAGGATAACAGCATGAAGGAGACCGGACACGGGGCCGGCAATCTCATCTGTACACTCAAAGGGACAAAACCGGAGACAGAAACGATTTATTTCACCTCCCATATGGATACTGTCGTCCCGGGAAAAGGAATAAACCCTAAGCTCAAGGATGGTTACATTGTTTCCGACGGTACGACAATTTTAGGGGCCGATGATAAAGTCGGCCTTGCAGCCATGCTGGAAGCCGTTCGTACCATCCAGGAAAATCAGATAGAGCATGGTGATATTCAATTTGTTATCACGGTTGGCGAAGAATCCGGACTGGTAGGTGCAAAATCACTGGATGGATCACTTCTTAATGCTAAGTATGGTTACGCCCTTGACAGCAATGGCGATGTTGGTGACATTATTGTAGCAGCCCCAACACAAGCGAAGGTATTTACCACTATCAAGGGAAAAACCGCTCATGCCGGATTGGCACCGGAAAAAGGCGTATCTGCGATTACCATCGCAGCCAAAGCTATTTCCAAAATGCCGCATGGCCGGATTGATGAGGAAACAACCGCCAACATCGGCCGATTTGAGGGCGGCAAGCAAACAAATATTGTGGTAGACCATGTGGAAATACTTGCAGAAGCCCGCTCACTCGCCCCGGAAAAAATGGAAAAACAGGTGGCAAAGATGAAAGAAGCGTTTGAAACCACTGCGGAAGAACTCGGGGGATCTGCTGAAGTCACCGTCAAAGTCATGTATCCTGGGTTTAACCAGCAAGCTGGCGATGAAGTCGTGGAAGTCGCCAGGCGTGCAGCAGCGTCGATCGGCCGGGAAAGCAAATTACTAAAAAGCGGTGGCGGAAGTGATGCCAACATCATTGCCGGTCACGGTATTCCTACCGTCAATTTGGCGGTTGGCTATGAAGAAATCCATACCACCAATGAGCGTATCCCTGTCAGTGAACTGGTAAAGATTACTGAATTGGTAAGGGCGATTATTGAGGAAGCCGCAAAATAATATGTGATAAAGGCCTCTCTTGACTAGAGAGGCCTTTTTAACGGAATATATTGAACTGCTTAGCTGAAGCAGGCAATCATATGTGCTATAATAGAAGAAGGCGGTTTTCTGATAGAAGGTTATTTTAATCTGAACATCGATAAACTGCGAAATAACTCCTGCCGCTACGGAAATACCCTCCGCTTTCCGCGGGAAGCTGGTGAGCCCCCTTGTGCTGTCGCACTTCGGGGTCTCACCTAGGCTTTTCTTCTCGCAGGAGTCTCCATGTATTTCCTTCGCTGGTGGTGTTGTTTTTTAAAATCAATTAAGACAGAAGCCTACACTGTTAATTGGAGTGCGGGTTAGCATGAGTCTTGACCTATGCAGCGATGGTTTCCCGCAAGTAGTTAGCCGTGCCCTAAGGTGCGCGGCTGCCCACAGTGGAAGTCAACTCTCAAACATGAACGTATGCCTTTTTAAATTTAACAAGCAGTAGTAACAAAGCACACCGTTAGCGAAGGGTATTTCCGCATCGGCGGGAAGGGCCATGTCGCAGTTTCCATCAACCCCGAAATAAACAAGCAACAACGAAAAGAGTCTAAAAGAAAGAACTGCAAAGGAGGTTGCCGCATGGGCCAGCAGGTTCCCGCAAAAAGGCGGGTCATTTTTCATATTGACATGAACTGCTTTTATGCTTCCGTTGAAATGGCTTATAATCCCAAGCTTAAAGGAAAACCGCTGGCCATTGCCGGCAATCCGGAAGAACGTAAGGGGATTGTGGTAACCAGCAGTTATGAAGCTCGTAAATACGGAGTCAAAACAACGATGAATCTCTGGGAAGCAAGAAAGAAATGTCCCGGACTAATAGCTATGCGCCCGAATTTTGAACGTTATCGCATGGCATCCAAGGAAATATTTAAAATGCTCTCAGAGATTACTCCATTGGTGCAGCCAGTATCGATTGATGAAGGCTATATGGATGTGACAGACGCTAAGGAGTTCGCTAATCCGATAGAGCTTGCTCATCATTTACAACAAAAAATTTCCGAAGAATTGGATCTTCCTTGCAGTATTGGGATTGCTCCAAATAAGTTTTTGGCGAAAATGGCTTCGGATATGAAAAAACCGATGGGGATCACGGTATTGCGTAAACGGGAATTACCCAAAGTACTATGGCCACTCCCTATTGATGATATGTACGGAATCGGAGGTAAGACAGCGGAAAAGCTGAAATCGTATGACATTCATACGATTGGTGATTTAGCCTTAAAGGATGTCTACCAGCTGAAACAGGTGCTTGGCATTAATGGCGAGCGTTTGAAAAACCGCGCAAATGGGATAGATGACCGGCCGGTCGATCCCGATGCAGTGCATGATTTTAAAAGCATCGGAAGTTCCCAGACACTGTCTCATGATACAACGAATGAGAAGGAAATCCAGACACTAATGAACCAGCTTGCAGAAAATGTGGAACGCCGGGTGAAGCGAAAACAGGCAGCAGGATGCAATGTGCAGCTGATGATTCGCTACCATGACAGAAAAACAATCACCCGCAGCAGAAAACTGCAGACCTATATAGAAAAAAAAGAAGATATTCTGCAAATTGCTATGGATCTCTTGGATAAACACTGGAACCTGGAGCCGATCCGCCTCTTAGGCATCACCTTGCAGGATGTGGATGAAAAGCGGAACATCGGCCAGCAACTCGATTTATTCACCTATGAACGAGAGGCAAGCAAGGAACAGCTGCATTTGGCTATCGAAGCACTGTCAGCCAAGTATGGAAAAAATCCTTTCAAGCAGCTGAGTGCAGACAATGAGGCGAAAAGCAGCGAGATAGCGCGTACAAGCTTTCAAAAAGATTTTCTTGATGATTATAAACGATGAAAACTCACATCCCTGTAAAGATGTGAGTTTTTCATTTCTTAAAAAGTTATAATTAATAACGCCCTATTCACTTCAGGGTTAAAGTATGCCACGGCCAGCTTCAGCACCCAGCGACTAGTGGGCTTCCCTCACCTCCGTACGATAAGTCAACATCGGCTCGTAAGGTAAAGGAAGGCCGGCTAAGTGTGGTCTTTGCGGCCAACGCCGGCATACCCCTTTTGCTGGGGCATGTTTCCTTTATCTCCTCCGAAAGAATGATCAGCTAAATTCGCCGCTTTGCGCGGCAACGCTGGTCCACCTGGCTTGGCCAGGCGCAGCCCATATGTCGCTAAACGGGCGCTTCCGCTTTTGTTCTTATTTCATCAGCTTTTTAACGACCGAACTACTTATCCTGCCTCCAGGATAGCGGAATGGCAGGTCAAACTTGGTTGATTGCTTCATAATACTTTTGTGGTGGGAAAACGTGTCAAAACTGTATTTCCCGTGGTACGCACCCATGCCGCTGGCGCCAACACCTCCAAAAGGAAGATGCGGGTTGGCAAGATGGTACAGGGTATCATTAATGGAACCACCCCCAAAGGAAAGGAATTGCATAATTTGTTCCTGCATTTTGTTGTTTTCCCCAAAGTAATAGAGAGCGAGAGGTTTTTCTTTCGTTTTAACAATTGCTGCCGCATCCTCTATATCAGAAAACACCAGGACCGGCAATATTGGCCCGAAGATTTCTTCCTGCATCACCGGGGATTCCCATGTTACTTTATCAAGAATAGTCGGTTCTATCATCAGGGTGCTCTGATCTGAGGTACCGCCATGCAAAACGGTTCCGTTATCAAGAAACTCCTCCAGTCTGCTGAAATGTTTTTCATTAATAATCCGCACATAATCCCTGTTTTTCAGCGGCTCTTTGCCATAGAAGGATTGAATGTGCTTTTTCATCGCTTTGAGGAACTTGAACTTTACTTTTTCGTGCACATAAACATAATCCGGTGCCACACAGGTTTGACCAGCATTAGTGAATTTGCCCCACACAATCCGCTTAGCTGCCAGGTTGATATTGGCATCACTGTCCACAAGGGCTGGGCTCTTGCCGCCGAGTTCGAGTGTAACTGGCGTCAAATGTCTGCTTGCCGCCTGCATAATTATTTTGCCGACCGCCGTGCTGCCGGTGAAAAATATGTAGTCAAATGGTTCTTCCATCAATCGCTCGGTTTCTTCCTTTTCTCCCTCGACAACAGTGAAATAGGCAGGATCAAAGGTTTGCTCTACCATTTCAGCGATCAAGTGTGAGGTTGCTTCTGCATACTCGGATGGTTTTATCATCACACAGTTACCTGCTGCAATTGCGCCAATCGCAGGAGCCAGTGCAAGCTGCAGCGGATAATTCCACGGCGAGATAATCAGCGTGACTCCATATGGCTCCTTTAGAATAAAATTTTTCGTCCCTTTATGGGTAATCGGCGCATCCACTTTTGCCGGCTCCATCCAGGATTGCAGGTGTTTTAAGGCAAAATCAATTTCTGCATACAAAATCCCCAGCTCGGTTGTCAGCGTTTCCTGTTTTGACTTATTCAAATCTCTTTTTAGTGCCTGATATACAGCATTCTCATTATTCTTTAACATATCCCGGAGTTTTTGCAGCTGTTCTTTGCGAAAAGAATAAGTCATGGTATTTCCATGCAGAAAAAATGCCCGCTGATCGGCAAATATGCTTGAAATATCTTTCATGTAAGTCTCTCTCCTCTATGTCTGGTAGTTAATACTGAGGCGGTGGAAGTCATTGGCCAATTCCGTATTTGGAAAGATCGCACACGCTTCCGCCAATAATTGCTGATAGTCCTCTTTTTGATAACGGGAAGAAATATGTGTTAGAACCAGCCTTGCCGCATTGCTTTTTCTGGCAAGCTCTGCCGCCTGCACGGTCGTTGAATGAAAGTAATCCCGGGCCAGTTCCGTTTTCTCCTCGCCAAACGTGGCTTCGTGTACAAGCACATCGGCATCGGTGGAGAGGTGCGTGTGGGCTGGAGAAAATCGGGTGTCCCCCAGAATGCTGAGAACCCGTCCTTTTTTATCCGGTCCAATTACATCTTTTCGGTAGATCCGCTCCCCCTCTGCTGTAATGGTAACACTATTTTCTTTTATTTGCCGGTAAATCGGCCCAGGGGCAATGCCCTTTTCCAGCAATCGCTCCACCAGTAATTCTCCTGGCTTGTCCTTTTCTTCCACCCGGTAGCCATAAGAGGTGATTCCATGGTCCAATTTCCCAGCAATGATGCGAAAATTTCCTTCATCCATAATCTGGCCCTCGGAGATTTCGATTATGGACAGGGGATAGGATAGACGGCTACCGCTCGCTTTCAGGCTAGTCTCGATATATGTGCGAATCCCTGCCGGTCCATAGACGGTCAATAGATCGTCTCCTCCTTGAAAGGAGCGGCTGCTTAACAGACCGGGAAGGCCAAAAATATGATCCCCATGCATATGGGTGATGAATATTTTCGTAATCTTTCGTGGCTTAATGGAAGTGTGGAGAATCTGCTGCTGGGTGGATTCCCCGCAATCAAACAACCAGATGCTGTTTTCTTCCTGTAAGAGATCGAGGGCGATAGCAGATACATTTCGTTCTTTGGAAGGCACACCGGCCCCCGTCCCGAGAAAAATTAATTCCATGTTTCATTCACCAGCTTTCTATCTCCATCCTCGTTCGTATTGCACCGGAGCATTTAGCTCTGCCTGTAATTCATCCGCTGCTGCTTTTGCCCAATATGGATTCCTAAGCAGTGACCGACCGATAAATACTAGATCCGCGCGGTCATTCTGCAAAATTTCTTCCGCCTGCAGCCCTGTCGTGATTAGTCCGACGGCCCCGGTGGCTATCTCGGAAGTTTGCCGGATCGTTTCACATCGTTTGATCTGATAGCCTGGATATGCGGATACAGAAACAGGGACCACGCCGCCTGAACTGCAATCAATTAGATCGATTCCTTTAAGTTTTAACTGATTGGTAAAATAAAGGATATCATCCAGCGAATTTCCGTCTTCATGATATTCATTTGTAGAAAGCCGGACAAACAATGGCCCGTCCCACACGGATTGCACGTCATCAATGATTTCCTGCAGGAGGCGATAGCGGTTCTCCCGATTGCCGCCATACTCATCTGTCCGTTTATTGGCGAGCGGCGAAAGAAACTGATTGATCAGATAACCATGGGCACCATGCAGTTCAAGAATATCGAACCCGGATTTTTCTGCCCGAACGGCAGCCTGCTTAAATGCTTCCACTGTTTGTCTAATGTCTCTCTTGGTCATTTCCACTGGGGTGTTTAGCTTGTCATTGAATGCCAGGGGAGACGGGGCATAAATGGAACCCTCCAGTTGTGCTTTTCTCCCGGCATGAGCCAGTTGAATCGCTGATTTGGCCCCATAAGCGTGAATATTTTCATTTAATTTACTCAGCCCTTCGATGTGCTCGTCACTCCAAATGCCCAGATCATTTGCAGAAATACGGCCCTCCGGTTGAACAGCGGTTGCTTCTGTCATAATGAGACCAGCCTGGCCTACCGCTCTTGACGTGTAATGTGTCAAATGAAAGGCTGTCACCTTTCCGTCTTCTTCCATGCAGGAATACATGCACATTGGTGACATAACGATGCGGTTTTTTAGTGTGATGTCTTTTATTTGCATTGGATTAAATAGTTTAGTCATTATGATCCTCCTAAGATGATATTTCCTGATGCTAATACTGTTCCCGCAAGCGCAGTGCCACGTCAGGAACATCTGTGAAAATTCCGTGACATTTGTATTCCAGGCATTTATGTACATGGGCTGGATGATTAACTGTATACACGCGTATGTTCATCTGTTCCCTCTGACACGCTTCCCTAAGCCTGGGGGTAAGCAGCCTGTATTTGATATGGAGCGCGTTTGCCCCCAAGTCTTTTGCAGCTGAAGCAAGGAATTTATTGCGTTTTGATGTCAAATAAGCTACCTCCACTTCATGATTAAACGGTCTCAGCCGTATGACACTGTCTGGATTAAAGGTGGATAATATGGTACGATTTAGTAATTGATAATGTCTCACTTTTTCAATAACAATTGCTTCGAGATGCTCATAGTCTATTTTATTATTTTTTAGCTCAATATTTAAATATAAAGGCTTCCCCTGAATCCACCCGAGCATTTCATCCAGTGAAGGAATCAGGGTGCCGGAGAATTTCTCTTCAAACCAGGTGCCAGCATCAAGTGTTCTGAGTTCCTTAAAGGTAAAATTGTTTACATAACCGGCGCCATCTGTGGTGCGCTCAAGTCTCTCATCGTGGATCAGCACCGGAACACCGTCCTTGGTCAACTGGACATCTGTCTCTATCCCGTCGGCTTGCATTTTCCAGGCAAGATCAAAAGCCGGCATGGTATTTTCGGGGGCGTATTGAGAAGCTCCCCTATGTGCAAAAATTTCTGTATTCATTTTTTCACCCCCTTTGATTGTGTTTTATTTTCAGATAAAAGTCAATTTGTACAGGAGGAATTCACATGAAAAACTGGCAGTCCAAAGAAGCATTGACGGATTTATTATGCTCCCTTGTCAACCACCAAAGCATTACCGGCACGAGTGCAGAGATTGCGCTTGCAGAGTATCTGCATCATCTGCTGGCACAAACAGCGTATTTCCAAACCAACCCGTCTCATTTAAAATTGCACCCCCTGGATGACGGCAGACGGCTCCTTAGTGCATTGGTGAAAGGGAAAGAGGAGAAAGCAGAGACCGTCATCCTGCTGAGTCACTTTGATGTAGTAGAAATTGAGGATTATGGTTCCTTGAAAAACCTAGCCTTCCATCCAATGGAGTTAACCAGGGAGATGAAAAAGCGGCACAGCCAGCTCCCTGGACAAATACAGAGTGATTTAGCTTCGGGTGAATGGTTGTTCGGCAGGGGAGCAATGGACATGAAAGCAGGGATCGCTGTACATTTATCGATGCTTGAGAAGGCGATGGAGGGAGAATTCTCCGGAAATGTCCTGCTTCTGAGTGTACCTGATGAAGAAGTCAATTCCAAAGGGATGCTTACCGCATTACCAGTCCTTGAGGAATTAAAGTATAAAGAGAATCTGCACTATCAGGCTTGTTTAAACGGCGAGCCCATGTTCAGCAAATACCCTGGTGATGAGTCTCATTATGTTTATACTGGTTCAATTGGAAAGGTGCTGCCCGGTTTTTACTGCTATGGAAAAGAATCTCATGTCGGAGAACCGTTTGCCGGTATCAACCCAAATTTGATGACAAGTTATCTCACACAGGAAATGGAATTGAGTGAAGCCTTTCTAGAGCATGCAGATGATGAAGTCACTCCGCCGCCAGTCAGTCTGATGCAGCGTGATTTAAAGGAAAAGTACTCAGTGCAGACACCGCATGCCGCGATTGTTATGTACAATGTGCATTATCTGAAACAGTCTTTTGCCGGATTGAATGAAAAACTGCTGGCAGCAGGCAAACAGGCGGCAAAGGCCGTCGAGTCCCATGTGAACAGGAAAGCGGCAGCATTCAGTGAAAAAGCGGCCGACTTTACTGTGCCAAAGGCCAAGGTGAATGTGCTTATGTACGAGGACCTGTATAAAGAAGCAGTCCGTCGATTCGGTCAGGAGGAAATCACTCGCAGGCAAAACCTGCTTGTCAGCCAGCGTACAGAAGGTGACCGGGATTTTTCCGCACGAATCGTTCAGGAATTGGCGGTGTTGTGTAAAGATCTGGCACCAATGATTGTGCTGTTCTACAGTCCGCCGTTTTATCCGGCTGTTTCCTCCATGCATGATCCGTTCATCCAGGGAACGGTCAGTCATGTGAAGCAGTTTGTCAAACAGACGTACCAAATAGAACTGACGGTTTCAGAATTTTTTACAGGGTTGTCGGATTTAAGCTATGTCGGTCCAGTCTCTTCCACGAGCAAATTGCAGCAGCTGACGGCCAATCTGCCACTGCAGCATAATGGCTTTGTCTTTCCGGAAGATATGATGGAAAATTTAAGCATGCCGGTGTTGAATATCGGCCCATTGGGCAGGGATCCGCATCAATGGACCGAGCGGCTGGAGTTGACCTACAGTTTTGAATACCTGCCAGTGATTCTTACTGAAGCAATCAGCCATTTGCTAAAAAACAAATAACATGACTTTATACTGGAGAAACGGTAAAATGATCACATAACTGAATGACGATTCATTTTGGAGGAAAACGTATGCAAGTATTGGATAAAACGATCAAGCAATTGACCGTGCCCACCCCGTTTGCAGTGGGCGACGTACATGTATATCTTTTGAAAGGAGATATGCTGTCACTGGTCGATGCCGGGGTGAAAACGAAGGAAGCCTGGCAGGCAGTTACTGAGCAATTAAAAGAATCAGGATATCATCCGGAGGACATTGAACAGATTATCCTGACTCACCACCATCCGGATCATACTGGCTTGATTGAACAATTTCCCCGGTTAAAACATATTGCCGCACATCAAAATGTCGATGTCTGGCTGCGAAGGGATGAAGCTTATTTCCGAGGGTATGAGCATTTTTTTCACGTTCTTTTCATCCAAAGCGGAATCCCGGCACGCTTTCAAGGATTTCTAGATCAAATGCGCAAGCCTCTTATCTTAGCTGGCAGGGGAGAAGTGACCGATGCGTTAGATGAGGGAGATACACTGCCTGGACATGGGGAATGGCAGGTGATTGAAACAAAGGGCCACGCTCAGAGCCATTTGTCCTTTTTTCGTCAGGAAGATGGATTATTTATCGGAGGGGACCATTTATTAAAGTCAATTTCACCAAACCCCTTAATTGAACCGCCAGGTGACCCGTCTGCAGAACGGCCACGCCCCATTCTGCAGTATCGGAGAAATTTGCAGAAATGCCTGGAGTTAGGGATTACGAAGGTTCTGCCTGGTCACGGTGATGTGTTTTCCGATTTGGAGGAAATCCTTCCAAAACAAATGAAAAGACAGGTACAACGGGCAGAAAAAGTATATCAGCTGATAGCTGCAGAAGCGCAGTCTCCTTTTCAGCTTTGTCAGAAGATATTTCCAAGGCAGTATGAGTCGCAGCTGGAGCTTACCATGTCGGAAACCTTTGCCCAGCTTGATTATCTGGAGGATGAGGGGAAAATTGAGCAAGCCATGGAGGAAGGGCGACTCATGTATGCGGCAAAATAGTGTTAACGGCAAAACCATTGTTATCACAGGTGCCTCCTCAGGAATTGGCGAGAGAATCGCCTGGCATATTGCCAAACACGGTGGAACACCGATTATGGTCGCACGCTCCCAAGAAAAATTGGCGGCTCTCAAATATAACATGGAGGAAGAATTCGGGATCCAAGCGCATATCTATCAGGCAGATTTACAGGTAGAGGGAGAGATCACTTCTCTTTGCAAGCAGCTGTATAGCGAGCACAAGCAAATCCACGGGTTAATCAATAATGCAGGGGCAGGAATGTTTCAACATGTGACCGACATCTCCTGGCAGCATATTGAGCGGATGATGCAGTTAAATGTAATGGCGCTGATTCGGATGACCAAAGAACTGCTCCCGCATTTTTTACAGCACAGGCAAGGGCATGTTGTTAATGTGGCCTCCCAGGCTGGGAAGATATCCACCCCCAAATCGGCTGTGTATGCGGCGACCAAACATGCAGTGCTTGGGTTTACCAATTCGCTGCGCATGGAAGTTAAAGAGCAAAAGATCCATGTTACCTCGGTAAATCTCGGACCAGTTCGGACTAACTTTTTCACAGAAGCTGATCCTGGCGGGACTTACCAAAAAGCGGTGGAACGCTATATGCTGGATCCGGATGCTGTCGCAATCAAGATCGTAAACAGTCTGTTCACCAAAAAGAGGGAGATAAATCTGCCACGGTGGATGGAAGCGGGCAGCAAAGTATATCAGCTGTTTCCCGCCTTGACGGAGAAGTTGCTCGAGCGTCAATTCAATAAAAAATAACCAAAGCGGGAAGTCCGGTTGCGCCGGGCTTCCCGCTTATTACCGATGTTGATTATAGGTTAACCGTTTTGTCAGCTGCTGTAGTTCGAGATAGACATCATTTGGCAAGGATTCGGACACATTTGCACGGGAATTTTCCCGCAACTGTTCAAGTGAGCTGGCACCAAATACCGCACTTGCCACAGCCGGGTGCTGCAGAACATAACGAAAGGCTAAAGCATTTAAATCTGCTGATTCTCTTGTCTGTTCCTCTATTCTTGGCAATAAATTTTGCAGTTCTTCACCGGAATATTCCAGATAGCCATCTTTTCCCTTTCCTTTAAGTTTTTCAGCACTGTGATTGCTGAGCAGGCCTTTTGCCAGCGGGCCGCGGGCGAACACACTGATGCTGTTGGCATGGAGAAGATCAAGGATTTCTTCTTCCGGTCTGTTATCAAGCATACTGTACTGCATCATCACTGCGTCAACCTGAGAATTCGCGACATATTCCCTGATGACATTCGGCCGGATCGAGGAAATGCCATATGCTCGAATATAGCCTTCTGTTTTCAGTTCTTCAAATGCTTCAATTGATTCACTGATCGGATCATCAATTGTTCCGCCGTGCAGCAAATAAAAATCCAGATAATCTGTCTTCAGCCGGCGCAAACTCTCTTTTAGTCCATTTTTGATATGGTCTTTGGAAGGGTCCCAGAACCAGTCTTTTTTGTCTTTGTCAAAATGATTGCCAACCTTGGAAGTTAACAGCAGCTGATCGCGTTTACCTTTAATTGCTTCCCCAACGATTTTCTCGTTTTCCCCAAAGTCATAAAGATCAGCAGTATCCAGGTGGTTGACGCCGGCATCCAGGGCTTCGTCTATCATTCGGGCCGCCTTTTTCTTATCTGTTCCCAGAGACATACAGCCAAGTGTTAAAGCAGAAACGTAAAGCCCCGATTTCCCTACTTGGTTTTTCTTCATCATAACACGCTCCATTTCTCTTTCTATTCTAAAAACAGCCGCACGATAATACAACTATTTCACATCAGGCGGTTTTAGGGTGTATGCTAGAATAGAGCAAATGGACGATAAATAAAGGATGATAATCATGAAAAAATTTGAAGAGAAAACAATCAGCACAGAAACAATTTATCAGGGCAAAGTGATTCACCTCCAAGTAGACGAGGTCACATTGCCCAATGGAAAAACAGCCAAACGGGAACTAGTTAAGCATCCCGGTGCTGTAGCTGTTATTCCAATTACCAAGGATAATAAGATAGTTTTTGTGGAGCAATATCGCAAACCGCTGGAGAAATCGCTAATCGAATTGCCTGCGGGAAAACTGGATGAAGGGGAGAGCCCGCTTACTGCTGCAGTAAGGGAGCTGGAAGAGGAAACAGGATATACCACAACGCAACTGACATATATTGCTTCTTTCTATACTTCTCCCGGGTTTGCGGACGAGCTGATGCACCTGTACATCACCGATCAAATCGAGCCTCTGGAGTATCCTGCTTCAGCTGATGAGGATGAATTTGTGGAAGTACTGGAGCTGACCCTTGACGAGGCAAAACAGTATGTGGAAGGGGAACGCATCCATGACGCAAAAACCAACTATGCCATTCTCTACTTGCATGCACTGGGGGAGAAATAATTGAATACGTATTTCGCTGATATGCATATCCATATCGGAAGAGACATCACCGGCAAGCCGGTTAAGATCACCGGGGCAAAAAGCCTGACCTTAACCAACATACTAATAGAAGCCAGCCGCAATAAAGGCATTGATCTGGTCGGAGTGATTGATTGCCACGCCCCTGCCGTCCAGGAGGAACTGAAGCAGCTGCTTGATGAAGGGAAAGCACAAGCGCTGGCAGAGGGCGGTTTTCAATTTGAACAAGTCACCCTGATACCTGGCTCAGAGATTGAAGTTTATGACGAGAACTGCCAAGGGCCCATTCATGTGCTCGCTTACTTTCCCGATCTCGCCAGCATCGGGCAATTCACTGACTGGCTGTCGGTTCGAATGAAGAATATCACCCTCAGTTCCCAGCGCTATTATGGTACGGCAAAAGAACTGCAGTATAAAGTGAAAGAACTTGGCGGCATCTTTATTCCTGCTCATGTATTCACACCATTTAAAAGTTTATATGGTAAAGGGGTTGTTCGCTCACTAAGAGAGGTGTTGGACCCGGATTTGATTGACGCGGTCGAGCTGGGTCTCAGTTCAGATACATCGATGGCAGATCAGATTCACGAATTGCAAGCATACACATTTGTAACAAACTCTGACGCTCATTCCCTGCCGAAAATTGCCAGAGAATACCAGGAAGTGGCCATGAAGCAGCCATCATTCCAGGAATTTTACTGGGCACTGCATCATGTAGAAGGCAGGCATATCAGTAAGAACTTCGGAATGAACCCGGAGTTGGGAAAATATCATACAACTGTGTGCTCAAATTGCCTGACTGCCCTCACGCCCGATGCAGCAATATGCACAGCATGCGGGTCGACGAAAATTGTCAAAGGTGTATTTGACCGGATTCAGGAATTAAAAGATACAGGAGAAAAAGTGCAGGAACGGCCGCCTTATTTATATCAGGTACCCTTGGAATATTTGCCTTCTGTAGGGAAAAAGACGTTTGAAAAGCTCCTGCAGCATTTTCAAACAGAAATGAATGTCCTGCACGATACTTCACTGGAGGAATTAAAAAAAGTAGTTCCCGAAAAACTAGCATGGTCTATTATCCATATGCGGGAAGGAAAACTGAACATCCAGGCTGGAGGTGGCGGGAAATACGGCAGTATACGCCCTTTCTGATGATAATTGCATGAGAAAAAGCAAAGAGATTTTGGTATGTTTGTCCGGAATCCTTCATAGATTTACTAGTAGAAACATCATCAGAATGGAGGATTCCGATGTATAACTACCGAGCACTCGCTGCTAACCATGTAAAAACACATGCAACCATTTATTTGTTTATGATTATCCTGTTTCTCACCGGAATCGTTTTTGGAGCAATTATCGTCAACAGCATGAATTTCGTGCAAAAGCAGGATTTGTTTTTTTATTTGGAACAATTTTTCGGCCAAATTGCCGGCGATCAGCAAATAGCAAACAGGGAAATTTTGAAAGAGAGCTTTTTTTATCATGCGAAATACTTGGCGCTCTTGTTTATCTTGGGGCTTTCTGTTATTGGATTGCCGATTGTCTGGATCCTGCTGTTTGTAAAAGGGCTGGTCGTCGGTTTCTCTGTTGGCTTTATTGTCAACCAGCTCCACGGTGAGGGTCTTTTGCTTGCATCTTTGTCGATCGCACCGCAAAACATTTTAATTATCCCGGTCTATATCATTGCTGGCAGCCTGTCGATGATTTTTTCTCTGACACTGCTCAGAAAAATATTTACACGGAATATCTCCCAGCCCGTGTTCCAGCCATTCGGCCGTTATGTCGTCCTTTTCTCCCTTTTGCTTGGGGTTTCCTTTCTCGCGGCAGGGGTAGAAGCGTATGTAGCCAATGAAGCAATGGAGTCGATAATCCAATCATTTTACAAAGAATAAATATTAGTTTATAATTATTATAAATACAAACTGATATAAAATACTTTGACACAGGTTTCATGGATGCATATAATAAAGATGGGATATGAGGGAGGTATCTGCCATGGAACATCGATTGGACCGGATTAAAAAACAGCTCCATGCCCAGAGTTACAAGCTGACGCCACAGCGGGAGGCAATTGTACGGGTTTTATTGGAACGGGAAGAGGACCATTTAAGCGCAGAAGAGGTATACTTACTCGTAAAAGAAATTGCACCGGAAATCGGTTTGGCCACTGTTTATCGGACGCTTGATTTACTCTCAGAATTGAAGATCGTGGATAAAATAAACTTTGGCGACGGGGTTTCTTCCTACGACCTGCGCAAAGAAGGGGCCAAACATTTTCATCACCATCTCGTCTGTACCGAATGCGGTTCTGTAGAGGAAATTGTTGATGACCTATTGGAAGATGTTGAAAAAATTGTGCAGAACGATTGGGGATTCCAGGTCAAGGACCACCGTCTGACCTTTCACGGAGTCTGCAGAGTATGCCAGGAAATTACCGTTAAAGCAACATAATAAGCAGTCAGGACCAGCCTTTTTTCCAGCGGGAATGAAGGCTTTTTTCTTTTCAGATTAAGCTCTTTTCGTAATTTTTGTTACTTATTTATTACGCAGTTGATGGAATGTGCGACATAGGCCACCGCTGCGGAAATACCCCTCGCTTTCCGCGGGAAGCTGCCGAGCCTCCTCGCGCTGTCGCGCTGCGGGGTCTCGCCTATGCTTTTCATCCCGCAGGAGTCTCGGGGTATTTCCTCCGCTAATGGTGTGCGTTTTAAAAGCAACCAAATAGCTACCCACTCTGTTGGGGTTGATTGAGGCTGACGGCAGTCGACTCCTGCGGGAAAGCCACTGCCTGCAACAGAAATCAACCATCAAGAGTGGTAGTTGATTTAAACAACATTAGAGTCAAAAACCACATCAGTCAGCGGAGGAAATATACGGAGACTACTGCGGGAGGAATGGCCCCGGTGAGACCTCGCAGTGCGACAGCACAAGAGGGATCACCAGCCACCCGCGGAAAGCGTAGTATATTTCCGCAGCGGAGATCCTAAATCCCATTGAGTTACGTCACAGTCTATAGCTTTTGTGGAAAAAAACAACATTCTTTTAGAAAACAGCCTTAGATTACGACCTTCGTTTTCATTTACAATCACAACAAAAAAAGTTACATTGAAAATAAAGGCAGGCTAAGCAGGCGAATTTCAGGTTGCATGTATATTGTCCCTCTTTTTTGGCATATCTTCTAAATAGAATAGTTTTTTAAAAAGAGGGGACATGCCAGATGAAACGGTTGCTATGGGACAGCATCAAGGTGTTTGTCATCTTCACCGCGTGTACACTGTTATTTTACTTCGGTCTGCGTGTGATGCATGCGGAGTATGAATACTATCATCGCTATGACCCGCCTGAAGGTCCTGCTGTCAAGGTATTTAATCCGGATGAAAATGTGATTGACCGCCTGCATTTATTTTTCCGGCTGGGGGAGTAACGAATGCTGAAATATGCCTTGGAAGATTTTTTTCATTATTTACAGATTGAGATGGGACTGGCTGAAAATACACTAACTGCCTATAAACGCGATCTGGATCGGTATCAAAGCTTTATCACGAGTGTCCAGCAAAAAGAAGAATGGACGCAAGTGGGCAGGACGGATATTATTGCTTTTCTTCATTTATTGAAAGACCAGGGCAAATCTTCAGCTACACTGTCCCGGCATTTATCATCCGTTCGTTCGTTCCATCAGTTCCTTGTCCGGGAACAGCTGGCAGAAACGGATGCTACTTTACATATTGAAACACCGAAAAAGGACAGGAAACTGCCTGATATCCTATCTGTAAACGATATCGACACATTACTCAATATTAACGGCAGATCACCATTAAACCTGAGAAACAAGGCCATGCTCGAACTGCTTTATGCTACCGGACTGCGTGTCAGCGAATTAATTACATTAAAGGTCACCGACTTACATATGACGATGGGGTTTGTACAATGTTTCGGCAAAGGCTCGAAGGAACGGATTGTCCCTATGGGGAATGCAGCTCAGCAGGCAGTGGATGATTATCTTCAGAACGGAAGGGGCAAGCTGACGAAAAGCCGCGGGGATGTACCAGAGTTATTCGTCAATCAGCACGGCAGACCCTTGACACGCCAGGGGTTTTGGAAAATACTGAAAGCGCGGGCAGACGAAGCTGGGATAAAGAAGGCGATTACCCCCCATACATTGCGGCATTCCTTTGCAACACATCTGCTGGAGAATGGGGCAGATTTGCGGATCGTTCAGGAAATGCTCGGTCACGTGGATATTTCCACCACACAAATCTACACCCATGTAACCAAAGCCAGATTAACAGATATTTATAAGACGTATCATCCGAGGGCATAGGAAAATCTATAGTTGTCTGACATCCTACAACCATCGAATAAGACATAGTTAATCCGGGAAAAGGGAAGATAACTACAGGAGGCTGATAAAAATGGCAAGTTATAACCGAATCTTCTTAATTGTAATGGACTCTGTTGGTATCGGGGAGGCACCAGATGCCGAACAGTTTAATGACAAAGGCGCCGACACGCTTGGGCATATTGCCGAGCATATGAATGGCCTGAAAATGCCGCATATGGGAGAGTTAGGCCTGAGCAACATCCGGGAGATTCAGGGTATTGAAAAGGCAGATGTACCAAAGGCGCATTTCGGCAAAATGCAGGAAGCGTCTAATGGCAAAGATACAATGACGGGACACTGGGAAATCATGGGGCTGAACATTGAACAGCCGTTTCGCACATTTCCTGACGGGTTTCCCGATGAGCTGATCGATGAACTGGAAGAAAAAACCGGGCGCAGCATAATCGGTAATAAACCGGCTTCAGGCACGGCAATCATTGAAGAGTTGGGCGAAGAGCATATGAAAACAGGAGCCTTGATTGTCTACACGTCTGCCGATTCTGTTCTGCAAATTGCTGCCCATGAAGAGATTATCCCAATTGAGGAACAGTACCGGATCTGCGAAATTGCCCGGGAGCTTACACTGGATGAAAAATATATGGTAGGAAGAGTGATTGCCCGGCCATTTGTCGGTGATCCGGGAACCTTTCAGCGTACAGCCAATCGGCATGATTATGCATTGAAACCATTCGGCCGGACGGTTATGAATGAATTGGCCGACAGCAGCTATGATGTGATTGCCCTTGGTAAAATTTCCGATATATACGATGGAGAAGGCGTAACGGAGGCCATCCGCACGACAGATAATGAGGATGGAATGACGAAGTTAGTAGATACAATGGACAAAGATTTTCGCGGCATCAGCTTTCTTAACCTTGTTGACTTTGATGCCAAATTTGGACATCGCCGTGACCCGGAAGGATACGGAAAAGCATTGGAAGCATATGACGCAAGACTGCCGGAAGTGTTCGAGCGGCTGCAGACAGATGATTTATTAATTATTACCGCTGATCATGGCAATGATCCTGTGCACCACGGTACCGATCATACACGGGAGTATGTGCCACTAATTGTTTATCATCAGGGAATAGAAGAAGGAAAGAAGCTGCCTTTAAGAGAGACGTTTGCTGATATTGGAGCAACCATCGCAGAGAACTTCCAGGTCAGCATGCCAAAGCACGGCACCAGCTTTTTAAACAATGTCAAATAGGGAGAGGTGACGAAATGAATCAGACAGCAATTCAGGAAGCAAGCAGCTATATAAAAAAACATTTATCAGGAGAACCGGCAATCGGTTTAATTCTCGGCTCCGGTTTAGGTGTACTGGCAGAAGAGATCCAACATGCTGTCCACCTGCCATATAAAGACATTCCGCATTTCCCGGAATCCACTGTCTCCGGCCATAAAGGGCAGTTGGTTGCCGGTCAGCTCGAGGGCAAGCAGGTGATCGCCATGCAGGGCCGTTTTCACTACTATGAAGGCTATAACATGCAGCAAGTCACGTTTCCTGTCCGTGTCATGAAAGAATTGGGCATTGATTCTCTGATCGTAACCAATGCAGCAGGCGGCATCAATCAGGATTTTGAGCCGGGAGATTTAATGCTGATAACCGATCATATCAATAACATGGGCGATAACCCGCTGATCGGTAAAAATGATGATGCACTCGGTGTCCGCTTTCCAGATATGTCCCTGGCATATAACCGAGAATTGAATCAGTACGCAGAATCCGCAGCGGAAGAACTTGGGCTCAAGATACAGAAAGGCGTATATGTCGGCAACAGCGGCCCTGTGTATGAAACTCCCGCAGAAGTGAGGATGCTGCGTACGATAGGAGGAGATGCTGTCGGAATGTCTACCGTTCCGGAAGTTATCACCGCAGCCCATGCGGGTATCCGGGTACTCGGAATTTCCTGTATCTCCAATATGGCTGCAGGGATTTTGGACCAGCCTTTGACCCACAGCGAGGTAATCGAAACGACGGGCAAGGTACGGGAAGATTTTCTTCGTTTTGTTAAAAAAATACTCAGCCAGCTGCCATAAAAAAAAGAAAGGGTGACGCTGTTTTATGAGAATGTATGACATTATTGAAAAGAAACGTGACGGTCATCCGCTGACAGAAGAAGAGATTGTATTCTTTATTAACCAGTACACGGCGGATAAGATACCTGATTATCAAGTAAGTGCCTTGTTAATGGCCGTCTACTTTCAGGATATGACAGCGGGGGAACGGGCCTACCTGACTACCGCCATGGCAGAATCAGGTGATCAAATTGATCTTTCCGCCATTTCCGGAACAAAAGTAGATAAACATTCTACCGGAGGCGTTGGTGATACCACCACATTGGTGCTTGCTCCATTAGTCGCCTCTCTCGGAGTTCCTGTTGCCAAAATGAGCGGGCGCGGGCTGGGACATACCGGTGGAACGATTGACAAGCTGGAATCAGTGCCAGGCTTTCATACGGAAATTACCAACGAAGCATTTATCGATTTGGTAAACAAAAATAAAGTAGCAGTTATCGGCCAGTCCGGAAACCTCACTCCAGCTGATAAGAAATTGTATGGACTAAGGGATGTTACTGCGACGGTGAATTCCATTCCTTTGATTGCAAGCTCAATCATGAGCAAAAAGATTGCCTCTGGAGCCGACGCTATCGTGCTTGATGTCAAAACAGGTGCAGGCGCTTTCATGAAAGAGCTAGAGGAAGCAAAAATTCTGGCGGAAGCAATGGTGTCTATCGGCAACCAGGTAGGGAGAAAAACAATGGCGGTCATTTCCGATATGAGTCAGCCACTGGGAAACGCAATTGGCAATGCCCTGGAAATAAAAGAGGCGATTGCGACACTGCACGGGGAAGGGCCGGAAGACTTAACTGAGCTGTGCCTCACACTGGGCTCGCAGATGGTAGTGCTGGGAGAAAAAGCAGCCACACTTGAAGAAGCAAGAGATAAACTCAAAGAAAACTTAACAAACGGAAAAGCGATTGATCAATTTAAACGCTTTCTCAAGGCCCAGGGTGGAGATGAAGCCGCTGTTGACGACCCGTCAGTCCTGCCCCAAGCTCCCTATCAGTTGGAACTGCCAGCAAAAACATCCGGCACTGTCTCAAATATTGTCGCAGATGACGTTGGAACAGCTGCCATGATGCTCGGCGCAGGCAGGGCGACAAAAGATTCGGAAATTGATTTGTCAGTCGGAATTGTCCTCAACAAAAAAGTTGGCGACTCCATAGAGGAAGGTGAATCCCTGCTGACGATTCATGCCAGCAATGAGGAAATAGAAGACGTAAAAAACAAACTGTATGAAAGCATCGAAATTACGGGAGAACCGACAAAAGCACCCAAGCTTATTTATGATATGATTACCTAACAAAAAACAAGCACACGCTGACACCGTGTGCTTTTTTGGTGGTTGCGCTTTTCGTCCGTTTTGTTGGATTTTGCTTCACAGTTGGTGGGAAATGCAACAAGAGTGTTTGTTGATCTCCGCTGCGGACCTTCGTACACCTTAGGGCACGGGTTCAGCCCCCTTGGAAGAACATCACCTCCTGCTCAAATATAGATACGTGCTGTCCCCGTAGGAGTCCATCACATATATAATAGAATTCAACTCGAAAAAAGGGGAAAAAAATATGTATATTTTTTTCCCCCTATAGGAAAGTCATTTCGATTATAGTATAAAGAAAAGAACCGGTTGCTCTCCGCTCCAATCAACCATCAAAAGTGGATGGGTAGGGGTTGGTTTAAAGAGCAGTAGAGTCGCAAACCACATCAGTCAGCGGAGGAAATACCCGGAGACTCCAGCGGGATGGTAAGCATAGGTGAGACTCCGCAGCGCGACAGCGCGAGGAGGCTCACCAGCGCCCGCGGAAAGCGAAGGGTATTTCCGCAGCGGCGATTATGAACCTCATTGGTTTTACATCGCAGTTTATTGATTTTGCGATAAAATTCTTAGTCAAAAAAAGCTTCTGCACCGACAGCTATTCCCTCCAACAGCTCGTATAAAAACCAAACGAATGGAAAACCTAGGCATATATTGATGTTGGAGGGAAAACGATGAAAAATACTGCATTAATGTTTAGTGTGATAGTTTCTTTGCTCTTCCTATTTGCTATTCCTGCCGCTGCAGAAGAGGACACAAATAGTGCAAATTCAACTCCCGAGCTAGCAGGAGATGCCAAGTCAGCAATACTGATTGAACGGGATACAGGCAAAATCCTTTTTGACAAAAACACCGATGAAAAGCTTCCGCCTGCAAGCATGACAAAGGTTATGACCCTTCTGTTAATCATGGAAGCATTGGAAACGGGAACTCTTGAGTATGATGAAGTGATACAGGTAAGCGAGCGTGCAGCATCCATGGGAGGCTCGCAGATTTTCCTGGAAGCTGGAGAAGAAATGTCAGTGAAGGATTTGCTTAAAGGAGTAGCGGTAGCTTCCGGGAATGATGCAAGCGTTGCGCTGGCAGAAAGAATTGCGGGAAGTGAGGAAGCCTTTGTCGAGAGAATGAACGAGCGGGCCAAGCAGCTGGGGCTTGAGAACACCAAATTTCAGAATGTGACCGGCCTGCCTGCTGATGATCATTACAGCACCGCTTACGACATGGCAATGATGGCGAAAGAACTGTTGAAGTATGAAGAAGTAACCAACTATACTTCCATCTATGAGGATTATTTGCGTAAAGGCCAGGAAAACGAATTCTGGCTGGTCAATACCAATAAACTGATTCGTTCCTATCCCGGGGTGGATGGCCTGAAGACAGGTTTTACCAATGCAGCAAAATATTGCCTCACCGCCACAGCGGAAAAGAATGATATGCGGGTAATCGCTGTTGCTATGGGTGCTGATACACCAAAGGAACGAAACAAAGCCGTTGCCGGGATGCTCGATTATGCTTTTAATAATTTTTCAACGAAGAAATTGTTCGAAAAAGATGAGAAAATCACGGAGCTGCGCCTGCTTAAAGCCAAAAATCGGCAAATCGATATCGTCGCTTCAGAATCGATTAGTACGGTTTTCCAAAAAGGGGAAGATACCGACAAAATTCGCACCACAGCGGAGATGGCAGATGATTTGTCCCTGCCACTGAAAAAAGGCGATCAGGTCGGCATCCTGAAAGTTCATAAAGAAGGAGAAGTGGTATCCGAGACACCATTGACTGTTAATCAGGATGTTAACAAAGCATCTTACCTGACATTTTTAAAACGGACATTGCAGGAATTGGTGAAGACTGACTGATTTTTTCTACCTTTAGCGAATTGCTTCTATTTTTGTCTTCTTGCAGGAATTAAGCAAGGGAAACGAGAAGATAGTATAGCAAGGATTCATAAAGGAGGAAAAATGAATGGCTCTCGATTCACTGTTTGAAGTAAAACAAAATGTACTGATTGTCAGGCTGCGTGGGGAGCTGGATCACCATGAGGCGGAAGAGCTCAGGAGCGAATGGAAAGAAATGTTGTATAACAGTCCAGTGAAGCATGTGATTTTAAATCTGGAAGATGTCTCCTTCATGGACTCCTCCGGTCTTGGAGTTGTGCTCGGCCGTTATAAAGAAGTGCTGCAGCTTGGAGGCGAGATGGTCGTTTGTTCCGTTTCCCATCCAGTCCGGCGTTTATTTGAGATGTCCGGTATTTTCAAGATTGTGCGTTTGGAGGAGAACGAAACATTTGCGCTTGAAACATTGGGGGTGGCTTCATGAAAAATGAAATGTTTATCGAATTTTCCAGCATCAGTGAAAATGAAGCATTTGCCAGGGTAACCGTAGGGGCGTTTATTACTCAGCTTGACCCGACAATGGATGAATTAACGGAAATTAAAACGGTAGTATCAGAAGCAGTAACCAATTCCATCATCCATGGGTATAACAATGAGGCCCATCATAAAATTTCCATTTCCTGTATGCTCCATGACGGAGAAATTGAGCTGACCATCAAGGATGAAGGTATGGGAATTGCTGATATTGAAGAGGCACGCCAGCCGCTTTATACATCCAAACCGGAAATGGAGCGATCGGGGATGGGCTTTACGATCATCGAAAATTTCATGGATACAGTGGAAGTCATCTCATCAGCAGGGGAAGGGACAACCGTTAACATGACGAAGCAGCTGACCAAAAGCACAACGGTTTATAATTAGGGGTTCGTCTATGGATGTCCATGTGAAACATACAAAACGTAAAGAATCGTTAACCGATGAACAAGTAAAAGAGTACATCCGCAAAAGCCAGGAGGGGGACACGGAGGCTAGAGAAATTCTAGTCGAGAAAAATATCCGGCTGGTATGGTCTGTGGTGCAGCGGTTTATCAACCGAGGGTATGATCCGGATGATTTGTTTCAAATTGGCAGCATCGGACTGATTAAATCCATTGATAAATTTGACTTGTCCTATGAAGTCCGATTTTCTACATATGCTGTGCCAATGATCATTGGAGAAATCCAGCGATTTATCCGCGATGACGGAAGTGTAAAAGTTAGCCGCTCTTTAAAAGAAACGGGCAACAAGATTCGCAAAAAGAAAGATGAATTAACCAAAACCCTTGGCCGTTCGCCGACCGTGACAGAAATCGCTGATGCCCTAGACATTACTGCCGAAGAGATTGTCCATGCACAGGAGGCGGCAAAATCACCGCATTCCATTCATGAAACGGTATTTGAGAATGACGGGGATCCGATCACACTGCTGGATCAAATTGCCGATCAGGACAGTACGTGGTTTGATAAAATTTCCTTACAGGAGGCAATTCGCGGGTTAAATGAACGAGAAAGACTGATTGTCTATTTACGCTATTACAAAGATCAGACACAGACAGAAGTCGCCGAACGGCTGGGTATCTCCCAGGTGCAGGTATCCCGTTTGGAGAAAAAGATACTGAATGAGATGAAAGACAATATGGGACCCTAAAATCATCACTTCATGTGGTGATTTTTTCTGTTTCTAATCCTCTCTCTGAACAAAAGCCAAGTATTTCTTATGATAAAAAATCCTCATTGGGCAAATACTAGAGATAACCTCATGGCAAAGGATGGTGCGCTATGCCTGAAACGGTCTATCTGCGATTAAAAAAACATATAGAACGGCCGGTTTTTCATGAAGTTAAATTAAAAGACATTGCCTATATCTCCACTTTAACCGCCAAAAAACCGGAACTCGAAAACACCGTCATTTACCGGATAACCCCAAAGGACAAAAGCAATGTAGTGATCGACAGCTTTTTGATCATTGATCATTTCCATGCTCAATACCGGGAGCTGGAATTTCAGCTGATTGGCCCGTCGCAAACCATTATCCAAATTGCCAGAAATCAAAAAAAGGCGCCTATTCCGGTGGTTGCCGGAGTATGGCTGCTTTTGTTCATCGGTACGGCAATGACCATCATGAATTTTCATTATGATGTCAGCATGCAGGAGGTACAGCAAAAGCTGCACTTTCTGCTGACCGGAGAGGAAAATGAATTTCCGCTGTGGATCCAGGTCCCTTATTCCATCGGTCTGGGGATAGGAATGCTTTTATTTTTCAACCACTGGTTCAAAATACGGTTTAATGAGGAGCCAAGCCCTCTTGAAGTAGAGATTCATAAATACCAGCAGGATCTTGATGATTATGTCATGCATTATGAAAATAAGTTAAATGATACCAAGTCTCCTGATTAACGCGGTCCAGGCTCTCATTGGGCTGGCTGCAGGACTTGCTGTGGGGGGCGGGTTTGTTGCCTTTCTGACCTTGCTTGGCATTCTCCCCAGATTGATTCAGTTAACCAAAACATACCACTTATTAAAGATGTATACGGCCTGTGTAATTACTGGTACATTGTTCGGCACCTTTTTATCCTTCAGCGGGATTACTTGGGATCAGCCCACTGTCCTCCTGATATTATGGGGCATCTTTCACGGCATTTTCAATGGTATGCTGGCTGCGGCGCTCACGGAGGTGCTGAATGTGTTTCCAATTATATCTAAACGTATTGGGATGGACACATATCTTCTATGGTTCCTCATGGCTATTGTATTTGGCAAAATTGCCGGTTCTTTATTTCAGTGGCTATATTTTGTGAAATAACTAAATCCTGCATAAATGCAACAAAGACTTGTCGCGTCATGTGAAGTTTTCTAAGAATGGAGGGGATAAGCATGCGAACGACGGAAAAAAACACACCCATACCTGCTCGTGTCTCAGAAGTGGAAACCTATATGAAATCACGTCTCGGCGTAGATGTTTCCTTTGATCTCGGCTTTCGCGAAATCATTGTATTAAAACAGAAGGTGCAAATTTACTATGTCACCGGTCTCTGTGATACTTCTTTCATTCAGCAGTTATTGAAGGAATTAATTGAAATCAATGATGTGGAAAGCAATAAAAGAAAGTTGCCTGAAATCATTGAAAACCGACTCGTTCACCAGCAGGTGGAGCGAGTGAAGACCATGGATGAAGCGGTGGATCAGATGCTTTCCGGTCTGATTTCCATCTTTATCAATGGGGAAAGATTTTCCTTGGTTGTCGATGTCCGTCATTATCCTGGAAGAACACCGGAGGAACCTGATACTGAGCGGGTCATTCGCGGAGCCAGGGACGGGTATACGGAAAATATCATTGAAAATACCGCACTCACCAGAAGAAGACTGCGGGATACGCGTCTTCGCCATGAAATGCTCAAAGTCGGTGAACGCTCGAAAACGGATGTGTGCCTCAGCTATTTGCAAGATGTTGCTGATAAAGGGTTAATTGACTTAATAAAAAAGAGAATTGAAGCGATTGAAATCGATGGCATTTCGATGGCAGATAAGACAGTAGAAGAGTTCATTATGGAGCGAAAGTTTTCTCCCTATCCGCTTGTACGTTACACCGAAAGGCCCGATGTGGCGGCAAATCATCTTTTAGAGGGGCATGTGCTGGTCATTGTCGATACTTCGCCAAGTGTGATCATTTTGCCGACAACTCATTTTCATCATCTGCAGCATGCCGAAGAATACCGGCAATCACCGACGATCGGCAGCTTTGTTCGCTTGGTGCGCTACATTGCGGTTTTTGCCTCTTTATATCTATTGCCTCTGTGGCTTTTGTTTTCCACTGAACCAAGCTTGTTGCCAGGGGAGTTGTCATTTATTGGACCAAATGATGTGGGAAATATACCGATTGCCGTTCAAATGCTGATAGCCCTCACTGGGATGGAATTCCTCCGTTTGTCCGCTATTCATACTCCGACAGCGCTGGCCACTTCTCTCGGTTTGATTGCTGCGGTGCTGATCGGCCAGATTGCTATTGACGTCGGAATGTTTATACCAGAGGTTATTCTCTATGTTGCAATTAGTGCAGTTGGCAGTTATGTCACACCAAGCTATGAATTAAGCACAGCGAACAAGGTTGTCAATGTGTTATTGGTGATCCTTACTGGAGCCTTTGGGCTCTATGGATTTATCGTGGGTGTTGCGGCCCATCTGCTGTTTTTGGTAAATCTAAAATCTTTAAGAACACCATATTTATGGCCATTTATTCCATTTAATCCCAGAGCCATGCTCCACGTACTGGTCCGTGTGCCGGTTCCCTTTACAAACAGCAGGCCAAGCATCGTTCATCCAAAAAACAATTACCGGCAACCCGTTAAGAAGAGCTAGACTTTAGCTCTTTTTTTTTTATTTTTATTATGGTAAAGTTTTAATATTATGTCGCAGAATTGGAGGAAATTTGCCCATGATTAAAGATAACCACCCATTTGAAGTCAATCAGCAAGGGCATTTGCAGATTGGCGGCATTGATACCATTGAACTTGCAAATAAATACGGCACACCGTTATATGTATACGATGTGTCCCTCATCAGAGAAAATTGCCGGGCTTTTGTGGATACCTTTCAAAAACTCGGTGTACAGGCAAAAGTAGCTTATGCGAGCAAAGCTTTTTCATCGATCGCCATGCTGCAGGTAGTCAAGCAGGAAGGCTTGTGTCTGGACGTTGTCTCTGAAGGCGAATTGTATACGGCAATTCGGGCTGATTTCCCTAGAGAACGAATACATCTGCACGGGAACAACAAAAGCATACAGGAACTGACAATGGCGATTGAAGAGGGCATTGGCTGCATCGTCGTTGATAATTTCCATGAAATCGAATTAATCAGCCAGCTTCTGGAAACGCATGATCAAACGATGGATGTCTTAATGCGTGTAACACCAGGGGTGGAATCAAAAACCCACCAATATATTATGACAGGAAATGAAGATTCCAAATTCGGGTTTAACCTGCAAAATGGCCAGGCGGAGAAAGCATTCAAGCTGCTAAGGCGCGAGAAACGGATTCACTTCAAAGGGCTGCATTGCCATATTGGCTCGCAAATATTTGAAACAGACCGGTTTATTCAAACAGCTGATGTGCTGTTTGACTATTTATCCCGGTGGAACAGATTGGATGGCTTTGTCCCGGAAGTATTAAATCTCGGCGGAGGTTTTGGTATTCGTTATACGGGAGACGATCATCCGCTTGGTCTTAAATCTTATGCCGAACAATTGACTGAAACGGTAAAAGTGCACGCCGAACAGCTGGACTTGCCGATGCCGGAAATTTGGCTGGAACCGGGGCGGGCAATTGCCGGAAATGCGGGCATTACTTTGTATACCATCGGTTCCATGAAGGATATTCCCGATGTCAGAAAATATATTTCTATAGACGGGGGCATGACAGATAATCTGCGGCCTGCATTATATCAGGCTAAATATGAAGCAGTGCTTGCAAACAAGGCGAATCAGAAACCGACTGACACGGCTTCGATTGCCGGGAAATGCTGTGAATCCGGAGATATGCTGATTTGGGATCTTCCGCTGCCGGATGCGGAATATGGAGACATATTGGCTGTTTTTTCTACCGGGGCATACGGTTATTCCATGGCCAGCCATTACAACCGGATCCCAAAAGCAGCCGTTGTTTTTGTTGAGGATGGCGAAGATCAGCTAGTTGTCAGAAGAGAAACGTATGAAGATGTCGTCCGCAATGATATGTTTTACCAGGCATAATCTTTTCTTTTCAAAACAGCAGATGTAATGATAAAATATAGAGCGATCGCAATAAGGCGAAAAGGAGATGCAATAATGAGCAAAAAAGGTTTTATCTTAATGGAAAATGGCAATAAACTTGAGTTTGATCTTTTTCCTGAGGAGGCACCAAATACGGTAGCTAACTTTGAAAAATTGGCCAATGAGAATTTTTATGATGGTTTAACGTTCCATCGGGTGATTGACGGTTTTGTCAGCCAGGGCGGCTGCCCAAATGGCACAGGCACCGGAAATGCCGGCTACACGATTAAATGTGAAACAGAGGGAAATCCCCACAAGCATGTCGAGGGCTCCTTATCGATGGCCCATGCCGGAAAAGACACGGGAAGCTGTCAGTTTTTTGTTGTCCATGAAGCGCAGCCTCACCTAAATGGTGTCCACACGGTATTTGGTCAGGTGACCTCAGGTATCGAATTTGCCAAGCAGATGAAAAATGGAGATGTGATGAAAGAGGTAAAGGTATATTCTGCCTAGCCATCATGGGCACGATTGATGAATTGCTTCATTTTGATCATTGTGACAGGAGAGTAAAGTTTTATCTTTCATGAGCTTGGGCACGTGCTGGCAGCTCGTTCGGTTGGCCTTCCGCAAAATTCATGGTATGTTTAATCACATATTGTCAATACTTATACTTGAGTTATTTTTTGACTCACAGACAATTTGACAATTTCGTATCTTAGTGTATAAATGGTTATATAAATACGGATATCCTGCACCAAGAGAGAATAGAAGGTATGATGGAATCCATTAAGCTGATTGAGTTAAGAGGGGTCAATATGTTAATTCGTTATAAAAAGAATCAGGAAAAAATTGCCATGGGCCTGCTCTCTTTCATGCCGGAAGAAAAGAAAGACGTAAAGAAATTGCAGCAGACCATAAGAGAATATGAAACCAACCCGGACTGGCACCTTTTTCTCTGGAAAGAGGAAGATCTGCTTGGGGCTATCGGCATTAGAGTGGAAGATGACTTGAATGCAGTTATTCAGCATGTCTCGGTTACACCATCCCATCGCAATGCCGGCGTCGGCAGAAAAATGATGGTAGAAGTGATGCGGCTCTATGAGGATAAATACGCAGTCTCAGCGACCGAGGAAGTGCAGAACTTCTTTGATAAATGCTGTGCTTCAAAAGAGGAAGATGCATAGAGTGAAATTTCTTTTCAGTGGAAATTTAATGCCTATTAACCTGTAATAAAAAACCAGCCCTTTTCATAAAAAGGGCTGGTTTTCCCGTCAGGCCGGATCTACATCCATGCGGCACCAACGATAATCAGAAGAATGAACAGAACTACGATTAAGGCGAAACCGCCGCCATGACTGCCACTCATATTGAAATTCCTCCTTTTTATACTTTTCCCCAATGTTTTGTGGTAACATTTATCTTACATTACTAACCTATGACAGGGGCGGCTATCTTGTATGGGCGTTTATGACAACAGCCGTTATTTTTTCCCATTATTTGTGGCAGATAAAAAAGAAAAATTACTTCTTATCCTGCATCAAATGCGGGCTTTGGCCAAAGCTAAGGTTTCTTTAAACAGTGTGGAGGAGTTATCAAATGAATCAGGCTTATCAAGTAAAGCTGGACGCCTTTAAAGGCCCGCTTGATTTGTTATTGCATTTAATTAAACAATACGAGATTGATATTTACGACATTCCCATGGCACAATTAACCGGGCAGTATATGAACTATATACATACCATGCAGCAACTGGAATTAAATGTTGCAAGCGAATACTTGGTCGTTGCTTCCGAATTGGTAGCAATAAAAAGTCAGATGCTGCTTCCGAAGCCGGAAGTGCTCGAGGGCGACGAAGAATATATGGAGGACCCGCGGGAAGAATTGATGGCACGGCTAATCGAATACAGAAAATATAAAGACGCTGCCGATACACTAAAAGAAAAGGAAACCGAGGCAAATCATATTTTCACAAGACCGCCAGTAGTTTTCGACGGACTGATCTCAGAGAGGAAGCCAGTCGAGCGGGGTGATATCTCGATTTACGATATGCTTGGTGCATTGGGGAAAATGATGGAGCGGAAAAAATGGAAGGAACCGCTTGACACAAAAATAAAACGTGCCGAAATCCCGATAGAACAAAGAATGGAAGATATTCTGCAGCTTACGAAGAACGCGAAGGATGGGGTAGTGTTTAGTGATCTGTTTCCAGAAAATGTTCGTGAGCATATTGTGGTTACCTTTATCGCGTTATTGGAGTTAATGAAAAATAATCAGGTTTATTGCAGGCAAAAACAGCATTTTGATGAATTAGTTGTGTACAGCATGGGGGAATAACGATGGAAATGGATAAAATGAAAGCAGTAATCGAGGGTCTGCTATTTGCAAGCGGTGATGAGGGAATTACCCTCCGGCAGCTGTCCAGCATACTTGAGGTCACAGCAGCGACCGTTAGTCATCTTATTGACGAGCTGAAATATGATTATGAACATGAAGGGCGCGGGATTATGATAATAAAGTCCCATGAAGTGTTCCATTTAACAACCAAACCTGAACACAGCGATTACTACAAAAAATTGCTTGAGACCCCACAGGCAACCAGAATGTCGCAGGCAGCCTTGGAAACCCTTGCGATCATTGCTTACCGACAGCCGATTACCCGGACGGAAATCGAGGAAATCAGAGGTGTAAAGAGCGATCGCCCTGTAAAAACGTTAATTGCCAGATCGCTGGTTGAAGAAGTCGGGAGGCGGGACAGCATTGGCCGTCCCGCATTATTTGCAACAAATAAAGACTTTCTAACCTATTTTGGATTGACTTCTTTGGAGGAATTGCCTCCACTGCCGGAGGATTTAGCGGACAGGGACACAGCGGAACAGGATGCCGATTTGTTTTTCGAGCAGTTTAATCAGGAATTCGGAGACGAATAAAACCTTGCATTCGGTCATGCCGGTGCAAGGTTTTTCTGTTTTACAGGTTAACAGCACCCGCCTATTTTGCATAGGCTAGCTTGGGGTGATGACATGGATGATAAGAAACAAACGTATTTAAATGAACTGTTTTGGTGGGGAGACGAAACCAAGAATAACCTCCCATTTTCCGGAAAAGAAGAATGGAAAGCGCAGATCGATCAATGGCAGGCAGAAATCAGCCAGCATTTGAACCGAGAGCAGCAGCTAACAGAAGAAAAAATGTCTGCAATAAGGGCAGAAGGCGAGCGGCTTTTTTTCGGCATCAAAGAGGGCAATGAAAAAGAGCAGCAGTCAGTATCGGCGGTCCCCTACAGCAAGCACCAACTGCCACCGCTGCCATATGCTTATGACGCATTGGAGCCCTATATTAGTGAGCAAATCATGCGGCTGCATCATGATAACCACCACCAGTCCTATGTGGACGGGTTAAATCGTGCCGAGAGAGAATTGTATTTGGAAAACCCGCAGGATGCAACCATCAAACATTGGCTCAGAGAGCAGGCGTTTAACGGATCCGGCCATTATTTGCATACTATTTTCTGGTTCAATATGACGCCGGATTCCAGCAAAAAACCTCTCGGCGAAATAAGAAAGCAAATAGACAAAGACTTCGGATCCTGGAAGGAATTTAAACAATTATTTACAAAAACTGCTTCCTCCGTTGAGGGAGTAGGCTGGGCTGTGCTCTTGTGGTCACCAAGGAGCAGAAAACTTGCTGTCCAATCGTTTGAAAAACATCAAATGTTTCAAATAGCCGATACTATTCCTCTTCTGGTACTGGACATGTGGGAGCATGCTTACTATTTACAATACCAGACGGATAAAGATGCCTACATTCGCAATTGGTGGAATGTAGTGAACTGGCAGGACGTCAATGACCGTTTTGAAAAGGCGCAAAAATTGAAGTGGCATCCATATTAAATCTGGTATAGTCAGGCCTCCTGCAGGACGTCTCGCCAAGGCGTTGTCTTTTATTCATATTCCGCTTGTCCCTGCATAAATTGTACAGAGATGATTACTGTGGGAGGAAGCCTGCTATGCGATTTTTTCTAAGCATTCTTTGTGTTATGCTGTTCTTTTTCGTACTTCCGTCAAAAGGACAAGCCCAGCCAGGGGTTTCAGCAAATAATGCTGTACTGATGGAACAGGAAACAGGACGCGTGCTGTTTGAACAAGCAGCCCATGAAAAACAGTTGATAGCCAGTATTACAAAGATAATGACCGCAATTATTGCCATTGAATCGGGGAAAATGCACGAACTGGCGACGACAAGCGAAAATGCAGTTTATACCGAAGGCTCTTCTATTTATCTGGAACAGGGAGAAAAAATGACAATAGAAGATTTGGTATATGGCCTGATGCTGCGTTCGGGCAATGATGCTGCGGTGACAATAAGTGAGCATATCGGAGGGAGTCTTGATGGCTTTGTCCACTTAATGAACCAAAAAGCCAGCTGGTTGGGAATGACCAATACCCATTTTGAGAATCCGCATGGACTGGATGCCGACGAACATTATTCCACTGCTTACGATATGGCGATCCTCATGCGCTATGCTATGAACAATGAAAAATTCCGGGAAATTACCGGTTCATCCTCCTATCTGTCGGAAAACCGGTCCTATAGCTGGCAAAATAAAAACAAACTGGTGACACAGCTGTATGATCATTCAACAGGCGGGAAAACCGGGTTCACCAGAAAATCCGGACGAACCCTGGTCTCCTCAGCCGAGAAGGATGACATGAAGCTGGTCGCCGTAACATTGAATGCATCAGATGATTGGCGCGACCACATTTCCATGTTTGAATGGGGCTTTGAAAATTACGATATGACGCAACTTGCCGAAAAAGGCAGGAAGCTTTATCAGCTGGAAGGAGACGAAAATTCAAGGACTGGCTACCTGCATAATAATCTGCTGTTTCCTTTAACAGAAGAGGAACAGAACCAAATCGAAAAAGAGTCTTTTTTACTTGAAGAGGCGGAAGCAGAGAAGAGTTACCAGGTCGGAAAAACGGTTTATTACTTGAATAACGGCCCCTTGGTTAGTGCACCAATTTATGCAGAACAGCCTGAGAATTGGTTTTTCACAGAGGTATTTATGTTATACAAAAAAGTAATTGGGTTGGATAGCTGATGGTTAATATTATATGGGCATCGATGGCAATGATCGGCATTCTTTATGCCATGGTAAATGGCACGATGGACGAGGTGAATGAGGCGATTTTTGCGAGTTCAGGAGAAGCAGTGACCTTATCGATCGGTTTAATCAGTGTGCTCGTTTTTTGGCTGGGGATCATGCGGGTCGCTGAGCAGGCAGGGATTTTGAAAGTACTGACGAAAATTTTGCGGCCGGCGGTGTCCAGACTGTTTCCGGAACTTCCAAAAGATCATCCGGCACTAGGATATATTTTATCCAATTTAACGGCAAATCTCTTCGGACTGGGAAATGCAGCAACACCGATGGGGATTAAGGCAATGGAACAAATGAAACAATTAAGCGGCAGTGATACTGCTTCAAGATCGATGATTACCTTCCTCGCTTTGAATACATCCAGTCTGACTATCATACCAACAACGGTAATCGCTATTCGGATGCAATATGATTCTGCATCACCAACAGAGATTGTCGGCACAACCATCATTGCCACCACGATTTCCACTGCCGGCGCCTTGGTCGTGGACCGGTTCTATCACTATAAAAGCACCAGGAGGAACTAATTATGGGCATCATCACAGTAATCAGCACCTGGTTAATACCACTGTTTATTTTTTTGGTGCTGCTCACTGCCACATGGAAAAAGGTACCGGCATATGAAGCATTTGTAGAAGGAGGAAAAGAAGGCGTCAAAATGGCCTTTTCTTTGCTCCCTTTTTTAGTAGGCATGATTGTGTCTATTGCAATTTTGCGAAGTTCGGGGGCACTGGAAGCATTTGTCGGGCTGATTACTCCGCTCCTTGTCATGGTCGGCATTCCTCCGGATATCGTGCCGCTTGCTCTTGTGCGGCCGATTTCCGGGACAGCCGCTTTGGGAATGACCACGGAACTTATCAGCACACACGGACCGGATTCCTTCATTGGCAGGTTAGCTTCCACGATGCAGGGAAGCACGGATACGACCTTGTATGTTTTAACGGTTTACTTTGGGGCTGTAGGTATTCACCGCATGCGCTACGCCCTAAAAGTTGGACTAATTGCTGATCTAATTGGTATACTTGCATCAATTCTTATTGTCAGCTTAGTATTTGGATAAATCGTTTAAGTAGCGTTAACCATGGGTTGGCGCTATTATTATGTTGTAATAAGAAATCCCGGCACAGGAAGTTCTTGCTGCAAGCCTTCCTTGTCTTTGATCAGGGGGATTATTCCTCTTTGCCGAAAAAGAAAAGGATTTGGTGATATAATGATGGAGAAACCAGAACGGCTGCAAAAAGTCATCGCCCAGAGTGGCGTCACGTCACGCAGAAAAGCCGAACAACTCATTGCTGCAGGAAAAGTAAAAGTAAATAACAAGCGCGTTACCGAATTGGGAACCAAAGTAAGTACAAGTGATAAAATTGAAGTGGATGGTGTGCAGCTGGAAAAAGAAGTCTCAGTTTATTATATGTTAAATAAACCGCGTGGAGTCATTTCCAGTTTAAACGATGATAAAGGACGAAAAACTGTCACTGATCTTTTAGGGGAAGTGAACGAGCGCATCTTCCCGATCGGCAGACTGGATTATGATACATCCGGTTTGCTGCTGTTAACCAATGACGGCGAATTTGCCAATCTTTTAATGCATCCAAAATACGAGGTGGACAAGCAATATGTCGCCAAAATTAAAGGCATTCCGGGCAAAGCGGAATTAAGCAAACTGAAAAAAGGGGTCCGTTCGGATAACGATTTGCTTAAGGCTGTGGGGTATCAGGTTTTATCCGCAGACAGGAAGAAAGACACGATGATCCTTGAACTCACACTAAGAGAAGGCAAAAACAGGCATGTGCGAAGAATGATGGAGGAACTTGGCTACCCAGTAATGAAATTAAAACGGGAAAAGTACGGTATGCTGACCCTTGATGGGCTCCGGGCAGGTACATACCGCCCGCTCACACCAAAAGAGGTAAAACAAATGCGCAACATGGCCATGGATAATGTTAAAAATTAGTCAAATTTTTCATTGTATATAAATGCTATACTACAGTGGGGAGTTGTTAAGAGTGGGATTGGAAGAAGTTAAACAAAAAAAGAAAAGAAAAAAGAGAGGCCGCTTCGTTTTCCGGGTTTCCATTATTGGCGCGCTTTTGGGTGCGGTAGTATTTACCCTTGTTTCCAATATACAGGCTGATAATACAATTTATCGTGCCGGGGATCAGGCCCCTGATTTCAAACTGCAGCAGATTAACGAAAGCAATGAACGGGAATCGGTTCAGCTGAGCGATCTGGAAGGAAAAGGGGTTATGCTTAATTTCTGGGGCACGTGGTGCAAACCTTGTGAACGGGAAATGCCATATATGCAGGAGCTGTACGGAAAGTATAAAGACAAGGGAATTGAAATCGTCGCAGTCAGCCTGGATTCAACAGAGCTTGTCGTCGACCGGTTTGTTGACAGACATAACCTGACGTTTCCTGTTCCCCATGATACAACAGAGGAAGTTCGCGACCTGTATAAAGTTGGACCGCTTCCAAGCACGTTCTTTATTAACCCCGAAGGAGAAATCGTGGAATATGTTGAAGGTGCATTAACACTGGAAAGTTTGGAAGGTCATTTGCAGAATATCCTGCCGGAAGCCTAAGCGTACTGGAGATTCACGGATTTACTTTTAAGAGAAGAGAAAGCGGTTAATAATGTGAGGGATGGCAATGAAAGGAAAAAAATGTGAATGCGGACATCTGAATCCGGAAGGAGCAACCCTTTGTGAAGCCTGCGGGAAACCGCTGGAAGAGAGTCAGCAGACAGATGCCAGCGGAAAAAAACAACTGCTCAATATGCGTTATGACGGCAGTGCCCGGCGCTCGCAAACATATAATAAATCAATCATAGACAAAGTATGGAACTTCTTTTCTTCGGTTAAAGTCGGTGTCTGGTTAATCGTATTAACGATCATCGCTTCTGCCATCGGTTCCATCTTCCCGCAGGAAATGTACATACCTGCCGATGCCCCCAACCGGGACCCGGCAGTATTCTATGAAGACCGCTACGGGATTATCGGGCTGATTTATTTTCAGCTGGGCTTGCACAATCTATACAGTTCCTGGTGGTACATTCTGCTGATTGCATTGATCGGTGTTTCACTCGTGATCGCCAGCATCGACAGGGTCGTGCCGCTGTACAAAGCATTGAAAATGCAAAAAGCAAAACGTCACGAATCATTCATCAGCAGACAGCGCTTATTCAGTGAAACGGAACATGTTTCCGAAGCAGATCTCGAAAAAATCAAAGGACATCTGCGTAAGAAACGCTACCGCCTCCGTGAAGAAAATGGTCATATTCTGGCAGAGAAAAACCGTTTTTCCCGCTGGGGACCTTATGTCAACCACATTGGACTGATCATTATTCTGCTTGCTGCAATCCTGCGTTTTTCGGATGTTTTGTATATGGATGAATATGTCTGGGTCAGAGAAGGCGAGACTGTAGTGCTTCCTGGAACGGACAGGGAGTACTATATCGAAAATCATGACTTTATTCTGGAGACCTATGATGAGGACGATGAACGGTTCAGTGAAGCGATTGCTCAAGAAGGAACAATTCCAAGAAATTTTCAGACCAATGTAACGATTTATCGGGATTCGGCCAATGCGGTTGCCGGTGCTGAGGCGGAACTGACCCCAATCACGGAGGATCAGATCCGATTAAATGAGCCCTTGAAATTTGAAGATTACACTTTATACCAGTCAGGATATCAGCAAAACGAGTTTACCAGTATGAGTTTTAAAGTCCATGAAACCGATGACCCCGAGGAAGAGGCACTTGCTAACTTTACGATTGATTTAACTTCACCTGATGGTGTCTATGAACTGGATAACGGTTTCCGCGTGGAACTTGGTGAATATTATCCGGATTATTATTTAGATGATAATGGTATTCCGGCATCGAGAACGGATTATCCAAGAAATCCGGCATTTGTGCTGTTTGTTTACCCTCCTGGCAGCGATACTGCAGAGGTAAGCTTTCTGGGAATTGGGAAAAACATTGAACCCACCGGAGAAAACGAATATAACGTGGGAATCACCGATTTCGAGATGCGAGATGCCAGCGGGCTGACGGTTCGGGTTGATCATACACTCCCATTCTTTGGCGCGGGGGCTGCTATTTTTATGATCGGAGTCATCCAGGGAATGTATTGGCACCACCGGAGAATCTGGATTCACCCGAAAGGAAACGGAGTGTTACTGGGCGCTCATACTAACAAAAACTGGTATGGCGTGGAAAAGGACATCGAACAAGCTATTGACGGCACTTCGATTAATATGGTAAAAGACCAGCAGGAAAAAGATGAATAGAGGATAGGCTGCAAGGCATTTGCTGCGCAGCCGAGGAGGGTTTTCATGAGTTTAGTCAGTATCAGCGGAAGCTTGCTTTATACTGCATTTATTTTATACCTGATCGCCACCTTTTTCTTCGGTGCAACGATTCGCGACAAACGAACGGACGATAAAAAGGGCAGATCAGGGAAAATAGCAATTGGGCTGACAATCATTGGGTTTGTTGCCCAGATAGGCTATTTTATTACAAGATGGATCGCAAGCGGTCATGCCCCGGTGAGTAATTTATTTGAGTTTATGACATTCCTGGGTATGTGTATGGTCCTTGCTTTTATTATCATTTACTTTATTTATGGGTTAGGCGTATTGGGACTATTTGCTTTGCCAATCGCGATGGTGATCATTGCATATGCAAGTATGTTTCCGACTGAAATTTCACCACTTGTGCCGTCCCTGCAAAGTCATTGGCTTTATATCCATGTCACTACTGTTTCCCTGGGGCAGGGGATATTGGCTATCAGTTTTGTCGCCGGACTGATTTATTTGATCAGTGAAATTGATCAGACGACCGGGTCAAAAAGAACTGCCTGGCTGGAGACGGTTATCTATACCATTTTCTTATTTATTGGCTTTATTGTAATCACATCCGTGTTCAATTTCATGGATTATCAGGCAACCTTTGAATACACAGAACAGAATGCAACAACAACAACAACGGAATATAACTTGCCTGCCATTGCCGCACCAAATGAAGGCACCTTGCTTACAGAGGGAGTCATGCAGCCGTGGTTTGAAGCGCCTGCTTGGATGCAGGGAGCAGACGCCGGGAGGAAATTCAACACGGTTATCTGGTCTGTGCTTGCTGGTTCTGTCATTTATGGACTGGTGCGGCTCGTTTTAAGAAAGCGGATTGGGGCTGCGATTCAGCCACTCTTAAAAAACGTCAATCCCAAGCTGGTAGATGAAATAAACTACCGTTCCGTTGCGATTGGTTTTCCGGTGTTTACTCTTGGCGGATTGATTTTCGCTGCCATTTGGGCACAGATCGCCTGGGATCGCTTCTGGGGATGGGATCCGAAAGAAGTTTGGGCATTAATAACCTGGTTTTTCTATGCCGCATATCTCCACCTAAGGCTTTCCAGAGGCTGGCATGGCGAAAAATCCGCCTGGCTGGCAGTAATCGGGTTTGGGATTATCATGTTTAATTTGATTGTTGTCAACCTTGTGCTGGCCGGACTGCATTCCTATGCTTAACAGGAAAAAACAAGACACCAAATTAAGGTGTCTTGTTTTATACACATGAAGATATTCGCTTCGCATGCAAACCATCGAATGCTGTATTCTTATACATTTTCTTGGCATTCGTTTATACTTTAAATAACGCCGAATAAAGGGGAAGGTATGATGGAACAAGAAACAAATGGAACCATACTGATTGTGGATGACGAAGAACGAATCCGCCGTTTGCTTCGCATGTATCTGGAAAGAGAAGATTATGTAATTGAAGAAGCTGAGAATGGCACAGAAGCGCTGCAAAAATCATTGAATCAGGATTATGATGTTATTCTCCTGGACATCATGATGCCGGAAATGGACGGAATTGAAGTAAGTCACGAACTAAGAAAAGAAAAAACGACACCGATTATCATGCTTACTGCCAAAGGGGAGGAAGCGAATAGGGTGCAAGGGTTTGAATCAGGTGCTGATGATTATATCGTTAAGCCCTTCAGCCCTCGGGAAGTGGTGCTTCGTGTCAAAGCAGTTCTTCGCAGGGTCTCCCAGTCCAGTCAGAAGGGAGCAGCCCAGACTGCAAAAAATATTCTGGTGTTTCCGCATTTGGCCATCGATCATGATGCCCACCGGGTTACCGCTGATGAAAAGGAAGTAAGTCTTACTCCAAAAGAATATGAATTACTCATGTTTCTGGCAAAATCTCCGGATAAAGTATTCAGCCGGGAAGAATTGCTGAAGGAAGTGTGGCAGTATGAATTTTTCGGTGATCTGCGCACCGTGGACACCCATATAAAACGACTGAGGGAAAAGCTGAATAATGTGTCCCCCGAGGCGGCAAAAATGATCGTTACTGTCTGGGGTGTAGGATATAAATTTGAGGTAGATGATGTATAATGTTTTGGCGCAGTGTAGTCGGTAAACTAGCAATAACCATATTATTGCTAGTTTCTTTTATCATTTCGATTCTGACCATATTGCTGCTGGAGTTCTTTGAGAATTTCCATATTCAGGAAGCGGAAAAAGCAATGATGCAGACAGCAACCAATATTACCACTTTGGTCGAGCAGTATCCGAATAAATCATTAGTGATTGATACTGCAGAGCGTATTATTGATCTGAACAGCCGGGTTGCGATTATTTTTGATGACGGAGAAATCTGGGTTTCGGACAGTGCCAATGAATCATTGTCCGCTTTTGATAAGTCTTGGCTGGAAGAGGAAGAAGACCTGCAGCAGGCTATTACCAATAATGAAGAAGTAATACAGCGCATGGTGCTCCCGGGAAGTGAAACAGAGGCTATGCTGGTCGGTGCTCCGGTCTCTACCAACGACGGGGCAGTTTTTGTCTATCAGTCTCTGGATGTCATTGACCAGACGAAGGCGGAGACGAGCCGAATTATCTTTCTGACTGCGGGTATCGCAATTGTCTTGACAACTATTTTTGCGGTCTTTTTATCCACACGAATCACTGCACCGTTGATTAAGATGCGGGAAGCGGCATTTGACTTAACCAGAGGCGAATTTAATACGAAAGTGCCGATTTTAACCCATGATGAAATCGGAGAGCTGGCGATTGCGTTTAACCGGATGGGAAGACAGCTTAATTTTCATATCCAGGCATTGCGTCAGGAAAAAGAACAACTCTCAGGGATTGTCAGTTCCATGGCAGATGGCGTGGTGACTCTAAACCGTGAAGGGGTAATTCTAGTCATCAACCCTCCTGCAGAGAAATTCATCCGGGACTGGTACTTTGACCATAACTTGGAAATGCCGAAAGAAAATCCGCTGCTGCCTGATGAGCTGAATACTATTCTGCAGCGTGTAATCGACGGAGAATCCGAAGTTTTACACGAGTTCAGTCTGCAAGGCAGGAACTGGGTAATGCTGATGACACCGCTCTACGATCAGGCACACGTCCGCGGTGCAGTAGCAGTGATAAGGGATATGACCGATGAACGTCGCTCCGATAAACTGCGGAAAGATTTCATCGCCAATGTTTCCCATGAATTGCGGACCCCCATTTCCATGCTGCAGGGCTACAGTGAGGCTATTGTCGATAATGTGGCCGACAGCAGAGAGGAAAAAAATGAGCTTGCCCAAATTATCCACGAAGAATCACTAAGGATGGGGAGACTTGTAAATGAACTGCTTGATCTTGCACGGATCGAAGCAGGGCATATCCAGCTGAACATGGAGACCATTGATGCAAGGCAGTATGTGGATCGGATTTTTAAAAAATTTCAAGGACTGGCTGCCGATAACCATATCCGCTTAACACTGTCGAAAGAGATACAAGTTGACACAGCTGTCTTAGACCCGGACCGAATTGAGCAGGTAATCACCAATTTAATTGACAATGCGATTCGCCATACCGCGGAGAACGGATTTGTGCATGTGCAGGTGGAATGCCGGGAGGATGCTTTTCTGGTTACAGTAGAAGACAACGGCGCAGGCATTGCCGAGGCGGATTTGCCATTTGTTTTCGAACGGTTTTACAAAGCGGATAAGTCAAGAACCAGAAACGAGAGCAAAAAAGGAACCGGTCTTGGACTTGCCATTGCCAAAAATTTTGTAGAAGCACATCATGGACGACTCACGGTGCAGAGCCGAATTAATGAGGGGACGTCATTTAGCTTCCAAATTCCGCAAAAAAGTTAATACTGTTTTCTCCATGCTGATTATGCTATACTCAGACTGGTAATAGAATTGAATACATCCGTGAACTTCGGTGCATTGCTTAATAGGGAATCCAGTGAGAATCTGGAACTGTCCTCGCAACTGTGAATGATTTACGAAATAGGCGTTGCCACTGTATGCAGCCGCATATGGGAAGGGCTTAGAGTAGGTAGGAAAATCATCAGTCAGTAGACCTGCCGAATTCATTTGTTTCAATGCTTCGAGGACATGAGCGTTTGAGACAGCGATGCATAAAGATTTAATTTTGTATATTTATGCCACTGTCCAAAAGCTGGTTCCCCTAATGGAGCCGGCTTTTTTTGGTTAAGCTGTTTGCGCGATTTTTAACGAATTTCTGGCAGGCAGTGTTATCCGGCTTGTCCTTTATTACTAAACAGAAAAAAGAAGGGGAGCTAAAAACATGAACAAATGGACCGTGCGTTTGACTGCATTACTTTTCGTCATCACCTTGTTTGCCGGTTGCGGAGCCGGTCAGGGTACCCAGGAAAACACCCAGGATAACGGGACGACCGAGGCACCGCAGGAAGAACAGGCAAACAATGAAGCAGGGCAGGAAACAGCGACGATTACGATTTCCAAAAACGAGGGAGAAGAAGTGATCACTGAGGAAGAAGTAGCTATAGAAGAAGGTGCTATCCTGATGGATGTACTGAAAGAAAATCTTGAGGTGGAAGAAGATGGCGGCTTTATCATGTCGATTGAAGGTGAAGTAGCGTCAGAGGATGAACAGATGGCCTGGATGTACTTTGTAAATGGTGAAACGGCATCAGTCGGAGCTGCAGAGTATGAAGTGCAGCCTGGTGATCAGATTACCTTTGATATGCAGTCATGGGAATGATCTGATTGAACACATATAAACTAACACTGCTGGCGCTCCTGGCAGCAATGGCGGTTGCGGGCAGGTTTGCCTTTGCATTCATGCCCAATGTGCAGCCGGTCACCTCGATTATTATTATATGCGGTCTGTTTCTCGGTCCGTTGGCTGCTGTCATCCTGGCATTATTGACTACTTTTTTGTCCAATGTATTTCTCGGCATGGGTATCTGGACCATTTGGCAAGTAGTTTCATGGAGCATTATCGGATTACTGAGCGGTTTTCTCGGCAAATGGCCGGCAAAGCTGCCGTTTTGGTTCCTGGTGGTGTTTGCTGTTCTTTCCGGCTATTTTTACGGGTTTATTGTATCCCTTTCAACCTACCAGATTGCCGGGCAGTTTTGGCCATATTATTTGGCTGGTCTGCCGTTTGATACCTCCCATGCCATCGGAAATGCCGCATTTATGGTACTGCTTTATCCGGTAGTTGCCTATCTCTTGAAAAAATATGCCGCTGATCGTTTCAGCATTCAAAATACCAACGAAAAATAAGTTGGTATTTTTTTCTTTTCTGTACTATTCTATACTAGACACAAAGCTGAAACTTTTCACAGCCCGCAAACGACTATTAAGGTGAACGGAGGATCTGTATGAAAGCTGTTTTTGACCGTTTGTACGATGCGTATCATCAGGACTTATTTCAATTTATCTTTTATATGGTGAAAGACAGGGCGCTCGCTGAAGACCTCGTTCAGGATGTTTACATAAAAGTATTAAATTCTTATTCATCTTTCAGGGGAGAGAGCAGTGAAAAAACATGGTTATTTTCCATTGCAAGACATGTGACATACGATTATTTCCGATCAGCAGGCAGGAAACGAAAACGCATTATGGATTTTTTTGACTGGCAGGAAAAGGGAGAGCTGATACCCGATCAAGCACCGCTTCCTGAGGAGATAGCAGTAAAGAGTGAAGAGATCGGGCAATTGTACCGGCACCTGGATAAATGTACTCCAGATCAAAAAAGTGTGCTCATTCTAAGGTATATTCAATCTTTCTCCATTCAGGAAACTGCAGATATTCTCAATTTCAGTACTAGTAAAGTAAAGACCACACAACACAGAGGATTAAAGACATTAAGAACAAGCATGCTTAAGGAGCAGAAGAAAGGAGGGGATGGATGATGAGAGATAAGGAAAAGAAACAGATCATCGATACGCTCAGGAGTTTGCCTCAGGTAAAGGACACCAGCAATAAAGATGATCTGTATCAGCGCATCTCTTTAAACCTCCACCAGAAAAAAAGACAACCGAAACGGCAGAGAAAACTTGCTCCGGTGCTGGGAACACTGATGGCCGCGGCCATTCTGCTGATTATCATACCGGTCTACATTGGAAACGCCCCGTTTGAGAACAGCGGAGACCAGTCTGCCAACCAGGCTGCAGAGGATTCGGCAGCAGAATTTTCTACGAATGACACAGCTGAAGAAAGTTCCAGTCAGACAATGGAGGCACCGGGAGCTGAAAGCAAAGCGTCCGGGGTGCAGGAAAACGGCGAGAGTTACGTGATTCAACAGTCCGATGAGAACAAGACCATTATGTACGGAGCTGTAGCCGACCGGCAGCAGCAGTATGTTATTCCTTTGGCATTCCCGGTTTCAGCAGGGGAGGATCTTTCCGCCTATTATAATCAACTCGATGCATATATAAATGCTGAAGATTGGGGCCTAAGCGACTATATGTTTGAGGATGTGTCATTTTCTCTTGATGAAGAGAAAGAACGAGTGACGATGAATATCCCCGATGATTTTACTATTGGAGAGGGAGCCACGGCCTCTTATTTATTTGAACAAACGCTAACAAAGATGTTTACTCCACACAATATCCGTGAGGTTGCTTTTGAATCGGAAAACGGAAATGGCGTGGAACTTGGCCCAATTGGCGTCATTCCGGAGATGCCTCTTTATGAAAATGAGAAGGAAAGCTTTAAACTGCATACTACGGAACAGGGAAGCCGGTCTTTCCTAGTGCCGGTTCCAAATGAAGAGCAGACGACAATTCAGGAGGGACTAGAGGCATTAAAGCTTAGTGAAGCCTCATTTGACGTTTACCGAACGATTCCTGAAGGGGTGGATTTCTCGGCAGAAACCGAGGGAAGCCAGCTGCTGCTCCATTATACAGGCAACAATGGGGTTCTAGATAACCAGGAAACTGTTACGATGATTGAGTCTATTTTAATGACTGCTAAAAGCTATGGCTTTGAAACAGTTCACTTCCTTCAGTTTCCACTTGAACAAACAGGGAAGTACAATTTGACGGAGCCGCTGCCTGTGCCGGAAGCGGTCAACCCAATTCGCCATGAAGGCTGAATGAAGGTACAAAAGCGCTTGGAAACATTTATCTCCAAGCGCTTTTCCTGTGATATCGGCTCTTTTAAAAGATCCAATGAGATGTCCCGTTTTATTTTGACAATTATTCCAATACCTTTTAAACTATAATTATCGAAATATCGTTCACGCTTCCGATAATTTTAGAGGCAATGGCTGTTCGGATAAGCATACAAGCTTCCCACGCATTCATTAAATCACAAGCCAAGACTTTGTCTACTACTTTTGTACCGGTATTCTCAAGACTTCCTCTGACAGTCCCTCTTCGTCCTATTCAAAACTTCAGGCAAGCACCAGGCTATACATGTTTCTTTATCTGATATTGTGTATAACTGCATTCTATTCTCCTCTAAGTGAACGCTGCTAAGTTAATCAAACGGCTATATTTAATGTAAATCAACTCTATAGACAGGTGGTGGCCGATTTGCTTCTTGAAGCTGTCATACTCACATGCAACTCTCATATAAAACAGGATAGAACGATAGCTGCCACCTACCATGTTCTTACAGGCAAACGTTCCATTCAGACGCTTCAGGATGCCCATCTGTATGCATTGGAATCATTCTTCGGGACAGCAAAGTCATTAGATAAACAGGTTTTTGACAAAAAGGTGGACCAGTTAGCCCGGGAAAACCTGCTGAGGCAAACTGCACCTTCTGTTTATCAGGTGAGCAGCCAGGGGGAAGAATGGCTCAAGCACCATTCACAACAGTTGCCAATGGCATACTTTAATGGACTGGCCTGCCATGAAGCAGGAAATTTGTTCGCCAAACGCCTGCTTCTGCTTGTGCAGACATTAACAAACAGCCAAAATAATCATTTTTCATTTATTCCTGTTGTGGACCATCAAGATGCCGAAAACTGGGTTCGGCAGTTTTACCAGGCCAACCGTTTCCAGGAAAACAAATTGCTGCCACAGCTTTACAAGGAATTGTATCATTTACTGAAGCGGTTTTCCGACAGGGAGGCCGGCATGTTTGTAGATCGGCTGACAGGGTACAAAAACTATGGGATGAGCAGGTTTCAGCTGGCTGAGAAATACAGCCTGCCGGAAGCAGATGTGCCGTTATATCTGCTTGCCATCACCCATCAAATGTTGACTCTTCTGGAAGAAGAAAATACAAAGTACCGGGTTTTAACATACATACGCAGTGATTTGCAGCAGTCACCGATGCTCACAAACTCTGCCGCTATTACTCAGCGACTGCTTCATCAGGGAAATACCATTTCACAAATAGCTGCAAAAAGACGTCTGAAGGAAAATACCATATATGACCATGTTGTCGAAATAGCCCTGTATGATGCGAACTTTCCGACTGAGCATTTTATGGACAGGAACACTCATCTGGAAATCATCCATGCAATCAATCAGAAAAAGACACAGAAATTAAAACAGTTGAAGGAAGCTGTCCATGATGAAATCAGCTATTTTCAAATTCGCCTCGTATTGGCACGAACAAATCGCATAAAAAAGTGAGGGCTGCCCATTGACGGAACAAGTGCTGGAGCATCAGTTAAAAAAATATTTCGCTTATGATTCTTTCAGGCCCGGACAGAAAGAAATCATTAGAAATGTATTAAAAGGTGAAAATGTACTGGGTATATTGCCTACCGGTTCCGGCAAGTCGATCTGCTATCAGCTTCCCGCGAGAATTTTGCCAGGTATTACAGTGGTTGTTTCTCCACTGATTTCTCTGATGATGGATCAAGTCAAGCAGTTAAGAGCAACAGGCTTCAAAGAAGTGGTTGCTTTAAACAGTTTTATGGATCCGGCAGAAAGAAAGAGAGTAATGAATCACCTCGATGCATATAAACTGATTTATATCTCACCAGAGTTATTGCAGAAGGCGAAGATCCTCGATTCTTTTAAAAAGCAGATAATCAGTTTGCTGACTGTGGACGAGGCACACTGTATTTCCCAATGGGGACATGAATTCCGGCCGGATTATCTAAAACTGGATAGGGTCAAGAGACAACTGGGCAATCCGCCGGTTCTTGCGCTCAGTGCAACAGCAACACCGGAAGTCCAGCAGGATATTGTGCAGCACTTAGCTATGAATGGCTGTGTGCGCCATGTTTACCCAATGGACCGGGAAAACCTTTCTTTTCTTGTGCAGGAGGCTGCAGATGATCAGGCAAAGCAGGCGATGATATCCGAAATTGCAGCCGAATTCCATGTACCCATACTTATTTACTTTTCAAGCAGGAATGATGCACAGGAAGTAGCCTCTGCTTTGGCGGATAAACTGCCAGATCGCAGGATTGCATTCTACCACGGGGGAATGGAACAGCTTGACCGCATTAGCGTTCAGCAGCAATTTATGAATTCTCAGCTCGACCTAATCTGCTGTACAAGCGCTTTTGGCATGGGAATAGATAAGTCTGATATTCGCCTCGTTATACATTATCACCTTCCCCCGCAACTGGAATCATTTATTCAGGAAATTGGCAGAGCAGGGAGAGATGGAAGAAGGAGCGTCAGTTTACTGCTATTTTCGCCGAAAGATATGATGCTGCCCAAATCGTTCATTCAACATGAACTTCCACATCCGAAATCAATTTTCACTGTTTTCCGTCAGCTGAAAGAATTATTTCTGGCAGGTGGAGACCTCCCACACAAGGAAGAAGAAACTGCCCAATTGTTTCAGCTAAACGAAATTCAATGGCGTTTTTTGCGCCAACAGCTGGAAAAGCATGGTATGATAAAGGGAAACAGGATTTTTTATAATGAAGCTGGCTGGGATGATCACTGTCAGGCTATAAAGAGGCAACGGGACGAGCGGGAATGGTTAAAAGAATCAAAACTTAGAGAAATGCTCGAGTGGATTCAGGAAAAAGGCTGCCTCCGGCGGAACCTGTATAAAAACTTTCAGGCTTCGTACCGGAGTGTAGAGAAACAATGCTGCAGCAATTGCGGATTTTCTTTTGCCGACTGGGATCCACAGCCGACAGCCAGACAGGAAGAAGCGTCCGGCAGCTGGGAAATCAAATTAAAAGAGCTACTTTTGAGTTAGACAACATTAGACAGGCTAATTATTAATTGATGTCTCCATTATTTTTGCCGAATTCAGGTCTTCATATAGGCTCATTACCATGCATTCAATTTACTTGAAATGTCATTCTTAACTGCTAAAAAATGAGGTGATTTGCAATGACAGAAGAACACGGCCAAATACAGGAAAAGGAACAGGATAAAGCCACGGACACCCTCGAACCCCTCGATGCCGCGGCAGGCCAGAAGAATGAGCAGGAAATTGATGTTCTCAACCTTCCACCAAGAAAAGAGGTACATGGCCAGAAAAACAGCACCAGTCTAAAAGTAAGCAGACCACTTCTACGGTTTCTATTTGTGGTCGTTTTGCTGCTTGTTATACTGGCAGGGGCTTTTATTGTCTGGGGAGACGAATGGCTGCCGCTGGTCTAAGCAAAAACGGGTTTTGGCGTTTTAAACTTTTATCGTTTTGCTGTAACTTGGGCATAATGAAATAACGTCCTGAGTGAGTACATAATAAAAACACACGGAATAAAAATAGCTGTAACGTTCAACAATCAAGTGAAATGCATATACTGTAAATATGATCGGCAGATTTAGCTTCTGCCAGCAGATTTCCATAGGCAAAGGAGGATGCTTTATGCGTATTGAACGGGTAGCCGACGATCAATTCACGATATTTTTGACCTTTGATGATTTAATCGAAAGAGGGTTTACGAGAGATGATTTATGGCAAGATGCGTCAAGTGTCCGTAGTTTATTCAGTGATATGATGTATGAAGCGAGTATCGAGCTTGATTTTGAACTGGAAGGCATGCTGCTGGTTCAGGTGCATCTGATGCAGGCTCAAGGAATGCATGTCTATGTGACACAGAAATTAGAAGATATTGCCTGGGATGATGAATTTGTGGAAATGAAGGTTACTCTTGATGAGAGCCAGGAATTGATTTTCTCCTTTGAAGATTTTGAGGAAGTCATCCAAGTTGCTGCTTCTTTATCAGCGCTTGCGATTGAAGGCGGTCAGGTTTATTATATGGAAGGCCGCTATTACATGTTATTGACGGAAACGGATCTAAAGGACCGTAATAAGGAAAACATCATCGCAATTATGTCAGAATATGCCAATGCCAGTATTGTGACATCATATCGTTTAAAAGAATATGGTAAAGAAATTGTTCAGCAATCAGCTGTAAAACAAATAACCGAAGCATTCTCCTGAAAAGCTGTTTTCCATGCTGCCTGAAGAAAAAGACAAGAGCCTTTTCCAGACTGTCCGGAAAACGGCTGCTTTTCATTTATGGCAAATAAATGGGGCAAAAATAATTGGTCCGATTTTATTGCATATTTACGATGAAAGTGTATACTAATCTCTGAGCACAGCAATTATTATATAAATATTTATTGAAATTTCTAGGAGGTAAATTCATGGTAGCCGACAATACAACAGACTCTACCAAAAATGACAATATAAAAATGGATGTATTAAGTTCAACACGAACTGTTGTGAAAACAGCATTGGAAAAATTGGGTTACCCTGATGAAGTTTTTGAGCTTTTAAAAGAACCGATGCGGATGCTGACAGTAAGGATTCCTGTTCGGATGGACGACGGTTCAATCAAGGTGTTTACCGGCTACCGGGCACAGCACAATGATGCCGTCGGACCAACCAAAGGCGGGGTCCGGTTTCATCCGGATGTCTCCGAGGTGGAAGTCAAGGCTTTATCGATCTGGATGAGTTTAAAAGCAGGGATTGTCGACCTGCCTTATGGCGGGGGAAAAGGCGGAATTATTTGCGACCCTCGTGAGATGTCATTCCGTGAACTGGAAGGCCTGAGCCGCGGTTATGTAAGAGCAATCAGTCAAATTGTCGGACCTACAAAGGATATCCCGGCACCGGATGTGTTTACCAACTCGCAAATAATGGCATGGATGCTGGATGAATACAGCCGGATTGATGAATTTAACAGCCCTGGCTTTATTACCGGAAAACCGATCGTGCTTGGCGGCTCTCACGGAAGAGAATCTGCCACGGCAAAAGGAGTTACCATTGTTTTGAATGAAGCTGCCAAAAAGAAGGGGATCGATGTGAAAGGTGCCAGAGTTGTGATCCAAGGGTTTGGCAATGCCGGCAGTTTTTTGGCAAAATTTATGCATGAAGCCGGTGCAAAAGTAGTCGGGATTTCTGATGCATATGGTGCGCTGCATGACCCGGAAGGGCTGGATATTGATTATTTACTGGACAGAAGAGACAGTTTCGGAACAGTGACTAAACTTTTTAACAGCACCATTTCCAATAAAGATCTTCTGGAATTGGATTGTGACATCCTTGTGCCTGCAGCGGTGGAAAATCAGATTACCGAAGAAAACGCACATAAAATTAAGGCAAGCATCGTCGTAGAAGCGGCAAACGGACCAACCACCATGGAAGCAACCCGAATTCTCTCCGAACGGGATATTCTTCTTGTTCCGGATGTACTTGCATCTGCAGGTGGAGTAACCGTTTCTTATTTTGAGTGGGTACAGAACAATCAGGGCTATTACTGGACAGAAGAGGAAATCGATAAGAAGCTGCACGAAATCATGATTAAGGCCTTTAACTCCATTTACAACACAGCGCAGACAAGACGTGTTGACATGCGATTAGCGGCTTATATGGTTGGTGTCAGAAAAATGGCTGAAGCATCAAGGTTCCGCGGCTGGGTATAAAAGTAAGGCTTGAACAAACTATATGACGAAAAAACTCTTATCATGTATAGTTGGATAGGAGTTTTTTTACTACGAAAAGCAGTAACATAAAGGAAGTGCGTGCATTGCAGAAAGAACAAGTAGTGATTATAGGGGGAGGACCATGCGGGATGTCCTGTGCCATCGAACTGGAAAAACATGGCATCAAGCCCCTGATTATTGAAAAAGGCAACATTGTAAACACCATTTATCATTATCCCACCCATCAAACGTTTTTCAGTTCGAGCGACAAGCTGGAAATCGGCGGGGTACCATTTATTACGGAAAAACAAAAACCGGTACGGAATCAGGCACTTGCCTATTACCGGGAAGTCGCAGAGCGAAAACAGCTGCGCCTTCATACATATGAGCATGTGACCGAAGTAGTTAAACAGAGCGGAAAATTCGACATCCTTACAAAGAATTATTTTGGAAAGCTCAGTTCTTATCAGGCAGAGCATGTCATTATAGCCACCGGATATTATGACCAGCCTCATTATATGAATGTGCCAGGAGAAAATTCGCCAAAGGTCATGCATTATTTTAAAGAAGCCCACCCGTTTGCAGGCAAAAATGTAATGGTTATCGGCGGGAAAAATTCAGCAGTCGATACAACGCTGGAGCTTCACAAAGCCGGCGCGAATATCACCGTGCTTTACCGGGGGGAAGCTTATTCCAAAAGCATCAAACCATGGATACTCCCTGAATTTGGTTCCCTTGTTCGCAAGGAAATTGTGCAAATGTATTTCCAGGCACAGGTTAAAAAAATAACCGACGATTACGTATATTTTTCTGCTTCCGGAGAGTCTTACAAAATTGAAAATGATTTTGTATTTGCCATGACGGGATACCGCCCCGATTATGCTTTTCTCAAACGGATCGGCGTGGAAGTTGAAACAGAAACAGGAAGACCAGTGCATGATCAGGAGACATATGAGACAACGATTCCAGGTCTGTATGTCGCAGGAGTTGTTGCAGCAGGGTACAATAATAATCGAATATTTATTGAAAATGGCCGGTTCCACGGAGAGGCAATTGCAGAATCGATTGTTAATTCCAGATAGTGTCCGGCGGAATAACTTGAAAAAATGGCTGGGAGAACCAGCCATTTTTAATTGTCAGCAAAGGTTTTCTCTAGTTCTTTCAGATTGCTTGTATGCTCCAATTCAATCAGAAGTCTGATCCGTGCTTTCGGACCTGTTAGTCCATTGGCGAAAATCACGCCGAGTTCTTGCAGTTGTCTTCCTCCGCCAGCATAGCCATAGGTCGGCTGGACTATCCCCTGATAGCATCGGGAAACAAGGACGACTGGCACTTGTTCACTCACAAGGGAGCGAAGTGCGCCTACTGTGTCTTTTGGCAAATTCCCCTGGCCAAGCCCTTCAATTACCACGCCGTCCGGCTGTAGACCGTGAACGGCTTGAAGCAATCCTCCATCCATTCCGGCATATGCCTTTAACAAATAGACATTTTTGGAAATCCGGTCCGTATTAGGCCTATTGTGTCTGGTCAAAATGGTATGATGAAAAATGATCGACTCTCTGGTAATAATGCCGATGGGTCCATATTGCGGACTTTGAAATGTTGCTACATTACTGGTTGACGTCTTAGTCACGTTGTTGGCGGTATGTATTTCATCGTTCATGACCACCAGCACTCCTTTGTCCCGGGCGTGATCATGTACGGCGGTTCTCACCGAGCTGATCAGATTATACAGAGCATCTGAGCCGATTTCATTGCTTGACCGCATCGCTCCGGTAAGGATCACTGGTTTGTCTGTTTCCAGCAACAAGTCCAGACAATAGGCAGTTTCTTCCAGTGTATCGGTACCATGGGTGATCACGACACCATCATAGGAAGGCAGCAGGCTTTCCAGACGTTTGGCCAGCTTTAGCATATGTGCAGGTGTAATCTGCGGAGATGGCAGGTCAAATTCAATTTGTTCCTCCACATTCGCATAGGTTTGTAAATGAAACTGCAGTTCACTTAAAGGATGCTTACTTGCCGGAATTACTTCTCCTGTTGCTTTATTCTCCAGCATGGAAATGGTTCCGCCTGTATGTATGATCAATATATTCTTCATGATGATCCCCTCTTTTTCTATTTTAATTATCTTGACTTAATGATACGATAAATACAAGAAAATTGGAAAGAGGTCAGGCTATGTTCGCCATTTTGTCAGCCGGAATCGCACCTGCTTTTGCCCTGATGTCCTATATTTATCTAAGAGATCGCTTTTCCGAGCCGCTTGCTTTAATCATCCGAACTTTTCTATATGGTGCACTGCTCGTGTTTCCGATTATGTTTATCCAATATGCATTGACTGCCGAAGCTGAAAGCAGCAATGGCTTTATTCAATCCTTTTTGTTTGCCTCATTACTGGAGGAATTTTTTAAGTGGTTTATTTTTCTTTATGCCATTTATCAGCATACTGAATTTGATAAACATTACGATGGGATTGTCTACTCGGTGGCTATCAGTTTGGGTTTCGCAACGGTGGAAAATATACTATATTTATTTACGAATGGATTGGAGTATGCTATCACACGCGCGCTTTTCCCTGTCTCTTCCCATGCGTTATTTGGTGTGATTATGGGTTATTATTTCGGGAAAGCAAAGATTTCCCCACTTCATGTAAAACGGAATATTGCACTTGCTCTTTTAATACCAGTGCTGCTCCATGGCATATACAATTACATTTTGCACGATATTTCCAGCAACTGGCTTTATCTCTTGATCCCCTTTATGGCTGCTCTATGGGCTCTCGGACTGAGAAGAGTGAAACTAGCCAGTCTCCCGCATACACGGCGTCAGCTGCCAGAACAGAAAAAAGAGGCCTAACCTTCTTTATACCAAGGTATAGAGGAGGTTTTTTATTTTTCTTATTGTATTTTTTCGTTTTTTTACTCGCATTTGATGAAAACTGCGACATAACCCGCCGTCCATTGTTGCGGAAATATTCGCGACAGAGTGCTCGTTGATTTCCGCTGCGGGCATCCGCGCACCTTAGGGAACGGCTTCAGCCTCCTTGGAAGAAGTGCACTTCCTGCTCAGGTCTAGACTCGTGCTTTCCCGCAGGAGTCTGCTGCCCTCTGCTCCAATCAACCATCATAAGTGTATTGTTGTTCTTTTAAATTTAGCATTCAGTAAAGACGCAAACCACATCACCCAGCGGAGGAAATACCCCGAGACTCCTGCGGGATCGGGATGATAAGCATAGGTGAGACCCCGCAGCGCGATAGCGCGAGGAGGCTCATCAGCGCCCGCGGAAAGCGAGGGGTATTTCCGCAGTGGCGATCATGAAACCCACTGATTTACGTCGCAGTTTATGGATAGCGATAAAATCAACAAATCTTTTTTATATCAGCCTTTAATTAAATGATAGAAACCCTCTTTGCCTTGCTGCTGGGCGATGCTTGCCAAGGAATTGATACAATGAGGCAGATTTATGAATAAAAAGGTCATTTGTTCAGAGAATAGATAGCAGAACACTCTAGAAAAGCAGGAGGATGGAATATGACCTACAAGAAGCTTTCCCTGTTGACCATGATTGCTTGTTTCTTTTTCATAGGATTGCACCTCACACATGCTCCTAAACAAGCGGAGGCATTTAGTCCGCAAGTCATTCAGCATGGTGCTTCAGGTGATGATGTAATTGAATTGCAGGCAAGACTGCAGTATTTGGGTTTTTATAATGGAAATATTGACGGCGTTTTCGGTTGGGGAACCTATTGGGGACTCCGCAATTTCCAATATGAATTTGGAATGAAGGTGGACGGACTCGCGGGTCCTGAGACAAAAGAAAAACTGGTCTCGGCAAGCGAATATGATGAGGCGTATGTGAAAGAACAAATTCGCCAAGGGAGAGATTTTACTCACTACGGTGGCACAGATAATCAGGCTCAATCATCGGGCTCATCACCACAGAGCGGAGGAGGGGGCGGTGAATCAGCCGATCAGCAAACGACAACCACTGCGGTTAATGTCCCCCAGGGATTTTCGCAAAACGACATCCAATTAATGGCAAATGCTGTATATGGAGAAGCAAGGGGAGAGCCTTATGAGGGACAAGTCGCCGTAGCAGCAGTGATTTTAAACCGGGTGGAAAGCTCTACGTTCCCCAATACGGTTTCCGGAGTAATTTTTGAACCCCGGGCATTTACTGCAGTGGCGGATGGACAGATTTGGCTTACTCCTAATGAACAAGCGAAACAGGCGGTAATGGATGCTATCAATGGCTGGGACCCTTCCGGCAATGCGCTTTATTATTTCAATCCGGAGACCGCTACTTCTGACTGGATCTGGTCCAGACCGCAAATCAAACGCATCGGAAAACATGTATTTTGCAAATAGAAAGGTGTGAAATGAAATGATTCGTTGGATATTAATCGCTGTGCTTGCAGCTGGAGTTGCCGGTACAGCGGCATGGGGCTACCAGGAACATCAGGAAAAAAACGCCATTTTAATTCAGGCGGAAAACACGTATCAGCGGGCCTTCCATGACCTTTCATATGATATGGACCTTCTGCATGACGAAATTGGCACCGCTTTGGCAATGAATTCAGAAAGCCGTCTCTCCCCGCAACTGGTGGACATCTGGCGGCTGACTTCCGAAGCATTGTCCAATGTCGGACATCTTCCGCTTGGTCTTTTGCCATTTAACAAAACAGAAGAATTTCTGTCTAATATCGGTGATTTTACGTACCGGGCCGCTGTCAGGAATCTACAGGATGACCCGCTGTCCGAAGAAGAGACAGCTCAGCTGAAAGAACTATATAAGCAGTCAGGTGAAATCAAGAATGAATTGCGCCAGGTGCAGCATACTGCCATGGAAAATAACCTTCGCTGGATGGATGTGCAGCTGGCTCTAGCCACCCAGGATGAACAATCAGATAACACAATTATTAATGGCTTTCAGACGGTAGAAAAAACAGTGGATGGCTTTTCTGAAGGAAATGTTGATTCTACTGTGCCGGGACAATCCTCGGAAGAACATCAATTTCAGTTTCTGACAGGCAAAAAAATTTCCGAAGACGAAGCCGCGGAAATAGGCATGGAACTGTTTAACGTGGAAAATGAAGAGAACCTGACTATCACGGAAAGCGGGGACGGGGCAGACATTCCTTTGTACAGTGTCTCTTACCGAAATGGGGAGAAAAACGCCTATATGGATATGGCCGTAAAAGGAGGACATCCGCTGACCCTGCTCGTAAACCGCGAAGTCGGGGAACAGGAAATCAGTTTGAATGAAGGCTTAAAGCAGGCAGAGGATTATCTGGCCACTTTCGACTTTGAGAACATGACTTTATTTCAAAGCAACCAATATGATAATATCGGCGTCTATTCCTTTTTATACAATGACGACGGGGTCCGGATTTACTCAGACGCGATCGAAGTAAAAGTGGCGCTGGATAACGGTGATATTCTTGGGCTTGCGGCAAGGAACTATTTTATGAATCACAAAGACCGCGACAACCCGGAACCGGAAATCTCAGAAGAAGAAGCAAAGGAAATGGTTAATCAGGATGTGGAAATCCAGGAGGAATTTCTCGCTGTCATTGACAATGACTTGGGAGAAGAAGTGCTGACCTACGAGTTTTTAGGTGTATTGAATAATGACACCTACCGAATCTTCATAAATGCCATGGACGGAACAGAAGAAAAAGTAGAGCGGCTGGATGGAAAAGAAATCAATTATGCAGCAGGTTTTTAGGGAAGGGCATTTGCCTTTCCCTTTTTGAACTTTTCTGTCATAATAGGTATAAGGAAGGAAATGGAAAGCGGGGATGCGGAATGAAAATAGGTACATTGCTTCATTTGGAACACAAAAAAGCGGGAGAAGAGGTGCAAAAATTCCGCTGTAAAGTGATTGAAAAAGGGGACGGCCAGTTATTCATTGATTATCCGGTCAATGCTGCAACACATCGAACTTCTTTTTTTCCGGTTGGTACAAAGTTTTCAGCTGCTTATGTCGGCGAGGATCAGGTTATTTATCAATTTCAGACAGAAATTACCGCCAAAGTAAACCGGACCATTCCGGCACTTGCGGTTACTATACCGGACAAATCACGTATTAAACGGATTCAGCGAAGAAAATATGTCCGTGTGAAATCTTCCCTTGACTTGGCCGTGCATAGCGCAAATGGCCGTTTTTCGCCATTTACAGCAATCACTTCCGATATCAGTGGCGGGGGATTGTCTTTTTTGCTTCCGGATCGCCCTGGTCTGACAGAGCATGAACCAATTGAGCTCTGTATCGCATTGCAGCAAAGTCTGGAGCCTCCACATTTCATTCGAACATCCGGAGAAATTGTATATATTAAAACAGAGGGTTATTCCATGCCGGTTGCTTCGCTTAAATTTATTTCCATACCTGCCTATGACCAACAGGTAATTATTCAATTCTGCTTTGAAAAACAACGGCAAACCAGAAAAAAAGAATTGCTCTAGGCTAAGAAAGTAATATACCAATTAATTATAGGTATGTTATCATTGTAAATAGTGCATGTTAATCAAAAAACTTGGCAGCTGCCAGGTTTTTTACTTGGTGGTCACTTACTGTACAGGTGCAACAAATTTTGGCATGAGGTCAAGTTTTCTTTGCGAATATGCTTCTTATCCTCAGGGAGGTACAGTTAATCATTCAAGAAAGCCAAGTTATAGAAAGTTAGGAGAGGAATGACGGGGTTTCATGGAACAGGAAATAACTATCGCGATCGATGGGCCAGCTGCCGCCGGAAAGAGTACAGTAGCAAGGCTGGTGGCTGAAAAGCTCTCTTATATTTACATTGATACCGGAGCGATGTACCGGGCTTTAACATTGAAGGCTTTGCAAAAGAGGATTGACCTGGACGAGGAAAAGCCGCTCGCCGATTTATTAATGCATACAGAAATCACTTTGGAGCAAAAGGGAGAGGGGCAGATCGTTCTATTGGATGGCAATGATGTCACATGGGAGATTCGTTCACAAAAGGTAACCAGCCACGTATCGTATGCAGCCAAACATCCTGCTATACGGAAAGAGATGGTTGAGAGGCAACGGGCATTGGCAGCCAGAAGCGGAGTGGTAATGGACGGCAGAGATATCGGGACCCATGTATTGCCTGATGCAGAAGTAAAAATCTTTCTTGTTGCCTCTGTGGAGGAACGGGCGAAGCGAAGATATGAAGAAAATCTGCAAAAAGGGTTTTATCCCGATATGGAAGAGTTAAAAAGAGAAATTGAGGAACGGGACCGGATTGATTCGGAGCGGGAAGCAGCCCCGCTGATCAAAGCGGCGGATGCTACAGAAATTGATACTACTTCGCTTTCAATAAACGAGGTTGCCCAGCAAATTCTGAATCAGGCTGCCACGCTGACAAATGGCTGATTAAAAAACTTGGCTTGTCGCCAGTTTACTTACACAGGATAAGAGTTTATTTTCTTATTCGCCAAAAAAAGGGGGGAGAAGATGAGTCTGTATCGAATAGTACGTGCGCTTGTTGCTGCTATCCTTTTTCCGCTTTATAGGATAAAAGTGATTGGAAAAGAAAATATCCCAGCAAGTGGCCCGGTGATTATCTGCTCCAATCATATTTCAAACTTTGATCCGCCGGTAGTGGGGATCACTTCACCAAGAGATATTTACTTTATGGCAAAAGGTGAGTTGTTTGAAAAACCGATTTTGGGTAAATTATTACTAGGGATTCATGCTTTTCCTGTGAAGCGCGGACTAAGTGACAGAAATGCTTTAAGAAAAGGACTGGGAATTCTGAAGGACCAAGAAACCCTTGGCTTGTTTCCAGAAGGCACGCGCTCTAAAACCGGAGAACTTGGGAAACCGCTGGCAGGAGCTGGGTTTTTTGCTTTGAGATCGGATGCAGTGATTGTCCCATGCGCAATTATCGGGCCATATAAAATAGGCAGACAGTTAAAAGTCGTCTATGGCAAGCCATTAGATATGGCAACATTCCATGCCTCCAAAGCCTCCGCAAGGGAAACAGTTGAAGCAATCATGAACGAAATAAGCATACTTAGAGAAACACATCGATCTTAGATCACTTTGCTTGACAAATAATTGAAATTATTAGAAGTTATAAAATAGGGGAGCCTTTTAACTTTTATTTTCTTGTTATATTTTTTAAAATAAGAGAAGAAGCATTTGTTATTCCGACGAAAAAGTATTTGAATAAAGGCAGGAGGCAATAGAATGAGTGAAGCAAACAACGAATTAACGGAACTGCACCAGGGAGATACGGTGACTGGAGCGGTTGTGAAAGTAGAAGAAAAACAAGTGCTCGTCGATATCGGCTACAAGACGGAAGGCATCCTTCCAATCAGCGAGCTGTCTACCCTTCATGTAGAACTTACAAGCGATGTGGTAAAGGAGGGAGACGAGCTTACACTGAAAGTAAAGAAAGTCGATGATGATGAGGTCATTCTTTCCAAAAGAGCGGTGGATGCCGATAATGCATGGGAAGAGCTGGAGAATAAATATCAATCGAATGAAACATTTGAAACAACCGTCAAGGAAATTGTTAAAGGCGGGCTGGTCGTAGATGTCGGAATACGCGGATTTATCCCTGCTTCTTTAGTGGAGACTTATTATGTAGAGGACTTCTCTGATTATCAAGGCAAGACACTGCAGGTAAAAATTGAAGATTTGAATAAAGAACAAAACCGTATTATTCTTTCCCACCGTGCCGTTGTGGAAGAAGAGGCAGAAGCAAAGCGAAATGACGTTCTGCAGGCTCTGGAAGAAGGACAAGTACTGGAAGGAACCGTACAGCGCTTAGCTAATTTCGGTGTATTTGTGGATATCGGCGGTGTCGATGGACTGGTTCACATTTCCCAATTGGCTCACGAACATGTCGAGAATGCTTCCGATGTTGTTTCCGAGGGAGACAAGATTAAAGTGGAAGTATTGGCTGTAGACCGTGACAATGGACGTATATCTTTGTCCCATAAAAATACCATTCCCGGACCATGGGAAGGAATTGAAGAGCGAATCGCCAAGGGAGATGTACTGGAAGGCACAGTAAAGCGTCTGGTAAACTTCGGAGCATTTGTCGAGATTCAGCCAGGGGTGGAAGGATTGGTGCATATTTCGCAAATCGCCACCCGCCATATTGGGACCCCGCAGGAAGTGCTGGAAATCGGCCAAAAAGTCAATGTCAAAGTGCTTGATGTGAACGAGACAGAAGAAAGGATCTCTCTCAGCATTAAAGAACTTGAGCAGGAGCAGGAAGCAAGTGAATATCGAGAGTACGAAAAAGATGAAGATCAATCTGGCTTCCAGCTTGGCGACTTCATTGGCGATAAATTAAATAAATACAAGTAAAGTTTCAACGAGGCAGGCCCTTCTCTTTTTAGAGGAGGGTCTTTTTAATGGTCACTAGCACAGGACCTTTGATGTATAAAAACAGCTCACACCAGCTATAATGCCTAATGGCAGGTGACGTTTATGACAGGCATGTTGTTTTACTGGTTTAGCTGGATATTATGGATAATTGTTACGTTTTTTATGAAAAAAGGCAGGGTTCGTACATTGCTTGCCTGCTGGATTCTACTTGTATTAATTTTTGCGGATGCATACATCATCATCAATGAACATGATCTATCTCTAGGGTTTGTATGGATTTTTTTTGGGGCCCTTATCTGGCTGCTTCAGCTGCCGAGGGTAACCTATCATATATTTGCTTCGTTTACATTAACGATTGGCTATACAGGGATGCTTTATTGGGCACAGGCCTCTCCAGTATGGCTGTTTTTGCCGCGCACATTTCTCCTCTCTTTTCTCCTGTCACTCATTCTTTTCCTGCTGGCTAAGGAGTTCATCAGTCAGGCGGGAATAGGGTTGTTTGGGGTATGTTGCGGAGAAATTGTTTATGCATTGACACTTTCCAGTTACGGTTTCCCGGAGGCAGTAGGGGAAATGGCTTTTTTAGATAATCTGCTCGCTGTAATGATAATAATCGGTGCGATAGACATACTACAAAAAGGCAGGAAGAGAGTGACCATCGCTTCCCAGCTGCCAAAAACACCAATGGAGGTGGCGAAATGAATGAATATACCCTCCCCATTCTATTCGGTATTATCATCGGCACCATCGTACGCATGCTTATGCTAAAAACAGATTACCGCCAGTACCCTACCTATTTACATGGAAAAATTATTCACGTCTCCCTTGGTTTTATCGCTGCATCACTTGGTGCGCTAGCAGTCCCTGCGCTGATGGAGATGGAATTTACTGCCGTCACACTGCTGACTGTTGCAGCTACGCAATTCCGGGAAGTGCGCAATATGGAAAGAAACACGCTTAAAGAAGTAGATGAGTTTGAATTGGTCTCCCGCGGGAAAACTTATATTGAAGGAATTGCTATTTCTTTTGAAAGCAGAAACTATCTGGTTATATTCACTGCTTTCATTGGGACGCTTTTGTACATCATTTTCAATATATATGCTGCACTTTTGGGTACGGCCATATGTTTTTTCATTGGCAAAAAATACTTAATGAGCGGCTCGACAATTAAGGATATCGTGGATATTCAGCACAAAGAGATCTCGTTCGATGGGGCAGGTCTGTATGTGGATAATATTTATATTATGAACATTGGGCTTCCAGAACGCCAGGAGGAGATCCGCAAATATGGCATGGGGTTCGTCCTTAAACCGAATAATATTAATGTAGTCACAACGATTGGAAACCTTGGCCAGCGCCAGGCAATCCTGCATGATACTTCTGTATCGCTTGGTGTCTTCCGCGACTCGGGAACTCCCGCCCTGTCCCCGCTGATCAAGCGGGACCTGGATGATGGCAGGATCGGTATTTTTATCCTGCCTCAAGTGCGCGATGTGGAAAAGGCAAAGAAAGTAATTGGCAGTGTGCCTGTACTGGAAAATGCTCTCCGCATGCCCTCCAAATCTGATTCAAACAAAAAGGAGGAGGACGCTCATTGAAACTGGAAAAAGCGATATTGGCTGTTATTACCACAGACAAAACACGGGTAGCCGGAGGAGCACCGATCTTCATTTGTGACAATAAAAAAGAACTGGAGAGTGCCGCAGCTAACATAGAAGCCATTACGGACGGGATTGCCCACGCACTTAGTGAGGAAGTATTTATCATTGTCAAACACTGATATCCATTGTTAATATGTATCAGTTTTGCTAGAATAAATAGGATTACGCGAAAGCATGCCAGAACATTTGACACAGGCATGCTGCTTTGCTGGTGAAATAAAGAATGACACATAGAGAGAGGATGTTCCTTTTATGAGGAAATCTGTTGTAGCTATTGTTGGCAGGCCGAATGTAGGAAAGTCGACCATTTTTAACCGCTTGGTTGGTGAAAGAATTTCTATTGTAGAGGATGTGCCAGGTGTCACCAGGGACCGGGTATACGCTGAAGCCGAGTGGCTCACGTCTCGTTTTAACCTGATTGATACAGGTGGTATTGATATGGGAGATGAGCCGCTGCTCGTTCAAATGCGGCAGCAGGCAGAAATTGCGATTGATGAAGCTGATGTCATTATTTTTCTCGTTAACGGAAAAGAAGGAATCACTGCAGCGGATGAGGAAGTGGCAAAATTGCTTTTCAAATCGAATAAACCGGTTGTTCTTGCGGTAAACAAGATAGATAATCCGGAGATGCGGGAAACCATTTATGAGTATTATTCACTTGGATTCGGGGATCCTTACCCAATTTCCGGATCACATGGATTAGGACTTGGTGATATGCTCGACCAGGTAGTGGATTATTTTCCGGAGAGAGAGCACGAAGAAAAGGATGAAGACACGATTTATTTCAGTCTGATTGGCAGGCCAAATGTCGGCAAATCTTCACTGGTTAATTCCATCCTAAACGAGGAGCGGGTCATCGTCAGTGAGATGGAAGGCACGACAAGGGATGCCATTGATACACATTTACATAAGGATAACCAGGATTTTGTCATTATTGATACGGCAGGGATGCGAAAGCGCGGCAAAGTGTATGAAACAACAGAAAAATACAGTGTGCTGCGTGCCTTGAAAGCCATTGAGCGCTCCGATGTAGTACTTGTTCTGATTGATGCGGAATCGGGAATAAGAGAGCAGGACAAAAAAATTGCCGGTTATGCCCATGATGCAGGTCGGGCTGTCATCATTGTCGTTAATAAATGGGATACCATTCAGTCCAGCGATAAAACGATGAAGGAATTTGAAACAAATATCCGTAATCATTTTCAGTTTCTTGACTATGCGCCAATTGTGTTTCTGTCGGCGAAAACAAAGAAACGGCTGCACACCCTGGTCCCTGCAATAAAAACAGCAAGCGAAAACCACGCCAAAAGGGTGCAGACCAATGTGCTTAATGACGTGATTATGGATGCCCTGGCCATGAACCCGACGCCGACGGTAAAAGGCAAACGGCTGAAAGTACTCTATGCCACGCAGGTGGCTGTCAAACCACCAAGCTTTGTTGTTTTTGTAAATGATCCAGAGTTGGTGCACTTCTCTTATCAACGGTTTCTGGAAAATCGAATAAGAGAAGCGTTTGGTTTTGTTGGTACACCGTTAAAAATCTTTGCCAGAAGAAGACAATAAAGGGGGAGATGTAAATGGAAAAAGTGGCAGTACTTGGAGCAGGAAGCTGGGGGACCGCATTGAGCATCATGCTGGCTGATAATGGCCATGATGTTCGTTTATGGACACACCGCAAAGACCAAGCGGAGGAGATCAACCGCACCAAGCAGAATAAACGGTATCTGGAAGCGGAAATACCTGCGTCGATTACGGCTTATTACGAGATGAAGGAAGCAATAGAAGATGTTTCCGCGGTTGTTATCGTCGTACCAGCCAAAGCAATTCGTGAAGTCTGCAGACAGCTGGATGAGGTACTTACGTCTGAAGTGACATTGATCCATGCAACGAAAGGGATTGAACCAGTCACATTAAAACGCGTCTCACAAATGATCAGTGAAGAAATGATGCGTGTGGCGCAAGAAGATATTGTGGTATTATCCGGCCCAAGCCACGCAGAAGAAGTGGCCTTACGACAGCCGACTACCGTAACAGTATCTTCAGAAAATCACAAGAATGCCCAACATGCGCAGGATCTGTTTATCAATGAGTCCTTTAGGGTTTATACCAGTCCGGATATGCTGGGAATTGAACTTGGCGGAGCGCTGAAAAATATTATCGCACTTGGAGCAGGGATCTCCGACGGTCTGGGGTATGGTGATAATGCAAAAGCGGCGTTGATCACCAGGGGACTGGCGGAAATTGCCCGTCTGGGTACCTCCCTTGGAGCTAATCCGCTCAGCTTTTTGGGCCTTTCCGGGGTCGGCGACTTGATTGTGACCTGCACGAGTGTCCACAGCCGCAACTGGCGGGCAGGAAATTTATTGGGAAAAGGGCATAAGCTTGATGAAGTACTGGAACAAATGGGGATGGTCGTAGAAGGTGTGCGGACCGTCAAAGCGGCCTATCAATTTGCCACAGAGCAGCAGGTGGAAATGCCTATCACCTCAGGGCTGCATCAAATTCTGTTTGAAGAAAAAGATCCCAGAGAAATGGTGGAGCAGTTAATGAACCGATCGAAGCGTGAAGAAATGGACGATATTGCTAAATTGCTTAGCGAACGCTATTCACAATAACAGAGGATGGCCTCCTTGCATATAATATGTTGAATTTAGAATGCAAGGAGGAGACCTGGTGAATAATTTTCAAAAAGGAATGTTTGACAAAATCCAAAAAAATTCCAACATTCGTCCAGATGAAATCTATAAAGTTGCAGATTCTGTAAAACATGCCGATTTTTCGGACGAAAAGACCGTTCGCCAGCTGGTGCGCCAGCTAGCAAAGATGGCGAACAAACCGCTGTCCAAGGAAAAGGAAGATAAGTTGGTGGAATCTATTGCAAAAAACAACGTTCCCGCTGATATGAACTCCCTTGATTCCTTATTTAAAAAATAACGGTACCTGGGCAAGTGAGGATACATTGTGCCGCATGCTCGCATAAAATAAATTGCACAAGCATTCATGGATAGAGTTTGCTGCGGGTGTTATTTAGTCATTTCGGGATGAAGCTGCCCCCCTTCATCCCGTATTTTAATGTAGTCGGAAAAAGAAGTGTTCCTTGGCAACAAGAGAAAAATATTTTATAATGCCTGGCAGGACAAGCATATGTTATAATACAAATTGCGGTGGTCCAGAGCCAGCGTGTGAAGTCAGGAGTGATTTACTTTGAGTTCAATGGATAAAATGTGGGTATCGTTTATCGGTATGGGACTGCTTATCGTCGCCATGGGGCTTATCCTGTTAAGCAGGCACAAGCTCAAAGGGATTTTTGCAGCAGCAGTCTCATTTCTTGCATACGGATCTTTTCTTTTGGGTGCCTTAATTGTATTTTATACCGTATTCAGCGGTCCGACATCATAGATACAGAAGGAGACTGTTCATGAAATTTACATATTTCCGCTTGTTTACAGTTTTGCTGTTTACCATTCTGCTCAGCGGCTGTCTCTATCCGCAGAGTGAGCGTGCAGAAAATGATCTGCCAAATGAGGCGCAGCTGGAGATGGTACAGACGGCGGTTGAGACGTATAGGGAAAATAGACGCGGATTAGTTCCGATCAAAACAAAAGGCAGCGACACGCCTGTATTTCAAAAATATTTAATCGATTTCACCGCTTTGCAACAAGCGAACGCACTCACAGAAATTCCTGGGAATGCATTTGAAAATGGTGGTTATTACCAATACACCCTCATCACTCCGGAAGATAATCCGCGTGTGAAATTGCTTGACCTGCGATTAACAGAAGCAGTCAGGCAGGTGAATGTACAGATGAATTTTTACCGGAATGAACATATCTATCCCCCGTTTGGTGAGGAGATCGCTGAGGGTGTTTTTACCATAGATTACCAGGAGCTGGGCTTAGAGAGTCCTCCACGTGTGATAAGTCCCTATTCCAAGGAAAATCTTCCACTGGTAATGGATATAGAGGGAAACGTTTATATTGATTACCGACTGGATCTCACCCGGGCATTAAAAGAGTTTGGACAGGAAGGCTACAGCAATGGAGAAGATCTTCGTTACCTTCTGGTAGAACATACGCCATTTGTACCCGCTTACTCTCTCCCGTATGCTGTTAAAGATGGAGAGCCGGTATTCTCTGCTGCAAGCTAATTTACCAATAGAGAGCATAAATGCTCTCGCTTAAAATTTATCTAACATATTCCCGCCCTTGAGACATATATTGTTTCGAGGGTTTTTTCATTTAAGTTTTTCCTATGCTGTTTACGTGCGATGAAATCTTGCCGCCATAAAGGTTTGCCGACAAGCCAGGTTTTCTAATCTTTATATTTATTTATGGCATATTTTGATAGGACAACATCATAGACTTGTAATGTCAATTATTCGTAGTTTTTCTAAGAAAACGTACGAAGAGATCGGGAGGGGATCTTTTGGAAAAGGTTGATATCTTTAAGGATATTTCACAGCGCACGGACGGAGATATTTATCTGGGAATTGTAGGGGCTGTCCGTACGGGGAAATCGACATTTATCAAGAAATTCATGGAGTTGGTTGTGCTCCCCAATATCGAAGAAGAATCAGAACGCGCAAGAGCTCATGATGAACTTCCGCAAAGTGCTGCAGGCAAAACGATTATGACTACGGAGCCCAAATTCATTCCAAATCAGGCGGTTTCCATTAACGTAGATGATGCACTGGATGTCAATGTCCGACTGGTCGATTGCGTAGGATACGCGGTCGAGAGTGCGAAAGGATTTGAAGATGAAAATGGGCCGAGAATGGTGCACACGCCATGGTATGAAGATCCGATACCTTTTCACGATGCCGCTGAAATCGGCACGAGGAAGGTCATTCAGGAGCATTCGACCATCGGGGTAGTTGTCACCACAGATGGAACAATCGGCGAGATTCCAAGAAATGATTATGAGGAATCCGAAGCGAAAGTGGTAGAAGAACTGAAAGAAGTTGGAAAGCCATTTATCATGGTGGTTAATTCCGTACATCCAACCAGCCAGGAAACAGAGCTGCTGCGGCAGGATCTGGCAGAAAGATATGACATACCAGTGCTTGCGATGAGCATCGAATCCATGACTGAACATGATGTCTACAACGTCCTCAGGGAATCATTGTACGAATTTCCGGTACTTGAGGTAAACGTCAATCTGCCGAGCTGGGTAATGGTGCTGAATGATAACCACTGGCTGAAAGGAAGCTACCAGGAGGCCATTCAGGACACAGTGAAAAACATCAGACGGCTTCGGGATGTTGATCATATCGTTGGGGAGTTTTCCGGCTATGAATACATCGAAAACGCGAATATCGCCGGAATGGATATGGGTGAAGGCGTAGCGGAAATTGATCTGCATGCACCGGATTACTTATATGACCAGGTGCTGAAAGAGATTGTCGGGGAAGAAATACGCGGCAAAGACCACCTGCTGGAACTGATGCAGGATTTTGCCCACGCCAAGCGGGAATATGACCAGGTGGCAGGCGCTCTGCAAATGGTTAAACAAACAGGTTATGGCATCGCAGCACCAACGCTTGAAGATATGCAGTTGGATGAGCCGGAAATCATACGTCAGGGATCCCGGTTTGGTGTCAGACTTAAAGCGGTCGCACCATCCATTCATATGATAAGAGTAGAGGTGGAATCGGAGTTTTCACCGATTATCGGCACCGAAAAACAAAGTGAAGAGCTTGTCCGCTATCTAATGCAGGATTTCGAGGAAGATCCATTGTCGATTTGGGAATCAGATATTTTTGGAAGATCCCTCAGCTCGATTGTGAGGGAAGGCATCCAGGGCAAAATTTCCCTTATGCCAGAGAATGCAAGATACAAGTTAAAAGATACATTGGAACGGATTATCAACGAAGGCTCAGGCGGTTTAATAGCGATTATTTTATAGCAGCTATTAACCGCTGCTTTTTTTTGTGCAAAAAGCCTCTCGGCCACAAAAATATTCGTGGTGAGGGGTGTGATCGAAAACCTGATCTTCTGAAATTTTCACCTCAAAGAAGCATTTCTGTAATTTTTATTAAAAAAAATGGGACAAACAGCAGGAATTATCGCCAGCTTGTCGTATATATGTACATGAGCGATATGCTTATATTTACCCCGAGGTAGAGATACAGGCATCAAAATTAACAATTCCGGGCTACTTTCTTCAAGAAATAAAGGAAAAATGGATAATAATTGTTGAATTTTGCTGCAAACTCGGTTAATATAAGCCTTGTCATCATTTGAAACTGATGGCATCAAAGTATAAAAGCTGGTAAAATGGTGAACAAATGGTGGTAACTTGATTATTTGTTCAACTGTTGATTGACTTTATTGGGAGGAGGTGAATGTCATGAACAAAACAGATCTGGTAAATGCCGTTGCTGAAAGAAGCGACCTTTCCAAAAAAGATGCTGCGGAAGCCGTAGATGCAGTTTTCGATTCTGTCATGGATTCACTTACAAAAGGTGAAAAAGTTCAGTTAATCGGATTCGGCAACTTTGAAGTGCGTGAGCGTTCAGCCCGCAAAGGCCGCAACCCACAAACTGGAGAAGAAATCGAAATCCCTGCAAGCAAAGTTCCTGCTTTCAAACCAGGAAAAGCCCTGAAAGACAGTGTAAAATAATTTACATAGGGCAAAAAAGGGTGCGTATATTACGCACCCTTTTTATATTGGCAGGGAAGAAAGTAAAGCGATAAGCTGATTTTTCCAATCTTTCATTGACTTTGAGCGAGGATTAAGCGATATTTAAAAAAGACAGGGGGGCAAAAAATGACAAGTACAAACGTAAATAGTGATTTCTTTGTTATTAAAGCACTGGAAGACGGTGTCAACGTGATTGGTTTAACCAGAGGAACCGATACACGCTTTCATCATTCAGAAAAACTGGATAAAGACGAAATAATGATTGCCCAGTTTACCGAGCATACTTCTGCTGTGAAAGTCCGGGGAAAAGCGATCATCCAGACCAGCCACGGGCAATTGGAGAACGATTAATAGAACAGGAAACTCCTCTAGCATCATCCGCGGTATGCATTATTATCGAAGCTGCCTGTTATGTGTTATACTTTGGTTAGCAAGAAATGAATGGATGAAAGGACTTGGGTGATTTCGTTGAGTAAAGGCAGTGCAGAGATTCAGCAATTAAAGGCGAATATCGAACAACAATTAGAGCATACATACTTGGATAGTGTACTGAAAAGACCTGCAATAGAAGAGGAAAAGCTGATTCTTCTGGCCGAATTGACAGACTGTACATCTTTATCCAAGAAGCAAAAAGAACACTATATAACGTCCGCCATGCTCGCTCAGGTAGCTTTGGACACTCATGACCTTGTGCCGGAAGTGAATCAGACGGAAAACCGCGAACAGCGGAATTCTAAAAAACAGTTAACTGTTTTGGCTGGCGATTATTATAGTGGATTGTACTATCTTCTGCTTACCAAGATTGATGATTTCGATTTCATACATATTTTAGCTGCAGCAATTAAAGAGATTAACGAATACAAAATGCTCCTCTACTATAACGAAGCACGCTCATTTGACGAATTTATCAGTATAGCTGAAAAAGTGGAAGCTCTGCTCATTTTACATGTTGCTCGATTTCTCGGGGAACCGGCGCTGAATAATATAATTGGGCCGTGGCTGATTACCCAAAGACTGATAAAAGAGAAGGATGAAGTTGCAAGAGGAGAATTTACCCCTTTGTTTGCACATTGGCAAAAATATAACCAAAGTTATTCCAACGAGGAATTGCTGCAGCTGATTCATCAGCAGATAGCGGCAAAAAAACGGGATATCGAATTTGCCTTATCTGAACTCCCGCAGCGTTTACGGCCTTACAAGCATCATCTTTCATCCATAATAGGCAAATATCCGACTCATACCACATCATTTGCGGAAGAAGGATAACCAATGACTGAACCATCTAAAGAGCAGCGTGTTCACCACGTATTTGAGAAAATATATTCAAACTATGATTCGATGAATTCTGTCATCTCCTTTCAGCGGCACAAGGCATGGCGCAAGGATGTAATGAAACATATGCAAGTGGAAGAAGGGGCCAAAGCGCTGGATGTGTGCTGCGGAACCGGTGACTGGGCCATTTCATTAGCAGAGACAGTCGGGCCTGATGGAAAGGTAACAGGTCTTGACTTCAGCGAAAATATGCTCTCTGTGGCAAAAGAGAAAAAAGATGAACTGAAGCTTGACCAGCTGCATTTGCTGCATGGAAATGCCATGGAACTTCCGTTTGCCGATGATTCATTTGATTATGTGACGATTGGTTTCGGCCTCAGAAATGTCCCGGACTATATGACAGTTTTAAAAGAAATGCGCCGAGTGGTAAAACCCGGAGGCAAAGCAGTATGCCTGGAAACATCCCAGCCAACACTTATTGGTTGGCGGCAATTATATTATTTTTATTTCCGCTATATTATGCCATTCATCGGGAGAATACTGGCAAAAAGCTATCAGGAGTATGCCTGGTTAAATGAATCAGCTCAGGATTTCCCGGGAAAAGATGAGCTGAAGCAAATGTTTCTCGATGCAGGTTTTTCTTCCATTCGGGTGAAAAGCTACACAGGAGGAGTCGCAGCCATGCACATGGCAACGAAAGAATAATACTGGTTTTAAATAAAGGTGACACAGATGAAATTAGCGAAGACTTATGGATATATTAAAAAAGATTTAGAGGAAATAGAGAAATCAATCAACCAGGTCATTCAGGCAGAACACCCGGTATTACGCGAAGCCTCCACCGCACTTCTTGAAGCCGGGGGGAAACGGATTCGCCCGGTTTTTGTCGTCCTGTCAGGGCAATTGGGAGACTATGATCAAAAGCAGGTCCGCACTGTTGCCGTGTCACTGGAATTAATTCATATGGCTACACTTGTACACGATGATGTCATAGATGATGCAAAACTGCGCAGAGGAAAGCCGACGATTAAGCACATGTATAACAACCGGGTGGCAATGTATACCGGTGATTATATTCTGGCAAGAGCGTTGCAGGAAATTACCTCAATTAAACAAGCAGATGTGCATCGCTTGCTGTCTAAAACAATTGTGGAAGTTTCAGTTGGGGAAATTGAGCAGATTAAAGATAAATACATGTGGGATCAAACGGTGCGTGATTATTTGCGAAGAATCAAACGAAAAACCGCTCTTTTGATAGCGACCAGCTGCCAGCTTGGTGCAATGGTAAGCGGACTGCCGGAACGACAGGCAAAAAAGCTGTTTCAATATGGCTACAATATTGGAATGTCCTACCAGATCATTGATGACATTCTGGATTTCACGTCCACTGCCAAGGAGCTGGGAAAACCTGTCGGTAATGATCTCTTGCAGGGGAATGTTACTTTGCCGATCCTGTACGCTATGGAAGATCCATCCTTTGATGCGCTTCTCCGCAGCACATTCCGGGAACCGGACACCGTTTCAGAAAGAGGTATGGAAAAGCTGCTGCAGCAATTGCAGGGAACAGATGCCATTCAAAGATCCTACCAGCTGAGTGACTTGTATTTGCAAAAAGCGCTGCATTCTCTGGAGGACCTGCCAGCCCTTAAGGCAAAAGAGACTCTGACAGATATAGCCAAATATATCGGCAAAAGACGAACCTGAGGCTATTGTTATTTTTCTAAACTTTTGATAGAATTTTATCGGTTGGTTTTTTTAATACATATCAGTGAGGTGGAACATGGAAAAGACTTTTTTAATGGTAAAGCCAGATGGTGTACAGCGCAACCTGGTAGGAGAAATCGTAGGAAGATTGGAAGCAAAAGGATTTAAATTGGCAGGAGCAAAATTAATGAATATTACAGATGAGCTTGCCAAAACCCATTATGGAGAACATAAAGACAAGCCTTTCTTCGGTGAACTGGTGGACTTTATTACTTCCGGACCCGTTTTCGCGATGGTGTGGGAAGGTGAGAATGTAATTGGGACAGCGCGGGAGATGATGGGAAAGACCAATCCGCAAGAAGCAGCTCCTGGCACTATCCGTGGCGACTTCGGAGTGACAGTTGGAAAGAACATTATTCATGGCTCGGATTCTGCTGAGAGTGCTTCCAGAGAGATTAGCCTTTTCTTTGATCAGGCGGACATTCTTTCTTATACCAAACAGGACAGTGAATGGATTTATTAAAAAGCAACCTCCGTTGTAAAACGGGGGGCTTTTTACATCTTGTTAGTGGAACTTTATTCCATTCTGGGCTGACAAGTGATAACTCGGGGAGATGAGGGATACATATGGCAGAAGAATATGGAGGGTTTGTCGAGCGGATTTATTTGACGCTGGGGATTGACCTCCGTTTATACAAAGAAGCGCAAATGAAGCGGCGAATCACCTCATTGCGGGATAAACGCGGTTTTTCTGACTTTGATTCCTACTACCAGGCACTACTAGCAGAAAAAGGGCTGCTGGATGAATTTATCGACCGGCTGACGATCAATGTGTCGGAATTTTACCGCAACCCAAAGCGGTGGGATGTGCTTCAGCATAAAATCCTTCCTCAGCTTCTGGATAAACAGGGAACGCTCCACATTTGGAGTGCTGCTTGTTCAACCGGGGAGGAGCCATACAGCATTGCCATCATGCTGAAAGAGTTCTATCCTGAAAAAGACTTCCGCATTTTGGCTACAGATCTGGATAAGAACGCACTGCAACAGGCAAAACTTGGTGCTTATTCCCCGCAGGCTCTCCGGGATGTGCCACATACCATGAAGGATAATTATTTCACAGAGGCGGATGGCCGTTATATTGTTGATCCAGAACTGCGCAAAGCTATTACTTTTCGAGCGCACAATCTCCTGGCAGATACCTACCCGGAAAACATAGACCTGATCATTTGCCGAAACGTGCTGATTTATTTTACAGATAAAGCAAAAGAAATTATTCTTAAGAACTTCAGTCAGGCACTCGGCTTAAACGGCGTGCTGTTTGTCGGCAGCACGGAACAGATATTTCATGCGGATCAGTATCAGCTGCGATTGCTGGATACCTTTTTTTACCAAAAAATGCAGCCGGCAGCCTCATTCACCGACTGACTAACAGGAAACACAGTTTTTGCAAAGAATCTTACCAACTTACAACAAAGTTATGGTATAGTTATTAGAAAAACTTGAGGCGACAAGTCATAATGATACTTATACATGATAAGAAAAGCCTCAGAAAAAATTAAATCTGGCAAAGGAGAATGTCACTTGCGTTATTTAACAGCAGGAGAATCACACGGGAAACAGCTTACCACAATCATTGAAGGGGTTCCCGCCAGAATGCCCCTGATGAAAGAAGATATCAATCAGTCGCTCTTGCGCCGGCAAAAAGGGCATGGCCGAGGCAAGCGGATGCAAATCGAAAAAGATACAGCCGATATTACCAGTGGTGTCCGGCACGGCTATACATTGGGTTCTCCGCTATCCCTCGTTATCCATAACGATGATTTCAAGCATTGGACAGACATTATGGGAGAAGACCCGGTTGAAGAAGATGCAAAGATACGCAGAGTGGTGACAAAGCCCCGTCCCGGCCATGCGGATTTAAATGGCGGATTAAAATATGGACACCGCGATTTGCGGAATGTGCTGGAACGTTCATCGGCAAGAGAAACAGCGGCGCGAGTGGCGGCTGGTGCTGTTGCCAAAACACTTCTGCGTCACTTAGGAATTGAGCTGAGCGGCTATGTTAAAGAAATTGCTGGGATCCGCTCTGCTGAAACAGAAATTCCAGTTCAGGAGCGCCAGTCTGTGTCGGAGAACTCCCCGGTCCGGGTACTGGATGAAAGCGTGGAAGAGGAAATGATGGCTGCGATTGATCAGGCAAAAAAAGAAGGAGATTCTATTGGCGGTGTCGTAGAGGTTTATGTGGAAGGAATGCCGGCCGGGGTCGGGTCTTATGTCCACTATGACCGAAAACTTGACAGCCGGATAGCTGGAAGTGTTGTCAGCATCAATGCCTTTAAAGGGGTGGAATTTGGCATCGGATTTGAAGCTGCCAGGAAAAACGGCAGCCAGGTGCACGATGAAATAGCTTGGGATGACACAAAGGGATATTACCGCAAGACCAATCGTCTTGGCGGATTCGAAGGCGGAATGACAACAGGAATGCCAATCGTAGTAAAAGGTGTAATGAAACCAATTCCCACACTGATGCTTAAGCCACTTCAGAGTGTGGATATTGAGACAAAGGAACCATTTAAGGCAACTGTAGAGCGTTCTGACGCATGCGCTGTTCCAGCAGCTGCGGTGGTGATGGAACATGTGGTCGCATTTGAATTAGCGAAGGCGATCACCGAACAATTTCCAAGTGATCAATTCCCTAAGCTAAAACAGGCCATCGAAGACTATCGTGAAGAAATCAGGTGTTTTTAGTGAAAAAGCTTCTGGTACACTCCAGTTCCCATACTTACCCTGTTTATATTGGGGAGAACGTCCGCTTTGAGGCGGAGCATTTGCTGAAGAAAACATACAATTCGATCTTGATCATAACGGACGAAGAAGTAGAACGGAGATACCGGGAAGGACTTGAGAAGTTTTTCCCAAGAAGCAATGTGCATTGGTCGATCATTCCTTCTGGAGAAGCTTCAAAAAATGCGAATCTTTTTTACCAGCTTCATACCGATGCCATTATTAACGGTTTGGACCGGAAATCATTGATTATCGCCCTCGGTGGCGGAGTGGTCGGCGATTTGGCAGGTTTTGTCGCAGCAACATTCATGAGAGGGATCGATTATGTGCAAATGCCTACAACCATTCTTGCGCATGACTCAAGTGTCGGCGGCAAGGTAGCAATTAACCACACGCTGGGAAAGAATCTAATCGGCAGTTTTTACCCGCCCCGTGCAGTAATTTATGATACGTGTACATTGCAGTCGCTCAACTTAAAGGAATTCCGCTCAGGTTATGCGGAAATTATCAAAGAATCTTTAATAGCAGATGAAGAATTTTTTAATCAATTATTAGAAAGCGATCTGTCTCAAATTTCGTCTCAAAAGTTAACAGAACATTTATTTAAAGGAATAAAAATAAAAGCGAATATTGTTGAAGAGGATGAGAAAGAAGCTGGAAGTCGAATGTATTTAAACCTGGGTCATACACTCGGTCATGCGATGGAAGCAGAACTGGGATATGGAGTGTTAACCCATGGGGAAGCAGTTGCTGTTGGACTCTTGTTTTCACTGCATGTAAGTGAACTCCATTTTTCTGCAAAGCTTCCTTTTCGTCCTTTGCTACACTGGATCAGGGCTAACCATTATCCGCTGGAACATGTACAAAAATTCCATACAGAGGCTATTATTTCGAGAATGAAAACAGATAAAAAGAGCGTAAATAAACAGGTGAAGATGGTGCTTTTAGAAGCTGTCGGCAAACCGGCACTGGTTGAAATAACCGAAGACAATCTGCGTGTTTTTCTAAAATCTTTTGCGAAAAGGCTGGTGGAAGAATGACAAGGGGAATAAGAGGAGCAACGACCATCGAAAAAAATGAGAAAGAGCAGATCATTTCCCGTACAAAAGAACTGATTGAAGAAATGACAGAAAAAAATCAGGTGCATCCGGAAGACATTTCCCATATATTTATCTCTGTCACGAAGGATATAAATGCCGGGTTTCCGGCAAAAGCACTGCGGCAGTTGACAGGATGGACGTATGTTCCTGTTATGTGCATGAAAGAAATCGATGTGCCCGGCAGTCTGGAGCTCTGCATTCGAGTAATGATGGTGGTACAAACCGAAAAGCAGCAGCAGGAGATTGTGCATACATTTCATCATGAAGCCGTCAAGCTGCGTCCCGATTTATTAGCAGAGCGAAAAGGCTAACGTATAGCGGAGAGCAAATTATTACGAGGAGGGCACGTCATGGAAGGAAAAAAGGTTTTGCAGCAATTGACCCCTTACCAGCAGGGAAAACAAATAAAAGATATAAAAGCACAATATGGCCTGGACCGTATTGTAAAATTAGCGTCGAATGAAAATCCATACGGCTTTTCCTCCCGCGTTGCAGCGTATATGAAAACGAATGAACCTGTATTTGAAATTTACCCGGATGGGCATACTGCTGAATTGCGTACTGCAATCGCCGAACGGTTAAATGTGAAGGAGGATCAGCTGCTATTTGGCAGTGGTTCAGAGGAGATCGTACAAATGATTTGCCGTGCATACCTGTACCCTGGTGTAAATACGGTAATGGCTGCTCCCACCTTTCCGCAATATAAGCATAATGCGTTGATTGAAGGTGCAGAGGTCAGGGAAATTCCGACAAAAGACGGGCATCATGACCTTGATCAGATGCTTGAAGCAATCGATGACAATACTGCCGTGGTTTGGGTTTGTTCTCCAAATAATCCTACCGGAAGCACGATTGCCAAAGAATCTCTCTATGACTTCTTAGATCGCTGTCCAAAACATGCAGTAATTGCGCTGGACGAGGCTTATTATGAATATATGAGTTCCTCAGCCGATCCGGAAGCAATCAGTCATCTTGCTTCCTATCCAAATCTGATAATCCTGCGTACGTTTTCCAAAGCTTACGGGCTTGCAGGCCTGCGTATCGGATACGCAATTGCAAACGCAACGCTGATTGCCGCATTAAATGTTGTCAGAGGTCCGTTTAATACAACGTCCCTGGCGCAGCAGGCAGCACTGATTGCATGGAATGATCAAGATTTTATTGAGGAGACGAGGCGAAAGAATCTTGCGGTGAAAAAATCCTTTCAGCAGTTCCTGAAGAAGACTGGCTGGCATTATTATGACTCCGAGACAAATTTTATATTAGTTTTCACCCCTGTAAGCGGGGAGAAGGCTTTTCAATACCTGCTTGAACATGGATTTATTGTCCGTCCCGGAGAGGCTATCGGATGTCCGGGTACCATACGGATCACACTAGGCGCAGAATCGGATATGAAGCGCCTGCAAGAAACGCTCAAGGAACTAAGATAAAAATGAGCAAGGAGACATAGAAGGTGACACAAACGACAGCAATAGCAGGTCTTGGACTAATCGGCGGATCGCTGGCGAAAAGCCTCATGCAAACTGGAGAACATCATATTATTGGCTATGACATTTGCCCTGAGACCTTGGAATACGCCACACAAAACAACATTATCCATGAAGCGGAAACGGATTTTACAAAAGCAGTGCAACGTGCCGATCTGATCATTCTGGCAGCACCAATCTCGGAAACCATCGCACTTATTCATAAATTAAACGAGATAACCTTTGCCAATGATGTGCTTGTTTCCGATGTGGCATCAGTGAAAGGCAGTATTTTGGAAGCTGCAAATGGCCTGACAAACAACCGAATCACGTTTATCGGCGGGCACCCGATGGCCGGCTCCCATAAAAAGGGAATATCGGCTGCTAAACCACACTTATTCGAAAATGCCATCTATGTGCTAATTCCTTCAAATGGCTGCGAATCTGTGAAGGTTGACGGATTAAAAGGGATGCTTGCCAGCACGAACAGCAATTTTCTTATCCTAAACCCAGACGAACATGATGAGATGACTGGGGTGGTTTCACATTTTCCTCATTTAATTGCGTCTTCACTCGTGCATCAGGCGAAAAACTGGGAGGAAACCCATTCGTTTCTTCCTAAACTTGCAGCAGGAGGATTCCGCGATATTACCAGAATTGCCTCCAGCAATCCGAAAATGTGGCAGGACATCTTTTATCATAATCGCCTGAAAATGTCACGGCTGCTGGAAGAATGGATTCTTGAGATGTCCTCACTAAAGAAGCTGGTCGATGAAAATGAGAAAACTGCAATGATCGATTACCTCGATCAGGCAAAAACATACCGGGATGATATGCCGGCAGCAAAAAGAGGAGCCATCCCATCCTTTTATGATATATATGTGGATATTCAGGACCAGACCGGGGCGCTAGCTTCTGTGGTTCAGTTGCTTGCAAAAGAAGAGATTAGTATTAAGAACATCCAGATACTGGAAATAAGAGAGGGAATAACCGGTGCTTTACGGGTTAGTTTTCCTTCAGAGGAAATGCAGGCATCGAGTTACCGCCTGCTCAAAACACATGGTTATGAAGTAATGATCCAAGATTAAAAAAGGTGGAGAGCTCACATGACACATATTACTTTCCAGCCAGCATCCGGGCCGCTAAGAGGAGAAATTGAAGTGCCAGGGGATAAATCCATTTCTCACCGCTCTGTTATTTTCGGTGCGCTGGCATATGGGACAACAAAGGTCCGTCACTTCCTGGAAGGGGAAGACTGTATGCGGACGGTAGAAGCTTTTCGGCAGATGGGCATAAAGATTGATAGAGAAGGGCCTGTATTAAGAATTCATGGCAATGGACCAGAAGCCTTAAAAGAACCACAAGCACCTTTATATTTTGGGAACTCCGGTACGACGACAAGGTTGATGCTCGGCTTGCTTGCAGGATTGCCCTTTTTTACGGTGGTTTATGGTGATTCGTCGCTTTCTGCCAGACCGATGGATCGTGTGGTCAATCCGCTGAGACAAATGGGAGCCGAAATGAACGGAAGAGAAAGCGGCAGCTATTTGCCCTTGGCCATCCGCGGAAAAAAACTGCAGGGAATCGATTATTCTCTTCCTGTCAAGAGTGCCCAGGTAAAATCAGCCGTGCTGCTCGCCGGTTTATTTGCAGGTGGCGAGACCATTGTTCGGGAGAGTTCAGCCACCAGGGACCATACAGAGAAGATGCTTCAGGCCTTTGGGGCAGATATTACTGCAAATGGCCTGCAAACCAGCATCTCGAGCGGAGCAAAATTAGAAGCCGGAAATATTTATGTCCCTGGCGATATTTCCTCTGCTGCCTTCTTTATGGCAGCAGCTGCTATTATTCCCGGCAGCCACTTGGTGTTAAAAGCTGTCGGTTTAAATGAAACAAGGACAGGCCTGCTGGACGTTCTGCAAAAGATGGGGGGAGACATCCGGATAAGCAATCGAAAATCCAGTGGAGGAGAAGATATTGGCGACATAACGGTAAGCTATGCAGATCTTCATGGCATAACGATTGAAGGTGAGTTGATTCCCCGTTTAATTGATGAAATCCCTGTAATTGCCTTACTTGCCACACAGGCAGAAGGGAAGACAGTTATTCGTGACGCAGAGGAATTGCGTGTGAAAGAAACAGACCGAATCTCGGCCGTTTGTGACGTATTAAAAACACTCGGTGCTGACATTGAGCCAACTGCAGACGGGATGATTATTCATGGAAAAAGCAAACTGACAGGGGGAAAAGCAGCTTCTTACCAGGATCATAGAATTGCGATGATGGCAGCAATTGCTTCACTGGCTGCTAAAGGCGAAGTCGTACTTGATGATGCCTCTTCTATTTCAGTTTCCTATCCGGACTTTTTTGCAGATTTAACCAAAATACAATCTTAGGTCCCCGCACCCTTTCTTAGCGGATGTTTTCTGCTTTAATAAGGCCGGATCATTGGTTATAATGAAACCAGGAAGACAAGAGAGGATGTTCACTTTGGACACCATCATGCAAGCAGTAAAGTTAATGGAGAGCAGTCAGTCTGAAAAGGCGCTTGAATTATTGGAAAATTACTTGCCAAAAGCTGAAGAAGAGGAAAGGTATACGATTGCCGAATTGTATATGCAGTGGGGAATGCTGCAGGAAGCAAGCGAGGTATTCCGGGAATTACTTGAGCGATATCCCGGAGAAAGTGAAATAAAAGTAAAACTTGCAGATATATACATTGAAATGGAAGCTGATGAACAAGCAATTAATTTGCTGAATGAGATCGGTGAAGATGATCCAGCTTTTGTACAGGCCTTGATTCAGCTGGCGGATCTGTACCAGGCCCAAGGACTTTTTGAAGTAGCTGAGCAGAAATTGCTGCTCGCCAAACAGCAAGAGCCCAATGAACCGATTATTGATTTTGCCTTAGGAGAATTGCTGTTCTCTATTGGGGAATACCTCCGTGCGATCACTTATTATGAAAGACTGCTGGGAAAAACACAAGAAGTAGCCAATATATCGATTCATGACAGACTCGCCGAGGCCCATGCCGCATCAGGTCAATACGAAGAGGCACTTGAATTTTATCAGCAAACAGAAAGTGAGAATCCGGATACCCTTTTCCGATACGGATTTACTGCCAAACAGGCCGGCCGTCATGATATCGCCATTAAGGCCTGGGAGCAGGTCATTGAGCTAGATGCCTATTACCATAGTGTTTATTACCAGCTTGCTGAAGTGTACGACGAAGAAAAAATGCCGAAAGAGGCTTACGAAACAGCTGAAAAAGGCCTGGAAATTGACGAATTTAATAAAGAATTATACTTTCTGGCAGGCAGTCTGGCTCATCAGCTCGGCCGGGATGAGCGGAGTGAAAAATTGGTGCGGGAGGCACTGGCGCTTGATCCAGATTATAAAGAGGCAGTGCTGTTTCTGATTGAATTATTTAAAACAGCAGAGAATTTTTCGGCTATTGCCGACCTTCTTACAGAAATTAAAAATACTGGAGCCGAGGATCCGCTTTACGAATGGGAATTAGCTAAGGCTTATAATGAAATGGAATCTTATGACCTTGCATTAAACCACTACAACGAAGCATATAATGGTCTTAAAGACGATAGTGACTTTATGAAGGAATACGGTTATTTTCTGCTCGAGGAGGGGAGACCCCGGGAGGCTCTCCGGATTTTTGAAGCTTATCTCAAGCAGCAGCCGGAAGATACGGAAACAGAGGAGTTTTTAACCCGTCTCAGGCAGGAAAATGAAGCGTAAATCAGCTTGTTAAATCATGAAGGAGGTATGAATGTCGTGCAGTCTCCTGTGTCCGTGGAGGATAAGAAGCAATTTATTCAATGGTTTCTGAATTCCTGCCAATTAAAAAAGCGGGAAAGCGTCTGGATTTTGAACTACTTATTAAACCATCCGGAATTGCTGGAGAATGTGCATTTTGTCCGGGAGGTTAAGTTTTGCCCAAGAGGGATCATAATGACGGCGCAATGTGCGGAGGATACCCCTTTTCGTTTTTATAAGAACCATTTGGTCACAACGGATGCGGAAAAATCCTTTCATGATATTCGCCTGAACCGGGATCAGCCTTTGTTCCTGCAGCTGAACTTTAAAAATTCCAAACAAAACGCCTGCTATGCAGCGGTTTTGGTAGAAAACCCCTATCTTCCGGAAGAGTTTTATATCACTGGACAGGATCAGGAAACGGCAGCAAAACTGCTTGAAGAATCCCTCTATGAATTTAAAAAACAGACTTTGCTTGAGGAAATTGACCAGGCGCTGGACGAAATGGATCAGCAGAAATTTGCAGAATTGGTAGAGCAGCTGCATCAGCTCCAGAAGCCAAATCAGCCTAAATTGCAAAAGCAATAGGTTGATTTTTTTTGTGCATATAAGATAAGATTTACTAAATAATGTATTCGTTTCCTTAGGCAGCATGATAAATAGAAAAGAGGGAGAACATAATGAAATGGATTCAACAGGACATGATGACATATAAAGAGGCAAAGGATTACATAGATACGGCGGTAATTCCACTTGTGCCTTTCCAGCTATCTCAGGGTCAGGAGCTGAAGAAAAATGCTTTCCAGCGTGAAGTTTTGAACCTTTTTGCAGGGGAAATTGAAAGGGATTTGGCCGGCCGGGTTCTCCTCATCCCTGAATTCACTTACTTAAAAACTTCTGACAGACAAGTAGAGGGAGAGCGGCTGAGCAGCTGGTGCGAAGAAATTCAAAAGCAGCCGTTTAACCATATCTTTTTCATTACGTTTGATCCAGCATGGAAAAAACATGAACAAGCCCTCGCCGGCACACTGATATGGCTTCCGGCAATGGCAACAGATTCGATGCAGACGTCAGAAACTCATCAAATGATTCGGGGACAGGCACAGGAAATGGGCGAATTAATCCGCTCTTATTGGTAATAATGAAAAGGATAGCAGACAGCTATACAGGCTGGACTATTGTTTAAAAATTATCGTGAAGTCCACAATATTGATTGACCGGGCAAAAAGTTTGCGCTATCATTGTATTGTCCTAGTAATATGATTAAAACGTAATTGTCCGTGATTACAGGAAAGAGGGGGGAAAATCATGAGCGAAAAAAAGCAGCAAGTAACCCGCAGACAGTTCTTAAATTATACGCTTACAGGTTTAGGCGGATTTATGGCGGCTGGAATGCTGGCTCCAATGGTTCGTATGGCTATCGATCCTGTGCTTCAGGAGTCGGGTGCCGGTGATATGGCAAACGTAGGTTTGGCAGTAGAAGATATCACAAATGAGCCGCAGCGTGTAGACTGGACAATTACCCAGGTGGATGGCTGGTATGAGTCAGAGGTTACCAAATCAGCGTGGGTTTTTGTCAATGAAAATGATGAGATTCAGGCATTTTCGCCAATATGCACACATCTTGGCTGTGTTGTTTCCTGGGAAGGCAGTGAAGAATACCCGGATCAGTTCTTCTGTCCGTGCCACAATGGACGCTATTACAAGGATGGCACGAATGTCCCGGGCACCCCGCCTACAGCACCGCTGAGTGTTTATGAACATAGTGTGGAAAACGGTATGCTATACTTAGGTCAACCAATACCTAGAGGGGAGGCGTAATGATCAATGCTGCAAAAAATTTATGACTGGATTGATGAACGTGTCGATGTTACGCCAATCTGGCGAGATATTGCGGATCATGAAGTACCGGAACATGTTAACCCGGCCCATCATTTCTCAGCTTTTGTCTACTGTTTTGGCGGTTTAACCTTTTTCGTTGTTGTGATCCAGATTTTGTCCGGCATGTTCTTAACCATGTATTACGTTCCAGATATTGAAAATGCCTGGAGATCGGTTTACTACTTACAGACGGAAGTTGCACATGGACAAATTGTCCGCGGCATGCATCACTGGGGCGCCAGTGTAGTAGTTGTTATGCTGCTGTTACATACCTGTCGTGTGTTCTTCACCGGCTCTTATAAAAAGCCGCGTGAGCTAAACTGGATGGTCGGTGTGCTCTTGTTCTTTGTCATTCTTGGCTTAGGATTCACCGGTTATTTGCTGCCTTGGGACAACAAAGCATATTTTGCTACCCAGGTTGGACTGGAAATTGCCCAGCAGGTTCCGTTTATAGGTGATGCTTTAAGAACCCTGCTTGCAGGTGATCCAACCATTGTCGGGGCTCAGACATTAGCGAGATTCTTTGCGATTCACGTATTCTTCTTGCCAGCTGCATTGTTTGCATTGCTGGGCATTCACTTTATCTTGATTCGTAAGCAAGGAATTTCCGGACCATTATAAAAAGGAGGGAAAGCTGTGAAAAAGGGAAAAGGGATGAAGTTTGTCGGAGATTCCCGAATTTCCGCGGAACGGAATCCTTATATACCAAAAGATTATTCGGAATTCCCAGGAAGAACGGAAGCGTTTTGGCCGAACTATTTACTTAAAGAATGGCTGGTAGGGTCAGTATTCCTTGTTGGATTTCTCTGTTTGACACTTGCCCATCCTTCACCGCTGGAAGGAATGGCTGATCCAACAAACGCATCATATATACCGTTGCCTGACTGGTATTTCCTGTTCTTATATGAACTGTTAAAATACGAATTTGCCAGTGGGAATTGGACACTTATGGGTATTCTTGTCCTCCCGGGCATTGCTTTTGGGGCACTCTTCCTGGCACCATTTTTGGATACTGGTCCTGGCCGGAGACCGCATCAGCGTCCGGTCGCAGTCGGTATGATGCTGCTTGGGCTTGTTTCTGTAATTTGGCTGACGTGGAGTTCTGCTGCGCCAATAGATTATCAAGCACGTGCAGAACAGAATCGCCCAATTCCTCCAGATGAACAGGTACAGGTCGATACGTCCCATGAAGGCTATGCTATTTATGAAAGTAACTGCATGAGCTGTCATGGCGATGCACTCCAAGGCGGGGGCGCCGGTCCTACGCTGATTGGAATTGACCGTTCCGCTGAGGAGATTGCACAAATTGCCCGAGAAGGGGTCGGCTCCATGCCGCCCGATCAGTTTACCGGAACAGATGAAGAACTCGAACAGCTTGTTGATTTTATCATGACGGTAAATGAACAAGCACAACAATAAGCGGCACATACAGTAAAAGCACCTTTGCCATTACAGTTGGCGAAGGTGTTTTTTACTAAATGGATGTGTTCGGAAAGGATCAACGTATGCTTAGATACATATTGCTTGATAAACGCTTTTTGATTTTATTATTTTTAATAAACTTTTTTGGAACTATTTACGGATACATTTGGTATCAGGGGCAACTGTCGATCACACCGGATATCTTTTTAATTTTTGTGCCGGATAGCCCGACGGCAAGTCTGTTTTTTACCATTTTCCTGTTATTCTTTATATTTGGCAAAAACGTCCCCTATATAGAAGCGCTTGGTCTGATTACGCTGTTTAAGTATGGGGTTTGGGCTGTTGTGATGAATTTGCTGACACTTATGGTGGATGGTTCACTTGGCTGGCAGGGATATATGCTGATGGCCTCACACGGGGCGATGGCGGTGCAGGGGCTGCTTTACGCTCCATATTACAATATTAAATTGAGGCATATCGTTTTTGCTGCAGTCTGGACACTGCATAATGACGTAATTGATTACGTCTTTGAAATGATGCCAATGTATTCCTCCTTAACCAGCTATATGAATGAAATCGGATATTTCACCTTCTGGCTGAGCATATTGTCCATTTTTATTGCGTATAAATTAACCATCAGCAGTTCGGACAAGAAACTTCGGCTGTGATTCATAAATTTGTTGCTTTTAATTCGCAGTTGACTGCGACTTAGGCTGCCGCTGCGGAAATATCCACGGCAGAGTGCTCGTTGATTTCCGCTACGGGAAGCTGCTTTTCGCGGGCACGGCTTCAACCTCCTCGGAAGAAGAACACTTCCTGCGGGGTCTTCAGACTCGTGCTGTTCCCGCAGGAGTCGGCTTCCCTTCGCTTCAATCAACCATCATCAATGTAGGTAGTCGTTGTTTGCTTTTAAAAGGCTTCTCACCCATCGGAGGAAATACCCCGAGACTCCTGCGGGATGAAAAGCATAGGCGAGACCCCGCAGCGCGACAGCGCGAGGAGGCTTGGCAGATTCCCGCGGAAAGCGAGGGGTATTTCCGCAGCGGCGATCATAAAACCCATTGACTTATATCGCAGTCTATAGATTTTGCAATAAAAGGAATGAGTAGTTCTTGGTCAATCAGCCGGCTGGTTTCAGTATGTCCCGGCGTTATAAAAGCGAGTTGCTTCACATATATTGGAAGGAGAAGATATATGTGAGGTGATCTCTGTGTTGAAAAGGGTTAAAAGAAACGCGCGCGTCTTCCTTTTTTTGCCTATAGGGATCGTTATTTATTTTATGGCCGCAATGCCAGCTAAAGCTGCTCAGAATGTCCCTGAGAGCAAGGCAGTGGCGGAGGCAAGCTCTTTTTTTTGGCCGGTTTTACTGGTGGGAGGATGTATTATCCTTACATTATCCTACGTCAGCTGGAAAAAATATAAAGGGGAAAAACAAAAGCAAGCAGACGAGGACAAAACAATTGACTAATTTGCCTTTTTTGACTAAAATTGACCTTAGCAAGAGATAATTATAAATGGAGGAATCCACATGGGATTAGGTGGTTATCTGATCTATATTGTCCTCTTGATTGCGATACCTTTATGGGCGCAATCCAGGGTGAAAAGCACGTATAAAAAATATTCAAAAAGACCAATCTCTTCCGGAATGACAGGAGCAGAGGTGGCACGAAGAATTTTGGATGACAACGGCCTGTACAGTGTGCAAATTGGCCGGACCAAAGGGACTTTGAGCGACCATTATGACCCAAGAAAGAAAGTGCTCAAGCTTTCAGATGGGATTCATGACGGCAGATCGATGGCTTCCTCAGCGGTCGCGGCTCATGAAGTCGGACATGCCATCCAGGATCAACAGGAATACGCCTTCTTGAAATTAAGAAGTACGCTGGTTCCCGTTGCCAGTCTCGGCTCCAATATATCTTTCTTCTTTATCCTCATGGGAATATTTTTCGGTATGACCAACATGCTACTTCTAGGGATCATCTTCATGTCTGCCGCAGTGCTGTTCCAGCTGGTTACACTGCCTGTGGAGTTCGATGCCTCCAACAGGGCGATGGGACAGCTGGTTGCTTCCGGAGTGATTCGGAACAACGAGGAAAGGGAAACGAAAAAAGTACTGAATGCGGCTGCTTTAACGTATGTAGCTGCAGCCCTTGTAGCTGTCATGGAATTGGCCAGATTTATTCTTATTTATTTGGGCCAGAGAGAGTAGAGAGATGGATGTGCAACCACACATCCATCTTTTTTTATTCTTTATGAAGAGGTTTTTTGTTTTCATCCAGGGTGAACCCTTCTCCCATCACATCATGCACGGAACTCATTGCTACAAAGGCGTGGGGATCCACTTGGTTGATAATCGTTTTTAGCCGGATGATTTCATTACGGCCGACAATGCAGTACAGCACATCCCGGTTTTCTCCGGAAAAACTTCCCCGACCGCTCAGCACAGTAACACCGCGATCCATCTCCTGGTTTATTTTTTGGGAAATTGCCGGGCTGTGAGAAGAAATTATCATGGCAGCCCTGGCAGCATACGCGCCTTCCTGAATAAAATCAATTACCCTTGCACCGATATAGACAGCCACCAAGGTGTACATTCCTTCCCGCAGTTCTAAAATTACCAGAACCGAAGTGGTAATCACGACAAAATCAAAGAGAAACATGGTCCGGCCCATGCTCCAGCCGGCATACTTATTAACCAGCCTGGCAATGATATCCACACCCCCGGTAGTTCCGCCGTACCGGAAGACAATCCCCAGTCCGACCCCGATAAATACACCTGCAAACAATGCAGCCAGAGTCATATCAGACTGCAGGTCAAATGAATACTGATACTCCTGAAACACACTTAAAAATACCGACACTGCTACCGTCCCAATGATCGTATACAAAAATGTATTGCGGCCTAGAAACTTCCATCCTATTAAAAACACGGGGATATTCAGCGCAATATTGCTGATCGCCGGGTCCCATCCCCATAGAAAATAAAGCAGAAGAGTGATCCCGGTAAAACCGCCCTCTCCTAAATTATTCTGCATATTGAAATGAACAATTCCAAACGAAAAGATGGCAGAACCCAGCAAAATGAATAAAATATTTTTGATTTTTAACCCGAACAGCATAATACCGCTCCTTTCCTGCCTTTTTAGATTTTTGCGTTTTCGTATAAATAATTTGTCAAACGAACAGCGATTAGCTAACATAATAAGAGACGCAACCGGCAAAGGGGAACTTATTATCAATACACCAATATATACCACAAATCAGATGCAAAAACGAGTAGATGACTATATTTCGCAATATAAAGAAGGGTATTTTTCACCTTTAAGCCAATTGGCACGGCTTACGGAAGAAGTCGGCGAATTGGCAAGAGAGGTCAGTCATTATCACGGAGAGAAACCGAAAAAGCGTACAGAAGAAGAAAAAACAGTGGAAGAAGAATTGGGTGATATTATGTTTGTGCTTTCCTGTTTTGCGAACAGCTTGGACATTGACATGTCTGAAGCCTTTGATATCGCCATGACAAAAATAGAAACGCGGGACAAAAACCGATGGACACCTAAGACTGAGGAGGCAGACAGCAATGACGATTAAGGTAGTTATCGCCGGGCCCAGAGGAAAAATGGGTTCGGAAGCAGTGAAAATGGTCAGGCAAGAGGAGAACTTTCAATTAGTTGCCTGTATTGACCGCAAAAACGATGGGATGAGCCTGAAGGATATCGAAGAACTTCCTGATATTAATATACCAATTTACGAAGATACCAGTACATGTTTTGAGGAAACGGACGCAGATGTACTCGTTGATTTAACTGTTCCGGATGTGGCATATGAGCACACGAAAGCAGCACTTGAACATGACGTCAGGCCGGTAATCGGCACGACAGGATTTACTGAAGTGCAACTGGAAGATCTAAAAATGCTCGCAAAGGAAAAACGACTTGGCGGTCTGATTGCCCCTAACTTCGCAATTGGCGCCGTCTTGATGATGCATTTTTCCAAAATGGCGGCAAAATACTTACCGGATGTGGAAATTATAGAAAAACATCATGACAATAAACGCGATGCGCCATCCGGGTCAGCGGTTAAGACAGCGGAATTGATCAAAGACTCCCGCTCTTATAAATCCCAGGGGCATCCTGAAGAGAAGGAGACTTTTCCGGGAGCCAGAGGAGCGGAATATGAAGGAATGCGTATCCATAGTGTCCGTTTGCCGGGTCTTGTGGCACATCAGGAGGTAGTGTTCGGCGGCCCTGGCCAAACTCTCTCGATCAAACATGATTCCTATAACAGGGAATCCTTTATGGACGGCATTAAGCTGGCAATAGAAGAGGTAATGGAGTTGGAAGAGCTAATTTATGGCATGGAAAACATCTTATAGGGAGCTAAGGTCTTTATGAAAAAAATCGGGATTACCTGCTATCCAACAGTCGGCGGCTCTGGTGTGATTGCTACAGAACTCGGACTGCTCCTTGCTGAGGGGGGGCATGAAATTCATTTTATTACCTCAGGGTTGCCTTTTCGGCTTAATAAGGTCTACCCGGAGGTGTATTATCATGAAGTGGAGCTGAATCACTATCCAGTCTTCCAGTATCCGCCATATGATCTGGCACTTGCCACAAAAATGGCCGAGGTCATTGACCAGGAACAGCTGGATATTCTGCATGTGCATTATGCCATGCCACATGCTGTCTGCGCGATTTTGGCAAAAGATATGGCCGAACATGATGTAAAAATCGTTACCACTTTGCACGGCACGGATATTACTGTACTCGGGATTGACCATACCTTTAAGAAAATGATCAAACATGCCATTGAACAGTCAGATGCAGTCACTGCTGTGTCACATAGTCTGGTGGAACAGACGAGGCGGATGCTGGATGTGAACAAAGACATTTCCGTTATTTATAATTTTGTTAATGAAAAAGAGTATTATAAAAAGGATTTGCCGGAGTTGAAACAGCAATACGGCATTGCTCCAGACGAAAAAGTGCTTGTTCATATTTCCAATTTCCGTAAAGTGAAGCGGACCGGTGATGTGGTTCGTACCTTTAACAAGGTACAAAAACAAGTAGACAGCAAGCTCTTGCTTATAGGCGACGGGCCTGAGTATTCGGACACGATGCAGCTCGTTCATGATCTGGGGCTGCAGGATAGAGTGCTGTTTCTGGGTAAACAGAAGAATATAAGTGACCTCCTATCCATATCTGACTTGAAATTGCTGATGTCAGAAAAAGAGAGCTTCGGACTGGTGCTTTTGGAAGCAATGGCTTGCGAGGTGCCTTGCATCGGAACAAACATCGGCGGAATTCCTGAAGTGATTTCCCATGACCAAACCGGCTTTATCATCGATCTTGGTGATACAGAGACTGCAGCAGCGTATGCCGTTAAACTGCTGGAAGATGAAACATTGCTTGAACAATTTTCCCGAAATGCCAAACAGCATGCCAGTGAGCAATTTCACTCCCAGCGAATTGTCAGCCAGTACTTGGATCTCTATCACTCCACATGAGGAAAAGGTGATTAATTTGCTTAGAAAGGATTTTCAGGAGGCGATGCCAATTCTGGAACAATTAGAGGCCCATCAGTACAAGGCATACTTTGTAGGTGGCTGTGTGCGCGATTTCCTGCTGAAAAGGCAGATCGGGGATATCGATATTGCTACATCGGCCTCACCAAAAATGGTGCAAGAGATTTTCGCCAAGGTGATCCCAGTGGGAGTTGAACATGGCACGGTTATTGTGCGGCATAATCACGGGTCTTATGAAGTCACTACCTTCCGTGTGGATGGAACTTATTCCGATCAGCGGCATCCGGATTCGGTTGAATTCATAGATAAAATCGATGAAGATCTCAAAAGGCGGGATTTCACGATCAACGCATTTGCCATGGGCAAAGACGGGAAAATAATTGATCTGTTCGGCGGGCGTGAGGATTTAGACAGACGTCTCATCCGGACAGTCGGAGATGGACGCCAGCGTTTCCAGGAAGATCCACTGCGCATCATCCGTGCCGTTCGCTTTGTGAGCCAACTAGGGTTTTCCATTGACCCGGAAACACTGGAAGCAATGAGACAAGTTAAACAGGAAATCGAACACCTTGCTGTGGAACGGCTGGCCAATGAGATGGCCAAATTGTTTGCCGGAAATTATCTTGGAGACGGGATCGCTTATATCAAGCGTACCGGCCTGTATTATTACTTGCCGGTTTTGAGAGAAGCTTCGCATATCATCCATAGGATCCCGGATTCACTGCAGCCATTATCGTCTTTTGGAGAGGTAATAGCGCTTTTTCACTTGCTGGAGCCTGGGCAGACAGTGGAAAGGTGGAGCCGTGCCTGGAAATGTTCCAATAAAGTGAGACAGGAGGCAAAGCAATTAGTGGAAGCCATCCGTTATTTTATGGAGAATGGATTGGACGAATGGCTTGTGTACCGGCTTGACAATGCCTATTTCTACGGCTTCATTCACTTAATCAATAACTTGAAGTTGGAGAAAACAGTGAACCTTTCTCAAGTGCAGGAGCTTGCAGCAAAACTGCCAATTGAATCAAAACGGGATTTGGCGATCAAAGGCCACGAAATTGCGGCCATCTTTCCCGATTTTAAAAAAGGACCCTGGCTTAAGCGCCTGATCCAGCAGCTTGAGGAAGAAGTAGTGCGCGGCAGGGTGAAAAATACGACGTTTGAGTTAAAGGAATGGATCCAATGCAATCCACCAGAAACAGATTAATTAAACTGCTGGATGCTTATCCAGATACATATATTTCCGGACAGCAGCTGTCTAACGAACTAAATATTTCCCGCAATGCTGTCTGGAAACATATGAATGAATTGAAAAAGGATGGGTACAAAATAGAATCAAGACCGAAAAAAGGGTATCGCATTATCAGCTTACCTGCCAAACTGAGCGAGAACACCCTTCAATGGGGACTTGACACAGCATGGATCGGCAAAAATCTTCTGCATAAAGAGACGGTTGCTTCCACCCAGCTTATCGCCCATGAAAAAGCACGGGAAAACACTGTTCATGGCACAGTAGTAATCGCCGATGAGCAGACAAAGGGCAAGGGGCGTATGGACCGGTCCTGGCATTCGGCAAAAGGCAAAGGCATATGGATGAGCATTATTTTAAGGCCATCAATTTCACCATCGCTGGCTCCGCAGCTTACACTAATGACAGCAACGGTGCTTGCCGATGTGCTCCATAAGCATACCGGGAAGAATCCGCAAATCAAATGGCCGAACGATATTTTGTTTAATGGCAAAAAAATAGCCGGGATTTTAACAGAAATGCAGGCGGAGCAAGATCAAATTCAGTACCTGGTCATTGGCATTGGATTAAATGTTAACCACTCCAGTGCCGAACTTCCGGCAGAACTGGAAGGAAGGGCATCGTCGCTAAAACTGGAAACAGGTAAAAATTGGCAGATTCAATCGTTGATTCAGGAAATACTGACAACCTTTGAGCAAGCTTTTGACCTGTATATGGAAAAAGGCTTTCGTGACGTGAAACAAAAATGGGAAAGCTACGGTTATAAAGTTGGCCGGACCATCTCAATAAAAACAATGCGTGATCATTGGAAAGGAACCTTCCTTGGAATTGCGGAGGATGGTGCACTGCTTGCCACAGATAAAAATGGCGAAACGGAAAAATTCTATTCCGCAGAAATTGACTGGTCTTGAGGATGAAGCGATTTTCTCTAAACACTGATTTATTTCTTGCGGTGAAAAAGGAGGTGACCATATGGAAAAATATGTCGTAATCGATCTGGAAACGACCGGTCATACCGCCACAAAAGGTGACCGGATTATTGAAATCGGAGCCGTAGTAATTGCAAATGATCAGATAACCGACCAGTTTGCATCGTTTTTCCATCCCGGCAAGCCTATCCCTCCGTTTATTGCCAACTTGACTGGTATACAGGATGATGATGTGGCAGAGGCGCCTCATTTTCATCAAAAAGCGGGGGAAATCAAAGACTTGTTTGCCGAAAGCTATTTTATTGCCCATAATGTTCCATTTGACCTGGGATTTTTAAATGTGGAGCTTGCAAATGCTGGGCGGAGCCAGCTGCATAATCCTGTATTGGATACGGTAGAGCTGGCGCGTATCCTTTATCCTCAGGCTCCCGGCTATAAATTGGGACAGCTTGCAGAATTTCTGGGTATTTCCCATGAGGACCCGCACCGGGCTTTATCTGATGCATATGTAACGGCAAAACTTTTCCTGAAGCTGAAGGAAAAACTTGCTTCTCTTCCTTATGAAACGATTACCCATCTGATCCGGCTGGAAAAAATGTTCAAATCTGATGTATACAGCTTATTGGAAGAAAGGCAGCAGGCATTGGCTTTTTCTTCCGAGGAAAGAGAGGACATCGATACGTACAGCGGATTGGCGTTCAAACGAATCGAACAGCTGGAGACAGAGGCCTCTTCTGTAAACGTATCATATGGTGATTATCTCGATGGCATTTATGAGATGGAAGGGTCCATGGCCAAGCGGATGAGCAACTATGAAAAGCGAAAAGGACAGCGTGAAATGTCTGAGACGATCCATGATGCATTCCAATCCAAAGAGCATGCCTTGATTGAAGCAGAGACCGGGACAGGAAAATCGCTAGCCTATTTGATCCCGACTGTGTATGAAGCAGTAAGGACCAGAAAGCGGATTGTTATCAGTACATACACCACCCAGTTGCAATCACAGCTCTTGGAAGAGGAAATTCCGCTCATCCGAACATTGATTGACTTTCCTTTTCAAGCAGCGTTACTGAAGGGGAAAAGTCATTACTTGAGCTTGGAGAAATTTGCGCAGGAACTCGATTCGCCCCAGCAGGATAATTATGATATTGTATTAACAAAAGCAAAGCTGCTTGTCTGGATTACGGAAACAGAAACAGGCGATAAGGATGAGATTCAACTGCCTTTAAGCGGATACTTGTTTTTCAAGCGCATTTCAACAGATGCAGAAGGGTATATAGACCCCCGCTCACCCTGGTTTGGGAGATCCTATTATCAAAAAGCGCTCAAGAAAGCCAGGAAGTCGGATATCATTATAACCAATCATTCGTTATTGTGTACCGATATGTTCAACGACTATCAGTTTTTGCCAAGCTATGACAGGGCAATCATTGATGAAGCACACCATCTGGAGGAAACAGCCTCCCGCCATTATGGCCTGAAGCTGGATTATATCAACATGCAGTATGTGTTTAACCAGCTTGGAAGCACTGATGAAGGAAAATCCTTCAGCAAGCTGCTGGAGCGTGCGGAACTGCATGAGGAAGACTTTCCGGCAGAAAAGTGGGATGATGCTTTTATTGATGGGAGATATGAATTAGACGATCTATTCCGGGCATTGTTTACGTATGTGGCCGAACAAAAGCGGTACAATAAGTCGTTGAGCGATGTCGGCAGAACCCAATACCGATTTGAAAACGGAAAGGAACCCACCGAGAAGTGGGGGCCGATTAAAGAGATGGTTACCCGCTCCACCTTTTTCATGCGGGATATGATCCATGTCCTGTCGGTCGCCGAGGTTCAAGCGGAGAAGAAGGATACGCTCCAGCAGACGGAAAAAGATATGATCCGGCGTAATACGGAGATTCTGCAAACATTCATTGATCAGCTGGAACGGTTGTTTTTGCTGGAAGAAGACCGGACAAAAGAAGTAAAATGGATTGAGATTGAAGCCTATGGAGCAAAAAACGCCGTATACTTGTACAGTGAGCCAACGGATATTTCGGAACTGCTGGCAGCTGATTTCTTTGCTGTGAAAGAAAGTGTTGTTTTAACTAGTGCTACACTTACGATGAGGAATTCATTCTCCTTTATCCGGGATCGGCTTGGGCTCCCTGGCGATCGGCTCGTGACGGAAAAAATCCGTTCACCATTTTCCTATCAGGAGCAGGTGCAGCTGATGGTGCCGACTGACTTTCCCGATATCAAATACGACAGCCAGGAGGAGTTTATTTATGCTACCTGTGAGGCGATTATTTCCCTGGCGGAGATCACGTCCGGAAGAATGCTTGTGCTGTTCACCTCCTACGACATGCTGAAAAGGGCACACAACTTGTTAAAGGAAACTCTCGATATCGACAAATATGTATTGATTGCCCAGGGGATATCAAGCGGGAGCAGAACCAGACTGAAGAAAAATTTTCAAACGTTTGATGAAGCGATTTTGCTGGGAACGAGTTCTTTTTGGGAAGGGGTCGATATTCCCGGGGAGGATTTATCCTGTCTAATGATTGTTCGTCTTCCCTTTCAGCCGCCCGATCACCCGGTATATGAAGCAAAATCCAGCCATATGAAAGAACAGGGGAAGAATGCTTTTTTTGAATTGTCCCTGCCAAATGCGGTGATTCGATTTAAACAGGGCTTCGGCCGGCTGATCCGCTCCACCAGTGACCGAGGCATCGTATTTGTCTGTGATGCCAGGCTGACGAAAGCGAAGTATGGGAAGTTCTTTACAGAATCGATTCCTGATGTCCCAACGACGGTCGATTCCACGAATAAATTGATTCAAAAGGCGAAGGAATGGTTTTAAGTAAAGGCTCTATTCTTAATTTTTATTGTTTATTTATTTCGTAGTTGATGGAAACCCCGATTCCTGCTCAGGTTTAGACTCGTGCTTTCCCGCAGGAGTCGATTGCCCTCCGCTCTAATCAACCATTAACAAGTAGTTTGCTGTTGTTGAACTTAAAAAGCACACTACTAGCGTAGGAAATACCCGAAGACTCCTGCGGGAAGAAAAGCCTAGGCGAGACCCCGAAGTGCGCCAGCACAAGGGGGCTCGGCAGCTTCCCGCGGAAAGCGAAGGGTATTTCCGGAGCGGCAGGAGTTACGTCGCAGTCTAAAGAAAAACAGCCCAGAAAAAAATACTGATGCTTGGGGCCTTCAAGCATCAGTAACAGCAATAAATGGTATAGGCAGGAAAAAATTTGTTGAATTAATTAAAAACAAAACACTTTCATGCTAATGCTTGTTATACTGTACATGTGCTTCATTTCATATCAACCTTACCTGTATTATTTGAGCAGAAACGGCATCTTATGACTGACAAAAATTGATAAATACAGAAGCTGATAAAAAGGGAAAGGCAGATAAATTGCAAGCGGACATAACAGATGAAAGGACATCAAAGGACAATGATGAAAAATGGAGCGTTTACCGGCAGAAAATTTCCCGGATGGCTGAAATGGAGTTTGCTCATTTTGCTGCTTTTGTCCGTGATTTTTCTTGTTTTGGCCATTTATTTATATCAAGATATCAGAGAGAGCAAAGTAAGCGGATATGAGGAGACAAGACAGCAGCTTTTAGCCAATACTTCCCTGACAGAAATTACCGCAATCGAACAGTTTAATGGAGCACAGTCCTATCATGTCGTGCATGGAGTTAATGGGGAAGGGGAAGAAAAAATTGTATTTTATCCTTTGGCAGGAAACGAAAAAAATCTGACGACCATTGACAAGAGTGAAATCATCCCGGAAAATCAGGTTCAGTTACAATGGCAGGAGCAGTGCTCAGATTGTGAACTCATCGAAGTAATACCTGCGCTCTCGGATGGAAACGCCTTATGGGAAATGACTTATATCGATGAATCAGGGCGCTATGTATTTGATTATTTATCCATTTATGACGGCGCACAATATGAGAAGTATCGTTTTACTTCAATGTTTAATTAAGGAAGGTGATCAAGAATATGGAATTAGCAAATCGGGTAAAAACATTAACACCATCTTCTACACTGGCGATTACGGCAAAAGCAAAAGAACTAAAAAGCCAGGGTCATGATGTGATCGGACTCGGGGCGGGCGAACCGGACTTCAATACACCGGATTATATTTTACAGGCTGCTAAAGAAGCAATGGACAGCGGAAAAACCAAATATACGTCTGCGGGCGGCACACCGGAGCTGCTTGATGCCATTGCCAAAAAATTTAAGCGCGACAACGGACTGCATTACAGCAACAAAGAAATTATCGTCACTACAGGTGCCAAGCATGCGCTGTTTACCTTGTTTCAGGTAATTTTAAACGAAGCGGACGAGGTAATTGTCCCTGCTCCTTACTGGGTAAGCTACCCGGAACAGATAAAGCTGGCAGGCGGCAAACCGGTTATTCTCGAGGCCAGAGAGGAAAATGAATTTAAGATTAATCCTGAGGAACTGGAGAAAGCAATAACGGCTAAAACCAAGGCAGTGATTATCAATTCTCCAAGCAATCCGACAGGCATGATGTACAGCAAAGAAGAACTGGAAAAGCTTGGGGACGCTTGTCTAAAACATGATATCCTGATTATTTCTGATGAAATATATGAGAAATTGATCTACACAGAAGATAAGCATGTATCCATGGCAACAATTTCCAGCAAATTAAAAGACCGGACTGTTGTTATTAACGGTGTGTCCAAATCCCACGCTATGACGGGATGGAGAATCGGCTATGCCGCAGGACCGGAAAAAATAATTCAGGCAATGACCAGCCTTGCTTCCCATTCGACGTCCAACCCGACATCGATTTCTCAGTTTGCTGCATTAGCTGCTTATGAAGCGGGCGAGAGTTCGGCAACCGCGGAAATGAATAAAATGTTTTCCGAACGACTTGATCAGTTATACGGTCTGATCATTGATATTCCAGGTATCAGCTGTATTAAGCCAAAGGGAGCATTTTATTTATTCCCGAACGTAAAAGAGGCTGCTCTCATGAATGGATTTGTCAATGTAGATGACTGGACCAAAGAACTGCTGGAAGAGGAAAAAGTCGCTCTTATTCCAGGATCCGGGTTCGGCGCCCCTGACAATGTGCGTCTTTCTTATGCCGCTTCACTCGATGTATTGGAGGAAGCAGCCAAACGAATCAAGCGCTTTGTCAGCCGTCATCAATCTTAAATTTGGAGGGAAATACAGTGAAAATAACGATTTCGCAGGCACCCGAACATACGGGTGAAAAAGTAACAATCGGTGCATGGCTTGCAAATAAACGTTCCAGCGGGAAGATCGCCTTTTTGCAGCTCCGTGACGGGACAGGTTTTATGCAAGGTGTCGTGGTTAAAAATGATGTCAGTGAAGAAGTTTTTCAGCTGGCCAAAAATATGACACAGGAATCATCGATGTACATAACTGGTACTATTGCAGAAGATAAAAGGTCCCCGTTTGGCTATGAGATGCAGGTAACAGACCTGGAATTAATCCATGAAGCCAGTGATTATCCTATCACACCAAAAGAACACGGAACCGAATTTTTAATGGATCACCGTCATCTGTGGCTTCGTTCCAAAAAACAGCATGCCGTGATGAAAATCCGCAATGAGATTATTCGGGCAACCTATCAGTTTTTCAATGACAACGGCTATGTGAAAATTGATCCGCCGATTCTTACAGGGTCATCGGCTGAAGGAACAACAGAATTATTTCATACACAGTATTTTGATGAAGAAGCGTATCTATCACAGAGCGGTCAATTATACATGGAGGCCGCAGCTATGGCTTTCGGCAAAGTATTTTCTTTTGGACCGACTTTCCGGGCGGAGAAATCAAAGACACGCAGACATTTAATTGAATTCTGGATGATTGAGCCGGAAATGGCCTTTTTTGATCATGAAGAAAGCTTGGAAGTTCAAGAACAGTATGTAAGCTTTGTGATACAGGCGGTACTGGAGAATTGCAAGCTGGAACTGGAAGCCCTCGAGCGAGACACTGTCAAACTGGAGAAGATGCAGGCGCCATTTCCAAGAATTTCTTACGACGACGCCGTTCAATTGCTTCGGGATAAAGGGTTCACCGATATAGAATGGGGAGTGGACTTCGGTGCACCGCATGAAACGGCAATTGCGGAGAGCTATGATAAACCTGTGTTTATCACCAATTATCCAAAAGAAATTAAAGCATTTTATATGAAACCTCACCCAGACCGATCAGATGTGGTGCTCTGTGCCGATCTGATTGCACCGGAAGGCTATGGGGAGATTATTGGCGGATCGCAGCGGATTGACGACCTGGAATTAATGCAGGAGAGGTATGAACAGCACGGCCTCACAGGACCTGCTTATGAATGGTATTTAGAACTTCAGAAATACGGCAGTGTGCCACATTCCGGATTTGGACTTGGCCTGGAGCGAACCGTAGCATGGATTGCAGGTGTGGAGCATGTCAGGGAAACCATTCCATTCCCAAGATTGTTAAACAGACTTTATCCATAAAAAGGTTAAAGAAGAAAATCCCTTGCCAATTACTGCAAGGGATTTTCCATGCTATACTAGAGATGAGGTGGTACCATGACGAATTCTGTGCCGATTCAGCATGTTCTGCTCGACCAGCTGCCAGTGCCGATGAAACTCATCAGCAATTATGCTTCACTGGGGCTGACTGAGCAGGAAGTGATGGTTATTATGCAATTGCACCGTTTTCTTCAGCAGAACAATGATTTCCCTACACCGTATGAAATTTCTGCCGGGATGACGATAAATGAAAAGGAATGCGCCAATATCCTGCGCAGCTTGATTCAAAAAAGCTTTCTGGCCATTGAACAGCAAGAAAACAGCCAGCAGAAAATCAGTGAAGCCTACTCCTTAAATCCGCTTTGGGAAAAGTTGTACGGGCCAGCGCCTGCAGAGGAAGGGAATATGGAAGGGACTATTTTTCTTTTATTTGAACAGGAATTTGGCAGACCACTGTCTCCGTTTGAAATTGAAACGGTAAATGTCTGGCTTGATGAGGACAGGATTTCTCCTTCGCTGATTAAAGCCGGCTTGCGGGAGTCGGTGCTGATGGGCAAATTGAATTTTAAATACATCGACCGGATCCTCAGGGAGTGGAAAAAGAAAGGAATCCATTCCGTGGAACAGGCCAGAGAAGCAAGCAAGCATTTTCACAAAAGACAGGGAAACCAGCAGGAAACGAAACAAAAGCGCGATACTTCCTTTTATTATAACTGGCTTGAAGGGGGAAGTGAGTAGTCATGCTGAATAAAAAGCAAATCCGCTTTTGTCTTGATGAAATGAAAAAGATGTTCCCCAACGCGGAAGGCGAATTACGCCATTCCAACCCATTTGAACTGGTGATTGCGGTCCTTTTGTCCGCCCAATGTACGGATGCGCTCGTCAATAAAGTCACCGCGGGTCTGTTTAAGAAATACAAAACGCCGGAGGATTATCTGGCAGTCCCGCTGGAAGAACTGCAGCATGATATCCGCTCGATCGGACTGTACCGCAATAAAGCCAAAAACATCCAGAAGCTGTGTCAGATGCTGATCGATGAGTATGACGGCGAAGTACCGCGAAGCAAAGAAGAGTTGGTCAAATTGGCCGGGGTGGGGAGGAAGACAGCAAATGTGGTTGCTTCCATTGCTTTTAATGAACCAGCGATCGCAGTTGACACCCATGTGGAGCGTGTCTCCAAACGGCTCGCTATCTCCCGCTGGAAAGACAGTGTGATCGAAGTAGAGGAAACCCTGATGCGCAAAGTGCCAAGAGATGAATGGAGCGAAACGCATCACCGGATGATCTTTTTCGGCCGCTATCACTGCAAAGCAAGAAGCCCGAACTGTCCGGAATGTCCGCTGCTTGAATTATGCAGGGAAGGGCAGAAGCGTATAAAAAAGATGTAAACCAGCGGGCTGGTTTACATCTTTTTTATGAGTTTATTGCTCTTTTTCATCTTCTTATTTTACTAATTGTTTCCTCCATCTCCATTGTTATTTCCGTTTCCTTCGTTATTTTCATCTCCGTTGTTATTTCCGTTTTCATCATTATTCCCATCTCCGCTGCCATTTCCGGTACCGTTGTTATTCCCATCATCATTGTTATCTCCGTTATCTCCGTTATCTCCGTTTCCTCCGTTTCCTCCGTTTTCCTCACTATCATCTGTATTTTCTTCTGGAACGGAAACTTCTGTGCTTTGTGTATCCCCGCGGATTCCTTCGTTCGCTCCATTCTGACCGATTGGCGTAACATTAATCGTGTAGCTCTGGCCAGGCTGTACACCGCCTATCTCTATACCGTTAGATGAGGCGGTTTGTGTCTGTCCATTTACTTCCACCTCGAAAGCAGCAGGAGGGCCGTTATATTGCCAGGATACATCGATTATCCCCTGTTCGGCGACATACGTTCCGGTTAAGCCGGAGACAGAGCCAATGTTTGCAGGCTCTTCTTCTCCGTTTTCACCTTCATTATTTTCATCCTGATTTTCCGCTTCTTCGTTCTCTTCTTCATCTTCGTTCGCTTCCGGCACAGTTACAGAGACGGTGCTTGCTTCACTTGTACTCGACTCATCTTCATTGCTCACCGCTACTACTTGAATTTCATACTCCGTACCTGGCGTCACATCGGAAATTTCCAGTGATGTTTCCTCCGTAGTGGACAGTCCTTGCATTGAACCGCCGTCTTCATTGGCACTTACTTCAAAGGAGACATCTTCGTCTGCTCCATAGCCCCATGATATTTCAATAGCATTGGATGACTCGTTATATTCGGCTGCAAGATCACTGACAGGATCCAGCTGATCATATCTTTCGGAAGTCTCGGTTGGCTCGGTGCCGCGTTTAAATAATTCTGTAATGATCTGCGATTCCGGTGTATATTCACTCGGCAACGCAGCTGGACGGGAGCCTTCTTCAACCTGCACCTCTACAACAGAGTCAGGACGTTCAAAGTCTGCTGTTTCGATGCCCTGGGAAATTTGCGACATCGTGTTTTGGAATAGCTGCCGGGCGACCGTTGTATCTTCCAGTGGCTCGCTTCCAGTAGGATATCCCGTCCAGACGGAAACCGTATAATTGGTCGTATATCCGCTGAACCACGCATCCCGTGCTCCGCCGCCTGGAAGGTTGGTTGTTCCTGTTTTCCCTGCAACAGGCAGTCCTGGTATATTCGCAGAAGTTCCGGTTCCCTCTGTCATCACGGATTTCAGCACGTCGGTAATCATGTACGCCGTTGCTTCTGACATCACCGCTTCCGGTTCAGGCTGCAGTTCTATTGTGCGTCCGTCACCGAATTCCACTTTTGTTACGGCATATGGATCGTTATAAATCCCTTCATTGGCAAATGGACGATATGCCCCCGCTAACTGCAATGGGGTAACAGTTGTTTCTGTTCCACCGATTGCTTCTCCAATCTGGTTACTAATTGGAATACCCAGACTCTCGGAAAATTCCTGGGCATTGGCAGTTCCGACTTCTTCCAGGGTTTTCAGTGCGGGAACATTATAGGACATTGCCAATGCCTCCCGCATGGATACCCAGCCATGGAAAGAGTTATCGAAATTATTGACGGCATGACCGTCGCCAATTTGGTATGGCTCATTATCATTTATTTGATGATAGGTAGACCAGTCCAGATACTCCACGGCAGGCCCGTAAGCCACAATCGGTTTGATGGCAGACCCTGGCTGCCGGCCGCCGTCGGTTGCAAAATTATAGCCACCATTTTCCAGGCCGCCACGCGCTCCACCAATTGCCCGTATGGCACCATTAGTGGAATCAAGGACGACCATGCCTGCCTGCAGTTCTTCATTCGGATAGACTATTGGGTTGTCTTCACTGTTCGACAGGAGATATTCCACATGTTCCTGTGCATCCGTATCAAGCGTTGTATGGATCGTCAGCCCGTCTGTATAAATATCCGCACCGTCTACTTTTTCGCTCACTTCTGCTCTTACCTGCTGCAGGAACGCTTCATACGGTGTGGAATCCCGTTCTGATTCATTTAAAAGGGAAGGAATATCCACCTGTGCCGCTTCATCTGCCTGTTCCTGTGAAATTTTTCCGTGTTGAACCATCAAATACAGCACAGTCTCCATCCGGTCCTTCATCAATTCCGGATTCTCAAACGGATTATAGCCGGACGGACGCTGCGGCAGACCTGCCAGGATTGCCGCTTCCGGAAGGGTCAGCTCATCCAGGGTCTTGCCGAAATAAGTTTCTGCAGCTTGGACAACCCCGTAAGCACCGGCACCGTAATAGATCTTGTTCAAATAAAATTCCATGATTTCTTGTTTTGAGTAATTGCGTTCCAGTTTTAGTGCCATCCACATTTCCTGCACTTTTAAGCTGATTTTTTTATCCGGAGGCAAAAAGGACTTTTCCACTACCTGCTGGGTAATAGTACTCGCGCCTTCTGAGCCAAACCCTTCGGTAATATTGGCAATAATGGCACCGCCGATTCTTTTGATATCAATCCCCGGGTGGCTGAAAAAACGGGCATCCTCTGTGGCAATTACTGCATCAATCAGCACTTGGGGAAGGTCGTCAAATTCAACTCTGGTGCGCTGCTCTTCCCCCAGTGTGGCAAATACTTCTCCATCCTTATCCAGTACCTTTGAAGATAACGGGCTGGAAAGCTTAGATGCCTCCATTTCCGGTGCTGTTGCTATCCAATATGTTGCAAGCGCCCCGCCAACTACACCTAAAATTAAGAAAATCATTAATCCAGTCATGATGATTTTTTTCCATATTGGTTTTTTTCCGGATTTCTTTTGTTTTCTCCTTGCTGTACGAGACTGGCTGTTTTCTGCCATAACTCTATGTCCTCCGATCTATGAATAAAGCTTGTCAATAATTGATAAATAATCTACTCTGGCCTGATAACCAAAGGGGATAAGCGATCCTTCATTTTTAACTGTCTGATAGGAAACCGACTTTTTTCCGCCTCTTAATTTGTCGTGCCAATAAGGAAAAAGTTTCTCCGCCTGGAAAAAATAAGTCTCCTGATGGACGGCAAATCGGATAATTAAAAAACAAATTCCGCCATGACGGACAATTGCCTCCATATGTTTTACCTGATGTTCATGAATATTGGCCAGGGGAAAAGAAGTTTTATTTCTTGTTTCCTTAGCCTCAAAGTCAATATAGCGGCTCCTGTAAAGGCCATTGTAATCTGTCGTGGAGGCCTGTTTGAAGTAAGCTTCGTTAATCACGGCAGCACTGCGTTTTGGATAATTAACATTGACAATCTGAACCGGAACCGGCTTTTTGTGGATGACTGCTTTATCCGTGTCCAAATAATATTGGTTGGTAGCATTTATGTCATCTTCCAATGTCATACCCCGATTGCCAAACCCGTTCCGTGTGGCTGGCTGTGAACTGGTGCCTTTCCGGGGTCTCTTTCCGTTCGGATAATTCATCCGCATCTTCCCCCTTAATCATGACAGTATCATACCAGAAAAACGCCTGACTAATAAAGGGAAGTCCTTATTCCTGGCAATTTCTGACTCATGTAATCCTTCATGCCATACGTATATTATATAACAGACGATACCCTGGAAGAAAAGCAATTACCCCTGTTTTTCCCAGTACGTCAGGAAGAAACAGAGGCATATTGGAAATGTTTCCTGATTCGCTTAAAGGTTATTTGAACAATTTCTGAACTTTTGCTGGCAGCTTGAGGAGTTTACTTTATCAGTATAAATTACGGAGAGAGCGGCGGTAATAGGGGCGTCGGAAAGAAAATTTGAGTGTGCAATAAAAAGGACCTGCAGTGACTGCAAATCCTTTTTCATAAAGAAGTCTTTTTAAGTGGAAGGTCTGTTTGGTCCGGCCAGCTTTTTGTCACCGGTTTTCAGCGATTGTTTTGTCCCGTTTTCGGCTGTTTTCTGCTTATTGTTTTTCTTAGCCATTATGCAACCCTCCTTTTAACTGTAGTTTGTCTTATTTTCATGAAAAGATGAGGAATAGCACTTGTTTTATCCCTTTTCTTCTAGTTTTGTCGAACAGGCAGGAGAGTGAAAATTCGCGGCGAATAACTATATCTAAACCATATAACAGGAGGGATAAGCATGCCCCTTGCAGCCCAATCTTACAGTTACGCAAAAAACGGAGTCACCCACCAGGAGTTCGAAAATGCAATTAAACAAATGACGGTTCAGGTCCAGCAAATGGAACAGCAGCTTTCCCGGCAAACAAGTAAGCAAATCTGGGAAGACTTTCAAAGCCAGCTGCAGCAGATTAATTCCATTCAGCGGTCTGTCAAAAGAATGCCATATCTTTAGAAAAAATGGTATAATAGGGAGAAGCATTTTACAAAGGCAGGTCGACCCATGGATTTAACAGAACAAACGAAACAGCTGAAACAGCATATCGACTGGCTAAAAGACAGATATGAGACCACACCGGCACCAGAAAACAGAAAAGACAAACAGCTTTTCATGCGGGTCAAAGAAGAAACAACACCCATTTATGACCTTCTGGAAAACTGGGAAACAGAAGCACTCAAAGCAGTGAAAGCAAGAAATGTAAATGTGCATCCGCAGCAGATTGCCTCCACAAAGGAAAACGCGGAACTTTTTATGATGCACAGTTATTATATTGATGTCAGACGCAAACGATATATGGAGCTGCATCGTTCGATCCACTATATATTTGATCAGCTGCTGCGGGAATTATAATCAGCCATTTACTTATGTGTCCGGCTAATTTTTTAAGAGGGGGATTCGAATTATGAACAAGACCGAATTACTGCAGGAAGCAATCCAAATCAGGGAAAGAGCCTATGTTCCTTATTCCAATTTCCCTGTTGGTGCAGCCTTGCTTACAAAATCCGGAAAACTATATACAGGCGTCAATATAGAAAATGCTGCTTATCCGGTAACATGTTGTGCAGAGCGTGTGGCTATTTTCAAAGCAATATCCCAGGGGGAAACAGATTTTTCCGAGATGGCAGTGGCGGCTGACACGAAAAGAGTTGCATCGCCTTGCGGGGCATGCAGGCAAGTGATGAGCGAATTTTTTGCCCAGGATATGAAAATTCATCTGACCAATCTGAACGGAGATTCCAAAACGGTTACCATGGAAGAATTGCTGCCATTTTCTTTCACCCAGCACGATTTGTTTGAAAAATAACGCATTCCCTTTATAATAAGGAATAACAGCGAAACAGGAAGCTGATTTTTCAGTTTCCTGTTTTATGCTATAATAAATTATATCAGCAAGTCATAAACAGACAAGACAACAATAAACATTTATTATTGATGCACTGTGAAATGAATGGTTTAAAAAAAACGAGGTGAATGAATATGGCAGCAAATATGCAACTAAGTGGAAAAGATATTCTGGAAAAGGAATTTAAGACCACCATGCGCGGGTATCATCAGGAAGAGGTCGATGAGTTCCTGGACACAATTATTCAGGACTATGATGCCTTTAAACAGGAAATTGAACGCTTGCAGCAGGAGAATGAAAAGCTGAAGCGGAATCACACGGGGGAGCAAACCAGATCACGCTCTGCCCAACAGCAAACAACACAGGTTAATTATGATGTGTTAAAAAGGCTTTCAAACCTGGAGAAGGCTGTGTTTGGCAAAAAATACACCGAGGAAGAGAATTCAACAGAATCGTAGCGCAGGCGGGTTGGTTGTATGGCCTTTTCAAGCTGTTGATTAATCCTCCTGCTTATGGTACAATATCATTCTGAGCAAAAAATAGATACTCAGGTAATCGCTGTATTTTCATACAGAGGAAAGTCCATGCTCACACAAACTGAGATGTTTGTAGTGTTCGTGCTTGACGAAATCATAAGTCAAGGTAACCAACTAGGTTAACGGCAGGAGAGATTCCTACGTTCTTTTAAAAGGATAGGGAATTATCCTTGAAAGTGCCACAGTGACGGAGCTGAAAGGGAAACCTTTCGGGTGGAACGAGGTAAACCCCGCGAGTGAGCAACCCAAAACATGGTAGGGGCACTCTTTTAGTAGGGAATTCAACCGAATAAGAGACAGGCATGCATGCTTGCAGATAGATGATTACCCCCGGAGTACGAGGCTGACCCCCGTTTGGAGTACAATGGGACAGAACATGGCTTATCGAGTATTTATTGGTCCAGGCTAAAAACAAACCCTTTCAGCAGCAATCGCCGCTGGAAGGGTTTTTTGTATGCCATTCTTCGTTTTCTCTCAAAGGATATGATAAACTAAAAACAAATAATCGAATGAAGGGAATATTGCTATGCAGAATGTAACATTGATCGCAACCGCTGCCATGGGGCTGGAGTCGGTGGTCGCCAGGGAAGTAAAGCAGTTGGGCTATGAAGCGAAGACGGAAAATGGCAAAGTATTGTTCACAGCACCGCTATCCGCTATTCCTCGCTGCAACTTATGGCTTCGTACAGCAGACCGTGTCAAATTGCTGGTTGGCAACTTTGAAGCACGAACCTTTGATGAACTGTTTGAAAAAACAAAGGCGCTGCCCTGGGAAGACTTCATTGAGGAAGATGGCAAATTCCCTGTCACCGGAAAATCGGTAAAATCCCAGCTCCACAGTGTGCCGGACTGCCAGGCAATCGTGAAAAAATCTATAGCTGAACGACTGAAGCTTAAATACGGCATGGCATCCAACATGCCGGAAACAGGAGCGATGTATAAAATTGAAGTTGCCCTTCTGAAGGATATGGCAACACTTACGATTGACACCACAGGAGCAGGATTGCATAAAAGAGGATACCGAGTCGGTCAAGGGGAAGCTCCTTTAAAAGAAACACTGGCAGCAGCCCTTGTACTGCTGACCAATTGGAAGCCAGAGTATCCGCTCATCGATCCATTTTGCGGTTCAGGAACTATTCCGATAGAGGCAGCTCTTATCGGTCAGAATATTGCTCCAGGCTTTAATCGTGGCTTTGTCTCGGAAGAATGGCCGCTCGTTAAAAGTAGCTATTGGGATGAAGCATTTCAAGAAATTGAAGACAAAGCCAATTATGAGCAAAAATTACAAATTACGGGTTCAGATATTGACCATAAAGCAGTCCAGACAGCCGAAGCAAATGCAGTGGAGGCAGGTCTTTCGGATTTGATCAGCTGGAAGCAGATGCAAGTCAGTGATCTGTTTATCCGAAGGGAGAACGGGTATATTATAGGCAATCCGCCATATGGGGAGCGACTTGGCGACAAAGAGACCGCAGCTCAGATCAGCCGCCAGCTTGGCAGCATAATGAAAAATCACCCAAGCTGGAGTGTATATGTATTGACTGCATTTGAAGAATTCGAAAAGCATTACGGCCAAAAGGCCACAAAAAAAAGGAAATTGTTTAATGGTTTTATCCGTACCGATTTTCATCAATACTTCGGACGAAAAAACAAGGGGGAGTAACATGGATAATACATACCTGATTGAAAAGGACTTTCACGAACTGCTTAAAGAACGGAGCGCTTATGAAGAAACAATTAATCTGATGCAGTGGGATATGCGGACAAAAATACCTAAAAATGCTGTGGAACAGCGTGCGGAGGTTGTTGGTTTCCTTGCAGAAAAAATCCATCAGATAGAAACCTCGGAAAAAATGAAATACTTCATTGACATCCTGAAAGACAATACGGAAGATGACGTGATGAAAAAAATTGTCACCGAACAGGAAGAAACCTATGAAAGAAACCGCAAAATCCCGACAGACGAATATAAAACATATGTCATGCTGCAGTCTAAATCGGAGGCGGTTTGGGAGGAAGCGAGAGAAAAAGCCGATTTTTCCTTATTTCAGCCTTATTTGGAAGAACTGGTAGAGTACAATAAGAAATTCGCCAGCTATTGGGGTTATGAAGAAAATATATATGATGCACTCCTACATAATTATGAACCTGGTGTTACGGTGAAAACCCTGGATGAGGTTTTTCCATCTCTTAGAAATTCGCTGCAGCAGCTAGTTGAAAGAATCAGTGCCAGCCCATTTAGACCGAATCCTTCCATCTTAACTGATCATTTCCCAAAACAGGATCAGGAAGCGTTCAGTATGGAGATCTTAAAAAAGATGGGCTACGATTTTTCATCGGGAAGGCTGGATGAAACAATTCATCCATTTGCGATTGCGCTAAATCAGCAGGATGTCCGAATTACAACCAGATACGACGAAAAAGATTTCCGCACGGCTGTATTTGGGACGATCCACGAAGGCGGACATGCCTTGTATGAACAGAATATTGCTGATGAGCTTGCAAATACGCCACTGGCCACCGGGACTTCTATGGGGATTCATGAATCACAATCATTATTCTGGGAAAACTTTGTAGGCAGGGGCAAAGCCTTCTGGGAAGCCAACTATGATTTATTTAAAAAATATGCTCCAGCCAGTTTTCAGCATGTTCCGCTTGATGATTTCTATCAGACAATTAATGAGGTAAAACCATCGCTGATCCGGATTGAAGCGGACGAATTGACCTATCCACTCCACATTATGGTGCGTTATGAACTGGAAAAAGCATTAATCAACAATGAAATCGAAGTTGCTGATCTGCCAGGTTTGTGGAATGAAAAGATGAAAGACTATCTCGGTGTCCAGCCGCCAACAGACAGAGAGGGTGTGCTTCAGGACATTCACTGGGCCGGTGGGGATTTTGGTTATTTCCCATCCTATGCGCTTGGCTACATGTATGCAGCTCAATTTTTCGACCGTTTCTCCCGTGAAAATGACCTGGAGTCGATCATCGCAAGCGGCGACTTTCAGCCGGTGAAACAATGGCTTGGTGAGCATATTCACAAGCATGGCAAAATGAAAAAACCGCTGGAAATTATAAAAAATGTGACAAACGAGGGATTGAATCCCGATCATCTGGTGCGATATTTAACGCAAAAGTATTCTGCTGTTTACCGATTGTCCTGATAATAATTTTCTTATCCTGCATTCATTCAGGCTTTGGCTTGTCGCATAAAGATTGGCGACAAGCCAAATTTTCTACAGAAAGGGGGGTGGAAGATGTCGTTCATTATCTCAGCTGGCACTGGCATTCCCAGGCACCATATGACACAAGAGGAAATTAAGGAATTAGTGCTCGAGGTATTTTCCGGGTCGGAGAAAAAAATCAAACGTCTTTTGCCTGTATTCGACCATGCCGAAGTGAATAACCGGCAATTTGTGGTTGATAAAGAATGGCTGAGGCAGCCTCATTCCTTTCAAGAGCGAAATCAACTTTATCAGTCGTTTGCCAAAGAGCACAGCTTGGACGCGGCTGATGAATGTCTGTCTAACAGTGAATTTTTGCATGAGGATATTCCATTTGAGGCGATTGATCTGATTGTTTTTGTTTCCAGTACTGGGATTGCTACTCCATCCCTGGAGGTGGAAATGCTTAATGACAGGCCCTTCCGCACGAATACAGCACGCATGCCATTATGGGGACTGGGCTGTGCTGGCGGAGCAATTGGGCTTTCCCGTGCATCAGACTGGACCACAGCATATCCTGAAAAATTAGCTTTAGTCGTCTGTTGCGAACTCTCGAGTCTTACGTTTCAGAAGGAAGACGCCAAGAAGAGCAATCTTGTGGGCAGTGCATTGTTTGGTGATGGAGCAGCGGCTGTGCTGGTAGCGGGGGAAGAGTCTCCCTTTCTAAACCGGAGCAAAAAGAACAAACCAAAAATGCTGCAAACAAGTTCACAAACAAAAAAACACAGTACCTCGGTAATGGGGTGGAACGTTACGAATCACGGACTTGAAGTGGTGTTCTCTAAAAGCATTCCGGCACTGGTACATTCCTTTTGGAAGGAACATATTCAGCAATTTTTGCAGGAGACACGCCTCGATTCAGCAAGCATACTTTCCTTTCTGGCTCATCCCGGCGGAAAAAAGGTGCTGGACGCAATGGAGGAAGTGGTAAACCGCTCAAGCCGGGAATTTCACCATTCGCATCAAGTGCTGGCTATGCATGGCAATATGTCTTCTGCAACTGTTTTATATGTACTGGCCGAAGCAATGAAGCAGGGGGCCGATAAGCAGGAAAAAAGCATTCTCTCCGCATTGGGGCCAGGATTCAGTTCGGAACTATTATTATTGGAGTGGTGCTGACTATGCCTATTGCATTATGGGTTTTATTAGGGCTTATCGTGCTGCAGCGTCTGGTGGAACTTGTTATTGCCAAGAGAAATGAAAAATGGATGAAGAATCAAGGAGGCATAGAGCGGGGATCCGGTCATTATCTCCTGTTCATTATTCTGCATGTTTCATTCTTTCTTTCCCTGCTGGTAGAGATGCTCTTGAACTCACCTGAAATAACCTTTCATTATGTGTTGTTTGCACTATTCCTAATCACGCAAGCGGCTAGAATATGGTGCATCCAAACATTGGGGAGATTCTGGAATACGAAAATTATTATCGCGCCCAACTTTTCTCTGGTTAAAGAGGGGCCATATAAATACATGAAGCACCCGAATTATGTCATTGTCGGAGTGGAGCTGTTTATCATCCCGCTTTTGTTTGGTGCACCTGTTACGGCTATTATCTTTCCGATTTTGCATATTCTGCTTTTGACTGTGCGTATACCGGCAGAAGAGCAGGCCTTGACCGAATTTGCGGGCAGCAAAAAAAGCGGTAATCTTTAAAAAGATTACCGCTTATCTATAGGATCCGTTTATTTTTTTTCTACGTTTGCAGCTTGTGGTCCGCGTTCTCCTTCAACGATTTCAAAAGAAACTTCCTGACCTTCTTCCAGTGTCTTGAAGCCTTCCTCCTGAATTGCTGAATAATGGACGAATACGTCATTTCCTTCTTCGAGTTGAATGAACCCGTATCCTTTTTCCGCGTTGAACCATTTTACTACGCCATTTTCCATGTGAATAATCCTCCTAAAAACTTTCACGCAATACGTGGTAATACAAAGCCGATAAAAGAAACACTAAAATAGGCAGCACCTATAGAAGTAAGGATCACTAACGCACCCACTTCTATAGAAGCTGCCTGTTGCCTAATGATTCCATACATCTTCTTTGCTTGGTTCCAATATAGCTTATTTTACTGCGTTCGTCAAGAAACTGACACGCTTTTTTACTCATAAAGAGGGATGAATCGAATTTAAACACGAATCTGCGAATTACCAGGAAATTCGTTTGGCTCCCAGGAATTTGGGCTGCCAATAGGAGCTGCCAAGTTCACTGATTGTTACCCCATTTGACGAACTGGCATGGATAAACGTGCCGTTGCCGAGATAAATACCCATATGAGAAGGGCCTGGTTTATACGTTTCAAAGAAAACAAGATCTCCAACAGAGGGGGAACCGACTGGACTGGCGAAATTCCAGACCTCACTTACTGTTCTTGGAATGCTGACGTTTTTCAGTTGAAAAACGTATTGGATAAAGCCGCTGCAGTCGAAACCGGACGGAGTCTCCCCGCCAAACACATAGGGAGCACCGATGAAAGATTTGGCCAGTTGGGCGAGATCAGTATGTACAGAGCTTGTTACTTGCGCTTGTTTGTTCTCCGGATTATTTTCTTTCACGGTTTTTTCTTGATTACTCACTTCAGATTTTGATTTTGTCTCATTCGAACCAGTTTCTGCTGACTCAGACGGTTGGTTGTCTGTTTCCTGATGGGCTAGCTGAGGAGTTTCCGGCTCCGTTTCTTTGGGAAATGCCTGTTCATACAGGGTTATTAAGGAATCCTTTGTTACTTCCTCACTGATCTCCAGTCCATGTTCTTCTTCTGCTGTTTCCAATGCCTGTTTCGTCATCGGCCCATAAATTCCATCAATTTCACCTTCATAAAGGCCAAAATATTCCAGTGCGCGCTGCACCGCCTTTACCTCTTCATCGACCACGCCCGGGGACACTGGACCGGAAAATGATTCTATTTCTTCAAGCTGGGATTTCACATCTTCTTTGATCATTGCATAAATGGTTTCTTTGTTTACCTGGCCATTGACAGGAAGTCGCTGATCATATTGAAACCTTTTGACGGCATGCTCGGTCAAAAGGCCATATTCACTGTCGAGGGCGTCTTTATAATAATCCAGCTGATTTAATTTATTTTGCAGAAGGCGAACGGTTTCTCCGTGATGTCCGTATTCTGCTTGCTCGGACTCCATTAATGATTTATTCTGAGAAACAGGAGATGCGTCTGCTATAGCAATAAATGGCTGAGACAGCGCAAAACTGTAAAGGACAGAGTGCTTCACGACATGATCCACTGTTTGCGGCACCATATAAAATCTCCTTTCCTTTTGTCACTGCCTTATAGACTTATGTAGAAATAGTGGGTTCATGCTTTACGGTTATGTTACAATAAGGAAAACAAAATGATATAAAAAGCGAGGGAGATTCATGGCCGCAGGGGAACAGGCATATTTGGATTTATGCAGCTATATTTTGGAAAACGGAGTGAAAAAAGGGGACAGAACCAACACAGGAACCTACTCTGTCTTTGGCCACCAGATGCGATTCAACTTAAACGAAGGGTTCCCGCTTCTGACAACCAAAAAAGTTCCATTTCGGCTCGTTGCCTCAGAGCTTCTTTGGTTTATCAAAGGAGATACAAACATCCGCTATCTGCTGGAGAATAACAATAATATCTGGAACGAATGGGCCTTTGCAAAATGGGTGAAAAGCAGGGAATACGACGGCCCTGATATGAACAATTTTGGACTCCGCAGTCAGGAAGACCCCAAGTTCAATGAGCAATATAAGCAGCAAATGGCAGCTTTCAAACAGAAAATCCTTCAAGACAGCGAATTTGCCAGGAAATTCGGGGACCTTGGGGCGGTTTATGGCAAACAATGGAGGAATTGGAAGACATCGCAAAATGATACGATTGATCAATTAAAAGAAGTTATTGCTTCGATTCGGGATAATCCCGACTCACGCCGGCATATCGTTTCCGCCTGGAATCCGGAAGATGTGCCGAATATGGCGCTGCCTCCATGTCATACCCTGTTTCAGTTCTACGTGGCGGATGGCAAACTGTCATGCCAGCTCTATCAGCGCAGCGGGGATGTTTTTCTTGGGGTTCCGTTTAATATCGCCAGCTACGCATTGCTCACCTGTCTGATCGCCCGGGAATGCCAGCTGGAGCCGGGCGAATTTGTGCATACCCTGGGGGATGCGCATATTTACCTGAATCATGTAGAGCAGGTGCAGACACAATTGAGTCGCACCCCGAGACAGTTTCCAACATTGAACATCCGTCAGGACAAGCAATCGGTATTTGATTATGAACCGGAAGACTTTGAACTGATTAACTATGACCCTCATCCAGCGATAAAAGCACCGATCGCTGTTTAGAGACGGATACAAACCAGTTAAAAGGAGGATGCAGCGTGATTTCCTTATTGCTTGCAATGGATAAAAATCGTGTGATCGGTTTGAATAATGACCTGCCATGGCATTTGCCAAAAGATTTTCGCTTCTTCAAAGAGAAGACCACCGGTGAGACAATGATTATGGGCCGCAAAACCTATGATTCCCTTGATGGAGCTCTGCCCAACCGGAAAAATGTCGTGCTCACGAGAAAACAGGTGAATTACCCGAGTGATGTGGAAGTAATTCGTGATTTGGATACAATAAAGAAGTGGAGTGAAGCGGAGCCTGACAAGGAATTCTTTGTAATTGGCGGTGGAGATATCTTTGAGCAGATTCTTCCCTTTGCGGACCGTATGTACATCACCTTGATAAACGAAGCGTTTGAGGGGGATACTTATTTTCCTACTTTTCCAGAAGATGAGTGGACACTTACTTCCAACGTAAAAGGGATAAAAGACGAGGCCAATCCATATGACTATTATTTTATGCAGTACGATAGAAAGTTATAGGCGATCCTCGTGGACTGCAGCTTGTTCCGATGGGGAATACGTGTTAAACTGAATCTGTCAGATGAACCGTTGTGAACGAAATGTGTATTTTTGTCGAAATGGATATACCTTTGAAATAAAAACACTATACTATAATGAAGATAATATATCAAAGAAGGTGTAAGGATGTTATCAAGTATTGGGATTCCGGGCCTCATCTTAATTCTGATCATCGCTCTGGTGATATTCGGACCAAAGAAGCTTCCGGAAATCGGTAAAGCAGCAGGGCAGACACTGCGGGAGTTTAAAAATTCCACGAAGGATTTGACCAGCGATGTATCCGATGAAGTAAAAGAAACAAAGGATATCGTTCAGGAAAAAAATTCTAAATAATTTCTTGGGGAGTGTAGACTATGTTAAGCAGTATTGGAGTCCCTGGGTTAATTTTAATTCTGGTCGTTGCACTCGTGATATTTGGACCATCGAAACTGCCGGAAATTGGCAAAGCGGCCGGGCAGACGCTGCGTGAATTTAAAAATGCTGCCGGCAACATGATGGCTGATGACGATACGAAGACGAAGCGGGATAAAACATAAGTAACGAAAAACTGATGGTAAGAAGGTGTAAGGGAGTTGCCTTGCATCTTCTTTTATGTTTACCTGCATGGAGGTGTAAAGGATGGCCGATGAAAATACTCGGATGGATGGCAAGGAAATGAACCTTACCGGACACTTATCGGAATTGAGAAACCGGCTGATCGTTACAGCTGTTTTCTTTGTCCTGTTTTTTATTTTCGGTTTTATATATGTTGAAGAGATTTATGGATTTTTTACAAATGGACTCGATTTCCAGTTGAGCATTCTCAGCCCAGGCGAGGTGGTCTGGCTTTATTTCACCATGGCAGGTTTAGTAGCGATTACCGGGACACTTCCCGTGCTTGCATTCCAGATTTGGGCATTTATAAAGCCAGGATTACGTCCGCATGAAAGAAAGGTTTCTCTTGCCTATATTCCGGCAATATTTTTGCTGTTTATCGGCGGACTCGTATTTGGCTATGTCATGTTCATGCAATTCATCCTGCCATTTTTATTATCACTGAGTGAAGGCATGTTCAATGAGATGTTTACCACCGAGCGATATTTCAAATTCCTGTTGCGGATAACACTGCCATTTGCCGTGTTGTTTGAAATCCCGGTTATCGCGATGTTTTTGACAACGCTGGGGGTATTAAACCCGGGGCTTATGCGCCGCTCCAGAAAGTATGCTTATTTAATATTAATCGTCATTTCCACGATGGTTACCCCGCCGGACTTCATCATGCCGCTATTGATTTCGGTGCCGTTGATCATTCTTTATGAAATAAGTATTTACTTATCTGCAATTGTTTACCGGAAAAGACAGAAGAAACACGAAGAATTTATGAAAAATGATCAGTTAACATAGCGGGGGAGGGAGCATGCTTGAAAACTTTTTATCAATTTCTGCTGACGCATCGCGGGAAAAAACGTCCGGATGACCATAGCCGTCTGGCTGACTGGGCATTTTTTGATCATAATTTTCCCAAGTATTCTGCTGACTATAATGAGATCAGTGAATACCTGGAGTGGAACAGCCCTTTTCCCAACGCGTTAAAAGCGTTTGACCAGCTCTGGGGAGAATACACACAAAATTATATTGAATAGTCTGAGGCCGGGAGAATTCCCGGTTTTATTTTTATCAAAAAATTGATCAAACGTTTGTTTGAATTTATATTTTAATATAGATAAAATATAACGAAATTATATAATGCAACCATTCTGAGCACAGATTGGTTTCGTGGCAAATGACAACATGATTTTGCATTTTTTGACAAACATAAAAGCGGAAAGCATATAATATGTTGCTTTCTGCGGTTGCCCAGGAAATATTTACAGGATTATTGCCATGGATATCTTGTATTTTTGAAGAATAATGCCCGGATGCCTATACAGTTAAAGGGGCAGCGCATAAACTAAATCATAAGATACAATGATAAGGAGGACATATATCATGTTATTTCCCGCACCACGGCAAGGAAATCATCACAGGCCAACTGGACGCTCTCCCTACCAGCTTATTCCTCAGCGGGGGCATAGAAGTCAAGCTCCTGGCGGCAATCCGATTGGCAAGCTGCTGCAGGGTCAGTCAAGAGCGGATCTTATTAATAAAGGGGTAGATGGTGTATCGAAGTCCTTAAACGGTGTACAGCAGGTGTTGAAGGTTATGGAGACAACTGCGCCAATGATTCAGGAATACGGTCCCATGGTTAAAAACCTGCCTGCCATGTACAAAATGATGAAAGCTTTTAAGGATATGGAAAGTGAAGATAAAGGGACGGAAGATGATAAGAATGAGGACGTGAAGAAGCACTCTCCCACGAAAGAATATACGGAACAGCAAGCGGGCAGCCATAGCAATAATGCTGGAAAGTCCGGACCTAGAGACTCCCAGCCGAAATTATTTATCTGATAATAAGTCGCACAACTTGATTTTTTATCCAATACACGAAAAAATAGAGATATGACACAGAAGACATGGGAGGTTTAAAATATGACAGCAAAGCAGGAAGTTGCAACATTTGCAGGCGGATGTTTCTGGTGTATGGTAGAACCATTTGACGAACGGCCGGGGGTCCATCGAATTGTATCCGGATATACGGGTGGCACGGTGGAAAATCCAACCTATGAACAGGTTACCTCGGGAACAACTGGGCACGTAGAAGCCGTCCAAATTACTTTTGATCCGGAAATCATGTCATATCAGCAGCTTTTGGAAACGTTCTGGCAGCAAATTGATCCGACCGATGCCGGAGGACAGTTTAATGACAGGGGAGAATCATACCAAACAGCAATTTATTATCATAATGAAGAACAAAAACAGTTGGCAGAACAATCTAAGCAAGCACTTGCGGACAGCGGAAAATTTGCCAAACCAATCGCAACACCGATTCTTCCCGCTAAAACTTTCTATCCGGCAGAAGAAAGCCATCAGGATTATTATAAAAAGCAATCCTTCCATTACCGGCTTTATAAAAAGGGGTCTGGAAGAGAAGATTTCATTAAAAGGACATGGAAGCCGGAAGTGGACAAAAATACGCTGAAAGAAAAGCTGACACCGCTGCAGTATCAGGTAACACAGGAAAATGGGACGGAAACTCCTTTTCAAAACGAGTACTGGGATAATGAGGAAGAGGGGATCTATACGGATATTGTATCCGGCGATGTGCTGTTTTCCTCGAAAGATAAATTTGATGCCGCATGTGGCTGGCCAAGTTTCACAAAACCGGTGGACAAGTACCAGGTTAACGAAAATACCGACACATCACATGGCATGATACGGACTGAGGTCCGCAGCAGCAAAGCGGACTCCCATCTTGGCCATGTATTCGAGGATGGACCGAAAGAAGCGGGCGGTCTGCGCTATTGCATGAATTCTGCGGCCATGCGCTTTATTCCAAAAGAAAAGATGGCAGAGGAAGGGTACGAAAACTATCTCTACCTGTTTAAATAAGACCAGGAATAGAAAGCGGGGAACACAATGATTCACCTTCATTGGGAAAATCGGGAAACAATCAAGCAAATTGAATGCGTTCATGCGAATGCGAAAAAATTTGTTGTAGACAATAAATTAACACCTGGAAAGAAATACGATGTTAAGAACGAAACGGACGAGTTCTATTTCATTATTGACAACAGTGGACGGATCGGTGGATTTTTGAAGGAATACTTTAAAGAGGATTAACAGGGGAACCCGGTGGTTCCCTCTGTTATTTTCGCTTTCAGGAATTGGAAGATTGTTTTATTTTCAACAGCAATACGATATAATTGCAGTTGCGGCAAAAAACTCAGCCGAGGCTAGAGCAATACATAAAGGAGGTAACAGACATGGCTTTCGTAATTACATCACCTTGCATAGGTGAAAAGTCAGGAGAATGTGTGGACGTATGTCCTGTGGATTGTATAGAAGAAGGCAAGGACATGTTTTATATTGACCCGGATATTTGCATTGATTGCGGAGCGTGCGAAGCAGTATGCCCTGTAGAAGCAATTTATATGGAAGACGAGGTTCCTGAAAAGGAGCATAAATATATTGACCTAAATGCTAAGTTTTTTGAAGAACAATAGAAGGCCGCAGTTAAGCGGCTTTTTCTAATGCTATTTTATCGAAAAAGTGTCAAAACCTTTTTCTTCATTGGAGCTGTTTTCCTCGATATGTTCTACACGGATAAAGGAATGAAAGCCATCTTTCAGCTGCTCCATAAATGGCTGGATGCTTTGTTCTCCGCCCTCGATCTCCATTTCCACCGTACCATCCGAATTATTCCGTACCCAACCGGTTAACCCGAATTCCGCTGCTTTTTGCTGGGCGGTAAAACGAAAGCCGACACCCTGAACACGTCCGCTTACAATTAAGTGTTTGTGCATGTGTATCACCTCAATTTTTTCCTTACTAAACGTATGCCCGAAATAAAAGGAATTTAAACGATGCTTGCTTTGTGGATGAGAAGATCGTGTGAGGATTCGAATAGTATGGAGAAATCAGTTTGAAAATCTGCCAGGCAAACAAGGATCAGCAAAAATTTTTTATCAGGAATTACACGTGTGAAGCTGTGATCATTTATTTGAGTCATAATGGATGTATGGAAATGACAGTTGAAGATTCAATAACTAAAAAACTTACTGCCGCATAAATGAAAAGCAGTAATCAAATATGACCAAATCATAAGCCACTTATAAAATTGCAGAAATCAACAGCTCATGTAAGCAGTAAAATTTTCGTTTTGTCTCACTATCACAAGAATACTTTAATTGTGACACAAAAAATTCATGATCATTTTTTAGTTCCGATAATAAATATTATGTAAACTAGAGGAAATTTAATTAAATCGGGAGGCAGTGACCGTTCCTTTCGCTGCCTCCCTTTCCATCAATCATCAAACAGATTCATGCTCAAATACCGTTCACCTGAATCCGGTGCAATACAGACAACTTTTTTTCCTGAGCCAATTCGCTTTGCAGTTTCAATTGCTGCGAAAACGGCAGCACCTCCAGATGGACCGACAAAAATACCTTCTTGACGCGCGAGCTGTTTTACCATGCTGATAGCCTGATCGTCTTCAATCCGGATAATTTCATCATAAACCTCTGTATTCAATATATCCGGCACAAAACCCGGACTCGTACCGACAAGTTTATGGCTGCCTGGTTTCCCGCCAGACAGCACTGGCGATCCTTCAGGTTCCACGACAGCAATGTGTAAATCAGGCAAGTTTTCCTTGAGCACCTCTCCGGTTCCTGTGACGGTTCCTCCTGTACCGGCTGTGCAGACAAAAGCATCCAGTTTGCCGTTCATCTGCTGATAGATCTCCAGTGCAGTTGTCGTCCGGTGAATATCCGGATTGGCTTTATTTTCAAATTGCTGCGGAATAAAACTGCCTGGAATGCTTTTTTGCAGTTCCTGTGCCTTTTTGATGGCGCCGGGCATTCTTTCTTCACTTGGAGTGAGCACGACTTCCGCACCGTACGCCTTTAGAATGTTCCGCCTTTCCAGCGTGCTGTTATCCGGCATGACCAGGATCGCCTTGTAGCCCTTTGCTGCTGCATTCATGGCAAGACCGATGCCGGTATTGCCGCTTGTCGGCTCAATAATGGTGGCGCCGGGTTTTAGGTAACCTTCGTCTTCCGCTGTCTTAATCATGCTGTATGCCGCCCTGTCTTTCACGCTTTTGCTGGGGTTGAAAAATTCCAGTTTTACATAAACTTCCGCTGCCTCGTCAGGAAGAAGTTTATTTATTTTTACCATTGGTGTTGCGCCGATTAATTCTGCGATATTGTCTGCCCGGTTCATTTATGTCCCTTCCTTCTGCTTTTAGCGTCTTATTCTTTCCATTTCCAGTTCCGGATTTATTTTTAAAATTTCATTAATAAATTCTTTTTCATTTTCCGGAGAGATGGAAATGATATTAAAGCGCCCGGAATTAATCTCCAGCCGGTGGATGGATAATGCAGGAGCCGCAAAAATGCTTCGATGCTTTCTAATCTGAATGATCTTCTGGATCTCTACTTTCATCCTGATAGGACCATATTTAATTCTGATCAGGTCCCCTTCAATTTTGTAGCCGGTTTGAAACCAGAACCAAAGAAGCACCAGCGATAGTGGAAGAATAAACAGCATGCCAAATATGTTGCCGCCTGCTATCGGTACAGCAACCCCAAACAGGGCAATTCCCCAGATGAGAATGGTCAGCCATGTATCTTTCCGGGAACGAAAATACATTGGAAAAACCCCTTCACTTGCGTAGTACTCCAATTATAGCTTACTTTCCCTTTTATTCCCAAGCATTTTACTGCGTCTCGCCAGCTGCGCAGAAAACCGGGCAGCATCAGCTCTACTGCCCGGTTCATCCAACTTATTATTCGTTTACTTTTTTCAAGTCTTCCACAGCCGGTCCTTCAATTACTTCGCCAGTGGCGCCAAACCGTGAGCCGTGGCATGGACAATCCCATGTGCAGTCCCCATCATTCCACTGCACACCACAGCCTAGATGAGTACAGGTCAAATCAAGCAAGTGAACGCTGCCGCCTTTATCCTTATAGGCGCCGACATCTTCGCCGCCGACCTTCATTACTGCGCCCTGATTCTCCTGCAAATCCTCTGGTCGTGATGCAGCGGAACTGGAATCCGGATAATTCTCATCATTTTCCTCTTTTGGTTCGACATGTTCCATCTCTTTGATTTCCCGCTGCGGTGAAAAAAGCTCCTGATATGGATTGTCTTCTTTCCCACTGATGATGTCAGATAATAACTTTCCACCGGTTAAGGCGCTTGCCAGCCCCCATTTTCCAAAACCGGTAACCGTGTAGATTCCTTGCTCATCCGGATGCAGCTGGCCAATAAAGGGAATTCTGTCGGCTGATATATAATCATGGGAAGACCATTGATATGCAACTTCCTTATTGCCATGAAGTTCATCTGCATATGTCTTCAGTTCTTTATAGCGTTTTTCGGAAGAAAGTCCGTCTCCGGTTGGGTGACTTTCCCCGCCAACCAGAATGTAATCCTCCCCGTCTGCCTTCATTTTCCGTATCGTACGTTTTGGCAGATCAGCATTTATATATACTCCATCTGGAAACTCTTTATCTGTTTTTACTGCAAGGGCATAAGAGCTTTCCGGATTAAGATTCGCAGAGTAAAAGTTTTCCTCCCGTTCATCTATCGGCAAGTGAGTGGCCTGGACCAAGTGACGGCAGGTGACCGTATGCCCTGCATCAGTTTTTCCGAGGACTTTTTCTCCATCTATTTCTGCTTCCATCAGTTTGGAATGCTCAAATATCTTTGCTCCTTTTGTCTCCAATTCCTTGAGCAGTCCATTGAGGAATTTTACCGGGTGGAACTGTGCCTGGTTGCGCATCATCACCGCAGCCTCTACATCGATATTTAATGGAAGATTTTCAATGAACGCTCCCTCTATTCCTAATTTCTCATATGCTTCTGCTTCTTTTTTTACCTTGTCTCTGTTTTTGGCATCCTGGGTAAATACGAATGCATCCTGTTCCTCAAGATCAGCGTCGATGTTATGTTTTTCAGCAAGCTCTCTGGCTAAAGCGATGCCCTCCATATTCGCCTGATAGTAAAGCTTGGCCATATCCTGACCATAGCGGTTGATCAGTTCATCATAGATCAGATTATGCTGCGCAGTAAGCTTGGCTGTTGTAAAACCAGTTGTGCCGCTCATTATCTCCCGGGCTTCCAAAAGAGCTACCTTAAAGCCTTTTTCTGCAAGAAGATATGCCGAAGCTATTCCGGCAATGCCCGCACCGGCGACAAGAACATCCACCTCCAGATTTTCATTCAGTTTATCATATGTTCTTTTTTCGCCTGTCTGTCTCCAAAATGATTGAATGTGTGTTGAATTAGCTGCAGTCAAAAAATTACCTCCCAATGAATGGTTCTATTTTTCTCTTACCTGATTGCTGTAAAGCTAAACCTTTTGGGAGGATATTGAAGCGATTAATTCATCAGGCGGTCAATGTGTGTCTTCAGACTATTGATATAATCATCGCTCAACAATCCAGTTCCACCACGGATTATTTCGGTGGCATAGTGCTCGGTTGGCTTCGTTTCCTTACTTTTTTCTATGCCAATAAAGGTGAGCGCCTCCACCTTTTCTCCCTGCGGCAATTCAAGGAGCACAACGGCAGGACGGTAAGCCTGCTTGTACACACCTTCCCGTTCATACAAATAATCGATCGCTTCCAGGGGAACTTTATATACAGCTCCTTCGACCACTTCCTCTCTGGATTCAATGATATCTGCCTTTCCACCGTCTGCTGAATTGCGGGTGAAACGGAAGCCGTGATCATGCAGTAGTCCTTTGCCTGTGATCGCTGAAAAATACTGCTCTACATTTGCCAGCCGAAAACGTTCATCATCCATACACGAACCATAGGCAAAATAATAGATCGACTCACGTTTCAAATAGTGGTAAACTTTCCAATCTCCAAATGGGGTTTCCTTATTGGATTGGGCCAATTCTGCTCCGGTGATAAACGTGAGAGCGTCGACCTTCTCACTCTTATCATTCCAAACAGAAACAGTGATTCGCTCATACAAATTATCACTGGCATTTTCCTTATATTCCTCAAGCTGGTTTATCTTTTGCAATTGTTCCTCAGTTACCTGATAAATCTCCCCATAGATACGTTTATTTTCCTCTCGTTTCATAACAGGATAACCGCGTCCTGTATCAAACAGGGCACCCTTCACCCAGGCCTGCTGGTAAACAAGTACCGCATCATGCAAATAATGATGATTTTTCTCTCCACGCAATAACGTGCCATAAACAAAAAGATAATTCATCGTATTTCCTCCCCGAAAAATCATTGTTTCTTCCAACGTACACCAGCTTCCCACAGTAAGTCAACGAGAGGAGGGCCAGGGGTATGCCTATATACCCAGCAGTGTATAAAGTCCAACTTGTGGGGTATATAAGGGTACACCCTTGGGTATGCCCATTACCCGGTCGTATAAATTGGGGCGTTTAGTAAAATTTAAGGAAAAGGCACGTAAAAGGAGATAAATTAATGAAGGCTGTTACCTATCAAGGAAAACAGGAAATTGCTGTGAAAACGGTAGAAGCGCCAACGATCCAGGATTCGGAAGATGTCATTATCCGTGTGACGTCAACCGCAATATGCGGCTCCGACCTGCATTTGTATCAGGGCAATTTTCCCTTGCCGATTGGCTATATCATCGGACATGAACCGATGGGAATTGTAGAAGAGACAGGACCCGATGTCACTAAGGTGAAAAAAGGTGACCGTGTGGTAATCCCGTTTACCGTGGCGTGCGGCAACTGTGAGTACTGCAATCACCATCAGGAGAGTCAATGTGACAATTCCAACCCGCATTATGATTCCGGTGGTTATTTCGGCTATTCCGAGAAGTTTGGGAACTACCCAGGCGGGCAGGCAGAGTATTTACGTGTGCCTTTCGGAAACTATACGCCATTTCTGATACCGGAGAACTGCGAATTGGAGGATGAAAAACTGCTGTTTCTTTCCGATGTGCTCCCTACCGCCTATTGGAGTGTGGAGCATGCCGGAGTCAAGCCGGGCGATACAGTGATTGTGCTTGGCTGCGGGCCGATTGGGTTAATGGCACAGAAATTTGCCTGGCAGAAAGGGGCAGAACGAGTCATTGCTGTAGATCATCTGGATTACCGGCTCAAATCTGCCAGACAAACCAATAAAACAGAAGTGTTTGATTTCACGGAAGACAAGGATATGGGAGAAACCCTGAAAGAGATCACCAAAGGCGGTGCAGACAAGGTAATTGATTGCGTGGGGATGGATGGCAAAAAATCCCCGCTGGAATATGTGGAACAAAAACTGAAATTGCAGGGCGGCACGCTGGGACCGATTCAAATCGCCACAAAAGCAGTAAAAAAATGGGGTACTGTTCAACTTACCGGGGTGTACGGCGGGCTTTACAATATGTTTCCGCTGGGGCCATTCTTTGTCCGTAATGTAACCTTGAAAATGGGACAGGCACCTGCCAGGAGTTATATGGATAAACTGTATAAGCAAATTGTGAACGAAGAGATAGATCCGACTGACATTATTACCCATTCCCTGCCTTTAGCAGAAGCGTCTTATGGCTACGATATTTTTAATGAGCGTAAAGATTCCTGTATTAAGGTGGTTTTGAAACCATAAAAAAGTCGCCCGCTCAGGCGACTTTTTATCGATCTATTACAGTAATTTAGCGAGATTCCGAAATTCCAGCTCTGTGAATTTCTCCCCTACTTTATTCTTATCATACTGCCAGATGGCTTGGGGCAGTTCACAATGGACCGGCACATCACATTTGATCTCGGCCAGTTGTCTCGACAGCTGCAGCATGTCCATATTTGCTTTAATCTTTGTTTGTACGCCTTTTGGCAATTGTTCAAGATTCTCCAGCAGCTGATCAATCGTTTCATACTCCTGAATCAATTTGAGGGCTGTTTTTTCTCCAATTCCTTTTACACCAGGATAATTGTCCGAGGTGTCTCCCATCAGGCCTTTTAAGTCAATAATCTGCTTTGGTGTAATTCCCTTTTTCTCATAAAAATTGCTGGCATTAAACCTTTCGTAATTACCAATCCCTTTTTTCATGATCGCTACCTCAATGCCTTCATCCACAAGCTGCAGAATATCCTGATCACCCGTCAGAATAACCACGTCATTCTCCTTCTGGTAAGCTTTTGCCAAGGTGCCGATACAGTCATCTGCCTCAAAGTTTTCTATACCGATATTGGGCATATTAAAGCTTTCCGTAACTTCTTTTACCAGATCAAACTGCGGAACCAGCTCGACCGGCGGTTCCCCTCTGTTTGCTTTATATCCTTCATACATCTCTGTGCGAAAGGTTTTGCTCCCCATATCCCAGCAGCAGATCACATGGGTCGGATGAAAGGTATTTACCGCATCGAGAAAATAACGCATAAACTGATACACCCCGTTCGTCGGGAGACCTCTATTTGTCATCATAAAATTTCCGCGAAAAGCGGTGGCAAAGAAACCTCGGAATAGTAGCGCCATGCCATCAACCAGCAGCACTTTTTGTCTATCCAATTATCCCATCTCCTCTTCCTTATATTGATTGGTAATCTCCTGCAGCATCTGCTGTTTTTCCTGTAAAAACTCCATATCCGCAGGTGTGTCCATCATTTCCAAATGCCGGGTAATATGCTCATCAGCCCGCTTCCATGCTTCGTTTATTTTCTGATTCGCTGCACGATTCCATTGCTTTTGATAGTGCTCTTGCATCAGCGACTGGTTTTCCTGCAGATAGGCTTTCATATGATCGCTTAAAACGGTGAAAATTTGTTCTTTCATTTGTTCTTTTTCATTGTTAACAAAGAAAGCTTTTGTTCCTCGATAACCAGCTAAAATCTTGGCAAATTCGGTCAGTTCGAGATGCTGAAATGCTCGCTGATAGGAGGGTGTTTCCAGATCAGCAGGTGTGATTTCCGGCAGCTTAAATGTCTCATCGGTTTCCCTTGAGGATTTAGCCAGACGCTGTTGAAGCTGGTCCTCACAGCTGGCGATATAGGATTCCAGTCTTAGAGAAACTGCCTGTAGCTCCTGCTTTATCTCCCTTCCTGCATAATCAATCAGCTGCTGGAGGGCAGTTTTTAATTGCGTCACTGCCTTTTTCCCCGACTCGGTGATGGTCGTTGGGTTAAATGATTCCTTAAACATGTCATGGTAGCGGATCGAAAGACGTTCATGAATATAATAGACTTGTTTTTCTGTCTTTTGCTTAATTTGTTCACTGAAAAGATCAGTTTCCACCCCAGTAATCACCTGTTCAAGCAACACCTTTTTACGAAGCAGTTCCTGTCTGTGATCTTCTTTTTCCGCTGCATCAAGCTGGATGGTCTTCATGTAATCCTTTAGCGCCTGATCCGCCCTCCTGATGTCCTCTATTGCTGATTGAACCGTCAATGCCTGCAAATCATTATGAATGAAACCGAAAAATTCTCTTTCCAGTTCTTCCATATTTGCATTCAGACTCTGCCCCAGTTTCTTTTCTTTCACCGCCTGTTTGCTCGAGACGGGAAAAAGGCGCGGCAAACGTATTCCCAATAGCAGCAGCTGTTCCTGGACATAATTCGTGACCAGCTTCAATTCCTGGTGGTCGGCAGCCAAATCTGCAGCATTAACAATAAAAAACATTTTATCCATGGCAAATGCGTCTTTTACACGACCCAGCTGCATGAGAAAATCTTTATCAGCACGGGACAGGGCGTGATTGTAATAAGTGACATAAAGAATGGCATCCGCATGTTTGATATAGTCAAACGATACATTAGTATGCCGCGCATTGACCGAATCGGCTCCCGGGGTGTCCACAAGCGTAATCCCTTTTCTGGTGACGGAGCAATCATAATAAAAATCCACGGAATCAATATAACAGGCTTTCGTTTCATCCGTAACATAAGAGGCGAACGCTTCCTGCGATACCGTAATTGTTTCTCCAATGTTTTCCTTGTTTTGCGGGTAGCCGGCAATGACTGCCTGTAAATAAGTTTGATGCATATTGCTTAATGTCTCGCTCTGATCAATTTTTTCTTCGCTGATCCAATTAAGCATTCCGTTAAGGTTCTTCTCACTTGGCGATAAATGCTTCGTGATCTCCAATAAATCAGTCCGTAAGCTATCCTCATCCTTCAGGGTGATAACGGCAGTCCCGTGCCTCCTTTCTGCGGTGACTGGGCGAATTCGTGTTACCGCAGCAGTCGTTGGGTTGGGCGAAACAGCCAAAACCGTGTCTCCAAGGAGAGCATTGGCAAAAGAAGATTTGCCGGCACTAAAGGCACCGAACAAGGCAATCGTATAGCTTCGATTAGCTAAACTTTCCTCTTTTGCATGCAAGTCTGGAACGAAGGAGTTGAACCCTGGCAGATCATTGATAATTTTAAGTGTCTCGTTCACGCTTTGCCGGACTTTTTCTGCAGGTGTCTGGTTTTTGTTCTCTTCCCGCGGCTTGCTGGCAATTTTGTCTTGCTTTGGAGATGCTTGCCGCTTGTTATTTCTTGTTGTATCGGCGTCTTTTATAACCAGTTCAGATCTGGATCTGATCACTTCCTCTATTAGCACCCTGCCTGAATCGCCAAGTGTTGGATCGGAGTACTGCCGGTGCAGCAGTTCGCGTGCTTCTTTCCATTGCGACTGAAGTTCCGATCGTTTTCTGGATTGCTTTTGTAAATGTTCCAGCCGGGAAAGCCTGTCCTCGGTTTCTTTGATAAATTGCCTGTTTTTCTGACAGACCGCCTCCTCAACAGCAGTCCATATATCGTTAGCTTTTTGTTTATAACGCCGTTTCACATCAGCTGCAATGTCATTGGTATAATTCAGCAAATAATCCCCGTTTAATTTGGCTCCTGGCTTTAACAGGCGCTGCAAATCCTTTATTGTATAATTAATTTTGAGGTCCTGCAGCCTTTTTTGCAGACTGGGATCATCCACCTGATAACTATTTAGTACTTGTAGCAGTTTATCACGCAGTTTCCACTGAACGGCTGCCTCGATATTCTCCTGGAGAGCCATTAAGAAATCATCTGTTCTAGCCTTTCTTTCCTCCGTTGTTTTTTTCTTTGAAGCAAATATTCCCACCTTGAAATTTTTTTCCTGGGACACGAGAAACCGTTCTGCTTTATCACGAAGGTCTGCCGGCATTAAATAAGCATTTTTCAGCGTATTGTTCAATTCCTGTTTATACTTGCTTCCCATATCAGCAGGCTCGTTCTTTTGCTCCATAAGCTCACGTTTTAATTCCTCTTTTTCAAGAAAAAGAGCTTCAATAGGACTAATTGCTTCTTCCTCGTATTCCGCGAGCATTTCTTCATAGTTGGACTGAAGAAATGCTTCGTGCTCCCTGACTACCTGTTTAACAGATGCATCGATATTCCAATGCGATTCTTTTTCTTTCATCATCTCATTAACTGTTTGTTGTATAGCAGGAAACTGATTATGGCTCGCCCCTTGTTCTTTCAGAGAGGAATAAAACACGCTGGTGGGTTTCAACTCCCATTGATCAAACGTTTGTTTAACACTCTTTTCGAATGCAGAGAAGGCGATTTCTGTTTCATCATGCTTATCAATCTGATTAATAATAATCGAATATGGGGTTCGTTGTTTCTGCAAATTTTGCAGAAACACGAGGTTCACCTCGGATTGCACATGGTTATAATCCATGATATAAAACAAGTGATCCACCAGATGCAGGGAAGATTCTGTAATCACCCTGTCGGCATCATCAGCCGCATCGATCCCCGGCGTATCAACCAGAGCAGTACCAGGCGGAAGCAGCTGTTTTGCCGTGCTGATCTCTATCTTTTTAATCGCTTCCTTATCCTTGGTGTATTGTTTTATCATTTCCATGTCATATGGTTCATGGTATTCTTCCGGTCTTCCTTCTTTGAAAAACACCCTTGCTATCCCTTTGCCGGAAGTGAGTTTGACAATATTGGCACTGGTCGGTATCGGGCTTTTCGGTAAAATTTCTTCACCCAAAAGAGCATTAATCATCGAGGATTTACCGGCGGAGAAATGCCCGGCAAAACTGATTACCAGCTCCCCTTGCTGTGATTTTTCATAAATATCGCTTAGTTTCGCAGCGTTTATCTCATCCTGATGGTTGATCATTATCTGGTAAAGTGCTGCGATTAGTATTGGTGATGTTTGTTCTGTGATGCGGCTCTTAACAACCAACGGCTTTCTTTCCCTTCCCATTGAACCTTACTCAACTGCTTTTTTGTTCAAGTGTATTCCATCCCCCATTTTACCATACTATTCGGTGATGTTGAATCGGTTCTGAACACCTTGGGTTTACATAATATTATTATTGCAAATAAGCCACAAAAAAAGCTCTGATATATTAAAATATCAAAGCTTTTATATGCTGTTACACTGGATAGACACCATGCTTTCTTTCTGTAAAGGTGACATGTTTTGCTTCATAGATGGTGAATCGCCGGCTTAATTCTTCACGCAGTTTGTCCGGATTAACCACTGCATCAATTACCAGCTCGGATGCCAAACGGTAAATATCAATATTTTCCTTGTATTCTTCCTGTTTTTCTTTAATAAAGGCCGCGCGTTCATCTTCCGACAGTTCGGCAATCTTGTTGGCATAAACCGCGTTCACAGCTGCTTCCGGCCCCATTACCGCAATTTTTGCAGTGGGGAGTGCGATGCAGCAATCCGGTTCAAAGGCAGGCCCGGCCATGGCATATAGGCCCGCTCCGTATGCTTTCCTTACTACTACAGAAATTTTAGGAACCGTGGCTTCACTCATCGCTGCCAGCATCTTTGCTCCATGACGGATGATGCCTGCCTGTTCCACTTTTGTTCCGATCATGAATCCTGGGATATCTGCAAGAAAAAGCAAAGGAATATTAAAAGCGTCACATAACTGGATAAATTTAGCCGCTTTGTCTGCCGAATCCGGAAAAAGCACCCCGCCTTTCATTTTCGGCTGGTTGGCGATAATCCCCACCGGTCTGCCGTCTATCCGTGCAAGTCCAGTAATTAACTCTTTGGCAAACTTTTTCTTCACTTCACAAAAGCTGTCTTCATCGATGATTTGCTGGATCAAATCATGCATATTGAATGGTGCGTTATCATTTTCCGGAATTAAATCGGTAATGCTTTTCTCGAATGATTTAGCTTCTTTAGCCTGAATAGTTTTCGGCTTTTCCCGGAAACTGGCCGGAAAGTAGTTTAAATAATTACGGGTGTAATCAATTGCAGCTTCTTCGGTTTTTACGAGTACATCCCCCACGCCGGAGACAGATGCATGCATTTTGGCTCCGCCCATTTCTTCGAGACTTACTTTCTCTCCAATGACCTTTTCCGCCATTCTCGGTGAGCCTAGATACATCGAGGCATTGCCCTCGACCATGATGACAATATCGCAAAACGCAGGGATGTAAGCTCCCCCTGCCGCTGAAGGTCCAAACAGCAGACAAACCTGCGGCACTCTGCCGGATAATTTTATCTGATTATGGAAAATCCTCCCGGCACCGCGTCTGCCTGGAAACATTTCAATCTGGTCTGTGATCCGCGCTCCGGCTGAATCAACCAGATAGATCATAGGAATTTCCAGCTTTTCAGCGGTTTCCAGAATGCGTAGAATTTTCTCGACCGTTCGTTTTCCCCAGGATCCCGCTTTGACGGTAGAATCATTGGCCATAACCGCTACATCCTGGCCATTCACCTTGCCGATCCCGGTGACAACACCGTCAGAGGGAAGGCTTCCATCTATACAATTGGCAAAAAAAGCATCTTCTATATCCATTCCATTATCAAACATCAGCTCCAGCCGTTTGCGGACAAACAGCTTTCCCTTTGCTTCGTTCTTCTGATGATACTTTTCGCTTCCGCCTTCTTCTATCTTTGCTATGCGCTGTTCTAAATCATCTATATAAGACATCTTCACCCTCCTCGCTCTATTCTCCCTTGTAGTCAGGCTTTCGTTTTTCCTTAAAGGCAGCCAGTCCTTCCTGACGGTCCGTGGTAGGAATGGTTTCTTTATAGCTCAAATGTTCAATCGACAAACCGGTATGGATATCTGTCTGCATGCCTTGGTTGATCGCTATCTTTGCCTGTCTTAAGGCGATCGGGCCATTTGCCGCAATGGTTTCGGCAAGCTTTATAGCTTCTTCCAGCAGCGTTTCTCTCTCGGAAAGCTGTTCTACCAGCCCTAATCTTAGTGCTTCAGCAGCATCGACCGGCTTTGCTGAGAAAATTAAGCGCTTTGCCTGGCCGATGCCGATCAGCCGAGGCAGGCGCTGAGTGCCCCCAGCTCCAGGGATAATCGCCAATGACGTTTCTGTAAGACCCATTTTTGCATCTATTCGAGCGATACGGATATCACAGGCCAGGGCGAGTTCCAAACCGCCGCCAAAAGCTGCTCCGTTTATCGCTGCAATCAGTGGAACCGGCAAGTTTTCAGCGGCAGCTGCTACATTGCCGATCTGCCTGACCGCTTTAATCACTTCCTTATCTGACATTCCTTTTCGTTCTTTTAAATCTGCTCCGGCACAGAACGCTTTCTCCCCTGCGCCAGTAAGAATGGCACAATAAATTGTCGGATCTTCTGCTGCATTGCTGAACGCTTCTTCCAGTTCTTCCAGCAATGCCAATGACATGGCATTAGCTGCCTGGGGACGATTTAATGTAATGACCGCTATATGTTCACCCACTCGGGTAACTTGCACTAAATTCATAATCTAACTCCTTTAACTGCAGGCAGTCCTGCAAACTTATCAGGATTCGATAATGGCAATAACGTCGCCCTCATTGACAAAATCGCCTTCTGTCACTTTTAGTTCTTTCACGGTACCATCTTCTTCTGCTGCGATAGGGATTTCCATTTTCATCGATTCAAGGATGACAATGTCCTGATCTTCCTCTACCTGCTCGCCTTCTTTCACAACGATCTTCCATACGTTCCCTGCCATGGTTGCTTTTACTTCTTCCATGATTTTTCCTCCTTTTTTTGGGTTACTTCCGGCAGATAATACTGCTCGACAAAGGCAGTTGTTGTATTTCCTGCCTGAAAATGTTCATTATCCGCAATAATCCTGAGCATGGGGATATTTGTTTTGATCCCCTCCACATGATAATTGCTGAGTGCTTCTTTTAACCGGGCGATTGCCTGCTTGCGGTCGGCCCCTTTTACGACCAGCTTACCGATCATCGGATCATAAAACGGAGTTACATCATAATTGCTCCTTACAGCTATTTCGTTGCGTACCTTTGGGCCGTCAGGTACATCAAACACAGAGATATGTCCCGGCGATGGGAAAAAGGTGACCGGATCTTCTGCATAGATTCGTGCCTCGATGGCATGACCATCTATCACCAGCTCATCTTGAACAATACTAAGTGCTCTGCCATCTGCAATATTCAGCTGTTCTTTTACAATATCCAGGCCGGTAATCTCTTCTGTAACCGGATGTTCCACCTGAATGCGTGTATTCATTTCAAGAAAATAGAACTGCTCTTCTTCATCCACTAGAAATTCAATCGTTCCGGCGTTGGTATAGCCGATTTGCCTGGCCGCTTTAATCGCTGTCTCCCCCATTTTGTTTCGTGTTTGCTTGGAAATAAACGGAGAAGGGGCTTCTTCAATTACTTTCTGGTTGCGCCGCTGAATGGAGCATTCTCGTTCAAACAGGTGTACGGCATTACCATGCTCGTCTGCCAGCAGCTGAATCTCCACATGGCGGGCATGCTCAATTTTCTTTTCCATAAACATCGCGCCGTCACCGAAAAAGGTTTCGGCACGCCTGGAGTTTGCAGAAAATGCTTTTTTCAACTCTTTATCATCTCGAACGACCTGCATGCCGATTCCTCCACCGCCAGCGGAAGCTTTCAGCATGATTGGATAGCCAATGGACTGAGCGATTTCTACTGCTTCTTCCGCAGAAGCAACAGCACCATCCGTTCCCGGAACGACTGGCACTCCCGCTTCCTGCATTGCTTTTCGAGCAGCAATTTTACTTCCCATTATCTTCATTACTTCACTCGAAGGACCAATGAAAATCAGCCCTTCTTCGCGGCATCTTGTAGCAAATTGCCCATTCTCACTCAGAAAGCCGTAGCCCGGGTGAATGGCATCTGCTTCCCTTTCTTTGGCCACCTCAATAATTTTCTCTATGTTTAAATAGCTTTCATTTACTTTTGGTGGGCCAATCAAATACGCCTGATCAGCCATAGAAACAAATGGCGCCTGCTGGTCGGCTTCTGAATATACAGCAACCGTTTCCACATTCAGTTTTTTGCAGGTGCGGATAATTCTTGCTGCGATCTCTCCCCGGTTCGCAATAAGCACTCGTCGAATCATAGATTTTCCCCCTCATCCCGAATTGCTGCATCTATTAAACTAACAGCCTAGTTGCCTCGCAATCACCATACGCTGAATTTCTGATGTACCTTCCCCGATTTCCAAAAGTTTCGCGTCTCTCAAATACCTTTCCACTTCATATTCGCGCATGTATCCATAACCGCCGTGAATCTGAATAGCCTGATTGGCATTGCGGAAGGCGGTTTCCGTAGCATACAATTTGGCATAAGCAGCTTCTTTGCCGAATGGCTTGTTGTTATCTTTCAGCCAGGCTGCCTTATGTACCATATTTCTCGCCAGTTCCACTTCCATCGCCATATCGGCAAGCTTGAACTGAATTGCCTGGAAGCTGGAGATTGGCTTTCCGAATTGCTTCCTCTCTTTTGCATAGCTGAGTGCCCTGTCCAGTGACCCCTGGGCAATGCCGAGGCCAAGTGCAGCAATTGATATTCTTCCCCCGTCCAATGTATGCAGAAACTGGTTAAAGCCTTTATGTGCCTCCCCCAGCAAATTTTCTTTTGGAACCCGCACGTCGTTTAAAACGATCTCTGCTGTATCAGAACCGCGGACGCCCATTTTGTCATAGTCACTGCTGATGGTGATTCCTTTCGTATCCGCTGGCACAATGATCGAGGAAATAGCATTTTGCCCTTTTTCATTTTTTCCTGTGATAGCGGTTACAATAAGGAACTTGGCATACCCTGCGTTGGTAATAAAACACTTTTCTCCGTTAATGACATAATCGTCTCCATCTTCCACTGCAGTTGTCTGTGTCCCCCCGGCATCAGACCCGGCATTCGGCTCTGTCAGCCCAAAGGAGGCCAAGGCTTCCCCTTTTGCCAGTGGGACCAGGTAATTTTGCTTTTGTTCTTCTGTACCAAAGTAGTATATAGGACTTGCTCCAAGTGAGACCGCTGCTGCGTAGCTCAGACCGGTACTGCCGCAGACACGGCCGATTTCCTCTACCGCCAGTGCATAAGAAAGTGTATCCGCTCCAGCGCCGCCGTATTCTTCTGGGAAAGGAATCCCCAAAAGGCCCAACTCTCCCATTTGCTCAAAAATGTCAACAGGAAATTTTGCTTCTTTATCAATCTCTATTGCCCGCGGCTGAATAACCTCATCCGCAAATTCTTTTACCATCTTCTTAACCATCAGCTGTTCTTTTGATAATTCGAAATCCATCTCTTATCCTCCTTATTCCGAGTGTCCGGTGCTTTATCTTAATTGAATCGGATATAAACGGGATAGAGAGGGAAAACTTGAAAATCTATTTGCCCGTTTCCCCTCTTCTCCATTTTACAAAATCCTCTCATACTTTACCATATTTTTCAGAATGTATAAAGGATTATTGCTGAAGCAGAACCATTTTACGATTGCGCTATTCTTTCTCCTCTTCTTCCGCGAATGGTTTAACATAAGCGGCTTCCTTCCATACTTCGGCCACTTCGCCCTGGTTATCTGAATCTACGATAAACGAGCCGTTGCTGGACCGGTCACTGACAGATAACTGCAATGGATAAACGCTGTGCGAGACTCCATTTGTTGTGGTGAACCGCAAATTATCTCTTTCTTCCAAAGCAAAAAATCCTCGTACTTCATGCGGTTTTCGTTTTAATTCCCGCAGCATGGCAACCCCTCGCTTGGCGCGGCCGGTTCGTTCGAATTCCTGCAGCCGCATCCGCTTGCATGCCCCTCGTTGGGTGACGAGCACCAGTGAAGGCGCAGCCAGTTCATCAAACACCTGGCCGTTGACCACATACTCATCCTTCTTCAATTGAATCGCTTTTACTCCTGCCGCCCGCTGCCCGACAGGGGAAACCTCGGTTTCATGATACCAGAGTCCAAATCCTTTGTTTGAAGCAACAAATAGTTCCGAATGTCCGCTGGTTTGGCATACATTGATCACCTCATCCCCCGCCTTCAAGTTTAACGCAACCAGCGCCTTGGCAAACCGTTTTGTATCATAAAGTTTCCGTTCGCTTCGTTTGACCATGCCATTTTTGGTGAAAAAAACAAGGTATTGGTCTGTTTCAAATGTGCGGACAGGGATCGTTTGAATGACCTGTTCATCCTTATCCAGGGCTGCAAAATTGGACATATGCTGCCCAAGGTCTTTCCAGCGGATATCCGGCAGCTGATGGACAGGCAGCACGAGATACCTTCCCTTATTGGTAAAGAGCAAAATCTTATCTGTTGTATTCAATTCGAGAAGACCAATTACATGGTCTCCTTCCTTAATTGCCAGATCCTCGCCACCTGAGGCTCCGTAGGAACGCAGGCTTGTCCGCTTCACATAACCGTCTTTGGTTGCTGTAACCACGACATCTTCCCTGGCGACGGTCACTTCAATATTAATTTTGAGCTCCTCAATCTTCTCCTCAATAACAGACCTCCTTGGATCAGCGAAGGTTTTCTTTATTTGCTTCAAATCTTTTTTAATGGTTTGATGCAGCTTCTTCTCGCTCCCGAGGATAGCTTCCAGTTCCGTGATCCGCTTGCTGAGCTCTTCTGCCTCGTTTTCCAGTGAGGTGATATCCGTGTTGGTTAAACGGTATAATTGCAGTGTCACGATCGCTTCCGCCTGTGCTTCGGTGAAACCATACGCCCCCATGATCCGCTTTTTGGCATCCTGCTTATCCTTGGATGCACGGATTGCAGCAATCAGTTCATCAAGAACGGAGATCGCTTTAATTAATCCTTCGACAATGTGCGCGCGGTCTTTCGCCTTGGCTAAATCAAAGGAGGTCTGCCTTGTGACCACGTCTTTCTGATGGCCAATATAGGCATCCAGCATTTGTGGCAGTGAAAGAAGCTTCGGAGTTTTATCCTGAATCGCCACCATATTAAAGTGATAAGTAACCTGCAGATCGGTGTTTTTATACAGGTAATTCAGCACCCCTTCACTATTGGCGTCCTTTTTCAGTTCGATGACGACCCGCATGCCGGTCCGATCTGTCTCATCGCGGACTTCCGCAATTCCTTCGACTTTCCGGTCAATTCTGAGTTCATCCATTCTCTTAACCATGCTTGCTTTGTTCACTTCATACGGGATTTCATCGATGACAATCTGCTGTCGTCCGACGCGAAGGTTTTCCACCACCGCTTTACCCCGTACAACTATTTTCCCGCGACCGGTCTCATACGCTTTTTTTATCCCATCCGTGCCCTGAATAATCCCGCCTGTGGGAAAATCAGGGCCTTTGATCACGGTCATCAGCTCGTCCACTTCTGCCTCGGGTTTCTCCATTCGCATGATTACCGCATCAATTACTTCCGCTAAATTATGCGGCGGAATGTCTGTGGCGTATCCGGCAGAAATCCCGGTGGACCCATTAACTAAAAGATTGGGGAATTTTGCCGGCAAAACGACCGGTTCCTCAGAAGTCTCATCAAAGTTTAGGACAAAATCCACGGTCTCTTTGTCGATGTCCCGCAATAATTCAGAAGCTATTTTTCCAAGCCTTGCCTCGGTATAACGCATCGCGGCATATGGATCACCGTCCATGCTTCCATTATTTCCGTGCATCTCTATCAGCACATTGCGGATTTTCCAGTCCTGGCTCAGCCGGACCATTGCTTCATAAACCGATGAATCGCCATGCGGGTGATAATTCCCGATGACCGTGCCCACTGTTTTAGCGGACTTGCGGAAATTTTTATCAAACGTATTTTTTTCTTCATGCATGGCAAAAAGAATTCGCCGCTGCACGGGTTTTAGTCCGTCCCTTGCATCTGGCAGCGCCCGGTCCTGGATGATATATTTACTGTATCTCCCGAATCTGTCGCCGATAACTTCTTCCAATGGCAGGTCCAGGTATGTTTCCTGCTGTGACATGCCAAATCCCCCTTACTCGCTGTAAATTTTCTCGTTCTCCAAAATGCTGGAGTCTTCCTCCATGCCGAATTTCACATTGTTTTCTATCCATTTCCTTCTGGGGTCGACTTTATCACCCATCAAGGTAGTTACCCGCCGTTCGGCTTTGGCCAAATCATCGATTGTCACACGGATTAATGTGCGCGTCTCAGGGTTCATCGTTGTTTCCCAGAGCTGATCTGCGTTCATTTCTCCAAGACCTTTGTAGCGCTGGATGATATAGCCGTTTTTAAATTTCTTGACTGTTTTGGCCATCTCTTCTTCATCCCACGCATAAGCTATCTGTTCTTTTTTTCCTTTGCCCTTGGATATTTTAAATAAAGGCGGGAGTGCTATAAACACCTTGCCTGCTTCCACAAGCGAGCGCATATAGCGATAGAAAAAGGTCAAAAGAAGCACCTGAATGTGGGCTCCGTCGGTATCTGCATCGGTCATGATGATAATCTTATCATATTGGACATCTTCCAGATCGAAATCACCGCCGACACCAGCTCCGATTGTATGAATGATCGTGGAAATCTCTTCATTTTTAAAGACATCTTCCAGTTTGGTTTTTTCCGTATTGACGACCTTCCCACGGAGTGGCAGGACAGCCTGGAATTTTCGGTCCCTGCCCTGTTTGGCTGAACCGCCGGCAGAGTCCCCCTCAACAAGATACAATTCATTTCGTTTTGGATTTTTTGATTGAGCAGGTGTCAGTTTTCCACTGAGCAGTGTGTCTTTTCTCCGTTTCTTTTTTCCGCTTCTCGCGTCCTCACGAGCCTTTCTTGCAGCTTCGCGTGCTTCTTTTGCCTTAATCGCCTTTTTGATCAGGAGACTTGCGGTATCCGGGTTCTCCTCCAGAAAGTAGGAAAGTTTTTCGGAAACGACACTGTCAACAATCGAACGGGCTTCCGGACTCCCCAGCTTACTTTTTGTCTGACCCTCAAACTGCAGCTTCTCTTCCGGAATTCTTACGGATACGATGGCGGTAAAGCCTTCACGAATGTCCGTGCCTTCCGGGTTCTTTTCTTTTTCCTTGATCAGATTATTTCGCCTTGCGTAGTCATTAAATGTCCGGGTGATGGCAGTGCGCGCACCGGATTCATGGGTACCCCCGTCTTTCGTCCGTACATTGTTTACAAAAGAAAGCATACTTTCTGCGTAGCCATCATTAAACTGAAACGCAACATCTACTTCAAAGCCCTGCTGTTCTCCCTCAAAGGAAACAACTTCATGAAGGACGTCTTTTTCCTCATTCAGGTAGGCAGCAAAAGATTTCAGTCCATCCGGATACTGAAAAACTTCTTTCTCGTCTGAACGCTTATCGTCCAGTTCAATTTTCAGCCCTTTTAGCAGAAATGCAGATTCCCTAAGCCTTTCTGACAGTGTCTCATAATCATAAACAATAGAGGAGAATACCTGCGGATCCGGCTTAAAATGAATAATCGTCCCCGTCTTCCTTACAGGACGCCCTTTTTCCAGAGAACCAGCAGGAATACCTCCGTTTTTAAAACGCTGATGGTAGGTGTAGCCATCGCGGAAAATTGTAACTTCCAGCCATTCTGACAGGGCATTGACAACAGAAGCCCCAACACCATGCAGTCCGCCACTCGTCTTGTAGCCGCCCTGCCCGAATTTTCCTCCTGCGTGCAAGACGGTGAAAATAACTTCAGCAGTCGATTTTCCGGTACGGTGCGTGCCGGTCGGGATCCCTCTCCCGCTGTCCTCTACCGAGATGCTGTTATCCTTATGTACCGTAACATTAATGGTATTTCCATATCCTGATAATGCCTCGTCTACTGCATTATCTACAATCTCAAATACCAGGTGGTGCAGTCCTCGGATATCGGTCGAGCCGATATACATTCCCGGTCTTTTTCTTACCGCTTCCAGTCCTTCCAGCACTTGGATGGATTCGTCGGTATATTGGGTTGACTGATTAACCAATTGACCATGTCTCCTTTCAACATAACAATTTCTCTCTTTACTATTATAATAGAACGAATGTTTGTTTTTGGCAAATGAAATTTCGCTTGTGCTTCTCTGTCCCTGTTCATCCACTAGCACAAAACGCTTAGAGTGTAACTATTAGTATACTATAATTCCCGATTCCTTGCCATTTCTCGCGGAGAAACTGCAGCGATCCCTGGGCAAGATCTTGCCGAATTACTATAACAGCTACCCTTCAACCATGCAATGTTTGAGGCGTCCAAACAAACGCCAGCAAACAAAAAACAGCACACCAGCCGCGATTGTGGACTGGCGTGCTATTTAGTAAGTTTCTTCTTTCCCAGTATTACTTGCCAACGAGTACACTGTGCACCACTTTAATACACTGATCCATGATGACGGTGAAATCCCGCTCTTTCAAATAGTGATAGGCTTCTTCATTGCTGATCCCCAGCTGTGCCCAAAACACCCGGCAGTTTACAGCTGCTGCATCCTTTGCGACCTCAGGCAGATGCTCCGGCCGGCGGAAAACATTGATGATGTCCACTTCCTCCGGTATATCCTTTAGGGAAGGGTATGCTTTTTCTCCCAGAACCTCTCCATCTATCGTCGGGTTCACCGGAATAATCCGGTATCCGTTCTCTTGCATTACTTTGGAAACTTGATGGGACGTTCGGTCCGGATTAGCGGAAAGCCCTACGACCGCAATGGTTTTCGCTGATTCGAGTATCTCCTTCATCTGTTCGTTGGACGGATTTTCCCAAGCCATTTTCAGTTCCTCCTTTAATTCTCAAGCAATCCTTCATTTATCAAATATTCCCGCGCCACTTCATTTGGTGTTCGTCCTTCATAATCGACTTGATAATTCATCTGGCGCATTTCCTGATCGGTTATTTTCCCTCCCAGCTGATTCAAAATACCCTCAAGCTCCGGATATTTTTCCAGGGTCTCTTCGCGCATCAGCGGTGCCCCCTGATATGGAGGGAAAAGATTTTCCGGATCGTCCAGGGTAACCAGTCCCAGTTCTACCATGTAACTGTCTGTGGCATAAGCATCAATCACATCCACCTCGCCGTTTGCCAGTGCTTGTTCACGGATGCCTGGCTCCATGGTGCGAATATTGTCGATGTCCAGGTTGTAAACTTCCTGCATGCCGACATAGCCGTCATACCTGTTAGTGAATTCGAGCGTGAAACCTGCTGTAATTTCATCCTCTATCGGTTTGAGATCACCAATTTCTTCCAGATTGTACTCTTCGGCCATCTCTTGGGTCGTGGCTACCGCGTAGGTGTTGTTAAAAGCCATTGGCTGCAGGAATTCCATGTTATATTCCTCTTTCATTCCCTGCTTTGCCTGTTGATACACTTCCTGACGGTCATTGCTTTCTGCCTGCTGATCCAGATGGGTAACAAGCGCTGTCCCGGTAAATTCCGGATAGATATCAATTTCTCCTCCCTGGAGAGCTTCAAAGACAAAAGCAGTTTTTCCAAGTCCCGGCTCCAATGCGACATTCAGGTCGCTTTCCTCTTCGATCAGCAATTTGTACATATTAATTAAAATCGCTGGTTCGGAACCAAGTTTCCCCCCAATCACGAGATCAGTGCCTTTTGAAGGATTAACCATTAATGGGGCAGCGACAATTAAAATGGCAGCAAGCATGAGCACAATAATTGATTTAAATCCGCTTTTGGCGGAGATTTTTTCAAATCCGCGTAAAATGATATCAAGGATGATAGCCAAAAGTGCTGCAGGAATGGCACCTAGTATAATTAAATTGATATCAGCACCGCGGTCAATGCCAAGTAAAATCAGTTCACCTAAACCGCCAGCTCCGATCAGTGCAGCAATCGTAGTTGTCCCTACAATTAATACCATTGATGTGCGGATCCCCGCCATGATTACTGGCATGGCAATCGGCAATTCCACCTTGGTTAGCCGCTTAAAGGAGTTCATCCCCATGGCAGTTGCCGCCTCTTTTAGTGGTGGACTGACTTCCTTTACACCTGTATACGTATTTCGGAGAATCGGCAACAGTCCATAAATTGTCAATGCTACAATCGCCGGTACTTTTCCTATCCCCAAAAACGGAATCAAAAATGCCAACACAGCAAGACTCGGAATTGTCTGCAGCACTGCTGATACACCGATGACCGGATCAGCCACACGCTGATATCTTGTTAGCAGCAGCCCGAGTGGTACCGAGATGATCACCGCAAATATCAAGGCAATCAGGGAGATTTGTAAATGCTCCCATGTTGTTTCCAGCAGCTGTCCCTGCCGCTGATCGAGAACGGAAAGAAACTCATTCATGGGTGATCACCCCGTTTTCCATCTTCGTGTTCTTTCTCAGAAACTCCACAATATCCTTATAGGTAATCGTACCAATAAGTTTGCTCCCTTTGACAACTGGAAAAACATGCTGGTTACTGGCTTCTATAATCTCCGTTGCCTTATACAGGGTAGGATTATTATCCAATGTGGCAGCTGCGACAGAGTTTCCATTATTAATCGTTCCAGCGAAGGTATCTTCTTCCCCTGCCACAGCATAAAAACCGCTCTCTGGAATGTTCCCCTCATCATAGTCGGCTTTGGAGATGACATGGGTTCCGGTTCGGTCGGCAATAATATCCACCATGGTCTGCCATGGGGATTTTCGCTCACCGATAAAGTCCTTTACAAATGAATTCTTTGGATGCAAAATCAGTTGCTGCGGCGTGTCAATCTGCACAGCCTCGCCATCCTTCATCAAACAGACTTTGTCACCCAGAGCCAATGCTTCATCCATGTCATGCGTTACAAACACAATCGTTTTTTGGATTTCCTTCTGCAGGTTTTGTATGTCTTTTTGCAGCTGCTCCCGGCTGATGGGATCCAGTGCACTGAATGGCTCGTCCATTAAAATAATATCCGGGTCTGCTGCAAGTGCCCGAATCACTCCGATACGCTGTTGCTGTCCGCCCGAAAGTTCTCCGGGCATCCGTTTGCGGTACTGATCAGGTTCAAGACCTACCATGTGAAGCAGCTCCTCGGTCCGCTCCCGAACCTTATTTTTCTTCCATTTTTTCATTTCAGGAACAACCGAAACGTTCTCCTCAATGGTCATATGGGGAAATAAGGCAATCTGCTGCAGCACATAGCCGATATTCCAACGAAGTTCATGCATTTTCAGATCATTAATCGGCTCATCGTTTATGTATATTGTGCCTGATGTGGGCTCGATCAGACGGTTAATCATTTTCAGACTCGTCGTTTTCCCGCAGCCGCTCGGACCAATCAAGGTGACAATTTCCCCTTTTTCCACCTTCAGCGAGAAGTTTTTTAACGCCTCGGTTCCGTCCGGATAAATTTTCGTTGCCTGGTTAAATTCAATCATCTGCCTCTTCCTTTTTCTTCTGATTATAGTCTGCTTTTTTTACCTTCCCGGTTTCTGGAGGTAGAAAACCTCATATAGACAGCAAAATTGCCTGTTTATCGAAATAAAAGGTTCTTTCTGAGGGCACTTCATGCTAAAATAACAACAGATCATCTTTATCTAACTAATCGGGAAAGTAGGAAGCTTGATGATGGAGTATATTTTATTTGCTATTATTGCATACATTCTTGGTTCTATACCTGTGGCATTGATCGTCGGCAAAGTCGGCTACCAGCTGGATATCCGTGAACATGGAAGCGGAAATCTCGGCGCCACGAATACATTTCGCGTGCTTGGCATGAAAGCGGGAATTATCGTCACACTAGGGGATATTTTAAAAGGAACTGCTGCTGTGCTGCTGCCGCTGTTGGGAGATGCGGAACTGAACCGTCTGGTTATCGGAATGTTTGCTGTCATCGGACATACCTACCCGCTTTTTGCCAGATTCAAAGGCGGTAAGGCGGTTGCTACTTCAGGAGGGATTATATTGGGCATAAACCCATTACTGTTCGTTATTGTGGTTGCCAGTTTTCTTCTGACGTTGTACATATCAAAATACGTCTCGCTCGCCTCTATGGTCACCGGAGTGGTAGCTGTTGCCGCTTCCCTTCTCTTTCGGGATACAGGGCTCCTGATTGTAACATCGATTTTGGCGATATTTGTCTGTTACCGGCACAGGGAAAATATTAAACGGATTAAAAACAAGACAGAACCAAAAATTAAATGGATGTAACACGCTTATGGGCTGCCTTATCTGTACGGTTCAATAAATTGAATCCGTACAGATTTTTTTAGTATACTGGATGAAGAGACAATCAGGAAAGGGGATTATTATGGAAAAAACGACAGCATTCCCGCAAAAGCAATTGCCGGACAAAGCGGCTCGACATAAATTATTCGGTTCTGTCACCCCACCGAAAAAAACAAAACCTGTTGAAAAAGCGGATATGGCAGACTTGCAGAATACAAGAAAAGATTTCTTATTTGATATCGATGCAGTAGGCGTAGCCAATGTCAAACATCCGATCACGGTAAACAGCCACCTGCACCCAAAAACCCAGACGACGGTAGGAACCATCACTTTCACTTCCAGTCTGAAAAATACAAGCAAAGGCATCAATATGAGCCGGTTCACCCAGCAGCTGCAGGCATCCCATAAGGATGGATTCACTGCTGACATTTCCTCCTTAAAGCAGTTTACGAAGGTCTTAGCGGAAAGACTGAAACAAAATGATGCCACGATTACAGTTGCATTTCCCTGGTTCTATGAGAGAAAAGGTCCTGCTACTGGACAGGCAGGGATGAATCATGCAGATGTCACGCTAACTGTCACGTACGATAAAGAAGAGGGGTATGCCATAGAAGCCTCTCTCTCGGCATTGATTACGACTTTATGTCCATGTTCAAAAGAAATCAGCGAATACAGTGCGCATAACCAGCGGGGAAGCGTGAAGATAGAAGTATCGCTGGATGAGGTATTTGACGAACAGGAAATGGACTGGAAAGAACAGCTGCTCGAAGCGGCTGAAAGCAATGCCAGTGCAAGAATTCATCCAGTACTGAAGCGTCCGGATGAGAAAATGGTAACCGAACAGGCTTATGAAAATCCCCGGTTTGTTGAGGACCTTGTGCGACTCGTTGCGGCAGATTTATATGAAATGCCTTTTGTAAACAAATTCCATGTCCATTGCCAAAATGAGGAATCGATTCACATGCATGATGCCGTCGCCTCGATCCATTACGACAAGCGTAACGAACAGGAATAGGGCAGGATTCATGAAATATCTGCTGCTTGGACTTGTGCACTTTTACCGGAAAGCCATCAGTCCGTTTACCCCGGCCACCTGCCGGTTTTATCCCACCTGTTCAGAATATGCCGTGACTGCCCTAAGACGGTTTGGTGCAATCAAGGGCGGATACCTGGCATTAAAGCGGATTGGAAAGTGTCATCCGTTTCACCAGGGCGGGATAGACACGGTTCCGGATAAGCTACCCAGTAGAAACGAAAGGGATTAAGGAGCGAACATCCATGAATATACAAATCAGCAAAGAAGCTGCTAAATGGTACAGGAAAGAACTCGATATCACCGGGGATACGCATGTGCGTTTTTATGTCCGATACGGCGGTTTCGGCGGCAACATACCGGGATTTTCTCTTGGAGTTGGCCGGCGAGCACCGGAGGAGATTCATACGTCCACAACAGTAGAGGGCGTCACGTTTTTTATTGAACAGAATGATGCCTGGTATTTCGAAGGGAAAGACTTGAAAATCAATCTAAACCATAAATTAGATGAGCCTGACCTGAAATACGTTTGATTTATTAATAAAAACCCAAGATCCGAAACTGATGGATCTTGGGCTTTTTAATATTTTGTTACAGCAAATTAAATCGCTTGAGCTGCTCAAGCTGATTCTCCTGCTTGAGGATGTTCCGCTGTCTTTCTCCAAACAGATCAAAATGCGGATATGTCAGGTCAAAATGAATCCATTCTTCTCGAAGGCCGTACCGTTTCCCCCAGGCTTTCAATTTCTTTAGATCATTGCAGCCGACCTTGGTGACCGTGGTGCAACCGGGAAACCGCTCATCCAGCCAAAAATGGGTCAAAAAAGCAATATCTCCACCTTTTACTTTTTGCTTCCAGTCCTTTAATTCTTCCCTTTGCACGCCAAATGCCATGCTTTATTCTCCTTCAAGCTGTTCTATGTATTTTGCATGCCAGTCCGGGAAAGCCTTTCTGAGGGACTGTGGACGAAAACTGTCTTTTTTTACAATTACATGCTTGGTAGTGCCGCTGACAGCCACATTCCCTGCTTCACCGACAATTTGATAGGCGTAGACCGTGCGGATGCCGTCATATTGTTCAAGCCAGGTTTCCACACGCACTTTTTCCCCGTATCGTATTGGCTGTTTAAATGACAGCTCAGCCTCCGTTACTGGGGATACGACATTGTGCTCTTCCATTTTTGCATAATTCAAACCCAGATCTTCAATATATTTTGTTCGGCCAATTTCAAACCAAACCAGATAGTTTGCATGATAGACAACACCCATTTGGTCCGTTTCCTGATATCGCACCTCAATAGGAGTGATTACTTTTTTCAATCCTGCTTCCTCCTTTGACTCTGCATTCAATTCTATCGTATCATACAATCTGCCACGTATAGGAAGCAAACGCTCGAAAGCAAAAAGGCTCCCTGCCGCAGAGAGCCTTTTGTTTAGTGATTCGGATGATCCTTATATTCGTCCTGGATTTCCTCACGCATGCCGTCAATAGCTTGTTCACGCCTTTTGTTTTTCTCGGCAATTTGCTGCTGTTCTTCCCCGGAAGAAAATTTCATCGTATCATGCGCTTTTTCGATATTTTGAATGGTATCCTGCACCATTCCCTGGAGCTTTTCCACATTATCACTGCGGTCATCCAGCTTTGGCTGATTATCATGTTCTGGCATCGGTATTCTCCTTTATTACTGAAAGTTCGTTGTTATTTTATCAATAATGCAGAAGGGTTATTCAGGGAAAAAATGCCATTTAAAAAGCCCCGTCCCGGCACCCGCACCAGAAAGAGGCTTTTTTAATTGTTTAGGAAATTGAAAATCACTACGCTTTGTGGTTAATCAGAGCCAGGGTATGCCACGGCTAGCTCCAGCGACTAGTGGACTCCCCTCACTCCGTACGATAAGTCAACATCGGCTCAGTCCAGCCCATATGTCGCTAAACGGGCGCTTCCGCTTTTGTTCTCATTTCAGATCTTTTTGTTTTGCTCGTTCGTTTCGTTTTTGTTCCAGATTTTGTTCGATTTTTTCCATTAGCAGTCGGTCTTCCTGGATCTGGCGGCGATTTTCCTGTACCAGTTCTTCAAATGTCAGCTTCTTTTTAAGCGCCATAGCAGCTCACCTCTTTTTATAAAAGAGTATCGCCACTAATCATTGTTTTTATAACATTTAATCGATTGAATTGATTGTTTCCTCCATAAACGCATAGGTCATCGGGCCGGTTTTTCTCGGTGCCTGAATACGCCCATCCGTACCAATGAAATATGTAGTCGGCACAGCTACCGATCCTCTGTACATTTCACTTACTTCCCCATCTTTATCCAGTAAAATAGGGTAGCTGTACCCGTATTCCTCCATATACTTATCCACGTCAGAAAGACTAGTCTCTGTATTTGTCAAATTCACTGCAAGGATTTCCACTTCATCTCCCCGCTCCCGGTAAAATTCCTGCATCTCCGGCATTTCTTCACGGCACGGTCCGCACCAGGTGGCCCAGAAGTTAAGGATGACTTTTTTTCCCTCCAGTTCAGAAAGCTGAATCGTTTCCCCGTCCCAGGTTTCCAGCTCGAAATCCGGTGCCTTTGAACCAGGCTCCAGTCCGGCCGTTTCCTGAGGAGCAATCATTCCGCCTTCTGAATTGCTATTATTGGCCTCGTTGTCTTGATCGCTGCTGTTTTGTTCGATAAACTGTGATACGGCAATGCCTGCCAATACTAGCAAAAGCATGACCCCAAGTACTTTTTTTTGCATACAGCCGCTCCTTCGCATCTGTCTTCCCATTCTTATGATATTTGCCGATGATGATTTTGTAAAGACAGTGCTTTCATGTTTCACCAAACGTTCATTTATCGGACGATAGAAAAAACCCTGTACAAACCAGTAAAGTTCGTACAGGGTTTAGACTCTCGGTCTTATGCACCGACTTTATTGCGGAGTACCATTTGCAAAATACCGCCATGGCGATAGTAATCCACTTCCACCTCACTATCAAAGCGTGCGGTGACTTCAAACTCTGTCGTTTTTCCGTCTTCCCCGACTGCAGTCACCTTGAGTGAATCACCCGGGCGGACGGTTTCATCGATTTCCACGTTAAATGTCTCTTTTCCGTCTAAACCAAGTTTATCAGCACTCTCTCCCGGTTTGAACTGCAACGGGAGCACTCCCATCATGACGAGGTTGGAACGGTGAATCCGTTCAAAACTCTCGGCAATAACGGTTTTAATGCCCAAGAGATTCGTACCTTTGGCTGCCCAGTCGCGGGAGGATCCCATTCCATAATCCTTACCGCCCATTACGAGCAGTCCTGTACCATCCTGCTGATATTTCATTGCCGCATCATAAATTGGCATAACATCGCCAGTCGGCCAATAAGTGGTATAGCCGCCTTCTGTACCAGGAGCCAGCAGGTTGCGGATACGGATGTTGGCAAATGTGCCGCGCATCATAATCTCATGATTACCGCGTCGTGAGCCGTAGGAATTGAAGTTCCGTGGTGAAACTCCTTTATCCTGTAAATGCTGACCTGCAGGCATATCTTTGGCAATCGCCCCAGCCGGAGAAATATGGTCAGTCGTTACGGAATCGCCGAATTTGCCAATCGCGCGCAAGTTCTCCAGGGAATTAACCGCACCAGCTTCTTTTGCCAGACCTTCAAAGAACGGCGGGTTCTGGATATAGGTGGAATCGTCATCCCAGCTAAACAACGGCTCATCCGTTGTGTCGATTTCGTTCCATCTTTCATTGGAGTGGAAGACATTTTCATATTCTTTGCGGAAGATTTCCGGTGTAACTACGCCATCGACCGCTTCTTTGATTTCCGTCATTGCCGGCCAAATATCGTTCATAAACACTGGCTTGCCATCTTTATCTGTGCCCAGCGGATCTTTGGTAAGATCAATATCCACCGTACCTGCCAGAGCATAAGCAACAACCAGCGGCGGTGAGGCAAGGTAGTTAGCTTGGACCAGAGGATGGATTCTTCCTTCAAAATTCCGGTTCCCGGACAGCACCGATGAAACGGTCAAATTATTGTCGGCAATCGCCTGCTCAATTTCCGGACGCAACGGACCGGAGTTGCCGATGCATGTGGTACAGCCATAGCCTACCAGGTTAAAGCCGAGCTGATCCAAATACGGGGTAAGTCCGGCATCATCCAGATATCGTGTTACAACTTTTGAACCCGGCGCCAGAGATGTTTTTACATAGTCCGGAACGCTTAGTCCTTTGTCAATCGCATTTTTGGCCAGTAAACCTGCTCCGAGCATGACATACGGATTCGACGTATTGGTACAGGATGTAATAGCTGCAATTGCCAGGGATCCTGTTTTCATGACAGACTCACTGCCATTTGGATGTTCCACGGTAACTTCTTTATCAAATTCGGATTTGTCCAGTCCGAATCCCTGGTTACCCTCGGGAGCAGTGATTGCTTTATTGAATTCTTTTTGCATATTGGATAGCGCGATCAAATCCTGCGGGCGTTTTGGCCCGGAAAGATTCGGCTCCAGTTCGGAAAGATTAATTTCCACCAGCTCGGTATATTCCGGATCCGGCTGTTCGGAGGAATACCAGAGATCGTTTTCTTTACAATACTTCTCTACCAAATCAATTTGCTCATCGCTGCGGCCGGTTAGGCGCAGATAGTTCAATGCCTCTTGATCCACCGGGAAGAATCCACAGGTAGCTCCATATTCCGGTGCCATATTGGAAATAGTGGCACGGTCAGCCAGCGGCATATCTGCCAGTCCGGGACCAAAATATTCGACAAATTTGCCGACAACTTTTTTCTCCCGCAGCACCTGGGTTACTTTCAGAGCGAGATCGGTTGCGGTTGTTCCGTTTGGAAAACTGCCGGTAAATTTAACCCCGATCACTTCCGGTGCAGGCATATAAGATGGCTGTCCCAGCATGCCCGCTTCTGCTTCAATACCGCCGACACCCCAGCCAAGAACGCCAAGTCCGTTAATCATGGTAGTATGGGAATCGGTACCGACAAGCGTATCAGGAAAAGCATCAAATTCTCCGTCTTCATTTTCCAGTCCATGCACCACGTTAGCAATGTATTCAAGGTTTACCTGATGGACGATACCTGTTGCCGGTGGAACGGCACGGTAATTATCAAATGCTTTTTGCGCCCAGTTCAGAAATTCATAGCGTTCAGCATTCCGCTCGAATTCCAGATCCATGTTTGCTTTCAGGGCATTTGGTGTGCCATACTGATCGACCTGGACAGAGTGGTCAATAACCAGATCAACCGGCACTTCCGGATTGATTTTATTCGGCTCGCCGCCCATATCAACCATTGCCTTTCTGAGTGACGCAAGGTCAACAACTGCCGGAACACCGGTGAAGTCCTGCAGAATAACCCGTGAAGGCTTGAACGGCACATCTGCTGTCTTTTCACATTTGCCCCATTCGGCAAGTGCCTCAACATGTTCATCTTTAATCTGCCGGCCATCATGCTGCCGGAGAAGTGATTCCAGCAGGACTCTGACAGAAAAAGGCAGGCGTGATACTGTACCCAAACCCGCTTCTTCCAAAGATTTCAAACGATAGTAATTGTAGGTTTTTCCATTTGATTCAAACTCACTTTTTGCATTGAATGCATTGGTCTTCCCCATTTAGACTGCCCCTTTCTCCATTCATCGTTTGCTTACATATCCCAGCGTGTAAACGCCTGCAAACGACAATATCTTTCATGTTTCATAGGTTAATAGAAATTTATCTACAGTAACTATAGTATACGAATCCGGGAAAGAAAACAATCGATTGAGCTATAACGTTATATATTAAAAACTTATGCGTTCTGATAATTTTTACTTATACACAGATGCAGAAACAGTCTCCGGTGGGTTATTTATTCTCTGGTAACGGAAAGCTGATGCGAAATGTGCTGCCTTTCACCTCATTCTGGAAAATTTCCATAACAGCATTATGACGATCCAGTATTTGCCTGGTAATCATGACTCCAAGGCCTGTCCCGTTCTGTTTCGTAGTAAAAAAGGGCTCGCCAAGTTTATTAATAATATCAGCAGGAATGCCAGCACCTTCATCGATAATCTCCAGTTCTACCGATTTTTCCAATGTTTTTGCACGGATAATGACTTTTCCTGTTTCTTCCATCGACTCGATTGCATTTTTTATAAGATTAATCAGAACCTGTTTAATTTGCGTTCGGTCGCCATATACATAACCGTCCTTGATTCCTTCTGTGTCGATGTCAATGTCATTTGCCTTAGCCTGCTGATGCAATAATACTTTAACATCATGAACCATTTCTTCCAGAGACTGCCTGGTGAAATGTTCCGTTAACGGTTTGGAAATAAATAGTAGTTCAGAAGTGATCGTTTCCATTTTCTCAATTTCATCAAGCATAATTTTATAATACTCCTCGCTACCTTTGATTCCTGCTTCCAGTAATTGCAGAAATCCTTTCATCGAGGTCAATGGGTTGCGAATTTCATGAGCAATCCCTGCAGCAAGCTGGCCTGCCACAGACATCTTTTCATAGTGAATCATCATTTCATTTGTTTCCGCCTGGGCAGACACATCTTTTATTATTGAAATGTAAAATAACTGGCCGCTGGTTTTATCCTGCATCAGGGCGATCGTGCATTCCGAGTCAATATATTTACCCTGTTCGTTTAAAATTCGTAAGCTGAATTCCTGACTCATATTGACATTCTGACCAAGGCTTTTTTTAATTCTGGCGATATCTTCTGGTGGAATAAGCTCATACCAATTCAGTGAAATGAAATCCGCGGGTGCATATCCCAGTATTCGCTGAATGGTATCTGAGATATACAGTGCCTGTCCTTCCTGGTCCCAAACAATGATGATATCGTTCTGATTGTTCCCGATCCAGGTAAGCATATGGGGAGGCAGACTGGCTAAGTCGGTTAACATTCTCTGTTCCTTAATAACGTCTGAAAGTACAGCAGCTTGATTTTTGTTTTGCTCCAATTCATCAGATCCCATTACATTCCCTCCATCCTGCTCACACAAATAAGCTTTTTTAAATCGACAAATCCTCTTCTCTTTTTCATCTTATGATGGTCTATTATGTAATATGTTGCTTGTCTGTCAGCCAAATTCCAACTATAATGTAACTATAAACAGTCACGGACCAGCATCATGACAACGTTCAATTATTAGTAATATTACTATAAAAATACCAGAAAATAAATTGTTTTATAATTAAAAGCAACTATTTTGACGGAAACAGGTGAAAACATGGGTGGACTCGTTGATTATTTCATCATATTATGGGGATTTTTCATGATTGCTTTTATGGCGGTCGGCGGATTTTTTATGTTTCGCAAATTCCTTAAACAGCTGCCAAAAGAAGATGGCAAATCAGTGATGGACTGGGAAAAGCATTATATGGAAAAAACAAAGCATATGTGGGAAAAGAATGAAAAGGCATTGCTGGAAGAACTAATCTCTCCTGTCCCGGAACTGTTTAGAGATGTGGCCAGACACAAAATTGCAAGCAAAGTCGGTGAGGTTGCTTTGCAGAAAAAGGAGGAAAAGGTCACCCAGGATACACTAATTGAAGGTTATATCATCGCCACACCGAAACGTGACCATAAGTTTCTCCGGAAAAAGTTAGCACAGAAAAATATTGACGTCGCTCCATATGAACCGTTTTTCGCCAAATCCAAGGAAGATTATACAGAAGGATGGCAAAAGCAATACCGGCGGCGGCAGAAACATTCATAACAAAAAGCGCCGCGACCCCTAATTGGTCTGGCGCATTTTTTTAAATTTCAGCTGTTTTTCCAGCTGCAGATATTGGAGCAGCATCACAATTCTCCATGTGGCTATCATACTGAAAGCGAGAATAAAAAACATTCCGCTCGTCTCCCCAAAAGAGATGGAGCTTCCGATAGCCAGCTTAAAGGCAACCCGGAAAAGCAAAAGGCCCACCAGTATAACACCAAACCACTTCGATGGAACGAGATAAATTTCTTGCTCCTGGATTTTTATACGGGACGTTTTAATCAAAAAAAAGGAACAAACCAGCCCGACCGCCGCTGCTTCAAAAAGTTGAATGACATTAATCTGAAACACCGGAAAAACAAACATCAGCGCCCCTGTACTCATAAATAGAGGCGGCAGCACTATTTTTTTGACAGAAGCGGGTTTTTTTGCAGCCCGCAGCCGGATCACAATCATCGCCGCCGCCATACAGGCAGCAACAGTCGTCGACAGCACTAACCAGAACATCAAAAATCACTCTTTCTCCCGCCGGGTTACCGATCATTTGCAATCGTCAGGATAATAGTCATTACCACCCCTACCACAGTTAAGTAAACCCCTACATCAAAAAGCATCGCTGTGGCCAGTTCAATTTCACCAAAAATCGGGAAGGTGAAATAGCCAAAGGTGTGAGATAAAAACGGCTGATTAAAAATAAAGGAGCCAACCCCCGTTCCTACAGCTACAGCCAAACCAATCGGCACAAGAGTTGTAAAGTTAATCGGAATCATTTTCTCCACAGCTTCCGTCCCATACGCCATATACATCAAAAGTACTGCTCCAGCCGTCAGCAGACCGCCGACAAAACCGCCACCTGGGGCGTTATGACCGGCAATCAATAGATAGATGGCAAAGCCGAGCATCATAAATGCAATTAAGGATGTTGTCGTACGCAATATCAGATCATTTGTTTTATACATAAATCGCTCACCTCTTAACTACTACCATAATAGTATAATGTGGCACAAAAATCCATTAAAATCCGTAAAAACCGAACCAGCCAGCTAGAAATGCCGTGATTTTTGTCGTCCAGTCAAAAAACAGTGCAACCCCCATGACAATCATAAGATAGCCGCCAATTTTCACAATGCGGCCACTGTACCGCTTAAACCAGGTAAGCTTCCCGATGAAAAAGGCCAGAAGCAGGAAGGGTACGGAAAAACCCAGTATGTAACTGATCATCATGACAAGCCCGATTTCCGGATTATTTGCTGCAAGTGACAGCACAATCGCCAGGATCGGCCCTGTACAAGGCGTCCATCCCAGTGAAAAGGCTGTACCGATCAGGAAGGAGCCAAAAAACCCGGCAGGCCGGTTCTTAAACCGGATTTGTCTGTCTTTCATCAGAAATTCAAAGTTAAGAATTCCAACAATCACCAATCCAAAAAATATAATTAATATTGCGCCAATCTGACGGATAAGATCCTGATAAGTCATTAGAAACTCGGAAATCATCGTGGTGGTAAATCCGATCATAATAAAAATACTGGAAAATCCAAGCAGGAAATAAATAGTATGCAGCAGTGCCCGTTTGTTCAGCCTGCTGTTTGCCTCATTGATTTCACTGACACTCATTCCGGTAATATACGATAAGAAGGCTGGATACAAAGGCAGCACACATGGTGATACAAATGAAAGGAATCCAGCACCGAATGCAAGAAAAATATTGATTTCTTCCAAGTTGATCCTCCTCTGGCATTTGAGCATACGCTTTCTTCATTTTAACAGAGAAACTGCCAAATCATGCACTGAAGAAATGACAATCCCCCGAATTTTTCTGCAGGTCCAGCAAACATTCTAAATTTCCATTAAAAACACCCCTTGCCGGACATATCAATAAGCAAGGGGTATTGTGCGATTGTTTGAATGAATGATGGCTTGTCTACTTTCCAGTCTGATTATTCATTGCACGCATCATTTGATTGATTTTCTTCTGTGATGGTTTTTGCCCCATCTGCATCATTAATGTACGAAGCATTTGCTCATTAATAGGCGGGTTCTTTTTCAAGTAATTCATCATATATTTTCTGGCAATGAAAAATCCAAGAGCAACCCCGGCAATTAATGCTGCAATAGCAATTAAAACGACCCAAATCGTGCCCATGTAACGCTTTCCTCCTTCATGTTGTCTCTATACAGTATAGTAAATTAATGATAAGAATACAATACATGCTGCCGCTCTTTCCATGCGCCGGGCAGCGGGGAAGTCCAGCCGTAATTTTCGATCGTATTTCCAGTGATAAAAAAGACCGGCTGAAATGCGCGCAATGCTGGAAATAGCAACTCTTCAGCGTCCTGTAATGTATTACAACGAAATTTTATCTGCTTTTCGCCGACTTGTAAAGAAATAGCTCTATCATCCTTTTGCAGATCAATAAATGGGCCGTTTATTTTTATGGTGATCTGCTGTTCGGATAAATAAAAATTACGGGCAATAAACAGGTCCGGTGGAAACGGATGGGTAATATAGTTAAACTGAGCTTTCACGTCTTCCCGTTCCGGAGCAGACTGATACAGTTTTATAAACCGGTACAATAACCCGCTCTTATGGAAATAACGTGCTGCTACTTCAGGTTTGATCCAAAAAATAGAATACTCATACATGGTCCGCCAGCTCCTTTTACCCTCCATTATACGTATTCTTTTCAAGAAACATGTCAATTCATCGCGCGCAGATCCACTAGTTTTGTCGAACACAGAAAAATTCCCATGTTTTGTCATTCTGATAGACAATATGTATTCTTAAAGAAATTCTTTATTCCTAAGTTTTGATGCATATGCAGTTGATGGAAACTGCGACAGAGTGCTCGTTGATTTCCGCTACGGGCATCCGCTTTCCGCGGGAAGCTGCCGAGCCCCCTTGTGAGATGAGCACTTCGGGGTCTCGCCTAGGCTTTTCTTCCCGCAGGAGTCGGATGCCCGTAGCTCCAATCAACCATCAACAAAGTGAATAGCTGTTATAGTTATAAATGTGAGAAAGTTGCAAAGCACATTCTCAGCAGAGGAAATACCCCGAGACTCCTGCGGGAGGAATGGCATCGGTGAGACCCCTCAAGCGGAGACAGCGCGAGGAGGCTCACCAGCCACCCGCGGAAAGCGAGGGGTATTTCCGGAGCGGTGGATTAGTTCGCAGTTTAAAAATATTGTGATAAACAGCACTCTATTAGAAAAAGACTAAAAAAAGAAAGGATGGCACCTTAGTACTGGCGCCATCCTTTTTTCTTATTTTATTGCAGATTCCACATAATTTACTACATTGTTCACGGTAAAGCCGTATTCTTCTACCACTTTATCCCCTTTTGCAGAAGCGCCAAAGGTTTCAATGCCGAATACATGACCCTCATCGCCAACATAGCGTTCCCAGCCAAACGGAGAGGCCATTTCAATTGCTACACGGTTTTTCACGTTCGGTGGGAGCACCTTATTCTTATAGGACTCTTCCTGTTTGCGGAAACGATCCCAGGATGGCATGCTGACAACACTTGTGTCAATTCCCTTCTCGAGCAATTCCGCTTGGGCTTTAACAGCCAGCTGCACTTCTGAGCCCGTAGCAAGCAGCAATGCGTCCGGTGTTTCTTTCTCTGATTTGCTCACAATATAGGCACCTTTTTTAACGCCTTCATAGGCATGCTTCTTGGTTCCTTCCAATGTAGGCAAATTTTGTCTTGTTAGAACGAGAGCGGTCGGCTGGTCCTTGGACTCCAGTGCAAGTCTCCATGCCGCCTGTGTTTCATTTCCGTCAGCCGGACGAATCAGCGACAGACCAGGCATTGCTCGCAGTGCAGCCAGCTGTTCAATTGGCTCATGTGTCGGCCCATCTTCCCCGACAGCAATCGAATCATGGGTGAATACATAAGTTACCGGATTCTGCATGATTGCGGACAAGCGAACGGCAGGGCGCAGATAGTCGCTGAACACAAAGAATGTTCCTGCAAACACCTGCAGTCCACCATGCAGCGCCATCCCGTTCAGTGCTGCACCCATGGCATGCTCCCGCACGCCAAACCAGATATTTCTTCCTTGATAATTATTTCGGGAAAAGTCATCCACATCATTGATTGTCGTTTTATTTGAACCTGCCAGATCCGCACTTCCGCCAAAGAAGTTTGGAAGCGTTTCGGCGACAGCATTCAATACTTTTCCGGAAGCAGCCCTTGTTGCAAGCGTATCTTCTCCAGCTTCAAATACTGGGAGATTTTTGTCCCAGTCTGACGGGAGTTCGCCATCTAAAACCAGCTGGAATTCTTTAGCAAGTTCCGGATACTTCTCTTTGTATGTTTTCAGCTGTTCCTGCCAGGCTGCTTCTTTTTCTTCTCCATCTTTGCCAATCTTTTCCCGGAAATCCTGATAAACTTCATCCGGGACGTGGAAATCTTCATGCGTCCACTTATAGTATTCTTTGGTCAATTTTACTTCATCTTCCCCAAGCGGGGCACCGTGGGAAGCGGCTGAAGCAGACTTATTCGGCGAGCCATATCCGATCACTGTTTTTACTTCGATCAAGGTTGGCTGCTCCGTATTCGCTTTTGCAGCTTTTAATGCCTCTCTAATGGCTGCAACGTCCGTGCCGTCATCTACCCGGATCACTTGCCAGCCGTATGCTTCGAAGCGTTTTTCAATATCTTCGGAGAACGACTGGTTCAAATCCCCGTCCAGTGAAATATCGTTGGAGTCATAAAGGGCAATTAATTTCCCGAGCCCCAGATGACCTGCCAGCGAGGCTGCCTCATGGGATATGCCTTCCATCAGATCCCCGTCACTGACAAGGGCATACGTATGGTGATCAACAACTGCTGTACCTTCCTGATTAAATCTTGCTGCAAGATGCGCCTCTGCCATCGCCATACCAACGGACATGGCAATTCCTTGCCCGAGCGGTCCAGTTGTTGCTTCTACTCCGTCTGTATGATGCACTTCTGGATGGCCTGGTGTTTTGGATCCCCATTGCCGGAATCCTTTTAAGTCATCGATTGTCACATTGTAGCCTGACAAATGAAGCAGGCTGTACAATAGCATTGACCCATGGCCTGCAGATAGTACAAAACGGTCCCGATCAAACCATTTGGAGTTCTTTGGGTTATGATTCATAAAATCTGTCCACAATGTGTAGGCCATCGGGGCCGCACCCATCGGCAGACCAGGATGACCGGATCCCGCTTTTTCAATGGCATCAATGGAAAGTGTGCGTATCGTGTTAATGGATTGCTGTTCAATATTGGTAGACATATGCATTTCTCCCTTTTCATGATCACTGTATATATTAGTGTTTTTTATTTCGATCCTGCAGGTCCCGCACCTTCTGAGGTGTAACGTCATTTCCTTCCGGATCAATCACGGTCATGGATTTGAACTGATTCTTAAACGAACTTCGAACATTTTTCAAATAGGCTTCGCGGAGCTCCTTTTGCTCCTCTTTTTCCTTCTCAGTTAAACCCTCTTTTTTTGATTTGTTTGCCAGCTCATTGATGCGGGCAATTTTCTCCTTCGATAACATGATATCCCGCCTTCATTAAAAATAGAGAAAACGCAGGGAATATGATAGTCCTGCGTTTTCATGATACCTTTCTCCAATGGGATATTCAAGTATTTTGATATTCCAGATACCGCCGGTGCACCGTCGCTTTCGATACAGAATAACCGAGGTTGTTCAAAATAGAGGCGATTTCCCTGAATGTCAGATTTTTTTCTCTGAGGCGAACGACTTCTTCTATTGGAAAGTCGATCCGCTCCCTGCCTGGCGCCTTATGCTGATTGGCTAAATTCCTTGCAGGGTTATAGCCTTCACGAACAGCCTTCTGCATACCTCTTTTGATTTTCGCATTATGAATTTTTCGCTGATACTCTTCCACAATGCCAACAATATCAATCACCATGGAATCCGAATCCGAAAGTTCCAATTTGCCGTCATGAACCGCCGTATATACCGGGATATTCATTTTAAATAGCTGATGAAACAAAGCAATTTTCGTGTTGCCCCGACCCAGCCTGCTTTCATCCTGGATCAAAAGACAATCCGCTTTCCCTTCTGAAAAATATTCCAGCATGCTGAAAATGCCGTTCCGGTCTATTTCATACCCGCTCTCCTTCTCTTCTATACAATCAATAATGTCAAAACCGTGACGGCTGGCAAGGTCTTTGAGTTCCTGCTTCTGTCGTGCAAGAGAAGTTTCCTGTTCCCGCTTGTCCGTACTTACACGGCAATATATGATGGCTTTCACTTAACAAACTCTCCTTTTGCAATTACCCGCTCGTAACCATAGCGAAATATAAGAATCCCAGCATCAATACGAAAGCAACTAAGTAAAACGCATCTGTTTTGTTGATTTTCTCAAACATAAACGCATCCTCCTAAATAAGAACTATAGTTCGCTTATAATTAATAGTATACACGAACGTACGGTCTTGTCAAGATTTTTTCGAACTAACGTTTGTTATTTTTCTCTATTAATGGTAAACTATTAATATAAATACTATGTGCGAGGTGTTTACGAGATGACAAAGCTTTCGAAAAGACAGCAAATGATACTTGATTTTATTAAAGACCAGGTAAAGAAAAAGGGGTATCCGCCTTCTGTCAGAGAAATAGCAGAAGCGGTGGGTTTGGCTTCGAGTTCCACAGTTCACGGCCATCTCGCCCGGCTGGAGAGCAAAGGGCATATCCGCAGAGATCCAACCAAACCGCGAGCGATTGAAATTCTTGATACATCTCCAGACAGCCATATTCCCAGAGAAGAAGCGAGGTATGCGCCTGTCATTGGGAAGGTAACTGCTGGTCTTCCAATTACTGCAGTGGAAAATATTGAAGAATTCGTTCCACTGCCGAATTCCAGCGCAAGCCCGGATGATAACTTGTTTGTATTAGTTATTGAAGGGGAGAGTATGATTGAAGCAGGGATTCTTGACGGAGACATGGTGATTGTCAAACAGCAGACTACGGCGCAGAATGGGGAAATTGTCGTCGCGATGACTGATGAAGATGAGGCAACGGTGAAGCGTTTCTTCAAGGAAAAAGACCATTTCCGTCTGCAACCGGAAAACGCCACAATGGAACCACTGATTTATGAAAATGTAACCATTCTGGGCAGAGTCATCGGCCTGTACCGGAACATCCAGTAAGGAAAAAGCTGCAGAGCACGTCTGCAGCTTTTTTATTCCTATTTAAACAGAAAAAAACCGCCAAAAATGGCGGTTTTTCGTTTAATAGCTGGTCAGATACTGTTCACGTTCCCATGGATGAACTGTTGTACGGAACATATCCCATTCAATTTCTTTAGCTTCCACAAAATGCTCGAATAAATGCTCGCCCATGGCCTGAACAATAGTTTCATCTTTTTTCAATTCTTCCAATGCACCTAAAAGCGTTGACGGCAGATCTTTAATCCCGTCTTCTTCCCGCTCTTCTTTCGTCATCACATAAATGTTACGGTCTACTGATGCAGGTGGTGTTAATTTGTTCTCGACCCCATCCAGTCCGGCTGCAAGCAATACGGCCATCGCCAAATACGGATTAGCAGCCGGATCGACACTTCTTACTTCAATCCGGGTGCTCAATCCACGCGATTTAGGGACACGGACCAGAGGGCTTCTGTTGGACGCTGACCAGGCAACATAGGAAGGTGCTTCATAGCCTGGCACCAGCCGCTTAAAGGAATTTACCGTCGGGTTCGTGACCGCTGTAAAATTGGTCGCGTGTTTAATGATCCCGGCCGTAAACTGGTATGCCACTTCACTCAGTTGCAGATCGCCTTTCTCATCAAAAAAAGCATTTTCTCCTTTTTTGAACAAGGACATGTTACAATGCATTCCTGAACCGTTTACTCCAAACAACGGTTTTGGCATAAAGGTGGCATGCAAATTATGCTTTCTGGCGATTGTTTTTACGACAAGCTTAAATGTCTGGATATCATCTGCGTGTTTCACAGCGTCCGAATACTTAAAATCAATTTCGTGCTGGCCAGGAGCCACTTCATGGTGGGAAGCTTCAATTTCAAAGCCCATTTCTTCCAACTCAAGCACGATATCGCGACGGCAGTTTTCTCCAAGATCCGTTGGAGCCAGGTCAAAATAACCACCATGGTCATTTAACTCCAGAGATGGCTCCCCTTTTTCATCAAGTTTGAATAAAAAGAACTCCGGCTCTGTTCCGATATTAAATGCATCATATCCGAGTTCTTCCATTTTTTTCAGGTTCCGCTTCAGATTATATCTTGGGCAGCCTTCAAATGGGGTGCCGTCCGGATTGTAAATATCACAGATGAATCTGGCCACTTTTCCCTTTTCGGATGTCCATGGGAATACCACAAAGCTGTCCAGATCCGGGTATAGGTACATATCCGATTCTTCAATGCGGACAAACCCTTCAATTGAGGATCCGTCAAACATCATCATATTGTCGAACGCCTTATCCAGCTGGCTGAGTGGAATTTCCACATTTTTAATGGTTCCGAGCATATCCGTAAACTGGAGACGAATAAACCGGACATTTTCTTCCTCAATTTGCTTCAGGATTTCCTTCTTGGTTAACTTTTTCCCCAATGTTTCTCCTCCTAATTTTTACTAAGTATGTGAATGAAAAAATTCAGTCAGAAATGAAACATCCCTGCTTTCATTTTCCATATCAGCTAATGTTTGACAAAGAACCTGGCAAGTTCACCTTGCCGCATACTTGCCTTTCCGAGTCTTCCGGCCTGATTAAGCTCATTCCGCAGAATTTTCCTTAGTTCTTTATCAGATAAATCTGCTGCCCGTGAAGTATCAGTCTTGCTTTGGGGTTTCTTTCCTTCGTTTAATAGAAGCTTGATTCCGGCGACATTTAGGCCTTTGTCCAATAAATCTTTAATTTCTAATAACTTGTCGACATCATTGAAAGAAAACAAGCGCTGATTTCCTGATGTCCGTTCTGGGTGAATTAATTGATGTTCCTCATAATACCTGATTTGCCTGGCAGTCAGTTCTGTCAATTTCATCACCTGTCCGATGGCAAACAAGGGCATAGAGCGACGGTCCTGATCATTCAATCAAAGAACCCCCTTTATGTTACTAAAAACGATTATACATGATGTTAAGTATGCTGTCAATTATATGTGAGGAAACCTGACACGAAATTTTCATCTCGCTGGAATACGATTCAATATCTCGTACCAATCACTGATTTTACGGCCTCGGTTACGGCAATTTTAACATGCGCGTAGGTAAGACCGCCCTGAACAAATGCAGTATATGGCTCTCTAATGGGGCCGTCAGCTGAAAATTCAATACTCGACCCCTGAATAAACGTACCGGCAGCCATAATCACCTCGTCTTCGTACCCGGGCATCTCACTTGGATATGGGGTCACATAGGAATTGACCGGGGAAAATTGCTGTACAGCCTGACAGAAAGCAATCATCTGCCCTCTAGTCTGAAATGTGACCGACTGTATAAGATCCGTACGCTTCATTTGATAATGAGGTGCGGTCTGAAATCCAGCCAACTCTAGCAGTCTTGCTGTAAATACTGCCCCTTTCAGTGCTTCCCCGACAATATGCGGTGCCAGAAAAAACCCTTGAAACATTTCCTGCAGCATATTAAATGTAGCACCTGTTTCTTTCCCTATTCCGGGAGCTGTTAAACGGTTTGCGCATTGCCTGATAAGGTCCTTTTTTCCAGCTATGTAACCTCCAGAGCGAACCAGCCCGCCGCCGGGGTTTTTTATCAGAGAACCGGCAATTACGTCTGCCCCGATATGCAGAGGCTCCCTTGTTTCCACAAATTCTCCGTAGCAGTTATCCACAAACACGATTATTTCTGGGTTTTGGGATTTTACCAACTGCACCATCCCGGCAATTTCCTCTATCGTAAAGGAAGGCCTGTCATCATATCCCTTGGAACGCTGAATTGCTACGACTTTGGTTTTGCTTGAGACTGCCTCTGTGACAGTATCCGCGTCAACCGTGCCATCTACTTTTAGCTTTATCTCCTGATAGTTTATATGGTAATCCATCAGCGACCCGTTATTCCCCCCGCGCTTGCCAATCACCTCTTCCAGCGTGTCATACGGCTTCCCGGTAATATACATCAGCTCATCCCCCGGGCGTAAGAGACCAAATAAAGCTGTAGTGATCGCATGGGTGCCTGATGTCAGCTGCGGCCGGACGATCGCATCCTCCCCGCCAAAAACTTGCGCATATACAGCCTCCAGTCCCTCCCGGCCAAGATCGTCATATCCATAACCTGTAGTGGAATGAAAATGACTGTCACTGATGCGGTGGGTTCGGAAAGCATCCAGCACGCGTCTTTGGTTTGTTTCAGAGACAGCAGTTATTTTCTCGTGCTGCTCTCGGCAATCGTTTTGAGCCTGTTCAATCAACTGTTCTATCATTAATTATTGTTTCTCCTTTACCAAGCTTTTTAATGGGTGGTTCGGCCGCATAACCCCTTGTACAGCATAGTTGTTATTTTCTTCATCATAATGTTTAGCCTGTACAATCGTTTCCCGCTCCAGACGGTGGAGTAGCCTTCCTTCATCTGGCTCCAGGTTCAGCGCAAACTTGTCCCATTTTTCGACCAGAATTTCCTCTATCCTTTCCCGCAGTCTATCCACATCTTCTTCATCACGGGCCTCAATAAATATATAAGGATGCTGTTCCGGGATTACATTATCCTGGAACAGATCGCGCTTATTGTATACTGTCAGCATTGGCAGTGTTCCTGCATCTAACTCTTCCAGCAGCTTCATGACGGTATCTTGCTGCTGAGCTTTGTCGGGATGGGATCCATCTACCACGTGCAACAGGAAGTCTGCCTCTTTGACCTCTTCCAGTGTGGAACGGAAAGCGGCAATTAGTGCGGTCGGCAGTTCCTGAAGAAAACCGACCGTATCCGTGACCAGCGTTTGAAAACCGGAAGGCAGCTGAACCTGCCTTGTCAAAGGATCCAATGTGGCAAACAGCTGATCTTCTTCAAGGGAATCGCTTTTTGTCAACTGGTTGAACAAAGTCGATTTGCCGGCATTGGTATAGCCGACAATAGCAATTTGAAACACCTCATTTGTTTTTCTTCTTTTACGGTATTGCTCCCGCTGTTGCACGATCTGTGATAATCGCCTTTTGATATCATCAATCCGCCGCCGGATATGCCGCTGATCGGTTTCGAGTTTCGTTTCACCCGGTCCTCTTGTGCCGATTCCTGCTCCCAGTCTGGACATTTCTGTTCCTTGCCCGTGAAGCCTTGGCAGCATATATTGCAATTGAGCCAGCTCCACCTGCAGTTTTCCTTCCTTGGTGCGGGCACGCTGGGCAAAAATATCAAGGATGAGCTGGCTGCGGTCGATCAGCCGAACACCAAATATAGCACCGAGATTTCGCATCTGGCCTGCGGATAATTCATCATTGGACAAAACGAGATCAATGTCCAGTTCATCAATTTCCTGCTTGATTTCCTGCGCCTTCCCCTCACCGATATAGGTGGCTGGATGAATATCATTTCGATTCTGTGTCATGATTTTTACTGTATTTCCGCCTGCGGTTTTGCTTAAAGACACCAATTCATCCAGTGATGACTGAAAACGTTGGTTCGACTGATTTCCCTTTTTAATTGCGATGATTAGTATTTTTTCTTCCGCCATGTTAGAGTACCTCTTTCTGTATCTCACGAGTGTGTTATCTGGTTTTATCATATCAGAGTCTTGCAGCCATCACAAAATTGCCGGCAAAACTCACTTCTTTAGGATCCTTCTGCCTGCACGTCCTCCAATGATAATTCCATCAGCTCCGCCGGTGTTGCATCTTCTTTTCCCAGTAATCTAACTGCGTGTTTGCGGATGGCGGTTTCAATAACATTGCGGACATAACGGGCATTTGCAAAATTTCTTACTGTCAGAGCGGTAGTTCTCAACAGCTGGGACCTTAATTCCCACTCCGCTTCTCTGGAGAGCTTATATTCTCGTTCTGCAGCCATTTGCCTGGCAATCTCCATAAGATGAGACACACTGTAATCGTCAAAATCCAAAATAAACGGGAAACGCGATTTCAACCCAGGGTTCAAGGACAGAAAACGATCCATTTCATTCGGATAACCTGCAAGGATCAGAACAAAATCATTGTGATTATCTTCCATATGCTTTACCAGTGTATCAATTGCTTCTTTCCCAAAATCCTTTTCCCCTCCGCGCGCCAGGGAATATGCTTCATCAATAAATAATATTCCGCCCATCGCTTTTTGTACCATGGCTCTCGTTTTTTGTGCCGTTTGACCAATGTATTCGCCGACCAGATCCGCGCGTTCGACTTCAATAAAATGGCCTTTTGACAAAAGATTCATTTCAAAATATATTTTGGCAAGCTTGCGGGCCACGGTGGTTTTCCCTGTCCCCGGGTTTCCTCTAAACAGCATGTGCAGCACTTGTCTGGTATCCTTTAGCCCTGCCTGTTTCCGTTTAGCATTCATCATCATCGTTGCATAGATTTCTTTAATTGTCGTTTTGAGTTCCTCCATTGCTACGAAAGAGGATAATTCCTGGTCTATTTTCATGAACGGACTATTTTTCATGGAATGCTCGGAACTGCGCTTTGCTGTTTTTACTTCTTTTTTATCATTAAGCACAATATTTATTTTTCCATTTCGGTTTTGCATCATTTGTGTTTCCATGCCATCACTCCCATTCAAGACATTATACGTCCCCGGGAAAAAAGTTGTGACAAACGCCCAGTTAGCCTCTTAGCTTCTACGAAAAAACGGACGCAAAATATGCGCCCGCTTCGCTCTGAAGTTATTCTTTTTCCAGTGTTACATGTTTAACAGGTGAAAACGTGGAAATTGCATGCTTGAAAATCAGCTGCTGCTTGCCGTCTGTTTCCATTAACACGGTAAAGTTGTCAAACGCCTTTACCACACCCCTTAACTGAAAGCCATTGGTCAGAAACACCGTTGTGGAGATATGGTTCTTTCTTAATTCGTTCAGGTATTGATCCTGAATATTCACCGACTGCGCCATTAGAAACTTCCTCCCTTTTCTGTCTGTACTATACTACTTCTATGTCTCTTCTAAAATTCCTGCTAAATCGTTGAAAATGGTTGCAAATCTTTCATTAATTGAATCTGGTGTTACTTCATACCAGGGAATATCCAGCTTATTTTTAAACCAGGTATACTGCCTCTTGGCATATCGGCGTGAATTACGTTTCAGCAGTTCCACTGATCTCTCAAGCGACTGCTCCCCCTTAAAATACGGAATGAATTCTTTATAGCCAATAGCCTGCATGGAACCGCAGCCCTCCAGTCCTTTTTCATAAAGACCTCGCACTTCATCCAGAAGGCCCTTTTCCAGCATGATGTCCACCCGTTCATTGATGCGGCGGTACAGCAGCTCCCTGGACATCTCCAAACCAATGAATAAAAGCCGATATGGAGACGTCAGCTGCTGCTCTTTTTGCCATTCGGTCATGGTCATTCCGGTTGTTTCATAGATTTCCAGCGCGCGGACCACTCTCCGGCGGTTATTGGGATGGATTTTTTTCGCCTGAGCCGGGTCGATTTCCTGCAAACGCTTATACAGGGGCATGGATCCTTCTTCTTCCATTTGCTTCTCCATGCGTTCCGTGACTTGCACATCCCTTTCCTGGTCGGAAAAATGGTAATCAAACAGTGCTGCCTGTATATATAAACCGCTCCCGCCAGCAATTACAGGGATGCTGCCGCGGGAGGAGATATCCTTTATATAATATTGCACATAGCTTTGAAAATCCGCTGCTGAAAAAGGTTGGTTCGGATCCCTGATATCAACCATATAATGCGGGATCCCTTGCATTTCTTGGGAAGAGATTTTTGCGGTTCCGATATCCATTCCTCTGTAAACTTGCATGGAATCACCGCTGATTACTTCTCCGTTGAACCTTTTGGCAATCTCCACACTTAAACGGCTTTTGCCTACAGCCGTCGGTCCTACAATAACGATCACAGTTTTCATAAGTATTCCCCTAGTGTATTACAATTATTCATATGCCTGGTATGCACGCAGCATCCAGCAATATTTCTCCAGCTGTTTCTGCAAGTTGATTAAGAGATCCGCTGTTGGCTCGTCCTGCTGCTCCAGGGCAACGGGCACTCCTGTTTCACGGATTTCTTTGATCAATTGACGGTAGTCGTTCAGCAATTGGGCAATCATTTCGTTTTCTTTGTCATCCGCCGTTGCTTCTTCCAAGGTCGCTTCTTTTAAAAATTTGCTCATAACAGCAAGCGGCTTGCCTTCGATCATTAGAATACGTTCGGCAATTTCGTCGAGCTCACTGGCAAATTGCTTATACATGTCTTCAAATGTCTGATGCAACTGAAAGAAATGCCTTCCTTGTACAAACCAATGATAACGATGCAGTTTCACATACATGACAAAATAATTGGAAAGCAGCTGATTCAGGAAATAAATTAGCTTTTGATTGTCCATATAACCACCTCTGGATTTTTTTACTAGCTTAGACGAGGCGGGATTGATTTATACATTGCTACATGACACGTTTAAACATCTTTTCCAATTCATAGGTGGAAAAATGGACAATGATCGGCCGGCCATGCGGACAGGTAAATGGATCAGCTGTTTTACGCAAATCTTCCAGCAGCCGGAGCATTTCTTCCTGATTCAAGGAATGATTGGCTTTAATCGACCGCTTGCACGCCATCAGAATCGCAGCATCTTCCCTGATTGCTTCCACATCAACTTTTTCCTTCATCATTACCTGATCGATCATTTCCCTGATTATTTCTTCCTCAAAGCCGTGCGGAAACCAGTTGGGGTAAGAACGGATGACATACGTCTGATGACCGAACTCTTCAAAAAACAGACCAACTTTTTCCAATTCCTCCCGATACTGTTCAATGAAAATAGCTTCCTGCCTGGAGAATTCAAATGTCATCGGAAGCAGCAAATTCTGTGCCTCATTGATCGTTTTCCCCAGCTTCCTTTTGAAAAACTCGTATTTAATCCGCTCCTGTGCCGCATGCTGATCTACCATATATAAGCCATTTTCATTTTGGGCAAGAATATAGGTGCCATGCAGCTGTCCGATTGGATACATGGAAGGAATTCGCTCCGAGGGAGACGTTTCCTCTGTAACTTGAGCGCTGCTCTCTGTTGATTGAGCACGCTCCTCTGTGGCCTGAGCATTTTTCCATGTTGCTTGCGTGCTTTCCGATGCCGCTTCACTGGTTGTCTGGTATGCTGCTCTGGCAGGCTTTTGCTCAATCGCCTCCTGATCTTCCAAAACAGGGAACGAATGCTTTGGCTCATGGATGACACTGTTCGAATCAACTGCATTTCTGGAAAAGGAAGGCTTGAGATGATCGAACGCTATTGACTGCTGCTGCGTGAGCTCTTTGGCTGGTGGCTTTTGCTGCATTTCCGGAATCAGCGTTATTTCCCGGAATTTATCACGAATCGCCTCTTCAATTAAGGAAAACAATTCTTTTTCCTTGCTGAAGCGAACTTCTAGTTTCGTCGGGTGCACATTGACATCCACAAGAAATGGGTCCATTTGTATACTCAACACAACAATTGGCGACCTGCCGATCGGCAGCAAGGTATGATAGCCTGCCATAACTGCTTTTGACAATGGAATACTCTTGATATACCGTCCATTGATAATCATGGAAATAAACGAGCGGGAGGCTCTGGTCACTTCCGGTTTTGCTATATAGCCTTCAAGAATAAAATCAAGGCTCTCCCTCTTGATTTTCAGCATTTTTTTTGCTGTTCCCATCCCGTATACATGGGCGATGACTTGTAAGAGATCACCAGTGCCCGGACTGCTGAACAGCCCTTTGCCGTTGTGGATCGCCTCCAGACGTATATCCGGATGGGAAAGGGCAAGTCGGTTGAGCAAATCGGTAATATGCCCAAGCTCTGTATGAAGACTTTTCATATATTTGAGCCGTGCCGGTGTGTTAAAAAACAGATCTTCCACCAGAATTTCGGTTCCTTTACGGGCATCACTCTTGCCCTTGCTTTTAGGTTTTCCTCCTTCCAGCACCAAGTGGGTGCCGGCTGCATCCCCTTTTGAAGTTTTTATTGTCAATCTGCTGACAGAAGCAATGCTTGCAAGGGCTTCGCCACGAAAGCCAAGGGTCTGGACATGAAACAGATCATTTTCATTTTTAATTTTGCTGGTGGCATGTGGCAGAAACGCTTTTTCGCAGTCATCCTCGCTCATTCCGTTTCCGTTATCAGTGACACGGATTTGCTGCAGTCCAGCTTCAGCCAGTTCCACTTTAATCCATGTGCTGTCAGCATCGATGCTGTTTTCCACTAATTCTTTGACGACCGAGGCAGGACGTTCCACCACTTCACCTGCCGCAATTTTATTTGCTAAGGCTTCAGGCATTTGGGTAATTTCCATGCAACCAGTCCTTTCTGCCGTATTACTGTTTTTTTGCCGCTTTCTGCAACTGATGGAGGGCATTCATCGCTTCTAAAGGTGTCATGGCAAACAAATCAAGCTCTTTTAAATCACGGATAACCTTGCTCTCCCTCGCCGTGGTCTTTTCTTTCTTTTCGGGTGGTCCTTCCTCTGCAAAAAAGGATAGCTGCCCGGGTTCTGATACTTCTTCAGCAGAAGCCGCTTCATTTCCGGCTTCCAGCTGCTGCAGGATAGCACTCGCCCTGCCGATTAACGCTTCCGGCAACCCGGCTAATTTGGCGACATAGATACCGTAGCTTTCATCTGCCGCTCCTTCTTTGATCTGATGGAGAAAAACCACATTCCCTTGATGTTCTTCCGCCCTTACGTGGACATTTTTCAGGTTTGCCAGGGGCTCTTCCAGGGCTGTCAGTTCATGATAATGGGTGGAAAACAAGGTTTTTGCCTGAATGTGTTCATGGATATACTCAATAATCGCCTGGGCTAATGCCATACCGTCATACGTGCTTGTCCCGCGCCCGATTTCATCAAGCAAAAGCAAACTCCGGTCCGTGGCTTGCTGTAAGGCATGATTGGCTTCCAGCATTTCCACCATAAACGTGCTCTGCCCCGATACCAGATCATCAGCCGCTCCAATGCGCGTGAAAATCTGATCAAAGATCGGCAATTCCGCTTCATCCGCCGGAACAAAGCAGCCGATTTGCCCCATAATTACCGTCAGGGCAAGCTGCCGCATATAGGTGCTTTTTCCGGACATATTCGGACCTGTAATCAGCAGCATTCGCTTTTCCTCGTCGAGAGAGATATCATTTGGCACAAAGGAACCGTCCGTCATCACCTGTTCGACGACCGGATGTCTGCTTTTTTTTACCATTAAACGTCCATCAGTAAACGTCGGACGCTTAAACTGATTGGCTTCACTGACGGCCGCAAATGACTGCAGAACATCAATGGTGCTGACTGTTTCCGCGAGATGCTGCAGCTGCGGGATAAATTCCTTTAACTGCTCACGTATTTCGATAAACAGCCTATATTCCAAATCCACACTTTTTTCTTCCGCCTCCAGGATCAGCTGTTCTTTTTCTTTTAATTCCGGTGTAATATAGCGTTCAGCATTAGTCAGCGTCTGTTTCCGTTCATATCTGCCTTCAGGAAGCAGGTGCAGGTTCGCTCTGGTCACTTCAATATAATAGCCAAAAACCCGGTTGTAGCCGATTTTCAGTGATTTGATTCCGGTCTCCTGTTTTTCCTTCTGCTCCAGTTCGGCAATCCACTGTTTACCATTTCTTGAAGCATCTCTGTAGGTGTCCAGCTGTGTATGATATCCATCCTTAATGATCGAGCCGTCTTTTATTGAGATAGGGGGCTCCTCTATTAAACTGGCATCCAAAAGTTCCACGATTTCCCTGGGGTAAGCAAGAGAATCGGCTAATTTCTGTATTTCTTTCTGTTCAAATTGCTGCAGGACCTCTTTCAGTGCGGGAATTTTTTTCAGTGACTGCTTTACTTGCATCAAATCCCTGGCATTTACATTGCCAAATGCGACTCTTCCCGCCAGGCGCTCCAGATCATAAACGGACTTCAGTGTTTCCCGCAAATCTTCCCGTTCGATAAACCCGCGGTAAAAACCTTCTGCGACATCCAGTCTTGCTTCAATTTTCCCTCTGCTCAAGAGCGGCCGTTCGAGCCACTTTTTCAGCATTCTTGCCCCCATTGCTGTGACAGTATGATCCAGCACCCATAAGAGGCTGCCATGCTTTCCTTTTTTAATCATCGTCTCGGTCAATTCCAAATTACGCTTGGAGTACATATCAAGCGATAAATGATTTTTCAGTTCAATCACTTCCGCCTGCTGAAGATGATCAAGCGAGCGTTTCTGGGTGGATTGAATATAGTTTAACAAACGACTGAAGCCCTCCACTAAACGCTCATCATGCAGGTTCTCACACAGGTCCCTGTATTCTGCGTTAAATGTCACTTCGTCCTGATAGGATAAGGTCACCTGCAGCCTGTCACGGAGCTGCTGCTGCAGCTCGTCCGGCAGACTTGAAGCGATAACTACCTCACGAATCGGCTGGTTGTACAATTCATGAATCACCGCATCCCAGCCAAGCGAAATAAGGGCAATTCGATTTTCCCCTGTTGATAAGTCGTTATAGACCACGGTATAGGTTTCATCCGGAAAGTGCGAAAGGCTGGCAATGTAGTTGTTTTTCCCTTCCTCAAGCATCGTGCTTTCCATGACAGTCCCTGGCGTAATCAGCTGGATGACCTCCCGTTTGACAACCCCTTTGGCTGTTTTTGGGTCTTCCACCTGCTCACATATTGCTACTTTATAGCCTTTACTAATTAAAGTTTTTATGTAATTTTCCGCTGAATGATAGGGTACGCCGCACATAGGAATCGGTTCTTTCTGACCTGGGTCACGCTTGGTCAGAGTAATTTCCAGTTCCCTTGCCGCTTGAATCGCATCATCAAAAAACATCTCGTAAAAATCGCCTAAACGGAAAAACAAAAAAGCATCTTTATAATCTGCTTTGATTTTTAGATATTGCTCCATCATTGGTGTGTGTTTTGCCATGTCTGATCCTCCAACAATCACGAAATAACTTCCTTTAATTATAGCACATTTAAAAAAAGAAAGGCGACCGTTTAGAGACAGAGAAAGGAGAAATGATCTCCCCACTGGACACCCTTATTTTTACAGAAAAAAATTACGAGAGAAGAGATCCCTCGTAATTTTCTTTAATCCTTTTTATCCAGAAAATCCGGCTCGACATCGGATAATTCATCATCGGTAAGCTCAAAGTCCCAGCTTTCCTCATCATCGTCACCATATTCCCATTTTGGATCAACCTTGACGCGCAATTTGGTCTCCCCAATTACCTGAACAACAAATTCACGCTCAATTTCTACTGCAATCTTCTGCCCCTTGTGTGTAATCTTGCATTCCAGGCAGTTCGGCTGCTGCATCACTTTAGCGATAACGTCACAATCATCATCCAGCGATTTGTCATCTTTGACACTAAGCGGTACGAGGTCATGGTAGTTCACCCGCTCTGTTACCACCTCTGTTTTCGTATTGTCATTGTACGAATACCAGATGTTAATATCGTAGCTTCCAGTGATTTCCACGGTATCCTCGGATTTTTTCTTGGCATTGTATAAATGATTGATCACCCAGCAGCCCAAAATGCTGGAGGGTCTATGTGACGGCGAGACGGTGTGGGTGTCTTTGGTGAACTTGCGCCCTTTGCCGATGACAGCTTTTGTGATGATTTCTCTGTAGTCATTTTCGAGAAAAGACATAATTACGTTTACCTCCTCTATTTTCATAGTCATTTTATGCAAGACAAATACCTAAAGTGCATAAGTGACTGAGAAAAGAGCGGAAAAGGAAAACCAGGCAGGATTAGTTCCTTGCCTGGTTTTGTATTTCTATTGATGCCAGCGGGGTCGAACAGAGAGCCGCTTGCCGGCGCATTCTCCGTAATAACTAATGGGCGCAGCCAGAGCTTTTTTTCATTTTTGAACCGGTCTCGCCAGCCAAAATATCTCCGCCAGTTGATTCAATGACATTGTTGGTCACTTCCCGGGCAATTGTACCGGAAACCAATTGCAGGACATCATTGACCACTACTTGAATTTCCTTGAATTCCTGAACAACCGGAATGGCATCAATTTCTGCCTGCAGCCGATCAATTTCTGCTTCCACATTTTTCAGCGCTTCGGTTTTTTCATATGCCTGAAAGTTCACTGCCTGTTTTTGCAGGGTTTTTATTTTTTGAATCAGCTGCTGTACCTTTTTATTTTCATTAATTTTTGCTTCCACTTGTTTGAAACGGTCAATCTCTTCCGTGTTTGACAGCATGCCTGCCAGTTTTCTCGCTTCATCGAGCACTTCTTTGCGTGTATACTCAGCCATATTAGTTCACCTCAACTGTATTTTCTGCCATTACACCGTTTAAGGACCAGGTCTTTGCTTCCGTTATGGTCACATCCACAATTTTTCCAATGGCTGATTTAGGGCCTTGGAAATTGACAAGCTTGTTTCTTTCCGTGTAGCCGGCCAGTACATCCGGATCTTTTTTGCTTTCCCCTTCCACAAGCACCTTCACTGTTTTATTCTGATAGGTACTCATCGAAGCTGCCGACTGCTTGTTCACAAGGTCATTCAGCCGGTACAGCCGCTGCTTCTTCACTTCTTCCGGCACATCGTCCTGTTTCCGGGCAGCCGGAGTCCCATCACGCGGGGAATAGATAAACGTATAGGCAGCCTCAAACCCGACTTCCTCGACAAGAGTCATGGTTTCTTCAAATTGCTCTTCTGTCTCATTCGGGAACCCGACAATGATATCCGTCGTCAGGGTGGCGTTCGGCATTGCTGTCCGGATCTTTCTCACCAATTCCAGGTATTCTTCTCTTGTATATTTGCGGTTCATTTTCTTCAAAATTTCACTGCTGCCGGACTGAACAGGCAGGTGAATATGATCCAGCAAATTGCCGCCTTTTGCCAGCACTTCAATCAAACGGTCGTCGAAGTCCCGCGGATGGGAGGTGGTAAACCGGACTCTCGGTATATCAATTTTGTGAATGTCATCCATCAGATCGCCAAGCCCGTATTCTAGATCCGCAAAATCTTTTCCGTAGGCATTTACGTTCTGCCCAAGAAGGGTGACTTCCTGATACCCCTGGGCAACAAGGTGTCGCACCTCCTGGATAATGTCCTCCGGCCGCCGGCTTCTTTCTTTACCGCGTGTCATCGGCACAATGCAATAGGTGCAAAATTTATCACAGCCATACATGATATTGACCCATGCTTTAATCTTTCCTTTTCTCGCTCTGGGCAGGTTTTCGATGACATCGCCTTCTTTGGACCAGACTTCCACAATCATCTCTTTGCCGAACAACGCTTCTTTGACGAGCTGCGGCAGGCGGTGAATATTATGGGTGCCAAAAATCAGATCGATGTGCTGATGTTTTTTCAGGATGCGATTAACTACGGACTCTTCCTGGGACATACAGCCGCATACCCCGATGATTAAATCAGGATTCTCCAGCTTTAATGGCTTCAAATGGCCGATTTCCCCAAATACTTTATTCTCGGCATTTTCCCTGATCGCACAGGTATTCAGCAAAATAATATCTGCCTCCGCTGTCTCAGAGGTGGATTCATAGCCCATTTCTGTCAGAATTCCTGCCATCACTTCTGTGTCATGTTCATTCATTTGACAGCCGTATGTACGAATAAGAAACTTTTTTCCTTCCCCGATGTGCTGCATATCTTCCGGAATGGAAAAATCATAATGAAACTGCACGTCTTCCTTGCGCCGCTTCCTTGCCTTCTTAATATCAGGAGACTGCGGCTGATACTCGGCCTGAAAATATTTGCTGATCAGTTCGTCACTGGACAGCTGTTTAATTCGTTCTATGTTATTTTTATCAGATGTCTGATCTTGAGAAGGATCGATTTGTTTAATTTGCGCTTGTTCCCTAAGCTGCTGCTCGTTCATTCTGCCACTCCTTTTTCGTTTATGAAGACAGCCATTTGCATAGATGTACATTATTACAGTATAAAGCCTATAAGCAAATTTAACAACAGATCGCAAGCAGAAAGCAACTAAAATATCCTGCTGATGGCGGGGAGTGGAATAAAGCAAAACAGGCTATCAATTCTCAAAGTGCAGAGAGGTTGTTATAGCAAAGTTTCCAATGCCCATTGTAGAAAGCATTTTATCAAAGGTTTTTTTCTAAAAGATTGGGACTGCGACTATTCGGCCCACCGAAAGGCGTTTGTCTTTTTATCTATAGACTGCGACATAAATCAATGGGTTCATTATCGCCGCTGCGGAAATATACTACGCTTTCCGCGGGTGGCTGGTGAGCCCCCTTGTGCTATCGCACTGCGGGGTCTCACCGAGGCCATTCCTCCCGCAGGAGTCTCCGTATATTTCCTCCGCTGACTGATGTGTTTTTTGACTCTACTGCTGTTTAAATCAACCACCACTCTTGATAGTTGATTTCTGTTGCAGGCAGTAGCTTTCCGCAAGCACGGTTTAAAAGTGCTTCCTGCTCAGGTCTAGACACATGCAGGAGTCGTCTGCCGTCAGCCCCAACCACTACCAACAGAGTGGGTAACTTTTAGTTGCTTTTAAAAAGCACACCGTTAGCGGAGGAAATACCCCGAGACTCCTGCGGGATGAAAAGCATAGGCGAGACCCCACAGCGCGTCAGCGCGAGGAGGCTCGGCAGCTTCCCGCGGAAAGCGAGGGGTATTTCCGCAGCGGCAGCCTATGTCGCAGTTTTCATCTACTGCGACATAAATAAGCACTAAACTTGCAAAAAAAAGAACCATAACAAAAAAATAGCGTTACGCTTCTACGCAACACTATCCCCGGATTGTTTTTTGTCTATCTGGGTTCTATAATTAGCTTAATGGCTGTTCGTTCCTCATTATCAATGGTAATGTCCGTAAAGGCGGGAATACAAATTAAATCCACTCCACTCGGAGCGACAAAACCTCTTGCGATGGCCACCGCTTTGACGGACTGGTTTATCGCGCCAGCTCCGATTGCCTGGATTTCTGCTGAACCTCTTTCCCTTAATACGTTTGCAAGTGCACCTGCTACTGAATTTGGGTTTGATTTTGCTGAAACCTTTAATACTTCCATGACTGGTACCTCCTTTGTATGCTATTGTCATCATACAGCTACTATATTCGTGGAGAGGTTCGCTTATTCCCTGTGAGCCTTAATAATTCGAACAATTCTATCACCCAAAGTAAGGATGGTCATCGTTTATGAGGATTCTTTCTGCCTTGGATGCCTTGCCGCTCTTTGGATCAACCGTCACGATAAACCCATTTAGTTGTTTTCTTCCCTCTTTCGGGATTTCAAAACGTACCGGCATAGATGTCAGAAACCGTTTCAGCACTGCCTCTCTTTCTACACCCAATATTCCGTCATAGGGGCCAGTCATCCCCGTATCCGTAATATAGGCTGTTCCTCCAGGCAGAATTCGCTCATCCGCTGTTTGCGTATGGGTATGGGTGCCGACAACCGTACTGACCCGTCCATCTGCATACCAGCCCAGTGCCTGCTTTTCACTAGTAGCCTCCGCGTGGAAATCTACAAAAATAATATTGGTGCGCTTTTTTGCTTCCCGAATCAATTCATCTAAAGCGGTAAATGGATCGTCAATAGCCGGAAGGAAGGTCCGTCCCTGAAGATTGATAACGGCGACTTCCACCCCATTCAAGTTGACAAAAATCAGCCCTTTGCCTGGTGTTCCTTTAGGGAAATTAGCTGGTCGCAACATATATTTGGCCTCATCGATAAACTCGAAAATTTCTTTCTTGTCCCACATATGGTTGCCCATGGTGATTACTTGAGCACCCCATTCTAGAAACTGCTTATATATTTTTTCTGTTATTCCCTTGCCGGCAGCTGCATTCTCTCCATTGATAATCGTCATGTTTGGCCGGTGCTTCTCTTTTAATTTAGGCAAATATTCCTGAACCATTTCCCGGCCGGGAGCACCCACCACGTCGCCTATAAACAAAATCTTCATTCGCTATCATCCTACCTGTTTTTTAGTACTTTAAGTTTTTCATAAAGTGCAGACAATGTCAAAACAGAAAAAAAGCGGTCAAGTGACCGCTTTTTTCCTTCCTCCCCTGTTCTAAATGAGAGGTTGATTATTTAGCATATTCAACGGATCGTGTTTCCCGGATTACCGTCACTTTAATATGACCAGGATAGTCAAGTTCTGATTCTATCCGTTTCCGTATATCGCGGGCAATGCTTACAGATTGAATATCATCAATTTCATCCGGCTTCACCATGATCCGGATCTCTCTTCCGGCCTGGATCGCGAAAGATTTCTCTACACCAGCAAAGGATTCAGAGATTTCTTCGAGTTTCTCCAGCCGCTTGATGTAGTTTTCCAGTGTTTCACTTCTTGCGCCAGGGCGGGCGGCAGATAAAGCATCTGCTGCAGCCACTAATACAGAAATTACTGAAGTGGGCTCCTCGTCCCCGTGGTGGGATGCGACCGAATTAATGACCACTTCATGTTCCTTGTATTTGATGGCAAGTTCTTTGCCGATTTCAACGTGGCTTCCTTCCACCTCATGATCAATGGCCTTGCCAATATCATGAAGCAGACCAGCTCTTTTTGCCAGCGTTACATCTTCACCTAATTCAGCAGCAAGCAGTCCGGAGAGGTATGCCACCTCTGTTGAGTGTTTCAGGACATTTTGCCCGTAGCTTGTCCGGTATTTCAAACGGCCAAGTATTTTGATCAGATCTGGATGCAATCCATGCACCCCAACTTCAAATGTCGTCTCTTCTCCGATTTCCCGGATATGATCATCGACCTCGCGACGGGCCTTATCCACCATTTCCTCGATGCGTGCCGGATGAATTCTGCCGTCCTGCACGAGTTTTTCCAATGCCATTCTTGCCGTTTCCCTGCGGATTGGATCGAAACCTGATAAGATAACAGCTTCCGGCGTGTCATCAATAATCAAATCAATCCCTGTCAATGTCTCCAAGGTACGGATATTACGGCCTTCCCGTCCAATGATCCGGCCTTTCATTTCATCGTTTGGAAGATTAACTACCGAGACTGTCGTTTCAGCCACATGATCTGCTGCACAGCGCTGCAAGGCTAAAGAGAGAATGTCTTTTGCCTTTTTGTCTGCTTCCTCTTTTGCGCGATTTTCGGCTTCCTTCACCATTAAGGCAGCATCATGGGCAACCTCTTGCTCGATCTTTTCAAAAACAACCTGTTTGGCCTGCTCCGTTGTATATCCTGAAATGCGCTCAAGCTCTGTTTGCTGCTCTTGTTTCATCACTTCCACTTTGCTTTCCATTTCTTCAATTTGTTGTTGTTTGTCTGTTAGTGATTGTTCCTTTTTCTCTAACAAGAGCTCACGCTTGTCCAATGATTCATCTTTTCTGTCCAGATTATCTTCTTTTTGTGTCAGACGATTTTCCTGCTTTTGTGTTTCTGTGCGTCGTTCCCGCAGTTCGTCTTCTGTCTGGCGGCGCAGGGTATGAATTTCATCCTTTGCCTCAAGAAGTGCCTCTTTCTTAGCGGCATCTGCATTCCGGTTCGCCTCGTCAACGATTTGCTTTGCCAACGTTTCGGCGCTGGAAATTTTAGCTTCTGCAATAGATTTACGAATCAGATAACCAACAACAATACCGACGATCAGAGTAAGCAAAATGGAGATGATTACATAAATAATTTCCACGATTTCACCTCCTATTGCTATAAAGTTGTACAATTCATTATTGTCGGCATGTACCATGTTCCTGTGCATAAATAACCATACATCTTATAACAAAAAGTATAAAATTATACATATTAATTTTAATTACCTGTTACGCAAATGTCAAGGAAACGTCACAACTATTTAAGGAAGGAATTTTTTAGCTTCCGCACGAGCAGCTTGGACACCCCTGACATACAGGGGCTTAGCCATAATTTTCTTCTTTCTTTAGTTAAGAATTCTTTCTGCGGTCGCAAGAAATAAAACAATCCCTTACTGATTAAGTCAGTAAAGGATTGTTTCATTATCTACACATCCAGGCTGCCCTGTCCAACTCCTTCTTCCTCTTTTGCTTCTTCATTTGGCTTGTCATCCAGCTGATAATGACTGCGGATGGCTTCATGAATTTCTGCTTGTACCTCCACGTTCTCTTTCAGGTACTGTTTGGAGTTTTCCCTGCCCTGTCCGAGCCTTTCCTTGTTATAGGAATACCAGGCACCGCTTTTGTCGACAATATCCAGTTCTGAGCCGATGTCAAGGATTTCTCCCTCTCTGGAGATCCCTTCCCCATACATAATATCCACTTCCGCTTGTTTGAACGGAGGGGCTACCTTATTTTTAACGACTTTGATTCTTGCTCTGTTTCCGACCATTTCGTTTCCTTGCTTCAGACTTTCAGCTCTGCGTACTTCAAGCCGGACAGAGGAATAGAATTTAAGTGCCCGTCCGCCTGGCGTAGTTTCCGGATTGCCAAACATTACTCCGACCTTTTCTCTGATCTGGTTGATGAAAATGGCGGTGGTTTTCGATTTATTGATGGCTCCGGAGAGTTTGCGCAATGCTTGGGACATCAGTCTTGCCTGCAGCCCGACATGAGCATCCCCCATGTCTCCTTCGATTTCCGCTTTGGGAACAAGTGCAGCGACAGAGTCTACCACAATAATGTCCACTGCTCCGCTGCGGACGAGCGCTTCGGCAATTTCCAGCGCCTGCTCACCCGTATCAGGCTGGGACAGCAGCAGTTCTTCTACATTTACTCCAAGTGCTCTTGCATAGGTAGGATCAAGCGCATGCTCTGCATCAATAAATGCAGCCTGTCCTCCCTTATTCTGTGCTTCAGCGATCGCGTGCAACGCCACTGTCGTCTTCCCGGAAGACTCCGGACCGTAAATTTCCACGACCCGCCCCCGCGGATATCCGCCAATGCCAAGTGCGACATCCAATGCCAGGGAACCGCTCGGAATCGTTGCAATTTTTTGCTCCGCCTGATCTCCCATTTTCATAATGGATCCTTTGCCAAACTGCTTTTCTATCTGTCTTAATGCGTTATCTAATGCTTGTTTTCTATCACTCAATGTAAATGCCTCCCTTTCCCTTGTTATCTCTATCATACACTCTTTTTCGGTATTTGCCAAGCAAAAAACGAATAAACGTTCTGCGATTTTCAGCTGTATTTAAGCTGCAAAATCATATTTTCCACTATTACACCACTGCTAAAATTTGTTTTTTCTTTCCCATATACCCGGCAAATGACTATTTTAAGTGTTTAAAAAGAATTTCCAAACCTTTTTTACTGGCCCTTTCCCTGATGGAATTGCGGCTGCCCTGAAAGGTAAACAATTCCACCTGATCATCGCTGTCCTTGTCAGACAGGGCAATATATACCGTGCCCGCCGGCTTCCCCTCTATCCCGTCAGGACCAGCCACTCCGGTGAAACTGATGCCAACCGATGTATTCAATAATTCACGGACACGCCTGGCCATTTCTAAGGCACATTCTTTGCTGACTGTGCCATGCTTTTCAATGGTTTGGGAGGAAACGCCAAGCACTTCCTGTTTCACGTCTGTATGATAGGATACAATTCCTCCACTTAAGACCTCAGAAGCTCCCCGGGCAGAAACCAGCCGCTCTGTAAACATTCCGCCTGTCAGACTTTCCGCAGCAGCAATTTTCTTGCCGTGATGTCTTAACCGGCTAACTATCTGTCCCTCGATTGTGTCCGTATCTGTTCCATAAAAATAGCCACCAACTTTTTGGAGAATCGTTTGTTTGGTATTCTGAAGCAGCTGATCCGCCTCTTGGGCATTCCCTGCTTTTGCTGTCAAGCGCAGCACCACACCGTCATTCTGAGCCAGAGGAGCAATAGTTGGATTGCTTTGACTGCGGATCAGCTCGCTTAAGGAATCTTCAAGCGCCGACTCTCCAATCCCGGAAAATTTTAATACTGTCGATTTAATCAATCCGTCCGTTCCTGCTGTTTTTCGCAGATATGGCAAAACATCCTTTTCCGCCAAATGCTTCATTTCCCTTGGAACACCCGGCAGGAAAATCCAGATTTTCTCTTCATGGTTGACGATCATCCCCGGTGCCATGCCTGCGTTGTTTTCCAAAACTCCGGCATGCTTAAACACACGGGCCTGCTTCCGGTTATTTGGTGTCATCACCGTGTTTGCCGCGGTGAAATAAGAAGTGATCTTATCCATGGTCGGCTGATGCTCGATAAGCTCCATACCGCTTATGCGCTGAAACGCTTCTCTTGTCATATCATCTTCTGTCGGCCCCAGTCCTCCTGTAACGATAATTACATCCGAACGATTTTGCGCCTGAGAAAATATTTCTTCCACCCGATACAGATTATCACCAACCACCGCATGATGAAACACATTGATCCCGGTATGGGCGAGCTGCTCGGAAAGCCACTGGGCGTTCGTATTGGAAATTTGCCCCAAAAGCAGCTCTGTTCCGACAGCGATAATTTCCGCATTCATTGAATTTTTCATTTGGAATCCCTCATTACATGCCAGTTTTTTACAAAATAATCAATTCCGGAATAAACAGTAAAGAATAATGCCGCATAAAGCATTATTGTACCAAACGGAAAGCCAATATAAGAGAAAGGGAAGTTATGGAGCAGAAGAGCGGCAGTGGCAACAATCTGCGTAACGGTTTTCAGCTTTCCCATGCTGCTTGCGGCAAGCACAATCCCTTCACCGGCAGCAACCAGCCGCAGTCCAGTTACGGCGAATTCTCTGCTAATGATCAGAATAACAATCCATGCCGGTGCAAGACCCATCTCAACCAATAAAATAAGTGCCGCAGAAACAAGCAATTTGTCCGCAAGTGGGTCGAGAAATTTCCCGAGATTTGTGACGAGGTTATACTTACGGGCATAATAGCCATCCACCCAATCGGTAGTAGAGGCGATAATAAACAAGATTGCTGCCAGGAAGTGGGACACCGGCAGCTCCGCCTGCCCAATATTCCATGCTCCCCAGTTAAATGGAACGCTTAACAGTACAATAAAAACAGGGATTAAAAAAATTCGAGACAAGGTGATTTTATTTGGTACATTCATTTGGTAATTCCTCCAGTTCTATAAGGTATAAAACCCTTCCTCGCAGGGAAGGGTTTTGACAGCAAACGGCGGATGCACATATCTATTGTACATTCACCCAGATTTGCTGGACGACATATTCATCTGGATTGGCAGGATACTCCAGTTCTGTTCCATTTATTGTAATCGTCAAATCAGAAGCATTGCCGATATTAAAATAGATGCTTTCCCCGCTCGCGACAGTCAGCTCCTCTGGTGAAGCCTCCTCTGTCAGCGTATTGTAATAAAGGGATTCTCCTGCTTCATTTTCAACTTCCAGCCAGGTATCACCAGAGGATTCCATTGTGATTTCTACTTCGTCACTGTTATGGGCAAAATCTAATGTCGCCTCCGCCCGTCCACCGGCTGCACTCTCTTCAACGACTTCAAAGGTGCCTTCATTTTCACTTTCAGTGGTGTCCTCTGTATCTTCTCCGCCTTCAGAATCAGAGCCAGTTTCATCTGCGGACCCGTTTTCATCAGTTCCGGAAGCAGTCTCCTCGTCTTCTGCACCACTGTCTGCATTGCTTGGGTTCTCATTGTCAGCCGGTTCATTAATAATCACGTTGTCATTTGGATCCTCTACCGGCTGGCTTCCATCAGTCGCCATAGCCTGCTGGATGAAATACCAGGCAACAGCAAAAATGCCGATCACCAGGAGGATAACAATAATGGTCGGAATAATTGAGAAAACGTTCGAACTTTTTTCCGGATTGCTCACCTTTTTCGTTCTTTGCATCCTTGTATACTGCACTTCATTGTCTTCTTCCGTTTTTGGCACTTCATCTTTATATTCTTCCAGAAGTTCGTTTGGATCCAGCCCAACCGCTGCAGCGTATTCTTTAATAAATGCCCTGGCATAGAATTTGCCCGGAAGGATTTGAAAGTTCCCTTCTTCAATAGCCAGCAAATACCGTTTTTGTATCTTCGTCGTTTCTTGCAAACTATCTAGTGAAAGGTTTTGCGCAACTCTTGCTTCTTTCAGCCTTGCTCCAATCTCCATAATAAACACCATCCATTTTTAGAAAACTCAGCCTAAATCATTCAGGCAATAGCCTTTACCTTATTTTTGTTTTAATAATCAAACATGGAAAAGCCATTTTGCTCCATCTCCTGCTGTCTTTCCATTGGTTCGTATGTAATTTCTTCGTCTTCATGGCTCCTGAGTTCAATAATATAATCAAAATCCTCTATATTATATTCTGTTGCTTGAACAAAAATATCCGGATGCTCCACTACTTTAATCGAAGGAAGCTGCATAATTTCCCTGATCAGCTGCCAATGCTTTTCGCTTGCCCGGTTTTTGGACACGACACCATCAATAATATAGATATTGTCCGGATTATATTCCCCTACAATCAGCTGACTTCGGACCGTTTGCTTTAAGAGGGTGCTGGACACAAACAGCCAGCTTTTATTGGCAGAAACACTTGCTGCGACTACAGATTCTGTCTTTCCTACCCGAGGCATGCCCCGGACGCCAATTAATTTGTGACCTTCCTTTTTGAACAGTTCGGCCATAAAGTCTACCAATATGCCGATCTCTTCGCGGACAAAGCGCACCGTCTTCCGGTCATGCGAATCCCTGTGAATGTATTTTCCATGCCGCACTGCCAGCCTGTCGCGCAATTTCGGTTTCCTTATTTTTGTTACGTTAATTGTATTTATCGTTTGCAGTATCGATTTCAAACGCTCAATGTTTTCATCATATTTCGATAAAATCAGCATGCCCCGCTTAGAATTCTCCACCCCGTTAATCGTAACAATATTGATGGACAGCATTCCAAGCAAAGAAGAAATATCCCCGAGTAAGCCAGGACGGTTATAGCGAATTTCATATTCAAGGTACCATTCTGTCTTTTCCATTTAGTAAACTCCTTTATATATCGTCAGAAAGTATACATCATGGCGGATTTTGGAGAATACCCCCGGTCTTCTACCTGAATATTCGACACGAAGAGCCAAGTTCTTCCAATCTCCTTAATGTTACCCAATCCGGCTGATAAAAGCAATGTCTTATTTCTACTATAAATGATTTTTTGTCCGGTGAAAAGTCATATTCTTTTGCATAGCATAAAAAAAGAAGCTGTGGTGATATTCACAGCTTCTCCTTGCCCTCATTAATTCATATTTCCCTTATTTTGCACGAGTTTCACCATGGTATTGGCGATTGCATGCTGTTCTTGTTCCGATGCGGCATTCCATAATTCACGCAATACAGCTTCTTCCGGATTCTTTGGATCAACGCTTTGTGCAAGATAATCTCCCACATCTGAGGCCACATTGGAAATTGTCTGCTGGCTCATTCCCTGCTGCTGGGCTTGCTGCAGCTTATTCGACAAAAATCCCTTCCAAGAATCAAAATTATCCAAGACTGACATTACATCTGCCTCCTTCAATTATTGTCAGGTATAGTATGTGAGATAAAAAACGATTTATACATGTAATCGAACAAAAGCACATACGCCGCTGGGCGCTGGAGCTGGATGTAGCATTATATGCCAAGAATACTATACAACACATATTTTATAAGCGATTATCTCACGAACAAAAGCATTACCAGCCGCCATCGATATGGAGGATCTCCCCGTGAATATAGCCAGCATCTTCTCCCAGTAAAAAAGCTGCAGCGTGGGCAACATCCGAGGGCTTTCCGGCACGATTTGCAGGGATTTCTGCGAGCAGTGCTTCCTTTTCTGCTGCCGACAAATGGCGATTCATTTTCGTTTCAATAAATCCCGGACTTATCGCATTCACTGCAATTCCGCTTGCAGCCACCTCTTTCGCCAGTGCTTTAACAAAACTGTTTTGCGCTCCTTTTACAGAGGAATAAATGACCTCATTGCTTGCCCCTTTATCTCCCCAGATAGAAGTAATGAAAATAATTTTTCCTCTTTCTCGCTGCAGCATGTCTGGCAGAAGATGCCGGGTTATCCGCCAGGGTGCCTGAACATGCAAATGAAGGAGGTCTTCCATTTCCCGAATGGTAGTCTCCTGAAATAAACCGTAGTGGGCGGTACCCCCGGCAAAAATTATCGCATCGACAGGAAACACAATTCGCGAAAGGAAAGATTCAATTTCCGCCTCATTTGTCAAGTCTGCCTGGAGGACACTTAAAATGGATTCTTCTTGTACCTTTTTCTGCAGTTCGTGAATAGATTCCCTGCTCTGATTATAATGTAAGATCAGCTGGTACCCTTTCTCTGTCAGCACCTCAGCTATCGCCGAACCGATCTCCCCGCTAGCACCAACAATCAGTATATTCTTCCCCATAACTTTCGGTCTCCTTAATGATCGGCAATCGTGCAAACTGCGAGCCGGTCTTCCGTAATCCAGTTTTGCAAAAAGCTATTGGCATCAGTTACATTTAGGCTGCGGATGGCGGGAATTACTTCAAACAAGTCAATTCCCAGCGTATGATAATGCGTATACTGGCCCGCTATAAACTCAAGTGAATTCATTGCACGCAGCAATTGGCCAATTTTCTTTTTCTTCATCCGCTCCACTTCTTCTTCTGTAAGAGTTGCATTATTGGTGGAGAGCAGCTGCTGCTTTACCTTTTTTGCGAATTTTTCCGGGTCTGAGGTGTTGCTGCCGATCATGGTATAGCCAAAATTCTGTTCTAAATTCGTTTCAAAATGAAAGCTTCCGTCAATCAGCTTCTCCTTATACAATTCCTGATAGAACGGTCCGCCCTTTGAATAATAGTGATCCAGCACCATGCTTGTCAGCAGATCCTTATCCAGAAAATCATCCTTAACCAGCTCAGCTGAAGATTCCTTGATACCGATCGTGCATTTCGGAATCGAAACAGGCATCGTTATCGTATGTTCCCTTTTCGCTGCTTCAACCGGTTCCTCCGGGAATTCCCGGTCAATCTTGTGCATTTTCTCAAATTCTTTCTTCTCCTGATTGTTCTCAATAAAGGCCATCATATGCTCTGCATCAAACTTGCCTGCAAGAAATAGGGTCATATTCTCCGGGTGGTAAAAGGTATGGTAGCAAGTGTACAAATCATCTTTTGTGATTTGATGGATCGATTCCACCGTTCCGGCAATGTCAACATTAACGGGGTGATTTTCAAACAGACTCTTGATGGTGCCCATAAACGATTGCCAGTCCGGCTGATCATCATACATCTTAATCTCCTGGGCAATGATGCCTTTTTCCTTCTCTACCGACTCCTTGGAAAAATACGGATTTTGAACAAAATCAAGCAATGTCTCCACATTTTTTTCAATCTGGCTTGTTGCCGCAAACAAATAGGCTGTTTTTGTAAAGGATGTATAGGCATTTGGGGAGGCACCCTGCTTGGAAAAGTCTGCAAATACGTCCCTGTCTTCTTTTTCAAACAGCTTGTGCTCCAGAAAATGGGCGACGCCTTCAGGAACGGTGATCTTTTCGGTTTGGCCAATTGGCGCAAACGTTAAATCAATCGAACCATAATTAGTGGAAAAGAGGCCGTACGTCTTGGCCATCTCCGGCCGCGGCAGCAAAAAGACCGACAGCCCATTTTCAAGCTTGGCGGAATAGATCGTTTCTTTTATTTCCTCATACGTCTGTTTATGCATTGGTCGAAGCCTCCTTGCTTGTTAATAAATAAACTGTATCTTGCTGCATCTTTTCCGCGGCCTGTACTACATCTTGCTTTGTTACCTTTTTGATTCCGGCAATCAGCTCATCCGGCGGCAAATCCCTGCCAGCAAGCACCTGCTGATACAACAGTTCGATGATCCCGTATGGATGATCCATCGTTTCCAGCAGCTGGTTGACGATCAACTCCTTCGTTTCTGTTAATTGTTCCTCGGTAAAGTTGCCTTCCTTCATTGCTTTTGTCTGCTGGCCAATAATTTCTTTTGCCTTCTCGTAATCTTCCGGCGCAATCCCGCTTATAACAAACATCAGCCCTTTGTGGCTCTCCAGCCGGGAAGATGCATAATAGGCGAGACTGTGCTTTTCCCGCACATTAAGAAATAACTTGGAACTCGGGAAACCGCCGAACAGCCCGTTAAATACCTGCAGAGCGAAGTAGTCATCATCCCTGTACGTAATATTGGTACGGTAACCGATATGAAGTTTTGCCTGCTGTACCTCGAGTTTCTCCACCTTTTCCTGCACGTTAAGATTTTGTTTTCCCACAGAAGGTTCAGCACTTACTTGCGAATCGTTCGTGTTTCGCTGGAACAGACTGGAGAGGTTAGCTTTCATCTCCTCTTCAGCAAAATCACCAAGTACATACACATCCAGTTGGTCTTCTGAAATTATGGTCTGATGATAGTCGTATAAGTTCTCTGCTGTAATCTTTCCCAAATCCTCTTCATATCCCTGTACATGAAGCTGATACGCTTCCCCTTCACACATCTCATCAATCAGCCGCATATTGGCATAGCTCATCTTGTCGTCCCTGATTGCATTAATTTTCTGTTTTAAAGTATCCTTCTCTCTTGCAACGATGTTCTCGTCAAATTTCCCTCCATCCGCATTCGGCTGAAAAATAATTTCGTTTAAGAGGTCCATTCCTTCTTTCACGATATTTGCTTCCCCATCGATAAATTTTTCATTAGCCAGTTCCAGTCTTAATGTAATGATGTGATTCTCTCCCTTTTTGCCGCCACTTACCGAGAGGACCGCACCATACAGCTCATCCAATTTTTTCTGAAACATTTCTGTTGATGGATAGTTTTTAGTGCCCTGTTTCAAAATATAAGGGAGCAAAGCACGCCTGGTTATCGTTTCGCGCTCAAGCGGCGCCATGAACTTTGCTGTAATGCTGAGCGTTTTAAACTTTCTGCTTGGAACGAAATGGATAGTTCGTCCATTTTCCCTGATAACTGTTTCTTCAACTTTATTCATTAACCGGCCTCCAATTCTCATTAATCCCTATTATTCTGTACATCACTTCCTGCTGTCATCCATTATACGAGAAAAAAACCAGACGTGCTAATTACAGCAAGTCTGATTTTTGAATGAAGGCCGTTTTCTGAAAGATTGGGGTTGCGGTTACTAGTTCTACCGAAAAGATTTGTTGCTTCTGTCGCAAAATCTATAAACTGCGACGAAAACCAATGGGGTTTATGACCGCCGCTGCGGAAATACCCCTCGCTTTCCGCGGGAGCTGGTGAGCCTCCTCGCGCTGTCGCGCTACGGGGTCTCACCTAGGCTTACCATCCCGCAGGAGTCTCGGGGTATTTCCTCCGCTGGGAGATGTGGTTTGCGACTTTACTGCTGTCGAAATCACCACCCCACTTAACCACTTTTGAAAGTTGATTGGAGCGAAGGGAAGCCGACTCCTGCGGAAACAGCACGAGTCTAGACCTGAGCAGGAAGCGGTTTTCTTCCGAGGAGGCTGAAGCCGTGCCCTAAGGTGCGCGGCTTCCCGTAGCGGAAATCAACGAGCACTCTGTCGCAGGTATTTCCGCAACAGTGAGTTACGTTGCAGTTTCCATCTACTCTGATAAGAGATTACATTCGTTTTCTTAGAACATAAAATTGAAAAAAATCAGGGCGGAAATAATTTACGGAGTACAGGACAGGCTCGTCTTCCTCCGTGTAGTGCATCTGTTTCAAGAGCAGAAGCGGCTGTTCCGGATGACAGCCCAGCTTTTCGTAAACCCTGCTTTGATAGCTGACTGGCTCTATATTGGTTACCGCATAGCTGATAGATCTCCCTGTATAGACTTCCAGCAGCTTAAACAGGGAATCATCCTTTTTAACATTCTCCAGTTCAATGAGCTCTGCCGGAAGCTTATCAATACAGAAGACAACAGGCTCTCCGTCAGCTGTACGGATCCGTTCAATTTTTATGAGATTGCCTGTTTCCTCTAGTTCAAAATATTCTTTGTCCTCTGCTCCTGGTTCTGTGATTTGCGAAGAGATCAGCTGTGAACCAGCATGCTTTCCGGATTGCTCAATCATATAGGTAACGCTGCTTAACTGCTCTATGCCGGACGAGTAGACCGGCTTAGGTTTCACAAAAGTGCCAACCCCATGCCTGCGCATCACGATATTGTCTTCCTCCAGCATCCTCAGCGCCTCTCTCAATGTCGCACGGGAAACGCCCAAGTCTCTGGAAAGCTGAAATTCGGAGGGAAGCTTCTGTTTTTCTTTGTATTTGACTGATTCAATCCCCCGCTTGATTTCATCCATCACCTGCAAGTACAAATGACGGACATCTGATCGAATGGAAATAGTAACCCCTCCTCATGATCAGGATGACTTTTCTTCAGCGGACTGTGTTACCAAAACAGAGCGTGGCTTGCTCCCTTCATATGGACCAACAATGCCTCTGTCTTCCATTGCATCAATCAGCCTTGCCGCCCGGGTATAGCCGATGCGGAAGCGGCGCTGCAGCATGGAAACACTTGCGCTTTGCATTTCAGTGATCATCTGAACGGCATCATCATACAGTTCATCATCTACTTCTTCTTGTGTTTCATTTGCTTCCTCCGGGATCATTTCCTCCTGATACGATGCTTTTTGCTGATCAATACAATGGTCAACAACACGTTCCACTTCTTCATCAGATAAAAACGCTCCCTGCACCCGCATCGGCTTGGAATTGCCAACAGGCAAGAACAGCATGTCCCCTCTGCCAAGCAGCTTATCCGCCCCGCCGGAATCCAGGATCGTCCGGGAATCGGTCGCAGAAGAAACACTGAAGGCGATCCGGGAAGGGATATTCGCTTTAATGACCCCTGTAATGACATCGACGGACGGTCGCTGTGTCGCAATGATGAGGTGAATACCTGCCGCCCGAGCCATTTGCGCAAGCCGGGTGATCGAATCTTCCACATCATTGGAAGCAACCATCATTAAGTCAGCAAGTTCATCCACAAGAACGACGATGTACGGCAGGTTTGGCTGCTGGTCAGCCTCTTCAACCGTTTGGTTATATTTGCGGATATACTCATTATATCCTTCAATATTGCGCGTCCCGGTATCTGAAAACAACTCGTATCTTCTCTCCATCTCGGAAACTACTTTTTTCAACGCTTTGGACGCCTTTTTCGGGTCTGTCACAACGGGTGCCAATAAATGCGGAATGCCGTTATATACATTTAGCTCCACTTTTTTCGGGTCGATCATCATCATTTTTACCTCATGCGGTTTGGTGCGCATCAGAATGGTTGTAATAATTCCATTCACACAGACACTTTTCCCGCTTCCTGTGGCACCAGCAATCAGGAGATGAGGCATTTTATTCAGTTCACCCACTACTGCCTCCCCGGAAATATCACGGCCAAGGGCAAATAACAGCTTCGCATTTTGCTTGCTCCATGTATTATCAAGCACCTCACGCAGTGAAACCATGGCGATTTCCTGATTGGGCACTTCGATTCCGACAGCCGATTTACCCGGGATGGGCGCTTCAATCCGAATATCCTTCGCCGCCAATGCCAGTGCCAGGTCATCATGCAGATTGACAATTTTGCTGACCTTAACTCCTGCTTCCGGATACACTTCATATTTGGTGACTGCAGGACCGACATGGACTTTGGTAACTCTTGCTTTAACCCCGAAACTTTGAAATGTTCGCTCCAGCTTCCTCACTGTAGCCTGGATCTGCGACTTTTCCTGCGTCTGGGAATTTTGCTGGGGTTCTGCCAGCAATTTCGGTGACGGCAGTTCGTACTCGTGGTTTTCCGGTTCCGTCATTGGCATGTCCTCTATGTCGTCCGCTTGCGCCGGTTCGCTCTCTGTAACACTTGTTTGTTCTACAGGCTGTTCTTTCGGTACAGCAGGCTCTGAAAATGAATAGGTCACTTCATTGAAATCCTCAATCAGCGGCTCTTCCTTTTGAGGCGTTTCCTCACGGACGGATTCAACCGGCTGGGAGGATTCACGCTGTTCTTTCTTTCTCGCTCGTGTCTCTTTCCGGTTCTTCCGCAAAGCCAGTATTCTTTCACTCAGCTTTTTCCATGTCTTAGAGAAAATATCTCCCAAAGACAACTCAGTCATAAACACGACTCCAATGATAATGGAAAACGCTGCGACAATTTGTGCTCCTGCTGAAGAAAATAAAAAATAGCAGATGGTGAACAGGAGGCCGCCAATCATACCCCCGCCTGTCTGCACGGCTATGCCTTCTCCGTTCATATAGAAAAGGAAATGATTCCATGTTGCCCCAAGGATTGAAACGTCTCCTGCCAGCACCTGCAGCCGCTCCATTGTCTGAATATGTGTCAAGAGAACAATCCCGGCAAACAGAATATAAAAGCCGGTGACCTTTCTGTTGGAAAAATCCGGCCATCTTCTTTTTATAAGAAGGATGATCCCAGTAATAAACAGGAAAAGAGATGCGACAAAATACCAAATCCCCAAAAGAAAGCGGAACAGATACTCCAGGCCACCGGGAATAGCTCCATCACTGATCGCACTCGCCCCGCTGCCAAAAATAGCAAGGAAGATAAATAATAATCCGAGCAGTTCCAGTTTCATCTGTTTTTTCAGCTTGCCGCCTTTACGTTTATTTCTTCTTTTCTTCGCCATCTTTTCACCCCGATTCCTCTTAAGGCAATCCTACATGAATAGTAAACCCCTGCCTGGAAAATGGCAAGGGCTTTTCTTTCATTATAGCATAAAAACCGGGAAAAAGATGGTACTGGTTTTATCATAGGTTAACAGGCAGTCAGACCCACTTAATGAAGTTTCACTTTATTTTGGCAGAACCGATCCGGGAGCGTATCTTTCATTCAAAAAATCCTGCGGGTCTGTAGACAAAAGCCGCAGTAGCTGATAAGAGCCGTCAGCTGTTTGTTCCACATAAACAGAACGGCCCTCATACGTAACAAAATGTCTGCCAGCAGTAGGGTCTGCTGTTTCAGGGAAAATATCTTCCTGAGCTAATGGTGTGTATAAAATCATTGGATCACCTGATTTCCCGGCTGGTTCCCGATGAAACCATTGACTTTTTCCATCGCTTCCTTGACACCGCCGACCCCGTCAATCAGTCCATAATCCACTGCGTCTTTTCCAACCACATTGGTGCCGATATCCCTCGTCAGATTGCCCTTGGCAAACATTAATTCCTTGAACTTCTCTTCCTTGATATTGGAGTGATTGACAACAAAATCAATCACCCGATCCTGCATTTTATCCAGATATTCAAATGTTTGCGGCACCCCGATAACAAGTCCGTTCAACCGGACAGGGTGAATCGTCATTGTGGCAGTCGGTACAATATAAGAATAATCTGTCGCAACAGCAATCGGCACGCCAATCGAATGGCCGCCGCCAAGGACAATCGACACGGTTGGTTTGGAAATGGAAGCCACCATTTCCGCCAGAGCCAGCCCTGCCTCAACATCTCCCCCGACTGTGTTGAGCATGACAATCAGCCCTTCAATTTTCGGGTTTTGCTCAACAGCAATCAGCTGTGGCAGCAGATGTTCATATTTGGTTGTTTTATTTTGCGGCGGCAGTTGCACATGGCCTTCCACCTGCCCAATAATTGTAAGTACATGAATATTGGAATCCGGGGCCTGTGGCACGTTTGCCTGACCGAGCTGCTGAATCTTTTGAACCAATGCGGAGGTATTCTGTGACTTGTCCTCCTGATTCTGATCTTCTTTTTTATCCGGATTGTTATTGTCCGTCATTCCGATCACTCCTTTTCCATTACAAAGTCTACCTGTAGTATGAACCGAAATGGAGAGGAACATGCTAATATTTCGTAAAAACCGGGCAATCAGTGTCTCATTTAAAAAATGATTGCTTCAAGACCTTACATGTACGTAAGTTTATTCTTTTTTCCGTTAAAAAAATACCGGCTTGTTACAGCCGATATTTTTTATTGGTCAATTAATTCTTTTAATTCTGCTTTCTCCTCTTCTGTCAGAGCAAGCAGCGGCAGTCTTACAATACCAGTGTCCAGCCCCTTCATTTGCAGTGCTGCTTTCACCGGAGCAGGAGATGGCTGTTTGAATAAGCCTCGCATCAGCGGCAGTATTTGCCGGTGCTTGGCGGCTGCCTCATTGACCTCGCCGCTTTTGTATAACTGAATCATTTCTTGTAGTTCATTGCCGATGATATGCGAGGCAACGGAAATGACGCCATCCGCACCGACTGCTAAGAGTGGCAGGGTTAACCCGTCTTCCCCGCTGTACAGGGTAAAATCATCACTGGTTCGTTCAATGACTTCCGCCGCCAGATCCAAATCACAGGAAGCCTCTTTGACAGAGACAATATTATCTATTTTGCTTAGTTCAATGATCGTTTCTGCATCCATTTTGACGACAGAACGCCCCGGAATGTTGTAAAGCATAACAGGCAATGATGTTTCCCCGGCAATTGCTTTAAAATGGGCATACATGCCGCGCTGTGTCGGCTTGTTATAATACGGGGCAACAACCATTGCCGCATCCACTCCAACTTCTTCCGCCTTTTTCGTCAGCGCAATCGAGGCAAGCGTATCATTGCTGCTTGTGCCTGCGATTACAGGCACACGCCGCTTGACTGTATCAACAACATGCTTAATCAGTTGGATTTTTTCCTCAATGGACAAAGTTGGAGATTCACCAGTCGTTCCGTTGATCACAAGTCCTTGGGTGCCATTGTCCAGAAGGTATTCAATCAGGATGGAAGTTTGTTCATAATCCACGCCGCCTTCTTTGTTGAACGGAGTCACCATTGCTGTCAGCACGCGGCCAAAATTCATTGTTATCACCTTTCTTTTGCATAAAGTGGGGAATGGGAACTTAACTTAAAATTCTCATGCAGTGCATTCACTGCGGTCTTTAAATCTTTCTGATGCACAAGCACCCAGATAGTAGTATGACTGTCTGCCGCTTGCAGGATTTGCACGTCTGCATTAATTAGTGCCTGCACGATCTTCGATGCAACACCGGGAATTCCCGCCATCCCTGCCCCTACTGCCGACACTTTTGCACAGCCTGCGGTAATCTCCGGCTGAAACCCCAGTCGGCCGAGGATCGCTGCAGCTTTTTTTGTAAACGGCTCGGGAATGGTGTAGGCGACACAGCTTGGTGAAATATTAATAAAATCAACGGAGATCCCCGCTGCAGCCATTGCTTTAAATATCTCCGACTGCATCTGGCTGGTTTCTTCTTTCGTTTGCACTTTAATCTGTGTCAGGGAGGTCATATGAGCAATCCCCGTGACCGGCCTGCCGGAGACGCCGTCAAACTCTTCCCCCTTAGGAGGTGAGGAGGTTACCAGCGTCCCCTCATCCTGCAGATAGGTGCAGCGGATGCGCATCGGTATTTTGCTTTCGATGGCGATCTCCACCGCCCGAGGATGAACCACTTTTGCTCCCTGATAAGCGAGATTGCAAATTTCTGTGTATGTTACGGTATCCAACGGTCTTGCTTGAGACACGATACGCGGATCTGCCGTCATAATCCCATTGACATCGGTAAAAATATCGGTGCATACCGCGCCCACTGCCTTGGCAAGAGCGGTCGCCGTCGTATCACTGCCGCCCCTGCCGATTGTCGTGATTTCCCCTGCAGCCGTCTGGCCTTGAAAGCCGGCAACCACAACAACATCATTTGTTTCCAGTTCATGAAAAACCCGCTTAGGGTTCACCTGTTTAATCTTCGCCTCTGTAAAATCCGCTGTTGTGAGAATGCCGGCTTGCGGACCCGTTAAAGCTGCTGCAGAAACGTTTTGTTGCTTTAATTCATTGGACAGCACTGCCGCAGATATGGTTTCCCCGCAGGACAGAAGCATATCCATTTCCCGGTTCGTATTATGCTGAGCGGGAAAGCCGACAAGATTCAGCAGGGTATCCGTGGCATAAGGGGCTGGTTTACGCCCCATTGCAGAGACGACAACTACCAATTTATATTGTTGCTTGAGTGCAGCTTTAATATGCTGAATCACGAAGCCGCGGTTTTCCTCGGTCTCGACAGAGGTGCCGCCAAACTTCTGAACAAGTATCTGCATATAAACACGACCTTACAGCCATTTATTTTGAATTAAACGCTCAGCTATTTGTATGGTATTCCAGGCAGCACCCTTGATAAGATTGTCAGAGACTACCCACAAATGGAATCCATTATCATCATTCAAATCCTTACGTACACGCCCGACAAAGACCTCTTCTTTATTTGCAGCACTCTGCGGCGTTGGATAAGTTTGTGTTGCCGGATCGTCTTCAAGAATAATTCCCTCGGCATCTTTTAGAACATCCCACAGATCTGCCACTTGCAATCCTGCTTTTTCCACTTCCACATAGACACTTTCTGCGTGGGAAGTGAAAAACGGCAAGCGGACACAGGTTGCTGCGACAGACAGATCCTCGGCATGCATGATTTTTTTCGTTTCATTGATCATTTTCATTTCTTCAAATGTATAGCCATTTTCCTGGAATACATCAATTTGCGGGAGTGCATTGAAAGCAATTGGATAGTGCTTCTCATCTCCCTTTACGGGCAGCAGCTCTGCTTTCATTTCATTGCCTTCCAAATAATCCCTGGATTGTGTTTCCAGTTCGAGATTAGCCTGGTTTCCTGCTCCCGAGACGGCCTGATATGTCGAGACGATCACTCGGTTCAGACCAAACGCCGCTTGAATTGGTTTCAGGGCGGCTACCATTTGAATCGTGGAGCAATTCGGGTTGGCAATGATTCCCTGATGATGCTGAATATCACCTTCGTTTACCTCAGGAACGACAAGCGGCACTTTCTCATCCATGCGGAATGCACTTGTGTTATCCACTACAACGGCTCCGCGCTTGACTGCCTCAGGAGCAAGCTGTTTCGATACAGAACCGCCCGCAGAAAACAGGGCGATATCCACCCCGTCAAAACTTTCCGGCACGGCTGCTTCCACTGTAATTTCCGTATTTTTAAAGGTTATTGTTTTTCCTGCAGATCGTTCGGATGATAAAAGTTTTAATGTTTGAACAGGGAAGTCTTTATCTTCAAGCATTTCGATGATTTTCTGTCCTACTGCTCCCGTTGCTCCGACGACTGCCAGGTTGTAAGCTGTTTTCTCTGTCATGTAAATACTCCCTTCGCCATGTAACTAAAATAATTGTAAACTCTTAGCTATTCATTGTACCACAAATCAGCTGCTGTAAGGTATAATAACAGGCTGGATCTGCTGTTGGTTGAGTGCCGCTTTGACAGTCTCCTCGAGCAGTGTCATATCGGCCACCAGCGAATTTGGCTTACTGTATGGGTCATCCTGGCCATAGGGAATAAAATAAATATGCTTCGTCACCATCAGCCGCATCAAATTCACCCCATTAAGCCCCAGTGCATCATTGGTGGAAATTCCCAATACGACAGGCCGCTGATTGCGTATCGTAGATTTTGCTGCCATTAGAATGGGAGAATCGGTCAGTGCGTTGGCAAGCTTGCTCAGTGAGTTGCCGGTCATTGGGGCAATCACCATGCAGTCCAGCGGGTTCTTCGGGCCGAGTGGTTCTGCTTCGGGAATTGTAGAAATGACCTTCCTGCCCGTGATGGATTCTATTCTCCCGATATGTTCACTTGCCTTACCGTGCTTGGTATCTGTATTTTTTACCGTGTGGGAAATAATTGGGATCACTTCTGCTTTTTCTTCCATCAGTTTCTCCAGTTGCGGAAAGACTTTTTTATGCATGTGGTGCGAGCCGGATAACCCAAAACCGATGCGCTTTCCTGCTAAATTCATGTTAGGCTCCCATCCTCCCTTAGTATTTGCTTAATGACATCTGCCAGTATTTTCCCAGCTGTCCGTGGTGCAACGACGCCGGGCAGGCTTCTGGCCAGAATTGCCTGAATTCCGCGCTGCTTGGCATAAGCGAAGTCCGTTCCTCCTGGCTTGGAAGCAAGATCAAAAATTAAGGCATGTGACGGCAGCTGCTGGATGGAGTCTTTGTTGACAACCGGTGCCGGTACGGTATTAATTAACAAATCACACCCGCTCGTTGCTTCATGCAACTCTTCCAGAGGGACTGCAGTCAATCCCATTTCCGTGATTCTCGCCAAATCCTTAATACTATTGGCGCTGACCGATACTTTGGCACCGAGCGCAGAAAACTTATTGGCAACCGTATTGCCGACCCTTCCAAATCCTACGACGATTACACGTGACCCATGGATAGTATAATCGGTGTTCTCGATTGCCATCATAATTGCGCCTTCTGCTGTGGGAATCGAGTTATAGATTGCTACGTCATCCCGGTTCAAGAGCGGAATGAGGGATATATTCGCTTCTTTTGCTGCCGATTTGATAAAATCATTGGCGATGCCAGTAAATACCTTGACAGACGGTTTTAATTCTTTGAACCATTGCCCGGTCAGCTGGATGGAATGATCTGAAAACACGGTCTCTACATTTCCCTGGGAATCACACCCTGTAATCGGCAATATGACGATGTCTAAATCTGCCGGATCCAAATCAGTAAAGTCGCTCTGCTTTAGACCTGTAAATCCCTGCTCTAATTTATCAAATCCCACAAGGACAATGCCTGCATCAGGTATGGACTGTAATTGCCGGATCAGTTCCAAATAACGGGCATCCCCGCCGATAACTGCTATTAATTGACTCATTGTTCTTTAACAACCTCCAGACTGCGCTTTCGATATGATTTCTTTATAGCTTATGTGGCAGGAAGCCGTTAGTGATAGTACTTTTATAAAATCATACAAAAAGGCTGATATCCCAACATTTCGGGACACCAGCCTATCTGAGTGTTCAGAGCCTATTCCATTTCCACGATAATCATATCTTCGCCGATTTTTTTGATGGAGTTCCACCTGATCTTCTGTTCCTCTCCCTCTTTCTTGAGACCAAACCATTTATAATTTGGAATAATGAACGCTTCAATCTGCCCGGTCTTTTCATTGATTTCCAGATCGGTCTGCCCCAAAATCCCCAGTCTGGCTCCCTCGCTCACATTGACAATCTCCTTGCCGCTGATATCCTTGTAGCGCATCTGCACTCCCCCCATATCTTTTCCCTACTGCATGTATATGCAAAAAAAAATAACCTATGTTAACCATAGGCTATTCCTCCTGTTCTGGTGCAATTACTGCACTTGCCGGCGGCTTGCCGAAAACCACGTCAATCACATGCTGGATGGACTCATGACTGACTGCATCAATTTCCTGAATCATCTCATCCAATGTTCGGTGACGGCGAAGCAGCAGTTCATTCCGGCCATTGCGGCTCATGCGGCTGCTCGTGCTCTCCAGACTCAGCATTAGATTCCCTTTAAATGATTCCTTGCTGTTGGTTAGTTCTTTATCGGTCAACCCGTTCTTTCTCAAGGTGTCTACCGTTTGATGGATCGTCTCCTGTAAAATTGGGAGCTGCTTGTTACCTGTGCCCGCATAAATCGTCAACAGTCCATTATCCAGGAAAGAGGAATGGTAGGAAAAAACCGAATAGGCAAGTCCCTGCTTTTCTCTTACCTCCTGAAATAAGCGGGAGCTCATGCTGCCGCCAAGCACATTATTCATAATGACTAAGCTGTACGTATGCTTATCTCCAACGGCAAATCCATCATATCCCAGGCAAAGATGCGCCTGCTCTGTATCCTTGTGGCGATTGATATTTTTCCCTAAAAAGTTTGGTCTCTCAAGCGACGTTTGTGTCGGTCCAAAAGAATAGGAGCCAAAATATTCATCGACACGGCCGATAAAAGATTTATCTACATTGCCAGCCACAGAGATCACGACATTTTCCGGCACATAGCGTTCCTGCATATAATTCCTTAATGTTTCCGGTGTAAAAGAGGTTAAATGTGTCTCGGTTCCTAAAATAGGATAGCCCAGCGGATGATTGCCAAACGATGCAGTTGCCAGCACATCATGAACGATGTCGTCCGGCGTATCTTCGTACATCTTTATTTCCTCATAGACTACTTTCTTCTCCCGTTCCATTTCCTCTTCATCAAATGCGGAATTGAAAAACATATCAGCCAATATTTCCAGGGCATAATCTTTATATGTATCAAGCACTTTCGCATAAAAGCAAGTGTATTCTTTCGAGGTAAATGCGTTCACCTGACCGCCAATGGAATCAAAAGCCTCCGCAATATCCTGTGGTGAACGGGTATTAGTTCCTTTAAAAAACATATGTTCAAGAAAATGGGAAACACCATTGTTTTGTTCTGTTTCATTGCGGGAACCGGTCAGCACCCAGATGCCGATGGTTACCGAGCGAACGGAGGGGATATTTTCCAATACTACCCGAAGCCCGTTTTTACTTGTATGTTTTTCCAGCATGTTTTGCCTCCTGTCGTGCAGATTATCTTTCTTCACTCAATAGTTTCTCAATCGTTCCCAGTTTATAGCCCTTATCTTTCACCGTTTTTATCAGTGGTGAAAGTCCTTCTACAATGGCCGGTGTAGGGTGCATTAAAATCGTCGCTCCAGGATGCACCTGATCATTTACTCGGTTTATCATAACAGATACTGCTGGATTCTTCCAATCAATTGTGTCCACTGTCCAAAGGATTGTTTGCATATTCAGCTGATGGGCAGCCCGTACTGCCTGGTCATTGTAACTTCCGCTTGGCGGTGCGAACCATAGCGGTTTTTTATCAATAACAGCTTCAAGAATCTCATTGGTCTGTGTGATCTGCCGGATGACTTCCTGCTCGGAGATCCTTGCCATATCGGGATGATTATACCCATGGTTGCCAATCAGATGGCCCTGTTCATCAATCATCTTAACAAGTTCAGCATTCTCACGAGTCCATTTTCCTTCAATAAAAAAAGTGGCCTTCACATTATTTTCATTTAGGATATTTAAAATATCCGGGATATGTTCGGCGCCCCAGGAGACATTGATCAATAGTGCCACCATCTGCTTTTCCGGATGCCCCCGGTAAATCGGCGCTGCCGGCAGGTCCTTCAGCGTGACCGTTGGCGAGACTTGGTCATAGACCAGCAAGGAGGGGTCAAATTCCCCAATTTCTTTCATTTTTTCATAAGATTTTTGGACATTTACCTCCAGCCCGTTTCTTCCAGGGGTTTTTTTCCACACTTCATCAATGTAGGCATTGTCCGGTTCTTCATGATAATCTGCACGTTTATTTTTGATTTCCTCGAGAAGGGAATCATTCTGTTTAGCCACATCGGATGCAGGATACTCTTGAGAAGAAAACTGGAATGGATTGTGACTCGGATCAAACGCTAAAAAAAGAATAATGATGAAGATGCAAAAGTTTACTGCTTTTTTATATCGATACATACTCTTGTCCCCCTCGTTCATTCATATGAAATAAGAGGACATGGTATGTCAGTACTTTAGAAAAATCGTTTAGATGTCAGAAAACTTTTTTGTCACCAGCTTTGATGCCGGTTATACAAATGGATGTTTTTTAAAAGATGTTTTTTGACAAAATCCATAAACTGCGACATAAATCAGTGGGGGTTTATCATCGCCGCTGCGGAAACACCCCTCGCTGGGTGATGTGCTTCGTAAATTAAACAACAGCTACCCACTCTGTAGCTGGTTGATTGGAGCGGAGGGCATCCGACTCCTGCGGGAAGAAAAGCCTAGGCTAGACCCCGCTGTGCGCCAGCACAAGGGGGCTTGCCAGCTTCCCGCGGAAAGCGGATGCCCGGAGCGGAAATCAACGAGCACTCTGTCGCATTTTTCTGCAACAATAAAGTGTAGCTTGAGCCGCAGTTTCCATCAACTTCGAAATAAATGAGCAACAAAACATACGAATAGAGCCTTGCAAATTAAAAAAAGAAACTGGAGATCCAGCTTCTTCGTTCTTGGCAGATAGGAAAGTCCGAAAACTTTCATATCTGCATTGGATATAACTTTTTGTCTACTGCTTCGCCTTTTCTTTGCGTTCTCTTTCTTCTTTTAATATCGCTTTACGGGAAAGATTTACCCGGCCTTGGCGGTCTATTTCTTTTACCTTAACCATGATTTCGTCACCGATGGAAACGGCGTCTTCTACCTTGTTCGTACGCTCCTCTGCCAGTTCAGAAATGTGCACAAGTCCATCTTTTCCTTTGAAAAGTTCAACAAAGGCGCCGAATTTTTCAATCCGTTTCACTGTACCTAAATAAATCTGACCGACTTCTACTTCCCGAACGAGGTCCTCAATGATTTTCTTCGCTTTTTCATTCATTGCTGCATCTGTGGAAGAAATGAAGACATTGCCGTCCTGTTCAATGTCGATTTTGACTCCGGTCTCGTCAATAATCTGATTGATCTGTTTCCCGCTTGGACCAATCACATCACGAATTTTATCCGGATTGATGCTCATCGTCAGGATTTTCGGTGCATACTGCGACAGCTCATCTTTTGGCTCAGCAATCGTTGCAAGCATGTGCTCGAGGATTTTCATCCGCCCTATTTTTGCCTGTTCCAATGCTTCTTTCAGGATTTCTCTGGATAAGCCGTCAATTTTAATATCCATTTGCAGTGCCGTGACACCTTGCTCAGTCCCAGCTACTTTAAAGTCCATGTCACCGAGCGCATCTTCCATTCCCTGAATGTCACTCAGGATGGAATAGTCTTCACCGGATTTAACCAGACCCATCGCAATCCCGGCTACTGGTGCTTTAATCGGTACCCCTGCTGCCATCATTGCCAGTGTACTCGCACAAATGCTTGCCTGGGATGTCGAACCATTGGATTCGAGCACTTCAGATACAAGCCGGATGGTGTACGGGAATTCTTTATCGGATGGGATGACTTTCTCCAGCGCACGTTCACCCAATGCCCCGTGTCCGATTTCCCGACGGCCCGGACCCCTGATGGGACCTGTTTCCCCTACACTGTACTGCGGAAAATTATAGTGATGCATGAATCGTTTAGACTCTTCCAGGTCAAGCCCGTCCAGTATTTGCACATCCCCCAATGCTCCGAGTGTGCACACACTGAGCGCTTGTGTCTGTCCACGGGTGAATAAACCTGAACCGTGTGTTCTCGGCAGGACATTGATCCGGGAAGTCAATGGACGAATTTCATCGAGCTTGCGGCCGTCCGGACGAATCTTTTCTTTTGTAATCAGCCGGCGCACTTCCTCTTTGACCAGTTTATTCAGTACGTTTTTAACTTGACTGTAAACTTCCGGTTCTTCTTCCTTATCGTATTGTTCCAGAATTTCCGCTTTTGCGTTATCAATCGCTTCTTCTCTGGCATGCTTGTCCTTGACCTGAATCGCTTTAGGCAGTATTTCTCTCGCTTGTTCTTCAACTTTAGCAGCAATTTCTTCATCTGTTTCCAATAAAGTGACAGGCGATTTCTCTTGCCCTCTGGCCTGGATGATTTCCTCCTGGAAGGCGATGAGCCGCTTGATTTCCTCATGGCCAAACATAATCGCTTCCAGCATTACTTCTTCCGGCACTTCCTCTGCGCCGGCTTCTACCATGTTAATGGCATCCTTCGTGCCAGCCACCGTCAGTTCGATGTCGCTCTTCTCTTCCTTTTCAATGGATGGATTGATAATAAATTCGCCATCCACCCGGCCAACCTTCACACCGGCAATTGGTTCTGCAAAAGGAATATCCGAAATGCTGAGCGCAATGGAAGAACCAATCATGGCCGCGATCTCCGATGAACAGTCCTGATCCACGCTCATTACGGTGCTGATTACCTGCACCTCGTTCCGGAACCCATCCGGAAACAGCGGGCGAATCGGCCGGTCAATCAATCTCGAAGTCAGAATAGCCTTCTCGCTTGGCCTTCCTTCCCGTTTAATGAAGCCTCCGGGGATTTTCCCAACAGCATACAGCCGTTCTTCATAGTTTACGGTAAGCGGGAAAAACGGCAGATCTTTTGGTTCCTTCGACGCTGTGGCCACAGATAAAACCGACGTCTCCCCGTAGTGAATCATGCAGGCGCCATTTGCTTGTTTCGCTAATTCACCTGTCTCGACAGTGAATGTCCGACCGGCGATTTCTGTCGTAAATAGTTGTTTCTCTTCTGACATGCGTAACCGTGCTCCTTTCCATTAGAAAAACGTGGATCCGCCTAAAGCCGAGGCGAATATCCTTGTTTTCTGTAAGTCGTCCGTCTGTATTTTTTGACGGATCTCATACATTCTATTTACCATTTTATATTCTGCACAGAAAAAAGTAAATTTTATGTAGCAAAACGAAATAAAAAAACCTGCTCCATTCTATCGTATACTTTCCTATCTGCTAAGAAAAAAAGCAGGATTTCTCCTGCTTTTTGAATAATTATCGGCGCAAGCCAAGATTTTTGATTAATTCACGGTAGCGGGTAACATCTTTATTGCGAAGATAGTTTAGTAAATTACGGCGTTTACCAACCATTTTCAACAGACCGCGGCGTGAATGATGATCTTTTTTATGCACGCGCAAATGTTCATTCAATGTTGTGATTTCTTCAGTAAGTACAGCGATTTGCACTTCTGGAGAACCAGTATCATTGTCATGGACTTTGTATTCACTGATGATTTGATTTTTGCGTTCCTGTGTGATTGCCATCTGGTTCACCTCCTGTTGTTCATTTATATCCCCAATCCCCTAGCAACCGCCGGAGCAGCGTTTTGCCAAGCGATGGTTTTACATACCTTATCGTACCTCTTTTCGAGTGAAAATGCAAGAGGCAGCGGCTTTAAATTTATTTGGAAACACGATGGAAATAGCTGCGGATGTTTTTTTCATCTTCTCCGATTTGTTCGATGAGTGCTTCTGCATTGTCAAATTTTATCTCTTCCCTCATGTACTGATGCCACTCAACCAGCAATTCTTCGCCGTACAAATCATTATTATAATCAAAAATGTTTACCTCTACCGACAAATCTGTTCGATCCGCCGTAAATGTCGGATTGGTCCCAATGCTGGCCATCCCTTCATAGGTCTCATTTTTGTAAATAACTTTGACCGCATAAACCCCGATTTTTGGCAGCAGTGCATCAGGATTGACTTTAAGATTTGCTGTTGGGTAGCCAATTTCCCGTCCGCGCTGATCTCCTTTAATGACTATTCCATCCAGGACGAGCGGCCGGCCAAGCAGCTGAGTTGCCTCTCGGGTCCTGCCCGTTTCCAGTAGCTCTCGGATTCGAGTGGAACTGATTTTTTTGCCGCCCGAAGTGATTTCATCAATTGTTTCCGAAGTAAATGATCCGCCGGCATGTCCGTCGATTTCCGTCATGTTTCCTTTCCCTTTATGGCCGTATGTATAGTCAAATCCCGCTACCAAATGCTTTATGTTCAGGCCCTTAATAAAATGATCAATAAATTTCTGCGGAGAAAGCTTGGATAGTTCTTCGTTAAACTCAATAATGTACAGTCTGTCCACATGAAGCTTCTGCAGAATCGCTTTCTTTTCTTTTAAGGGTGTAATGTAGCGAACATCGTGCTTATTTTGAAGTACTACGGATGGATGCGGAAAAAACGTAATCACGGCGCTTTCCATCTTTTGCCTTTTTGCTTCGGTTACAGCGGTTTGTATCAGTTTCTGATGCCCTTTATGCACCCCGTCAAAAAAACCGATGGCTCCCACTGTTTCCGGCAGTTCCTCAAGACTCAGTGTATGAGGGTAACTTAATTCAAACGTTCTCATTCTAATCACCTGCTTTTTTTATCCAGGGAAAACACGTACGGGCTTGATTTGACCGTGTTTTTCCGGGTGGGTTTGGTAGATTGCCAGCAGCTCTTTTTCATGCAGTACCATAAACGGGTCTGTTTTCATATGCTGCGCCAGCGTTTGCGGGAGCTTCCGGCCATTTTTTACTTTCATTTTTGTTTCCGAATCTACCTCCAGCTTGTCCATATGGCCCAATCCGGCAGTTAAGGGAACCAGCAGCTGTTCAGCCTGCCCGGCATCGGCTGCAGCTTCAATCGTTTCAAAATCAACCGCTGTCTCTTCTGAAAAAGAAGCTGTTTGTGTCCGGGTCAAATCTGCCATATGTGCCGGATAGCCAAGCCGCTTGCCAATATCAGCACACAACGTTCGAATATACGTGCCTTTGGAGCAAACTACTTCTATTTTAAAACAGTTTTCGCCTGCTTTTCCAGAAAGAAGCCGGATATCATGAATCGTCACTTCTCTTACTGGACGTTCCACTTCTTTGTTTTCTCTTGCATATTCATATAACTTTTTGCCTTTGACCTTGACTGCAGAGTACATCGGCGGCGTCTGGAGAAGGGTCCCTTTAAATGATTGTAGCACATGATCAATTTCTTCATGGGGTGGAAAGCTTGTGACCGGTTTTTGTTCCACCACTTGCCCCTGCCCATCTTCTGTATCTGTAGCTGCCCCCAAAGACACTTCTGCCAGATATGTTTTTTTGGTATCAACTAAAAAAGGAACGATTTTGGTAGCCTGTCCCAGGCAAATCGGCAGCATGCCTTCCGCTTCTGGGTCAAGGGTGCCGGTATGCCCGCATTTTTTTGTTTTATAAAGACGGCGCACCCGCATCACACAATCATGCGAGGTCATTCCCTTTGGCTTCCACAAAGGAAGAATTCCATTCATTAATCCAGCCTCCATCTATTATGTAACAGCTAATATTTCGCTTTAAATGTTAATATGAAAAAAGACCTGGCCCGCACGAAGCCGGACCAGATCAGAATGGTACTACTTATTCAGATCGCGAAGGATGGTCTCAATCCGATTCCCGTACTCTAATGCTTCATCAAACTCAAAACTAATTTCAGGCGTTTTCCGCAAACGGATGCGTTTGCCGATTTCCGAACGGATAAACCCTTTTGCCTTAGCAAGCCCTAAAAGGGTATCCTGTTTCTCTAGTTCGTCCCCCAAAACGGAGATAAATACCTTTGCCTGCTGCAGATCGCCTGTTACCTCCACATCGGTAACCGTGACAAATCCTACCCGCGGGTCCTTTATTTTACGGGTCAGGATTTCGCCCATTTCCTTCTTCATCTGTTCTGCTACTCTATTTGCTCGCATGTCAGCCATCATTTTCACCTCATTAGAGATATCATTGCCTTATGATCTATACCCGCTCCACATCTGTAATCGTCCGCTCCAGTTCTGAATAGGAATCCATTACCCGGAGAACTTCCTGGATGACCTGTTCAGCATGCTGGTACTCATTGGAGATAGTAACAATTCCCAGTTTGGTTCGCTGCCATAGATCATGATAATCCAGTTCTGTTACAGCCACGTTAAAATCTCTGTGCAGCCTAGCGGTGATCCGCTTAATAATGGAGCGTTTCTCCTTTAGAGAATGGCCGGTATACATCATGCATTCGACTTCGGCGTATACAATCATCCGCGCTTGATTTCTTCCATCACAAAGGCTTCGATTGTATCGCCTTCTTTAATATCGTTAAAGTTTTTAATGGTTATGCCGCATTCATAATTTGTGGCGACTTCTTTTACATCATCTTTAAAGCGCTTCAAGGCAGCAATTTCACCCTCGAACTGTACCACACCATTGCGAATAAGTCTTACACCGGCATCTCTGGTTATCTTGCCTTCCGTGACATAACTTCCGGCGATAGTTCCAATCCTGGAAACTTTGAAGGTCTCCCGCACTTCTGCCTGGCCAATCACTTTTTCCTCGTATTCCGGATCAAGCATCCCTTTCATGGCTGCTTCTATTTCCTCAATGGCAGTATAAATAACCCGGTGCAGCCGCACATCGACTTTTTCCGATTCTGCAGCCTTTTTCGCATTGACATCGGGACGGACATTAAAGCCGATAACAATCGCATTGGAAGCAGAGGCAAGAATAATATCAGATTCCGTGATTGCTCCGACCCCGGTATGAATGATTTTGATATTCACGCCCTCTACCTCGATCTTCTTCAGAGAGCCTCCAAGCGCTTCTGCAGACCCTTGGACATCTGCTTTTATAATGATATTTATTTCTTTCATATCACCTTGTTTGATTTGGTCAAATAAATCATCCAGACTGACTTTCGTCTGTTCTCCGCGGCTTTCCACAATTTGTTTTTGCTGCCTGGCTTCCCCTACTTGACGAGCTTTTTTCTCGTCGGCAAAGACCATAAACTGATCGCCCGCTTGAGGCACATCGCCTAGACCGGTAATCTCCACAGGAGTGGAAGGGCTAGCCTCGTCCACCCGCTGTCCTGTATCACTTACCATTGCACGCACACGGCCATACGTGTGGCCGACAACAATCGCATCTCCCACTTTCAGGGTGCCGTTCTGCACAAGCAGTGTTGCGACAGGTCCCCGGCCTTTATCAAGCTCGGCTTCAATAACTGTACCTGCAGCTTTTGTGTTGGGATTTGCTTTTAATTCTTCCACTTCTGATACAAGTACGATCATTTCCAAAAGATCATCAATACCTTCATTTTTGATCGCTGATAAAGGAACAAAGATGGTACTGCCGCCCCAGTCTTCAGGAATCAATTCATATTCGGTCAATTCCTGCATGACCCGATCGGGGTTGGCTCCTTCTTTGTCGATCTTATTCACCGCAACAATGATCGGCACCTCGGCAGCTTTAGCGTGGTTGATTGCTTCCACAGTTTGCGGCATAACCCCGTCATCTGCAGCTACCACAAGAATGGCAACATCCGTAACTTGGGCTCCGCGGGAACGCATGCTGGTAAAAGCAGCATGACCTGGTGTGTCAAGGAAGGTAATTTTTTTGCCTTCATCTTCTACTTGGTATGCTCCAATATGCTGAGTGATTCCGCCAGCTTCTCCGGCCGTTACCTTGGTATGGCGAATGGAATCAAGCAAAGTGGTTTTCCCATGGTCTACGTGTCCCATAATGGTGACCACAGCTGGTCTTTCTTTAAGATTTGCCTCATTTTCTTCCACACGGTATTTTTCAAAATCCGTATCTTCCAGGACAATTTCTTTTTCCACTTCTACATTGTATTCCGTACAGATTAACTCAATGGCATCATCATCCAGTTCCTGGTTCTTCGTTGCCATCACACCCAAGAACATCAGCTTTTTAATAATTTCTGCTTCTTTTTTGTACAGTTTCTCAGCCAGTTCTGCGACTGTCAGTGAGCCTGAGTACGTAATCTTTTCCGGAGTTTTATATACCGGCTGCTGTTTTGGCGCGGGTCTGCCGCCTTTTCCTCTTTTGCCGCCCCGCTGATTTCTGTTTTGTGAATTATTTCGGTTTTGCGGATTATTTTTGTTCTTCTGGTGGTTCTTTTGACCTTGCTTTTGATCAGGGTTTCCCCTGTTCGTATTTTTATTGTCTCTTTTTTGTTTTGCTTGGTTCTGTGAATTACTTTTCGCGTTGCCCTGCTTTTGCTGTGGCTTCTCCCGGGAAGCAGCAGAACCATTTAATTTTTCATCCAGTTTTGTCTTCGTGTCAGCAGAAATCATCGACATATGATTGGATACTTCTACATTCATCTGTTTCAGCTGATTGATGACCTGTTTGCTGGATGTGTTATTTTGTTTGGCATATTCATATACACGCATTTTACTCATACGTTCACCCCCGAATTTAATTACCCGAGTAACGATTTAATCTTAGCAGCAAATCCTGCATCCAAAATAGCAATTGCTACTCTATGGGATTTTCCAATAGCTTGTGACAGTGTTTCTCTATCATCTGCTATTCGATATGGTATTTTGTATGTCTTGCATTTGTCCGTTAGTTTCTTCTTGGTCTGGGGCCCAATATCACTCGCCAAAATCACGAGCTTGGCATTTTGCTGCCGGATATCCTTGAGGATCGAATCTTCCCCAGTGGAGCATTTGCCCGCACGATGCGCGAGCCCGACCATATTCAAATAATTATTTTTCATAACTGACTCCACCGGCATACTGTTTTAATTCCTCATACACAGAGGCATCGACGGCCGTATTTAACTGTCGGTCCAGAATCCCCATCTTTTCCGCCTTGGAAATGATCTCCAGATCTTTTGTCAAATAAGCGCCGCGCCCGTTTCTTTTGCCAGTCGGGTCGACAAAAACCTCTCCTTCTTTGTTTCGCACAATCCGGATCAGTTCTTTTTTTGGTTTCATTTCATTTGTTACCACACATTTGCGCTGCGGTATTTTTTTCTTTTTCAACAGTCAACACCCTCCTTATCTTTAAAAAGGCATTGCTTTTTCTATATAACACTTGGGTAGCGTAAACCTTTTTGTCTCTGATTAAAACAGATCTTCATCTTCGTCGTAATAAATGTCTTCCTCTTCCGCAAGAAGACCTTGTTCCCTTGCTTCGGTTTCACTTTTGATATCAATTTTCCAGCCGGTTAATTTAGCCGCAAGTCTGGCATTCTGTCCGCGTTTGCCGATGGCCAGGGAAAGCTGATAATCCGGAACGATTACCGTCGTTGCTTTTTCCTCCTCATCCACCAACACATCCACCACTTTGGATGGACTGAGTGCATTGGATACGTACACTACAGGATCTTCTGACCATTCCACGACATCGATCTTTTCACCTTTTAATTCATCGACGATTGCCTGCACGCGCTGTCCCTTCTGTCCGACACAGGAGCCGACCGGATCGATTTCCGGATCTGGTGCATGGACCGAGATTTTTGAACGATCGCCCGCTTCCCTGGACACCGACTTAATTTCTACAATGCCTTCGTAAATTTCCGGTACTTCCATTTCAAATAGGCGCTTCAGCAGTCCTGGATGGGAACGGGAAATATAAATCTGCGGACCTTTGCTGGTATTTTCCACTTTCGTAACATAGACTTTCAGCCGGTCATGCACATGATATTCTTCTGTAGGCATCTGTTCGGGTTCCGCCAGCTTTGCTTCAATTTTACCCAAGTTGACATAAACAAACCGTGGATCCTTCCGCTGGATGATGCCTGTCATCACATCTTCTTCCCTGTCGACATACTGGCTGAAAATCACGCCGCGTTCTGCCTCTCTCACACGCTGTGTCACCACTTGCTTTGCAGCCTGGGCGGCAATCCGGCCAAAATCTTTCGGAGTAACCTCCACTTCAATGACATCTTCCAGCTCATAATTCGGATTGGTTTCCCTTGCTTCATCCAGGGAGATCTCTTCCTGAGCGTCCTCTACCTCTTCCACGATGGTTTTCCGGGAGAACACAGCCATTTTGCCGCTCTCTTCATCCAGTTCCACACGGACATTTCCAGCAGATTTGAAGTTTTTCTTATAAGCTGAAATTAAAGCAGCTTCCAAGGCCTCCAGCAGAATATCTTTATCAATTCCTTTTTCCTTTGCCAAATGATCAATGGCGTCGAACAACTGGCTGCTCACTTTTTATTTTCCCCCTTTAAAACGTTACAGCAAGTCTTGCTTTTGCTATTTTGCTATACGGAATTTCTACGGTTTTTTTCTGTGTTTTCACTTTATATTCCATCGTCAGCACCTGATCTTGATAACTTTTTAGCAGTCCTTCATATTCCTTCTGTCCTTCAATGGGTTCATATAACTTAATAAACACTTGCTGGCCGACGCTGGCTTTCAAATCGCTTTCTGTTTTCAGCGGACGCTCTACACCAGGAGAGGAAACCTCGAGGAAATATGCTTCTTTAATAGGATCGGCTTCATCAAGCTTCTCGCTTAGTTCCTCGGAGACTTCCCCGCACTCTGTAATATCCACGCCGCCCTCTTTATCAATATATACACGAAGAAACCAGTTCTGCCCTTCTTTGGTGTACTCGATATCCACCAGTTCAAGATTTCTTTCCTGCAAAATAGGCTCAAGCAAGCTTTCAGTTGTATTGACTGCTTGGGAACTCATCATTCATCCTCCTTCTTCTAAAAGGCTGTATCTATTACTGTTATTATGAACAACCGCGTGTTTTTTCATTTAGTCACTGGCAATACAAAACCCCCGCCGGAAGATGTGGCAAGGGGAGCGGTGCAACTCTGGGGCAGTATGAAGAAAGAGTGGGTGCAGGCCCACTCTTTTCCACAAACGTATCATTTCTTACCAAAAAAAGTATATCACACCAATAACATGGATGCAAGGCAAACAGGGATCTACCTACAGCATACGCGTTTTTTTGCTGTTTTAAACTCCTGTCCTCACATACTTAAGGTCCGTTTTAGAACAGGGACAGCTGATTCTTCTCCGCCATCCCGTCAAGACAGCCATGATTGTCCATATATTCCAGTACGGTTTTGGAAATCTTGCTGCGCTCGCGAAGATCTTCTTTTGAAAGAAATTCACCTTCTTCTCTGGCTTTCACAATACCCTTCGCCGCATTTGTTCCTAATCCTTCCACTGCATTAAATGGCGGAATCAGGGTGTTTCCCTCAACTATGAATTCCGTGGCACTTGATTTATAAAGATCCACTTTGCTGAAGGAAAAACCGCGTTCGCTCATTTCCAGTGCAAGCTCAAGAACCGTCAGCAAACTTTTCTCTTTGGGCGGTGCATCGTTTCCTTTGGCCACAATATTGTCAATACGCTGCCGGATCACTGCGGAGCCTTTGATCATTGTATCCAGCTCGAAGTCGTCCGCTCTGACCGTAAAATAAGCAGCATAAAACAGAATCGGGTGATGTACCTTGAAATAGGCAATCCGAACGGCCATCAGCACATAGGCAGCCGCATGGGCTTTTGGAAACATATACTTGATTTTTTTACATGATTCGATATACCAATCCGGCACTCCGTGTTTTTTCATTTCGTCAATCCAGTCATCCTGTAGCCCTCTGCCTTTGCGGACAAATTCCATAATTTTAAACGCGAGTGAGGCTTCGAGTCCCTTATGCATCAGATAAACCATGATATCATCCCGGCAGCCGATAACATCCGGCAGTTCACAGATTCCGTCATTAATCAGCTCCTGGGCATTTCCCAGCCATACATCCGTGCCGTGGGAAAGCCCGGATATGATTAAGAGTTCCGAAAATGTTGCTGGTTTGGTATCCTCAAGCATCTGCCGGACAAACCGGGTTCCGAATTCCGGAACGCCCAGTGTCCCGGTTTTGCAGTTAATCTGTTCCGGCGTAACTCCAAGTGATTCGGTGCCCGAGAAGATTTTCATGACTTCCGGATCATCAATTGGAATGGTTTTTGGATCAATCCCACTTAAATCCTGCAGCATTCGGATCACCGTCGGATCATCATGTCCGAGAATATCCAGTTTCAGCAAATTATCATGGATGGAATGGAAATCGAAATGGGTCGTTCGCCATTCGCTGTTCCGGTCATCTGCCGGAAACTGAATGGGAGTAAAGTCATAGATTTCCTTATCTTGCGGTACAACAATAATACCGCCGGGGTGCTGGCCGGTTGTTCGTTTAACTCCCGTGCATCCCTGAACAAGCCGGTCGATTTCAGCATTTTTATACACCAGCTGATGATCGGACGCGTACCCCTTCACGTAACCGTAAGCAGTTTTGTCGGCAATCGTGCCGATGGTTCCGGCGCGGTATACATTGTCAATGCCGAACAATTCTTTCGTATAATTATGGGCAACTGGCTGATAGGTTCCGGAGAAATTCAAGTCAATATCCGGAACTTTATCTCCTTTAAAGCCTAAAAACGTTTCAAACGGAATATCCTGTCCATCTTTCGTCAAGGCTGATCCGCATTCCGGACAAGCTTTATCCTGCAGGTCAAATCCGCTGCCGACAGACCCGTCCGTAATGAATTCGTTATAGTGACAATCCGGACAGATATAATGCGGCGGCAAAGGATTCACCTCAGAAATCTCTGTCATTGTCGCCACAAACGAGGAGCCGACAGACCCACGTGACCCTACCAGATAACCATCACTTAAAGATTTCTTCACCAGTTTCTGCGAGATCAGGTAGATGACAGCGAATCCGTTGCCGATAATGCTTTCCAGTTCCTTCTCCAAACGGTCCACTACGATTTCAGGCACTTTCTCTCCGTAGACAGCCCTTGCCCTCTCGTAACATAGATCGCGAATCTCCTGTTCCGCTCCTTCAATGGTGGGGGTAAACAGTCCGTCTTTCACCGGAGAAATGTCTTCCGTATCATTAGCAATTGTATTCGGGTTGGTGATGACAACCTCTCTAGCTTTCTTTTCTCCAAGGAAACGGAAGCATTCCAGCATTTCATTCGTCGTGCGGAAAGGCGTCTGCGGCAGTGTCTGGCGGTTGAGCGGATTACCTGCCTGGGAAGCAATCAGGATTTGCCGGTACATCCTGTCATGGTCTTCCAGATAATGCACATTGCCTGTCGCGGCAACTGTTTTATCCATCCTTTCGCCCATTTCGGTCAGCTTGGTAAGAATGTCCAAAATTTGTGATTCATTCTGCACCAAATCTTTTTCGATTAAATGGGCATAATTGGCCGGTGGCTGTATTTCAATATAATCATAGAATTCGGCTGCCTTTTCTGCTTCTTCAGCCGACTTTTGCATCATCGTTTCAAAGACTTCTCCTTTATCACAGCCACTCCCTACCAGAAGACCTTCCCTGTATCGCTGCAGAAGGGACCTGGGAATGCGAGGGACCCGGTAAAAATAATCAATATGAGCATAGGAAACCAGTTTGTATAGATTTTTCAGCCCGTCCTGTGTTTTTGCAAGCAATGTGCAGTGAAACGGACGTGACCGCTGATAGGCATTGCCTTCCCCCATGTGATTGTTAAGCTCCCGATGATTGGTAATTGTCTTTTCCAGCAGCTTCCGAACCAATTTCCAAAGCAGGTATCCGGTTGCTTCCGCATCATAAATCGCCCGGTGATGCTGTGTCAGTTCAATATCCAAATGCTTGCACAATGTATTAAGCCTGTGGTTCTTTAACTCAGGGAAAAGAAATCTGGCAAGCTCCAATGTATCAATTACCGGATTCTCTGCTTTCTGGTAATCTATTCGTTTAAATCCCTGATTCAAAAATCCCATATCAAAGCTGGCATTGTGAGCGACAAGGATACTGTCACTCATCCATTCATGAAAATCTTTTAATACCTCGTCCACTTCCGGTGCATCCTTCACCATATCATCGGTGATGCCAGTCAAATCCATCGTTGTCTGGGAAAGCGGATGATGAGGATTGGCAAAGCGTTCAAACCGGTCGACAATCTCTCCTTTCTCCACTTTGACAGCCGCCAGCTCGATAATCGTATCATAGACTGCAGACAGACCGGTTGTTTCCACGTCAAAAACGACATAACTGCCAGACTCAAGATCCCTGTCTGCCTCGTTGTAAGCAATTGGCACTCCATCATCCACGAGATTTGCTTCTACACCATATAAGACTTTAATGCCATTTTTTTCCCCTGCGGCATGTGCTTCCGGGAATCCCTGCACACCAGCATGATCGGTAATCGCAATCGCCTTATGTCCCCATTTAGCCGCTTGAGCAATCAAAGCCTCCGGTGAGACGACAGCATCCATCTGACTCATGGTGGTATGTGCATGCAATTCCACACGTTTCTCATCGTCCGGAGCTTCGTCGTTCCGCTCCGCTACTTTTATTTCATGAATATCGTTGGCCATCATAGCCAGTTCATTGGTGTACATGTCGGTCTGAATGCTTCCCCTGGCTTTGATCCACATCCCCTTTTTTACCATTTGAAATTTCTGAGCATCTTCATCCCCGCGGGAAAACATTTTAATCTGCAGAGAATCCGAATAATCTGTTGCTTTAATGATCAGCAGGCTTCTGCCGGAACGAAGCTCGCGTACTTCTGCGGAAAATATGTACCCCTGAACGGTTACACGCCGCTCTTCTTCAAGAATCTCTTCCATTTGCATCGCCTCATCTTGAATTTTGTAACCGAGCATAAATGGCTGGTTTCCTTTAGCAGGCTGCTCTTTGGCCCGCTTTTCTTTTTCCTGGACCGTTTTTATTACTGCCTGCTTGTCTTCCATCGCCTTTTGCTCCCTGAATTTCTGAATATCGGCTTCTTCCGTTTTCACATCAATTTCCAGGGTGTAGGCGTTGGCACCGATTTTGCTGCAATACTGGCGAAAGCCTTCTTCCAGTCTTTTTTTCAGGGCACTCGCTTCCGCTTCATTTCTCGCAGTTAACATAATCTTATTATTGTTTACCCGGGGTACTTGCTCATAAACCAAATCCTTATAAGCAGGAGATAAATTAGTCATAGACTGAATAAAATGCTGCCAATGACTGGCGATCACTTCTGCATCACAAGCTTTATCAGCCGTATTAAGTGTCAGCTCGACTCCGGCAATTTGCTGAAAGGATTCTTTCAGTTTTGCCTGCAGCAGCTGATAAATATCTGCCGGAAGCACCTGTTTTACATGCAAATGAAAATGCCAGGTTTTGCTTTTTTTATAGACTTGCAGTTTATCCAGATAACTGTCCTGAAAATATTCCTGGACATACTCCTCTGGCACTTGCAGCTGTTTCAGCAATAGGTCCATTTTCTCTTTTTTTGAAATATCCATCTGTCATCTCACCTCTCCAGCCGGAATCCTGTTAAAAACGAGAACCCTTGCCACCTGCGACAAGGGTTCTGAAAATTATCCTCCAAGCTTTTTCTACAGAAACAGCCGCTGTATGTCATTCCAGGTAACAACGATCATCAACAGCATTAATAATGCGAAGCCGACAAAGTGGAAGACCCCTTCTTTTTCCGGTGACACCGGTTTTCCACGGACTGCCTCAATTCCAACAAACATCAGCCGGCCCCCGTCAAGCGCCGGAAGCGGCACAAGGTTGATAACACCAAGGTTAACACTCAAAATTGCTGTCAACATCATGAAGTTCATAAACCCGGTTTGCACGACCTGATCTGTTGTATTATAGATCCCTACAGGTCCTTGTAATATATCAATCGGAAGTTGACCCGTTATCAGCATCATTAAATTGGTCAAAATCGTTCTCGTCGTATCAATCGTTTGACTAAAGCCGTATTCAAATGTGCCTAAAAATGACTTCTCAAATGCACGATGCACACCGACCTGGCCAATGGTTATTCCTTGTGGTGTCTCTATCGTATCCGGTGCGACTGTCAGAGTCTCTTGTCCCCCGTCCCTTGCTACGGTCATCTCCAGTTCCTCTCCTGGATTTTCCCGTACTTGTGCGGTAAATTCTTCCCAGGTGGAAACCGGGTTACCTTCGATTGAAATCACCTCATCCTCTGCCTGGAGCCCAGCTTCTGCTGCCGGACTATCAGGAAGGACCTCTTCAATCAGTGCTCGCTCGGCCGGTACACCCTGCACCAGACCAAGAATGATAAAGATGAAGATGGCGAGGATAAAGTTCATCATCGGTCCCGCAAAAAGCTGCATCGCCTTTTGGCGGGGACGCTTGGACGCAAACTGCCGGTCATATGGAGCAATTTGCGTTTCTCTCTCATCCATAACAAAAAATGCTTTCGGATCTACTTCAAACCGGAGTTTCGTGTCCTCTTCATCCGCCTCATAGCCTTCAATGAACAGATCATGATCCAAGTCAACCTGCTCTACTTCGATAATCCGTGCATTTGGATGTTTGGATTTATTGTTGACAATTATTTTATTTACCTTACCGAAATCATTAAATTCCAGCCCGACATGATGCCCGGGCTTTAGTTCAATGATTTCCGGATCTTCTCCAGCGACACGCACATAGCCGCCAGCAGGTATCAGCCGTATCGTGTATAACGTCTCATTCCTGGTAAATGAGAAAACCTTTGGACCGAAGCCGATCGCAAACTCACGTGCAAGCATGCCCGCTCGCTTCGCAAAGATTAAATGTCCCCATTCATGAATGAACACGAGCAGGCCGAACATAAATATAAACGCAATAACTGTTGTCATAAGAAGCCCCTTCCTTCACGCAACTTGAGTATAATGGCAAAAGCTGTGCGCATTAACTCGTACATTCTATTTATATCAGGAAGCTATTTAAATTATTATATTTCTTTTACTGAATAAAACCGATAAAATGCAATAAAGGCAAGACAAACAGCAAACTGTCAAAGCGGTCAAGGATGCCGCCGTGACCTGGCAAAATATTTCCCGAATCTTTTACGCCATAATGTCTTTTAAACGCCGATTCCACCAAATCACCAATTTGCCCGAAGACAGAAGCCAAAATCGTAGCACCGATCACCACAGTCATCGGGTAGTCAAATGGGTGAACCACCTGAAAGATCACCGCCGTCAGACAGGCCAGCAGGATCCCGCCAACTGCACCTTCTACTGTTTTTTTCGGACTGATCCACGGCCAAAGCTTTTTCTTCCCGAACAGCCGTCCGAATATGTAAGCACCTGTGTCGGTTGCCCAAATAATAAATAGGGCAAAGAAAATATAATTAAGTCCGTCATGCTCTGTTTGGATTAAATAATAGAAACCTGTCCCAACATAAAGGACAGCAAGTATAATAAAGCCCACATCATCAAACGTAAATTTGTTTTTCACCAGAACGGTATAAGTCAGCATCAAGAGAACAAACAGCATGACAATTTCCATCTGGGTGAACCAAGCGAAAATGGTTAAATCATCCTGATAGGGAAAAAGCACAAGCCATAACATACCAGTGGCGAGAATGGAAGACAAAGAATACTTGGCCACTTTATGCATGCGCATCAACTCAAATAACCCAATCGTTGCAATCACATATACCAAAAGGATAAATGGCCACCCGCCAATGATGATAGCAGGCAATAAGACAAGCCCTGCCAAAACGGCGGTTATTGTTCGTTGTTTCATGTCCGTCTCAACACCTTAAATTCCTCCATAACGACGCTTGCGCTGCTGATAGTCTTCGATGGCCTGTCTGAGAATATCTTTGTTGAAATCCGGCCACAGCACATCCGTAAACCAGAATTCCGTATAGGCCAATTGCCAGAGCAGGAAATTGCTGATGCGCTGTTCACCGCTGGTCCGTATCAGCAAATCCGGATCTGTCAGACCTTTTGTGTATAAATAGCTGGAAAAAGTATGTTCATCTAATTTTTCAATCGAAAGCTTTGCACTGTCTACATCTGTCATCATTTGCCTGACAGCCTGCATAATTTCATACCTACTACCATAGTTTAAAGCAAAGTTTAAGATTAATCCATTATTATTCTTTGTTTTATCTTTTGCATAAAGAATGACTTCCTTTGTATGCTCCGGGAGTGCGTCAATGTCCCCGATTGTTTCCAGTTTCACATTGTTCTCCATCAGTTCAGGCAAATACACATGCAAAAATTCTTTTGGAAGTTTCATAATAAAATCAATTTCCGATTTTGGACGTTTCCAGTTTTCCGTAGAGAATGTATACAATGTAAGAATTTGCACATTCATCTTGGACGCTGCCCGTACGACTTCTTTCACCACAGTAACGCCTTCTCTGTGCCCGGCCACCCGCGGCAGCCCCCGTTTCTTGGCCCAGCGTCCATTGCCATCCATAATGATCGCGACGTGAGCTGGGACATTCTCAGGCGGCAATTGTTCCGGTTCCTCTTTTTGTTTGTTTTTCATAAACGGAAGTCTCATTGACATCATTCGTCCTCCAAATACCCGTAAATTCTAACCATTCATCTATCTTTATGAACGAAGGGGGATGATCATTCCACCCCGTTTGTATAGATGAATCCCTATTATACCATTAAAGATGATGTTCAAAAAGTCCGGTGAAAATGACACTTCACAGGATGACTTCTGTACCTGCGGTTACTTGGCGCAAATAAAAGATTGCTAAAACCGCCCACATCAATTGCCAACTGCAGAAATCACCACACACACGAGAAGCTCGTTGGCTTGCTTTTCCGCTACTCACGTATTAATTGCATACGTTCCACCCGTCAAAGCTACGCCGCGATCTGAACATCTTGGTTCTTTTCATCCTCTTTTTTGAACACGCACTTAAAACCATTCTTTATTATAACGATTATGCGCCAAAAACACAAAAGCCCTCTTAAAGAAGAGGGCGGCCGGTATCTTAACAGGTTTTTAACATTTCAACAGGGTAGAGAAAAGTACCGGGTTATACTTCCGTTATTTCGTTTTCTTTTTCTTTTGCCAGCTGGTCAATCTTAGCAATATGATCATCCGTTGCCTTCTGGACGTCATTTTGCAGATCTCGCAGGTCATCTTCCGTCAAGTCACCGCTCTTTTCTGCTTTTTTCAGCTGATCATTGGCATCACGACGGTTATTGCGTACTTGCACGCGGGATTCTTCGGCATATTTCCCAACAACTTTCACCAGATCTTTGCGGCGTTCTTCCGTCAAAGCCGGGATACTGATCCGAATGACATTGCCGTCATTCGATGGAGATAAGCCGAGGTCTGCCTTTTGAATTGCTTTTTCCATATCACTAAGGGCAGATTTATCATATGGTGTGATGACTAAGAGCCTTGCTTCCGGTGCCCCGATATTCGCAAGCTGGTTCAACGGTGTATTGGCACCGTAGTAATCAACGTACACACTGTCCAAAATGTTTGGATTTGCTCTTCCCGCTCTTACAGTGGCCAGGTTTTTGGAAAAAGCCTGCACTGCTTGCTGCATCTTTTCACGTGCTTCTTTCAATATAGCGTCTGACATGGTTATTTCCCCCTTATAGTTGTTCCAATGGTCTCCCCTTGAACAACCCGTTTAATATTTCCTTCTTCTGTAATCGAAAACACGACCAGCGGAAGGTCATTATCCATACATAATGAGGAAGCAGTGGAATCCATTACTCCAAGTCCCTCATTGAGCATTTCCAGATAGGAGAGGTTATCATACTTCTCGGCATCTTTATTAATTTTCGGGTCATCAGTATAGACCCCGTCGACATTATTTTTCGCCATCAGAATTACATCTGCTTCAATTTCTGCTGCTCTTAGTGCTGCCGTTGTATCTGTAGAGAAAAATGGGTTGCCTGTGCCGGCAGCGAAAATCACCACGCGTTTCTTTTCCAGGTGGCGGATGGCCTTTCTTCTTATGTAAGGCTCTGCAACTTGGCGCATTTCAATGGATGTCTGCACCCTTGTAGGTATGCCGATCGTCTCCAGCCCGTCCTGCAATGCCAGTGCGTTCATAATCGTTGCAAGCATCCCCATGTAGTCCGCTGTAGCCCGGTCCATCCCCATTTCACTGCCAACCTTGCCGCGCCAGATATTTCCGCCTCCGACAACGATCGCTGTTTCCACTCCAAGATCCGCGACTTCTTTCACCTGGCTGGCAACAGACTGGATAATTTTGGGTTCAATGCCATACCCCTGTTCGCCACTTAAAGCTTCCCCGCTAAGTTTGAGAACAATTCTGCGGTAACGAGCTGTTGTCATAATAACCTCCAGAGAAAAATTTGATATAATTTTGGTCAATCTTTGTATACAGCGATTGGCTCTGCTGTCTGCTGTGTGCTGATGGAGAAATAGGGAACAACACGTGTCCCCTATCCAGCAGCCTGTTTATTTTTTAATTTGGCTCATTACTTCGTCAGCAAAATTCTCTTCACGCTTTTCCATGCCTTCACCCACTTCATAGCGTACGAATGCCTTCACAGAAGCGCCTTTATCACTTACATATTTTTTTACTTTTTGATCAGGATCTTTAACGAAATTTTGTTCAAGCAGGCAGATTTCTTCAAAGAATTTGCCGAGACGTCCTTCTACCATTTTTTCGACAATTTTTTCCGGCTTTCCTTCATTCAATGCCTGGGTGGTTAGTACTTCGCGTTCCCGCTCCACTTCGTCCTGAGCAACCTCATCCCGGGAAACATAGCGCGGATTGACAGCTGCTGCATGCATAGCAATGTCTTTCGCCAGCTGCGCGTCTTGGGTTCCTTCCAGTAATGTAAGAGCACCAATACGGCCGCCCATATGAAGGTAAGATCCGAACACATCATTGTCTGTTTTATTGAGTAGCTGGAAACGGCGCAGCGAAATTTTCTCTCCGATTTTGGAGATAACCGAATTAATATAAACTTCCAGCGTATCGCCTTCTCCATGAAGCTGCTGCTGAAGCGCTTCTTCCACCGTCCCAGGCTCCTCTTTAGCAATATGCTTGGCAAGCTCGGAAAGCAGCTGCTGGAATTGTTCATTTTTCACAACGAAATCTGTTTCACAGTTCACTTCAATTAAAACTGCCGTGTTGTTATCCACCAGAGCATAAGCTGCTCCTTCTGCGGCAATCCGGTCTGCTTTTTTCGCAGCTTTGGACATGCCTTTCTCTCGCAGAAAATCAATTGCTTTTTCCATGTCCCCGTCCGTTTCCTGCAAGGCCTTCTTGCAGTCCATCATACCGGCACCAGTTTGTTCACGCAATTCTTTTACCATTTTTGCAGTAATCGCCATAGTGATTCCTCCTTATTCGTCTTTATGAAAACCTGCCTGTCCCAATCATGAGTTCACCGGTTTTCGTAAAAAAGGGTGATAAAAGGCTCTTATCCTTTATCACCCACCTTTTTCACAATTATGCTTCAGTTGCTTGGGATTCTGAGCCAGCTTCGGCTTTTTCCTCCGGTCCATCTGCTTTTTCGGTTTCAGCAGCTGGAACTTCTTCGGTTTCTTCCCCTTGTTTCACTTCTAAAATAGCGTCAGCCATTTTGGAAGTCAACAGTTTAACAGCCCGGATGGCATCATCATTTGCCGGGATGATATAATCGATTTCATCTGGATCACAGTTTGTATCAACAATCCCGATGATTGGAATGTTCAATTTATGTGCTTCTGCAATTGCGATGCGCTCTTTGCGCGGATCCACAACAAACAGAGCATCCGGAAGTTTGTTCATTTCTTTGATTCCGCCGAGAAACTTAACAAGACGGTCTTTTTCTTTCAGCAAATCAACGACTTCTTTTTTCGGCAATACATCAAATGTTCCATCTTCTTCCATCCGCTCAATGTCTTTCAGGCGATTAATACGCTTGCGGATCGTCTGGAAATTAGTCAAAGTGCCTCCCAGCCAGCGCTGGTTGATATAAAACATGCCAGAACGGGTCGCTTCATCGCGTACAGAGTCCTGTGCCTGTTTTTTTGTTCCTACGAAAAGAACCGTACCGCCGTTTGCAGCCAGATCTTTTACATAGTTGTAAGCTTCATCTACCTTTTTCACTGTTTTTTGCAGGTCGATGATGTAAATCCCGTTACGCTCGGTAAAGATGTATTTTTTCATCTTCGGGTTCCAGCGGCGGGTCTGATGGCCAAAATGCACACCAGCTTCCAGCAATTGCTTCATGGATATTGCTGCCATAATAATTCCTCCTTGGTTTTTTTCCTCCGCTCCGATCATTTTTGCATAATGACCAGGTGTTCCCGGCAACCGTTATGCAAATTACGGCGCGTGTGTTGTGTTCTATACTTCCTAATACAGGAAACAATAGTGTTTACACCAAAAATTAATATATCATATAGGGCAGATGGAATCAAGCATTAATTCGTTATTATGCATGCAATTTAATAACGAGAGCCGCTTCCGTCTTTCCGCAGTTCAAAAATCTTGCTATATCTGTCTCAGAATACCCTTTATGATGCAGCTGCAGAATCCGTGACTGCAAAGAGGCCTCCACCTCATCTTTTTCCTCAATTGGAGGCGGAGAATAGCCGCCTGTCTGATCGGGTTCCGTCTTGGCCGAAGAGCTGGAGAAAGACGGATTCACCGTTATTTCTTCTTTGCTGCGGCCGGATATTTTCCGCTCCAAACGTGCATTTTCTTCCTTTATTTCCTTGAGATATGTATCAAAAAGCTCCATCCATTCCCGAGGATCGTTTTGTTCCTGCCCGTTTCCTTGATTCTTTTGCAAAAGCTTGAAGATGGCAAACAGTGATACAATATGAAGCAGAAAACTGATAATAAGGAGGAATGATACCATCAGATATAACCCCTTTTCATTCGAATATTTCTCTGGCAAGGCCTTTACGTCGATTCCTGAATTTTACTCAGTGTTTTTCTTAATTTAAAAATCGTTTTTTTATGTATCTGGGAAATTCTTGATGTTGTCAGCCCCATCACTTCCCCTATCTCGGTAAGGGTCAATTCTTCCTGATAAATAAGACTGATTACCAGCTGTTCTTTTTCACTCAGCATTTTAATCCCCGCAATTAATTCTTCCTTTAATTCATTGGCAAGCAGATCTTCTTCCGGTCTCAGTGCGGCACTGTCTGCTATTGTATAGCCGATCCCTTCTTTTTTATCGCCTTTGCCATCCTTCGGTTTTTCTTCCATGGACAGAATGTTGGCAAACAGGGAATCATTCATGGCAGCTTCGACTTCCGCTGTAGTCATACCAGTCTGTTCTGCTACTTCCTGAGCGGTCGGCGCCCGCCTCAATGTTTGTTCCAGTTCCTGCGTAACCTGATCCACCTTTTTCGCTCTTTCTCTGACTGACCTTGACAGCCAATCGTCTTTTCGAAGGCCATCCATGATCGCTCCACGTATGCGAAAGGAAGCATATGTATCAAATTTCAGGTTTCTCCCTGTATCAAATTTCTTTAATGCGTCATAGAGTCCAAATAAACCAAGACTCTTGATATCTTCTTTACTTATATTGTTTGGCAAATGGCTGGAGATTCGTTCCACATGAAAACTGACTAAATACATGTAATGCTGGATTAACTCATTGGCAGCCTGATTATCTCCCTTTGCTATCCAGTTTTCCCATAATTTTTGTTCATGAAGCAATTTTTTTGTGGACATTCCAGTCGTCCTCCTTGCCATCGGTTTCTTCCTTAAATATGGCTCTTTTCATAAGTTTTGTTGCTATTTTAGTTCGCAGTTAATGGAAAATACGTCGTAACCTCTGGTCGCCGCTGCGGAAATACCCTTCGCTTTCCGCGGGCGCTGGTAAGCCCTCCTCACGCTGACGCGCTGCGGGGTCTTACCTATGCTTACCATCCCGCAGGAGTCTCAGGGTATTTCCTCCGCTAACGGTGTGCTTTGTTACTTTACTGCTTATTAAATTTAAAAAGGCATACATTCACTTTTGAGGGTTGACTCCCGCTGTTGTCAACCGCACACCTTAGGGCACGGCTAACTACTCGCGGGAAACCACCGCTGCACAGGCCCTGGCTCGTGCTAACTCCCACTCCAATTAACAGTGTAGGCTTCTGTCTTAATTGATTTTAAAAACAACACCACCAGCGAAGGAAATACATGGAGACTCCTGCGGGAAGAAAAGCCTAGGTGAGTCCCCGAAGTGCGACAGCACAAGGGGGCTCACCAGCCCCCGCGGAAAGCGAAAGGTATTTCCGGAGCGGCGATCATAAACCCCACTGAGTTATGTCACAGTTTATAGATTTTGTAATAAAAACAACAAACGCTTTTTGATGAGACGAGTAAACGCAGTCCCAATCTTTTAGAAAATAGCCTTAAATATAAATTACTGGTTCGTTAATTTTCCGGATTCTCAGCTGCTGTGTTTGCGGGTTAAATTCAATCGTCCTGCCAGTGACGCCGCCAACATCGGATCCTGTTACCGTAATAGCGGCTTTTTTCAGCAAATGGGAAACCGCTTCAATATTCCTCTCACCGATACGGATCGTGTCAGAGCCTGAGAAGGAGGGGAACATTTGCGCACCTCCGGCTATTTTGGCTTTTAGTGCATTTCTGTTGGCTCCGGCAGCTGTTAATCTATCGATCAGCCAGGGTATCGAACTGTCCGCATATTTGAAAATATGGATCGGCTCACTTTTGGCAAGACTGGAATCAGGAAGCAGAATATGTGCAAGTCCAGCCCTTTCGTTCGCTTCATCATACAGTACCACTCCGACACAAGAACCTAATCCTGTCGTTCGTAAAAGGTCCGGAGAATGCGCGATAGCTGCAGATGAAATTCCTACTTTAATAATGTGTTTATCTTTCATTGATCTTCTCTTCTCTCTGAATATGCCTATTTTGCTCTCTTTGGATATTGTTTAATTAACGATTGAGTGCCGGCATGGTTGTCGGCCGGACTTTATCTGATAGAATCACAGTCAGATCAAGCAAAATGAGCAGACGGTTCTCCATCTTCACGATACCTTCCATCGCCTCTTGACCTGAATAGCCATTGACATCTGATGCATACTCTATTCGATCTTCCTGGATGTCCAGCACATCCCTGGCAGCATCCACAATCAACCCGGCTTCTTTGTCCTTTGAGCTGACCATCATAATCCGTGCAGAAGGGGGATGGTCCGCCTCTTCCATACCAAACCTGAGGCGCAGATCAATAACTGGCATTACGACCCCCCTTAGGTTCATAACACCCTTAACAAAACCAGGGACCTTAGGCATCCTTGTCAAAGGCAGCATTTTTTCAATTGATGTCACCTGTTTAATTGGCACCGCATAATCCATGTCTCCAAGCCGAAAAACAATAACTTTTCGTTTCTCTTTTTCCTCTGCTGCCACGGCCACTCCTCCTGATAGGTTAACTTCCATGCCGCTCAGGGCATGAATCGTCTCAGTTTCTGCAAAAATGTTGATGCATTGTTTTCTGTCTCCGTTTCCTCCATGAGATAATCCCGTGTGAGCTGCTTCATTGTTTTGGAAGCAGGTGATTTACTATTCATTATTGTAAAGGGAATCTGCCGTATAACAGCTGTTGCCACGGCTTTATCATCCGGGATAATTCCCATCCGCTGCACATCTGCCGATAAGAACCGTAAGACCACTTTTTGGAATCGCTCCGTTGCCTTACTGCCGCTTTTAAAGGAAGATGCACGATTCATGATAATGTGAAAAGGCATCTTTGGCTCTTTCGCAACTACTTGTTTAACCATACTGTAGGCATCCGTGATAGCTGTCGGCTCCGGGGTGGTAACTACGATACACTCATCTGCCGCCAGAATGAAAAAGATGCTGTCTTCACTAGCCCCTGCTCCCATATCAAACAGGATATAGTCATATTGCTTCGCGAGTTCCCTATACTCTGCATAAAAATAGTCCCGCTTCTCTTCATCCAGGGAAAATAATGAGCCAAGGCCTTTTCCGCCGGCGATGTATGCCAAGCCTTCAGGTCCTCTTTCAATAATATCATGCATGCTGACATCTCCTGAGAACAGATCGGCAAAAGACCTGCTAGCATAAAATCCTAAGAGAATATCAATGTTCCCCATACCGACATCCAAGTCAATCAGCAGAACTTTTTTACCGTTTTTGATCAATTCCAGTGAAAAATTGATGACGATGCTTGATTTACCGACCCCGCCCTTACCGCTAACTACAGCAATGGTCCTTGCCTGTTTTACAGCAGTTTCCTTGCCCAGCCGGCGCCTGAGCTCTGCTGCCTGATCACTATGCATCATTCGCACCTGCCACCAGTTCTGCGATCTTCTCAGGGGTGGCGAATATCACATCATCAGGGACTTCCTGCCCGTTTGTCAGGTATGCCACACCAATCTGATGCCGCAATAACATGTTCAGCAAGCTCCCAAATCGTGTTGTTTCATCCATCTTCGTGAAAATCAAAGAAGTTAACGGAAAATCGGCAAACTGCTGATAAATTTCCTCAAGATCTTTTGGCTTGCCAGTCATAGATAATACAAGGTAGCTGTCTACTCCGCCTCCAAAGTCCAGATGTTGCTCAAGTTCTCTCACATATTTTTCTTCCCGGAAATTTCTCCCCGCTGTATCAACAAAAATTAAATCATACGTATTCAGTCGTTTAACAGCCTCCCGATAGTCGTTCATGGTATATGCCACTTCAACGGGAATATCAAGGATTTCTGCATAAGTTTTTAATTGTTCAATCGCTGCAATCCGGTATGTATCTGTCGTGATAAAAGCAACCTTTTTATCATCACGAAGCATGCTTCTGGCTGCCAGCTTTGCAAGTGTGGTTGTTTTTCCTACCCCAGTTGGACCGATAAATTGAATGATCCGTTTCTCTCCGCAGATTCCCTGAAATGACATGCTGTCTAGCTGGGCTTTTATATGTGCGGCTGCGTCTTGCATAATCGTCTCGGAGTCTGGTCGTTTACCTGATCCTGCATGCTTTTTTTGCAGCGACTCTGTAATTTCCGTGGCTAATTTCTGCTCCACTTCCTGTTCGAGCAAATGTTCATATAGATACTGATATCCGCCTTCGTATTCCTTTGGAAGACGCGAAGTCTGATATTCGACCATTTTCTTTAACTGTTTCATTTCGGATAAAAATTCATTGCTCAGAGATGAACCCCGTTCCTGGCGATTGGTTTGGGAAATTGGTTTGACTTCCCCTGTTTTTCTGGAGGCATCTCTGTATGGCTCCTTGTCAAGTCCTGCAACTACTTCAATGCTTACTTTTTTAAACAGACCAAATATACCGCCGCTATGCACCTCTCTGGAGTTGAGGATCACAGCCTCTGAACCAAAATCTTTGCGCACTTGCTTCATTGCTTCCGGCATGGTCGGCGCTACATATTTTTTCACCTTCATGCTACATTCACCACCCCAACACTTTGCACTTGCACTGTCGGCTCCAGCTCGTTATAGGAAAGGACGACAACTTGCGGCAGAAACCGGTCCAGCAGCTGTTTCACATACATCCGGATCGCTGGAGAGCATAGAACTACAGCTGATTCCTCCTGAAGTGTCAGCTTTTCCACTTCATCATGGATTGTTTTGATAATGGCCTGCTGTGCCTCCGGATCAAGTGCCAGATAATTGCCGTGCTCCGTCTGCTGGATATTTTCTGCAATCATTTTCTCTGCTTTTGGTGAGACAGTTATCACATTTAACGACTGACCATCTTTGGCATATTGTTTGGTTATCTGCGGCGATAACGCCTGCCGCGCATATTCTGCAAGCAGTTCCGTGTCATTGGTCATTTTGGAAAAATCTGCTAACGTTTCAAAAATCACCGGCAGATTGCGGATCGATATATTCTCCCTTAGCAGTTTGGCAAGCACCTTCTGAACGTCGCCGACCGCCATAGGCTCTGGTGTTACCTCTTCTACAAGGATCGGATATGTTTCTTTCAAATGATCAATAAGCTGCTTTGTTTCCTGTCTTCCCAGGAGGGTATGGGCATTCTGCTTGATTACCTCCGTAATATGGGTGGAGACTACGGACGGCGGGTCCACCACCGTGTAGCCGGAAAGTTCCGCCTCATCTTTGTTTCCTGCTGTAATCCATTTTGCCGGCAGACCAAAAGCAGGTTCCTTTGTTGAAATTCCTTCGATTGGGTCATCATCCAAATCAGGCGCCATTGCCAGATAATGGTCAAGCAGCAGCTCACCAGTTGCCGACTGATTGCCTTTAATTTTCAAGCGATATTCATTTGGCTCTAGCTGAATATTGTCCCGGATGCGGACGACCGGAATAACCAGTCCCAGTTCAATAGCCAGCTGCCGGCGGATCATAATTATCCGGTCCAGAAGATCTCCTCCCTGATTGGCATCCGCCAAGGGGATTAACGCGTAGCCGAATTCAAACTCAATCGGATCCATATTCATTAATGAAACAACATTTTCCGGTGCCTTCATTGCATTGCTTTCGGACTGATCTTCTTCCGTCTCATCCGGGGCTTCCGGTTCCCTGACACGTCTCATCAGCAGATAGCCGCTTAATGCCAAAAGCCCGGCAAGTGCCGTAGTCAGGAAAAAGTTAATTGGAGTAAGTCCAAGCAAAAATATTGTTCCTGCGGCGATAAACAACAGATTCGGGTACTGCAGCAGCTGTCCTGTAACCTCTGTGCCCAAGTTGCCCTTACTGGTTGTCTTCGTTACCACGATCCCCATTGCTGTGGAAATCAATAAGGCCGGGATTTGGCTGACAAGTCCGTCACCCACAGTGAGCCGCATAAATGTATCAATCGCTTCCTGAAAGGACATCCCCATCTGTACCATGCCGATGATCAGGCCAAAAATAATATTGACCAGTACAATAATGATCCCGGCAATCGCATCCCCTTTCACGAATTTACTCGCACCATCCATTGCCCCGTGGAAATCGGCTTCATTTTCCACTTTTTCCCGGCGTTCCTTTGCCTGCTGCTCGGAAATCAGCCCTGCATTCAAGTCAGCATCAATACTCATTTGCTTACCGGGCATGGCATCAAGGGTAAACCGCGCAGCAACTTCAGAGACACGTTCTGACCCTTTTGTAATAACGAGAAAATTTATAATGACTAAAATAACAAATACAACGAACCCGACGAGCGCATTATTGCCGATGACAAAGCTTCCGAATGTAGCGACCACACCGCCGGCATCGGCTTCTGCAAGAATCGATCTGGTTGTTGATACATTCAACCCGAGCCGAAAAAGTGTCATTAACAAGATAAGTGCAGGGAATACAGAAAACTGGAGCGCTTCCTGGGTATTCATAGCCACAAGAATAACGATCAGTGCTAACGTAATATTGCACAGGATGAGAATGCTTAATATCCATCCAGGCAGCGGCACGACAAGCATAATTATTATTAGAATAACACCTAACAGTACGGATAAATCACGTGCTTTCATGGCTGTCTCCCTTCATTCTTATACCTTCTTCCCCAACTGATACACATAGGCGAGGATCTCTGCCACCGCTTTATAAAACTCTTCCGGGATGACATCGCCAATTTCCAGTTCCTTATTTAGGGAGCGGGCAAGCGGCTTGTTTTCTACTGTCTGCACATCATTTGCCTTTGCCACTTCTTTTATTTTCCGAGCGAGGTGATCGGTTCCTTTGGCAACAACATAAGGAGCTTGAGCTTTTGCTTCATCGTACTTGATTGCGACAGCAAAGTGAGTCGGATTGGTAATAACCACATCCGCTTGCGGCACCTCGCTCATCATTCTCCTTTGTGCCATCTGACGCTGTTTTTCTTTGATTTTTGATTTAATCAGCGGGTCTCCCTCGATATTTTTATACTCATCTTTTACGTCTTGCTTGGACATTTTCATATTCTTTTCAAAGTCGTAGCGCTGGTAGGCATAGTCAAATACCGATAAAAACAAGAGTGCCACTGTTGCAGCAACCCCCATCACAATGGTGACCTGCGAAAAAAATTCCAGCGCGTCCTCGGCAGTTTTAAAGGCGGTCATCATCATGTCATCTTTGTAGATCCAGATCACCAGAAAGGTGATCGCACCGATAAAAACAATTTTCAAAAATGATTTAAGCAATTCCACCAGGGCCCTTATGGAAAAGATCCGCTTGGCCCCCTGAATCGGATCTATTTTTTTCAAATCAAACTTTAGCGGCTTCGCTGTGAACAAAAAACCGATCTGCAGCAAATTCGAACCGACTCCGGCAACCATGGCAATTAAGAGCAGCGGGGCCAGCATGATGGCAGCTTCGGTTGCTGCTCCGGAAAAGATCTGATGCACGGTGTTTTCCGTCACCTCCCAATGAATAAATTCACTGAAGGTGTGTTCAAACATCGTAAGCATACTGTCAAGCATAAACCCGCCAAATACAAACAAAATCAGCAGACAGAACAACAGCATAAATGCCGTATTTACATCCTGGCTTTTGGCGACCTTTCCCTTTTTCCGTTCATCCTGCCGCTTTTTCGGAGTGGCTTTTTCCGTTTTCTCCCCGGCAAAGAACTGCAAATCCAATTTCATTTGCAAACTAAGCACCTCCGAACAATCTCATCAGCTGCTGCATCACATCAAACATTGCTGTAAACAAATTCTCCACCAGCGCGATATAAAGTACCAGGAAGAACAGTATCACGATAAAACCTACCAGAATTTTCAGCGGAAGACCGACAACAAACACATTCAGCTGCGGTACTGCCCGGGCAATGATACCAAGCGCCACATCGACAAGAAATAAACAGCCTACAATCGGAATAGCAATCTGAAAGGCTATCACAAACATTTGATTAAATGTTTCAATCACCAAATCTGCAATCCGCTCTTCTCCAAGCGGGATAAACGATTCAACAGGTATTAGCTGAAAACTATTAAAAATCCCGTCTATTAACAAATGGTGACCATTGACCGATAATAGAAAAAGAAGTGCAAAAACATAAAAATACTGGCCGGTCAACGGGCTTTGGGCACCTGTCTGCGGATCAATCACATTGGCCAGGAAAAAGCCCATCTGGAAATCAATAAATCCACCCGCCACCTGCAATGCGGAAATAAGAATAAACGCAATCAGTCCGATTAAAAGACCCACAAGTGCTTCTTTCATCAAGAGAAACAAAAACATATCATCCACTGCAATTACAGGGGCGTCCACCGTATAAAACATCAGATATGCAAGAAAAAAACTGAAACCAATTTTAAATTGCATCGGGATCGTTCGATAAGAGAATAAGGGCAGGGTCACAAAAAAGGCTGCCACCCGGACAAGAATCAATAGAAATACAGGCAAAGAATTGATATCAATATACTCAAGCATGGATTAACCTGTAAACTGATTTAAATTCTGAAATATATTGGCTGTGAATTCCACCATGGTGGTCAGCATCCAGGGTCCAAAGAACACCAGCCCGACAAGCACTGCAACGATTTTTGGAATGAAAGCAAGCGTCTGCTCCTGTATTTGGGTTGTTGCTTGAAAAATACTGACCAGAAGACCGACAGCAAGTGCCAGAATGAGTAAAGGACCTGATACGAGCAAAACTGTGTATATACCTCGTTCTGCAAGCGACAATACAAATTCGCTGCCCATGAGTTTTTAACCCCTTTCCTTTATGGAAGGACATTTAAAAACCTTCCAGTAATGAATGAGTAATCAAATACCATCCATCAACTAATACAAACAATAATATTTTAAACGGCAGGGAGATCATCACCGGCGGCAGCATCATCATCCCCATGGACATTAAAACACTGGCGACCGCCATGTCGATAACCAGGAAGGGAACGAAGATCATAAAACCCATTTGGAATGCTGTTTTCAACTCGCTTATGGCAAATGCAGGGACTAACGTGGTCATTGGAATATCCTGCACACTGTCCGGAGGTTCCATCTCCGCGTATTCCATAAATAGAATCAGATCTTTTTGCCTGGTGTGTCCGGCCATGAATTCCTTCATTGGCATACTGGCGCGCTCGTAAGCCTCATCCAAGGTGATTTCTTCAGCAAACAGCGGCTCGAGCGCCTCATCATACACCTCGGAAAACGTCGGTGCCATAATAAAAAAGGTTAAAAACAAAGCAAGCCCGATTAGCACCTGATTCGGCGGCATTTGCTGGGTTGCAAGGGATGTCCTTACGAAAGAAAGCACGATAATGATCCGGGCAAAACTGGTCATCAGAATTAAAATCCCCGGTGCCAGTGACAAAACCGTTAATAATAAAAGCAGTTTTACCGATGTCGATACTGCAGAAGGATCACTGCTGGAAAACATATCAATAAATTCATTCATGTTGATCTTCCTTCTGTCCACGCTGATTAATGATTGCTTTTCTTGTTTGTTTCAGACTGTCCAATTCAGAGGCAAACAGCTTTTTAAACTGACCTGGTGTTTTGCCGTTCTCAGATTGCTTTTGCTTGAGAAATGCCGGCAGTAATTGTCCTGCAGTGGTCTGATCAGCTTCTTCTCTATTTCGATGAAGCAGTTCTTCCACTGTCTGTTCGTCGGTAACTTCTCCGAGCATCTCCACATTTTCTCCCACACCAATCATATAAAACTTGGTGCCAATACGGATTATCTGCACGGATTTATTCTGGCCGACAGAAACACCGCCGAGATTTTCAAGACCCTTTACCTGCTGAAATAATTTATTGCGCTTATTTAAGAACTTCAGCAGCAGAAAAATCAGGGCCAAAACTAACAGCAAGGCAAAAAACATTTTAACCAGATCAAACAACAGAAATCCACCTGCCGGACTCTCCCCCGCTGTCTCCTCTCCCCGTTCCTGTCCGCCGGGTGCTTCATTTAATTCCTCTTCACACCCCTGATTGTTTTCCAGGCAGTCAAGCACATTTGCCGGAGCAGCAGCAATTGGCTGAGCGATGGCCGAAAAGACAAACACCATCAAAAGATAAAAACATATTTTTTTCATTTCCATACACACTCGTTTCTTAATTTAGCACCTTTTGAATCGCATCAATCACACGGTCTTCCTGGAAGGGTTTGACGATGAAGTCCTTTGCACCTGCCTGAATCGCTTCGATTACCATCGTTTGCTGCCCCATCGCTGAACACATGACGATCTTTGCCTGGTCGTTGAATTGCCTGATTTCCTTTAATGCGGTGATGCCGTCCATTTCTGGCATCGTGATATCCATCGTTACCAAATCAGGAGTGAGCTCTTTGTATTTCGCCACCGCTTCCTCCCCGTCCAGTGCTTCCCCCACGACAGAAAAACCATTTTTCGTCAAAATATCCTTAATCATCATTCGCATAAATGCTGCATCATCTACAATTAAAATACGATGGGCCATTTCGGATCCCCCCTTATTTGAGTTTCATCAGCCGGTCGCTCTGGCTGATTATATCGGAGACTCGGACTCCGAAGTTTTCATCAATCACCACTACTTCTCCTTTGGCGATCAATTTGTCATTGACAAGGATGTCCACAGGTTCTCCGGCCAATTTATCAAGTTCGATGATCGATCCGGATGCGAGCTCCAGGATATCCTGAATCGTCTGCTTTGTACGTCCCAGTTCCACGGTGACTTTTAGTGGTATATCCAGCAGCATATCCAAATTGCGCTGTTCTGTCCGATTTAACGGCACTTGATCAAATTCCGAAAAGTGAGCTTGCTGTACAGCTGCAGTTTGCTGGTCAAATGAATTTCCCAAATACTGCGGCTTATGTTCCTGACTAGCTTCTGGCGGAATTTGCCGGCTCCTGCCCTCCTGCTTACGGGGCTGTTCATGTCGCGAGTCATCCGCTTGAACATCTTCCATTAGTGTGGGTTCATTCGGCTGCAGCAGTTCATCTGCCATCTCTTTTGCGAAGGTAAATGGAAGAATCTGCACTATGCTGGAGTCTATCAGATCCCCTACCCGCAAGTTGAAAAAGACTTTTACATAGGCGTCCTGTTCAGCAATCACCCCGAAGTCGTCCTCATATTTTATTTCCGGTGGAGATATATCAATTTTCTTATTGAAAAAAGCAGACATGCTGGTGGCCGCTGAACCCATCATCTGGTTCATTGCTTCCTGAACCGCACTTAAATGAATCTCCTTCAACTCTTTTTCCGGTGAAGTCCCGTCACCTCCGAGCATAATGTCAGAAATAATGGAGGCATCATCTGCTTTTATAACAAACACATTTCTCCCCCGGAAACCTTCCGTGAAGTTCACTTCAATGGTGACAGGTTCATATGTAATTTCCTTTTCCAGTTCTTCCTGCCCGATCACCGAAACCCTCGGTGTGGTAATTTCCACTTTTTGATGAAGCAGCGTTGACAGGGTGGTAGCTGAACTGCCAAATGAGATGTTTCCTATTTCCCCGAGTGTGTCTTTTTCCAGTGTGGACAGGGATTGATTGGCTGGTTCTGGCCGGCTTTCGGTATCCTCGTCTTCGCTAACCTGCAGAAGAGCATCAATCTCATCCTGGGAAAGCATTCCGTCATTCGTCATTTCTCTTCACCCCTTTTATATCTTCCAATACTTGCACGGACATTTTCTGTTTATGTCTGCCCGGCTGTACATAAAACTTCGCGGTATCATTCACTTGCAGTTTCAGCGGTTCATCGATGGACTGATCAAGGGCAATCACATCGGCTTTATTCAGCTGCAGAAATTGCTGGATATCGATCTCGGCTTCTCCAAGCAGCACTTTTGTATCGAGCTTTGCCTCTTGAATATTTTCAGCGATTTTCTGATAGGCGCCCTCATCCCGTTTTTTTGTCACGGTCTGCATCCAGTAATGGACCGACAGTTTGGAGATAATTGGCTCCAGAATAATATGCGGGATACATATGTTGATCATGCCGCTTGCTTCTCCAATCGTTGAGTTCAGGGAAACAACCACGACAGTTTCATTCGGGGAAACCAGCTGCAAAAACTGCGGGTTGACCTCAAAGTCTTCAAGCACCGGATCAATTTCGGCTATCTGCGACCAGGCTTCCTGCAAGTTTATCGCTGCTTTTTCAAACAACTGGGACATGAGGATCGTCTCGATTTCCGTCAGACTTTCCAACCTTTTTGTCTTGCCGTTCCCACTTCCGCCAAGCGTCCTATCCAGCATCGCATAAGCGATATTCGGATTGACTTCCATAATCATCCTTCCATCGAGTGGTGCAGCACTGTACACATTCATTACCGTCTGCTTTGGAATAGACCGAATAAATTCCTCATAAGGAACCTGATCCACAGAAGAAACGGAAATATTTACATAGGTCCGGAGCTTTCCGGAGAAAAAGGTAGTCAATAAGCGGGCAAAATTCTCATGAATTCGCGAAATGCTGCGGATCTGATCCTTGGAAAATCGGAGTGCGCGTTTGAAATCATATACGCGGACCTTTTTTTCCTCTTCTTCTTTTTTTAATTCCTCTGCATCCATTTCCCCTGAAGAAATTGCAGATAAAAGTGCATCAATTTCATTTTGTGAAAGGACTTCATCTGCCAAAACCACTCACCTCCCTTAGAAAAAAGGTCCACGGATGACTATTGCATGATTTTATTAATGGTATACACATCCGTAATCGTTCCCTCTGTCATCACTTCATTTAATTTTTTCTTAACCGTATTCTCCAGTTCGCCAAGACCTTCCTGAAAGTCTTTCTCTTCCATTGTAGCCAGTTCCTTAATCAGGATGTTGCTCAGCTGAAAATCGCGTTTGCTGATCTCTTCCTGTGCCGCTTTTCCATCGGTTATAATTTGAAACTGGATGCGGACAAAGCTGCCACCCTTCAGGTCTGTTGTCACTTCAGGAGATTGATAGGAATAATTCACCATTTCATCAATCGTTATGGCCTCTCCTTCTTTTGATTCACCACTTACATTCAATATAACCACCGTGGCTGCCGCTCCTCCGAGAAGCAGGACCGCCAAAGAGATGCCCATTGTCTTCAGTAATTTACTCATTGCTTCCACCAGCCTTATTTATGATGGCCTGCAGACCAATCTGTTGATAATAATCCGTAATAAGTGCGGTTAATTCCGATTCTGAGTTTCTCACCACAAGTTTCTTTCCGCCTGCGAGAGTAATAGTAGTGTCCGGCAATGCCTCTACCTGTTCAATCATCAGGGCATTGAGGAAAAATGTTTCCCCATTCAGTCGGATTAATTGGATCATGATATGGCGGGGGCCTCTTTCTGAAATTAATGAGTGGCCCCCTACCTCCCTGCTATCGTTTTAAGTTCACAAGTTCCTGCAGTATCTCATCAGACGTGGTAATGATTCTTGTGTTTGCCTGAAAACCGCGCTGTGCTGTAATCATTTCGGTGAACTCTTCGGACAAGTCAACATTGGACATTTCCAATGAACCACTGATTATTTGAGCAGCGCCATCTTCTTCCGGTACAACAAGTCCGGTATAGCCGGCATTCTCACTGTTTAAAAATAAACTGCTTCCACTCTTTTCCAGACCGGACGGATTGGAAAAATTAGCGACGCCGATCTGTCCGGCCTCTTGTGTATCACCAGCTGCATCAACATAATTAACCGTTCCGTTTGTCTGAATGCTGAAGCTTTGCGCATTGTCTGGAATGCTGATCGGATAAGCCCCATCTTCTCCAACTAGATAGTAACCGTCCGGATTGACAATGCTGCCTTCATCATCCAAGTAAAAATTTCCCGCTCTCGTGTAATACGTAGTGCCATTTCCTTGCAATGCAAACATTCCATCTCCCTGCAATGCCAGGTCCAATGGATTATTGGTTGTTTGCCTGAAGCCCTGGGTTTGGATGTTATCGATGCTTCCCAGCTGGGAACCGAGCCCGACCTGTGTGGGGTTGATTCCGCCGCGCTCTGCTGTTGCACCCTGAGCCCCGGATGTTGTCTGGCTCATCATGTCCTGAAATGTGACCCGCCCTTTTTTAAATCCAGCGGTGTTTACATTGGCAATATTATTTCCAATTACATCCAATTTTGTTTGAAAATTCTGCATTCCTGATATTCCTGCATACATGGAACGTAGCATAATTCATGCATCCCCTTTTATTTATAGAATTTGCTGTATCTATCGGTCAACAGCTTTTTTGGCCTCCCAAAAAGGGTCCAGCCTAGTCGTTAATTAAAATGGTTCCATTGATATTGGTGAAAATGCGGCTTGTCGCCTCTTCTCTTGCCATCGCGGTTACCACGGTATTATTTTTCGCACTGACAACGAGTGCTGCCTGGTCTGTCACCACAAGGGAATCCGTTACCCCTTTTTGTTTCGCTTCCTGCATTTTTTCACTGATGGCCTGCCACTGTTTATCATTTAAATGTATGTTTCGCTCATTCATCCGCTCGGTTGCATGTTTGCTGACCTTTAGCTCCTGTTCTTTGGCGAGAATCGACTGAAAATCAACGGTGCTCTGGGCGGTGTTCTTAGGCTTTTGCTGTGCGGGCAGCTGCAATGCCTGATGCTGCGGAACTTGATGTATACGATGATCCATGGTTTCACTTCCTTATCCGCTTACCCTTAGTCCAATTAATCCGGATCACTTACTGACAGTACAGAATCTGCATAAATCTCTTCCTCGTTTTCCAACTGTAAAATAGCCCAGCCATCTTTCTGGCTGACGGAAACAACACGACTTGATATGACTTCCTCTGCTCCCTCCTCTGAAGACTGGTAGGAAACTTGCTTGCCAAGCATATGACTGTACTCGATAACCGGCGAAACAAGCTGGCTCTCTACAAGGGTATTAATCGAATTGGTCATATTCGTCATTTGTTCCAGCGAGGAGAAGGTTGCCATCTGGGAAATAAACTCCCTGTCATTCATTGGACTTGTCGGATCCTGGTTCTGTAACTGCGTCATCAGGATCTTCAAAAATTCATCCTTGCCAAGCTCCGGACTTGGCGTCCTTGTTTCCGGTTTGTTGTGCAAATACATCGATGGGTCAATTTTTGCCATGCTCAACACCTACACTTTCTCATTCATCAGTAATTCCTGAAATTGTGCCTGAAAGTCACTTTCGCTGTGATTCTGCTCATCTTCTCCAGATTCGGACTGCTGTGGCTGCTCCTGATCCCGGTCATTCATCTGTTCAGCTTCTTCTTCCTTACTTAGGGAATTTCCCTGTTGGAATTGCACGTCCTCTTTTTCAATGACTACCTGCTGCGGGGAGAACATATTTCTTAATTGATGCAGGTTACCCTCAAGCATTTCTTTTGCTGCTTGAGAAGATACAATGATCTTCACGGTCATTTCCCCATTGATCTGTGTCAGCCGTACCATCATTTCTCCAAGATTCTCCGGCCGAAAAGCGACCTGCAGCTGATTCATGCCATTTTGCCCTGCCAAAAACCTGCTCGATTTTACCGCATTCTGGAACTGTTCGATTAATTGCTTGTCAGGAGCCGGCGCATTCTGTGTCTGCTGCAAATGAATGACATACTGTTCCAGTTTACCGATCGGCGTGTTCGTTGAAATAACCGTTGGATGCGGGCTGAACGATTTATCAATCACCTGGTATTTATCAAAGGCTTTTGCTACCCACTTGGCTACATCGTTACTGGTTACTTTTGCTTCCTGGTTGTATTGCAGCTTGCCTGCCAGCTGCTCACGTTTCTGATAGGCCAAAAGCAGTTCCTGCAAAAAATGAGGTTTTTCACTTTTCAGGATGGCTTCCGGATTTCCTTGCATCAATCCGCCCTTTTTCTCCAAGGCTGTCCATTGCTCGAGCAATTCAAGAATTTTAGGAGAAGCACGCTGCACGTCTCCCTGACCATTAAGAGAGACCAATAAGGCTTTTAGTTTTCCGGCAATCTCGGCGAACGGATTGGAGGTGCCCCCTTCCGTATTAGCAGAACCAGGGATAGGTTGATTTGCTGCAGCACTCAACTGATGGATGACCTGTCCAGCATGAGGAGCCTCTGCTGCTGATTCCATGATTAGCTGAGCCTGGGGATCTTGACTGCTGACCGGCTGCCTCATCCACTGCAATAATACCGTCTCTAGTTCCATTGGCAGTGACTCCGATTCCTCGCTGTCTGCCTTTTCAGGCATTGGCTTTGCTCCCTCTAAAGGTAAAGAACCAGGGAAAAGTTGCTTCATCAGCCCCTGCTTCTCTGGCAGCTGTTTAGAAAGAACTGCCTGAAAAACAGCAATCGCTCCTTCTTTATTTGCCGGACCGGTTGATCCAATTGCCGGTCTTGGCTGCGGCATGTGCTGAAATAACATTCCGATTGCGTTCAATTTTCTCACCTCCTTTCGAGTGTTTCGCTTTATTCATTTTCATTGATAAATAATTGGGTCAAATTAGCAGCAGTTTCCGGGTTCATCGCTTCCAGAACGGCCCCGCGATCCTGAGTGGACATATGCTGCAAAATCGACAGTGCTGTTTCTTCTTCCAGGTTTTCCATGATCAATGCAGCCTGGTCGGTATCCATTTCCTGAAATGAACTGGAAATATTCTGCATTGGCGCTTGTTCCTCTTCTGCATCTTCTTCCTGCTCCGTGCTCATGTTGCGGTTCTCCAGCTTGACAATTTCCTGTTCCAGCTGTTCAATCACAGATTCTTGGCTTGCGATTTCCTGGCTTAGTGTTTCAATTTCTGTATCCTTTTCAGCCATAGCTGCCTGCATCCGTTCCTCCTCCTGCTGCATATTCTGTTCCTCTTCTGTATCGATCATTGAGGCTAAAACCGGAACCTGATTCCCTTTCTCCTTTGCCCAATCCGCCACGTTCACACCGGAGACGGACAATATAACAACCGCGATGGCAAGAAGTACAAAGAACGGAATAATGATTGCAAAGAGAAACCAGAGTGCAGGGTTCATTTTCTTTTCTTTTTTAAGCTGTTTTTGCATCTCTCTCACCTGTATCTGCCACTTCGGAATTGCTGAAGCGATATTTCATCCATGGAAGCTTTCTCGGTTTTCTTTAGGACTTCTGCTTCGGATTGTTTTCTCGTTTCGATGATCTTCTCAAATTTCTTTACTTCGATGTGGGCATCTTTCAGTACATGCTGCTTGGATTCCATATGGGATCTTGCCTCTAGCACATCCTGCTGCAAGTCCATTATTTGTCTGTTGAGTCTTTCAATATAGGCGCTTTGCTGTTTGATCACATCAAGTGAAGCAGGTGTATGCAAGTAGCTTTCATAGGACTCCTCGGCTTTTTCTTTTTTCTTAAGCAGCGTGTACAGCTTTGTGGCAATTTCCTCGAACACATACATCGCCTGGTGATAAGCCATCTGGGCGTCCTTCTTCTCATTCTCCCTGACATGCAGAATCTTCGTTAAAGCTGCAGTTTCAGCCATGGTTAACTCCCCCATTCAGCACTGCTTTCATCAATTCAATTGATTCATCCAGTGTTTTGTATTCATATGTATCCTGCTGCAAAAAGCGCTGAATGCTTGGATAAAAAGTCATCGCCCGGTCAATCTCCTGATCTGTGCCACGTTTGTAGGCCCCAATCTGGATCATTTCCCGATTTGTCTCATACACTGCCATTAGAGAACGAATTTGTCTGGCGAAATCCTGATGCGGTTTATCTGTAACCTGATTCATCACACGGCTGACGGACTTGAGTACGTTAATGGCGGGATATTGTCCGCGTTCGGCCAGTTTGCGGTCCATTACAAAGTGCCCATCCAAAATACCTCTGACCGCATCTGCTATCGGTTCGTTCATGTCGTCCCCATCCACAAGTACCGTATAAAAGGCGGTGATCACCCCGTGGGGGTTGGTTCCGCTGCGTTCCAGCAGTTTTGGCAGGGCAGCAAAAACAGACGGAGTGTATCCCTTGGTCGTAGGCGGCTCACCTATGGCAAGCCCCACTTCCCGTTGCGCCATGGCCACCCTTGTTACGGAATCCATCAGCAAATTGACTTCATAGCCTAAATCACGAAAATACTCACTTATCGCAGTAGCTGTATAGGCTCCTTTTATCCGCATTAAGGCCGGCTGGTCAGATGTTGCCACAACAACAATGGATTTCTTCAATCCTTCTTCGCCAAGATCTTTTTCAATAAAATCGCGCACTTCCCTGCCACGCTCCCCGATCAGCGCTATGACATTGACATCGGCACTGCTGTTGCGGGCAATCATGCCAAGCAATGTGCTTTTGCCGACTCCGCTCCCTGCGAAAATACCGATTCGCTGACCCTTGCCTACTGTCAGCAGGGAATCAATCGCTTTAACTCCAACCTGTACCGGCTCGGAAATTGATGGCCGCAACATCGGATTTGGCGGTGCCTGCTCGGTTACCTTACCGGACAGACCTTTTGGCAGGGCTGATTGATCAAGCCGTTTGCCAAGGGAATCGACAACCTTGCCAATCAATCCGCGGCCAATTTTTACTGTCAGCGGTTTGCCAGTGGATTCCACCAGACAGCCGGGGCCGATTTCTGCAACCTCTGAATAGGGCATGAGGATAATCTTCTCGTTATTAAAGCCAACAACCTCTGATAAAATCGGCGGTTTGTTTTTTGCCGCAGCATGAATGCAGCACACTTCCCCGATATTTGCATCCGGCCCCTGTGATTCAATCATTAAACCGACAACCCGAAGCACCTTCCCGTAACGTTTATATGTATCTGATTGATCCAATGCAGTGATATAGTTTTTTAGATTCATGGCAATTCCCCATTGCATATGTCATGAAGTACGGTGCGGATCTCTTCCAGTTGGGTATCAATCCCTGCATCTATTTTCCCGAATGGATGTTCAATAATACAGCCACCTCGGGCTATTTCTTGTTTTATGTAGATAGACAGCCTTGTCTCATGCTCAAGAATCCGTTCCAGTTCATCTTTTTGCTCCACGACATGCTGATAGTTTTCCGGATGCAGGTAAATCGAGATTACAGACTGGTCTTTCAGTTCTTTTATCGCCGCTTTTACGATATAGAGAAAAGCACCTGGATCTTCTGTCAATGTTTGCTTCATAATTTTTTCCGCCGTATGGATAGCGAGCTCCAGAATGGCTTGCTCGCTTTTTTCGATGGTGGCGTCATATTCTGTGCGCGCCTGTTCGGCGAGTATATTTATGTTGTTGATGGCTGCTTGATATTGAGCAGCCCCCTCTTCTTCACCTTCCGCGAAACCTTTGGAAAAGCCTTCTTTTCTGGCTTGTTCGACATAGTTTGCTCTCTCTGCTTGCCATTTTTCTTTATCGGCTTCAATCTCTTCCCTTGCATCTGCCAGCATCTTTTCCTTTTCTCTCTGTGTGAGTTCCAGTTCTTTTTTTGCTTCGGCTGCCTGTTGCTTCCATCTTTCGCTTTTCTGTTCTTCCAGCTGAACCTCTTGTTTTAATTGAATCGGGCGCACTTTAATTATTTTTTGCTCTTGGCTGCTTTCTTTAAACAATGATATCGTCACCTCCGCCACGAGCAATCACGATTTCTCCAATGTCTTCCAGCCTGCGAATAGCAGTCACAATCCTTGTCTGTGCTTCCTCCACATCCCTCAAGCGTACCGGCCCCATGTATTCCATTTCTTCCTGGAAGGTTTCAGCCATGCGCCGGGACATATTTTTAAAGACAATTTCCTTCACCTCATCACTGGCTACCTTCAGAGATAGGCGCAGATCTTCGTTTTCCACTTCACGGATGACCCGCTGAATGGCGCGGTTATCCAGAACGACAATATCCTCAAAGACAAACATGCGCTTTTTAATTTCATCAGCCAGTTCGGGATCCTGAATCTCCAGCGCATCAAGGATTGTCCGCTCGGTGCTCCGGTCCACGCCGTTGAGCACCTCAACAACTGCCTGAATTCCACCAGTCTGTGTATAATCCTCGGTAAAGGAAGCGGAAATATTCTTCTCCAGCACATGTTCCACCTGGCTGATAATTTCCGGTGAGGTAGAATCCATTGTAGCTATTCGTTTGGCGATATCAGCCTGCATCTCCTGAGGCAAATCGGATAAAATTTGTCCCGCCTGATCTGCACCCAGATAGGAAAGAACCAGCGCGATGGTCTGCGGGTGCTCATTTTGAATATAATTCAGGACCTGCTGCGGGTCGGCCTTTCTGGCAAAATCAAATGGCCGCACCTGCAATGAGGAAGTGAGCCGCTCCATGATAGTCGATGCCTCGCTTGAGCCAAACGCTTTTTCCAAAACTGTTTTTGCATAACCAATCCCACCTTGGGAGATATAATCTTGAGCCAGAGCGATTTGATGAAACTGATCGACAACATCTTCTTTAACACTGGAATCTACTTTCTTCACAGAAGATATTTCCAAACTCAGTTTCTCAATTTCCTCTTCGGACAGGTGCTTGTAAACCTGGGCAGAAACATCCGGACCCAGCGAGATTAAAAGAATAGCTGCTTTTTGTTTGCCTGTTAATGCTTCTTGTTGTCTTGGCATCCTGTTTCCCCCTAATCTTCTGTGATCCAGCTGCGCAGCAGTTTAGCAAACTCTTCCGGATTATCTTTTGCGATATTTTCCAGCTGTTTTCTGCGGATAACGGACTCTGAATCTTTCGGCTCTTCCATTCCCGGCACCTCTTGCTCAATAGCCGGCTCTGTTGTAAAGGCTTCTTCCACGTATTCTTCTTCCGTTTTTCGGTTCCGGAATAAAAGAATAGCGAGAATGATAATGATTAAAATAAGTGCAGCACCTGCCGCATACAGCCAGCCTGGGATCCCAGGAGATGTGGGAGCAGATGAATCCGGATCACCGCTGAATTCCTGAAACACAATAGAAAACTTTTCTTCTGGGACCAAATCATCGCCGAATTCCTCACCAATAGTCGTGCTTATAATAGAATCAAGGATGGAAGAAATTCCTGCCTCTACTGTGTTTTGCTCCTGCTGGGTTAAATACTCTATCTCATCACTTGTGCGGCTTTGCACTTGGTCAATCGCTACCTGAACTCCGATATCCCGTACCTTGTAGGGACTTTCAACAATTTCCCTGCGGATACGGTTGAATTCGTTGTTAATTGTCTCACGTTCGAGTTCATATTCACCGTCTGTTCCTTCTGCATCAGCCGGGTAATTGGGAACATCCCCTTCACCCGTTCCTCCCTCGCCACCAACAGGCGGGTTTCCGGAATATGTCTCCTGAACAGTTTCAATACTGACAGGGAGACCTTCCATATTTTCGATGTCAACAGGCTCCACCAATTCCTCTGTCCGGTTTTCCTGAGTAAAATCAATATCCGAAGTAACAGAAACAATGACATTTTCCATGCCGACCATTGCGCCGAGCATTTGCTGCAGCCTGCGCTTAAGATCCCGCTCAATATCATCTTTCACCTGCTGCTGATATGTATGTACATTCTGTGGGGATCCCCCGTTGCCAGTTTGCGTATTCCGGTCATAATACTCAGAGTACTGGTTCATAACCACAATATTATCAGGGGGCAAATTCGGCACCGCCTTAGAAATCAAATGATAGAGCCCATTGATTTGATTGCCCTGAAACTGATAGCCCGGTTGCGTATTAATCACGATAGATGCACTTGCTTCCTGTGCCGATTCGTTGACAAACACTGGCTCCTCAGGCATATTGAGCATCACTTCTGCGCTTCCGATTCCCTCAATTCCCTGAATCAGGTTGGCAAGTTCTGTTTGCATGGCATCCAGACGCATGATGTTGAACTCATTGTCGGTAATTCCCCAAGAAGTATTTTCACTAAAAAACGAATAATCAATATTCCCGCTGTTGGGGATGCCCTGACTGGCCAAATCAACCAGAAGACCGTCCACCTGCTCTTCGGGAACATGAATGGTGGTGCCGCCGTCCGTAATTTCATAGGCAACACCCCTTGCGTCCAATTCTGCTTTTATCTGTCCTACTTCATTCATGGAAAGATTGCTGTACAGCGGTACAAACGCCGAAGCTGCTGTAAAAATAACGACCCCCGCTATGAGCAGGATTACAATCAGAACGGAACCGATAAACGTTCCTTTCTGTGTCCTGGACCGTTTTTTCCAATATGAGAACACAGCATCTTTCCAATGGATCATTTTCTCTTTCATATATTCCCCCGCCAACATGCTATCGATTGCTGTTACTATGTATTTATCCTAATGTTAGATAGACATGCGCATGACTTCGTTATATGCATCGATAACTTTTTTCTGAATTTGCACCGCAGCTTCCAGGGTAACGCTTGATTTCTGAGAGGCGATCATCACATCATGCAAATCATTGACTGTCCCTTGAGCCAGCGCTTGTGTTTTTCGGTCAGATGCGATTTGCGTCTCATTTACTCCATCAATGGCGTTATTTAACATATTGCCGAAGTTTTCCTGCGCCTTTGCAGGGGACATTTCAGGTTTTGTTATGGAGAAATCGGGTAACTGAGCATGTGTTGCCGGATTGATTGCTTGATTCATCATTGTTTTTCCTCTCCTTCACTATCTTCCAATTTCCAATGCCTTCATTAGCATATTTTTACTGGCATTCATGGATGTAATATTTGCTTCATAGGATCTTGTTGCACTCATTAAATCTACCATTTCCTTTAATGGATCCACATTTGGCAATTCGACATACCCATCCTCATTTGCATCCGGGTGAGAAGGGTTGTAGGCAAGCTTAAATGGTGTTTCGTCTTCTGTGATGGCTGTCACTTTTACCCCGCCTGAAACATCCGCTGTCTGAGCTGCACGATGTAAATAAGACTGAAAACTGCCTTCTTTTGGCTCCATTACAACCATTCTTCTGCGGTATGGCTCGAATTCTCCCTGCTCATTCACTGTTGCCCTGGTTGTCTGGGCATTCGCAATATTGGAAGAAACAACATCCATCCGAAGCCGCTGGGCTGTGAGAGCACTTGCACTGGTATTAATAGCATTAAAAAGCGACATTGTTAATTACCTCCCCTGAGAACCGTCTGCAGACTGCTGAATTTGCCACTGATCCGATCAACCAGCCCCTGGTAATAGATCTGGTTTTTTGCCAGTTCCGCCATTTCTTTATCAACGTCTACATTGTTGCCATTATGGTTATACACTGTGCTGTTATCGGTAACGACGCGATAAGGGGTTCCCAGAGTGCCGGAAAATGAAAGGTGTTGTTCATTTGTGCGCTTTGCTGCAAACGAAGATTGGCGTGCGTTATTTAATACATCCTTAAATACTACCTCTTTTGATTTATAATTCGGTGTATCAATATTGGCGATATTATTGGAAATTGCCCGATTTTTAGCTGATGCATAATCCAGTGAATTTTCCAGCGTGCGAATCGTTCCAGCAAATAAGTCCAAGCCTTCCACTCCTTTCCAATTTCAAGCACGGTCAAAAATTTAACCTCACCTACGAATATTGTAAGTTATCTAGCTTACAAAGTCTATCTATTTTCGATGATTTCCGCAATGGGTAAAATAAATAGTTAAAATGAACTAGATGACAAATAATACAAAGTACCTATTTTTACTGGAATTTATTTCCATTTTTGTGTTTTCTTTAAAAATTTCCGGGTTTTGTGCTGAAAAATGACAGAGAAATTTTTCGACAGGGCGAGTGTGTAAAGAGCAAGGAATTGAATAAGAAGCAAACAAAAAGAGCCGCAGCTTATGCCGCAGCTCTGTATTATAATATCTTCAAGTGCTTATCTTGAACGGAGTTTTTCCAGTTCCACAAGAAATTTGCTGTTAAGAACTTTAATATATGTTCCTTTCATACCCAGCGATCTTGATTCAATGACTCCGGCACTTTCAAGTTTTCTCAGTGCGTTTACGATCACTGAGCGCGTGATGCCAACCCGATCTGCGATTTTACTCGCTACAAGCAGGCCTTCATTTCCATTTAACTCTTCAAAAATATGATCGATAGCTTCCAGTTCACTGTAGGAAAGGGAGCTGATTGCCATTTGCACAACCGCTTTGCTTCTCGCTTCAGTCTCAACTTCTGCGGTTTTTTCATGAAGGATTTCCATTCCGACAACGGTTGCGCCATACTCTGCAAGCAAGAGATCATCCTCATTAAAGCTCTCCTTGATTCGTCCCAGTACAAGCGTACCAAGTCTTTCACCGCCACCGATGATCGGCACAATGGTTGTCAGACCATTTTGAAACAATTCGCGGTTCTCTACAGGGAAAACGGTTTGCGGGCTGTCAATATCCAGGTTAGAAGTTGTTTCATGAATGTTGGCAAGACCTTGGATATACTCTTCCGGGAATTGTCTTTCTTCCAGCATTCCCTTCATGCGCTCATTCTCGATTTCCTGATTAACAGCAAATCCCAAAAGCTTCCCTCTTCTGCTTACGATGTACACATTTCCTTTGATAACATCCCGAAGTGTAGCGGACATATCATTAAAATTCACCGATTTTCCTGTTGCTGTCTGCAGCATTGCGTTAATTTTTCTTGCACGATCTAATAGTTCCATGATAATCCTCCATTCGATTTTACTATTTTTATAAGATAAATTGACTTAAATCCTTATTTTTCACAATTGAACTCAATTTCTCATCCACATAGGCCGGTGTGATTTCCACCTTCTCCATGCTGATTTCCGGCGCTTCAAACGATAGATCTTCCAGCAATTTTTCCAATATGGTATGGAGCCTTCGTGCACCGATATTATCAGTTTCCTGATTGACCTCGTAAGCTACTTCTGCGAGTCTTTCTATAGCATCGTCAGTAAAAACAACATTTATACCTTCCGTTTTCAGAAGCGCCTGATATTGTTTTAACAATGCATTGGATGGTTCCTTCAGAATTCGCTTAAAATCATCTACAGTCAGTTTTTCCAGTTCCACCCTGATCGGAAACCTTCCCTGAAGCTCGGGGATCAGATCAGATGGTTTTGCCATATGAAATGCACCGGCTGCGATGAAAAGCATGTGATCAGTTTTAACAGGTCCATGTTTGGTCACAACTGTAGAACCTTCCACAATTGGCAGAATATCGCGCTGCACGCCTTCTCTGGAGACATTCGCGGAATTCTCCTGTTTGACCGCAACCTTATCCATCTCATCAATGAACAGAATACCGGATTCTTCGGCAAGCTGGATGGCTTCCTGTGCAGCTTCCTCCATATCGACCAGTTTTTGTGCCTCCTGCTGGATAAGCACCTTCCTTGCTTCACTGACCGGCAGTTTTCGCTTTTTCGTTTTCTTTGGCATGAACTGACTAAAGGCATCCTGCATGTTCATGCCCATCTGTTCCATACCCGAACCCTGCATCATGTCAAACATAGATGGCGGCATTTCTTCAATCTCTACACTGACCATGTGATCCTCAAGCTCTCCTAGTGCCAGTTGGTGTTCGATGCGCTTTCGTTTGCTGCGAATTTCTTCATCCTTTTCCTTTTCCCCATTGTCGTCTTCTTCATCATTCTGGCCAGGGAAAAGCATTTCGAAAGGATTTTTGACACTGTTTTGCTTTTTCACTTTGGGGACAAGCAAGCTGACGAGTTTCTTGTTTGCTTCCTGTTCCGCCTTGCCCCTTACTTGATTCATTTTTTCCTCTTTCACCATTCTGAGCGACATCTCCACCAGGTCGCGGACCATTGCTTCGACATCCCGGCCGACATAGCCGACTTCTGTATACTTGGTTGCCTCCACCTTAACGAATGGGGCTCCCACCATCTTGGCCAGCCTTCTGGCGATTTCTGTCTTACCGACACCGGTTGGTCCGATCATCAGAATGTTTTTCGGAACGATCTCATCTTTGATCGATTCCTCAAGCCTCATTCGCCGGTAGCGATTCCGAAGAGCAATAGCAACAGAACGCTTGGCATTGTTCTGCCCGATTATATACTCATCCAATTGACCCACAATTTGCTTTGGCGTAAAATCAATTCCCATCGAGTTTAACAGGCCTCCTTATCAGTCAAGTACCTCCAGGGTGGTATGGTCATTTGTAAACACACAAATTTCCCCGGCTATCTTCATGGCAGACTGAGCAATCTCCCTGGCGGACATTTGCTCCGAATGGCGGACAAGTGCCCGCCCGGCACTCAGCGCATAATTGCCGCCGGAACCGATCGCCAATATCCCATCATCGGGTTCAATAACCTCCCCCGTTCCGGATACCAGCAGCATGCTCTCTTTGTTCATGACAATAAGCATCGCTTCCAATTTGCGCAGCACCTTATCGCTGCGCCACTCCTTCGCCAGCTCCACAGAAGCTCTGGTCAAATTGCCATTGTAGGTCTCCAGCTTGCCTTCAAATTTTTCAAACAGTGTAAACGCATCTGCGACAGAGCCTGCAAATCCTGCCAGCACCTGGCCGTTAAACAATGTGCGGACTTTTTTTGCGGTGTGTTTCATGACAACCGCATTGCCAAGTGTAACCTGGCCGTCCCCGCACATCGCGGACTGCCCTTTATGCCGGACAGCAAAAATTGTGGTGGCATGCATCTCATTCGCCATTTTCTTCACCCCTTCCCTTCATCGTCAGCCTTTTGCACGCGGATGACTGTTCATGTAAACGTCACGCATATGATTCTTTGTCACATGTGTATAGATCTGAGTGGAAGTTAAACTTTCATGACCCAGCAGCTCCTGCACGGTGCGAAGGTCAGCACCTTCATTCAGCATATGGGTTGCAAATGTATGGCGCAGTTTATGCGGATGAAGCCGGACGGTCAGCGCTGCCTTTTCAACTAACTTGTTTAAAATCAGCCGCATACCTCTGTCCGTTAATGGCTGGCCGCGAGCATTCAGAAAAACAGCATCGGATGTTGATTTAGCTTTTTCCAAGAGTTCAGCCCGCCCGCCATGTATGTAGGTTTCCAGAGCAATTTCAGCAAACCTCCCAAATGGAAGATAGCGTTCTTTTCTGCCCTTGCCCCTCACAAACATGGTGCCAATGGAAAAATCAATGTCTCCCAGCTTCAACCCCTTGCATTCACCAATCCGCATTCCGGTGGCATACAGCACTTCCAGGAGCGCCTGATTTCGCTGCCCAAGTGGTTCTTCAAGATTACTCACCTCAAAAAGCTGTTCCAATTCCTCTTCGTATAAAAATCCGGGAATCGGTTTATCTGCTTTCGGCATGGAGACATGGGCGAACGGGTTGATGCTGAGGTGACCTTCCCGCTCAAGAAACCGGTAAAAGCCCCTCAATGATGAAATTTTGCGGGACACGGATCTTCTGCTTAAGTTTTGTTCATACAAGCCAGTTAAAAACGAACGAACAATTCGCTGATCCACATCCCCTGGCTCCGCAATTCCCTCGGCAGCCAAAAAGCGGTGATAGGTTTCCAAATCATCCAAATAATACTTTACCGTGTATGGGGAGGCATTCTTTTCTATTTGCAGATATTCTGCAAACTGAGCAGCGTACGCATCCAATTCCTCACCTTCCAAGCACATCGTATTATCTGCAGACAGCTCAATAATTAAAACAAAATTCTGAAACAAATCCCGTTTTTATTATAACATAAAAATGTCTTTTGTCATGCTTCATTACATTTATTTCTGAAAACAGGCAGACTTTTTATGCGGTACAAGTGTCAAGTAAACACCCTTACCAATGCAATATTATATCTGTTGCAGATTAATTAGTCAACACAAAACAATTCGTTTATTTTAGAAAAATTAGATTCTGTGAAAAGTTTGTGAAAAGCTAGTACTGGTATTAACAACTTTGCATCAAATTATGCCCAGTTCACTGATTTTTGCTTTGGTTTCCTCTGTCCCCAGCTGAAAAATTTTCTTGTGAATCTGCAGCATGTGGTCATTGTAAGCTCCTCTTTCTTCATCCGCTCCCCATTCATCAAATGGCTTGCCGATATATTCCGTCGCGTTCGTGGCATCTTTATTTTTTTTCATAAACAGTTCCTGAAGTTCTTCTATCTCCTTATGGTTTGCTGTAATTTCATATTCTACACCCGAGTCGGGGATGGAGATCTCCCTGATTTCCTGGGTATCTATGGTAACAAAATAGTGTTTTTTCTCCATGTGATTTCCCTCCCTGTCAAAATGTTTCCCCTATTTCATTCTGTTGAAACTTTCATGGTGGAAGCTTAGACAGACAGAGATCAGGAAGAACTAAATAATTTCCAGCATTTGTATACATCCAAAGGAAAACTGCCCGTTGCAACACGAGCAGCTGATCTTTTAGCTTTGTGGAGTTTCTTCATAGTCACAATTGGTGCACTGAACCTGTGTGCCTTTTTTCTTCTTTTTCTCAACCAGCAAAGAGTCGCATTTTGGACAAGGCCGGGCAATTGGTTTATCCCAGGAAACGAAATCGCACTCCGGAAAGCGGTCACATCCGTAAAATGTCCTTTTCTTCTTGGATTTGCGCTCCACGACATTTCCTTCTTTACACTTGGGACATTTCACGCCAATTTCCTTAAGAATCGGCTTGGTGTTGCGGCATTCCGGAAAGTTGGAGCATGCCAGGAATTTCCCGTAGCGGCCCATTTTATACACCATTTCATGTCCGCAGTTTTCACAGGTGATACCGGCGGGCTCATCCTTGATTTCCACGTTCTCCATTTCTTCTTCCGCTGTCTTGAGACGCTTCTCGAAATCCTGATAAAACGAATCGATAATGTTTACCCATTCGTTCTTTCCTTCCTCAATCGAATCAAGGTCACCCTCCATTTTGACCGTGAAATCCACATCAATGATTTCCGGGAAAAACTCTTCCACCATTTCGCTGACAATGCTGCCAAGCTCTGTTGGAATAAAGCGCTTATTGTCCAAGCTGACATATCCCCTGCGCTGAATGGTATCAAGTGTCGGTGCATAAGTGGATGGGCGTCCAATACCCAGTTCTTCCATGGTGCGGACAAGTCTCGCTTCCGTATAACGGGGAGGCGGCTGGGTGAAGTGCTGGTTTGGTGTGATTTCCTCTGCCTTCACTTCTCCTCCTTCTTCGAGATCAGGCAAGGTTTTATCTTCTTCTTTTTTGTTGTCATCCGTTCCCTCGACGTATACTCTCATGAAACCTTTAAATTTGATTTTTGAACCGGTGGCCCGGAATTCCACCCCGTTATTCAGCAGATGGACAGTCATCGTATCCATCACAGCGGGAGCCATCTGACTTGCCATAAACCGCTCCCATACCAGCTTATACAGGCGATACTGATCTCTGGACAAGATGTCTTTCAATGTTTTAGGATCTCTGAGTGCTGAAGTTGGGCGGATTGCTTCATGTGCATCCTGTGCGCCTTCTTTTTTCTTTGCTGACTTATTCTGTCCTAGATATTCTTCGCCGTATTTTTCTTCAATATATTGTTTTGCTTCTTGTTTGGCGGTATCGGAAATTCGGGTGGAATCGGTACGCATGTAGGTGATTAGCCCTGTAATGCCGCCCGCCTTTTTCCCTAAATCAATTCCTTCATACAATGCTTGAGCAACCATCATTGTCTTTCTCGCCCGGAAGTTGAGCTTTCTAGCTGCTTCCTGCTGCAGGGAAGAGGTGATGAATGGCTGTGCTGGATTGCGTTTGCGCTCCCGTTTGGCAACTTTGTCTATTGAGAAGTTTTTCCCTTTCAGGCGGGCGGTGACTTCCTTTACTTCCTCTTCGGATTTTAATTCTCGTTTTTTACCGTCCACGCCATAAAAAGAGCCCTCAAACCGGTCTTTCTCTTTCAGAAAACCGGCATCAATGGACCAGTATTCTTCCGGCTTGAAATTCTCGATCTCTTTCTCGCGGTCAATAATCATCTTCAGTGCGACAGACTGAACCCTGCCTGCACTTAATCCTTTTTTCACTTTCTTCCATAACAGTGGACTGATATTGTAGCCGACAAGCCGGTCAAGTATCCGCCTTGCCTGCTGGGCATCCACCAAATCGACATCAATGGATCTTGGGTGTTTAAAAGATTCCTTGATGGCATCTTTAGTAATTTCATTAAATACGACACGGCATTTTGACTCTTCATCTATATCAAGTATATGTGCCAAATGCCAGGCGATCGCTTCCCCTTCCCTGTCCGGGTCAGCTGCAAGATAGATTTTTTTAGCTTTCTTTGCGGCTTTGCGCAGCTCTTTCAGTACATCGCCTTTACCGCGTATGGTAATATATTTCGGTTTATACTCATCTTCTGTATCCACACCCATCTGACTTTTCGGGAGATCCCGGATGTGGCCCATGGATGCTTTCACTGTATATTTTTTTCCCAAATAGCGTTCTATCGTTTTCGCCTTTGCCGGCGATTCAACGATCACTAGATAATCTGACATTCCATTTCCTCCCAGAATGAGGTTGCGATAAAGTGAAACTTCATTCAGTGGGATCCCCGTGTTCTTCGGGGCCTCACTGAATGTTAGTTGAACCAATAGGGCTTTTACAGGCAGTTAGCCTCCACCTAAAAATATTAATTTTTCCTTCCATATTTGGAAGTGGAGGGTTACTGCGTGTTAACCTGCAATAAAGTGAAATTTCATTTCGCGGCGTATTTCAGCTAAATGGCAGTTACGGCCCACACGATGTGGGTCATAAAGATGTTGCCACACAACGTGGCGTTCTTAGTCTTTGTTCCTAAGATCGGTTTATTACAGGCATTTATCCCACGTCTTCTTTTTTAATGTGGGGGCTTACTTATCTGTTACCCTGTAATAAAAAATTGGAAATCGTCACTAATATTAAATACATACCTTCTATTTGTCAAACAAACTGTGCGCAAGATTAATGCTATGGTATGTGGTTTTTCCTGAATTATGAAGAATGATATTAAGTGAAACTTTATTTCGCAGGGACCCGGGCCCCCAAAAAACTATGGTCCTCGTATGTTAGTTGAACAAACTATTTTATTCGTGTTCTTTTACTTGAAGACTGTTTACTAAACGAATGGTACTGCGGTTACTAGTCCCATCGAAAAGCGTTTGCTGTTTTATCCATAAAGTGCGACGTAACTCAGTTGGTTTCATGAACGCCACTGTGGAAATACCCCTCGCTTTCCGCGGGCGTCTGGTGAGCCTCCTCGCGCTAACGCGCTGCGGGGTCTCACCTATGACTATGATCCCGCAGGAGTCTCGGGGTATTTCCTCCGCTAGCTATTGTGTTTTTTATCTTTACCCTTGTTAAAATTAAACAGCATCTACCCACTTTGTTGATGGTTGATTGGAACGGAGGGCAGCCAACTCCTGCGGGAACAGCACGAGTCTGAAGACCCCGCAGGAAATGGTCTTCTTCCGAGGAGGCTGAGGCCGTGCCCTCGGAAAGCGGCTGTCCGCAGCGGAAATCAACGAGCACACATCTCGAATTCACAACTGGGAGAATTAAAATGACCTACTATGAAAATCACATGTATTTCCGCAGCGGCAACCTACGTCGCAGTTTTCCATCCACTGTGAAAAATTAAAAGTCACAAACCGGTGGTCTAGCCTTCTTGGAAGGGATTTCACTGCCTGTTAACCTGCATTAAGTATTTCCCTGCAGTTTCCCACTCATCCTGAATATCCTCTGCCTCCAAAACTAGCTTCGCCCCATCCTGGATCATCCGATGATTGCCCTTTGTCTGGGGAATAAGCGGAGATCCAGGTACGGCAAACACCTCTCTTCCCTGGTCAAGCGCCTGATCCACGGTAATCAGGGTGCCGCTTCGCTCTTTAGCTTCAATAACCAGGGTGCCGAAACTTAATCCACTGATAATGCGGTTGCGTTCGGGGAAATGATGCTTTTGGGGAGGGACGCTGGCAGCATATTCAGATAGAACGAGGCCTTGTTCGGAAATCTGCTGAAACAACGAAATGTTTTGTTTCGGATAAATATGACCGAAGCCCCCGCCGAGTACGGCAATGGTTTTACCGCGTCCGCTTAGTGTACATTGATGGGCATGGCTGTCTACTCCCTTGGCCATACCGCTGATGATTGTCCAGCCGCTGTTTATCAGAGGTCCCAGTATACGTTCGGTTTTTGGCAGAGCTTCAGGGGATGGGTTTCTGGTGCCGATTACGCTTAAAGCGGGCATGCGATCCAAGAGAGCGGTATTTCCTCTGGCATAAAGAACAAGTGGCGCATCTTTTATTGTTTTTAACACATTTGGATAATTCTCGTCAACTATTGTAATAATCGTACACGGTTCCGACGTGATTTGCTGCATGAGATGACTGTTGTGAAGATCGGAGTAAAAAGTTTTAGCCTTTTTATGCGGGATTCCGTAAAGCTGGCTGATATAGCTGGAAGATAAGTAATAGACCTGCTTTAGTGTGGGGTCATGTTGGAGCATCCTTCTTATTGTGCGACGGCCTATGCCGCGGCACCTGCTGAGGTGGATCAATCGATCGCGCATTTCCTGCAATTCATCACTTCCTTTGTTTATTGGGGAACTGCCCCCTCCCCAAGAGGAGGCGGCCCCCAGTTATCTTAATGTGTTTTGCATTTTTCCTTCAGGCCATTTTCTTCCAATGTCTTAATCATCGTTTCTCCCATTACGGCAGGGGTTTCGGCAACAGCAATTCCGCACTCCTGCATAATGCGTTTCTTTTCATCCGCAGTTCCCTGGCCGCCGGAAATAATAGCGCCGGCATGTCCCATCCGTTTCCCTGGGGGTGCCGTAGCCCCGCCGATAAAGCCGACAACAGGTTTGGTCATATTCGCTTTGACCCACTCAGCTGCCTCTTCTTCTGCCGTACCGCCAATTTCACCGATCATGATTACCGCTTCTGTTTCCGAATCCTTGTTAAAGGCTTCCAGTACATCAATGAAGTTGGTGCCATTGACCGGGTCGCCACCGATGCCTACTGCTGTAGTTTGTCCGTAGCCTGCTTCAGACAGCTGGTGTACCGCTTCATAGGTCAATGTGCCAGAGCGGGAAACGACGCCGATATGGCCTTTTTTATGAATGTATCCCGGCATAATGCCAATTTTACTTTCGTCTGCTGTAATCACACCTGGGCAGTTTGGTCCGACCAGCCGTGTTTTCTTCCCTTCCATATACCGCTTGACTTTCACCATATCCATTACAGGAATATGTTCGGTAATGCAGATAGCCAGATCCAGTTCTGCATCCACGGCTTCCATTATCGCATCTGCAGCAAAGGGAGCAGGCACATAAATAACCGATGCATTCGCTCCTGTTTGTTCGACTGCGTCTCTTACAGTATTGAACACTGGTACTCCTTCGACCTCTGTGCCGCCTTTTTTCGGTGTCACGCCGCCAACAATTTTTGTGCCATACTCAAGCATCTGCTTGGTATGAAATTTAGCCGTGCCGCCAGTAATCCCCTGGACAATCACTTTTGTATCTTTATCAATATAAATACTCATTTTCGTCCGCCCTTTCTGTATGTTCTGTCCAATTTTTCAGCCACTTTTAACCTGCGAATGATAAACCTATTTCACCGAGGAAACAATTTTTTCGGCGCCGTCTGCCATCGAGCTTGCTGATGTAATGTTCAGACCGGATTCCTCGAGAATTTTCTTGCCCTGTTCGACATTGGTTCCTTCCAGACGAACAACGAGCGGGATCTCCAGGCCGACCTGTTTGGTTGCTTCCACTACCCCTTCAGCAATCACATCACATTTCATAATGCCACCGAAAATATTTACAAAAATACCTTTTACATTGGAATCGGACAAAATGATCTTAAAAGCTTCCGTCACTTTTTCTGCAGTCGCACCGCCCCCAACATCAAGGAAGTTAGCCGGTTCGCCGCCGGTATATTTGATAATATCCATGGTCGACATAGCCAGTCCTGCGCCATTTACCATACATCCAATGTTTCCATCAAGGGAAATATAGCTTAAATCATATTTGGATGCTTCGATTTCCTTTTCATCTTCCTCATCCAAGTCACGCAATTCCTGAATATCCTTTTGACGATACATAGCATTTTCGTCAAAGTTGAGTTTTGCATCCAGTGCAAGCACTTCTCCGTCTCCGGTAGTTACCAGCGGGTTAATTTCCGCAATCGAGCAGTCTTTATCAACAAATGCCTCATACAATTTAACCATGAACTTCGCTGCTTTGCCGATTAATTCATCGGGAATGTTGATATTGAATGCCAGTCTGCGAGCTTGATAGCCTGCCAGACCAACAACCGGATCAATCACCTCGCGGAAAATCTTTTCCGGTGTTTCTTTTGCCACTTCCTCGATCTCCGTTCCGCCTTCTTCTGATGCCATCATAACGACACGGGAAGTCGAACGGTCGAGAACCACACCGATATAATATTCTTTTTGAATGTCGGAACCTTCTTCAATTAGTAACCGCTTAACTTCTTTCCCTTCTGGTCCTGTTTGGTGGGTCACCAGGGTTTTGCCCAGAATTTCTTCCGCGTATGTACGCACCTCATCCAGGTTTTTCGCAATTTTAACACCGCCGGCTTTTCCCCGGCCGCCAGCATGGATTTGTGCTTTTACCACGGTAACCGCACTGTCCAGCTTCTTGGCAGCTTCTACGGCTTCATCTGCCGTATAGGCAACATGTCCATTGGGAACGTTTACTCCATACTCACGCAAAATATCTTTGCCTTGATACTCATGAATGTTCATCCTTAATCCTCCCATCAAAATTCACTGCATTTCTATTGTATTAAAAACCGACACATTTCACAACATATTGAGAAAGACGCAAACTAAATTCGGACTGCTATTGTTTTCCAATTTTCCGGTCTGCCTGGTATACAAAGGCAAAAACCTCTGCTACGGCCTGATATAATTCCTCAGGGATCGCTTCATTAATGTTTAATTCTGCAAGCAATTCAACCAGTGATGCATCTTCCATTACCGGCACATTATTTTCTGTCGCTTTTTCAAGAATGCGTTCAGCAAGCAGCCCTTTTCCTGCAGCGGATACAACCGGGGCATGCTCCCGGGTTTCGTCATACCTTAGTGCTGCTGCTTTTTTTCTTTTCTCTGTCATACGCGGTAATCAACTCCTTTATAGTTGAACACGGCCTGCTTTCGGCTGCTCCCCGTTTCCCCTTTAAACTCCTCGGTCAGGGGTTTAAAAGTGACCGCACCCAGCTGATAATTCAACGAATCCAAGCCTGATTTTAACTGCTGTTCTAACTCCTTGAACCGGTGCCCGGATGATGCATTATCATTAAATACGGCAACAGAAACAGATCGTTTTTGGATATGCATATCAATTACCGTTTTATTTACATGCTGCAAATCGAGATAGAACAATATGCGGCAGTGGTCTGGACTAATTTCTCCATCCTCTGTTTTTCTTCCCTCAAATTCCAGAAGCAAATCCTCATTCAGACCAAGTGGTTCATGCGGAAGCTGCAGGCTCGCATGGATGTAATGGCTTGTCTCCTGGACGGACTGCAATTGCATACCATTAATAAAGTTCAGCAGATTTCGGGCTTGCTCTGTACCTCCATCTCCTTGCTGCAGCAACTGCATAAGCATTGCTTTTACCGGAAGCTGGGAGGGAAGCTGATCATTTGCAATCTGATGTTCATAAGAAAGCCCGGTAAAAAGCAGTATCTGATTCATATGGGTGATCAAATTTTGGCGCAATGCAGTCGCTGGCAGGAGCTGACTCTGGCTTCCGTTTACTAAATTTTCTGCGATTCTGGCATACGATGTGTCATCTCCCAGGGTTTCCATCATTTGCATCAGCTGCTGTATGGATGCTGATGTGTTCTGCAAATGCGCTTGTGCCACCTGCTTTGCTCCCTGTGCTGTGAGTGTGGCAGCATGCTGTTTTAACTGGATGAAATCTGCTTCGGCAAGCGGAGCATTAGCCCGAACTGATTCGGCAATCCTGCCTCCCCAAGTTTGGAGAAACTGCTTTGCTTCGACCTGCAGCTCTGGCCTGCTTGCCTGCAGCTGCTCAAGCCCGGAAATCGCGCTTGCTTGAGAAAACTGGACTGGAGCCTGGCCGGCTGATGATTGCCAAGCAGTTTTCCATTGGGAAAAAGGGATACCGCTTTTTATGGCCCCTGCAGCCCTTAATATGGTAAATAAAGTTTGGTTATTCTGAATGGCTTCCTGCCTAATATTCTGTACAAGGAAAGCACTGTCTCCCGAAGTGCCTCCACCCAGAATGCTTCGCAATTGTCCGGCAAGCTGCTGCTGCCCGGGCTGCCGGTCAACTTGCTCAAGCAGTGCCTGCGTATGATTGGTTAAACTGCCGGTTTGAACAGCTGACAATGCCTGAAAAACTCCTTGTGTCATCGGGTATTTGTGCAGGACCATCTGCTGAAGTATCTGCTGAGCAGCTGATTTATTGGCAGTACCTCCGAGAAACCCAAATGCACGGACAAGCTGCTGTTTATCAAACGGAATACCTGCTCGGACCAATCCTTCTACAAACACTGCATTGGCTTTTCCCATTGGCAAATTCAGCTGTTTGAGCAGATGGTTGATACCTTCCCGCTCCTTGTTCCTCCCCGACTCGCCAAGCACACTCAGATGCACCATCTTGCCAGTCGATTGAACTTGAAAGTGATACGCATTCCCTGCCGACAGAGAAGCTTCCAGCTGGGCGGTCATTTTATGCGCGCCAAGCTGGATCTGCGCCTTGTTTCCCGGATAAAGCTTAAGAATTTTCCCTTGAATGATTTGCCCGGGACGAAGAGTCAGCCCGGTTTGCTGCACGCTGGAAAGCCGATTCCCACTGACTTCATAAACACCCATCCGGATCCCCCTCTCGAATTATCGCTGCAACACTTCCCGTACTGGTGCAAAAGATCTCCTGTGAAACGGAGAAGCCCCTTGCCGCTTTAATGCTTCCATATGATTTCTCGTACCATAGCCCATATTGGAGGCAAAATCAAAGGCGGGGTATGAGTGGTGGATTTCTTTCATTAATTCATCCCGGTAAACTTTTGCCAGGACACTGGCTGCGGCGATGGAAATACTTTTGGCATCTCCTTTTATAATGGCTTCCGAGCTGCAGGGCAGTCCTGTAAGCGGGACTGCATCTGCTAATACATGATCCGGTCGAGGGTCCAGCTGACCCAAGGCCTCATGCATTGCCAGTTTTGCAGCTTCATAGATGTTTACTTGATCAATTTTTTCATTGCCTACAACAGCTATCCCATAACAGACTGCCTGCTGCTTGATCAGGGAATAAAATTTATTTCGTGCCACCTCCGACAGCTGTTTGGAGTCATCGAGTCCAAGCAGGTTGATATCTTCAGGAAGAATCACAGCTGCGGCAACCACAGGGCCGGCGAGCGGTCCTCTCCCTACTTCGTCAACCCCGGCGATCAGGCGCTTTCCGTTTGCATAACCGTGCTGCTCATAACGAGTCATATGTAAAAATTTATTTTTCAGTTCCTGCGCTTTTGCCTGCTGCCTTTCATACGAGCGAATCAGCTGCTGTACCCCTTTTCTCCCATCCTGTCTCAAATGGCTCAACCATTCCTCATTGATATTTCCCGTATGGAATCGTTCTTTGATTGCTTTAATTGTTGATTTTTCCATTCCTGCCACCTGTCTCTCTTTCTATTATCGGCATACTCCGGCTTTCCTTAAAACAAAAAAGCGTGAATAAAGGCATGCCCCTCAGGAGGTGCATGCCATCAGCCGGAAACGGTCTCCAGGGTTATGCTGCCGATTTTCCCTGAACGGAGGTCCTCAAGCACCAGTTCTGACACTTTCGTGAAATTCACACGGCCTCCGCTTTCCAATGCTCCGCGTTTTTGTCCGATCGTCTCAAACAGCTCTGCCATATCTTCTGTTTCCGGATCTACTCCATACCGGTTTTCCAGCAGCCTTGGATAATGTTGTTGCAGAAACATGAGGGCAAAAGCAGTAATATCCTCTATTGCCAGGATGCTGTCCTTGATCGTACCGATTGCAGCCAGCCGGTAGCCAACCATTTCATCTTCAAATTTCGGCCACAGGATCCCCGGAGTGTCCAGCAGTTCAAAATCCTTCCTTACTTTAATCCAGAGCTGCTGTTTGGTCACTCCCGGTTTGTCTCCGGTTTTGGCAATCTTTTTGTTCGCCAGTCGATTGATCAAGGTGGATTTGCCAACATTGGGGATGCCCACAATCATCGCTCGGGATGGACGAGGCTGGATACCCTTTTTCCGAAGTTTATCCATCTTTTCCTGGCCAAGTTCTTTGGCCAGCTGAACTACCTGTTTGATATCTGCTTTGTTACCCGCATTGATAGCAATGGCCGGAATATCTTTTTCCTTAAAGCGAGCAATCCACCTGTCTGTTTCACGACTGTCGGCTAAATCTTTCTTCATTAAAACCATCATTTTCGGTTTATCTTTAAGCACCTTTTGCAGCATGGGATTCTGAGAAGATACAGGGGCTCTCGCGTCCACCAATTCCATTACGAAATCAACCAGCTTCAGCTTTTCTTCCGCTTCCCTTTTTGCTTTCGCCATATGGCCTGGAAACCATTGTATCGCCATTGTTATCCTGCTCCTTCATTTTCCTGAGTGCGGATGATCTGAATCCGGTCCAGCGGCCAGTAAATCAGACTGGCTTTGCCAACCATCTGGTCCATAGAGATAAGCCCGAGCATCCTGGAGTCTGTCGAGTTTTCCCGATTATCGCCAAGCACGAGCAAATGCCCCTCCGGAATTGTCTCATATCCGCCGGGCAATTGTTCCAGGTAAAAATCACTTGTCATGGAATGCTTGGCTCCGTCTTTCGTTTCCATAAATGGCTCTTCCACCTCTTCACCATTAATGTACAATACATTGTCTTCAACGGCGACATGCTCACCAGGCAAGCCGATCACCCGTTTAATAAAATCCTGCTGAGCAGAGGCATGAAAAACAATAATATCAAATCGTTCCGGTTCACTGACATTATAAATAAATTTGTTCACAATCATCTGGTCGCCATCTGTCAATGTCGGCGCCATCGACGGTCCGTCCACAACAATCGGCGCAAAGAAAAACATTCGAACGATGAAAGCAATCCCAAATGCAATCAGTAACGCTTTTACCCAGTCAAACAACTCGCTTTTCTTTTTCTCAGCCATCTATTCCCCTCCAGGCGACTGCAGTCTCCCTTTATTTTATCCAGTTCGATTCAATCATTCAACTTTTCCTTCTGTGAAATCAGGAAGGAAGCAGAAAAAGGTTTTTTCGTAAGTTTTATTGCTTATAACCTTCGTAGTTGATGGAAAACTGCGACTTACCCTGCCGCTGCGGAAATACCCCTCGCTTTCCGCGGGAAGCTATCGAGCCTCCTCGCGCTGTCGCGCTGCGGGGTCTCGTCTATGCTTTTCATCCCGCAGGAGTCTCGGGGGATTTCCTCCGCTAACGGTGTGCTTTTTAAAAGCAATCAAATAGCTCCCCACTCTGTTGATGGTTGATTGGAGCTGACGGCAGTGGATTCTTGCGGGAAAGCCACTGTCAGCAACAGAAATCAACTATTAAGAGTAGTAGTTGATTTAAACAGCATTAGAGTCAAAAACCACATCAGTCAGCGGAGGAAATATACGGAGACTCCTGCGGGAGGAATGGCCTCGGTGAGACCTCGCAGTGCACAGCACAAGGGGGCTCACCAGCCACCCTAAGGTGCGCGTAGTATATTTCCGCAGCGGCCATCATGAAACTCACTGATTTACGTCGCAGTCTACAGAAACATTCTCTCAGGAAACAACAAAATACAAAAAGGAGCCTGTGCGAATTGCCAAGCTCCTTTCCTGTTCTTTATGCGGTTCTGCCGATTAGCGGCGTTCTTTGATCCGCGCTGCTTTTCCACGCAGATTGCGAAGATAGTACAGCTTCGCACGACGCACAATACCGCGGCGGCTCACTTCGATTTTGTCAATCCTTGGGGAATGCAATGGGAATGTACGTTCAACCCCAACTCCATAGGAAATCTTTCTTACCGTAAATGTTTCGCTGATTCCTCCGTTTTGACGCTTGATAACCACGCCTTCGAAAACCTGGATACGTTCGCGGGTTCCCTCAACAACTTTCACGTGAACCTTCAGCGTATCACCAGGACGGAAATCAGGATGATCGGTACGAAGTTGATCTTTTGTGATGTCTGCAATTAGTTTTTGCATCCTGCTTCACTCCTTCCAAACCAATGCTCATTATTCTCTAGGGAACAGCGGAACATCGTTTTTCACTTAAAGCCGAAACTCTAAGCACAACAATTAATATACCATACTGCAAGTGAGACTTCAACTGTCAATCTAAGAAAACTTAACTTTTCGCCAAACCGTCTGCCAAAAATGCTAATCCTCTTCTCGGATAGCCTCCAGCAGCCGGGCATCCTCATCCGTGAGAGGGTGTTTCTCCAATAAATCCCGTCGCCGTTCATAGGTGCGCCGCAATGCCTCGCTTCTGCGCCATCGCCGTATTCTTTCATGATCACCTGATGTCAGCACATCAGGAACTTTCATACCGCGGAAATCTGACGGGCGGGTATAATGAGGATGTTCCAGCAGCCCTGTCGAAAACGAGTCCTCCGGTGCGGAGTCCATATTCCCAAGCACATCCGGCAGCAGGCGGACCACACTGTCAACGACCACCATTGCCCCCAGTTCACCGCCGGTCAAAACATAATCACCAATCGACAGTTCCTCTGTAGCCAGGTGTTCGCGTATTCGCTCATCATAGCCTTCATAATGCCCGCATATCAAAATCAGATGCTCTTCTTGTGCGAGTTCTTCCGCTTTTTTTTGCGAGTAGGTCTCCCCTTGTGGGCACATTAGGACAATTTTCGGCTTCGTCTGCCTGTTATTTACCGCAGCGTCCACCGCGTCAAAGACCGGTTGAGGAGTCAAGACCATCCCAGCACCCCCGCCATACGGATAGTCGTCAACTTTTTGGTGTTTGTTTTCGGTATAGTCGCGAAAATTCACCAGATCATAGCTGAATTTCTCTTTTTCATGAGCTTTATTCAGAATCGAGGATTGAAATACCCCTGTAAACATTTCGGGAAACAGGGTTAATATATCGATATGCATTAGTCAAGCAGTCCCTCCATTGGTTCAATGACTACCTTTTTATTCTCTGTGTCTACATGTTTGACCACATCGCCAATGTAGGGGATCAGGATATCCTTTCCCCTGGGCTGCTTTACCACCCAGACATCATTCGCTCCTGGTGAGAGAATTTCCTTAATCACACCAAGGTCCCGCTCCTCTGTCGTTGAGACTGCACAGCCGATAATTTCATGGTAATAAAATTCATCCTCTTCCAATTCAGTCAGCTGTTCTTCTGTTATTTTTAAATTTGCTCCTTTGAAGACTTCAACATCATTAATATTGGCATAGCCTTCAAATTGAAGCAGATCAAATCCTTTATGTTTTCGATGTCCGGAGATGACAAGCTGCACTGGCTCCTTATCCTCCATTACTGCCCACAGGACATTACCTGGCTCAAAACGCTCTTCAAAATCACTGATGCGAAGTACCTTCACTTCACCTCGCACCCCGTGTGTATTGACAATTTTTCCTGTGTTAAACCATTTCTCTGTCATTTTATCACCTGCTAATTCTCAATTCGTACCACTATACCGTCTTTAATGACAATGGCTTGTTCACTCATTATCTGTTCCCAATGCGAACCTTCTTCCACCTCAACAAGAGCTTCAACTTCTTTTTCCGTAATCTCACTGCCCATTTCCAGCAGTTCCAGCTGCTCGATTTTGAAGTCGATCAGCTTCATTTTTTCTTTTCGGTTGTCGAGCTCCTGACCAAAGCGCTGGGCTATCTCCTGTTTGGATACCCCGGCTTTATTCTGCATCTTCCGCTGTTCAAACCTTAGTTGTTGACACTCTTGTTCAAGCCGCATTTTATGTTCATAAAAGTTCTCATATAATTTTTTCTTGCTCTTTTCCGTAACAATCTGTTTGATCTGGATCCGCTTAATTATCTGCACTGTTTTTCCCCGCTCTCAAAAAATGCATCCGTTCGGCACCATTCATAGCAGCTTAAAAAACTCCTGATTTTATTAGAAAACTTGGCAAATACCTTAGCCTTTGGGTGAATGCCTTCGTTGCACTTATGCAGTAAGAAAGCAGTTATACTTTCTTAACTGTGTAAAAAGGGAAAGGTTTTCCCTTCCCCTTTACATAATATCCAAATAAATCCGCTTGTTGCCATCCGCCTTGGCTGCATATACAACAGTGCGGATGGCCTTGGCAATACGGCCATTTTTGCCGATAACCTTGCCGACATCCTCCGGGTTCACCGTTAAATGATAGACAATTTTCGCTTCCTCTTCTGTTTCTGTCACGACGATGTCATCCGGATGGTCCACAAGCGACGTGACAATCGATTCTATTAGGGCTTTCATGATATCACCACTGCTTTATTGATTTTTTTGGTCGTGAAATTTCTTCATGATGCCTTCTTTTGAGAAAAGATTGCGGACAGTATCACTTGGCTTCGCGCCTTTTGTCATCCAGTCAAGCGCTTTTTCTTCATCTATTTTAACTTCAACTGGATTCACTACAGGATTGTAGGTCCCAATTTGTTCAATAGACCGGCCGTCACGCGGAGCGCGGGAATCGGCAACAACAATGCGGTAAAATGGATTCCGTTTGGATCCCATGCGTTTTAAACGAATTTTAACTGCCATTTGCTTGCACCTCCATTCAATGTTTCTCACAGATTTAAATTCTAACAGAAACTTTTTAGTCTGTAAAGGGTTTTTCCATTACATGAAGGGAAGATTCATTCCTTTCCCTTTTTTGCCTTTTTGCATATTAGTCATTTGCTTCATCATTTTCTTCATCTCGTCGAATTGCTTCAGCAGACGGTTGACCTGGGAAACCGAAGTCCCCGAACCTTTGGCGATCCGTTTCTTCCTGCTTGCATTCATAAGACCGGGATCCTGACGTTCTTTCTTCGTCATCGACTGAATGATCGCCTCGACATGTACGAGCTGTTTTTCATCAAGCTGCGCATTCTTCAGTCCTTTCATTTTGCCTGAACCAGGAATCATGGCCATCAGTTCATCCAGCGGCCCCATATTCTTTACCTGTCCCATTTGTTCCAGGAAGTCATCAAAGGTAAACGACATGGTGCGCATCTTCTCTTCCAGATCCTTTGCCTGTTTTTCATCGACATTGGTCTGGGCCTTCTCAATCAGGGAAAGGACGTCCCCCATCCCGAGAATCCGTGAGGCCATGCGTTCCGGATGAAAGGCTTCGAGCTGATCGAGTTTCTCCCCCATACCGGCAAATTTAATTGGTTTCCCGGTGACAGCTTTGATGGACAGAGCCGCACCACCGCGCGTATCCCCATCAAGCTTGGTCAATACTACCCCGGTAACGTCCAGCTGTTCGTTAAAGCTTTCCGCAACATTCACCGCATCCTGCCCGGTCATCGCATCCACTACGAGAAAAATCTCATCCGGGGTCACGGCGGTTTTGATTTGCGCCAGTTCATCCATTAAATCCTCGTCTACATGGAGCCGGCCAGCGGTATCGATGATGACATAGTCGTAATGTTCTTCTTTTGCCTTTTCGATCGCCTTTTTGGCAATATCCACAGGGTTCGCTTCCGTTCCAATCGAAAAGACCGGCATATCCAGCTGCTTGCCAAGTGTTTCCAGCTGCTGAATCGCTGCAGGGCGGTAAATATCCGCGGCTGCGAGCAGTGGTTTGCGGTTATGGTTCTTGCGCAGATGGGCGGCCAGCTTACCAACAGTTGTTGTTTTACCGGCACCCTGCAAACCCGCCATCATAATGACAGTGGGCGGACGGTCTGAAGCGGCAATCTTGCTCTGCTCGCCGCCCATTAATTCCGTCAGTTCTTCTTTGACGACTTTAATAACCTGCTGACCGGGTGTCAGGCTTTCCATTACTTCTTGCCCCACCGCCCGTTCTTTGATGCGGTTAATCAATTGTTTGACAACTTTAAAATTGACATCGGCTTCCAGGAGGGCGAGCCGGACTTCACGAGTCATTTCTTTTACGTCCTGCTCGGAAACCTTCCCCTTGCCTGTAATTCTCTTTATTGTTCCTTGTAAACGGTCGGCCAATCCTTCAAATGCCATAGAAGGTGTCCCCCTAATCCAGTTCTTTTAATTGATGGAGCCATTCGCGTACCCGGACCTCCGTAACAGCTTGTTCGATTCTGCTGATCAGTGACTCACGCTCGCGGAATTTCTCGTATAATTGCAGTTTATCTTCATAGGCTTCAAGCATACTCTCGGTTCGTCTGATGTTATCATAAACCGCCTGCCTGGAGATTTCAAACAGCTCGGAAATCTCACCTAATGAATAATCATCTGCATAATACATCTCCATATAGTTTCGCTGTTTGGCTGTCAGCAGATTCTGGTAAAAATCAAACAAGTAATTGATCCTTGTTGTTTTTTCAAGCAAATCTTTCACCTCTTGTTAAGTGAAATTCCTTTACAAAAGCATAACGGACATCCTGCTGTTTTGTCAAGAAGGGTTCCAGCGGGTTCCCAGCAGCTATGCCTCTTCCAGCATATCAGCAAACAGCCCGTATACAAAGGCATGGGCATCAAATTTCTGCAGATCTTCCACTTGTTCGCCGAGTCCGACAAATTTGACCGGGATTTGTAATTCATTGCGGATGGCAAGCACAATCCCGCCTTTAGCTGTTCCATCCAGTTTTGTTAATACAATCCCGGATACGTTGGTTGCTTCGGAGAAAGTCTTGGCCTGATTCAACGCGTTCTGGCCGGTAGTAGCATCCAATACGAGCAGAACCTCATGCGGAGCTCCGGGGACTTCACGCTCAATCACCCTTTTTACCTTCGTTAACTCATTCATCAAATTGACCTTATTCTGAAGTCTGCCGGCAGTATCACAGATCAGTACATCTGCCTCTCTGGATTTGGCTGCTTTAATCCCGTCATAGATCACGGCAGCAGGATCGCTTCCCGGCCCCTGCTTGATCACATCGACATCCGCACGTTCTCCCCATATTTCCAGCTGTTCAATCGCACCGGCACGGAATGTATCTCCGGCAGCCAGGACTACCCTTTTGCCCTCCTGTTTCAGCTGGTAGGCCAATTTGCCGATAGAGGTGGTTTTCCCCACACCGTTTACGCCAACGACCAGGATAACCGACAATTCATTTTCCTTAAGATTGAGTGTTTCCACCTCTTCATCGTCATCACCGTAATAGATTTCCACGAGTTTTTCTGAAATGACATCTTTGATATCCTTCGTGTCCTTGATGTTCTGTCGTTTCACTTCCATCTTCAGTTCGTCAATCAGATCCATCACCGTCATGACACCGGTATCTGCTGCGATCAGCACTTCTTCCAGCTCCTCGAAAAACTCTTCATCGACTTTTCGATAGCGGGCAATCAGATCATTTATTTTTCCGGAAAAAGAATTTCTTGATTTCTTCATCCCTTCCTTATACTTTGTGGAGACCTCTTCGGTTTCTTCCGTTTTCTTGAACCTGGTTTTCAATTTATCCATGAAGCTCATGGCTATTCCTCCTTAGGATTCAATGAGTTCTTTTGTTTCCTCGAGACGGACGGATACCAGTCTTGACACTCCGGATTCCTGCATGGTTACACCGTAGAGGACATCCGATTCTTCCATCGTGCCTTTTCGGTGGGTAATCACAATAAACTGGGTTTTCTCACTGTACAGTCTGACATACTTTGCAAACCGGGTTACATTTGCTTCATCCAGGGCCGCTTCCACCTCATCCAAGACACAAAATGGCACAGGGCGCACCCTTAGAATGGCAAACAACAAAGCGATGGCTGTCAGGGCACGCTCGCCTCCCGATAAAAGCCCGAGATGCTGCAGCTTTTTCCCTGGAGGCTGGGCATCAATGTCCACCCCGGTATCAAGAAGGTTGTTCGGATCCGTCAATTTCAATTCCGCTCGGCCGCCGCCAAACAGCTGGCGGAAAACGTGAGCAAATTCCTCTTTAATCTGCTTGAATGTATCATCAAATCGCGTAATCATTTCCTCATCCATCTCTGCAATCACTGCAAAGAGTGTTTCTTTTGCATCCACCAAGTCATTTTTCTGTTCGATGAGAAAATCGTGCCGCTCTGTAATGCGGTCAAATTCCTCGATTGCCCCGAGGTTAACCGTTCCCAGACGATCAATTTTTTGCTTCAGTTCGTTTACAGCCGATTTAGCCGCTTCTGGATCTTCGGCCTTATCATATAGCTGGCTCGCTTTTTCATAGGTGATGGTATACTCGGTCTGCAGATGGGACAGCCTGTTTTCCAGATCAACATCCAGCCGGTTGACTTGAACTTCCCGCTGTTGGATATTTTGAATAAATTGCTGATGCTTTTTGTTTTCTTCCTTCAGTTCCCTTTCCTGATCCTCTGAATCTCGAGTACGAGTGGAGCGTTCGGCACGCTTCTCCTGGATCTCGGCAGTGAATGCCGCTTTCTCCTGTTTCTTTCTGGCAATCGTTTCTTCCATTTCTTCTTCAGTTTCTTCGGAATGATGCATTTCTTCCAATTCCTGTAAATCATTATGAACACTGTTATATTGCTGATCTGCTTTTTGCAGTTCCTCTTCTGAAGCCCGTGCACGTTCCCGCTGGTTTTTTACACGCTCTTCCTGTTCAGCGAGTGTTACTTGCTGCTCATGAAGCTGTGTTTCCAATTTTTGTTTATTCTCCTGCCAGGCGCTTTCCTGCTCGGTTAATCCATTTATTTCGCTTTGCATCGCTTCCAGCTTTTCTTTCAGTTCGTTTAATTCCGTATTTAATCGCTCTTCCCGCTCATTCAAGGTTTGCCTGTCCTCATCATACTGCTGTTTATCCTGATCATACAGGGTGAGATTATCATTCAATGCCCTTAACTTCATATCCAGTTCCTTCGAGACATTACGCAAATCGGCAAGCTTCTCGTTTTCCTCTCTCTCCGCTTCTTCTTCCTTTGTGAGCAGTTTTTCCTTCTCGCTGATCTGCTGCTCTTGGTTTTGGACGTTTTTTTCAAAGTTGGTCATTTTCGCCTGAAAATCTTTCAGCTTTTCTGTTACTTCCTGCAAATCTTTTTCTCTGGTAAACAAAGACTGCCCGGTTTTTTTCTGGGCACCCCCGGAGATCGAGCCGCCCGGGTTCACCACATCCCCTTCCAAGGTAACCACCCGGTATCTTCTGCCGGAAAGTCTGGCAATTTCATTGGCACTTTTTAGCTCTGTAGCAATCAGGACATGTCCCATCAGATGTTTCACTGCTTTTTGATAGTCAGGGTGTGTGTCAATTAAACTGGCAGCATCCCCAATAAAACCAGGATGACTTTCGATGTCAGCGAGCACACCCCTTGTCACAAACCGCTCTTGAATCGAGGCCAGCGGCAGAAATGTCGCTCTCCCGCTATTTGTTTTCTTCAGCCAGGCAATTGCCTGCCGGGCCGCCTGATCGTCATCCACGACAATGTGCTGTGCCTGCCCGCCCAATACACTCTCCATCGCTCTCAGATACTTTTTCGGAATGTCCATTAATTCAATAACTGCGCCATGGATATTGGTTAATTGCCGATCTTCTCTTGCTTTCAATACAGCTTTCACTCCATGGAAAAAGCCCTGAAAATCATCTTTCATTTCTTCCAGCATTTCTTTTTTCGACTTCAGTTTTTCGATATATTGGTACCCTTGATTCTGTTTCGCTTGGGACTCCTGAAAAGCCGCTCGCATTTTCTTCAGTTCTTCTTTCAGCTTGCGGATATCATCTTCCTTTTCTTCACAGGCCTTTTCCTGCTGGTTCAGTTCGTGCTTAAGCTCTTCCCCTTGCCTGTTTAGCTCTTTTCTTGATTGCAGTAGTCCTTCAAATTTCTCTGTCTGTCTGTCCGTTTTTCCTGTCAGCTGTGTCAGCTGCTGCTGAATGGATTGCTTTTCATTCCGCTTGGCAGCCTGCTCATTCAGCTCTTCAATGTATTCCGATTTTAGTTCTTCCAGTTTGTCGGCAATATCCTGCTTATCTGCAGTAAGTCTTGACTTTAACTGTTTGACATTCTCGCTTGTCGCACTTTTCACTTCCGTTAAATCATGCAGTTTTTTGTTTTCTGCAGTGACTTCTTCATGCAGTCTGCCGATACGCTTGGCCGTTTCCTCTTTTTGTGTCTCAAGCTTTTGTTTATTCTCGGTAAAATGTTTTGTCCGCTCGTTGAAAAGCCGTTTCTTTCCTTCATATTTTTCCAGCGATTGGGTTGATGTGAGCAGTTGTTCCTGCAAGGCATCAATCGCTTCATCCAGCTGCTGGATTTCCTGACGTTCTTTCTCCAGCTTGGCCTCCTTTTGCTGGATCTCTGTTTTCATGGCTATTTCCTTATTTTTATCGCTTTCCAATTTGTTGGATAATGATTGCCACCGGTCGTGAAGGGATTCGATTTCTGTAATTAATAGAGAGATTTCCTCTTCTTTTAACTGTGCTTTCAACCGTTTGTATGTTTTTGCCGTTTCCGCCTGTTCCTCAAGTGGTTCCATCTGCTGGTCTATCTCATGGATAATGTCTTCCACCCGATTTAAATTTTCCTGTGTCTCGGCCAGCTTGTATTCTGCTTTCTTCTTGCGCTGCTTATATTTCAGCACACCGGCCGCCTCTTCAAAAATGGTCCTTCTTTCCTCGGCCTTTGAGCTTAAAATTTCTTCCACTTTCCCCTGGCTGATAATCGAAAACGCTTCCCGACCGAGACCGGAATCCATGAACAAATCGATAATATCCTTCAATCTGCACGACTGTTTATTTATATAAAATTCACTTTCACCGGAACGGTAGACTCGTCTCGTAACACTTACTTCCTCATAATCAAGCGGAAGTGCTTCGTCCTGATTATCAAGAACCAAGGTAACCTCTGCTACATTGAGCGCATTTCTCGTGTCGCTGCCCTGGAAGATGATGTCTTCCATTTTGGAACCGCGCAGTGATTTGGCGGACTGCTCTCCAAGCACCCAGCGTATGGCATCGGTGATATTGCTTTTTCCGCTTCCGTTTGGCCCGACCACTGCGGTGACTCCTGGCACAAATTCCACGTTAATGCGCTCGGCAAATGATTTAAAGCCTACACTTTCCAATCGTTTTAAATGCATATACATTCTCCTATTTTGGAAAAACCTGGCTGTTCACCAAGCTTTAATGGCAAAAGCCTTCATTGTATGTATGGGTGTATAATTTTTTATGCTAAAAATAATTTGGCTTTTTACCGCATTTATTTTATCATAAACTTAGCCGCAAAAGAAGAGTGGAGAGGTGTTAATATGAATTTGGAATATCCATCGGAAGAAAATCTTGCTTTTATTCTTAATGAACTGGCTGATCGACTGAATGTGGTGAATCGGAGTCTATTAGACCCGGAAGATTATGATATCGATAAGTACGATGATATTAAGCTTATGTATGATCTGATCCTGCAAAAAGGCAGTCTGAGTGCCGCAGAAACCCAGGCATTTATTGAAGAATTGCGTGAAGTAAGGAAAGGATGAAGTAAAAGGCTGTTCCCTTTATATGAAAGGGACAGCCTTTTTTCATCAGGTATTATAATTATCCAATGCTGCCTTTGCTGCCCGCTGCTCCGCTTCTTTTTTGGTGCGTCCGGTTCCCTTTCCGGCGACTTCTCCATTCAAAGAAGCCTCTGCAACAAACTCCCGGTCATGGGACGGCCCTTTCTCCTCGGCAATCACATACTTGATCGTCTGATTCTTGTCCCGCTGAATCAGTTCCTGCAGCTGGCTTTTATAATCCATCGCATGCGAAAAAGCACCGGTTTTTATCTTCGGAAATACATGAGTCTCAAAAAACTCCAGCGCCACGGCAAATCCCTGATCCAAATACAAGGCTCCCAGGAATGACTCAAAGACATCTGCTAGCAAGGATGGGCGGTCGCGTCCGCCGGTCTGCTCTTCTCCTCTGCCAAGCAGCATATGGTCGCCGAAACCCAAATCCCTGGCGAAATTCTCCAGTGATGGTTCGCAGACAATTGCAGCACGCAATTTGGTCATTTCTCCTTCCGGCATATTGGGGTTCTTCCGGAACAGATACTGCGATACTGCCAATTCCAGAACGGCGTCTCCTAAAAATTCCAACCGTTCGTTGTCCGAAGTCGCTTCTTCACGATGCTCATTCACATAGGATGAATGTGTAAATGCCTGTTTCAGCAAAGCATGATTATTAAATGAAATGCCGGTTGTTTCTTCCAATTGTGTCACATTCATGCTAAATGCCACCTTTAGTCAAAATATACGGAAAGCCCTGCGAATGCAGGACTCTCTGTTTTACAAAACTATTTTCAATGGTTGGATAATCTTTTTACTGAACACTGTTTATGTAATTCACAGCGTCACCAACCGTATTTATTTTTTCCGCCTCTTCATCAGCAATTTCCATATCGAATTCATCTTCAAGCTCCATTACAAGCTCCACTACATCAAGTGAATCAGCTTCCAGGTCATCCTTGAATGATGCTTCCATGGTTACTTTTTCTTCTTCCACGTCAAGCTGATCCACAATAATTGCTTTTACACGATCAAATACATCTGCCACTTGCCCTCACCCCCTTTCAAGGCTGCTCATTTATTACATCACCATGCCGCCGTCAATATGAATCGTCTGGCCAGTAATATAATTTGCATCTTCGCTTGCCAGAAAACGCACGACTCTGGCTACATCCTCCGGTTTCCCCAGCCTCTCCAGCGGAATCATGCCGAGCATTCCCGCATGTTGTTCCTCTGAGAGTGCATCGGTCATATCTGTGGAAATGAAACCGGGTGCTACCGCATTGACCAAAATATTCCGGGAAGCGAGCTCTTTGGCTGAGGTTTTGGTTAACCCGATGACCCCTGCTTTGGCTGCGGTATAATTAGCCTGGCCGGGATTGCCGCTCACCCCGACGATAGAAGAGACATTGATAATTCTGCCGGAACGCTGCTTCATCATCTGCCTGGTAACAGCTTTGGTGCAGAGAAAAACGCCTTTTAAATTCGTATTAATAACCTGGTCAAATTCTTCTTCTTTCATTCGCATCAGCAGATTATCCCGGTTTACACCGGCATTGTTCACTAGAATATCGAGACTGCCGAACCCGCTGACGACCTCTTTCATCATCGCTTTGACATCCGCCTCATTAGCTACATCGGCCTGTATTTTAAATGCGCTTCCTCCAAGCTCTGTCACTTCATCGACAACTGCCTGCGCCTTCTCGGCACTGCCGGCATAATTGACAGCGACATTTGCACCCTGTCTGGCGAGTTCCAGCGCAATCGCCCGGCCGATCCCACGCGAAGCCCCGGTTACCAATGCATTTTTTCCGTTCAGCATTACTGTTCCTCCTCCCGGTACCATGAGATGAATTTATTCAATGATTCGATATCCTGTACAGCAAATACGGGTGTCCGCCGGCTGATTTTTTTCACCAGGCCGCTGAGCACCTTGCCATTTCCGACCTCTACAAAAGCTTCCACACCTTTATCAAGCATCCGGCGGATCGACGCTTCAAACTGCACTGGTGAATATAATTGTTTCAACAGCAAGTCTTTCATCTCTTCACTGTCTGTGACTGGTTCTGCCGATACATTGGCATATACGGGAATATTTGCATCGGAGATATCCACTTCATTCAGATATTCGGCAAATTCCTGATTAGCCGGTTTCATCAGCCTGGAATGAAACGGTCCGCTGACATTCAGTGGAAGCACCCGTTTGGCACCGCGCTCTTTTAATATGCTGCCGGCTTGTTCTACGCCCTGTTGGGAACCGGAAATAACGATCTGACCCGGACAATTTAAATTGGCAAGATCAACTGTTTCATCCTTCACTTCTTGAAGAGCATCAGCAACTTCCTCTTCCTTCAAGCCAAGGACTGCTGCCATGGTGCCCTGCCCTTTTGGAAAAGCTTCTTCCATTAGCCTTCCGCGAGTCGCCACCAGCGGCAATGCGTCCTCCAGTGAAATGGCGCCCGCTGCGACCAGAGCACTGTATTCACCAAGACTGTGTCCTACTGTCATCACAGGCTGCACCTCATCTTTTAGCAGCAAGGTATGAGCGGCGATACTTGAGAGCAGTAAAGCCGGCTGAGCATTCTCCGTCTCTGTCAATGTTTCATCAGGTCCGTTAAACATAATGTCTGTGATGCTTTTTCCCAGTGCCTGATCGGCTTCCCTGTACATTTCCTTAATCCCCGGGAATTCATCATAAAATTCTTTACCCATTCCAACTGCCTGGGAACCCTGGCCGGGAAACATAAATGCTACACGTTTCATTCGGATTCCTCCTTCTCCCTGTTCATTGTTTCCACTGTATTTCTGATAGTATCGGTAACACGGTAATCCACCATGTGTTTTGCCTGTTTAATTGCATTAAGTACAGCTCTGCGATTGGATGATCCATGGGCTTTAATAACGGGTGCGGCCAGCCCAAACAGTCCCGCACCGCCATATTCCGAGTAGTCCAGCTTTTGTTTAAGGTTTTTCAAGTCGCTTTTTACCATCCCGGCAGCAAGCTTGGTTTTCATCGAAGACATAAATGTTTCCTTCAGCATAGAAAACATCGTCATTGCGGTGCCCTCGATCGTTTTAAGCGCAATATTGCCGCTGAATCCATCAGTTACCACGACATCCGCGGTCCCGCTTAAAATATCTCTCGCTTCCACATTGCCCGCAAAGTTTACTGGCGCTTGCTGCAAAAGCGCAAAGGTTTTTTTCGTGAGTTCGTTTCCTTTGCCATCTTCGGTGCCGATGTTTAAAAGACCGACAGTTGGATTAGAAATTCCCCGAACTTTTTCGGTGTAAATGGAGCCCATCACAGCGTACTGCAGAAGGTGCTCCGGCTTGGCGTCAACATTTGCTCCCACATCCAAAAGCAAAAACCCTTTTCCGTCAATCGTAGGAAGGGTCGGGCTTAAGGCAGGCCGGTCAATTCCTGGAATTCTGCCGACAACAAACAGACCTGCGCTCATTAGTGCTCCAGTGTTTCCCGCGGAAATACAGGCATCCGCTTTGCCTTGTTTCACTTCCTCTGCCATCAGCACGAGTGAGGCGTTCTTTTTGCGTCTTACTGCTCTGACCGGCTCGTCCTCACTGGTGATCACTTCATCTGTATGTATAATTTCCACACGCTCCGAATGACTCACGTATGGCTTCATTTGCTTTTCATCCCCTACCAGGGTAACCGTTAATCCTTTTATCTGGTCAAGAGCATCCATTGCGCCTGACACAATTTCCTTCGGGGCATGATCGCCTCCCATGGCATCAATTGCTAGTCTCATAAGCGTTATTCCCCTTTATTTTCATTTGCCTGATACATGTGAAACTGTCCGGCAAGCACCTTCTCGTTGTCTACAAAACTGTCTACCATGACAATAGTTAAACCTTTTTCATTTCTTCCTTTTACTGTCGCTTTAGCTATCACACGCTCTCCTTCTTTCACCTGGCGTGTGAATTTTAACTCAGATTTCGCTGTCAGAGCGAGTTCATCATTGATAACCGCTACTGCCAGCGAATTGGCCTGGGCAAACAGATGATGCCCGCGTGCAATCTGGTTGCGGGAAAATACATGTTCCGGCCGGATATCAAGAATGGATATCGCCCGCTTGTCTAACTCCAGATCAATCACCTCGCCGATGACTTCCTCGAGCGGCAATGCCCTGACTGTCTCATTCCAATTACTGCTGGCAACTGTTTTAATCCGTTCACGGAGTTCCGGAATGGAAAGCTCCAAACGGTCCAGGCGGATGGTTTGAATGCTCACTCCAAACCGTCTGCTGAGCTGCTCGTCCGTAATGAATGGAGTTTCATCAATGGTTTGTTTTAATAGTTGCTGGCGTTCTGCTTTGCTTTTTCTCAATTTGACCGATCCCATCCAAAACGTTCCTGAAATTAAGACTTGGTACTAACAGTAATATATAATAGCTGCATTAATTATGCAAGCATACAGTTAATCCAGTTTTTCTGTCAGAAGGATTTGGTTTTCCAGATAATGCTCCAATGGGGTGAAAGATGGATCCTTTGCCAAGAGATTCGTTTCAATGATCTCTTCCGCATCCTTTCTTGCTGTCTCCAGCGCACGATAGTCGTGGATCATATCAGCGACCTTGAACTCCGGAATTCCGCTCTGTTTTTTGCCAAAAAAGTCCCCGGGCCCCCTTAATTTCAGATCCTGTTCAGACAGTTCAAAGCCATCTGTCGTTTCGGTCATAATCCGCATTCTTTCTTTGCCGACTTCCCCTTTTGGATCGGCAATTAAAATACAGTAGCTTTGCTTTTCACCTCGTCCGACCCTGCCGCGCAGCTGGTGAAGCTGGGAAAGACCGAACCGCTCGGCATCATATACGACCATCATCGTAGCATTTGGCACATTCACACCGACCTCGATGACTGTTGTGGAAACAAGCACATGGATGTCGTTTTCCGCAAACTGTTTCATCACCGCTTCTTTTTCCTCCGCCGGCAGCCGGCCATGCATCAAACCAACACGCACTTCAGGAGGGAAAAATTCCTGCAGCTGATGATAGAGGTCCACCGCATTTTGTATATCTAATTTATCCGATTCCTCGATCAGCGGGCAAATGACGTATGCCTGCTCTTTTTCGGAAACACGCTTTTCGATAAAGCCAAGAATCCGTTCAAAAGTGTTCTCCTTGGCCCAAAATGTCTCCACCGCTTTCCTGCCAGCCGGCATTTCATCAATCACCGAGACATCCATATCACCAAACGCGGTAATCGCAAGGGTTCTTGGTATCGGGGTAGCAGTCATGAATAACACATCCGGCTTCAGTCCTTTTTCCCTCAGTACCCGCCGCTGTTCTACGCCAAACCGGTGCTGTTCATCCACAATGGCCAGTCCTAGATCACAGAAAAACACATCATCCTGAATTAAGGCATGGGTTCCGATCACAATATCCACCTCACCACTCTCCAGAGAAGCCAGCAGCTCCTTGCGCCTTTTCCCCTTTACCGAGCCGGTCAATAACACAATATTCGCATCTCCTCCGAATAATTCCGTTAGTGATTGATAATGTTGTTCAGCAAGGATTTCCGTCGGTACCATCAGTGCTCCTTGTCTTCCCGCTGTAATCGAGCCATACAGGCAAATGGCAGCAACCGCTGTTTTACCAGACCCGACATCCCCTTGCAGCAGCCGGTTCATCCGATATGATGACTTCATATCAGATAGAATCTGATTCAATGCTTTTTTCTGAGCTTTTGTCAGGGTAAAAGGGAATCCGGCGATAAATGCCTGCAGCTGATCGGCCTGATACCTTTGAGCATTTCCTTTTGTTGCCTCGCGTTTTAGTTTGCGAAGCAGCTGCATTTTCAGCTGAAACAGCAGAAATTCCTCATAGATAAACCGCCGGCGTGCATGCTTTAAAGCTATTCGGTTCTTTGGAAAATGCATGGTCATCAATGCTTTTTGGCGGCCAGGCAGTTTATAATCCCGTAAATATCGTTCCGGTAAAATCTCCGCAATTTCTCTGCCATAATCCCCGAGTGCCCGCTGGATGATCTTCTTCAGTTTGTAGTTGCTCACATCACCCTTCACCGAATACATCGGCTGCATTTTTGCCTGCTGGTCTGCCGCTCCTTTTTTATAATTGCTGACAGTAATCTGCAGGCGATGTGCATCCCATTTTCCCGTTAAGGTAACCGTATCTCCCGGGTTTATTTGCTTCTTGGCAAACGCCCGGTTAAACATGACCGCCTTAATCGCCACATTTTCCGTCTCTACCGTAAAGGAGAGCCTTGATCGTTTTTTTCCATAAAAAGCGAGGGAGGGTTCATGCACAACCCTTCCCTCAATGGTTACTTTATCGTCATGAATTAATTCACGAAGCGGTTTTATCTCATACACGTCATAACGGTATGGAAAATAGTCGAGCAGATCACGGATGGTCACAATATGCATTGCCGCCAGATCCTCTGCCAGTTTTTCTCCGACACCGTTTACCGCTGTTACCGCATCTTCCAGCATATTCCTTCACTCTCTCTATACCGACATTCCAAAAATTTTCTCTTTTAAGAGGCGCCCTGTCGGTGTATCGGCAAGCCCGCCTTCTCCTGTCTCCCTCAAGGAAGTAGGCATCTGCTTGCCAATCCGGTACATAGCGCCAATTACTTCATCGCATGGGATTCTGCTTTTTACACCGGCAAGTGCCATATCCGCTGACACGATTGCCAGGGAGGATCCGGCCGCGTTCCGTTTAACACATGGCACCTCAACGAGTCCGGCAACCGGATCGCATACAAGACCGAGCATATTTTTCAGGGTGATGGCAAATGCATCAGCAGACTGCTGTGGTGTGCCGCCCGCCATTTCCACAATCGCTGCAGAGGCCATTGCTCCGGCTGAGCCCACTTCAGCCTGGCAGCCGCCTGCCGCGCCGGAGATAAATGCATTATTAGCGGTGACAAAGCCAAATGCCCCTGCTGTAAACAAATACCGGATCATTTGCTCCCTTGTCGGATTCAGCTGATTTTTTACCGCAAACAACGTTCCCGGCACACAGCCTGCACTGCCCGCTGTCGGGGTGGCGCAAATTGTGCCCATCGCGGCATTCACTTCATTGGTGCCCATTGCCTTAGATACCGCATCCATGAGCAAATTACCGGAAAGCGGAGTTTTTTCCCTCATGTAGTTTTGAATCAGGACAGCATCCCCGCCCGTTAAGCCAGTAACTGACTCCACTCCCTCCAGGGCCTCTTCAATCGCATTCTCCATCACCTGGAGGTTTTTCTCCATTTCTGCAAAAATTTCTTCGCGTGTTTTATCTTTGACTTCCATTTCTTGGCGAATCATCACCTCGGAAATGGCGATATTATCTTTTTCCGCCATTTCAACTAGTTCCGCAGCTGTTCTGAACATAATAAAACTCCCCTTCCTGTCAGTTTGCGATTTTAGCAATCTGAATAATATGAGACGCATTTTCCAATTCTTTTAAAATGCTGTCCTTAACATTTTGATCAACTTCAATCACCATCAGGGCTTCTTTTCCGACATCTTTGCGGTTCACTTCCATATGCCCGATATTAATCTCGTATTTTGCAAGTATTTCTGTAACGGATGCGATTGCACCAAAACGGTCATTATGCATAATCAAAATGGCCGGGTGGTTACCGGAAAGCCGCAGTTCAAACCCGTTCAGTTCCGTAATTTCCACTTTACCTCCGCCAATCGAGATGCCGACCAGTTCCAGCTGATCGCTCCCGTCCCCGATAATCAGCCGGGCCGTATTTGGGTGGTCTGCCTTAGCGCTGTCTTCAATAAATTCAATTTCCAGCCCTTTTTTCTCAGCAAGCTCCAATGCTTGGCTCATGCGGGTGTCGTCTGTTTCAAATCCCAGCAGCCCGCCTGCCAGCGCAAAATCTGTCCCGTGTCCTTTGTAAGTCTTGGCAAAGGATTCATACAGATGAATTCTCGCCCATTGGGGTTCTTTTCCAAACAGATTGCGGGCCGCCTTGCCAATTCGTGCAGCCCCTGCAGTATGTGAACTGGACGGACCGATCATCACCGGACCAATAATATCAAACACCGAATTGTATTTCATTATTGCCACCGCCTAGTCTTCGTATAATTTAACTTCTATTGTAAAGTATAACAAAAAAGTTTATAATAATCATTTGTGGATTATAGATTTATAATCGGGTGGGAGAGGGATAGCAAAATAATTGAGGAAAATATATGTCTTCTGAAAAACATCATAATGGTCTTTACGCGAAAGGGAACCTGCGGACAGAATGGACAGCCGGGATCATCGGCTATCTTGCCACCGTATATATTGTGATTGTCAATGGTTCCATTTTGAGTGAAGCAGGCATTTCGCTTGAAAGCGGGATGATTGCGACCATTTTGGCATGCTTTACAGGGACCCTGTTAATGGGGCTCTTCGCCAAACTCCCGCTGATCGTTATTCCGGGAATGGGCATCAATGCATTGTTCGCCTATTCGATTGTGCAAGGATCCGGACTGACATTCCAGGAAGGACTGGCTGTGGTGCTGGTCGCCGGACTGCTGTTCTTGATTACGGCCTTCAGCAGATTGGGGAGTATTTTACGCGATGCGATCCCTGATTCTTTGAAGCACGGGATAACCGCCGGAATTGGCTTGTTTTTAATATTGCTTGGCCTGGAGAAAAACGGCTTGGTCGTCAGCGGTGAAAATTCAGTGATTGCACTTGGGAATTTTACTTCTCCTCAGGTAGTTGCTGGAGTCCTGACATTGTTTTTGGCCATCTTTTTGTTTATCCGGAACATCCCGGCCAATTTTCTTATTACAATGGTTTTAGGCACTTTAATCGCTTATCTTTTCGGGCTTATTGAACCGGCTGATGAAAACACAGGCAATATCCTTGCCGAGGCACAGCTATTTCTGCCGTCGTTTTCAGCACTCGGTGAACTGGCGTTTTGGGTCAGCGTGTTTCCGCTTGCGATGATTCTTATATTTGAAAACATGGGGATCCTCCATGGACAGCTGGAGATGCTGAACAGGCACGGAAGCTACCGGAAAGCTTATCAGGTGACTGCTTTTTCTTCTCTGAGCTGTGCGTTTTTCGGCACCTCTCCAACGATATCTGCTGCGGAGAATGCTGCTGTAATCGCCTCAAAAGGGAGAACCGGGATCACGGCCATCATAGCAAGTGTGCTATTTCTTGGAACGATTTTTATCATTCCCTTGATTACAATGATTCCGGACACAGCAATCAGTCCGATATTGATTATTGTAGGCATGCTGATGGCACAGAGCATCCGTCATCTTCCACTGGAAAACCTATCAGAGTCACTGCCGGGTCTTTTGATCATCGTTATGATCCCATTCACCTACAGCATTGCTGACGGAATGGCATTTGGATTTATTGCCTACCCAATTGCTAAAATTGCTCAGAGAAGATGGAAAGAGCTGTCTGTTCCACTGGCAGTTATTTCATTCTTGTTTCTTGGTGATTTTCTCATTAAGATTATAGGTATATAAAAATTCGCCCTCAAGCCGAGGGCGAATTTTTATGTTTAGAAAATTATAACTTCCTGTTCGTAGTGGATAGCCAGAATCAGGATATGCCACGTCCAGCTCCAGCGCCCAGCGACTAGTGGACTTCCCTCACCTCCGTACGATAAGTCAACATCGGCTCCCTCCGGTCGCCGTGTTTCCTTTATCTCCTCCGGCTCAGTCCAGCCCATACGTCGCTAAACGGTCGCTTCCGCTTTTGTTCCTTATTCCACGGAAAAAATATAAGAATAGATTGGCTGGTTGCCGTGATGTATTTCCACTTCAATATCGGAAAAATTTTCCTCGATATATCGGATGAGCTCGTCCGCTTCCTGCTCATCCACATCTTCACCACGAAGAATTGTCAATATTTCATCCTCATCAGTAATCATTTCTTTCAAGAGCTGTTTTACTGCTTCTGCCTTATCATGATGGGATGCCCTGATTTTCCCGTCTGCAATTCCCATAAAATTCCCATTCTCAATGGTCATGCCGTCAATTTTAGTATCCCTTACAGCATAGGTTATCTGTCCGGTTTTTACCTGCTTGCCGGCAGCTTCCATCGCCTGTTTATTCTCGGTGATATCCACATCGGGATGGAAAGCAAGCATCGCACTGATGCCCTCTGGAATAGTGGTCGTCGGCACCACTTGCACACTTCCCTCGGCAAGCTCTGCCGCCTGATCTGCAGCCATTATGATATTTTTGTTATTAGGTAAAATTAAAACATTATTCGCATTGGCTTCTTCAATAGCAGTCGTGATGTCCTGGGTGCTTGGGTTCATGGTTTGTCCGCCTTCGATGACCACTGTTGCACCTAGGCTTTCCAAGAGCTCCTTCAATCCGCTTCCCATCGCCACCGTGACAATCGCATATTCTGCTTTTTCCTTTGGAGCCTGCCCGGCTTTCTTGTCACCGACTATTGCTGTATGCTGTTCCCGCATGTTTTCAATTTTCATATTGATCAAACTGCCATAGCGCTGGCCAATGGTCATAACGCTGCCGGGATATTCTGCGTGTACATGTACCTTGACGACATCCTCATCCGAGACAACCAGCAGCGAATCACCATGTCCGGACAGTTCATTGCGGAAATCTTCTTCAATAAACGGATGTTCAGCCAGCTTGTCCTCTTCAAATTTCACCATGAATTCCGTGCAGTAGCCGAATTCAATCTCTGATGTATCCATGAAGTCCTGATGTTTATGGTGCTCAGCATTGACCATTTCGTCCATATCAACGCTTGAGTCTGCTGCAGGCAGTTCTTCCCCTTTTAAAGCGGCGAGAAATCCTTCATAAATCGTTACGAGGCCCTGTCCGCCGGAGTCCACAACTCCGACCTCTTTCAGTACTGGCAATAAATCCGGGGTGCGCTTCAGTGAAGCCTTTGCCTCAGCAAGCACGGCTTCCATAAGAGTTATGATATCTGTTTCTTCATCGCCCAATTCAGCTGCTTTGGCTGCAGCATCCTTGGCAACGGTAAGTATGGTTCCCTCCACCGGCTTAATTACCGCTTTATATGCCGTAGCACTTCCACTTTCAAAGACATGAGCCAAATCGCCAGCGGTCAGTGTCTGCTTTTTGTCCATTCCCTTGGCAAATCCGCGGAAGATTTGTGATAAAATCACTCCTGAATTTCCCCTGGCACCCATTAACAGCCCTTTTGCAAAGGCATTGGCGACTTTAGATATATCCTCACTGCCGAGATTTTTGACCTCATTTGCCCCGGAAGTCATTGATAAATTCATATTTGTCCCGGTATCTCCATCAGGCACAGGGAAAACATTTAATGCGTCAATTTTTTCTGCATTGTTTGAGAGATGACGCGCCCCGGAGAGTACCATTTTTGTAAATGTGCTCCCATCCAATTGTTGAAGTGTCACTATGCTTCCTCCTTTACAAACAAACCGGCAAAGGTTAATCCTTTGCCACTCGAACTCCTTGAATATAGATATTTACGGAGTCAATTTCCAGCCCAAGCGACTGGCTTAATGTGTATTTTACCTGTGCCTGCATATTATGTGCCACTTCGGATATTTTGGTCCCGTAGCTGACGATAATGTACATATCAATATGCAAGTGTTCCTCTTCCTGGCGTACAACGACGCCTTTGGAGAAGTTTTCTTTTCGCAGAATTTCGGCTATCCCGTCCCGGATCTGGCTTTTGGATGCCATCCCGACAATGCCGTAGCATTCCACTGCAGCACCGCCTGCAATTGTTGCGATTACATCATTGGTGATGGTTACCTGACCATCATTTGTATTCAGTTCAATTGACATCGTAATCCTCCTTAACCGCCTGCGCTAATATAAACATATTTTACTATACGTCACCCGATTTTAAAAGCGATGTTTATCTGTTTCCGCAAAAATGTAACCATTTTCATCCTCAGTAAAAAAGCTTGCTATGTAATTCAGCCCCTTCTAACCATGAACGAAAAAAGGCGTTCTGTCAAGGTATTTCTCTTTATAGACATTCGGCATCTCCGGTATAAGACAAGCTGCAGCCTCTGAGCTGGTAAAATAGATTGCAATCTCCCCGAAGTTGTGATAAATTAAGTAAGAATGAAAAATGACACATGTTAGAGTAGGAGGGATTGCCATGGCTAGAAAATGTGTTGTTACTGGACGTAAAACCCGTACTGGAAACAATCGCTCTCACGCTATGAATTCCAGCAAGCGTAATTGGAAAGCTAATGTACAAAAAGTGCGTATTATGGTGGACGGAAAACCTAAACGTGTTTATGTTTCTGCTCGCGCCCTTAAATCAGGCAAAGTAGAGCGTGTCTAATATAACATTAGTCTTACTTGGAAAAAGCACCCGACAAGGTGCTTTTTTTCGTTGCCTGAATCCTTTACAAAGGGCTGTTTTCTAAAAGAATATTGTTTTTCACAATATCTTTAGACTGTGACATAACTCCTGCCGCTACGGAAATACATTCCGCTTTCCGCGGGAGGCTGGTGAGCCCCCTTGTGCTGGCGCACTACGGGGTCTCACCTAGGCCTTTCCTCCCGCAGGAGTCTCCATGTATTTCCTTCGCTGATGGTGTTGTTTTTTAAAATCAATTAACAGAAGCCTGCATCCTTGATCGGAGCGGACGGCAACAGCCTCCTGTGGAGTCAGCACGAGCCTAGACCTCAGCAGCGGCGGTTTACCGCGAGGGGGCTGTAAGGTGCGCGGCTGCCCACAGCGGAAATCAACCATCAAAAGTGGATTTGCTCTTTTAAATTTAGCAAGCAGTAAAGCAACGAAGCACACTATTAGCGGAGGAAATACCCGTAGACTCCTGCGGGATGATGAGCATAGGTGAGACCCCACAGCGCGACAGCGCGAGGAGGCTCGGCAGCTTCCCGCGGAAAGCGAGGGGTATTTCCGCAGCGGCGGGCTACAGCACAGTTTCCATCAACTACGTAATAAAAAGCAACAAAGCTTACGAATAAAGCTTTGCAAAAAAAAGAAGCTTCCGTCAGGTACTGACAAAAGCTTGTTTGCTGTAAAGCATCGGCAAAAAAAACCCCCAGAAGCGGGCGTTTTTTCCCTCATCCAGCGTTAAGGACATACGTTTTCTGTCCTGCAGGTTTTCTTGCCTACTTATCTTTTTTAAACGTGCCAATTACAATCTTTACAAATCCGCCAATAAATCTTGGGAGTTTAATAGTATAAAATTTCATGAGTTCCCCCTCCTCTGATTACAAACAAAGCCTGGTAAAATCAAATGTCACGACTCTTTATTAGTAATAGTATGCCTTCCTCATAAGAAAAAGTACCATTATTTGAAAGAAGCTTGTTTGAAATACAAAGGGTGGATCCCCATGTGATATCCTTATTGACCAACGGATATTGAAAGCCCGTTAGCGACAATCCTTTTACATGCGGTGTAAAAGGGATAAAAGAAATATAAGGAAATCGTTCCTCCCGGGTAATCGTATGGGTGCCGGGAGCAGTCAGTTCCAGTTGATTGTATGCATCGACCAGAACACCGCGTATTCCCTCTCGCATCATTCGGTACAAAAGCTGGATGTTGATTATTTCGTGATCCAGTCTGCCGCCGGTGACCCCAAACAGATAAATGGTATCAGACTCCATGGCATAAGCCTGTTGCAGCGCTAATTCCAGATCTGTTTCATCTTTTTCCCGCGGATATTCTTCCATATGGGTGAAAAGTAAGCGAATCTGCTTTTTTTCCTTTTCTGTAACGGAATCAAAATCGCCCACCGCATAATCTCCGGAAATTTGATGGTCCATAAGCAAGAGGGCACCGCTGTCTGCACCAATCCAGTAATCAATCTCGTCTGTGTACAAAAGCAAATCAGGGAGCTGCCCTGCTGGCCCGCTGCCGACAATTCCGACACTGGTCATAGATGTTACTTCCCTTCTGCTGCCGTCACCAGTTCACGGATCGCGTGATGTCTGTCGGATTGTTTAAAAATCGCGCTTCCGGCCACCAGTACATCGGCTCCCGCCGCCGTACAGGTTCTGGCAGTACTCGCATTAATTCCGCCATCTACTTCTATTTCATAGGAGAAATTATTTTTTTTGCGCCATGCAGCCAGTTTTTCAATTTTCGAGAGACTTTGTTCGATAAATTGTTGTCCGCCAAAACCTGGGTTAACACTCATCACCAGCACCAAATCGACTTCCGGTAATATTGGCAGCAGGGATTCCGCCGGTGTTGCCGGATTAATGACAACCCCTGCTTTTACTCCATTGCTTTTGATTAATTGGATAGTCCGGTGCAGGTGCACACTCGCTTCCTGATGAACCGTGATAATCGAAGCACCTGCTTCAGCAAACGCTGCGATGTACTGATCGGGATTTTCGATCATTAAATGCACATCAAGGGGGAGCGATGTAACCGGACGGACTGCCTCCACGATCAGCGGACCGATCGTGATATTCGGAACAAAATGACCATCCATCACATCCACATGAATATAATCCGCCCCGCCTTTTTCTACATCCTGTATCTCTTCTTTTAATTTTGCAAAATCAGCTGCTAGTATTGATGGAGCTATTTTCGTCATCATTAATACCTCGGCTTTCTCATTTGGATCTCTTCCAAAAAATGCAGATAATGCTCATAGCGGAAGCGGGGGATTTCTCCATCCTCCACCGCTTGCTTGACAGCACATTTCGGCTCTTTGTTATGCAGGCATCCGCGAAATTTGCATGCCCCCTTCCGCTCTTCCATCTCCGGAAAGCAATCCGGCAATTCCTCTGAATTCAGATCCCCGAACTCCAGAGCACTGAAACCGGGCGTATCAGCCACCCAGCCGTCGTAAACCCTCACCAGCTCTACATGTCTTGTTGTATGTTTGCCCCTGCCGAGACTTTTCGAAATTTCCGCGGTCTTCAGGAGGAGCGAGGGATTTAACGCATTGAGCAGAGAAGATTTTCCCACACCTGACTGTCCCGCAAATACTGTCACCCGATCTTTAAAATGGCTCTTCATTTCAGGCAGCAAATCCGGCTCTTTGGAGGAAAGTAATTCTACTTCATACCCGATTTGCTGGTAGCTGCTTCGGTATGCTTCTATATCCTTTTTATCCTCTTCTGCGAGAGTATCCATTTTTGTAATGAATATGAGCGGCCTGATTTGCTTGGATTCAATCAGTACAAGAAACCGATCCAGAAGCATCGTACTGAAGTCCGGACTGGTGGCCGAGCTGACAATAATCGCTTGGTCAATATTCGCAACCTGCGGGCGAACCAGTTCATTCTCTCTCGGCTTGATCTCTGTTATATATCCTTCTTCTGGTCCGCTGATATCAAATGCAACAAAATCACCGACAAGGGGACTGATTTTTTTATTACGGAAAAGCCCTCTGCCTCTGCACTGGTAGATTTGCCCGCTGGACTGCACATAGTAAAAACCACTTAAAGCTTTGATAATTCTGCCGTCAGCCATTTATTCACCCTCTTCATATGATACTGTCTGGCTGGTAAGCTCTTCATCGTCCCGCATTATTAAATACTCTGCCGTCTCGTTTGACGGAATAGTCAGTGTAAAGGTGAACTCCGTATCTTCGGTAATCGTTTCTTCCTGAAAGACTTCTGAAATATCGTTATTCATGTCACCAATATAGAGGCGGACGGTTTGCTCCACCGGTTCTGCGGATTCTTCTTCAGATCCTTCTTCGGACCCTTCTTCAGACTCTCCACCAGATCCTTCTCCTCCATTGTTCTCTTCCGATTCCGGGGGCTCATAAGGTACCGTATAGGTAATCGTATGGGATGCAGGCGGCAATTCCTCTGGACCTGTGGAAATATAGACCTGTACCGCTGAGCCATCTTCAATTTCCGCGTTTGCGGCAGGGTCTTGCCGGATTATTTCACCCGCGGGGACTGTGTCAGAACTTTCTTGCGTAACATTCATGGTCAGATTATTATTTTCCAAATATGTCCTTGCTTCCTGTTCTGTCATACCAACCAGATTACTCAAAGTCACCGGCTCCGGACCCATGCTTACCTCAAAAATAACTCTTGTCTCACTTGGAACCACTTCACTGTCAGGCTCGGGCTGAATTTGTGTGATGATCTCCCCCGCAGGTCTGTCGGAGTATTGTTCATACTGGATCACTTCATATCCTTGTCCGGCCAGCAGCCGGTCCACTTGGCTGAAATCCCTGCCGACGTAATCATCAAACGCCACGGTTTCCGGGCCCTGGCTGACATATAGAGTAACCTGTGATTCTTCTTTTACCGTATCTCCCGCCTGGGGACTGGTTCTTGTAACCTGTCCTTCTTCCAATTCATTGGAAAAGACTGATTCTTGTTCCACAAGTAAATTCAAACCCTCCAGTTGTGCTTGGGCATCATCTGCCTCGAGTTCTGTTACATCTGGAATGGTTACATCCTGCGGCAGCAGAAACCCTGGATAAGCGAACAGTGCTGTCACGGTGGCTGCAAGCAACAATACAAACACGGCAAGTCCGATCAGCCATTTTTTCTTTCGTTTCTGCTTCGGTTTTTTCTTCTTTTTCTTCTTCTTTTCTTTCTTACCGTCTGCAGGAGGGGCAGAAGTTTCCCCTTTTGCTGAAAAGTTTTTTGTGGCAGCGTCTCCCTGGTGAACCACGGTTTCCTGATCATTGTTTGTCACCAGTCTGTCATCCGTAATCACCGGGATAGCTTTTGTTTCATCCCCTGCTTCAACCGGCGGAGTGTATACCGCCTCATTCTGTCTGTCCGGATCAAGCGCACCCTCCAGTGTATCTGAAATGTCATAGACATTGTCATAGCGGTGGAAGGGATCTTTCGCAGTGGCCTTTAGTACAATATTTTCCACACTCTGCGGGATCCCTGGATTGTATTTCCTGACAGAAGGAGTTTCATTCTGCAAGTGTTTTAAGGCTATCGAAATAGGCGACTGCCCGGAAAAAGGCAATCTCCCCGTTAGTAATTCAAACAATACAATTCCAATTGAATAAATATCCGACTTTTTTGTTGCTGTTCCCCCTCTTGCCTGCTCTGGTGACAGATAATGCACAGACCCGAGAATCGAGTTGGTCTGCGTCAGGGAAGTGGCGCTTAAAGCAATAGCAATCCCAAAATCGGTTACCTTTACTTCTCCATAGGAATCAATCAGGATATTTTGCGGTTTTATATCACGGTGCACAATATCATTTGCATGGGCGTGGGCAATGGCGGCTGCAATCTGTTTAAGTATGTCCAGCGCTTCCTGGACATCAAGCGGGCCATGCTGCTGTATGTATTCCTTAAGCGTCATCCCTTCTACATATTCCATAACTATATAGGAAATATTGTCCTCTTCCCCGACATCATAAATATTTACAATGCTCGGATGGGCAAGACTTATCGCGGAATGGGCTTCCCGGTCAAACCTGGCAAGGAACTCCTCATCATTGGCGTATTCCATCCGCAGTACTTTGATCGCAACTTCCCGGTTTAATATCGTATCCCATGCCAAATAAACATCGGCCATCCCGCCCCCGCCTATCGTCTTGTTCAGTTGATAGCGGTCATTTAACAGGTGTCCGTTCAGCATTCCCTTTCACCTTCTTCCCCCAAAAGGCCATGCTCGATGATAATGAGGGAAATATTGTCCTCTCCGCCGCGTTCATTGGCCAGGTTAATCAGCTGCTCAGCCGCTTCATGCAGCTCACCATCGTTTTCTTTGATGCGTTCAGCTATTTCCTCGTCCTCCATCTTGTCGGTTAATCCATCTGAACATAATAATAATTTATCACCTTGTTCAAACCCGATGGAAGTAACGTCTGCTGTGACTTGATCCTCCGTGCCCAATGCTTTTAGCACCACATTTTTGCGCGGGTGCTCCTGGGCATCTTTTTTGGAAATCTGGCCGGATTGCACCAAGGCATTTACCAGAGTATGGTCTTCCGTTATCTGCTGAAATCCTGCCTCATTAAACATATAGCAGCGGCTATCGCCAATGTGCGCAATTGTGGCTACATCATCAATGCAAACGGCAATAACAATTGTTGTGCCCATACCATGACATTCCTCGTTGTTCTGTGCATGCTGATAGACTGTTTCGTTCACATCGGCAATCGCCTTAACCAGCCATTCTTTCGTCTCTTCAGGGGAACTTAGCTCATTGCATTCCTGCCATTTTTCGCCAATCAGCTTTAAAGCCATCTGACTGGCTACGTCACCAGCCTGATGTCCCCCCATGCCGTCAGCAATCACAGCCATAAACTGACCGTCCGCATTGTAAAAAATTCCCCCGGCATCTTCATTATGTCCTCTGACTTGGCCGGTATCTGTGAGAAATTGGCCTTTCATCCCATCACCCCTTTAACCTGAAGATTCTCCTGTCTCAAGTATTGCACAATTTTCTCCGGAAAAGAACAAGAATCACTTATTTTTTTCGAATCATTCTCGTTAGGAAAAAACCGTCTGTCCCGAATGTCTGGGGAAAAATCTGCAATCCGTACCTGCCCGACGGCTGAGCATCTCTGATTTCTTCCGGCAGATTGGCACGGAAATCCGGATCCAGCTCGTATGCCGGGCTCCCCTCGAGAAATTGTTTCACTGTGTCTTCATTTTCTTTCATATCGACCGTGCATGTGCTGTACAACAGTTTGCCGCCTTTTTTCAGTAAAGGGGCGACGCTACGGATAATATCCAACTGAATCTGAGCAAGCCGCTCTACATCCTCTTCTTGTTTATCATATTTAATCTCCGGTTTTCCTCTGATTACGCCAAGTCCGGAACACGGAGCATCAATTAGAATCCGGTCAAACGTCTCATCCTCATGCTCTTCCCTTAAATTTCTCGCATCGCCGGGTTTTGCTTCAATGATCGTCAGGTTGAGTTCAGCAGCTTTCTGCTCTACCAATTTTACCTTTTTACGATGCAGGTCATAGGCATGAATTTTTCCTTTGTTTTTCATTTTTTCTGCAATATGCGTAGTTTTCCCTCCCGGGGCGCTGCATGCGTCGAGTATCTGCATGCCGGTTTCGGGATCAAGCATTTCAGCAGCGAGCATGGATGTCTGGTCCTGAACCGTTACCATACCTTCTTTAAACAAATTCGATTTTAATATGTTTCCTTTGTCAATGATGATGCCCTGTGCTGAAAACTTTGAAGGCCGAATGTCAAATTGCTGTTCCTGCAGCTGCTTCATCGCTTCTTCCCTGTTGATCCGGAGCGGCTGAATGCGGATGGATTGGTTTTTATGCTGCAGATTGGCTTGACACATCGCTTCTGTCGTCTCATATCCATAAAAAGAGATCCAGCGCTTAACGAGCCACATCGGATGACTTGTCATCACGGAAAGCCTCTTTGCCTGATCGGTGATTTCCGACGGGTCTGCCACCCCTTTTCGCTGCACATTGCGGAGCACGCCGTTGACGAACGAAGCAGTGCCTTTGTGACCGTGCTCTTTAGCGATCTCCACAGCCTCATGAATAATCGCATGGTCCGGTATGCGATCCAGAAACACCATTTGGTAAACCGACATACGGAGCAGCATTCGCACCCACGGGGCGATCTTTTTTTTCGCATCGACAAAACGCTCCAGATAATAATCCAGCGTATATTTTCGCTGCAGTGTTCCGTAGACAACCTCTGTCAGCAGGGCTTCATCTTTCACATTCACTTTGCCGGAACGAAGCTGATGATCGATCAGAAGATGGCTGAACCCTTTGTCTTTCTCAACCCGAAGCAGAATATCGAGCATGGCATTTCTTGCGGTGAAATCACTCATTTTGTGGCTCCCCCAGGATAACACCAGTTTCGATCCGATCGGCCGAGCCGCGCAGATATTCCTTGACCGTCATTCGCTTTTTTCCGGCTGGCTGAATGTCGGTTATCCTTATTGCTTGTTTATTACCACAGATGACGATAAACGCATCCGCTTCTTTTTCAGCAATCTCTCCAGGCTTACCGGAAAAGGTCTGGGCAGTCAGTTCACCCCACCAGATTTTCATAACCTTTCCTTTATATGAAGTAAATGCAACCGGCCATGGATGCAGGCCGCGAATGTGATTGTAGACTTCTTGTACACTCAGGTTCCAGTCAATTTTCTCCTGCTCGCGCTTTATGTTCATGGCATACGTAGCCTTGTCCTGATTTTGCGGAACCGGCGTCAATTTGCCCGCAAACAGCTGTGGCAGCGTGTCAGCAAGAAGATCGGCACCAGTCCGGGAGAGTTTATCATGAAGGGAACCGACATGATCATCCGATTCGATTGGCATAGCCTGCTGTGTCAGGATATCACCTGTATCGAGTTTTTCTTCCATGTACATAATCGTAACGCCTGATTCCTGTTTCCCCTCAAGAATTGCGTAATGTATTGGTGCTCCACCACGCAGCTCCGGCAGCAGGGAAGCATGGACATTGATGCAGCCGTATTCAGGTACATCGAGCAATGCTTTCGGGAGAATTTGTCCATACGCAGCTGTCACGATCAGATCAGGCTTATATTCCAGTATGGTTTCATATTCATTTTTTAACTTTTCCGGCTGAAACACGGGAATTTGCCGCTTCTCCGCTTCCACTTTTACAGGCGGTGGGGTAATGACTTTCTTTCTGCCCTTCGGCCTGTCCGGCTGGGAAACCACAAGCACGACCTCATATGCCGAGTCTGCCAGTGTCCCTAGAACCGGGACGGCAAAATCCGGGGTGCCCATAAACACAATTCGTTTCATGATCGATACCTTCTTTCTTTCTGAGCATTTTGCTACATGAGGTGATATGGCTGCATATCCACTGTTATTAACAGATCATTTTTGCGCATTTCTTCGGAAAAAGACCCTAGGATTTCGTTAATATTTTCACGCAAGTTTGGTTCATTTCTATATTTTACCATGCATTGGTAGCGATATCTATCTTTCACACGCGTGATGGCCGAAGGGGTGGGACCGAGGATCGTTGTATCACCTGACACCTTTTCAAGAAGCATCTGTACCACTTTTTGCGTTGTCTGCACAGCTGTGACCTGATTTTCATGGGAAATGGTCAGCAGGGCAAGAAATACATACGGCGGATAATAGAACGTTTTGCGCATGGCCATCTCTTTTTTAAAGAATTCCTGAAAATTATACTCGCTTGCCAGTTCAATGCTGTAATGATCCGGTGTATAGCTTTGGATTGTCACCTCTCCCGAGAGCTCATGCCTGCCTGCGCGCCCGCTCACCTGGGTGAGAAGCTGAAATGTTTTTTCCGCTGCACGAAAATCCGGCAGATTCAGCATCGAATCAGCGGTAAGCACACCAACCAGCGTCACATTATCAAAATCCAGTCCCTTGGCAATCATCTGGGTTCCAAGCAAAATATCGGCCTGTTTATTGGCAAATTGATTCAGCAGCTTTTCATGAGCTCCTTTTCGTCTGGTGGTGTCCACATCCATGCGGATCACGCTGGCCTCAGGGATAAGTTGGGTCAGCGCCTCTTCGACCCGCTGTGTGCCTGTACCAAAATAGCGGATCAGATCGCTCGCACATTCCGGACAATTAATTGGCATTGGTTCTTCATAGGAGCAATAATGGCATTTCAGCCGGTTGCTGTTCTTATGATAAGTAAGAGCAATATCACAATGCGGACATTCCTTTACATGGCCACAGTTCCGGCACATGACAAAAGTGGAGTAGCCTCTCCGGTTTAACAAGAGAACCACCTGCTCACCTTTTTGAATGCGTGTTTCAATCTGCTCCTTCAGTCTTCGGGAAAACATCGTCCGGTTGCCTGCATGAAGCTCTTGTCGCATATCAACCACTTCCACCGCAGGCATTGATTGCTCATTTGTCCGCTTGGTGAGCACAGCCAGCTTATAGACTCCTTTTTTTGCGCGGGCATAAGATTCTAATGTGGGAGTGGCACTGCCCAACACGACGGGACAGGCATGGGTTTTGGCGCGCTGGATCGCAACATCCCTGGCATGATAGCGGGGCTGGTCTTCCTGTTTATACGTCGTTTCATGTTCCTCATCAATGATAATGATGCCGATATTTTCAAACGGGGCGAAGATGGCCGACCGTGCACCCACCACCACCTGAACTTCTTTACGCTGGATCCTGCGCCATTCATCATATTTCTCTCCGGCAGACAGCGCACTGTGCATGACAGCCACATTGCCGGCAAAACGGCCTTTAAACCGCTTGACCATCTGCGGGGTAAGCGAAATTTCCGGCACCAGCACAATTGCTTCCTTCCCTTGCTCGATCACATCCTGAATCGCCTGCAAGTAAATTTCCGTTTTGCCGCTTCCCGTTACCCCGTGCAAAAGATAGACATCATGCTGGCGGTCAGCTATCGAGTCTTTCATCAGCCCAATTGCTTCTTCCTGTTGCGGAGTCAGCGGAAGTGCGACAGTTTCGGCGAATGTTTCATCACGGTATGGATTGCGGTATACTTCTTTTCGCTTGCTTGTAAGTAATTGCTTTTTGATTAATGTATTTAACGTACTGTCGGTGAGATCAAGCATTTTTAAAAGCTGCTTTTTTTCTACAGGAGCCGGGTTATCGATAAAATAGAATAGCATCTGCTGCTGCTTTCTAGCGTTTTTTGACAAATCCTGCATTGCTTCCTCCAGCTGATGCGGCTCTTTTGCTGGTTCGATCATCGTAACTTGCTTTTTGGTAATTTTCGATTTCACCAGGTATTCAATCGAAATAACCCCGTCCTGGACACTCTTTTGCAGCTGACTGTAAGGGATAGATGAAGCAGTGAATTCCTCAAAGAGAATAACATCCCTGCCGGCAAACAGCTCCTCCAGAGCATCCGGCAGTCTCTCTTCTCCCATACGCGTGAGTTCTTTTTTATATTGTGCTTTTAAGACCTGTGGAAGCATGGCCTGCAGGGCAGTGATATGAAGACTCAGTGTCTCTTCGGCAACCCATTTGCCGAGTTCCAGCAATTCACCAGTCAGGGCTGGTGTTAAATCGAGCACATCCTCGATTTCCTTTAATTTTCCGAACGATGATTCATCCGTTTTTCCGACGACGAATCCCATTACTTTTCTCGGACCAAACGGAACAATCACTCGCATGCCGGCAGCCAAAATGTCTTGAAACCGCTCCGGAATGAGGTAATCAAACGTCTGGTTAATTGAACTTGCCGGCACGTCGACAATTACTTTTGCTATCTTCACGAAAATCCATCCTTCATGTCCCGGTCAATCAATCCCAGCAGTTTTTCGGCCACTTCCCGTTTCGAAGCAAGTTCGATTTCTTCTTTTTGTTCCAGCTTATTTACATAGGTAACGGCATTAGTGTCTCCGTCAAACCCGGAGCCCTTGGAGGCAATATTATTGATCACAATCGCATCAAGGTTTTTCTTCTTTAATTTCTGCAGTCCGTATTCCAGCGGGCTGGACGTTTCGGCAGCAAACCCCACAAGATACTGCTGCTTTTTCTTCTCGCCCAGTGACTGCAGAATATCGCGCGTCCGCTCCATTTCTACCTGCCAGTCGCTCTCCTGTTTCTTCATTTTTTCCTGATAGACCTGTTTCGGCCGGTAATCGGCAACAGCTGCAGCCTTGATGACAATATCACTTGACGGGAAAAATTGATGCATCACGTCATACATCTCATCTGCTGTGGTTACATCCACACGGCGAACACGTGAGTGATTAACCGCCTGTGCAGATGGCCCTGCAACTAAAGTTACTTCCGCACCAAACAGAGCTGCAGCCTCTGCAAGTGCAAAGCCCATTTTTCCTGATGAGCGGTTGGTGAAAAAGCGCACAGGGTCAACTTGCTCCCTCGTCGGACCGGCGGAAATGAGCACACGCTTACCTGTGAGCATGCTTGAGGCGGATTGATGCCGTCCAATCGCCTCGATGATGCTTTCGGGCTCCTCCAGGCGGCCTTTTCCTACATAACCGCATGCCAAATAGCCGGCTCCAGGCTCAATAAAATGATACCCCCATTCCTCAAGCTGTTTCATGTTCCGGATCACAGCGGGGTGGGCATACATATGTACATTCATTGCCGGGGCAATATAGACTTCAGCACTTGTTGCAAGCATGATGGTGGACAGCATATCATCTGCAATGCCGCCTGCAATTTTCCCAAGAATGTTTGCGGTAGCAGGGGCGATGATGGCAATGTCAGCCCAGTCGGCCACATCAATATGGGCAATTTTTTGCGGATCTTTTTCATCAAAGGTATCTATATAAACCGGGTTTCGTGATAAAGCCTGAAATGTTAATGGAGAAACAAACTCAGCGGCATGTTCGGTCATAACTACTTTTACATTAGCCCCTGTCTGGGTTAATTTGCTCGTCAACGCACATGCTTTATATGCCGCGATTCCGCCCGAAACACCAAGCATAATATTTTTATCTTTCCACATTTTTCTCTTCCGCCTCCCAATCTTTCCTCTCCCTTAGTTATAACATAAAATGGCTCTGATGCTAATTCGATTGCCCTCAGCCCAGAAAAAGGCAGACGGCAAATACAACAACAATCCCCGCTTAATTAAGCAGGGATTGTTGTTGTATTTGCAGTTATTAATTGATGAAAAAGTAGCTTAGCCTGCCGCTCCGGAAATGCACTTCGCTTTCCGCGGCGCATGTTATTTCACAGCAAAAATCAGAAAAGGACCATCTATAAATAGTTTTTTAATCTACTGTCAGCTTTTCTGCCAGAATTTCTTCCAGCGCCATGCCGACAAACTTATGGGATTTCGGGTTATCGATCAGGGTTTCCTTTGTCTCGCTCATTTGCCGGGCCCGTTTGGCTGACAATGTGACGATTGTGTATTTTGACTTGATTTTTTCCTGCAGTTCATCAATCGATGGATCCAGCATCATATTATTCCGCCTCCAATAATCGTTTGTATTGTTTTGCAATGCGTTCGCGTTTCAAATGTTCGCTTTGAATGATTGCCTGTATCTTGGCTACTGCGAGGTCAACCTGATCGTTCACCACCACATAATCATAGGCATCCATTAAGTCAATTTCTTTTTTCGCTTCCTTCAGCCGGTTCAGCACCAAATCGGAAGTTTCTGTACCACGGCTGACGATCCGCTCTTTCAGTTCATCCAGACTCGGCGGGAAAAGAAAGATAAACACACCCTCCGGAAAGTTTTCCCTTACCTGCAAAGCACCTTGCACTTCAATCTCTAGAAAAACATCTTTACCGGCTTCCAGTGTCTCTTCCACATACTTTCTTGGTGTCCCGTAATAATTATTGACATATTTTGCGTATTCCAACAGCTGATTTTGGTCAATCAGCTGTTCAAACTCCTCACGCGACTTATAGAAGTAGTCGATTCCTTCTGTTTCGCCGGGACGCTTATTTCTTGTTGTCATAGAAATGGAATAGCGCAGATCGGTATCCTGTTCGAAAAGCGCTTTTCTTACAGTCCCTTTGCCGACCCCGGAAGGTCCGGATAAAACAAATAAAATTCCTTTCTCATCAATCAAAGTATTTCCTCCTAGTTATGGAAAACCTCCGCATTTTAAAAACAGGAGTTATTTGAACCTGTCTGTCAAAAACGATCATGCGCCACGATTATTCGTCGGCCTCTTCTTCACTTGAGATTACACGCTGTCCCACGGTCTCCGGCTGGACAGCAGACAGGACAACATGGTCTGAGTCCGTCACAATAACGGCGCGTGTCCGTCTCCCGTATGTAGCATCTACTAATTTATTATTATCTCTTGCTATCGTAATAATCCGTTTGATTGGTGCAGATTCCGGTGAAACAATGGAAATGACCCTATTTGCTGAAACGACATTGCCAAATCCAATATTAATTAATTTCAGACCCAAATTCGCTCCCCCTTTGTTTCAAGATAAGAATAGAAAAGCTTTCTTATCCTGTATAAATTCAGGCAATGGCCGCACGCGTTAAGTGTGGCTAAGTCCTGAGTTTTCTTTATCCAGCTTTTCTCTCTATTTTGTGGATATGTTTATTATACGGATAATCATGGCCGAAATTCAACTATTTACTTAAGATTCTCTGAATATCCTTTATTTTGCTCGCAATCACGCTCTTTTTCTCCGGCTTACTGAACCTCCTGCATGCGTAACTTTTATTATAACGCTTTTTCAGCATAAATGAAAACTAAGGCTTGATTTACTCCGCCTGCAGAAAGTTTAGCCAAAACAATGCCCGGACCGATCTATAAAGTCATGAACGGTCCGGGCAACTGGTGCTATTTTTTTGTAAAGCCAAACAATACTGTAGGGAGGGCACTCAGGGCGACAATAAACACCCAGTCTCGAATGCTTAAAAAGGTTGTATGAAAAACAGGCTGCAGCGGTTCCCAATAAATAACTACCAGAAGCAGCAAAAGTGATGATAATACGGCAAAGACGAGATAGATATTTTCAAATGGATTTCTGGAAAATACCGATGTCTCGCTGCGGCAGTCAAACACATGAATCAGCTGGGTCATTACCAGTGTAGTAAATGCAATTGTCTGTGCATAAACCAGATTGTCCGGGTTGTTTTGGTACGCAAACATAAAGGCAATTAACGTTACCACGCCGATTAAAATTCCCCTGCTGACAATTTTATAGCCAAGCCCGCGGGCAAATACGCCTTCCCTTGAATTCCTCGGTCCGCGCCGCATTACATCATCTTCTGATTGATCCAGTCCGAGCGCCATCGCCGGCAGGCCGTCTGTCACCAGGTTCACCCAAAGAATCTGTACCGGCACAAGAGGAAGCGGGAGAGCAAGCAGCATCGCAAACAGCATGACGAGAATTTCACCAACATTGGATGCAAGCAAGTAGCGGATAAATTTCCGGATGTTTTCATATATATTCCGCCCTTCCTGGATCGCCGATTTTATCGTAGCAAAATTGTCGTCCATTAATATCAATGAGGAAGCTTCCTTGGTAACATCTGTACCGCTCCTGCCCATGCTGATGCCGATATCACTTGCCTTAATGGCTGGTGCATCATTGACGCCATCCCCTGTCATGGCAACAATATGCCCTTTTTCCTGAAAAGCTTTGACGATTTTCAGCTTATGCTCCGGTGTAACCCTGGCAAATACATACGTATCCTCGATGACTTCCCCCAGATCGGCTGATGACATTTTGCTCAGCTGATGTCCTTCGAGAACCATACCGTTTTCCGGCAAAAGATTTAAATTCCGTGCAATAGCCCTCGCTGTTTTGACATGGTCGCCTGTAATCATTACCGTCTTTATCCCGGCCTGGCGGCACTCGGCAATTGCCGACTTTACTTCTTTTCTTGGCGGATCCATCAGCCCATACAGTCCGATGAAAGTTAAATCACGCTCCAGAAATTCCGTTTCCAGTGTATCCTGCTTGGTGATCGGCTTCATTCCCACCGCAATCGTGCGCAGCGCATTATCCGCCATCCGGCTCACTGCCCCGTCAATACGCGCACGGTCGGTTTGCTGGATCCGCTGTCTTCCTGTATCATCCACAAAAAATTCCGATCTTGGGAGCAGCACATCAGGGGCACCCTTCGTGATTAAAAAGCGCATATCGTTTTCATCTTCCACAATTACACTCATCCGCTTGCGATCCGAGTCAAACGGAATTTCCTTAATCACCCGGTATTTCTCCCCGGTTTCTTGTGTCAGTCCCAGTTTCCGCGCAGCGACCAGAAGTGCCCCGTCCGTTGGGTCACCCTCCACCCGGTATTTGCCTTTTTTTACTTGAAGTTCTGCATGATTGCAAAGCATGCCATAAAGCAGCATGTTATTTAAGTTGGGGAAATCATCGTTTACTTTGCGCTGATTGAAAAAATAATCGCCCTGTGTGCTGTAGCCGTCACCTGTGACATATAGCTGCTTGCCATTCAGGTAGATTTCTTTCACTGTCATCTGGTTTTCGGTCATTGTACCAGTCTTGTCCGAGCAAATGACGGAGGCGCAGCCAAGTGTTTCCACCGCAGACAGTTTGCGTACGATTGCTTTTTTTCGGATCATCCGTTGAACACCGAGAGAAAGTGCTACTGTAACGATTGCCGGCAGTCCTTCAGGTATTGCCGCAACAGCCAGAGATACGCCCGCCAAAAACATATGGTAGACCGGATGACCTTGAAAAACGCCGAGCATAACCACAAGGGCGGTCAGGATCAAAGCAAGGACAATCAGGATTTTCCCGAGTTCTGCAAGCCGGCGTTCCAGTGGGGTCACTTGCTTTTCGGTTTGCACCATCAGGGTAGCAATTTGTCCCATAACCGTATCCATCCCGGTGCCAACAACAATGCCGGTACCGGACCCTCGTGTGACCATTGTTCCCATAAACCCCATATTTGCTTGATCCTGTGCCTCTAGCTCGTCCTTTACAATTGCTGAGGCATGCTTCATTACCGGCAGCGACTCACCCGTAAGCGCCGACTCTTCTGTTTCCATACTATTGGATTTAATGACGCGGATATCAGCCGGAATCCGGTCCCCGCTAACAATTTTTACAATGTCCCCTACTACGACATCACGGGAGGAAATTTTTTCCCATTTCCCATCCCGAAAAACATTGGCCATTGGAGCGGATAATTCTTTAAGTTTTTCCAGCGATTTCTCCGCCTTCTGTTCCTGAAAAAAACCGATAAACCCATTGACAAGGACAATCACCATAATGGCAATCGCATCAACGAACTCACCCAAAAGCCCGGCAATTAACGTGGCAGCCAAAAGGACAAGCACCATAAAATCCTGAAACTGTTTGATAAATGTAAGCCATTTTGATGTGTGCTGCTGAGAGGCAAGCAGATTTTCCCCGTATTGTTTGCGCCGCTGTTCTACTTGCTTTTCACTTAATCCCCTGTTTGCAGTCACATGCAATTTTTGTTCAATGCGATCAATGTCTAGCTGGTACCATTTCATATTGATTCCTCCAAATCCCCGCAGGCTCGCCGTTTCTGACTTCTCACCTAATATATGTTCAAAAAGGAGGATAACAAGGACCGAGAAGTTCAGATCGCGGCGTAGTTTCGAGTAGCGAAATGTATGCATTCAGATACATGAGCAGACGCTTTCGCACGCAGGAAAAGTGATTTTCTTTTCCAAGGAACGGAGAAACAAGCCAAAGAAGAAATTCGACGCGTCATTGCTACCGGACTTTTTGAACATCCTCTCTAATATGTATGCATACTTGTCCGGAAAAATGCTATAATTGCCGGTGAGGTGATCCTATGCCATTTGATGGTATTGTTACACGAGCCGTAACGAAAGAATTAGCAGACAAACTGGTCCCGGGAAAGATAACGAAAATCTACCAGCCGACCAATACAGAACTTATATTGACAATCCGCAGCCAGGGAGAGAATCACAGCCTGCTTTTGTCGATTCATCCTTCCTATGCGCGTTTTCATTTAACCGAAGACTCTTATAAAAACCCACTGGAGCCGCCCATGTTCTGCATGGTGCTCCGGAAACACCTTTCCGGGGCGATAGTGGAAGCAATTGAGCAGGATGAAATGGAGCGCATTGTCACTTTTTCCGTCAAAACGCGGAATGAAATCGGGGATGTCTCCTCCAAAACGCTGATCATCGAGCTAATGGGCAAGCACAGCAATGTGATGCTCATCGATCAGGACAAAGGGCATATTATTGAAAGCTTCAAACATATCTCCATGGCCCAGAACCGTCACCGGACGATTCTCCCTGGACATACGTATATCGAGCCGCCCAAGCAAAACAAATCCAATCCATTGACACTGAGCGGTAAGCAGTTTATCGCCAAACTGGATTTCAATGCCGGACAGCTTGATAAGCAAATGGTCGGGATGTTGCAAGGTTTCTCGCCATTGATTACTAAGGAGATCGCAAAAAGAGCCAGTCTCGGCACATCAGCTACCTATCAAACCGAGTTTCTTAAGGTCCAGGAACAAATCACACATGATCAGTATGCTCCAGCCATCTACCGCGGGAAAAAAGAAGATTTTCATGTCCTGCCATTAACGGAGACTAGCGGAGAAATAGAAGATTTTACTACTGCCAGCACCATGCTTGACACCTTTTATTCCGGCAAGGCGGAGCGCGACCGTGTCAAACAGCAAGCGAAGGATTTGTACCGATTTTTAAAAAATGAAAGAGATAAAAACAAACGAAAGCTGAAAAAACATGCACAGACCCTGAAGAAAGCAGAAAGTGCGGATCACTATCAAAAGTATGGCGAACTGCTGACAGCCCATATGCATCTTGTCAAACAGGGAGATGCAACGGTTACCGTCGTCGACTATTATCATCCGGAACAGCAGGAGATTGTGATCGAGCTGGACCCGAATAAAACACCAAGCGAAAATGCCCAAAGCTTCTATAAAAACTATCAAAAACTGAAAAAATCCAAACAGGCTGTAGAAAAAGAAATAACAAAAACGAATGAGGAACTGCGGTATTTTGACCAGCTGCTGCAGCAAATCGATTCAGCCGCTATGGAAGATATAGAAGAAATTCGCGAGGAACTGCGGGAAGAAGGATACCTGAAAAAACAAAAGACCGGAAAGAAAAAGAACAAACCGAAAAAGCCCGTGCCAGAAACCTATATGGCAACAGACGGCACGGAAATTCTCGTCGGGAAAAATAATAAACAGAATGAATATGTCACCAACAGGATTGCCCGCCAGGATGAGATCTGGCTGCATACCAAGGACATTCCTGGTTCCCATGTGGTGATCCGAAACAGCGACCCCAGTGAAGAAACATTGGCAGAAGCAGCGGAAATTGCCGCTTATTTCAGCAAATCAAAAGGATCCTCGTCTGTTCCGGTGGATTATACAAAAATCCGTCATGTGAAAAAGCCAAATGGTGCCAAGCCTGGCTATGTTATCTATGATAACCAGAAAACGTTGTTTGTGACACCGGAGGAAAAAACAATTGAAAAACTTAAAAGGAAAAAGCAAAACGGATGATTCCGGGAAGAATCATCCGCTTTTGTTTACACTGCTTTCGGATTCAATTTAACCTCAATATTGCCTCTGGTCGCTTTGGAATACGGGCAGAAATCGTGAGCATCTTTTGCTAATTTATCCGCTTCGTCCTGACTGACCCCTTTCATTTCAATGGTCAGGGTTACACCAAGTTTAAATCCGCCGTCTTCCGGATCTTTCATAAAGCTGACTTCTGCGGTTGTTTCCGACTCAACCTCTTTGTTCTGCTTCCCTGCTACATTATTTAATGCCCCGTCGAAACAGGCAGCATAACCCGCGGCAAAAAACTGCTCAGGGTTTGCTCCTTCTTCACCTGATTTATTTCCTGCAGGGTTGACCAGGTTAAAATCAAGCTGTCCGTCTTTTGATTTTACATGACCATCTCTTCCGTTTTTTGCTGTTGCTGCTGATGTAAATAGTACGTCGCTCATTATGATACGCTCCTTTTTTCTTTTCTACCTAGGTTATTCCTTATTTCGGTTTTTATTAAACATTACAGAGATAATTTACTGGAGATCGCCTGGATGAACTGGTCAACCTGGGGCAATTCCCTCACCCCTTCCTGATAACACACCCACGTATCTCTTGTCACCGGCCTTCCTTCCAGCATCAGCGGGACATTCGGATAGTCATCTTTTAAATCATGAGAGACACTTTCCGGCAGCACGGCCATACCCAGTCCCTGTTTCATAAATTGCTTACAGGTCTCAATCTGGTCCACGGTCAAGGTTCGGATTGGCTTGATGTCTCCTTGGTGATGGTAAAGCCAGTTATCCACCAGCTCATGCATGCTGTCATCACTGCTGAAGGAAATCAGCGGACGCTTTTTCAATGTATGCATTGGAAATGGCTCGGTATCAAACATGTACAGCGGATCGTTAAATAAGCGGATGCAGGTGCTTTCTTTCAGCTTCTCGCCGCGGATGATGCAAACATGATAGTTTTTATGATTGCGTTTAATGTCTTCACTGATCCCTGTCACCAAATCAATCGCAACTTTTGGGTAGGCAGTGGTAAAGTCCCGGAGAATGGCAGGCAGAAACCGCTGGCTGATCAGTGAGGAACAGGCAACAGACAATGTACCCTGCACCTCTGTACTCGACTGAGCCAGTCTGTTTTTCATCGCCTGCTCCTGTTCCAGGACAGCCTGTGCATGCTCTAAAATCATTTCCCCGGCGGGAGTGGGGATCAGCCGCTTCGGTGTCCGGATAAAAATCGGCTGCCCCATGTATTCTTCAATGTATTTGAGCCGCTGTGTGACCGCAGGCTGGGAAATCAGTACTGCTTTTGCCGTACCTCTGATGGTCCCCACCTCACTCAGCTTAACCAGCAAAGCGTAGTCGTCAATTTTCATTAGGCTCTCCCTCTATGATTTGTTTTTGTTATCACTATTAATTATAAATCAATATTTTCCTTATTGCGACTGTGAGCGTATACTGTGATTATAGATTAGGAAGGGAAGCGAGCAGATGAGAGAAAAAGAAGTTGTAAAACAGAAGTTTGCCAAAAATAAAGCAGCGTACGTCACCAGCACGACACATGCAAAAGGGGCAGATTTGCCGTTACTAACCCAATGGCTCAACCCGCAACAAGACATGAAGATACTGGATATTGCAACAGGGGGAGGGCATGTGGCAAAACAGCTTGCTCCCTTTGTTAAGCAGGTGATTGCCAGTGACTTAACGAAGGAGATGCTTGCACATACTTCCCAGCATCTTCTTGCCTATTCGAATATCGAATACGTCCTTGGCGATGCAGAAGATTTGCCGTTTCTGGACGAGACATTTGATGTGGTGACATGCAGAATAGCAGCACATCATTTTCCTAATCCCTCTTTGTTTCTCCAGGAAGCGAACAGGGTACTAAAAGCCGGTGGAAGTTTCCTGCTTATTGACAATGTAGCAGCAGAGAACACAGAGCTTAATTACTTTATTAATACGTTGGAAGAAAAGCGAGATTCAAGCCATGTCTGTTCATTGACGATCCGTAAATGGAGAGAGCTTTTACAGGAAAGCAATTTTACTATTGCAAAAAGTGAAGAGAGAAAGAAGCGGCTGCCTTATGAGGAATGGCTCAATCGTACAGTGGATACAGAGGAAGAGAAACAGGAGATTACTGCATTTATAACAAATGCCGACCAGCATATCCGTGACTATTTTCAAATTGAAATGACAGACGGAAGCATTGCCGGGTTCACCATTGATGAATGGATGGTGTTATGCAAAAAGGAATGATCACTGATGTGAGCATTCTTTTTTAGCCAGGCTATTTTAATAAGTTTTTTTACTTTTTATTTCGTAGTTGATGGGAAACTGCGAGATAGGCTGCCGCTGCGGAAATACCCCTCGCTTTCCGCAGCGGCGTTCATGAAACCCACTGATTTACGGCGCAGTTTATGGATATTGTGATAAAACAACATTCTTTTAAAAAAAGCCTTTTGTTACAGCAACTGATCTCTCCACGTGAGCATTTCGGCTTTTTCTTTCTCATCCATTATGCCTGCTTCTTTCAGTACGTTCATAAGCTGGTCAAAGCCTGTTATGGAATCTAAAGCTATATTTTCTCCAGCAAATGTTTCTGCTGTCTGCCTTAGACCGTATGTAAAAATGGACAAAACACCGATTACCTCAGCACCATGCTCCTGCAAGGCTTTTGCGGCATTAAGTGAGGACCCACCTGTGGACACCAGGTCTTCGATGACAATAACCTGCTGACCCGGCAAGAGTTCCCCTTCGATTTGCTTCCCATTGCCATGCCCTTTTGGTTTGGAGCGCACATATACCATGGGGATCCCAAGTTCCTCAGCCAGCCAGGCGGCATGCGGAATGCCTGCAGTTGCACAGCCGGCTATCACATCAGGTTCTATCCCCTTCTCGCTGATCATCGTCACGAAAGCCTCAGCAATCCTTTTTCGTATAGAAGGATAGGATATAGTAAGACGGTTATCACAATAGATTGGCGACTTTATGCCGGATGTCCAGGTGAAATAATCATCTGTATTAATTTGTACGGCCTTGATGGCCAAAAGGTCATTGGCGATTTCATAGCGGTAATCCATGCTTCCACTCCTTTACTGCCTGCTGATAGGCTGTATATGGTAATGCTGCCTGTGTAATGCTCCGGCCGACAACTAAGATATCTGCACCATTTTTTCGGGCAAAACCGGGGTCGGCAATTCTTTTCTGGTCATCAGGAGTACTTCCTTTCAAGCGGATTCCTGGTGTCACGGCAAGAAAATCTGCCCCGCAGACCTCCTTGATTAGTGATGCTTCATAAGCCGAACAGACGGCGCCATCTGCTTCATTCTCTTTGGCTATTAGTGCCAAATGCTTGGAGTTGTTTTCCATTTTCCCTGACATCTTAAGTTCATTCTTGATCGTCATCTCATCATGGGAGGTCAAAAGTGTCACGGCAATTAGCTTTGTCTCGTGACTATGCCTCTTTCCCGAGACCAGCCCCTCTTTGGCCCGCTTAATCATCTCTCCCCCGCCCAGTGCATGGACATTAACAATATCCACTTCCAGACTTGCCAGGTTATGCATAGCATGTTGTACCGTATTTGGGATGTCATGCAATTTTAAGTCAAGAAAGACCGGATGCCCATTTTCCTTCAGTTTCTCAATCACATGAGGGCCCTCCCGGTAAAACAGTTCCATTCCTACTTTTACCGGCACCCCTTTTAATTGATTGCTTTCCAGAAAATAACTCGCATGCTTCCAGTCAGGAAAATCCAGCGCCAGATAAATCGTCTTACACATGGGCATGAGAACCTCCCTTTCCGACTGCGTCAGCAACGGAATCGAAACCAAACCGATGGAGCACTCCTGGCAATTCCTCGATAATCTCCGGACAGATCAGGGGATTTTGGAAATTTGCGGTACCGACAGCAACCGCATCGGCACCAGCCAGCAAAAATTCCAGAACATCTTCTGCAGAGCTGATACCTCCCATTCCAATAATCGGTATAGAGACATGTTGTTTCACCTCATCGATCATTCGGATAGCTACCGGCTTAATCGCCGGACCGGATAATCCGCCTGTCTGATTGGCCAGCAGCGGCTTCCTGCTTTTTAAATCAATTTGCATTCCGGTCAGTGTATTGATCATCGAAATACCATCGGCACCGGCCGCCTCCACTGCCTTTGCCATTTTCTTGATATCTGTGACATTTGGAGATAATTTTACATATACCGGCAGATTGCTTACCCTCTTTACTCGCTCCGTGACCATCGCTGCCATTTTTGGATCAGTTCCAAATTGCATTCCGCCTTGTTTTACATTTGGGCAGGAGATATTCAATTCCAGGGCATTTACCATGTCTGTCTGATTAAAAGCTTTGGCTACCATTTCATATTCGTCTATAATGCTTCCTGCCACATTGGCAATCACGGGAATCTCACACTGACTGAGAAACGGCAGTTCGTGCTCAATAATTTTTTCAACCCCCGGGTTTTGCAAGCCGATCGCGTTGAGCATACCTGAAGGCGTCTCGGCTACTCTTGGTGTCGGATTGCCAAATAGCTCTGATCCTGTAGCTGCCTTTATGATCACCGCACCCAATTTGCCCAGATCATAAAATTTACTGTATTCCCGGCCAAATCCAAAGCATCCTGACGCAGGCATGACAGGATTTTTCAAACTTAAGCCGGGAAGTTTTACCGCCAAATTTGTCATAACCGCACCTCCTCCGCGGGAAAGACCGGTCCATCTTTGCAGATTTTTTTGTATCCGCCGTCCCTGGCCGGGATGGCACAGGCAAAGCAGGCACCGACTCCGCAGCCCATATATTCTTCCATGGAAACAAATCCCGGCTTTCTTTTCAGTTTTCTTGTGACTGCCTGGAGCATGGGGGTCGGTCCACATGTGTAGTAGTAATCAAAACTGCCCGCTTGTTCGATGACATCGGTGACCAGACCCTTTTCTCCAAAAGAACCATCATTGGTCACAATCACCGTCCCGGCAAACTCCCGAAACTCCTTTTCATAAAATACATCGGCAGCTGATTGAAATCCGAGTATTGCTTTAACGGTGCATGGCTTTACTGCCAAAGACCTGCCAAGATAGTAGAGTGGCGGCACACCAATTCCTCCGCCGATTAACAGCACACGAGACCCTGCCTGCATAAAAGGAAAACCATTTCCGTTTGGCCCCAGTACCGTTAATGTCATCCCAGGCTGGCATGAAGCCAACTGTTTGGTGCCTGAGCCGGTCACCCTGAATATAATAGTCACCGTCCCGATCTCCCTGTCTGCATCCGCAATGGAGATTGGCCTCCTCAGTGTATGACCAGCTGCCTCCACATGCAGGAATTGGCCAGGTACAGCCAGCCTGCTGATATACTCATTTTCTAACACCATTTTCACAGTGTCCCGGGCTACCAGACTGGAAGATTCAACCCTTACCATTTCTTTTTTAATCATGGGGCAATCACCTTTTTCTCCATCGGTTTGGCATGAAAAGTAGTCGAATCGATTACATTTAGAATTGCTTGAGCAGTGTCTAAATTGGTTAAACAGGCAATTCCATGTTCCACGGCACTCCGGCGAATCATGAATCCGTCGGAGCGCGGCTGCTGGCCGGAGGTGAGTGTGTTAATCACGAATTGCACCTCACCTTTTTTGATGACGGAAAGCACATCCGGAGAGGCCCCTGCGCCAATCTTCGCCACTTCCGTTACCGGCAAGCCCGATGCAGAAATCGCTGCTGCGGTGCCTTTGGTTGCAAAAACTTTAAAGCCCAGCTGATGGAATCGTCTGGCTATCTGGAGCATTTCCGGTTTATCTTTATCTGCAACAGTCAACAGGACGGCACCTTCAAGCGGAACCTCAAGACCCGAGGCGATCAACCCCTTATATAACGCCTTTTCCAGCGTTTTATCGAAACCAATAGCCTCACCGGTTGACTTCATTTCCGGTCCTAATATCGTATCCACACTGCGCAGTTTTTCAAAGGAAAACACCGGGACTTTGACGGCAACCTCTTCCATTTCAGGCAGAACCCCTGTCTGATAACCCATCTCACTCAGCGTTGAACCAAGAATGCACTTGGTAGCAATATTGGCCATGGTAACACCAGTAATTTTACTCAAGAAAGGGATCGTTCTGCTGGCACGCGGATTGACCTCCAGGATATAGACCTCTTCCCCTTGTACGATAAACTGGATATTGATTAAACCCTTTACCTTCAGACCACGGGCTACTTTAATGGCAGCCTCCAGACATTGCTCTTTAACCTGCTCACTGATTCGCTGCGGCGGCCAGACAGCAATCGAGTCTCCTGAATGGACACCGGATCGTTCAATATGTTCCATAATCCCCGGAATGATCACATTCTCACCATCGCTGATTGCATCGACTTCCACTTCGATGCCGGTAATATATTTATCTATCAAAATCGGGTGTGTCCACTTCTGATTTCCCGACTTCTTCAAATATCCCTTCAGCTCTTCATCGTTATAGACGATTTCCATTCTGCTTCCGCCGATTACATAGGAAGGGCGTACAAGTACTGGATAGCCGACTCGACTTGCCACCTGTAACGCATCATTCAACTCGCGCACCGTTTTGCCTGCAGGTCTCATCAAGTGCAGTTCCTCTAAAAACGCCTCGAATTTGTCCCGGTCTTCAGCACGGTCGATCGCTTCCAGGTTGGTGCCCAAAATTTTTATTCCGCGCCGGACGAGCCCTTCTGCCAAATTAATTGCGGTTTGTCCGCCGAATTGGACAACAACTCCCTCAGGCTTCTCCAGTTCTGCGACATGCATCACATCTTCCAATGTCAGCGGCTCAAAATAAAGCCTGTCAGAAATACTGAAATCCGTCGAAACCGTTTCCGGGTTATTATTCATAATGATTGCTTCATATCCCATTTCTTTAATAGCCAGGACGGAATGAACGGTGGCATAGTCAAATTCTATCCCCTGACCGATGCGGATCGGACCGGAACCAAGCACAAGGATCTTTTTCTGCTTGCTCGGCAGGACTTCATTTTCCTCTTCATAAGTACTGTAATAATATGGAGTGGCGGACTCAAATTCCGCTGCACAAGTGTCCACCATCTTGTAAACTGGGAAAATATGCTCCCTCATCCGCTCATGATAAACAGCGTCGGCATCGATGTTCCAGAGACGAGCGATTTGTTCATCGGAAATTCCCAGCTCCTTCGCCTTTCTCAGTACAGTAGATGACAGCCGGTTATCCTGTAATTCCTGTTCCATCTGCACCAGTTTGGCGATTTTAACGAGAAAGAATCGGTCAATTTTTGTCACCTGTCCGATATCATCCACACTAAAGCCCCGTCGGAAGGCTTCAGCGATCATGAAAATCCGCTCATCGCCTGCTTTTTTCAGATGTTTTTTCAGCTTGTCACCCGGCAACACCGCCAGACTGTCCAGCCAAAGCTCTTCGGTCCCGATATCAAGCGAGCGGATGCCCTTCAGCAGTGATTCTTCAAAGCTTCTGCCGATGGCCATCACTTCCCCTGTTGCTTTCATTTGCGTTCCCAGATAACGGTCGCCAAAGATGAATTTGTCAAAAGGGAAACGTGGAATTTTGGTAACTACATAATCCAGTGCCGGCTCAAACATGGCATAGGTATTGCCGGTGATTGGGTTAATAATCTCATCAAGGGTAAGACCAACCGCGATTTTTGCCGCCATTTTGGCAATCGGGTAACCGGTCGCCTTGGACGCAAGAGCTGAAGAGCGGCTGACCCTAGGGTTCACTTCGATAATGTAATAGTTAAAACTGTGCGGATCCAGTGCAAGCTGCACATTGCATCCGCCCTCGATCTCGAGGGCGCGAATGATCTTCAATGAAGCGTTGCGCAGCATCTGGTACTCTCTGTCGCTTAATGTCTGAGAGGGGGCAACCACAATTGAATCGCCTGTATGTATGCCGACAGGATCGACATTTTCCATATTGCAAACGACAATCGCCTGATCCTTTTTATCCCGCATCACTTCATATTCGATTTCTTTATAACCGGCAATATTTCTCTCCACCAAACATTGCCCAACAGGGGAAAGCGCCAGTCCATTCCGGGTCACCTCGACCAGTTCTTCCTCACTCCAGCACATTCCTCCTCCAGTGCCGCCAAGTGTGTAGGCAGGACGGACAATCAGAGGATAGCCGATTGTCTCAGCAAATTTTTGCGCCTGATCAACCGACATGACAATCGAGCTTTCCGGCACGGGCTCCCCCAGCTCAAGCATCAGATCCCGGAACTGCTCCCGGTCCTCAGCCTGCTGGATTGCCTGCAAAGAGGTACCAAGCAAGGTAACATCATGTTCAGCGAGGACCCCCGCCTCATCCAATGCAACTGCCAAATTCAGTCCAGTTTGGCCGCCCAATGTCGGCAGCAGGGCATCCGGCTGCTCTTTACGGATAATTTTGGTTAGAAATTCTACCGTCAGCGGCTCCATGTATACTTTATCTGCCACCGTGTGGTCGGTCATGATCGTCGCCGGATTGGAATTAGCAAGAATGACCGTATACCCTTCTTCCCTCAGCGCCTGACATCCTTGAGTTCCGGAATAATCAAATTCAGCTGCCTGCCCAATCACAATCGGACCAGAACCGATGACGAGAATTTTTTTGATGCCGTTATTTTTAGGCATATAACCCCTCCCTTTCATGCTGAGCCGTCATGTTGAGAAATTCATCAAATAAGAAACTTGTATCTTCAGGACCTGGAGCACTTTCCGGATGATATTGCACGGAATAGGCAGGGTGAATTTTATGCCTGATCCCTTCCACAGATCGGTCATTTAACGCAACCTGGGTTACGGCAAGTTCCGTTCCTACAAGCGATGTCGCTTTGACAGCATAACTGTGGTTCTGGGAAGTCATGAATGTTTTGTCTCTGGAAAGATCAGCTACCGGATGATTCGAGCCCCGGTGGCCAAACTTCATTTTATCGGTATCTGCACCTGCTGCCAGGGCGAGCAGCTGATGACCAAGGCAAATCCCAAACAGCGGAATCTTTCCAAGGATGTTCTGAATCATTTCGATTGCTTCGGGCACATCTTTTGGGTCTCCAGGCCCATTAGTCAGCATCAGCCCATCCGGTTTCAAGCGCAATATTTCTTCGGCACTGCAGTTATACGGAACGACAGTGATGTGGCAGCTGCGCTTGGTCAGTTCCCGGAGAATTCCGTGCTTCATTCCAAAGTCCACAACCACTATTCGCTTGCCGCGTCCTGGCACAACATATGGTTTCACAGTAGAGACATGCGAGACCTGATCACGCTTTAGCGGCTTGTTTTTTATGTATTCCAGTACCTCCTCAGCACGATGTTCAAGTGAGGTGATAGCTGCTTTCATCGTTCCGTGTTTGCGGATAATCTTTGTCAGCTTGCGTGTATCAACCCCTGAAATCCCCGGAATGCTATTGTTCTTCAGATACGTGTCTAAACTTTCCTCTTTACGGAAATTGGAGGGAGCATCACACACTTCTTTTACGATCATTCCGTGAATGAACGGGTTCACCGTTTCAAAGTCATCACGATTGATGCCATAATTTCCGATCAGCGGGTAGGTCATCATCACGATCTGCCCGCAGTATGAAGGGTCAGAAAGAATCTCCTGATAGCCGGTCATCCCTGTATTGAAAACCACTTCACCCAAGGCGTCTTTTTCACTGCCAAATCCGTTCCCGATTAAAACAGTCCCGTCTTCCAGCACTATCTGTCGCTTAGACATGTTCATCCCTCCTGTATACTGTGTTTCCCTTTGCAATCGTCAATACTGGTATTCCAGTGACATTCCAGTTGTGAAATGGCGTGTTTTTTCCTTTTGAAAGCAAACCTTCCCTGTCAATGACGGTTTCTGTCTGCAGATCCAGCACCGTTATATCAGCTGACGCCCCCTCTTTTAATTCTCCGTATGGCAGATGAAAAATTTTAGCGGGTTTAACCGTCAGCCAATTGATCAGCTGCTTTAGTGTAATTGTCCCTGGCAGCACCAGCTTGGTATGAAGCAGGGAAAATGCCGTCTCCAGCCCTGTGATGCCAAATGGTGCCTCTAAAAAACCAAGCTCTTTCTCCTCCTTGGCATGTGGGGCATGATCAGTGGCAATTAAGTCAATGGTTCCATCCAGCAGCCCTTCCAGCAGTGCATCCTGATCCGCTTTGGAACGGAGCGGCGGATTCATTTTAAAATCTGCGTCATCTTGCGCAATGTCTTCCTCATTTAGTAAAAGATGATGCGGCGTGACTTCTGCCGTCACGTTAATTCCGGCTTCTTTGGCATCCCTGATCACCCGGACAGATTCTTTTGTGCTAACATGGCAGACATGATAATGACAGCCAGCAGCCTCGGCAAGCAGGACATCACGGGCAATCTGTACAGATTCGCTTAAGGAAGGAATGCCAGGCAAACTGAGCTTACGGCTGATTTTTCCATCGTGCAGCACGCCGCCATATACGAGCGAATTTTCCTCACAATGGGCAATAATCGGCTTGCCGCAAGCAGCCGCCTGCTCCATGGCACGGTACATACGGTCAGCATCCTGCACGCCCACCCCGTCATCGGTAAAAGCAAAGACACCTATCTCAGCAAGTTCAGCCATATCGGTTAATGCTTCGCCCTCTAATCCTTTGGTAATCGCCGCATAAGGCAATACCCGCACCTTTGCATCTTTTTTTATTTTGTCCAGGAGTGCCTGGGTGTGTTCCTGATTATCAGGCACCGGGTTGGTATTGGGCATGGCGCACACTGTGGTGAATCCGCCCCTGGCTGCAGCCAATGTTCCACTTCGAATTGTTTCCTTATGTTCCCCGCCAGGCTCCCTTAGATGGATATGCACATCGATGAACCCGGGCACGGCGATTTTCCCTTCACAGTCAATCACCTCATCCGCTTCCCCGGCAATCGATGGGGCGATTTTCTTTATTTTTCCCCCTTCAATCAGAATGTCACGGCCTTCCTTTTCCTCCAGCAGCTTCGCATTTGTTAAAAGCAGTTTCATCCAATATCCCCCATTCCTGCAAAATGTTTGCTATTACGGCCATCCGGATATACACACCGTTCTCCATTTGCTTAAAGATCCTTGACCTTCCGCACTCCATCAGCGTTGCGTCTATCTCCATTCCTCTGTTGACAGGAGCGGGATGCATCACGATCGCATGTATTTTCATTTGCTCCTCCCGCTCAAGTGTTAGCCCGTACTGCTGCAAATAGGACACGGTCTCAACTTCTGTCTCATGCCTTTCCCGCTGCACCCTTAACAGCATCAGGACATCACAGTTCTTGACTGCCTGGTCCATGGATATATAGGGAAACGACAGCTCCGGGTCTCCCATCCCTGGCGGTGCCGATAAATGAACATTCGCCCCGAGCCTTTTTAAAGCGAACGCATTTGAGCGGGCCACCCGGCTGTGTTTAATATCTCCGGCAATTACAACCTGCAAATCTTGAAAACGTCCAAACTCCTGATAAATGGTTAACAAATCTAGCAGACACTGTGTCGGATGCTCTCTCTTTCCCGCTCCCCCATTGATTACTGGAATGGAAAGATCGGCTGGAATTTCACTGGCCCAGTCATCAGATGGATGCCGGATGACAAGAAGATTTGCACCGATTGCTTCAAATGTTTTGACCGTATCATAGAATGACTCCCCTTTTTCGGTGCTTGACCCCGCCGCTTGGAAATCCAGCACTTCCATCCCCAGTCTCTTTTCTGCTGCGGTGAAGCTCATCCTCGTTCTTGTACTTGGTTCAAAAAATAAATTTGCTGCAAACAATTGCTGTGGCAGTGCAGGAACAGCCTGCTTAATCGTATCGGCTGACTGCAAAATATCCATGATTTGTTCCTTTGTTAACTGCTGAACAGAAAGAAAATGTCGCATTTCCCTCTCTCCTTTGGATTAAGATACATGCTTCTTAACGCCGGACTGCTTGGTTTCTGTAAATAATCCGCTCTTCTTCCTTGTACTCTCTTTGTCAGGAAGCAGCAGATTTAACACCACTCCGATGATCGCAGCCAGTGCCATACCAGCAATCTGCACATTTTCTGTTACTTGAATAAATGCCCCGCCGACACCGATTACCAGAATGACAGAGGAAATGACCAGGTTTCGCTTGTCGCTTAAGTCGATTTGGTTATCCACCAGCATTCGGAGACCATTAGAGGCGATGATGCCAAAAAGAAGAATGGAGACCCCGCCCATCACCGGTGCAGGAATTGAGCTGATCAAAGCTGTTACAATTCCAATGAAGCCAAACATTAAGGCAAGTACCGCTGCTCCGGCAATCACAAACACACTGAAGATTCTGGTGATCGCCAGCACCCCAACATTTTCCCCGTAGGTGGTATTTGGCGGTCCGCCGATAAAGGAAGCAATAATCGTTGCAACCCCGTCGCCCATAATCGAACGATGCAGACCAGGTTTTTTAAGAAAATTACGGTCTGCCACTTTGGACAGGACCATCTGATCGCCAATATGCTCGGCGATCGTAACCAAGGCAATCGGCACCATAATCGCTAGCAGCTGGAAGGAGAAGATTTCCCCAGGTGCATAATCAACAAATGGAAGGATAAAATCCGGGACCTGAAAGAAAGCCCCCAAAAATTCACCGACCGAACCAGCAGAGGTGATGGCTGCCCATTCTGCCTGTATCGGCGCAGTGTCCACAATCCCGCGGCCAAGTGCAAACAGATAGCCTGCAGTGATTCCCAGCAGTATTGGAATCAGACCAAAAAATCCTTTAATGAAAATCGAGGCAATAATGGTGACAGCAAGGCTAAACAAAGCTACTGTAATAAATTCCCCGTTATACACACCATTCTGATTCATCGCCATGTCAATCGCTGTTGGTGCAAGCCCGAGACCGATCACGATAATCACCGGACCAACAACCACCGGTGGGAGAATCCGCATCAGCCAGTCGGTGCCAAGAAGTCTTATCAGCAGTGCCACCAGACCGTAGAGCAGACCGGCAAAAAATGATCCTATCATTGCACCGGCAGGACCGGCCACGCTACTTGCCGCAATAATCGGCGCAATAAACGCAAAACTGGATCCTAAGTAGGCAGGAATCTTTCCCTTCGTTATCAAAAGATAGGCCAACGTTCCCGCTCCACTGGAAATCAGCGCCACCGCAGGAGATAATCCTGTGAGAAAAGGAACGAGTATGGTCGCGCCGAACATGGCGAACAAGTGCTGAATGCTCAGAAGCAGCCACTGGCTTCGCTTTGGTCTTTCATTTACGTCCATGATCATTTGTTGTGTCATCTTAACCCCTCCATTGTTCTGATATGTATCTGCACAGGGGGAATTCATTCCCTGTATTTTTCCACAAAAAAAGCCTCTTTGCATAAAGATGCAAAGAGGCATACGTGTCCATTAAAAAACACGCCGTCTGCTGCAACCTTATGAATCTCTCTGGATTTAATTAAAGGTTTTTATTTAATTCATGATGCTTATTTTACTGGCATCCGCCATTACGTTTAGTTCTTTTCATAGATGGAAACCTGGTCTTTTTCATCGGTCTCTTTGAGATGTACAACGACCACTTCCTGTTCGGAGGTGGGAATGTTTTTTCCTACATAGTCTGCCCGGATGGGCAACTCGCGGTGTCCCCGGTCCACCAGTACTCCCAGCTGGATAGCTGATGGTCTGCCTGTATCCATGACTGCGTCCATCGCCGCTCTTATTGTTCTGCCGGTGTACAGTACATCATCGATCAGGATAACATGTTTTCCGGAAATATTTGTATCAATATCAACAGATTTCAGAAGCGGATCCTCCTGCTCGTAGGCCTTTTCCAAATCATCACGGTAGAGGGTAATGTCCAATTCTCCCACTGGAACGGTGACCTCTTCAATCTGTTTGATTTTCTCCTGCAGTCTTTTCGTTAATGGCGCTCCTCTGGTTTTCACTCCAACCAGCACAAGGTTGTCCACACCTTTGTTTTTCTCGACGATTTCATGGGCAATTCGTGTCAGCGCTCGGTTGATCGCAGGCTGATCGAGAATATCTGCTTTTTTCTTCATCTTTCTACCTCCATACCCAGCATAAAAATAAAATATCCCTTTTCTCCGCGAAGGAAAAAAGGGATTCACATACATCGCTGAATAGCTGCAGCTACCGTAACCTTTTTAGCCTCACGGGACTATTGTTAAAGGGTCTTATGCATTTGTTTTATTATTACAGACGAGTGAGCACCTGTCAATACTTTTTCTCTATATAATCCAGCACTTCCTGAAAATAGGCAGGAGGTTCTGCGGCAAATTCCATCCATTTCCCTGTTCTCGGATGAGTGAAACCGAGTGTTCGCGCATGCAGGGCCTGGCCTTCGATATCCAATGTTTTACGCGGCCCGTATTTGGGATCCCCTGCCAGAGGATAGCCGATATATTTCATATGCACGCGGATTTGATGGGTTCTCCCTGTTTCCAGCTGACATTCCACATGCGTATAATCCGGATATGCTTTTAATACTCGGAAATGGGTGATCGCTGGTCGGCCATTTTCCACGATTCCCATCTTCTGTCTGTCTTTCGGATCCCGGCCAATCGGCGCATCGATCATGCCGGTTTCATGCGGGATTTCCCCATGAACGATCGCTTCATACTTTCGGGTGATTTTCTTGTCTTGAAGCTGTTCGGAAAGATGTTTATGAGCCTGATCATGTTTGGCCACCATCAGCAGGCCACTTGTGTCCTTATCAATCCGATGGACAATTCCCGGGCGCTCCACTCCGTTTATCCCGGAAAGATCTTTGCAGTGGTAAACGAGTGCATTGACCAATGTGCCGCTCGCATGGCCTGCAGACGGATGCACGACCATACCGCGCGGTTTGTTTACAACCAGTACGTCCGAATCTTCATGCAAAATAGTCAGAGGAATATTTTCCGCAGTTATGTCCAGTGGCTCCATCTCCGGAAGCTCCCACTGCACCACATCCCCTGTCTGGCATTTGTAATTTGCCTTAACGACAGTTTGATTAACGGTTACAAGTTCTTTCGCGATCCAGGATTGCACCTGGGAACGGGAATGCTCCGGCTGGAGATTAGCCAGTAATTTATCAAGGCGCTGAGATGCCTGTTTTTTGGTAACGGTATGCTGAAAAACTGTCATTTTTTCGTTTTTCCTTTCTGTGTTTCGTCGAAAATAGTGGCAATGATCACCAGAATCACACCAATGGTTAAAGCGGAATCTGCCACATTAAAAATAGGGAAATTATAGCCGAATAGATAAAAATCAAAGAAATCAACCACTTCCTGATGGAGAAGCCGATCAATAAAGTTGCCAATCGCTCCCCCGAGAACCAGCCCCAGGGAGATAGCCAGGAGTTTGTCTTCTCTGGCATATTTTTCCATATAATAAACTGCACCGATGACAAAGATGACCGTAATAATATAGAAAAACATCATCTGCCCTTCCAATATCCCCCATGCCGCCCCGCTGTTTCGGTGGGAAGTCAGATAAAAAAAGTTCTCAAACACAGGGATCCGCTCCCCGATTTCCATTGTTCGGACAACAATCCATTTTGTCAGCTGATCAATCGCTATGATGATTCCTGCAAGCAAATAATACTTGAACATGAAGGTACCTCCGTTTTCTCTGCTCCCGGCATCTTATGGATATATCTTAGTCCTTCCTTCACGATCTTTCAATAGCGCACGAAGGAATGACTGAAAATGATAAAATATCCCTCTTGCTGCAAGAGGGATATTTTAGCCATTTAATTGGCATAATTTTCTTTAACGACCGCAGCACAGCGGGAGCACAGTCCCGGATGGTCGCTGTCTTCTCCAACCGTATCGGATGCAACCCAGCAGCGCTCACATTTTTCGCCTGGGTGTTTTTCCACCGCCACGTCCACATATCTATATGCTTGTGCCTCTGGGCTGCTGTCAGTGACATTCGCTTCTGATACAATCAGAAGCTGCTGCAAATAGGAGAGAGACTCAAGTACCGCTTTGGTCTCCTTATCCCGCGGAACAATGGTTACTTTAGCTTCCAGCGACTTTCCAATAACTTTTTTATTTCGTGCTTCTTCCAGCGCCTTCAGGACATCATCTCTTACTTGCATGAAATGATCCCATTTGCCTTCCAGTTCATCCATTTGCTGAACCTGACGAGGCTCAGGCATATCTGTGAGCTGCACACTTTCCTCCTCGGCACCCGGAATATGCTCCCACAATTCATCTGCAGTATGCGGGATAATCGGGGTAAGCAGTTTGACCAATGCTGTAAGGATCTCATAATACCCGGTCTGAATGCTGCGCCGGCGATGATTATCTTTTGCTTCAATATAAAGCACATCTTTGGCAAAATCCAGGTAGAATGAGCTGAGATCCACCGTACAGAAATTATGGATCTGATGGAAGATCGGCGAATACTCGTATTTCTCGTAGTTGGCTCGCACATCCTTAACCACCTGCTGCAAACGATGCAGCATATAGCGGTCCACTTCTTCCATCTCTGCTTCCGGAACGCGGTCACGAGCCGGGTCAAAATCAGCAAGGTTACCCAGCATAAAACGGAAGGTATTGCGGATTTTCCGGTAAGCTTCCGATGTTTGTTTCAGAATATCATCAGAGATACGGACATCAGCCTGATAATCAACGGAAGAAACCCATAAACGCAAAATATCGGCACCCAGCTGTTTTTGCACTTTTGAAGGAACGATTACATTACCGATTGATTTACTCATCTTTCTTCCTTCTCCGTCTAAAGCAAACCCATGACTGATAATATTCTCATAAGGCGCCTTGCCTGTAACAGCGACAGCAGTGGACAGGGATGAGTTAAACCAGCCGCGGTATTGATCGCTTCCTTCCAGATAGACATCCGCAGGGCGGCGGTGGTCCTCGCGCTGTGTCAGCACTGCTTCATGAGAGGAGCCGGAATCAAACCATACGTCCATAATATCCATTTCCTTGGTAAACTCCCCATTCGGGCTGTGTTCAGAAGTGAATCCCTCCGGAAGAAGATCTTTTGCTTCCCGTTCAAACCAAATGTTGGAACCATGCTCCCTGAAAAGGTCAGACACATGGCTGATTGTTTCATCGGTTAGGATTGGCGTCTGATCCTCGCCGTAAAATACAGGAATCGGCACTCCCCATGCCCGCTGCCGGGAAATACACCAGTCTTCACGGTCGCGAACCATGTTATAAAGCCGAGTTTCCCCCCAGGATGGGTACCAGTTGATCCGGTTAATTTCGTCAAGAATATCCTGGCGAAAATCCTTAATGGAAGCAAACCATTGGGAAGTTGCCCGGAAAATGGTCGGTTTTTTCGTCCGCCAGTCATGCGGATAGGAGTGTGTGATAAAGCTGAGCTTCAACAATGCTTCTACTTCTTCCAGTTTCTCGGTAATATTTTTGTTTGCCGTATCATAGAACAATCCTTCAAACCCGGGAGCCTCTGCTGTAAATACACCTTTGTCATCTACAGGGGATAATGGTTCAATGCCATAAGAACGGGATACAGCAAAGTCATCTTCCCCGTGACCCGGTGCAGTATGAACACATCCTGTCCCGGCATCTGTCGTGACATGTTCCCCAAGCATCACCAGCGAATCACGGTCATAGAAAGGATGCCTTGCTACAACTTTGTCTGCTTCCTTGCCGGTAAAGGTTTTTACCACTTCTGGTGAGTCCCATCCTAATTCCTCTGTCACAGAAGCAAGCAGTTCTTCAGCAAGGATATACTTTTCTCCGTGTGCTTTCACTACCACATATTGCAGTTCCGGATGCAGACTGATGCCGAGGTTAGCCGGAATCGTCCATGGGGTCGTCGTCCAGATGATAAATTTCTCTCCGCCATCCAAGAGGCCTTTGCCATCAGTGACTTCAAAAGCAACATAAATCGATGGAGAGCGTTTATCTTTGTATTCAATTTCCGCTTCAGCAAGCGCGGATTCCGAGGAAGGAGACCAGTAAACAGGTTTGAGCCCTTTATAGATATAGCCTTTTTTGGCCATCTCCCCAAAAACCTTAATCTGGGCAGCTTCATAATCCTTCGTTAGTGTAACATACGGATTGTCCCAGTCACCTCGGACGCCAAGCTGTTTGAATTGCTTGCGCTGACTGTCAATCTGGCCGAGCGCGTACTCTGCACATTTTTGCCGGAATTCGGCAATGCTCATTTCTTTGCGCTTGATTTTTTTGTTTTTGGTCAGCGCCGTTTCAATCGGCAGCCCATGGGTGTCCCATCCCGGGATATAGGGGGCATGATACCCGGACATCGATCTATATCTGGTGATAAAATCCTTTAGAATCTTGTTCAGTGCATGACCAATATGCAGATCGCCATTGGCATATGGCGGGCCGTCATGCAAGATAAACAGCGGTCTTCCTTTCGTGCGTTCCTGCACCTTTTCATAAAGGTTGGTGTCATCCCAATACTCCTGCCGCTTCGGCTCCTTATTCGGCAAATTCCCGCGCATAGGAAAGGCGGTCTTTGGCATTAGCAATGTGTCCTTATAATCCATTTTATTTCCTCCTATTATTGAATTTGAATATTAAAGTTACTTATTTATCTCGCAGTTGATGGAAACGGCGACATAGCCTCTGTCCCGCCGCTCCGGAAATACCCCTCGCTTTCCGCGGGAAGCTGCCGAGCCCCTTGTGCTATCGCACTGCGGGTCTCGCCTAAGCTTTTCTTCCCGCAGGAGTCTCGGGGTATTTCCTCCGCTGACTTGTTGTGTTTTCCATCTTTCAACTACTTTGTGTTTAAAATCCACTTCCTGCTCAGGACTAGACCGCAGGAGTAGCTACTCACAGCGAAAATCAACCATCAACAGGGGGCGCTGTTGTTTAATTTTAAACACTCTTACCAGCGAAGGAAATACATGGAGACTCCTGCGGGGGGATAGGCACAGGTGAGACACCGCCGTGCGACAGCACAAGGGGGCTCACCGGCCGCCCGCGGAAAGCGGAATGTATTTCCGTAGCGGTAGGTTACATCGCAGACTATATACATTTGTGAGATTATCCACAAATTTTTCATGAAACAGCCCTAAATTAAAAAAAGCCTCCATCATCCCAAAAGGGACGAGAAGACTCGCGGTACCACCCTTATAAATTCAGGCCCGGTTTCCAGTCCTGAATTCACTTGATATCTGTAACGGGATTAGCCGTCCATTCCTACTCATTTCAGAATGGAAACTCAGGGAGTGATCTTCAAAAAACATTTCTGCACCAGGCTTCCACCATTTCCCGGCTCGCTAAGGCAGCAATTGTTTTTATACTGGCTCCATCAACGCGGTTGCATTATTATTTTACCTGTTATCTTTATGAATTATATGTAAAAATCCCTAATACGTCAAGGCTTAAGACTCTGTTTCGAGTAATTCGAGATCTTCACCCATTTCCTCGTCAAACAGCCTGTCCCAGTCATCGGTGTCAATCATTTCCAGCTGAGCCTGAACGAGCATGCGCATGCGAGTTCGGAAAACTTTCGCCTGTTTCTTCAATTCTTCCACATCCATAGAAATGCGGCGTGATTTACTTAAAGCATCATTTATAATGCGATCGGCATTTTTTTCGGCTTCTTTGATAATCAGCTTGGATTCTTTTGTCGCACTGCCTTTCACTTCTTCTGCTGTCTCCTGTGCTACAAGAATCGATTTATTCAGCGTTTCTTCGATATTGGTGAAATGTCCGAGTTTTTCATTCAGCTGATCCAATTTTTCCTGCAGATCTTTTTTTTCTCTGATTGCCGTTTCATAATCCTTGATCACCTGATCCAAAAATTCATTCACTTCATCTTCATCATACCCGCGAAAACCCCGGGTGAACTCTTTATTGTGAATATCAAGCGGTGTTAATGGCACAGAGGCCACCTCCTAATAAATTGATCTGTTCCTATTCATTCGCCATCAGACGACAAAATTCCTGCAAGCAAGGAAAGTTATTTTGGGAAAGCATGACTTTTCGCTCAGCATTCATGATTATACAGTAAAATATTTAATTATCTGCTAAAACAGCTGCAGTTATTTTCCATTTGTCTTTCTTCGTCCGGCCATTGATGCTGACCAGCTTACTTCTTCCTTTCCCCCTAAGAGAGATTAGGTCGCCTTCCTGCAGTTCAAATTTGCTGTCATCAACCACCCGGAAATTTACCTTAGCCTGTAGCTTGCTGATCGCTTCTGTTGCTTCTTTTCGGGAAATGGGATAAATTTCCTTCAGTATAACGTCTAATCTTAACGAGGAAACCGTCTTATCCGTCTCAACCCACTTCATTTCCTTTTTCAGTAAACTGGAAAGCGGTTTTTCTCGAAAATCAGTTTTTGCTTTTTTTATGGAAGTCAGGTTGGTTTGAATGTAGGGAGCAATCTCTGCTGCCGCAATGATCTGCACAACACCGTCTCCAACCACGATGTCGCCGAGCTTGCTCCGCTTGATGCCAAGGGAAAGAAATGCTCCCATTGCGTCCCGATGTTCCAGACGAATAAACTTCGCTGGAAAAGAAGCTTCAAGCAATGTGAGTTGAAAGCTGTCCTCGCTGATCTCTTCATACCAGGGGACAATGATCATCCGACACCGTTCCGTATGCGGATCGCCGCCATACAGGGAAATTTTCAACTCATCCTGTCTGGTCCCTGTGAGCATCTCGACAATCTGCTGCTCTCTCGGATCAAGGAAATCCGTCAGTCTGGACTGATAAGACCACTCCACCTCTTCTTTCCAGGAGAGGGCCTGATCGACAAACCCCTGTTCTTCTTTGCGAAAATGCTGATAAATATCCATTTCAGCCACCCTATAAGAGTAAGGTTGCCAGGCCCATGCCTGCAAATTGCAAAACAAAGATGCCAACAATCGGTGACAAATCAATCATGCCGATCGGCGGGATGAATTTGCGGAATATTTCCAGATACGGCTCGCATATCCTGCCTAGCATTTCCCCAAAAGAAGACTCGCGTGCCCCCGGGAACCATGACATTAAAATATAAATGATAAGCGCAAAACTGTACACGTTTAATGCCATACTCAAAAATGTATATAACTCAAACATTTATTCATTACCATCCTTTTCCTGTTTCTTCTTCATCTGAGAACAGCTCGGAAATTGTCCCGGAAACATCCACATTATCCGGCGTGCACAGAAATGTTTCTGCGCCCAGCTTCTGGATATCCCCATTCAGGGCATAAACAGTGCCGCTGAGAAAATCAATAATCCGTTTTGCCTGATGGTTGTCCACCCGCTGAAGATTAACTACCACCGCCCGCCGGTTAACAACATTATCGGCAACCTCCTGGGCTTCATTGTACGACCTCGGCTCACAAAGCACCATTTTGGAAGAAGCCTGTTGCATGCTGGTCAGGCTTACGACATTTTGACCTGCCTGCTTTCCCGCCGTTTTATTTGGCGGTTCTTCCGCTTTTTCCACATATTCATATTCATCGTCCATGGTAAAATAATTTTTAAGCTTATCTTTAAAACTCATCGTTTCACCTCACTAAACATCAGGAATTTGTCAGGCTTGACCCGATTCGTACATGGGTTGCCCCTTCCTCAATGGCAATCCGGTAGTCATTGCTCATCCCCATGGAAAGATAAGCACAAGGGGCATGGGAAAGCTGCATGCTTGAGACTTCATCCCTTAACTTCGCCAGCGTCCGGAAGATCTCTCTTAAGCGCAGCTCATCATTAATATGCGGTGCCATTGTCATCAGCCCGATGATGCGGACATTTTCATATGCTGCCATCTCTTCCACAAATGGCACTACCTCTTCCGGATCCAATCCATGCTTGGAGACTTCACCGCTGACATTAACCTGAATAAAGCAATCCAACTGCTCATTCACCCGCTTATTGATTTCCTTCGCGAGTGAGTTCCGGTCAAGGGAATGAAGCATATCAATCTGATTGATTACGTCTTTCACTTTTCTCGATTGCAGGGTGCCGATAAAATGCCAGTTTACTCTGTCTGTAAAATGCTGGTATTTTTCCAGAAAGCCTTCCAGACGATTTTCGCCAAGATTCTCAACACCTGCCTGAATAATCTCTTCGGTTCGTTCTATTGTAACATATTTCGTCACCCCGATAAGTGTGATATCGTCCGGATTTCTGCCGCTTTTTTCGCAGGCTTCTCTGATATGATGACGAATTTGTTCCAGATTTGCTGCTGCTGTCATGTTTCTCTTTTGCCTCCACTTAAGAAAACTTGCTTTATATCCGACCGTATTAAAAGAAAATTACCTAGAATAGCCGATAAATCCAAGCATTCTTCCAGTTTTCCCTTTATCCCGCCGATGCGAGAAAAACAGAGATTCCTCCCGATACGTGCAATAAGTTGTTACGTCTATATTATTACGTAATACCCCGGCTTGTAAAAGAATTTCTACATTTAATTGTTTTAAATCAAGTAAAAACCGTCCTTCCCCTTGCACTGTGATTACTTTTTCCTGGTCTGCTGCCGGAATCTGACGTATGACCTGCTCATCCACTTCATAATAACCTCTGGAGATACATGGACCGATACAAACGAGCAGACTTTTTAGGTTCACCCCTTCATCTGTGAGCTTTTCAACCATTTGTTCCGCCATCCGGTTGACGGTTCCTTTCCAGCCTGCATGTGCGATGCCAATAAATCCAGTCTCAGGGTCAAAGAAGAACAACGGAACACAATCGGCAAAGAAGGCGGTGCAGAGGATTCCCCGTTCTTTTGTTATAAATCCGTCTGTCCCCTTTATCGCCTGCTGATGATCCGTGCTTCCCCTTCCCCGGTCACTGCGGCTTAGTTTTTCCACGTTGGTTTGATGAATCTGCTCCCCCGCCGCCCAGTTTGTGAGTGGCATTTCCAGGTTTTCTGCCAGCATCTGCCGGTTTGTGAGCACCTTTTCTTTTTCATCAGAAACATGCAGTCCAAGATTAAGAGTAGTGAAAGGGTCTGGGCTAACCCCGCCGTTTCTTGTTGTAAAACCCGCTTTTAATCTGGGGTCAGCCTCCTGCCATTTTTTGATCGTTAGAAAAGATTCATGATTTTCTTGTTGAAATGGTTCCCGCATCGGATCCCCTCCTGAAACTGCTCTTTTGTCTTATTCTATCATATTTTGCGCTAATCGCTACTCTTTATCTGAAAAAGAGGCAGCAGCATACAAATCCGGCGCTTGCACATCCTTGACCAAAATCACATCGGCCCCAATGCGGACAATCTGCTCCCAATGAATCAGCAGTTCATCCGGCTTTCCGAAAAGCCCGCCTTTTTTTTCCTTAAGCATAATGACAATCGCCAAGATTTTACCACGGTCTGCATCAATTTCCAGATCAGAGATATGGCCAATTCTGCTTCCATCATCTACAATAATAACTTCTTTCAACTGCAGTTCCGATAGTTTCACCATGTTTATCCCCCTTTATAGAAAATATATGCGGCAGATGCTGATTATTTCATGGAAATCCCGGTTCGTGCGTTTATTCCATAAATAAAAAGGATACAAACCTTAAAGCGTTTGTATCCTTTTTATTTCGTAAACGTTAGTTATTCAAACATCTCTTTATTCATCTGGCTGATCGCCGATTTCTCCAGCCTTGACACCTGAGCCTGAGAAATACCGATCTCATCAGCTACCTCCATCTGGGTTTTTCCTTGAAAAAACCGTTTATTTAATATCATTTTTTCCCGTTCGTTTAATTGGAACATCCCCTCTTTCAGGGAGAGTTTATCTGCCCATGTGGAATCTTTATCCTTCTCATCACTTATCTGATCCAACACAAAGATTGGATCTCCGCCATCGTTATATATTGGTTCAAATAAGGAGACCGGATCCTGGATAGCATCCAGTGCAAATACAATTTCCGAATGGGAAATCCCCATTTCTTCGGCGAGTTCCATCGGGGTCGGTTCTTTTGATGTCTTGCTGATCAGCTTTTCCCTTACCTGCAGAGCTTTGTAGGCAATATCCCGTAGTGATCTGGATACACGAATCGGATTATTATCCCGCAGGTACCGTCTGATTTCCCCAATAATCATTGGAACAGCATAAGTGGAGAAACGGACATTATGCGATAAGTCAAAATTATCAATGGATTTCATTAAACCGATGCACCCTACCTGGAACAGGTCATCAACATATTCTCCACGGTTGTTAAATCGCTGAATGACACTCAATACCAGTCTTAAATTGCCATTTACCAATTCCTCTCTTGCTGATAAATCTCCATCCTGTTGGATTCTGATAAATAGTTCACGCATTTCCTCATTCTTTAAAACGGGTAATTTCGATGTATCAACACCACATATCTCAACCTTATGTCTTGTCATGTAAGTTCAACCCTCCCAGTTGGTGATGCTGTTCAAGGAACAGTATCTCCGGGCGGGAGGGTTTTTATGCAGGATACTAAGGCGGTACTGGGCGGCAAAAAGACGCTCTTAGCTTGTGCCTCTAGGGCTAAACCATTTTATTAAATTCTTTTTTCAGGCGGCGAATAATCTTTTTTTCCAAACGTGAAATATAGGACTGAGAGATGCCCAGCATATCGGCAACATCTTTCTGGGTTCTTTCTTCTTCACCAACCAGACCAAACCTTAGTTCCATAATCTGTTTTTCCCGGTCATTCAGCTGGGAAAGAGCATTTTTCAATAAACTTTTATCCACATCAGACTCCAGTCCTCTGGTAATGATATCCTCGTCTGTGCCCAAGACATCAGACAGCAAAAGTTCATTGCCGTCCCAGTCAATATTCAATGGTTCATCAAACGATATTTCAGACTTCAATTTATTATTCCGGCGCAAATACATCAGAATTTCATTTTCGATACACCTGGAGGCATAGGTTGCCAGTTTTATTTTCTTTTCCGGATTAAACGTATTAACTCCCTTAATCAGTCCAATCGTGCCGATGCTGATCAGATCTTCTATATTAATTCCGGTGTTTTCAAACTTGCGGGCAATATAAACGACGAGACGCAGGTTGCGCTCAATCAGCACAGACCTTGCCGATGGATCTCCTTTTGGCAAGAGGATAAGCAATTCCCTTTCTTCCTCTTTAGAAAGCGGAGGCGGCAAAGCTTCACTTCCGCCTATGTAATAAATTTCATCGGATTTTAGGCCGAGTTTGAAAAGCAGTTTATACCACCATAACCTTAGACGCAACTTCCATACTTTCATAGAATCTCTCTCCTTTATGCCGAGTATACAGATGCTGATTTTATGATTTGCGGATGCAGCAGGCAATGATAGCTGTCATCTTTTGACAGATCGGCAAACTGAATCCCAATCAGCACTTTGTTTGTGATAATATTTTCTTCACCATAGTGGATGATGATTTGCTCGGGCCGAATCGCCAATAAAAACATGCTTGATCCCTGCACACCTTGATAGGGTACAAGCTGAATCTGTTTTTCCCATTTTTCCGGAAGCTGATCAAATCTCAATGTTTCATGGGCTGTCTGAAGCCGCTTCCAGTCTTCCTCGGTAAACCACCTGCTTAAAAAAGGCTGATCACAGATAATGACAGGTTTTTTTGTGAGTGGATCTGTCAGCTGATTGCCGCTGTCTATATAGCCGGTCGTCGAAAAGCCCTGATTATTCAGTTGTATGGTCACCGGACAGAGCTGATCATAGCGGATTTTTTCATTGCCATGCTTGTCCATACGGGATTTTGTGAAATACCACGCGGCCGGGAAGCAGGCGGCGACAAACAGCCAGCTGATTGGGTCTCCATAGCCACTGTTATACGTAAGAATGCCATCTGCCGAAACACCAAACGGATTCCGAAATAAAAAATGGACAGCGATTAATCCCCCCCCTATGGCAAATGTGACGAAATAAAATAACCCAAGCAGCTTAGCCATTCGGTACAAGTTGCTGTATCCGAAGGCGCAAATAATAATAATAATGGAGTACAGAAACTTTCCCAATGGGCTTGAGAAAAAGGAATCAGGAAAATAAATCGTGACCGGCACCAGAAGCGAGGCGATCAAAGCACCTGCAGCTATCCTGATTCTCCCGGTGCCATCCCGTGCCAGTGCCTGTGTTAGCATTAAAAGCATCATATCCAGGAAAAAATTCAATGCCCAGACCGCATCAAGATAAATAGTCACTGAACTCTTCCTTCCCTTCTGACTTCCACTTAGAGCAGCGTAAAAATCAGGCAGACTGTAAAAATGGGCAGCTGTGAATACTGGTCGACCTGACATAAAACCAACCAAATCTGACCAACGCTTTTCCCATTTCTCTGATTTATCCGTAGTATACCGGACATCATAAGCAAAGTCTGTCACTTCCTGTATGAGACGGGGAACTAATTTCCACTAGTTATCGGGGACTTTGTCGGAAAGAGATTTGGAAACCCGGGCAGTCGAAAATGCATATAAAAAAAGCAAACAGACGGCTTGGCCATCCATTTGCTTTCTTTCTTTTATGCTGTTTTGTAACGAATTGGGACTGCGATTACTCGCCCCATCGAAAAAAGTTTGTTGTTTTTATCACAATATCTGCTACGTAAATTAATGGGTTTCATAATCGCCGCTGCGGAAATATACTACGCGCACCTTAGGGTGGCTGTTGAGCCCCCTTGTGCTATCGCACTGCGAGGTCTCACCGAGGCCATTCCTCCCGCAGGAGTCGAGTATCGTCACCCCCCCCCCATCAACCACCAACAGAGTGGGAACTATTGGTTGCTTTTAAAAAGCACACCGTTAGCGGAGGAAATACCCCGAGACTCCTACGGGATGAAAAGCATAGGCGAGACCCCGCAGCGGCAGCCTATGTCACATTTTCCCATCAACTACAAAATAAATAAGCAACAAAACTTACGAAGAGAGCTTTCTTCTGATTATCTGTTTCGATTGCGGTTACGCAAGAATGTCGGAACATCCAGGGTGTCTTCTTCTTGTCTGGAACGCTGCGGCTGCTGCCTTGGCTCACGCGGCTGTTCTTCCCTGGTTGCTGCTTGTTGTTGCTGGTTTATGACCGGTCGCTGCTGCCTTGGCTGATTTTCGGGCTTTTGTATCGTTTCATCAAAACCTGTCGCAATGACAGTAACAATAATTTCGTCATTCAGGTTCTCATTGATTACCGAACCAAAAATGACATTCACTTCCGTATCTGCAGCTGAAGTTACCAGATCAGCTGCTTCCTGCACTTCATACAAGCTCAGGTTGGTGCCGCCGGTAATATTCATTAAAATACCATTTGCTCCATCGATGGAAGTTTCCAGGAGCGGGGAGGAGATTGCCTTTTTCGCAGCCTCCGTAGCTCTTGTCTCTCCAGTGGCAATTCCAATGCCCATCAACGCGGACCCTTTGTCAATCATGATCGTCTTCACATCCGCGAAGTCGACATTAATCAAACCAGGCTTGGCGATCAAATCAGAAATACCCTGTACCCCTTGACGGAGAACATTATCTGCTTCACGGAATGCCTCAAGCATCGGTGTATTTTTATCCACAATCTCCAGAAGCCGATCGTTTGGAATAACAATCAGTGTATCTACACTTGACTTCAATGCGTCAATACCGGAAATGGCCTGTGTTGAGCGTCTGCGGCCCTCAAACGAAAATGGCCGGGTAACGACGCCTACCGTTAACGCGCCCAAATCCTTGGAAATTTGTGCAATGACCGGAGCTGCCCCTGTACCGGTGCCTCCGCCCATACCGGCGGTAACGAAGATCATGTCTGCACCCTGGAGTACTTCTTCCAGTTGTTCTTTGCTTTCTTCTGCTGCTTTTTTGCCAACTTCCGGATTGGCGCCTGCTCCCAGCCCGCGTGTCAGCTTATCTCCGATTTGGATTTTGACTTCCGCTTTGGATAAATTAAGTGCCTGGGAGTCTGTATTGACCGCAATGAATTCCACCCCTTCGACACCATGTTCAATCATCCGGTTAACGGCGTTATTGCCGCCCCCGCCAACTCCAATTACTTTAATCGTCGCAAGTTCTTCCATATTCGTATCAAACTCTAACATACTGCGTTCCTCCTACTTTGCAAAATTACGAGCATTATGAACGGATGTTTCCGGGAATATGACTGCTTGTCTCTGCATAATATTAGTCAAAGAAATATTTAAACAGATTAGCCACTTTAGAATCTTTCTTGTTCCCGGCTGTTTCCTTTGTATTGTTCGCCTGTTTCTTAGATCTTTTTGGTTTCGGCTGTGGTTCATTTTCATTTATGCCGATTGCCGGAAAAAGTTCTTTTCCTTGTATTTTCGCATTGCGGTAGGCAAATTTCAAGATTCCTACCCCTGCGGTAAACTGTGCTTCCCTGACCCCGATATAATCGGGAATGGCAATCCGGACATTGGCAGGAAATAAATCCTCGGCCAGTTCCAGAGCTCCCGGCATGGACACCGTGCCGCCTGTCAGCACATAGCCTCCCGGGATTCCCTGATACCCCATCTTGCGGATTTCTCTTTCTGCATAAGCATAGATCTCTTCCAGTCTTGCTTCAATCATGTCTGCGAGTTCAACCTGGTTAAAGGTTTGTTTTGCATTGCTTCCAATAATCGAGATATCGAATGTTTCATCTTCCTGTGCCGTGTCATAAAATGCATGACCATGGTTCAGTTTGATATCCTCTGCATCCTCCGTAGAGGTTCTTAGACCAACAGACAAATCTTTTGTGATATTGTCCCCGCCTAATTGGACCACACTTGTGGCTGTAAGCTGATCATTTTGGAAAATGGAAACCGTTGTACATCCGCCGCCAACGTCTATAAGAGCAACTCCCATATTTTTCTCGTCATCGGAAAGGGCGATCGTTCCTGCGGCAAGCGGCTGCAGACAGATATCAGAAACCTGCAGTCCAGCACGCTCTACACATTTTAAAAGATTATGTAAAACTGTTTTGGAACAGGTGATAATCGTTCCTTCCATTTCCAAGCGGACACCGATCATCCCGCGGGGGTCGGTGATTTCATCAAGTCCATCCACAATAAACTGCTTGGGAATGACATCAATGATTTCCCGTTCCGGCGGCATGGAAATTACCTGAGCGCCATCAATCACTCTGGTAACATCCTCATCCTCAATTTCCCGATTTTCACTCTGGACAGCAACAACCCCGTGACACGGCTGCAATTGTACATGATTTCCATTAATGCCGACAACGACACTGTCAATTTGCATGCCGACCATGCGTTCCGCCTGTTCCACTGCATTTCGGATGGAATGGACTGTTTGGTCGATATCCACAACTGCGCCTTTTTTCATTCCATTTGATTTCGCTGTGCCGACACCAATGATGTTAAGTGAATCCTGCAGCACTTCACCAATAATTACTTTAATGTTTGTCGTACCTATATCAAGACTTACTAGTATTTCGCTGTTGTTCAAAAGAAAGGCACCTCCTGATTCCTAAGCATCTGTCACCTGGTAATACTTTTCAATTCATCATTATTATTTTTTCTTTATCTAGTATTCTATCGGAATTTGCTCAAAAAGGAAAATGTAATTAGTAATTCTAGATAAAACCGGCATTTTCCTTTATTTTTCTTAAATTTATTTGCAAGTTTCCGGTTTTTTGCCAAGGTTAAAGCACAAATGGCAAAATCACGGGACAACGAAGGCTCTCCGGTTTAATATACCTTTCGTATGTTCATTCGATTTGCTGACTTTCATCTAAAATTTATTTACTGGAAAACTATTCATCCTGCGTGCTGTCTTCCTCCGCATCTGCCTCGTTTTCCGAGTCAGCAGTCTCTTCTGCAGATCCGAATGCCTCAAAATAGGCTCCAACACCAATATGAATAATCCCTTCAGACCCCGGCTCAAGCTGGGAAACAATCGAAGGGTAAACTTGCATTTTTTCTGCAAATTCCCGGATCGTTCCGCTGACCATATATCCATCATTCATATAAAGCATTATGGAATGGTTATCACCGTCTGAGGGCTGCCAGTGAATTTCCGAGATTATACCCAGTATACTCTCAGGCAATGCCTGAAGCTGGGCTGTCATCTGCTTGAACATTTCTTGATCCGAAAACCCCACTAATAGGGGGGCATCGCCATTATAGGTGTTTTGTTCCATTTCTGTTAGAACCGTTCCATTACCCAACACCGGATAAAAATGGTTTTCTTCTTCTTTGTAGCCTACGCGTTCATGCTCCGTGAGCTTGATCTGCACCGTCCAAGGCAATTGCCGGTCTACCTCAACCTCTTCAATGATCGGACTTTCCAAAACAGAGGAGGAAATCGCCTCCCTGTCAATTGTCCAGATGTTCGTCCCGGCAGCCATTCCTGCGAGATTCAACACCTCTTCATCCGTTAAAAAGGAATTGCCTGTCACATCAAAAGAACGAACATGACTAAGAGGAGACTGTAAATAAACGATCACAGCTATTAAAATAAAAAAGATAGACAGATAAAAGATCAGGCGCCGATTTGCCTTCTTTTTGCGGGCTTGTTTCAATTTCGGAATTCGGTCTTCAATCGAAACAATTTTTTCTTCGCTCATCCCCATTTCTTCCTTTATCCCCAAATTATAGAGTGAAAAGCAAATTCACTTGCCGCCCCCTCTATGATGTTAGTTGAATTATACCACATAATGGTTGACGGCTGATAGTGCTCTTTACCCAGTTTGTTCAGTTTTTTTCGGAAAAATTGCCGGTAAATTTTTTCCAGTGTCTCTTTTCAGTTCTTAGGAAGTTATAAGCTATTACGTATTTGGATAGGGACAGCTAAGACAGGCTTCCGCTTTTGTTCTGTTACACTTTGGAATTTCTGCTGATATTTAACAAAATACCTACCGAACATAAGGTGAGTGTAAGCGATGAACCGCCATAGCTTAAAAATGGCAGGGTAATCCCCGTCACCGGAATTAGCCCAATCACCACACTGATGTTAATCATTGCCTGGATGATCAGCATGGATACAATCCCAAGCGCCAGGAAGCGCCCAAATGGGTCCGGGGCTTCCAGAGCAACTCTTATGCCGCGCCAGAACAGCAACAGAAACAGCCCGATCACAAATGTCCCGCCGATAAACCCGAGTTCTTCTCCGAGGATTGCAAAAATAAAGTCCGTTTGCGGTTCCGGCAGGTAAAAGTATTTTTGCAGACTTTCTCCAAGCCCCACTCCCATCAGGCCACCTGGTCCGATTGCATACAGCGACTGGATAATCTGAAAGCCGTCGCCAAGCGGATCTTCCCACGGGTTAAGAAATGCGGTGATCCGGCTAATCCTGTATGGAGCTGAAATAATCAGCAGCGCAAAACCGGCTAGTCCAATGGCAGCTAGTCCAAAAAAATGGGACAGCCTTGCACCTGATACAAAAATCATCAGCATACAGGTAAGCACCAGCACCATTCCTGTGCCGAGGTCCGGCTGCAGCATAATCAGCCCAAACGCAGTAAATACAAGAATAAGAGATGGAAAAAATCCCTTTCTGAATGAAGTGATATATTTCTGATTGGCTGCCAGATAAGCTGCCAGAAAAATAATCAGACCCAATTTCATAAATTCAGATGGCTGAATACTGAAGGCACCGATGCCCAGCCAGCTTTGTGCCCCACCGCGCACCATACCGACACCGGGAATCAATACCAACAAGAGCAGCACAAAACAGCTAAACAAAATGACTTTCGCGTATTTTTTCCAATTGCCGTATGGAATCAGCATAACGAAAAACATCGCCGCCACCCCGACCCCGGCAAATAATAATTGTCTTTTTAAATAGTAAAAGCTGTCTCCAAACTTATAGTCGGACCAGACATAGGAGGAACTGTATACCATGACAACCCCAATCAGCAGCAGTGTGAGCACCACTGCCAGCAGTAAATAGTCCGGTGACCGTCCAGCTAATTTTCGAAACATAAATACACCCCTGTTCCATGTTTATTGGAAAAGGGGCTTCTTAATGTGCACAAGTGGTAGATGACCGCTTATACAAGCCCCCTACATTAATGTATGCACAGCTTGTATAAACATGTCTCCTCTTTCTTCAAAGGTGCGGTACTGATCCCAGCTGGCACACGCTGGTGACAGCAAGATTACATCATTTTTTTCGGAGAGGGTGTAAGCAATTTGCGCCGCTTTTTTGACATCGCCGGCATTCTCAATTACCGGAACTCCTGCCTCTTCTCCGGCTGTTTTCAGTTTATCAGCTGTTTCACCAAAAACGACCATTGCTTTAACATTGCTGAGATAGGATCCGAGTTCGGTAAATTCATTTCCCCTGTCCAGCCCGCCAGCCAGCAAGATCGTCGGCTGCTGAAAAGAATCCAATGCCTTTTGCGTTGCCAATATATTTGTCGCTTTGGAGTCATTATAAAACAGCCGGCCATGGATTTTATCCACAAACTGCAGCCGGTGTTTAACCCCCGCAAAACTTGTAAGCACAGCACGAATCCCTTCATTCGTCGCCCCGCTTAGCTTCGCTGCCGCCAGAGCTGCCAGTGCATTTTCCAGCTGGTGATCTCCAACAAGTACAATTTCATCAAGATCCATCACTTTCTCACCAAGGAAAAAAACAGCACCATCCTCGATCCATGCCCCGTCCTCGACCTTTCGCTGAACGGAGAAAGGAATCGTTCGGGACGCCGCCAGTTTGACTGCTTCTTTTAAATGCGGATCGTCCGCATTGTAAATCAGATAGTCATCTTTCGTCTGATTCCTGAATAGATTAAATTTGGCTTGTTTATAATTTTCAAAGGTTTGATGGTAATCCAAATGCGCTTCAAAGATATTCAAGAGCACGGCAACCCGCGGACGAAAAGTATCGATTCCCATCAGCTGAAAGGAAGACAGCTCGAGAACCAGACTTTCCTGTTTGGAGAGTGTCTGCGCTACTTCCGTGGCGACTTTTCCAATATTGCCGGCAACTTTCGCTGGCTGGTTGCTCTCCCTTAACATTTCGACTGTCAATGTAGTCGTAGTGGTTTTTCCATTGGAGCCAGTAATGCCGATAATCGTTCCTTCTGCCAGCTGGCCAGCCAGTTCGATTTCTGTAATCATAGGGATCTTCCGCAGCAAAGCTTCCTGCACGACTGGGTTGGTATACGGAATGCCGGGATTTTTTACCACTACTTCTATTCCGTCGAGGACAGATAACGGATGCGAACCCGCAATCACCTCTGCGCCGTGAGCTGCCAGTTCTTGAACCATCTCATCCCCTTCGTCGGCTTTTTTATCATTGACCCGGACTTCAAGACCTTCTTGAAGCAGCAATTTGGCGGCAGCTGTTCCGCTTTTTGCCAATCCAAGGACAAGCGCCCGGGAATATGTGAAGTTCTCTAATTTTCTCAAGCCAATCCCACCTCAATAAAAATGCCTAATACTGCGAAGACAAGACCAATCAGCCAGAAGGTAGTGACCACCCGCCATTCCGACCAGCCGATCAGTTCATAATGGTGATGCAGCGGACTCATTTTAAATACGCGCTTTCCTGTTGTCTTAAAGGAAATCACCTGAATGATGACAGAGAGGGTTTCCAGCACAAACACCCCACCGATCACGACCAGCAGGATTTCCATTTTCGTTAAAATCGCTACTGCCGCCAATGCCCCGCCGAGAGCCAGTGAGCCGGTATCCCCCATAAACACTTTGGCCGGATGGGCATTAAACACAAGAAAGCCGAGCACAGCACCAACCACAGCCAGGGAAAAAAGTGTCACCTCAGGAGCAGCAAAACCGTACCATGCAAGAATTCCGAACGCCCCAAAAGAAATAGCCGCACTTCCTGCCAGAAGACCGTCCAGCCCGTCTGTCAGATTCACCGCATTGGATGACCCGACAAGCATCAGCAGAATCAGAACAGCATATCCCCAGCCAAGCTCCCAGCTAATTTGTGTTCCCGGAATTTCAATGGCAGTGGAGAAGCCCTGCTGTTGAATAATAAAGTAAAACACAAGCGCAATGACCACTTGTCCAAGCAATTTTTGCAGGGATGTCAGTCCCAGATTTCGCTTCATTACCACTTTGATAAAATCGTCCAGAAAACCAAGCAGCCCGTAGCCGCCCAATACAAACAGCAGGAGCCATAGCTCGTAACCGATTCCGTCTGCGCTCGTCTTGGCTGCCATGATAATTGAGGTAATAATAATGCTGACCACAATCATCAGGCCGCCCATGGTAGGGGTGCCGGTTTTCTTCAGATGGGACTGTGGCCCCTCCTCCCGTATGCTTTGTCCAAATTTTAACCGTCTTAAAAAAGGGATGAAAACCGGAGAAATAAGGACGGTGATTAAAAAAGCTATAGCGATGGTTATAATCAAAGTTAGTGTATTCAAGACAATTCCTCCTCGTTCAGTTACCGCCCATACTGAAAATTACGTATGTATGATTTCATTAATCAGTGATTCAAACTGGAGACCACGTGAAGCCTTAAATAAAATGACGGCATCCTTCTGCAAATAAGGTTTTAACGCCCCGACCAACGCTTGCCGTGAAGTAAAATGACGGCTTGGAATCGCTGGCTGTCTTTCATTCACTTCTTGTGTAATATAGGCCGCGTCCTCTCCAAATGTCAAAAGAGCAGTAATCGGCTCTGTGATGACCTCGGCAACCGAGCGATGCATTGTCTCAGCAAATTCTCCCAACTCATAAACATCTCCAAGCACGAGAATTTTTTGCTCGAAATCGTTCATTTGTTTGACCACTTCGATCGCTGCTTTCATAGAGGTTGGCGAAGCGTTGTACGCATCATTGATAATCGATTCCCCGCCGGGACCTGTAATCATCTCAAAGCGCATGCCGGTCAATTCCAAGGATTTGAAAGCCTGTCTGCATTTTTCCGGGGGGATTCCCAGTTTCCCTGCAACCGCAAGCGCATATGCTGCATTTTTTGTATGGTGGCTGCCTAATAAGGAAACTGTGTAGCTCTCATCTGCCACCCGGAAATCCGTTTGCTCCTGTTTGACTTCCACTTCCGTTATCACCAGATCATTCTCCGGCTGAAATCCGCAGCGGATACAATTTGGTTCTTTGTGGAGATGCTCCAGCAGCGGTTCATCTCCGTCGATGATTATGGATCCGCCTTTTTTCAGTCCATGCAGTATTTCCAGTTTTGCTTTGGCAATTCCTTCACGGGACCCGAGATATTCAATATGTGACTCCCCGATATTGGTAATAATCACATGATCAGGAAGGGCGAGGCGGGATAATAAATCAATCTCGCCAAACGCACTCATGCCCATCTCCAGTACAAGTACTTCCGTATCAGGCTTCATTGCCAGAATGGTCAACGGGAGGCCTATGTGGTTGTTAAAATTTCCATCCGTATAATGGGTACGGCGAGTAGTTTTTGCCACCGCAGCCACCAGATCTTTGGTTGTGGTTTTCCCATTGGATCCCGTAATGCCGATCACCACGGGATCCACCTCTTCACGATATTTGCTTGCAAGCTCTTGCAATGCCGTAACGGTGTCTTCCGTATAAAAAACGGGAAAATCATTCGGCAGACTTTCCGGGAGCTGTTTAGACCGGTCCCATAAAACGGCAGCAGCCCCATTTTCAACTGCCTGCAGCAAAAAGTCATGCCCATCAAAATTCTCGCCGGCAATCGGGACAAAAAGCGCATGATCTGCCTCTACCCTGCTGTCTGTTACTACTTCGTTGATTGTGATTGTTTCCTGCACATTTCCGCTATATTCCTGGAAAATGCCGGATATCCATGCCGCTGTAAAAAGCATCATCATTTCTCCTTTTCCTTGATTGCTTCTGCTGCTGTCTGCCGGTCATCAAACTCCACTTTTTCATCCCCAATTTGCTGGTAAGTTTCATGACCTTTCCCTGCAATCAACACGACGTCATCTTCTTCTGCCAAATCAATCGCCATTCTGATGGCAGTTTTGCGGTCGGCAACCGTTTGATAATTGGTTTCAGAAAGGCCTTTTGTCATATCGTTTAAAATATGCTGTGGATCTTCTGTGCGCGGATTATCCGAGGTGAATATGGCAAAATCTGCATATTTCACCGCCATCGCCGCCATCAGCGGCCGTTTACTGCGGTCCCGGTCGCCGCCGCATCCCGCTACAACATACACGTTTCCTGTTGCAAACTCTAGAATCGTCTGGAGCACATTTTCCAGGGAATCCGGTGTATGCGCATAGTCGACAAGCACCTGATAAGGCTGGCCCTTTGCGACCGGCTCAAACCGTCCGTTCACACCGGTCATTCCCTTTAGAGCCGTCTTTATCACTTCGAGTGAAACCCCAGCAGCAAGGGCTGCAGCACTGGCTGCCAGCATATTATAGATATTGAATTTACCAACAAGCTTTGTGGAAACAGGGACAGCGCCGGCTGGTGTTACTAAGCGGAAAGAACTTCCATCCTGAGTCATGCGGGTTTCCTCTGCCCTTACCAATGCCGTTTCCTGCAGCCCATAAGTGATGACTTGCTGTGATGTTTTCTTTATTAAATACTGTCCTGCCGGGTCATCTGCATTCAGGACCGCGAATTTTTTACTGGAGTCCTCATAAGTATTGCCTAATTGCGAAAACAGCAGACTTTTCGCATGCAAATATTCCTTCATATCCTCATGATAGTCAAGATGATCCCTGGACAAATTCGTGAAGACAGCAATATCGAAGTCACACCCATATACCCTGCCAAGGTCCAGTGCATGGGAGGAAACCTCCATCACAGCCTGCTCCACACCGGCATCAAGCATTGAGCGAAATGACTTTTGTAAAAATAAAGCATCCGGTGTGGTATTTGCAACAGGGTAAACATCGCTGCGGATTTTCATTTGGATGGTGCCTAGAACCCCTGTTTTTTTTCTGTTTTCCTGAAAAATCTTTTCCAATAAGTACGTAACGGTCGTTTTGCCATTGGTCCCTGTTACACCAATCAGCGGGAGCTCAGCTGTTGGATTCTGATAAAACGCAGCACTCAGCATAGCCAGCGCACGCCCGGTATCAGGAACAATAATTAATGGGAGCTCTGTCTCTATAGGCTTTTGGGCAATAATGGCAGCCGCGCCATTCTCCGCAGCTTCCCCAGCATATGCATGACCATCAGCGGCAAATCCTTTAAGACAGACAAACAGACTGCCTTTCTCCACCTTCCTTGAATCTATCGCTATCGCAGCTACCTCTATGGAATCAAGAGGAACCTTTGTCTCATAAAACGAAAGGCATCCAAGAAGATCTGTTAATTTCATGGGAACCCTCACCCTATCTCGTTGATTCGTCAGAGATACAGGCATGGCACTTTATATAAAAAATAAGTCTTCCCTTTAGAACTCTGAATGAAAAACAGATGTGCACAGGGCAGCCGTTCATTTCTTCATTTCAATATTATAGCAAACTTTATTCCGATGCACGATCATTTTCATTCGATAAATAGATTCTTATTTCTGACCCCTGTTCCACCTCGGTTCCCGGACTTGGCGCCTGATCAATAATATAATCCCCGGTGCCGTTTGTTTCAATGGATAAATTCACCATATACTCCGCAAGCTCATCCTTAGTGAGACCCATTAAGTCAGGCACTTCCACTTTCGGCTGATCCGGCCATTGGTATTCCTTATCAAGGCCGCCTTCCCTCGGTTCCACACCAAGAACCTGCATACTGTCCTCTATTATCCTTCCGACAATCGGCGCCGCTACCACTCCGCCAAACTGTACAGTATCTTTCGGATTATCCACAGCAACGTAAACAACAATCTCCGGGTCGTCTGCAGGGGCAAAACCAATAAAGGAAACGACATAGTTATTTTCCATATATCTGCCATCCGGTCCGACTTTTTGCGCCGTACCGGTTTTTCCGCCTACTCTGTACCCTTCAACATATGCTGGGCGGCCTGTACCCTGTGCCACTACACTTTCCAGGGCATGACGGAGCTCTTCGGAAGTAGACTGGGAAATCACTTGGTCTTTTATATTTGTCTCCATTGTTTCGATTGTTTCATTTGTCACCGGATCAATCCATTCTTTGGCAATGTTCGGTTCATATAAATAGCCGCCATTAACAGCTGCCGCTACCGCCATTACCTGCTGTATCGGTGTCACGGAAACCCCCTGGCCAAAGGCAGTGGTTGCCAGTTCTACAGGTCCGACATTTTCCGGATCAAATAGAATTCCATTTCCTTCCCCTCTTAAATCAATCCCTGTTTTTTTACCAAAGCCGAATTCTTCAATATAAGAAAACAGCCGCTCTGTCCCAAGCATTTGCCCGAGACTGACAAAGCCCGGGTTGCAGGAATTCTGCACAACCTCCAAATAGGTCTGATGCCCATGGCCACCGCTTTTCCAGCAATGCAGTTTGGCACCATCCACATCAATATGTCCAGGGTCATGAAACTCGTCTTCCTGCAGATCTACCACTTCTTCCTCAAGGGCCGCAGCCAGGGTAATAATCTTGAAGGTAGAGCCTGGTTCATACGTACTCCATATCGGCAAATTGCGGTCAAAAACAGAGGCCTCTGCCTCCTGGTAATTTTCCGGACTAAAATTCGGTCTGGACGACATGCCAAGCACCCCGCCGGTTTTCGGATTCACGGCAATAGCCAGCGCTCCGTCAGGATTGTATTTCGCCACCGCCAGATCAAGTTCCCGCTCGAGAATTGTCTGTACCTCGGAGCTAATCGTTGTTTGCAAATGCATGCCATCAGTTGGCGGTGTATAAACATCTGCAAGGCTGTCCAGCCTTCCCCCTTTTGCATCGGAATAGAAGGAAAGACTCCCCTCTTCCCCGCTCAGTTTGTCATCATAGGAAAGCTCCAGGCCCATTAGCCCCTGATTATCAATTCCGGTAAAACCAAGCACATGGGATAAATAATCGCCAAACGGATAATGCCGTTTGGAGTCCTTTGCTAAGTAGATACCAGCCAAATTCAATGTCCGAATCTGTGTTTCCTGCTCTTCAGAGATTTTGATTCCCTCCGGACGCAGATTAACACTGGACTGGTTTTGTGTAATGGTTTCATAGACTTCATTCATTGGCATTTCCAGCACCTCTGCCAGTTTTTCTGCTGTGTCCTCGGGATTTTCGATTTGCCTTGGGACGGCAACAACGGAAGGTGCGGATACGTTTTCTGCAAGAATATCACCATTTCGATCCAGTATATTTCCTCGTTCCGGTTCAAAGACGATATCCCTTGTCCATAAATTATTCGCCTTTTCCATCAGCTCATCACCAATGACAAACTGCACATAGCCCAAGCGAAGATCTATGACACCCAGCACTAATATGCCAATAAGAAAAACAGCAACTATTCGTTTCTTCACAGTAACGGCGGATACTCGTTTCATATTCCCATCCCCTTTTCATAGGCAGGCTTGTATCCACTATATGAGTATGAAAAAACGAATAGAACACTGTTTGTCCTTGTTCCATCTATTCATTCTAAGGTTCTTCGTCTTCCGTGTTTTCCTCTTCTTCTGCTTCTTGACTAGTGTCTGGAGAGGGCCCGCCTGGCGGAGCAAGTTCCACACCTAAATAGTCCCCTTCTTTGAGTGGTGTACCCTCTTTGATATGCTGTGTCACCACATAGCCGTTTCCGAAGGTTTCGATTTGCAGCTGCATTAGATCAGCCAGTTGCTGAATATCCCTTAAAGACCAGCCGGTAACATCAGGCATCACCGGATTATCGGTCACCAGAATAACACGTTCGCCAGGGAGGATCTTCTCCCCTTCCTGTACATTTGCCGCAACAACTTCCCCATCGCCGATCAATGACACATTTAATCCGAGTTCAGTCAGTGTTTGTTCAGCTGCTTTGCCATCTTGTCCAATAACACCTGGAAACTCCACTTCTTCAACAGCTGCCGTTTCCTGGTCTTTGTCCGGTTCAATGTTTAAATAATGCAGGCTGTTTTCCATGACATTCTTAAATACGAAAGAGACGGGATCAGAACCATATTCCCCTGCATCGAGTTCAGGCTGCTGTACGGATACATACATCATTAACTGCGGATCATCAATGGGTGCCATTCCCAGAAAAGAGAACAAGTGGTTTTCCCTTCCGGTCATATAGCCATTTCCTTCCGGGTCCGGTATCTGGGCCGTTCCTGTTTTTCCGCCAACCGAATAATCCTCCAGTCTGTTTTTCTTCCCTGATCCGTGATCTTCACTTACAGCAGAACCCAGCAGGCTGCGCACTTGTTCAGCAGTAGATTCAGAGATTGGCTCACCAACCTGATTTGGTGATTTTTCCTTCACTGTGTTTCCAGTTGTCGGATCAACAATTTTCTGGATAACATATGGCTGCATCATTTTTCCGCCATTGGCAATCGCTGTGGCTGCCTTCATTTGCTGAATCGGTGTTACCGTCGTGCCCTGACCAAATGCAGTAGTAATTTTTTCCAGTGGCCAATTGTATAAAATTTGCCCTTTTTGCTCCCCAGGCAAATCGATTCCGGTTTCTTTATCAAAATCAAATGCGTGCAAATAGTCGAGATAGGTTTCCGTTCCGATTTTTTCCCATAGCAACTTGGCTGCCGCCACATTGGACGAACGTTCAAACCCCTCATCATAAGAGATGGTTCCCCATCCTTCGTTATTATGGTCATGGATATAGTCCAGCCGCTCATTCGGCCGGTAGCGTCCGGATTTGAAACCTTCTTCCCCGTTATAAACGCCTTCTTCCATTGCCGCTGCCCAGGTAAACATCTTCATTGTTGAGCCGGGTTCCATTGGGGTGGAGATGGCGTCATTGTACCAATTCTCCACATTTGCCGGGTTATTTGGGTTGTAACTCGGCCGTGAACTCATCGCAACTACTTCGCCGGTGTTGGGATCCATCACAATGGCTGTCATCCGCTCCGGGTCGTATTCTTTCTCTACCTGAGTAAGGGTATCCTCTAGCAGGGTTTGGATTTTCTGGTCAATCGTTAAATAGACATCATCCCCGTCTTCCGGTTTTTTGATGACTTCTTCCGGGTCGAGCAGCTTCGTATTATAGAGATCACGCTGGTAGGATATGCCCCCCGCTTGGCCGCTGAGCAGATCATTCATCTCTTTTTCAATTCCGGTTACACCGACAATATCACTTGTCCCATCCTCTTCTTCCTCACTGGCGTCTCTGGCAAAGCCGATAATATGGGAGGCGAACATTCCATTCGGATAATAACGCAGCGACTCTTCTCGAAATTGAATCCCCGGTAACTCGAGGTCTTCAATTTTCTCCTTTTCCTGCTGAGTCAGGTCTTTACCGGCATTGCCAAATTCGACCTGAAATTGGTCACTTTCTATGCCCGACCGCAGCCTATCCAGTAAATAAGATGACTCTACATCTAATAAAGGAGCCAATGCCTCCGCTGTTTTTTCAGGGTCTGTTACATGCTGCGGATCTTCTGGGTCTGACGTATAAGCTTCATCCACGATCGCGTATAATTGAAAAGCTGGCCTATCGTACGCCAGCGTCATTCCACTCGTGTCGTAAATTTTCCCCCGCTCCGCGTCCAGTGTGTACGAAGCGGTCCGCTTCTCTTCCGCCCAGGCTTCCAGCGAAACACCATTGACCTCCCCGGTTGCCTGTATGTACAAAAAACGTCCGGAGAGCAGAAGAAAAATACCAACAAATACAATTATCAGTATACCGGCCATGAGATGGGTTGTTTTATGTTTCCTCATTCCCTTATTCCCCTGCCCTTGTTTAATTATTAAAGTCGTGCACCTGTTTCACTTCCGCATCCTGAATCTCAAGGCCGTTTTCTTTGGCGATACTGGTAATACGCTCCGGCCTGCTCAGTTCTTTCACTTCAAACAGCAGTGATTCGTTGGTGACCTGCTGATTCTGCACCGTTTGTTCCAGAGATTGCATTTCCCTGTTCAATGTGTCTGTGGAAGAGGAATAAGAAACCATGAACAGCCCGCCTGTAAGCAGGCAGGCACTGGTCAGTGCATAAATAAGCTTTTCTCCTTTTGTTATCCAGCCCTGTTTCTGCCTTCTGACAACAACTTTCTTTTCCTCAGTCGGAGTGTGCTCCGGCGCTTGCGGCTGCCAGCTTCTTGCATGATTCGCAACCATTATTTTCTCCACCCTTCCCCGTAGGTAAATTCATCGTTCCATTCATATATTTTTTCCGCGATCCTTAGTTTTGCAGATCGGGATCGGCGATTACCATTTAGTTCCACCTCGTTTGCGGTGATTGGTTTTCTGTTTACTAATTTAAACGGAGCTTCGTGTCCTTCGGGGAGCACCGGCAGATTTCTTGGTGTCTCTTTTGCCGTGCTCCATTTTTTAAAAGCTTGTTTGCAGATTCTATCCTCCAGTGAATGAAAGGTAATTACTGCAATTCTTCCGCCAATTGCCACTGTTTCAGCGGCCTGATGCAAGGCATCATTAAATGCCTCGAGCTCATCGTTGACGGCGATTCTTAATGCCTGAAAAATTCGCTTTGCCGGATGGCCGCCTTTTCTTCTGGCAGGTGCCGGGATTCCCTCTTTTATAATCTCCACCAGCTGGTGGGTTGTGCTGATTTCTTCTGTCTTGCGATGCTCTTCTATTTTCCTGGCAATTTGCTTGGAAAATTTTTCTTCACCATACTTGAAAAAAATTGCTACTAAATCATTGTAAGACCACGTGTTCACAATTTTCCCGGCGGTAAGCTCCATATCCTGATTCATTCGCATATCTAAGAGAGCATCAGCCTGGTAGCTAAAACCCCGTTCTCCCCTGTCAAGCTGCGGGGAAGAAACGCCCAAATCAAACAAAATACCGTCAATTTGCTGGATACCGAGTTTTTCGAGTTCTTCCCTTAGACCGCGGAAGTTAGAATGAACAAACTGGATTCGTCCTTCGTATGGAGCGAGCCTTTCTTTTGCTGCCTTCAGGGCGTCTTTATCCTGATCAAATGCTATCAGCAAGCCGTCTTCTCCCAAGCCTTTAACGATTCGTTCTGCGTGACCGCCTCCGCCAACAGTGCCATCCACATATGTACCATTTGGCTTGACCGCAAGCCCGTTAATCGTTTCCTCACCTAATACACTGTAATGTTCAAACATGCTCTTCCACCTGCTTCTTCATCATCTTCCAACCGGCCGCTTGCTCTAGAAGGTATGCGCTTCTGGACATTAAATATCAAAGTCCATCAAGTTCTCGGCAATCTCCGCGAAAGAATCCTCGGAATCACTGAAATAATCATCCCAGTTCTCATTCGCCCAGAATTCAACCCGGTTGGAGACGCCGATGACTGCACATTCCTTGTCAAGCGCGGCATACTTCCTGAGCGGTTGCGGGATATTTATCCTTCCCTGCTTGTCCACTTCACATTCCACTGCACCGGAAAAGAAAAACCGCGTAAATGCTCTGGCATCTTTTTTCGTAAGCGGGAGCTTTTTTAATTTGTCTTCTAAAATTTTCCATTCATCTATTGGATAGGCGAACAAACATTTATCCAGTCCACGGGTGACCACAAAATTCTCTCCAAGCTCATCTCGAAACTTGGAAGGGACAATGATTCTTCCCTTTGCATCGATATTATGCTGGTATTCACCCATGAACATATTGTCCGCCCCTCCTTCGTATTTTTATATTACCACATTCCCCCACTATTCACCACTGGATTATTAAAAAAAATTAAATTAACAATAAATGACAATCAGATTACATTTTTTTGACACAACAAAAAAGCCGCCTTGTCTTAAAGGCAGCTATGTTTCGTCTTCTTTATTCTATTGGTGGTGAATAGTGGGGGGATCAGAGATACACCAGGTAATGATTCGCTTCTGGTGTTAATGTTTCCTCCAATACTCGTTCAAATAGATCTTCTCCATACGTATTTAATAATGTCAGCGGATTCCACACTCGCTCCTGAAGCCCTCCAAGGGGATGGAACGCTGTATGGATCCGGTCAAATTCAGCCAGTTCCATTTCGTATTTTTCTTCGAGAGCTTTTATTATCCGCTTTCTCAGGAAGTCGATGTCTTTGTACAGATACAGCAGGTTTTTTTCTGCCATGTCAGCCAAATCCGAGCGGACATCTTTTGCTGCATCCCTTAGTGGTTTGTGTGCATGATTGATGGTCTGCTTTATTTCCTCAGATAATTGCTCGACATCCGGGTTGCTTTTTGCCGCAAGCCACTGTCTTTTTATCTCTTCGGTTTCTCCATCAATTGCCTGAGAAGCAGTAATATCAAATTTCCTGAGTGCTTTTCTGGCTGCCGGTTCCAGGAAAGTAAGGGAGAGTCGCAAAATCACCGGTGGCATGGTCATTTCCAGCCTGTGAAAAGCCGGTTTTAAAGCAGCCCAATAAGCGATTTCCCCCGGCCCGCCAATGAATGCCAGGGTGGGGAACAGCATTTCCTGCATCAGCGGCCGGGTGACAACATTATTGCTCAGCAGATGCGGCTTACTTTTTGCAATACTGGCGAGTTCTTCGGTTGACAGCTTGACCTCCTGCTGCTTTCCAATCCATTCTCCATGTTCATTTCGCGTGAGCAGGATTCTCTCTCCGTTTAAATGATAAAACAGATGGGCGTCCTCCCGCTCTGCCTCCAGCGTCAGTGTATATTTCTGTTCTTTTAACTGATCTATGCTTTGAGACACCCCGGAGGAAATTTCCGGCTGATGCTCGATCAGCTGAAGGAAATGTGAGCTCTCCTGTTCACGCAATGTGCGATCCGCCGAGTCCACGAGTACCAGCCCTTCTTTTGGAAACAGCTGATAGATAATCCTGGCAAAAAAATCTGTATATGTTTCCGCCTCTTCCAGACAGCTTAACATCTTCTCAAACAGCGGCTTAGTGTGGCTCGTCTCCCGTAATTGCTCGAACAAATGAGCAAGCCATTCTTCACTTGCTTTTTTATCTATTTTCATCTGAGATACAGAATATTTTCCCTCGGCATGCTGCGGATGTTTGAATTTTTTCATGCCCTGATCCTTTGGCAGAAAAATATGATTGACCTCTTCCCAGTCATGGTCTTCTCCTGCAATCCAGAAAACAGGAATCACTGGTATGCCCAAATCATTTTCCTGTTTTTTGGCATAGTGAATGATTGAAATAATTTTGTTTACCGTATAAAGGGGCCCTGTTAAAAGCCCTGCCTGCTGACCGCCGATAACCGTGAGACTGTCTGCTGATTTTAATCGTTCAATATTTTTTCTTGTTGCTTCCGGAGCGTCCCATTTCCGGTTCATTGACTCAAGTGTATCAGCTAATCTATTGCGCTGATACTCCCTTTTGAGGACTTCTTCTGCACGCTCTTTTGCACTATTTGATGGGGCATAGTCAAAAAACTGCATGATTTTTTTCTTTTCCATCAGATAATCCTGTATTAAGCTGCTCTGTTTCTTTGTATGTATCGGATCGATCTGCATTATCTCCCATGCTCCTTCTTTTCGTCATATCCATTATGTATTGTACAGAAAAGCCTGCCCGATTTCATGTATTCTGATTGCAGGTACGATTGGGCGAAACTGTATCCCTGCTTGCCTTTTAAAAATTGGAATTTATGGTTTCTCGTTCAATTGAAATTGTATATTGCTTATTCTATAAACTGAATATCTTTTGCCGATGCGGAATCAGCAGGAACTTCTGTCGCAATTTTATCAAATACTTGCGAAAAGAGCTTTCCTTCAAAGACGACATTATACGGCCGCCTAAAACACTTCCAGCAGAATACCAATCACACCAAGCACTATGTATAAACCAAAAAAGAGCAAAAAAGATATTCTGACAAGCAGCTTGAGTGCTTTGGTGAAAACAATTTCTGTCTGGGTTTTCCACTGGATGATCACAATACAAGCAAGCAGGCTTAACAGCACAATCAGAATGATGCCTGGATAGGGGCGATCAAACAAAATGGATAATTGCAAAGAGACCGTGATAATATAAAGGATCGTTGTCCAGTTGACCGCACGATGCACCGATTTCCAATGCTTCCCTGTGATTCTTTTGGAAATTCCATAGACCAGTCCTGTAGCCAGAATAGGAATTGTTAAAAAAACTGCAAGCAAATAAATGATCATATCGCCCATTCTTCCACCATATTCCTCTCTTTTCTCATTACCGTCTATTGTACCAGATCACTCTCCTCTCCGCTGATTTTTTCAGCACACAGCTTCATCGATTTTCGCAGGACCGTCCAGTCAGACAGAGATTTTTATTTCATTCTCGCTCCTTTTATATTATAATATAATATATATAAAACCTTAAATTTCTGACACTTAACTAGGGGGAAACTTGTATGAGTGATGTGAAGGTAGAAAGACTTTTAATTAATTATAAGACACTGGAAGAATTTAAGCATTTCAAGGAGTACGGCAATCAGGAGCTGTCAATGGGCGAGGACCTGGAAGATAACATTGTGGAAAATGATAGCGTATCACCTTTTTACGGGATTTATTACGGAAATAATCTGATTGCCCGGATGAGCCTGTACCGCATGTCCAAACGGTATGATGCCTATTTTGAACCGCCGCAGGATTATCTGACATTGTGGAAACTCGAGGTGCTGCCGAACTATCAGGGAAATGGCTATGGTGAGCGGCTTGTGGAATTTGCTAAAAGTTACAGCCTGCCAATCAAAACCAATCCGCGGATTAATTCCCACGGTTTCTGGGAGAAAATGGGCTTTCAGAAAGCTCATTACGATATGGAGAGAGACTTGGGAGAAAACCCGCTGATTTGGCTCCCGGAAGGTGTAAATGAACAGACACGGAAAGATTAAGACATGAATGGCTTTCTCCATTCATGTCCTTTTTTTGCAGATAGTCTCTAGCATATCGGCTACTCTTTTGCAGGCTGGTTCTCATTCACCTGCTGCCATAGTTTCCCAATCTCTTCCCACGTACCATGATAGCGGGAGATCTGCTGCTTGAGCCTTTCATTTTCGGCCTCCAGCTGCTTGACGATTTTGTCCTGCTCTTTGACGATCAGTTGATCACCCTCTGGAAATCGCGCTTTCATTTTTTCTAACAATAATATGGCTGATTCTATGGTATGTTTTTCCTGCGGGTTCGTATTGGCAAAAGTGAGCAAATCACCTCTCCCGTTATGTTTCCTTTCTTCCTTTGCCTTTTGAATCGCTCCCTGGTATTGTTTACGAATGGTGGCATTCCAGCGGAAACCACAGGCCGCTGATGTCCTTGACAATCGTTCAGCCACTTCCTTAAATGCTTCAAGCTGTGTCTTGCCATTCTGTATATAGCGTAATACCGTTTCAGCTAAAAGAATATCTTCATCCTTTGTCCAGGCGTCCTGTCGTGTCACATTCATATCATCCCTCCTTATATGCTTGCTATCAATGTATGCAAAACATAGGAATGATAGAATAGTTCGATGTGCTTTTCAGTGAAAAATTTTTGCTCAACGGCAGGCACCTGTCATGGACCTGCCATAAAGTGAAACTTCATTCAGTGGTGGTTTTACTGATGTTAACCCAGGATAAATTTCCTTACGGCTTCCTTATGCTCGGGAGAATCCCATAAACTCGCACAGCTTTCCACTTCTTCATTCATTAAAGAAGATAACCTTGAGATAGATAACTTATTCTTATACTGGGCTTTTAATATTTTCATTTGCTTGTGAGATTTGGACGTGTAGGGCTCGAGCAAAGATTCGCGGTTTGCCCATACTTCTTCCGCTGCCAGGTGGTGAATCCAGCCACGTTCTTTTAAAACAGGAGCTGAAAATACATTCCCCTCCATCAGCCACTGGAAAGCAAAATCGGGAGCAACCTTTTCATACAGCAGCGCCCCGCCTCCCCATCCGGGAATAATTCCGATTGTGGATTGAATAAAGCCAAATCTGCCTTTCTCCCTGGCAATGCGAATATCGCAAGCAGTGGCAATCTCGCATCCGCCGCCAAAAGCATTGCCGTTCAAAAGACATATCGTTGGGACGGGGAAAGCGGCAATTTCATAAAGCAATTCCTTCATCGGAGAAAGCCGGCACAACGCTTCCTCAGCAGTCAGTTCCCCATGCAGATAGTGTAAATCTCCACCTGCACAAAACAAGTCATCACCTGATGCGGTAATGACCAGGAATTTCAATTGATCCTGTCTCGCTTGATCCAGCTTCTTTTTAAATAACGCCGTCATCTCAGCGGAAATGGCATGCCGCTTTGCCGGACGGTTCAGGCAAATTTCACCATAACCCGCTTCAAGACGTTGATACAACACTTCTTCTGTCATTTGGCATCACTTCTCTCCGGTTTAGCCCTTAAACGCAAAAAACAGACCACAATGTCCGTGATCTGTTGCGTAAAAAACCTTATTAGCTGTTGACTACTTCCTTGCCGTCATAATGTCCGCATGATTTACAAACATGATGCGGTCTGGCTAATTCGCCGCAATTGGAACACTCCACCATGCCTGGCACGTGTAATTTTTTATGAGTGCGACGTTGATTTTTCACCTTTTTAGACGTTCTTCTTTTTGGTACTGCCATGTCTTACACCTCCTTCAAAGAATGAAACAACATGCTCACTTTTTTTCCTGATTATCATCAAACAGTGATTGCAATTTTTCCAAACGGGGATCTGCTTGAGGTCGCTTGTCTTCCTCTGACAGCAATTCCCATCCCTGCCCTTTTTCCGGTGCCGCATCCGGGTCATTCACATTATCAGCAAATACACGGAAAGGAACCTCCAGTAAAATATTTTCCTTTATATATGGCAGTAAGTCAAGCACTTCTCCATCAACCGGATGAATTTCTTTCTCTGCATCCTCTTCCCCATAATAGGGCGATGTCGAAAAAACTTCATCTGCACGAATGTCAAACGAATAAGGAACGTCTACTAATGTTCGTGCACATGGCAAAATCATCTCTCCCTTTATACGTAGAGAAAAAATGATCTCCTCTCCCTGAATATAGCATTCGCCGCTTACATTCACGGGCTTGATCTTCCGGATATCATTGTTCATCGATTCCAATTCAGAAACATCCACCTCATCTTCAAACGAAAATGGGGTCTGATAAGCATCTTTCCTCAACTGGCCTAATGCAAATTTCATGATTATCACCTCAAGGCAACAAGAGTAATTTTAAAAGAAAAAAGTGAGTTTGTCAACCAGTTTTCTTGACAGTTTCATCCGCTTTTTATAGCTTTTCCTTAAATGTGGGACCCTACTCGCTTTCCTGATCGAAAACCGCCCCGATCGTGCAGTCTCTGCTCACTTTTGATACAATAAACAGCAACACAGTTACAGGAGATGTCGCAAATGAACGCATGCGGTTTGATTGTTGAATACAACCCGTTCCATAATGGCCATCTGTACCACCTCCGGGAAGCAAAGAAGGCATCCGGCGCTGATTGCATGATTGCCGTGATGAGTGGTTCCTTTCTCCAGAGAGGAGAACCGGCCATCATCGATAAATTCTACCGGACGAGGGCCGCTCTGCAAACGGGTGTCGATCTCGTGGCAGAACTTCCATATCCCTATGCCGTCCAAAGCAGTGACTTGTTTGCCAAAGGTGCTGTTCACACCCTGAATGAACTGGGGACAGCCAGCATTTGTTTTGGCAGTGAGTCCGGAGACATAACCCATTTTATAACAGGCTATCAAACCTTTAAAGCAAAAGAGCTTGATTATAAAAAAATCCTGCATACTGAATTGAAAAAAGGACTTGCTTTTCCCGAAGCAAGCAGACACGCATACCAAAAGATCGGTCTGGACGCTTCATTAGGGATAGATTTGACCAAACCGAATAACATCCTTGGATACAGCTATGTCCGTACCATTCTTGAGGATCATTTACCTATAGAACCACTAACGATCAAGCGGACAAGAAGCGGTTATCATGACCAGACAATTACCAGCGCCATTGCAAGTGCAACCAGTATTCGCAAGGAGATTGCTGCTGCCGGAGAAATCACAGGAAAAGCACAGAAGGCCATTCCGGATGAAACATTCCAACAGCTCCTTGCCTATAAAGAGTTGGCATCCTCCTGGCATATGTGGGAAAACTACTTTCCATTGCTGCACTACCGAGTGATGACAATGGAGGCAAATGAATTGGCATCCATTCATGGAGTGGATGAGGGGCTGGAGCATCGAATAAAGCATACAGCAAAAATTGCGGAGTCGTTTCAGAATTGGGTGGAAGCAATCAAAACAAAACGCTATACATGGACAAGAATTCAGCGCATGTTCGTCCATATACTCACCAATACATCCAAAACAGCGGTGAGACAGGCAACGGCTTCCCGTTCGGTGCCTTATGTTAGGATCCTTGGCATGACAGAAACAGGCCAAAACTATTTAAATCAAGTGAAAAAGCAGCTGAATGTCCCGCTCCTTAGCCAGTTAACCCGCAGCATTCATCCGGTACTGGCACTGGAGGAGAAAGCCAGCCATGCTTATTACAGCATCCTGTCTTCCAGCGAGAGGGTGCAGCTGCACAATCAGGAACTTAGCCCGCCTGTGATGGTGTGATTCTTTCCCGTTCAGAAAAAGAAAGAGACCTTTTCTCATGAAAAAGGTCTCTTTCTCTTTAGCTAATGGTCAGCTGGCACTTTCCAGGTCCTGCAGGTAATTTAATGCATCTGAAAAGGTATCAACCGGAACGATTTCCATATCTGAATTAATTTCCTCTGCGGTCTCTACAGCGACCTCATAGTTGGAATTTTCCGCTCCGTTTTCATTTGGGGCGAAGAAAATGTCCACTCCTTCGTCGTCCGACGCTACCACTTTTTTATCAATCCCGCCGATTCGGCCGACATTGCCGGAATAATCAATCTCTCCGGTTCCTGCAACCTTATACCCTTTCGTCAGATCTTCCTCTGTGAGCTGGTCATAAATTTCCAAGGAAAACATCAAACCTGCACTTGGTCCGCCAATCTGGCCGCTGGAAAATTTGACTTCCGGTTCTACTTCAACACTGCGGTCTGTGACCAGGCTAATTCCAATGCCCACCTGTTCTCCATCAGGAAAGGTACCAAGCTCCACTTCTTCGGTAATTGTTTCTTCGCCGCGGACGATTTCCAACGTGATCGTATCACCGGCACCCTTCCCGTCTACATAACTGATCAGATCTTCCGCTTCCTGGATCTCTGTTCCATCGATTCCTGTAATGCGATCCCCGACCTCAAGATTTGCGTCTGCAGGCATCCCCTCAACGACGGAGACGACATAAACCCCATTATAATCGATGTCAATACCTTCCTCTGCCGCTTGATATGCCACCACAGTCGATGCCTCCTGAGAACTTTCCATCATTTGCAGCTGTGCCTGCATATATTCTTCCTCTGATATGCCTTCAGGGCGAACCTGGTGAAGCGGAAGAACCTCATGATGCGGCAGAATGTGGGCAAGTACATATTGCACCGGCGTAGCCTGCCCGCCGCTGATCGTCACCAGATGCATATCCCCTTCGCTTCCATACCCGCCATTTACTTCAACAATCGGATCCAGTTCATCGGCGCCGCCTGGCCGCTGGATGTAGTAATCAAGCTGGTAGGCCGAGAGAAAGTAAGCAATAATCACAACCACCAGCAATGAGATAACATGTCTTTTTGAAAAATTCATCGAATAGCCCCTTCCAGTCTCCACACTCGGAGCTCTTTGCTATGTAATTAGGCTGTTTAGTCCAATAAACAGACACTAATCTATCTTATACAGCAGGTTCGCTGAATATTAATTTAGCTTTGTTTATTACTGAGCCTCAGCACCCTTACGACAGCAATTATTATAATAACGACCAAAAAATAACCGGCGTCTCTGACATAAATAGAACGGTCTCTCGCGTATATTGATAAAGGGTTGTACCGAAAAAACAAGCTAGCATCATTCTACTACGATCCATACAGGTTGTACAGAGCAAGGTTCAAACGCTTAGGGGGCTTCAAATTGACGCAAATCATAAAAACAATACTGTTAGCAGGCTTTACCAGCTTTTTTGCCTTTGCACTTATTCAGTTTCCTGACCAATCTCTGGAAGCAAGCATCCGGGGCTTGAATATTTGGTGGGAAAGTGTTTTTCCTGCATTACTGCCTTTTTTTATCGCTGCTGAACTTTTAACTGGATTTGGAGTGGTGAAATTCCTCGGAGTGCTGTCAGAGCCTGTGATGCGTCCATTATTCAATGTCCCCGGTGCAGGGAGTTTCGGCTGGGTAATGGGGATGGCAAGCGGGTATCCAACAGGGGCAAAAATCGCCGCGAGACTAAGGGAGGAAGAACAGCTTACACGCATTGAGGCAGAACGGCTCGTGTCTTTCACCAACGCATCCAGCCCTCTATTTATTTTTGGTGCCGTCTCCATCGGTTTTTTTCATGATGCCGCACTAGGTGTACTGCTTGGAGTATGCCATTATCTCGGCAATGCGCTTGTCGGTATCATCATGCGTTTTTACCGCAGAAAAGAAGAAAGACTTACAAAAGATGAACTGCACAAGGAACGAAGAAAGCCATCCATCATCACAGCTTTTAAAGAGATGCATCAAACCAGATTGAACGATGAGCGCCCATTTGGCGAAATTCTCGGCGATGCGGTGTTAAACTCTATTAAGACCCTGATTATGGTTGGGGGATTTATTATTCTTTTTTCCGTTCTGAACAAACTGCTTTTTCTGACAGGGTTATCCGATTTTGCTTCTTTGGTGGTTGAACAACTGCTGGTGTTGCTAATGCTTCCGGCGGAAATGGCGCTGCCGTTTTTTTCCGGTTTATTCGAAATCACCATCGGAGCGCAAATGATTTCACAAATCTCAAGCTCCACTTTACTGCCGCAAGCGATTCTGGTGAGTTTTATTCTCGGTTTTAACGGGCTTTCTGTTCAGGCACAGGTAGCCAGTATTTTAGCTAAGACCGATATACGGTTCACCCCTTACTTATTTGCCCGCATTTTGCATGGCATATTGGCAGCAATACTTACTATCATCCTGTTTAAACCGCTTTATTTGGATCAGCAGACCTCAGAGCTGGGAGAGACCCCGGTATTTAAAGAGGAAAGCCCTAACTTTTGGATGACTGTGCTGGAAACATTAAGCCAAGCGGGTCCGCTGATTACATTATTCAGCCTAGGTACCGCGGCCTTGATCATCCTCAGGAGGCAAAGTTTAAGATGACATAATCAAAATAAAAAAGATGCTGTACGCATACACGCAGCATCTTTTTTATTTTAACTGAATTTTTGCTTTAATGACTTTTCCACGGCTGGAGGCACGAGATCGCTGACATCAGCATGGTACTTGGCAACTTCTTTGACAATGCTTGAGCTCAAAAAGGAATATTGATTATTGGTGATCATGAAAAAAGTTTCGATATCTTCATTAAGCTTGCGGTTCATTGAGGTGATCTGCATTTCATATTCAAAATCACTGACAGCACGCAAACCCCTGATCACCACATTTGCATGATTTTCTTTCGCATAATCCATTAATAAATGATCTGAGGAATCTACCTTCACATTTGGCAGGTCCTTCACTGCATCTCTAATCAGATCCATTCTCTCTTCCACAGTAAACAGAGGGGCTTTGGACTGATTGTTAAACACCGTAACCATTACCTCATCAAATATTTTGGCACCACGTTGAATAATATCTAAATGCCCGTTGGTGATCGGGTCAAAACTTCCTGGACAAATTGCTAGCCTGCTCAATAGAAATGCTCTCCTTTCTTATTTCTGATTAATTGAAACTTCATTCATTGGAGTACCCTTCCTCCCTCACTTACAATTTCCCATACTCTTCTTGAATTCTTGAAGGGGGATCTCACAGCCAGTTTACCTGCGATAAATGGTCATTGCGGTCGTGCCGCCATAATTCTCCTGTTTCCACACAGCAAGAGAACCCACTGTCTCCGGCAGCACTTCCGCCGTATCATGCTCACAATAAATCATGCCGTCCGGGTGAAGAAGCTCCTGTTCAATAATAACCTTCAGCAGTTTTTCGTAGCCTCCCTGCTTATAGGGCGGGTCGAGCAGAATTAACGAAAAAGCAAGTTCCCGTTTGGCTGCTGCTTGAACAGCACGGTAGGCATCGGCACGGAAAACTTCCGCCTGCCCGGTTATATTTAAGGTTCTCAGATTTTCATGGATTGTATGTATTGCTTTTGGATGTTTATCCACAAAAACTGCCCGTTCCATTCCTCTGCTTAGTGCCTCAATTCCCAGAGACCCGCTTCCGGCAAATAAATCAAGTACCGCACCGCCTGTGAAAAAAGGACCGATTACCTGAAATACTGCTTCTTTTACTTTATCTGTCGTCGGTCTTGTCGTTTTTCCCGGGACTGCCTTTAGTTGACGCCCTTTATGATCTCCAGCTATTACACGCATGCCTCCACCTCTATGTATAACGTTTCGACATTATCCTACCATAAATAATCTGAAAGAGGACAGCAAAAAGAAAAAAAGCTTTATGTATTGGGTATAGAATTTCCATTTCTGTTCATACTAGCATAGTGAAGCAGCTAATTGTTAGCTTGGTTGTTTCGAAAACTCGGAGAAGACTTAAACTTCCCCATAAGTTCTTCCTCCGGTTTCTCCTCTCCCTTTGCCTTTTTGTTTAGTAAAAAGGGGCCTGCAGAAGCGATTTCTGCAGGTTTATTTTTTTGTAGCTGAAGGTTTACTTTTCTGTAAACTGCGACGTCAAGCAGTGGGTTTCATGATCGCCACTGCGGAAATACCCCTCGCTTTCCGCGGGAAGCTGCCGAGCCTCCTCGTGCTGTCGCACTGCGGGGTCTCGGCTATGCTTTTCTTCCCGCAGGAGTCTCGGGGTATTTCCTCCGCTGATGGTGTGCCTTGTAAAACAAACCACAGTTATCCGCTCTGTAGATGGTTGATTGGAGCGGAGGACAATCGGTTCTCTTTTTTAATATAATCGAAATGACTTTCATATTGGGGGCAAAAAATATATTTATTTCTTGCCCCCTTTTTCGAATTGAATTCGATTATATATGTGATTGACTCCTACGGGAACAGCATGTATCTAAACTTGAGCAGGAGGGGGCTGAACCCATGACCTAAGGTGTACGACTGCACGCAGCGGAAATCAGCGAGCACTCTTATCGTATTTTCCATCTACTACGACATAAATAAGTAACCAAACTTACGAAAAGATCCTCGTGAAAAGATATAAACTTTCTAACCAAAAAACCTCTTCAGCATGACTGCAAAGGTCTCAAATTCCCATTTTATAATCATATTGTTTGGCTTTATCCGGCTTGCTGTTTTCAAAATCAGTTGCCACAAACGGTTTATACGAACGGTCCACTCTGGAAACAAAGGGCAGTTTATTAAGTTTGTGCTCGATCTGTTTCAGTTCAGCCTGATCGACATAGATCACCGCGTATTTTAAACGTTTGGATGCATACAGCAGATGGCCGTAGCGTTTCAACTGTTTAATATTTTTCATGTGCTGGAACCATACAATGATTCCCTGCCTGCTTGTCCGCATTTATTTCCCTCGCTCCCTGCTTGTCCGATAGTATGTATTGCATTTATGATAAATTAAACTTCATTCAGTGAGATCCCCCTGCACCTTGAAGACCTCAGTGAATGCTAATTGAACCAAACGGGTTTTTTACAGGAAGCTCCTCAGCTGAACTATTTGCTTCCCTGGGTATTTACCTGTTAAACTGCGATAAATTAGGAAGCGCAACCGCAGGCGCCCCCTGATCCGCAGCCACAGCCACTGTCGGTCAGTGCTGCGCCGTCCTTTGGCGCTTTAATCTGTTCACTTGTACTCTCTGCCACATATTGGCTGATTTCATCCAGCAGGTTCTGCAAATTTCGCTCCGCAATCTTAAACGAGGCAACCTTTTCATTCATATCCATTTCCCGTTTAGCCGCACGAACCTGCTTCATAATCTGGTTATAATCCGGATGGTATCTGCCGAAACGCTGCACATCCTCGTAATGACTCTTTATATCAGTAAATGCTCTTATAAGCTTTTGAGCATGTTGATCTTCAGTAAGTACTTTTTTGGAATGGTTGTAGGCTTCCATCACATCTGAACCCAAGACCATTTTTCCAAGGTATTCAGAGCGATCAATTATATCTACATATTCCATTGTAGCTATCATATCTTACACCTCCAACCCTATCATATCACTTCCGCCCTGTTATGAAAATAGTTGGACATCAATCTTTCATCACACCGGCAAACTTGGCAAGCATGCTGGCCATCTGTACCTGGCGGCTTACTTTCTCCACTTGCTGCGGAAATGTTTTCCCATAAAACCGCTTTGCCTCTTTTTCCATCTCCTTTAAGCGGCCCGGGTCACGTGACAAATATCGGTACCACTCCGGATTATAACGAACAAATCCGGCAAGACGCGGATTATCCGCTAAATAGCGGCATACTGCTGGCTCCATTTGGAGGTTCCTCCTTAATCCCGAAACCACCCGAACGGTTCTCTCGGACGGGTTTCCGTTTTTTTCGATTCCTGGAATTGCCCGATAGCCTCCTGCACCATGGCTATTGTTTTACTTAACTGGGAGACTTGCCCCTGTACTTTTTCCATATCCAGATTCTCTGTCATTTTCATCAGTTTCGCAAACATTTCCGTATCCTTTTCTTTTGTTTCCGGTTCTTTTTCGTTTGTTACCGGCAGTTGTTTATAGGCATCCCAATAAGTGTCCTCTTCCCCAAGCAAAACCCATTTTTCATAAAACTCCTGCCATCCCCTTCCGTTTTTCCTGATTTCTTCACGCAGGGCTGGATGGCTGTTAATGAAAACTTTAAAATCGTAAACTAGGGGATGCAGTTTCTTATCACTCACAATTTTCACCTCCGGGACGGCGCTTTGTTAATAACTAATTTATGCACCCAGTCCGGCTGCGTGTGACAAACAAAAGAGATATAATCAAAGTTTTTCCAGGAAATTTTGTGTGTAATAAAAACGGTAGACGCCGACCCCAAGATGTGTATACCCTTCCCGCAGGAGAGATTCACGGTGTCCCTCACTGTTAAGCCAGCCTTCCATCACAGCAGGAGCATCATCATATTGTGCAGCAATATTCTCTCCTGCTGTCAGATAAAATAATTCCTCCATAGCCAAGCGCTCTTTCAGTCCGTCACCATTTTGGCTTTCATGTGAGAAGTAATCATTCTCCGCCATATCCCTGCTATGGGAATATGCCACTGCGTTCACTGCCTTCTCCTTCTCAAGCGTGCTCTTTCCATGACGCTGGCGCATGATATTGGTAATGTCAAATATTTGCTGCTCCATCCCCGATTCGATCTCGGCCCATTCTTCATCGGTGAAATCCCGATTCTCAGGCAGTTCACCCAAATACTGCATGGCATACGGCTGATGCTGCAAAAGGGTATCACCTGTAATTACCCGAATTGAAGAGATTTTTTTTGTAAACGTATCAAAATAAATTTGCAGAAACAAATTATCGGTCAGTTTAACCAGCGGACGAGACTGGAGTGCTTCGTTATCCAGCAAATAGGTATAGTGCGTGACACCTTCCTCATAGGTTACCTCTTCGTTGAAGGTAAATTCCTCCTTCACTTTTTCATAGGATTGGCCAATCTTTAAAGGGGACAGATCGAGTTCAGACCCAATCGCATAAAGGGTGATCACCTCATCATCCTTTACTCCAAGCTGAAAATATTCTTTCGGATTTTCATTATAAACCCACCAGGTATATCCATAGGCGCTTTTGTCTCTGCGGCTTGGCTCACCCAGTTCCTCGGTTACAACGTCCGCTGATTTGCCGATCCATTGGTAGAGATCTCCCTTCATCGGTACATTGTTTTTTGTCATATCCGGTGCTGTCTTGCTTTTCAGTTGGCTCTGCTTTTCCTGCAGTTCTTCCCGCCCAGAACTGCTCGCTTCCTCTCTCTCCGTACTTTTCTCTAATAGATAAAAAGCAGCTGCAGCCAGCAGGATGGCAATCAGCAATGTGCGCAAATACCCCATCATCCGATTCTCCTTTATCAGCTCTATTTTCTCTATTACACTGTATGCAAGCCTATGCCGATACATTCTCTTTTCTCTACTATTTCAGCAATGGACCTGAGATAAAATAAGGGTATATAAGGTCTCCTGTTTCAGAATATCTTTAAACTGCAATGTAAATCAGGGGGGGGTTATCATCGCCGCTGCGGAAATACCCCTCGCTTTCCGCGGGCGGCTGGTGAGCCTCCTCGCGCTGACGCGTTGCGGGGTCTCACCTATGCCTATCCTCCCGCAGGAGTCTCGGGGTATTTCCTCCGCTGGGTGATGTACTTTGTAAATTAAACAACAGCTACCCACTCTGTAGCTGGTTGATCTTCGCTGTGGGAAGCCGACTCCTGCGGGAAAAGCACGAGTCTAGACCTGAGCAGCGGTGGTTTTCCGCGAGGAGGCTGAAGCCGTGCCCGCGGAAAGCGGTTTCCCGTAGCGGAAATCAACGTGCACATTTGTCGCAGGTATTTCCGCAACAGTGAATTACGTCGCAGTTTTCCACCAACTACGAAATTTAAAAGCAACAAAACGCTTCCAACTGCGTGATCTTGCCATTTCAATTGCAAGTTTGGCGAATTCGTACTATGATAAAATTGTGAAGATAAATAGTGAGGTGATGAAAAATGAAATTGGAAAATACAGGGATCGACGATGTTGTCATTGACTTGAAACTATTGGATCACATAACCGGAAAGCATGCCTTCATCCGTGCAGGCCAGTGGGACTATGAACGAGTAACATACGATTATAAGGTCAATTCAAATGAAAGAGGAATTACATACTATATTCGCCTGCAGGGCCATGCAGTAGAAGGAGATGTGGACGGCCGCAATGCCATCATCAAATTAAAAACACCACTGCTCGGCAAACATTACTACCCGACTGGCGTAGAATACGGAGTAGAAGAAAATTTCCCGGAGAACCTTGTGGAACGTGCTCATAATCTCCTCGGCAAATTAGCGGCAGAACTGGCAAATTACACAGACTAGCACAGGTGTGTCCAGGAGGCCTCCGCCTAAAAGAACGACGGTTTTTAGGCAGCCGGTTAAGCCAGTGACTTAGTAAAAGAAGGAAAAATGAACATGCAAAAGGCGGAAGTAATCAACTTCCGCCTTTTTTCTTAACCTCCAAAAATTGCCCGGAACAAATTTGTTGTTTCGCCCTGGTCAAATAAAATATACAGAAACAAATAAACCATTACCCCTGTTATTGCTGTAAAGAACCATATCACACTCGTGTAAGGCCCAACTTTTCTATGTTTTCGAATGTTCCGCTTAAACCCGAGGGTGAGGGAAACGACGCCGAAAACTGCTCCCACGGTTGCCAAAATAATATGGAAGACAAGGAAAATGGTGTAGTAGATCTCTAAATCGGCCGGTCCGCCAAAACTTGTATTGCCGATAAAAATTGTCCTTGACATATAAATAGTGAAAAAGATTATTGCACTGATGGCCGCGGCAATCATTGTCCGCTTATGTGCCCTTGCTTTCCCCCTGCTGATAAGCACCCAGCCAATAGCTACCAGGATTGCGCTTAAAACAATAAAAATTGTACTTAAAGTGGCTAAAAAAGGCATAGCGTCACGTTTCCTTTCTTTCTGTTAAATAAGCTCATGCTGCATCAGTTTGATTCTGCAGGGAGCGGGTCAATGGTTTGCCCATCCTGTTTAAACCATTGAAAGATGACCCTTCCCAGCAGCACACCATAGGTGATTTCCTGCACGACTTTCATAATTATGCCGCCAAGCTGCTGATCTACCATGGTGCTAAGTGGTGAGAACATTTCCGGCCCGGATAATGGAATGGCTATGCCGCTCAGCACATCCCCGGGCACACATAAAGCCAAAGCCTGCACCCATTCACCGCTCTGGGAATAGGTCGCAAACAGCGGCTCCCCGGCAAAGATAATCAGCACGCAAGCAGGTGTGATCAGAACACTGTTAGCAAAAATATACAGCATCTTCAACATAGGTTTCATGGTGTCGAACTCTTTCAGCGGCGTGACAATCGGCCACCACACAATAAATGCAGCGACGAGAATAACCAGTGAAATCGATGTATGAGCAAACTGGGAAGATTTTGCAAAGTCAAAAACCACTGGTATATGATAAATAGAAAACAGTCCATTAAACAATAAAAGCGAGATAACCGGTTTAGTTAAAAGCCTTATCACCGGAGCAATCCCCGGAGCATCGACAACTTTTTTCCAAATCCACGCGGGTATCCCTTTAATGATTAAAATCGGCACAATCAAATAATAGATTGCCATCTGAATCATATGAGCCGTCAGCATAATATGGGACAATAAATCGATCGGGGATCCTTTTACCATATACAACAGCACGATCGCACAATAAAAACTCATTTGCTGTAACGCTGTTGGTGGTGCATCGGTTTCGTTGAATTTTTTGCGATAAGGTCCCGTAATGAAAAAATATAAAATTGCAAGTCCAATCAAAAACAGTAAGTAATAAGGGCTCCACAGTGCCCTAAACCCGAAAATCTGCAGCTCCAACCACATCGTGTTTCCCTCCACTCTTAGGGAATGTCTTACCATTATAACCCATAATTCTTATTGTTACATCCCTGGATTATGACGATTTTCGCACATCAGACAGAGGAAAAAACATGCCGCTTCCTCTTTAGTATCCAGTGAGCTGTTATCCCTTTACCAACAAGCTAAAAAAAGACCGGGAAGCGATCTCCCGGTCTTATCAGCCATTTACCACCATGTAATGACAATCAGTGCGGCAAGGGTTAACATTGCTGCAAACACGCCGCCATAAATCATAACTGCGGGCATTTCATGGTCTTTGTCTTTCATATGCATGAAATAATAGAACTGAAATCCCACCTGCACCACGGCCAGTATCAGCAGAATTGGAACAAGAAACATACTGTCCATTTCACTGAAACCGACCAGGCCGAATGCAATCAAGGTAAAGCCAATCATTAATGCAAAAGAAATGACTTGCTTTTTCATTTCTTCTTTCTTTTTTTGTCTTTGGAATGAATTCATTTTCAATTTACTTGTATTAGGGTTATTTGCCATAAATTAACTCACCATCCCCATTAAGTATACAACGGTGAAAATAAATACCCAGACGACATCAATAAAGTGCCAGTATAAACTGAAGGAATAAAATTTCGGTGCGTTGTATAAATTCAATCCTCTTTTGGCGTTACGGGCCATCAGCACAATGATCCAGCTCAGCCCAAACGCGACGTGACCTCCGTGGAAGCCGACTAATGTATAGAAAGCTGATCCGAACGCAGAAGAGCGGAACGTAAATCCGTAATCTGTAATGTAGTGAGCAAACTCATAAATTTCAAAAGCGAGAAAGCCAACACCTAAAAGGGCGGTAACGCCAAGCCACAGCTGCATTTTCGCAAAGTCATTGTTTTTCATATGATACATAGCATACACACTGGTCAAGGAACTGGTTAATAACAAAATTGTCATAATGAAAACCAGTTCCAGTCCGAATAGATCCTGTGACGAGGGACCGTCTGCCGTGGAGTTGCGCAATGCTAAGTAAGTTCCAAACAAGGATGCGAAAAGAACCGTTTCTCCGCCAAGAAAAAACCATAGACCAAGAAATTTATTTTTTCCCTCATGGGTGGCCTTTTCCGGCTCCTGCGGCATCGTTTCAGGGTTTAAGGAATGATCATGACTCATATCATTCAGCCTCCCTTTCAAGTTCTTCTTTGGAAATATGATAACCATGGTCATCCTTCAGTGACCGCGTCAGCATGGCACCAAGCGCAATGGCCATTCCAACATAAATCGCGATCAGCCAAGCCTTGTGATCGGTTTGATAAATAAACCCGAAGCTGGCAATAAAGAAACCAATTGTCATAATTAAAGGTAAAATGGAACCATTTGGCATATGGATCTCATCCAATGGTTCAGCAGGTGTTATCTTGCCTTTGCCTTCCATTTTTTCAATCCATAATGGATCCAGCCCGCGCACCAGCGGAAGTTGTTTAAAGTTGTAGTGAACAGGCGGTGAAGCCGTTGCCCACTCCAGTGTACGTCCGTCCCAAGGGTCTGCAGACGCTTTTTCCCCTTTTACGGAAGAATAAATGATGTTAATCAAGAAAATCAGGCCGCCAATGCCCATCAAAAAGGCACCAATCGAGCTGACAAGGTTCCCGGTGTCAAGTCCCTGTCCTTCAAGGAACACCCAGTAACGGCGCGGCATCCCCATCAGACCGAGAAAATGCTGAACAAAGAAAGTCAAATGGAAACCGATGAAAAACAGCCAAAACGCAATTTTCCCCATTGCTTCATTAAGAATTCTTCCAAATATTTTTGGCCACCAGTAATGCAGAGCTGCCAGTATACCGAATACAACCCCGCCGACAATAACGTAGTGAAAGTGTGCCACAACAAAATAGGTGTCGTGGTACTGATAGTCGGCTACCGTAGAAGCCAGCATAACACCAGTCATTCCACCGATTGTAAAAGTAGGAACGAAAGCCAATGCCCAAAGCATTGCAGAATTAATCCGAATGCTCCCACCCCACATAGTTGCAAGCCAGTTAAAGATTTTAATCCCGGTAGGAATCGCAATTGCCATTGTTGCAATCGCAAAGATCGCATTGGCAACAGGGCCCAGTCCGACCGTAAACATATGGTGTGCCCAAACCATGAAGCCCAGGAATGCAATCAAGATCGTTGCAAACACCATTGCTGTATAACCAAACAGTCGCTTTTTAGAGAAGGTCGGAAGTATTTCACTAAACACACCAAACGCAGGCAATATTAAAATATATACCTCCGGATGGCCGAATATCCAGAATAAATGCTGCCAAATAATGGCATTTCCGCCTAATGCCACATCAAAGAATGCAGCACCCATCATCCGGTCAAACATCAAAAGAAACAGTCCGACGGTTAGCGCCGGGAAAGCAAACAAAATTAATATACTTGTAATAAATGTTGTCCACGTGAACAAAGGCATACGCATATAGGTCATGCCAGGTGCACGCATGGTTACAATTGTTACCAAAAAGTTAATTCCGCCGATTAATGTACCGGCACCTGAGAGTTGCAGACCCATAACGTAGAAGTCCACCCCATGCCCAGGTGACTGAACAGAAAGCGGGGCATATGATGTCCATCCGGCATCTGGCGCTCCCCCGAGAAACCAGCTGCAGTTCAGCAAAATTCCTCCAAGAAAAAACAGCCAAAATCCCAACGAATTTAAGAAGGGAAACGCTACATCACGTGCTCCGATTTGCAGCGGCATTATTACATTCATTAATCCTAATAACAACGGCATGGCGGCAAGAAAAATCATTGTCGTTCCATGCATGGTAATCATTTCATTGTAAAGTCCGGCGCTGATGAAATCATTCTCCGGGACTAAAAGCTGAATCCGTATAATCATTGCTTCGAGACCGCCGAGCAGGAAGAAAAATCCCCCGCCGATAAGGTACAGAATACCAATTTTTTTATGGTCGACGGTTGTCAGATAATCCCACAGCATGGCGCCGAAGCCTCTTTTTTGAGTAGCTGCTGAACTCAAAGTTTAAACCTCCCTTTTACATCTTCCATCCCAATTCATTAACCCGTAATCTCTTAATTGCCTGCGTCTTCCGGAGTAATCTCGGAAGGCTGCAGCTGCATGAGATATTCGGCGATGCTGCTTGCTTCCTCTTCTGTCAGCTCAGGATAATTTCCTGTCATCTTATTGCCTGGTTTCATTGCCTCCGGATTCAGCAGCCAGTCAACGATATTTTCTTTCGTCGGTTCCTCAACACCCGCAAGCGTGGTGCGATCCCCAAAGCTTGTTAAATTTGGCCCGGTTGCCACTGGAGATGATCCGATCGCATGACAGGCGACACAGCTGTTTTCTTGAAATAAGCTCTGACCTTCCTGTGCTACTGCTCCTTCTGGCTGTGCTTCCGGATCCACGTTTTGCATGTCAGAAACCCATTGATCAAACTCTTCCTGACTGACAGCAATGACTTTAAAATCCATCAGTGAGTGGGAAGGTCCGCAAAGCTCCGCACATTTTCCCCAGTAAACCCCTTCTTCTTCAGCCTCAATATACATGGTATTGGTGTTTTCCGGGTTTACATCCATTTTTCCGGAAATAGACGGTACCCAGAAGGAGTGGATGACGTCCGTTGAAGCCATGTTCAAATAGACAGGTTCTCCCACAGGGATATACATATCCTGACTTGTTTGAATCTCCTGGCCTTGGTAGTTAAAATGCCACCAGTACTGATTGCCGGTAACTTCAACATTCAGCCCTTCCTCGGCTCCAGAATTATCCGCCAGTTCAAATGTAGCGGTTACAGTTGGAACCGCAAGAATCAGAACCAAAATGATTGGAATGACGGTCCAGATCGTTTCCAGTGTCTTATTGCCCTCTACTTGTTTAGGTATGTAATCTTCCTGCCCTTTTTTCTGACGGAAGCGCACAAGAACAATGACATAAACCAGCATTACGACGATAAACACAAAAATCATGATGGCAAGGGAAAGAATAATCAGGTTTAGGGAAGTTTCGGCATTCGGACCCTTAGGTATGAATGCCGACAGATTCTCTTTCCCGCAGCCAGCTAATAGTAGTGCAATACCGCTCAGCATCAATAATGATTTGAATTTTCCAAGCCAAGCTTTCATGTAGTCTTACCTCTCTTTCTCTTATTAAATTCCTTATATAAAAATAAATTTCATTAAGGACACTAATTAATTAAATATCGGCAATGTCACGACGACCATCATCAAAAACAGGATGGTTAAATAATTCAAGGAATAAATGAAAATCATTTTTGCCCATTTTAAATCATCTTTCATGAAGAATCCACTAAGTCCAAAAGCCAGCCAGCCGATATTCAGCAGTGTAGCAATGGTAATAAAGGTTGTCCCCAGGGATGTGAGCAAAAACGGCAACGGCAAGAGGCAAGCGATATATACCACGATCTGCCGTTTGGTAAAAGCAAAGCCATGAACCACTGGGAGCATGGGGATTCCCGCTGCTTCATAATCGTTTTTCTTTTTCATCGCCAAGGCAAGAAAATGCGGCGTCTGCCAAATAAACATAATTAAAAACAGCATAGCAGGTACCATATGGAAACTCGGCTCAATGGCAGCCCAGCCAATTAACGGAGGCATGGCGCCGGAAAAACTTCCAATTATCGTATTAAGAGTATATTTCCTTTTTGACCACATCGTATACAAAACCACATAAACAAACCATCCGACAAACGCAAAAAATGCAGCTTGTGCCGTGGTAAACAGCAAGAGTATCAGACCGGCCAATGTTGCTCCCATGCCCAAACCGAAAGCTGTATTGAGGGAAATGTTTCCGGTTACGGTGGGACGGTTTTTCGTCCGCGCCATCACTGTATCAATATCCGAATCATACCAGTTATTCAGGATTGTCCCTCCGGCTATCACCAGCGCTGTTCCAGCCATCGTAAGTAAAAAAACAGTCCACTCGGTCAGTAAAGAGGAATTGGTCAATTGAAGTGCCAGCCAAAATCCTGTAAATGTGGTTATTAAATTAGAATTCACAATTCCTGTTTTCACCAGGGCTTTAAAATCTGCAGTAAATGTTGATTTATGGGTTTCCGCAATCGCTTCTTTGTCTATCATCTCTGAAGAAGGTGTTTCTACGTTATTCATTTGTTACCCCCCTTTCCAATCACAAAAAAACACAGTCATCCAAAGTATACAGCTATCTCAGCAATAAATATACTTGCCTGCATACCAGTTGACAGTTTATATTGTATCATGGAATTGATTTACATTCTATTTAATCACATGGAAAATTTTTTTTGCGCTGCTGGTCCCTTATGTGAAAGGGAATGTAGAAGAAATAATTCTATCCTATTTCTAGCAAACAAACTGGGAGAATGCAAGCGTTTTTTGGATTTTGCTTTTCACTCATTCCAGATACTATAACAATTCTGTGTCAATTGCCGATTTTCCCTTCTATATCATTGCTTTCTCGTTTAAAAAGATATTATGATAAAGTGAAACTTCATTTCAGTGGGGTTTGCTTTTCCCACTAAATGTTAGTTGAACCAATCGGGCTTTTACAGGCAGTTTAACCCCCACCTAAAATATACAGCCTACTTCTTTTTTGGGAGTGGGGGTTTTACTGCCTGTTAATCTGCGATAAATTGACGACTGAAATAGATGCAGAAATTTAGTTGATTTTGACTGAAAGAAGGATATATCATGCTAAAAACATTAAAAGTCCTCTCTGTTCTTTCCTCCCTTGGAATGGTATTCGTACTTATCGGCGGAGCGCTTGTGACGAAAACTGGATCACAAGATGGATGCGGGGACAGCTGGCCATTGTGTGAAGGTCAATTATTGCCAAGCAATATTACATTTGAATTAGTTGTCGAACTCAGTCACCGGCTCGTTTCCGGCAGTATGGGGATTCTCGTGCTGGTTCTTGCAATATTGGCCTGGAAACGTATCGGGCATGTGAGGGAAGCAAAGTTTCTGGCATTCCTTTCCGTGTTTTTCCTTGTACTGCAGGCACTGATCGGCGCAGCTGCCGTTATGTGGGAACAAACGGACTTTATGCTTGCTGCCCATTTTGGCATTTCTCTAATTTCCTTTGCTTCCATCTTTTTGCTCACTGTACTGATTTTTGAGGTGGATAAGAAATTTGATGCGGCATCATTGATGATTGAGAAAAAACACCGTGTGGAAATTTATCTTCTGAGCATTTATGCGATAATGGTGGTATATACGGGGGCTTTGGTTCGCCACACGGAATCGAATCTGGTATGTGGCGACTGGCCTTTTTGTACGAACAGTTCACCGCTTGCATTTTCCACCTACAGCCTGGAGCAGTGGATTCAAATGGGGCACCGCCTGGCAGCGGGAATTTTATTTATTTGGACAGTTGTGCTGTTTATTAAAATCATAAAAAATTACGCGCACAGCCGTGTGATGTACTGGGGATGGATCATTACCGTTAGTCTGATCACTCTGCAGGTTCTATCAGGGGCACTGATCATTTTCACTATGCTTAACTTAGGCATTGCCCTCATGCACGCATTGATTATTTCCTGCTATTTCGCCATGCTCAGCTATTTCATCTTGCTTTCTACCAGAAGTGCTTATTATGAAAAGAAGGGTAATTAGGACTTGGCTGTGACTCTCGTAGTAGTTGGAAACGGCGATGTAATTTTCCGTCCACACCGTTGCGGAAATACCTGCGACATGAGTGCTCGTTGATTTCCGCTGCGGGCGGTCGCTTTCCGCGGGCAACTCTTCAGCCTCCTCGGAAGAAAACCGCTTCCTGCGGGGTCTTCAGCCGTTGCTTTTCCCGCAGGAGTCGACCGCCCTCCGCTCCAATCAACCATCGAAAGTGGATAGTTGAACAAACAGTCAATATAAGTTAAAATGCACAACATTAGCGGAGGAAATACCCTGAGACTCCTGCGGGATGGTAAGCATAGGTGAGACACCACAGCGCGACAGCGCGAGGAGGCTCACCAGCGCCCACGGAAAGCGAAGGGTATTTCCGCAGCGGCGATGGTACTCATCCCTTCTGATTTACGTCGCAGTCTATAGATTGTGTGGCAATAAATCATGAATGTTTTATAACTGCAAAAACAGGCAGCGGATTCGATTCCGCTGCCTGTTTTCTTTCTCACTTATTCAAATTCAATCAACAAATCATCCACGGCAATCGTTTCGCCGCTTTTAACATAAATGTCCTTAATTACTCCCTGGAATGGCGCTTGTACGGTTGTCTCCATTTTCATCGCTTCGGTAATTAGCAGGTAATCTCCTTTGCCTACTTCATCCCCTACCGCACAATTGACTTCCAGCACTGTCCCCGGCATGGTTGCACCGATATGTTTATCATTGATTTTGTCAGCTTTTGGACGGATGTCCAGCTCAGACTGAATGCTCTCATCTTTTACGACAATTTCCCTTGCCTGTCCATTCAGTTCAAAGTAAACGACACGAGTGCCATCAGGCTGCGGTTCCGTGATGGAAACCAATTTAACGATCAAGGTTTTTCCTTGCTCGATTTCCACTTCTATTTTCTCCCCGAGATTCATTCCGTAGAAGAAGGTTGGCGTATCCAGAACAGACATATCACCGTAAGTTTCATAGAATTGGTGATAGTCTTTAAACACCTTTGGATAAAGCGCATAGGCGATAATATCGTGACTCGTTACCTGGCGGTCAAGCATTTTGAACAGTGAATCGCGCAGCTCCTTGAAATCAATCGGCTCGAGCAGTTCGCCTGGTCGAACGCCAATCGCTTCTCTATCCTTTAAAATAGCTTTTTGCAATTTTTCCGGAAAACCCTGATACGGCTGTCCGATATACCCTTGAGCAAATTCGATTACCGAATCGGGAAAATCAATCGATTCGCCGCGCTCATAAATATCCTCTTCCGTCAAGTTGTTCTGTACCATAAACAGCGTCATATCACCAATCACTTTGGAGGAAGGGGTTACTTTGACCACATCTCCAAACATATCATTGACACGGCGGAACATTACCTTGACTTCATTCCAGCGGTCGGCAAGCCCAACTGCTTTGGCTTGCTGTTTCAGGTTGCTGTACTGTCCGCCCGGCATTTCATGCATATAAATTTCCGTATGTGGTGCCTTCATGCCACTTTCAAAGTCCTGGTAATAATCGCGAATACCTTCCCAATAATGGGATAATTCTTCATATGCACTGACATCCACTCCAGGCTGGCGCTCGGTGCCTTCCAGTGCATGGTACAGCGTCTGTGCACTCGGCTGGGAGGTTAGCCCTGCCATTGGTCCTGCCGCTACATCGACAGCATCCACGCCGGCATCAATTGCTCTGGCGTACGTATACACCCCATTGCCGCTTGTGTCATGTGTGTGCAGGTGAATCGGTATCTCAACCGTGTCTTTCAATGTGGAAATCAGCTGATAGGCTGCTTCCGGTTTTAATAGTCCTGCCATATCTTTAATTCCAAGAATATGCGCTCCGGAATTTTCCAGCTGTTTCGCCAGATTCTGATAGTAGGAAAGATCATATTTTTCTCTTCCGGCATCAAGAATATTACCTGTATAACACATCGACGCCTCGGCAATCTTGTTATTTTCCCTTACTGAGTCAATGGCCAGCTGCATGCCTTCCAGCCAGTTCAGGCTATCGAAAATCCGGAAGACGTCAATCCCCGCCTCAGAACTTCTTTGCACAAATTCCTTGATTAAATTGTCTGGATAGTTTTTGTAGCCCACCGCATTGCTTGCCCGCAGCAGCATTTGCAGAAGTACATTAGGCATTTTTTCTCTTAATTTAATCAGCCGCTCCCACGGATCTTCTTTCAGGAAGCGGTATGCCACATCAAAAGTTGCGCCTCCCCACATTTCCACAGAAAACAACTCGGGCAAGAGCCGCGCCGTGGGTTCTGCTATCTGCTCGAGATCCCTTGTTCTGATTCTGGTCGCAAGCAGGGACTGATGGGCATCACGGAATGTAGTGTCTGTAAGCAGCACTTCTTTTTGCTCCTTCAGCCATTTCGCTACTCCTTCTGGGCCCTGTTCCTCTAGAATCTGCTTCGTACCGTGTGGCATTTGGTCAGCTGTGTTTATTTTCGGAACAATCAGGGATGGAAAAGCAGGTTTTGCCTTGTTGTCCATTCCCTCCATTCCGTTAATCGTCGTATGACCAATGTATGACAGCATTTTCGTTCCGCGGTCCTTCCGTTTCGGAAAAACAAACAGTTCCGGCGTCTGATCCACAAAATTAGTATTATACTTCCCGGATAGAAACTGGTCATGCTGGATTACATTTTCCAGAAACGGTATATTGGTTTTGATTCCGCGGATACGGAATTCCTTCAGGTTTCGCACCATTTTATGAGCTGCCTGCTCAAATGTCAGCGCCCATGTCGAAACTTTAACCAGCAGCGAATCGTAATGCGGGGAAATAACCGCTCCCTGGAACCCGTTACCGGCATCCAGACGCACGCCAAAGCCGCCACCTGTGCGGTAAGCCATAATCCGCCCCGCATCCGGCATGAAGCCATTCAGCGGATCCTCTGTAGTGACCCTTGACTGGATAGCGTAACCGCTTGTCACAATATTTTCCTGTTTCGGGATGCCGATCGACGGTTCGTGAATGTCCATGCCCTTCGCAATTTTAATTTGCGTCTGAACAATGTCCACACCCGTGATCATTTCCGTAATCGTATGCTCCACTTGCACACGCGGGTTTACCTCGATGAAATAAAACGTATCTCCGGTAACTAGAAACTCCACAGTCCCGGCGTTTTTATAATTTACGTTTTTCATCAGCTTCACTGCAGCGGCGCATATTTCATCCCTTAGCTCATCAGTTAGCGAAAGACTCGGCGCCACTTCCACCAATTTCTGGTGCCTGCGCTGCACAGAGCAATCCCGCTCATAGAGATGAACAATATTTCCTGCTTCATCTCCAATAACCTGCACTTCAATATGCTTCGGGTTTTCAATATATTTCTCCAGATACACTTCATCATTGCCAAAAGCGGCCTTCGCTTCTGATTTTGCCCTGTCATAGGCTTCGTTTGCCTCTTGTTCGCTGCGGATAATCCGCATTCCGCGACCACCGCCGCCTAGTGCCGCCTTAATGATCACTGGATACCCATGCTCCCTGCCAAATGCCTCTACGGCGCTTGCAGATGCAACATCTCCATCTGTACCGGGAATAACCGGCAGGCCGGCATCAATCGCCTGAGCCCTTGCTTTCACTTTATCCCCGAATATGTTCAAGTGCTCACTGGTCGGGCCAATGAAAATAATGCCCTCTTCTTCACAGCGTTTTGCGAATTGGATATTTTCTGACAAAAAACCGTAACCGGGATGAATCGCATCCACCCCGACGTCCTTCGCCAATTCAATGATTCCTTCGATGTCCAGATAGGCATCAATCGGTTTTTTTCCTTTGCCAATTAAATATGCTTCATCTGCTTTAAACCGATGGTAGGATTCAGTATCTTCCCCGGAATAAACTGCAACCGTGCGAATATTAAGCTCGGTGCATGCCCGGAATACGCGTATAGCAATTTCTCCCCGATTTGCAACTAGTACCTTATTGATCTGTTTTGTGTCACCCATGAATTTCCTCCTCTAGTGGCATAATGCTCCATTTCTGATTTGTTTTCTGAATCTCTTGGTTCCTGTTCTTCTCTTTTCGCTGTCATCGCTATATTATTTAAAATCCCCATCGATATCATCAATACGAGAAGGGAAGAACCGCCATAACTCACAAATGGCAGAGGCACACCGGTAATTGGCAAAATTCCACTGATTGCACCCAGGTTAATGAATGCCTGGATGCCAATCATAGAAGAAATCCCGATTGCCATCAGTGCACCAAAACTGTCTCTCGATTTCCTGGATATAAATATCCCCCTGAGCACAATGGTTGCCAAAAGCCCCAGGACAATCGCAACTCCCAGAAAACCAAGTTCTTCGGCGACTACCGCCATAATAAAATCGGTATGAGCTTCTGTCAGGTAGCCAAGTTTCTGCACACCTTGTCCCAATCCTTCACCAGTTAATCCGCCGCCGCCAATCGCAATATAGGACTGAATCAATTGGTATCCGTCCGAAGCCGGCGTTTCAAAAGGCTGATAGGCCCCTGTAAATCGGCTGAGCCGTTCATCTGTTACCATATAAGGCATGGCCAGAAGCATTAGCCCTGCCCCAAGTGCAATCAAAAGAAACAAATGCCTGAAGCGGATGCCGGAACTGAATATGACAGAACAGGCAATCAAAAAAATCACCGCAGCTGTTCCGATATCCGGCTGCATTACAATCAGTGCCAGAATAAATCCAGTTAAAACCAGCGGCGGAACCACTCCTGTCTGAAAGTGATCAATGTAATCCTGCTTCTTGGAATACACGGAAGCTAAATACATAATAAGCCCCAGTTTGGCAAGTTCTGCCGGCTGGATGCTAAAAGGGCCTATATCAATCCAGGATTGCGCGTTGTTAACCGAATTCCCGATAACCAGCACAACGGCAAGCATGACAACAACTGCAAGAACAATTATTTTCATCAGTTTTTGGTAATATCTATACGGAAAAATACAGCACGCCGTGAATAAAACCAGTCCGATGGCAAACCATATTGCTTGTCTAATTAAATAATGGTTGCTATCAAGCCCGTCCACCACCGCGGTCACCATGCTGGCACTGTAGATCATGACAAGACCAAATGCCGTTAACAAAATCGGTGCCATGATTAAAGTGTAATCATAATCTTTGATTTTCTTTATCATCTTTCTTCTCCCCAGATATGTAATAATACTCCTCAAAAGCCGCACTGCATGTTCAATTGATTTACCCATTCTTACTGGTAGTCACACCTTTTTAAGCTGCAGTTATTTACCGCTCAAAAGAAGGCAGGGCAACACTGGTTTGTAAACAAAAAAACCTTGCCATTCTACTATGGAGGCAAAGTTTTTGCTGTGTTTCCAATACGCCAAATACGTGAACTGTCAGCCGTTACACGGATTTCTGTGATGCTTCATGCAGTATATTAAGCTTCTTCTCCAGATTCTCGAGAAGTGCTTTACCTTCGTCTTCTGAGATTAAGTTCAAGCGTACAGCAAAATCTATCTCCCTGGAGAGTCCAAACATCTGCGTGTCCAGCACATCTTCATACACCGGACATTGCGGCATTGTTAAGTTTTCTATCTGAACCTCGATCAGACGCAATATTTTATCCGCGTCAGCCTTAAGAAGGGCATGGGCTTTTTCACGATGATTCAACGTCACCTCAGGCATCAAAATTAATCCCCTCCATTAGAAAACTTGCCTTGTCACCAAACTTTGTGGCAACCGGCCCTCGTTGCACTTATACATAAAAAGTATCTACTTTCATATCTGCCTAAAAAGACTTCTTACTTTATATTACCGTTCCATCGAAGAAAATGCAAATGAAATTACGATTTATCTGTGAAAAAATTACCGCTTTCCGAATGAAATACAGGCGGATTTCTGCTAAGCTAATATAAGATATATGTGGAAGGAGCAGAAAAAATGATCGTACCAATTACTGGCAATGTTGCCTATACCATTACACTGGATCCCACGGTTTGGATTTTTGACGACCGGAAAGTTATTTTGGAAGATGCATTCAGCGGAGGACAGAAAGACTCGGAAAAAAGCGATGAATTGGAAAGAGCCTCCGAACGATTTAACCGGGCAATTAATGGGCAAACCAAACCGCCGGTCAACCGAAGCATCTCCAAAATGGAAGGAAAGGAAATACTGAAACATTCCTATCTGATGCCAATCCGAGATTTTCTGGAGAATGCGGAAATCAATACGGATGCAAAAGATGCTTCACTGATCACAGCGAATGGAGAAGAACATCTTTCCCTGGAGCAATTGCTGGATTCTTATTTCCTTTTTTCTCTGGATGGAAAACCATTGAAAAAAGATGGGCCGGTTCATTTATACTATGGGGACGGGTCGAATCAGAAAGATCCGATTAAAAATGTCCAAAAAATAAGGATTAATTAAGTTGTGTCCGCTTAATCCAAGTATAAATTCATCCATTCCATCCAAAATAACAGCAAGGACTGTTATTTAGGAGGAATGCTTCATGAAGCTTCAGACGATCATGCTGGCTGTATTAATCTGCAGTTTATTCATCGCAGGCTGCCAGCAGGAAGAAGAACCAATGGCAAATGATCAGGAAAATAATCGATTCCTGCAAGTAAAAGATTCCGATCCCACCGAAAAAGAGAATTTGAATAATACCGAAATTGCTTCACGGCTGGCAAATATAGCCAGTGATATCCCCGGAGTAAACGATGCAGCTTCTGTCGTCGCCGGACCATATACCGTTGTAGGAATTGATGTGGATAAAGATTTGGACCGCTCCAGGGTAGGCAGCATTAAATATGCTGTCCTGGAAGCACTTTATCATGACCCTTATGGAAAAACAGCCGTCGTGGTAGCAGATGGCGACATAATGGAACGCATCCGCGGAATGGGAAATAAAATTAATCAGGGCTACCCTGTCCAGGGAGTCGTAGATGAGCTGGCGGCCATCGTCGGCAGGTATATGCCGGATGCTCCTGTACCGGAAAACCAGCCGCAGGAACCGGACCAAAACAAGGAAGTGCTGCCTGAAGAGGAAGAACAGCAGTTGGATGATGTTGAGGACAAGCAATCCAACCACCATAAAGATGATCAGTAATTGCATAGCAACGAACAAAGAGGAGGGTTCCCCGAGGTTACAGGGACCCTCCTCTTTGTTTAATTTTGCTGCTTTTCGCTCGTATTCTCTTCTTTGTGATCATTGTAATACTGAACGCCAAACTGAGAGCCTTCGGAAACCATTTTGGAATTTTCCAGCTGAGCCGGCTCGTTATTGGCAGCCTGATCCGGTACCCCGGCATCTTCAAATGTTGTATCCTTATTCTTCTGGCTATTCTTTAGTCTATCCGTCACCTGCTGAGCTCTTTCCTTCATTTTTTGGCGGTTGTCTTTGTCTTTAAGGAAATATCCTGCAGCAGCTGCACCTACAGCCCCTAATGCACCCACTGCTGAAAAAATACTGCTTTTTTTCATCCAAACACCCTTTCCTTACTTGTTGTTAACATAGTTTTCCCCGAATATTTTTATATGAAACATCGTGTGAGATCTTTCCCGTTTATTTGCTCTGTGTTATAGTGGTGGAAGAAAACCGGGAAACATGTCAGGTTTTGAAGTATACGTAGCAGAAAGAAAAGTATTGAGGTGAAAGCATGCAAGTCAAATGTGTGATTTGTGACCGCATCGAAGCCATTGAGGATCATTCACTTCAGGCAAAACGGCTGCGTAACCGGAGAATTCACATGTATCTCTGCCAGCCATGCCATGACCGAATCGAAGTGAAAACATACGAACGGCATGCCACAGGCAACTTCCGTTTATATAGAAAGAAAAAGAGAAAAGATGAATTGATTTAATAATAGGCTGCTTTTGTATATTCGCATATTGATGGAAACCACGACATAGCCTATCGTTGCAGTGCAGAAATACTTGCGACATGAGTCCTTGTTGATTTCCGCTGCGGGCGGTCGCTTTCCGCGGGCAACGCTTCAGCCTCCTCGGAAGAAAACCGCTTCCTGCGGGGGTCTTCAGCCGTTGCTTTTCCCGCAGGAGTCGACCGCCCTCCGCTCCAATCAACCATCTACAGAGTAGATAGGTGTTGTTTGCTTTTAAAAAGGCACATTACCCAGCGGAGGAAATACCTTGAGACTCCTGCGGGATGATAAGCATAGGTGAGACCCCGCAGCGCGTCAGCGCGAGGAGGCTCACCAGCGCCCGCGGAAAGCGAAAGGTATTTCCGGAGCGGCGATGAGCCCACCACTTTTAATTTACATGGCAGTATATAAATTTTGTAAAAAAAACAGCCTAATAAAAAACGCCATAACCGGCGTTTTTTTATTGCTTCTTGGCTTTGCGCTCCCTGTGCAAACGAAAACGGTAAATTCCAAGCACCAGACTCACGGCAATAAGACTTTCCGTGATCGGCAGATTAAAAATACTGAAGATCGTGATGATATATGTCCCAATTGCCAGCAATATATAGACAAAAACCGACTTAAGCAGCGGCAAATCTTTGGCAAAACCCAGCTTGTAGGCAATAGCCGCAAACACCAAATTAAGTATGTAAAAAACCAAGAATATGTTCTCTGTTCCGAAATTCTCCAGAATAAAATCAAATAACAGTGTGAAGTTTTCGCCCTGCATGAATATCCCCCATTATTTTCCAGCGTTCATTAACCAACCGCTGCAATTACGCAGTGAAGAACGCCTCTATGCTTCCATCACTGCCAAATAAAATCCTTTTACCATCATACTAAATCTTCACCCGTCATGCCAGTTAAAGATGAGAACTTCCAGTAAAGTTCGGGATTCTGTCAATATATCTTGCCATTTCCCTTTTGAAAACGTTCAGAATCTAAGATATACTGGATGCAGCCATACAACACGAGGTGTTTTATTATCATGAAGAATATCAATATCCCTATGCTGTTATTAGCATTTCTTGTCATTCTCTCATTTATAGCAGTAGGCCTGTCGATCGCTTTTCGCAATATCTGGTTCATATTATTTTTTCTCCTTCTCGGGTTTGCACTGATGGGGTACGGCATATCATTGAAACGCAAAAGAAAGTGACACACAAACGTGTCACTTTCTTCCTTTTTGCAAATATTCGCTTAACAGCTGCTGTTGGATACTGGTATTGCAAGTGATGATGGAGCCCTTTTCCAAAAGACTAACTGCTTCACCATTTATCGTGGTCGTGATGCCTCCCGTTTCCTGAACGATCACCATTCCTGCCGCCACATCCCAGGGGCTTAAATTCATAGATAAGTAGCCGTCCATAATCCCTTCTGCTGTATAGGCGAACTCCAATGCTGCAGAACCATATGTCCGGGTTCCACGAATTGTTTTCACCAATTGCTGCATCAGACGCTCATCCACCAGCCGATTCTCACACAGCCAAAAGTGATTCAAACCAAGGATCACTTCTGCAAAATTTTTGTTTTTATCCAGAGGAGGCAGTTTTTCGCCATTTTTAAAAGCTCCTTCACCACGTTTGGCTGTAAATATGATATCCGCCATCACGTCATAAATAATTCCAATCTCACCGATACCGTCCTGGTAAATACCAACAGAGATGGCAAAATTGCGCTTCTGGTGGACAAAATTCATTGTTCCGTCGATCGGATCAATAATCCAGACCGTTCCACCTAAATCCGTCAATTCATCTCCGTAGCCCTCTTCACTCACGATAGAATGAGATGGGTATGTTTCTTTTATATTGCTTGTAAAAAATAATTCGGTTTCCTGATCCATCGCTGTGACCAAGTCGTTTGCATCTGATTTCGTGTTGATCTCGAGAGGATCATTTATTTTTTGCCGTATGTTTTCTCCCGCATTCAGAACCCAGGCCTTTGCCTGCTGAAATAACTTGTCTCTCTGTTCTTTTTCCATATATACTCCTCCACCTGCTACTTTCGATTACAGTATATCGTATCAAATTGGCGGCACTTCCGTCATCAGAGACGACCTGAATACGTTAAATTGCTGGGGTTACAGATATGGACCTGTCGATTGGAACACCCGGCTCATCACCAACTCTGCATAATAAAAAGCTTGATACTTTTCACCTGCAAAAAACCTTCAATAGTGCCAGGTACTCACCCTATTGAAGGCGCTTTATGGCGGAAAACTACTCACTTTCAATCTTTAAGAGTTGCATCCTTAATTGCTCCAAACGTTCCTTTGCTTTAATTATTTCTACTGTATCCTCTGCTTGCATGGCATCAAAAAGCGTAACCAATTCGTAATCAATTTCCATACGGATCACCGGCAATTTCTCTTCAGCTTCTTTGCGTCTCAATGCCTCCATCACGTATTTCAACTCTTTCACACCCTCTCAGGAAAGCTTTTAATTATGTTTATGTGCTTTTTCGCAATTTTGTTCTGCATTTTTTGGAAACTCCACGATTTGGTTAATAATTTTCCCAAAAGCATATCTTTTTAAACCTGAAGGAAGACCTATTGCTTGACGAACATGGTATAATCTTTAATAATTGCTGTTGAGAAAATAAACGAAAATTGCTGGAAATGATAGAAGAAGGGACGGAAATTCATGGCATTTACAGGATTTGAAGAAAAAGATTTTGCCACCTTTTCCATCGATGGACTGGATGAACGAATGGAGGCAATCCAGACGCGCATTCAGCCAAAATTTCAAGAAATAGGATCCGAACTTGCAGATGATCTGTCAGCTAAACTGGGAAATGAAATGTATTTGCATATTGCCAAACACGCCAGACGCACAGTGAATCCCCCTGCTGACACCTGGCTGGCGATTGCCGCCAATAAACGCGGATACAAGAAACATCCGCATTTTCAACTGGGACTGTTTGATGATCATATGTTTATCTGGCTTGCGTTTATTTATGAGCTGGAAGGGAAAAAGGAAATTGCTGAAGCATTCGTTTCCGATTTTGACGAAATCAAACAGTTGCCTGATGATTACGTCATTTCTTTGGATCATACAAAAAGAGACAGCATTCCGCTCACTGACCTGAAAAAGAAAGATGTTGAACGGTTCCGGGATGTTAAAAAATGCGAATTTCTTATCGGCAGGCATTTATCACCGGATGATTCCAAAGTGACAAACGGGGATAAACTCGTGGAGACGGTAAAACAAACTTATGACGAACTGCTTCCTTTTTACCAGCAGGCAATGAAAGTAAAATAAGGAACAAAAGCGGAAGCGCCCGTTTAGCGACGTATGGGCTGCGCCTGGCCATGCCAGGTGGATCAGCGCTGCCGCGCAAAGCGGCGAATTTAGCTGATCATTCCTACGGAGGAGATAAAGGAAACACGCCCCTGCAAAAGGGGTGTGCCGACGTTGGCGCGGGAGGCCGGTTTTAGTCGGCCTTCCTTTTCTTTACGAACCGATGTTGATTTATCGTACGGAGGTGAAGGAAGTCCACTAGTCGCTGGGCGCTGGAGCTGGCCGTGGCAATCGCTGGCTCTGCTATCCACATTACGCATGATTTATAATTTTCTAAGCTACAAAAAAAGGCAATACCGACTGTGATCCGGTTATTGCCTTTTTTCTATTTCATGGCAACGGTTTGCTCCGCTGTCTCTTTCGCCTTTTTCACCAGACTGTAGCTGGAATAACCTGAGCCGGTTTCAAATTCCCTGAACAGTGTTTTCTCTTCACTTTTTGATGGGACAATTTCCTTGAACCGCCTATACATACGCAAGAGTTCATTGCGATTCACCCCTTACTCATAGCCTTGTTCCACCAGTCTGTAAAAGGCTACTGCATCGATCACTTCCTGCTTGCTCCACGTTTCGTCCAGCGGATAATGATAATCCATGGATTTGTATGCCTCCTTACATTGAACCCCACTTTTTCTTCACTGCCTCTGCTTCTTCCATCATTGTCTGAATAAGTTCCTGTACAGTCGGAATATCATGAATCCTTGCTGCACCCTGCCCGGCCCAGCCAAATCCGCTTGATCGATCGCCTTCATAAATATAGCTTTTGTTGGCTTCCCCGCTTATGTAGGCCTTGAGCGAATCATAGCCTTCCCCCTGCTTCTCTATTTCCAGGATCTGTTCCGTCCAGGAATTCTTCAATGCTCTGGCAGGAGCACCAAGGGATCGTTTAATCACGACCGTGGAGTTCTCATCAGCATCGAGAATGGCCTGTTTGTACACTTGATGGGCCGCTGCACATTCTTTGGTGGCAATAAACCTTGTGCCCATTTCAATTCCTTCTGCACCCAGCGATAAGGCTGCCATCATACTTCTGCCATCAACAATGCCGCCGGAAGCGATGACAGGAATGGAAACCTGATCTGCCACCTGAGGGGTTAGGACAAGAGTTCCGACATCACCGCGCCCTAAATGTCCGCCTCCTTCCTGTCCGACTACCATTACGGCATCTGCCCCAAGTTTCTCTGCTTTTATTGCTTGTCTTCTTGCTGCCACGAGTACTAGTTTTTTGATATTATGCCCTTTTGCCATGTCCAATACACCTTGAGGATTCCCCCCTGTTACGGAAATAACCGGCACCTTCTCTTCCACTGCTGCCTCCACCATGTGCTCAAAAGGCCTTCCGTGTTGGCCAATGGCAAAATTTACGCCGAATGGTTTAGCCGTCAGCTGTTTCACACGCTGAATTTCTTTTCGCAGCTCTTCTGGTGTTTCCAAACTCATCGCAGTAATTTGCCCAAGCCCGCCTGCATTGGAAACCGCTGCCGCTAAATCTGCATAGGCCAAATAAGCAAGGCCGCCCTGGATAATCGGATAATCAATCCCCAACAGCTCGGTTACCCTGGTTTTCCATGTCATTCTTTTTCCTCCCCTTTTGTTTTCGTCTCTAATTTCATCTTAACATTGATTCAATACCAATAAAAAGAGCTGCATCCCAGCAGCTCTTTGTGTAGCATATTTACCGTTATTGATTGCAGTCAGGACAGGTTCCATAAAGTGTAGTTACTTTCTCTTCATCAAATGTTTCAATAATACCTTGACATTCTTGACAAACGATCGTTCCCACATGACCCAACTCCTTTAAAAAATTAATTATGTTATCTTAATAGTATTATAGTATGTCACAATTTAGAAATCAACACTAAATTAGTATATTATTTTTTAAAAGAAAAAACAGCATCTCAGCATATAGCTGAAATACTGTTATTTTCCTAAGGCTGTTTTCCTAAAAAAATGTTGTTTTTATCACAAAATCTATAAACTGCGACGTAACTTGTCCCTATCGCTACGGAAATACCCCTCGCTTTCCGTAGCGGCAGGAGTTATGTCACATTCTACATCAACTACGGCATAAATAAGCTACAAAACTAAAAACCTTAAGGAGTTTGGATTAATTGCGGGTCAACCATTTCATAGCCTTTGTCCCTTAGCCCTTTAACAATGTCATCAAGAGCGGCTGCTGTCCATTCCCTGTCATGCATTAACAGGTTGGCCCCGTTACCCAGCAATTCTGTATTTACCATAATATCGGCAAGGGCTTCTTCATTCATGTACTCCTGGTTCCAGTCATAGCCGAATGACCAGTTCATCACCGTCATACCTGCATCTTCCGCTGCTTGAATCGCATAATCAGTATTAGCCCCATGTGGTGCACGGAAAAAGGACGGCTTTTCACCGATAATTTCTTCAATACGCTCATTCAAGCTAAGAATTTCTTCCCGCTGCTCTTCTTGAGAAATTTCCGGCAGTGTTGCATGAGTGTATGTATGGTTGCCAATAGCGAAGCCCATCTCATGAATTTTTTTCAATGCTTCCTCTTCTTCCAGTGTATCAAGGAAATGTCCATTTACAAAGAAGATAGCCGGTGCTCCCAGTTCCTTTAATGTTTCAGCCATTTCTACCCCGTATTCGTCCGGAGCGTCATCAATCGTCAACAGTACCACTTCTTCATTTGCATTATCCAAAGGCACAATCGACCAGGAATCGGAAACTTCATAAGCAGGCTCTGGATCTTCGGCAGCCTCCTCATTTTCAATTTCCGTTTCCTTCACCTCTGTTTCCGGTTCTTCTTTGTTTGACTCTTCCTCTGTCGCTTCATCTTCCCCATTGGTCTCATCTTCTGTCTCTTCCTGCTGATCTATTTCTTCTTCATTTTCTGTGCTTGAAGAAGCTGGTTCGCTTGCTGTCTCTTCTGTCTGATTGCAGGCAGCAAGAAAAAGCAGGAAAAATAAGGCACCAATCTGCAGTCCCCTCTTCATATATATCCTCCCCGTCGTAAATATGGTGACTAATCTATTATAATGCATGTTTCACGGAATGAACACCATTTTTCGACACAATAGACCGGGAGATTCGTGCCCTGACCTTTTTTATATGTATATTACGATGTAAACAATATGATTTCAATTTGCTAACAGTCCCATAACATGTCCCGTTTTTCGACATTTATCTGCTACAATATCCCTAACAAATGAATTGTTAAGAGTAAAATGATAACAGCGGAGGAAGTGATGAACTTGAGAATACTTACAGTGGTTTCCCTTGCCTTTATTTTGTCAACGCTGACAGGCTGTCAATCAAGCCAAACCATTAATGTCATCACCTTTCACCCGACTGATTATGAGGTGACGTTTATTCCCGATCAGTCGAACCGCGGTGAGGAATATATGTACAAGGATGCCTTCATTGATCTGAAAGCAAAATATCCGAAGGCCTTTGATGAAATGAAAACAGGAAAAAAAGCAGCAAGTGAACTGACCGAATCCATTCACTCAGGCGTCCCTGCATTAATTATCAGCAAAAATGGACAAACCATCACTGAATTGTCCGGTGAAATACCAAAACAAAAAATCGTGGAGCAATTAGAGATGACCATGAATTAGCAATATAATAAAAAATGAGAGTTGCCTGCTGTGGCAACTCTCATTTTTTATATCTCACGTTTTACATGGAATGGATTGGTTTTCCTAAAGCCACTTCAGCAGCTTCCATGGTGATTTCCCCTAAGGTTGGGTGCGGGTGAATGGTGAGCGCAATATCTTCCGCTGTCATTCCCGCCTCAATTGCCAAAACAAGCTCAGAAATCATGTCACTGGCATTTGGACCGGCGATTTGTGCACCAATAACCAGTCCATCATCCTTGCGTGTCACCAATTTCAGGAACCCGTCACTGTTATTCAGTGATAAGGCACGGCCATTTGCCGCAAATGGGAATTTCGCAGCTTTTGCGTCATAGCCTGCATCTTTAGCTTCCTGCTCTGTATATCCGACCGACGCCAATTCCGGATCGGTGAAAGCAACTGCAGGCATGCCAAGGTAGTCTACTTCGGATTTTTCCCCGCTGATTGCTTCTGCTGCAACTTTTCCTTCATACGATGCTTTATGAGCCAGCGGTGAGCCTGGAACGATATCGCCAATTGCATAGACATTTTCAACATTGGTGCGGCTTTGTTTATCTACTTGAATCAGACCTTTATCGTCGGTTTCAATGCCAGCTTGCTCCAGTCCCATGTCTTCTGTGTTTGGACGGCGCCCAACAGTAACAAGCACATAATCCGCTTCAACGGTTTCTTCTTTTCCGCCAGCTTCATAAGTGACAGTGACTCCATCTTTTGATTCTTCCACACCTTGAGCCATCGCTTCGGTTATAATGGTTGCATTGTTTTTCTTTAGACGCTTTTTCACAAGCTGTGTCATTTGTTTTTCAAAACCGCCAAGGATATCTTTCATGCCCTCAAGGATGACAATCTCTGTACCGAAATTCGCATAAGCTGCACTAAGCTCTGTACCGATATAGCCACCGCCGATTACAACCATTTTCTTTGGAATTTCTTTCAGGTTCAATGCTCCGGTAGAATCGAGCACACGGTCAGAGAACTTAAATGACGGGATCTCTATTGGTGAAGACCCTGTTGCGATAATGCAATTGTTGAATTTGTACGTGTTAGAGTTCTTCTCGTCCATCACTTTTACCGTTTTCTGATCGACAAAATATACTTCGCCTTTGACAATATCAACTTTATTCCCTTTTAAAAGGCTTTCCACGCCGGAAGTCAGTTTATTAACGACACTGCCTTTCCATTCCTGTACCTTGGAAAAGTCAACAGATACATTTTCCGTCGTAATGCCAAGATCTTCATTTCCGCGGGCTTCTTCCGCCGCATGACCGGCAGAAATCAGTGCCTTGGAAGGGATACAGCCAACATTCAGACAAACCCCGCCCAAGTCCCCTTTTTCAACAATGGTTACTTTTTGGCCCAGTTGGGCAGCCCGGATCGCTGCCACATATCCGCCGGGTCCAGCGCCGACAACTAATGTGTCTACTTCAGTTGGAAAATCTCCTACTACCATAATTTTACGCCTCCATCATAATTAATTGTGGATCGTTTAACAGTCGTTTGATTTGATTGAGTGCCAGCTGTGCTGTCGCTCCGTCAACGATACGGTGGTCGAAGCTAAAGGATACCGCAAGCACTGGTGCAACCACGATTTCACCGTCACGCACGACCGGTTTTTCGGCAATCCGGCCGATACCCAGAATAACAGCTTCCGGATAATTCAGGACAGGAGTAAACCACTGCCCTCCTGCTGAGCCGATGTTGGTAATGGTATTGGAAGCACCTTTCATCTCATCAGCAGACAGTTTACCACTTCTTGCTTTTTCTGCCAATTCATTCACTTCCTGTGAAATGGTAAACAGCGATTTGCGGTCCGCGTCTTTTACAACCGGAACAAGCAGTCCTTTATCCGTATCTGCTGCGATACCGATATTGTAATAATTTTTATAGACAATCTCATCCGTGTCGTCATCCACCATGGCATTGATAATTGGATATTTTTTGGAAGCAGAGATAAGCGCTTTTGCTACATATGGCAGGTATGTCAGCTTGATATCCTGCTCAGCCGCAACGCCTTTGAATTTCTTGCGGTGGGCAACAAGTTCAGTTACGTCCACTTCATCCATTAACGTGACATGCGGTGCTTTTGTTTTCGAATTAACCATCGCATTTGCAATAGTTTTACGGATGCCGGACATTTTCTCACGGGTCTCAGGATATGCTTCTCCTGCAGCTGCAGCAGTTTTTGGCGCTTCTTCTTTCTCTTCGCCCTTGTCTTCTGTTTCTGCTTCTGCTGGCTGATCGCCGCTCAGGAAGCTGTCCACGTCTTCTTTCAGCACACGGCCGTTTTTCCCGGATCCGGTTACCTGTTTGATGCTCACATCATTATCCCGCGCGTACTTTCTGACGGAAGGCATTGCAATGACACGCTTGTCGTCCGATTCATCATCGGCCGCTGCTTTTTTTTCTTCGGATTGCTTTTGCTTTTCTTCTTTGGAAGAGGAACTGTCTTCTGTTTTGTCTTCTTCCTGTTCCTGGGACTCTTCGCTTTCTTCCTCGCCATCATCTTCATAACCTTCTGCGTCAAAGCTGACAAGGGTATCGCCGACAACGGCAACCGAGCCTTCATCAACATGGATTTTTTCCACCGTGCCCTCTACAGGAGAAGGAATTTCCACAACGGATTTATCATTCTGCACTTCACACAACACGTCTTCGTCTGTAACCGTGTCTCCTTCTTTTACAAACCACTTGACTATTTCACCTTCATGGATACCTTCACCGATATCCGGAAGCTTAAAATTGTAAGCCATCAAAACTACCTCCTGTCGCCAATTTTAATAATTCATTACCTTGTTGACTTGTTCGATGATGTCTTTATGCGTTGGCAGCCAAACCTCTTCGGCATCGGAAAATGCATATACGGTATCCGGTGCAGTAACTCGGAGTACTGGTGCTTCCAGATGTAAAATGGCTCGTTCTTGAATTTCTGATACAACAGTTGCGGCAACTCCAGCCTGGCGCTGTGCTTCCTGTGCCACTACGACATGATTGGTTTTCTCTACGGATTCGATAATTGTGTCCACATCAATTGGTGAAACGGTACGCAAATCAATGACCTCTGCATCAACTCCGTCCTTTTCCAGTTCCTCCGCAGCTTTAAGTGCTGTATGAACCATGGCGCCATATGCAACGATCGTTACGTCGTTCCCTTCGCGTTTCACGTCTGCTTTATCCAATTCAACGGTGTATTCCTCCTCAGGAACTTCTCCGCGGAAGGAACGATATAGTTTCATATGTTCCAGGAACAAAACAGGATCGTTATTGCGGATGGCGGAGATCAGCAAGCCTTTTGCATCATATGGGGTGGACGGGATAACCACGCGAATCCCCGGCTGCTGTGCAATCAGCCCTTCCAGTGAATCGGCATGGAGCTCAGGCGTGTGCACCCCTCCGCCAAATGGTGCGCGAATGGTTACCGGTGCGTTTTGCGTGCCGCCGGAACGGTAGCGAATCCGGGCCATTTGTCCATTAATTGCATCCATTGCTTCATAAACAAAGCCGAAGAATTGAATTTCCATGACCGGCCGGAAGCCTTGTAATGCAAGACCAAGGGACAACCCGCCAATTCCTGACTCTGCCAGCGGTGTATCAAATACGCGGTCTTCCCCGAACTCATCCTGCAACCCTTCTGTTGCACGGAACACACCGCCGTTTTGGCCGACATCTTCACCATATACAAGCACATTTTCATCGTTTTTCAATTCTGTGCGCATTGCATCAGTGATCGCTTGAATCATTGTCATTTCTGCCATGATTTACTTCGACTCCTTTTCTTTAAATTGTTCCAATTGCTCTTGAAGATTTGGCGGAAGTTCGTCATACATGTTGTTTATTAGATCCGTTACCGTTTGCTTCGGATACTTGTCCGCCTCTTTTATCGCTTTTTTAATATCTTCTTTTGCTTCTTCAATAACTTTGTTTTCTTCCTCTTCCGACCATAGATCTTTACTTTCGAGGAAGGTACGGAAACGCACAAGCGGATCTTTTTTCTCCCATTCGTCATTCAGATCATCTGTGCGGTAGCGTGTCGGATCATCACCGGACATCGTATGCGGGCCATAACGATAAGTCAGTGTTTCGATCAGCATTGGTCCATCTCCATTGATGGCACGTTCACGGGCGTTTTTCGTCACTGCGTAAACTGCCAGGACATCCATACCGTCAACTTGTATACCTTCAATACCGGCAGCCACTGATTTTTGCGCCAGTGTTTTGGCGGCCGATTGTTTTTCTACAGGTACAGAGATTGCAAAGTAGTTGTTTTGTACAAAGAAAATCGCAGGTGCATTATATGCGCCGGCAAAGTTGATTCCTTCATAAAAATCACCCTGTGAGGTACCGCCATCCCCTGTGTAGGTGACCGCAACGGCTTTCTTTCCGCGTTTTTTAATTCCCAATGCTACTCCGGCAGTTTGCACGTACTGCGCCCCGATAATGATTTGCGGACTCAGTGCATCCATCCCTTCTGGAAATTGATTTCCGTGAAAATGTCCTTTGGAGAAGAGAAATGCCTGGTACAGCGGGAGTCCCTGCCAAATCAGCTGCGGCACATCACGGTAAGCAGGCAGAAGAAAGTCCTCTTTCTCCAGCGCAAATTGACTGCCCAGCTGAGAAGCTTCCTGTCCTGCAGTTGGTGCATAGAAACCAAGACGCCCTTGACGGTTCAATGCAATTGAACGCTGGTCCAGCACACGGGTATATACCATTCGGCGCATGAGTTCTTTTAATTCCTCATCCGACAAATCAGGCATATCATCTTCGTTGACAATCTTTCCTTCTTCATTAAGAATCTGGAACATCTCGAACTGACTTTCCACACTTTCTAGTACGTGTTTCAAAATCGTTCACCTCTTCCTTTCCTTGTATACGATTTAGTATTGTCTTTATTAGCATTCCCAACTCAGAAAAAAATCTGTATCTGCCCTTCAAATATATACCCTTTTTCTCCAGCCCATAATCACATACCTGAGCAGCAGAAAAACTGTTACATATTTAAAAGGTGAAACACTGATACAATTTTTATTCTAGATTCATAGTAGCGCATCCGGAGGGCATCAGTCAATTACTTTGATTAATATTTATCGGAATGGAAACGTGTTGTTTCACAGCAAGAGGCTAACTGTTATAATAGCAAAATACATCTGTGTTACTTTGTATGTATAACTCCGGCTGGGCTGCATGCGGTATTTAGCCATAAAAAAAAGACTGCTTCTTAAGGAAACAGCCCCTTAGGTTTTATTCACTTTCCGAGTCTTCCGATTCGCCGGCTTCACTTTCGGTATTTTCTTCATATTCCACATTAAGTTCGGCAAGCTCATAGAATTCCTGCTTCAGTGCATTGTATTCTACTGTCAGGTTATTGAACTGTTCGTTGGCATCCAGCACAGCTTGATAGCTCTCATTGATTTGATTGATTTGTTCTGTTACAGCCGCCTGCTCGAGTTCTTCCTGTTGGAGCATCGTGTATAATTCTTTCTCCAATTCCATCGACTCTGTGTATGCCTCATAAAGTGTGTCATAGGCATTGTAGCGGTTGGCCATGACTTCCTGCATTTCTTCTGCTTTAGCCCGGACATCTTCATTTTCCAGCTCCGGAATCAAGTCGCTTATTTTATTAAATTCTTCCTCGGAAGCAGTAATGCTCTCCTTTTCCACTTCAATTTTTTCCGCACGCTCGTTGATTACATCAATCGCCTGCTGGGACAGCTGTTGAATCTCGTCAAGCTCGTCCATCCCCAAATCGGTAATCTGGCTGTAAATTTCCTGTTCCTGCTGCTCCAGTTCCGTGATGGCACTTTGCTGATTCTCAAAGTCTTCTTCAAGTGCCACTGCTTCTTCCAGATGATTATGTATTTGCTCCTCCGCCGACTCTCCACTGCAGGCGGCAAGGACAGCAATCAGACACACGCCAAGCAGGAGCAGCCCTTTTCTCAATGGCATTAAATAACCCCCTAATATGTAAATCTTTCTTTCATGATTGTAGTATAACATAAAACAAAGGGAAATAATTAACCTTTTTCATAAAGCATATGTATGATATAAGAGGTTCTATTATGATAAACTATGGATGGAGTAAAGGGGTGACTAAAATGATAACAATGAAAGATATTGTGCGGGAAGGACATCCCTCGTTGACGACTGTTGCCGACGAAGTGGATCTTCCGCTTGCGGATGAAAATAAAGAACTGCTTGAGGAAATGCTAACCTTCTTGAAAAACAGCCAGGATGAGGAAATTGCAGAAATTTATAATTTGCGGGCAGGTGTTGGGCTTGCGGCTCCGCAGCTCGGAATCAATAAACGGCTGATTGCCATCCATTTTGAAGATGGAGACGGGAAATTATATAGCTACGGACTCGCCAATCCGAAAATAATCAGCCACTCGATGGAACAGTCATATTTACCATCCGGAGAGGGCTGCCTCTCTGTCGACCGGAATGTGGATGGCCTAGTGCCAAGACATGCGCGCGTCACCGTGAGAGCAACGGATATGGAAGGAAATCCGGTAAAAATCCGGCTGAAGGGCTACCCGGCGGTCGTTGTGCAGCACGAAATCGATCATGTGAACGGCATTATGTTTTATGACCATATCAATAAACAGAATCCTTACCAGGTGCCCGATAATGCCAGACCGGTGGAGTAAGGACAAAAACAACAGCCAAAAAAGGCTGTTGTTTTTTATCCCTGATGCTGCACGCCTGGTGGCGAGCCAGGTATTCTCAACCTGTACTTCGCCTTTTCACACCATGCATAAGTTCATTTTTTTTGTGGAAAATAACGATACTACAGGAAGCGACACAGCGGACGATCAATATTTTTTTAAGTGAAATGATGTATTTTTGTTTCAATCTGGGCGAAGACGTACTATACTGTAACTAAGAGGGATTGGATCGGTAAAACGTTTTTGTTGCTTTTCTTATATTGCCGAAAGGAGTTGTGTGTCCTCATGCTGAAACGCCTAAAAGAAAAGCTGAGGAAGCGATGGAAGGACTTTTTAGGCCGGGGACGAGTACCGACAACATACGGAAAAGACTACTAATAAGGATCAGTTATATCCTGTACGTTCCGTCTTTTACGGACAAGTTACGGAACGATTGATGCGGATAAGTAATAGGAAACTTAAAAAAACATCATCTAAAACGAATCGATCATAAGTTATCTCGTTTTAAGGATAGCTTATTTACACGAGCATAAATGATTAAGAAAAAAGAAGGAGAGATGGAATGATTTATAAAGTTTTATATCAGGAACTCCCTGATGAAGTCCCTGTTCGTGAACGCACGAACAGTATGTATATTGAAGCAGAATCCGAGCGTGAAGTACGAACAAAATTGAGCAGCCAAAATTATAATATTGAGTACATCCATGCATTAGATGAGGCACATCTGGCGTATGAGAAACAATCCGAAGATTTCCAGACGGAGAGCGTTTAGTCGATGAAATTTGTGAAAAATGATCAGACAGCCGTCTTCGCTCTGGGCGGTCTGGGTGAAATCGGCAAAAATACGTATGGAATTCAGTTCCAGGATGAAATTATCCTTGTGGATGCAGGGATTAAATTCCCAGAAGATGAACTGTTGGGAATCGATTATGTCATCCCTGACTATACGTACCTCATCCAGAATCAGGACAAAATTAAAGGGTTGTTCATCACACATGGACACGAAGACCATATCGGAGGAGTGCCATATCTCCTTCGTGAATTGAATGTGCCAATATATGCCGGCAAGCTCGCTCTTGGATTAATCAGAAACAAATTAGAAGAACATGGATTACTGCGTAAGGCAAAATTACACCCGATTCATGAAGATGATGTTATTAAATTCCGTAAAACTTCCGTAAGCTTTTTCCGTACGACCCATAGTATTCCGGATTCATATGGAATCGTGGTAAAAACTCCTCCAGGCAATATTGTCCATACCGGTGATTTTAAATTCGATTTCACTCCGGTTGGCGAAGCAGCAAATCTGGCCAAAATGGCGGAAGTGGGCAAAGAAGGCGTGCTTGCCCTGCTATCTGACAGCACAAATAGTGAGGTTCCCGGATTTACCATGTCCGAAAAGGTCGTTGGCGAAAGCATCAATGACATTTTCAGCAGGGTGAATGGCCGAGTGATTTTTGCTACGTTTGCTTCCAATATTTACCGACTCCAGCAAGTCGTAGCAGCTGCTGTGAAACACGGCAGGAAAATTGCTGTGTTTGGCCGCAGCATGGAAAACGCCATCAACCTTGGACAGGAGCTTGGCTACATTCAGGCACCAAAGGATACATTTATTGATGCGAATCAACTAAATCGTCTCCCTGCCGATGAAGTCACGATTTTATGTACAGGCTCTCAAGGGGAACAGATGGCGGCTCTGTCCAGAATTGCCAATGGAACACACCGGCAAATCCAAATCATCCCTGGTGACACGGTTGTATTTTCTTCATCTCCAATCCCTGGAAATACGATCAGTGTCAGCCGAACCATTAATAAGCTGTACCGTGCCGGAGCGGATGTCATTCACGGCAAACTGAGCAATATTCACACATCCGGGCATGGAAGCCAGGATGAACAGAAGCTGATGCTCCGTTTGATCCAGCCGAAGTATTTTATGCCGATACACGGGGAATACCGCATGCTGAAAGAACATGTGAAACTTGCGGAAGCATGTGGTGTAGATCCGGCTAACTCCTTCGTCATGGACAATGGGGACGTTCTGGCACTTGGCAAAGACAATGCCGGAATCGCCGGAAAAATTCCATCCGGATCCATCTATGTAGATGGCAGCGGAATTGGCGATATTGGGAATATTGTACTGCGGGATCGCCGCATTCTCTCAGAAGAGGGACTTGTTATCGTAGTGGTCAGCATCAACATGAAGGAATTCAGAATTGCGTCAGGCCCTGATATTATTTCTCGCGGGTTTGTCTACATGCGGGAATCCGAAGACCTGATAAATGAAGCCCAAAAGCTCGTATCCAAACATTTGAATAAAGTGATGGAAAGAAGAACGTCGCAATGGTCGGAAATTAAAAATGAAATTACCGACACCATCGCACCGTTCCTTTACGAAAAAACCAAACGCCGGCCAATGGTACTTCCAATTATTATGGAAGTATAGAGAGAATCAATTGCATCTTGTGCGCGTTTATGCCAATGGTACTTCCAATTATTATGGAAGTATAGAGGCCGAAAAAGCTGCAGAGAAATTATTCTCTGCAGCTTTTTTACGTGGGCTAATCATCTATAACTAAGTGCTTTTCAAACCGGTTGATGTCCTTATCTGCTCCGATCACGATCAGAACATCGTTTTCGTTTAAGGTGTCATATGCATTAGGAGATACGTTCATCTGGTCTCCCCGCCGAATGGCCACAACATTGCAGCCGTAATTGGCACGAATATTTAGATCAATCAGTGTCCGACCGGCCATTTTTCTTCCTGCCTTCACTTCTACTATGCTGTGCTCATCCGATAATTCCAGGTAATCCAGAATATTATTGGAAATGATATGGTGGGCAATCCTTCTACCCATATCTCGTTCCGGATGCACCACTTCATCAATCCCGATCTTGTTCAATATTTTTTGATGATAGTCGTTTTGCGCTTTGACTGTAATCCGCTTAATATCTAAATCTGTTAAAATTACCGCAGTCAAGATGCTAGCCTGAATGTTTTCCCCAATTGCCACGATAACATGGTCGATATTTTTAATGCCGATTTCCTTTAATGCTGTTTCATCAGTTGAATCGGCAATCACTGCATGGGAGGCAATATTTTTAAACTCATTGACCTTTTCTTCATCGTTGTCAATGGCCAACACCTGCATCCCCTCCATGCTGAGTTCTCTGCAAATGCTTCCGCCAAACCGGCCCAGACCGATCACCGCAAATTCCTGTTTCATCTCGCTTCCTCCATTGCTCTACATGTCTTATGGTTATCATACAGCAAGAATGGAAAAGAGAGCAACTCCCATAAAGGAAGTTTGCTCTCTTTATTTTTAAGACTTTTTCTAATCGAAAGTTTTTTTATCATAATATCTTTAGACCGCGACGTAAATCAGTAGGTTTTATAATCGCCGCTGCAGAAATACCCCTCGCTTTCCGCGGGAAGCTGCCGAGCCTCCTCGCGCTGTCGCGCTGCGGGGTCTCGCCTATGCTTTTCATCCCGCAGGAGTCTCGGAGTATTTCCTCCGCTGAGTGTTGTGGTCATTACTTTACTGCTATTTAAATCAAACCTCACTTACCACTTTTGGATGTTGATTGGAGCGGAGGACAGCCGACTCCTGCGGGAAAGCACGAGTCTAGACCTGAGCAGGAAGTGCACTTCTTCAGAGGAGCCTGAAGCCGTGCCCGCGGAAAGCGGCTGCCTGCAGCGAAAATCAACAAGCTCACAAGTCGAATTCTCTATCAACTCTATTAAAAACCACATGCATTTCCGGAGCGCCAGGCTATGTCGCAGTTTCCATCACCTAAGACATCAATACTTACGAAAAGAGCCACTTTTAAATAGCATCCAGCATCTGAAATTGCGATTTTACCAGACCATAGTATTCTCCATGCTTTGCCATCAATTCATCATGGCTTCCGCTTTCCAGAATTTTGCCTTGTTCCAGGACAAAAATCTTATCCGCTTCCCTGATGGTTGACAGGCGGTGGGCAATAATAATCGCAGTCCTTCCTTTCAACAGCCTGCCAAGAGCCTCCTGAATCTTGACTTCTGTTTCCGTATCAATGCTTGCTGTCGCCTCATCAAGAATCAGAATGCGCGGATCAGCGAGTAATGCCCTGGCAAAGGAAAGCAATTGCCGCTCCCCAGCAGAGAGAATATTGCCGCGCTCTTCCACTTCTGTTAAGTAGCCGTCAGCCAGCCGCTGGATAAAGTCATCAGCACCGACAACTTTTGCCGCTTCCATGACCTCTTCATCACTTGCGTCCGGGCGACCAAACCGGATATTTTCCATGATCGTGCCGGAAAAAATAAACGTATCCTGCAGCACGACACTGATTTGTTCCCTTAGACTCGCCAATTGAACCTCGCGCAAATCATGTCCATCAATCCGCACGGTGCCTTTTGTCGGGTCATAAAAACGGCTGATCAGGTTGGCAATGGTCGACTTGCCGCTTCCTGTATGGCCAACCAGGGCAACCGTCTGCCCTTGTTTCATCTCCAGCGAAATTTCATGCAGGGCAATGCGGTCTTGATTGTAGGAAAACTCTACCTTATCAAAGGTGATGTTCCCTTTCATATCGGTTAATTTATACGCCTTTTCCTGCTCTTTTACATTTGGCTGTTCATCCAGGTATTCAAAAATACGTTCAGACGAAGCCATCGCCATCAACAATTGGTTGTACATTTGCCCAAGCCGGGAGATAGGTTCCCAGAACATCCCGATAATCAAGGCAAAGGTTACGAATGTACCAATTTCCATGTTGCCGTTTAAAATCAGATACGCACCGTAAGCAACCAGGATAATCGTACCAAATGCATTGCACATTTCCACGAGAGGACGGAACATCGCACTTTTCTTTGAGGCCGTGCGAATACTCTCGAAATATCCCTGATTCAATCCATTAAAGAATTCGGCATTCTCCTTTTCCTGAGAAAATGATTGGGTAATCCTCATGCCCTGAAGTCCTTCATTCAGATGAGAATTCATCCGTGACTGCTGAATGCGCACTTCCTGCCAGGACCGGCGGATATTGCGGCGCAGTTTGGTTGATAAAAAGAACATGATTGGCAAAATAATCATAATCGCTGCAGCCAGTTCCGGACTAAGCACAAATAAAATAACGAGAATCCCGATAAGCATGACGGCGTCCATCAGCAAATTAATAATTCCATTTGTGAACAGTTCCTGCAGCGAGTTAATGTCATTCATAATCCGGACTAAAATCGACCCTGCCGAACGTTTGTCAAAAAACCGGTGGGAGAGATGCTGCACATGGGTAAAAAGATGCTGGCGCAAATCGTAAATAACATTCTGCCCCAGTATGTTCACCCATTTAATCCGATACACATTTCCTATATAACTTAGTAAATATAAAACACCGATGCCGAAAACAAGGTATGTCAAGAGTGTAATGTCTTGGTTAGTAATTGCTACCTCAATCGCTACCTTACCGATCAGGATCGGCACGGCCAAGCGAACGGCGGTTGATACAAGCATGGCAATAAACGCGCCTGGCAGGTATGTTTTTGAATATGGCTTTAAATACTCCAACAGCCGCACCATTTGCTTCCAGTTAAACGGCCTCTCAATCGCCCGGTCCACGGAATAATGAAACCGGTTGAGTTGGCGACTGCTTTTTTGTAGCTTTGTTGCCTGTGCCAAGAGAGTCCCTCCTTTTTATCGAATTTTTAATTTGCCTGTTCCATAATTGCTTCACGGTCCTGGTACTGGATATCATAGATTCGTCTATAGATACCATCTTGCTGAAGCAGCTCTTCATGTGTACCGCGCTCGACTGCTTCTCCTTCTTCCAGTACCAATATCTCATCAGCATGCTTCAAAGAAGAAATCCGGTGGGCGATAATAAATGAGGTCCTCCCCTTCATGACCTCTTTCAATGCCTGCTGAATTTTAAACTCAGTCTGCATATCGACTGCAGACGTGGCATCATCGAGCACCAGAATACTTGGATTAATGCAAATTGCCCGGGCAATGGCGATCCGCTGCTTCTGCCCGCCGGAAAGCCCCATTCCTCTTTCTCCAAGCATGGTGTCATATCCTTCAGGCATTTCCATAATAAATTCATGCGCCTGGGCCCTTTTTGCTGCATCAATCACCTGTTCTTCCGGCATATCCGGATTTCCGTAGCGGATATTTTCCCGAATCGAAGTGGAGAACAAAAACGGCTCTTGCAGGACAAAACCGATTTGCTGCCTTAAGTTTTTGATCGGGTAATCAGAGACCGGTTTTCCATCGACCAGTACTTCTCCCTTTTCCGGTTCATAAAAGCGGGTAATCAGCTGGGTAATGCTTGTTTTCCCGGAACCGGTGGAGCCGATTAAGCCGATAACTTTGCCAGGTGGGGCGTCAAAACTGATATCCTTTAATGCCGCATCATCGTCTGCCACATAGGTCAGTGTGACGTCACGGAAGGATACATGGCCTTTGATATCTTTTCCCTTTGCTTGTTCTTTCTCTACAATGTCTTCCTCTGCATCGAGAATTTCCAGCAGCCGTTCTCCGGATGCCTTTGCCTGGGAAAATTGGTTAATAATAAATCCTAGATTCATCAACGGACCAAGAATATACCACACAAGACTAAAAAATGCAGTAAGCTCACCTAACCCGAGCGAACCATTAACAACGAGATATCCGCCAAATGCAAGCAGTGCTACCACACAAATATTCCCGATAAATTCCATTAAAGGAAAATATCTTGCCCAGATTTTTGAAGTGAACAAGTAATTCTGGCGATACGTATCATTGCTGTCAGAAAACCGGCCAATTTCAAAGCCTTCTCTGGATAGTGATTTGACCGTATTCATACCGCTGATGTTTTCCTGCACCCGTGTATTTAGTCTGCCAAGCGATTTGCGGATCGTCTGGAATGCCGGATGCACACGCTTGTCGAATTTAAACACAACTACAGCCAAAAACGGCATCGCTGCCATGGTAACCAGTGCCAGCGGAACAGAATAGAACAACATAACTGCGAGACTGAACGTGATCAGTAAAAAGACACGCAGTAATTCCGCAAAGCCAACAGCAAGAAAGAAGCGAAAACCTTCTACATCCTGTGTTAGCCGGGACATGATATCCCCTGTTCTTGCATTGTCAAAATACCTGAATGATAAGGCCTGCAGCTTTTCATACAGGGAGTCGCGCAGTTTGTAGACTGCCGTGATGCCAAACAGGTCACCCAAATACTGATGGTAATACGTGGCAACTCCTTTTATAGCCATTAGCAGAAAAAATGCGACGGCAATATAAGGTATCAGCTCGTATTGGTTTTCCAGCACGACATTGTCAATCGTTTGCTGTAAGACAATCGGATAAACCACGGTGATACCCGTGACAAAAAGCAGAAAGAATAGCGACCAAAGCATTAATTTTTTATAGGGCCAGTAAAATTCTTTTAGCCTTTTAAATGTTTCCATGCAGTTCCCTCCTCAAGATGAAGTTTTTTCCCGTACCTATTAATATAACGGGTTTCGAAATAAATTTCCACCTATTTTGCTTAATTTTTATAAAAATATTATTTTTGCAATGACAAGGCCAAAATTACTCTCTCTTTACGAACAAAAAATCCCCTGCTTGTGACAGCAAGGAATTTTCTTCATATCCGTTCAATTAACCAAAAGTCGTTTTATCCGTTTTTCCAGCATATTCACTCCCCCGCTGCCGGAATGGTAGTGGCGCAGTCTCCCGCTTGCATCAAATAAGTAATAGGCCGGAACATACCTGTTGCGGAATGCTTTGGTCATTTCTTCATCGTTGTCCACGGCAATCGGCTGCGTTATTCCATGATCCCTTGCTTTCTTTTTTATTTGACCTGTATCCTTGTCTTTTTCCGAACGGGGCATATGCACAGAGAGGATAGTTATCGCGTCTCCATAGTCATCCCGTAACTGATTTATCTGCCGAATGGCCCTTTCACATAAATCGCAGCTTATCGACCAGAAATGTACAAGGACCGGTTTATTGTTTAAAAGGTCTTTAGTACTTAAGGGACGGCTGTTCAGCCATTTGGTTGTATGCCCCAATTCCGGCAGTGGTGTTTTAATTCTCATTTTTCTCTTCCTCCCTTTGAATCAATCATCGCTTCATTCTATTCAAGGTACTAAGGAAGGGTTTCAAGCACACAAAAAAAGGCCTTCAAAACGAAAGCCTTTCTTGCTTAAGATAATTTTTGATCGACCATTTGGCAAACAGCTTCAGCATTGGTTCCTTGGGCGTTGATCACCGGGCCGGCAATCGTGGTATCAGCCATCCCCATTACATCTTTGTCCTGGCCTGTTATCACACAGCAGTCGCAATGTGCGGCATCTTCTGCCGAGCGAAGATCCACCACCTCATGCCCCATTTCCATCAATGCTGTTTTGACATCTGACAGTGACTGTTCTACACCGATTCGTGCCATCTCACCTGACCTCCTATATATGACAAATTACATATATAGTTTTTGTTGGGATAGAAAAGTTATACCTCTTTTACCAGGACAAATGACGAAGCATGGCATCAACAGCGCGAACACCAGCCTCAAGGGCTTCTTCTTTCGGCTGGAGCTGTGCGGAATGGAGTCCGGTTTCTGCCTCCACGCCCAGCCAAAACATAAAGCCGGGAATTTCTTTCAGCATATAACCAAAATCCTCACCAGTCATGGCCGCTGTCGACTCCTGAAAAATGAGTCCTGCTTCACGCGCAGCTTCGGCAAACTTTTCCACATAACCTTTGTGATTGAACACCTGGTAATAATTGGCTCCGTAATCAATGGCAATCTTGCAGTCGTGACTGATCTCAAATCCACGGGCAATCTGCTCAATCCCCTTTTTTACCAGATCAATCGTTTCCGGCTGAAAGGTTCGGATCGTTCCTTCCAGTCTGGCGGTTTCTGCAATCGCATTTTGTACAAAGCCGCTTTCCATTTTTCCGATGGTCACCACCGCTTTCTCGAGCGGATCGACAAAACGGGAGATCACCTGCTGCAAATGCACTGTAAAGCTGCTTGCTGCAACCGTCATATCTTTTGTTAAATGAGGATATGCGGCATGCCCGCCCTTACCTGTGAAATCGAGAAACAATTCACTTGTATTGGCGAATAAGGTGCCTGGCTTCGTTGCAACCGTACCTGCCGGGAGATCTGGAGCAATATGTAATGCAAAAATCTCATCCGGTTTCCACGCTTGAAATTCTGCTGATTCAAGCATAGGCAACGCCCCGCCTGGTCCCTCCTCCGCTGGCTGGAAGATAAAAAGAGCATTGTCTTTCATCGGTTGGGAAATAACAGAATCAAGTGCACCGAGCGCAATCGTCATATGAAAGTCGTGACCGCATGCATGCATTCTTCCTTCATGCCTGGAGGAAAAGGAATAATCCGTCTGCTCGTGTATGGGCAGTCCATCGATATCACAGCGGAAACCGATTGTCTTTTCCGGAGATGTTCCCGCAACCCGCACAAGTATTCCTGTTTTCCAAGTCGTCACTTCCACCCGGTTTATCTGCATCTTTTTGATTGTTTCCAGCAGAAACCTTTGAGTTTTTACTTCCTTAAACCCAAGCTCCGGGATTTGATGCAGCTCTCTTCTTATTTCTTTTAATGCAGAAAACTCCATGTGCTGCTCCTCCTGCTTAGTTGTCCAGTTTACGAAGTTCCTGCTTAATTTCAGTTTTGGATTTCGTGTTTTCATCCAATTCTTTCAGCACTTTCGCAGGGGTGCCGCCCACCAGGGTATTCGGCTCGACATCTTTTGTAACAATCGCGCCTGCTGCAACGACCGCGCCTTTGCCGACCGTCACACCTTCGAGCACGACAACATTGGCACCGATTACGACATCATCCTCGACTACGACTGGTTTGGCAGATGGCGGTTCAATTACTCCTGCAAGCACCGTGCCTGCTCCAATATGGCAATTTTTTCCTACAGTTGCCCGGCCACCAAGGACCGCGTTCATATCAATCATCGTGCCTTCACCGACAACGGAACCAATATTAATCATCGCACCCATCATGATCACACAGCCGTCGCCGATTTCCACCTGATCACGGATCACTGCACCCGGTTCGATGCGGGCATTGATTCCTTTTAGGTCAAGCAGCGGAATAGCCGAGTTTCTGCGGTCATTTTCCACTACATAATCAGTAATTTGACCATTGTTTTCCTCCAGAAAAGATTGCACGTCTTTCCACTCACCAAAAAGCACACCGCTTTTTGTTTCCAAAAAAGCCTGGATACTGTCATTTGCGGGTAGAGAATCCAGATTGTCCCCTTTTACATATACCTTTACTGGAGTGCTTTTTTTGCTATTTGAGATAAAGCTGATAATTTCATTTGCATCCATCATATTCATGCTGCATTTCCTCCTACAATTTTAACTGTCATATACTTTACCAGACTAAAATTTCTTCTGCAATTATTTCTCCGATGTATAAATATCCCGCTTTAATTCCTTTAAAATAGCTCTTCTGGTCAGAATTCCGTCAAAATAACCATCTTCATCGGCAACACAAACAAATGGATGGTTGATCACTGTGTTCAGCCCTTTGAGAAAATTATCTTCTCTCAAGAGGCAGGGAATGTCCTCCTTCATTACTTCATGCACACGTATTCCGCTCAGTTTTTCAAATTCAATGTGCTCCAGTCCCAATATCTGATTTAAAATCACCGTCTTGCCAATCGTCCCCACAAGCCTGTAGGAATTATCCAAAACAGGAACCGCTGCATAACCTGATTTAATTAATACCAGCAGCGCATGCTCCAGCGGATTATTGATCTGCACATGAGCAACTTTTTCTGAAGGGATCATAATGTCCCCAATTTTTATATCTGTCAACTGCTTATTTTCTGTTATCCCCATTAATGAACGCCCCTTTGTAAGTTCTCTGCCTTTGATTCATTTTATTTTTCTGAAGGAAGGTTGGTTCGGGATCGACCGATATTATATCTCAGCCTCTGCTGTTCTCATTTTACCATAGATTAATTTCCATCACAGGTATTAGGATGTATTTGCAGGAAAAGAAAAAATCCATTATAATATGAGCATATGATCATATAAAGTCAGGAAGTGAAAACAATAGCTTATCAGCCGATTGATGAAGGTAGCGCAGAAATGATTGCCCAAGTTTATAAGGCACTGTCAGATCCGACCAGGATAAAAATTCTCCATCTGCTTTTTCATCAGGAGTGTGCGGTCACTGCCATTGCGGAACAATTAGAGATGAATCAATCGACCATCTCCCATCAGCTGAAATATTTAAAGCAGCTGCGCCTTGTTAAAAGCAGAAGAGAAAAAACCAGGTATTATTATTCACCGGATGACGACCATGTGCGTACACTTCTGGAACAAACCATCAAGCACATACAGCATACCAGTTAGGAGGGTTACAATGGGACACAGTCACCACGGCCACGGACACACCCACCACAATACAAACAATGTGAGGGTGCTATTTTTTAGCTTTCTGTTAATTTTCCTGTTCATGATTATTGAAGCGATCGGCGGCTTCCTTACAAACAGTCTTGCTCTCATCTCTGATGCAGGCCATATGCTAAGTGATGCGGCCGCGCTTGGGTTAAGCCTCGTTGCCTTTAAGTATGGGGAGAGAAATGCGAGCCGCAGCAAAACATATGGCTACAGGCGCTTTGAAATTATTGCCGCTTTCCTGAATGGCATTACCCTTATATTAATCTCGCTGTACATCTTTTATGAAGCATATCAGCGTTTTTTCTCACCTCCTGAAGTAAGTGCAAGTATGATGCTGATCGCCCTCGCCGGTTTAATTGTCAATGTGGTAGTGGCCTGGATGATGATGCGCGGCGGCTCCCAGGATAACCTCAATATCCGGAGCGCCCTCTTGCACGTTTTCGGCGATTTACTGGGATCTGTTGGCGCTCTGGCTGCGGGTATCCTCATTCTTTTGTTCAATTGGAATATTGCAGATCCGATTGCCAGTGTACTCGTCTCTGTGCTGATTATTATTTCCGGTATTCGCATTACCCGGGACGCGGTTCACATTTTAATGGAAGGCAAACCGGAACATATCAGCATCGACAGCATGAAAGAGAGTCTTGGCAAATTAAACGGGGTAAAAGAAGTGCACGACCTGCATGTCTGGTCGATTACATCCGAGTTTCCTGCCCTAACCTGTCATTTGGTCGTCGAGGATGGCATCGATCGGGATCAGTTGCTTCAGCGTGCCACTGCGGAAATCAATAATTCTTTTGGAATCACCCATTGCACCATTCAAGTAGAGGGATTCAGCGGCACACATGGCAACTGTGATTTTTGTGATTAAGCCTAAATACAAATCTGTTTAAGAACAGCTTATGTATGCTATAATTTCTCTATCATAGGTTAGAGGGGTTAACGTCTTGACTACAATGAGCCGGCGCGCTTTTTTGAAGAAAGCTTTAGGAAGCCTGCTCGCCTTTGTGGGGCTGAGCGGGGGAACATATTATTATGCCAGGGAAATGGAACCTGCTATGCTGAGCATTAATGAACAGGAAATACTGTCAGGCAGGATACCCGCGGCATTTCAAAACTATCGAATCGTGCAATTTTCCGATACACACATCGGTTTTCATTATACATTGGAACAATTCCGCGGCTTGATCGCGAAAATTAATGAACTGGAACCGGATTTGCTTTTATTCACTGGAGATTTGGTGGATGAGCCTCATATCTATAATTGGAACCAGAATATTGTCGAGCACCTAAGCGCTCTTAAGGCGAAAGATGGGAAGTATTGGATTTACGGCAACCACGATCATGGAGGCTATGGAACCGACATTTTATTGGATGTGATGGAAGAAGGCGGATTTAACCTCCTGAGAAACAGCCACACGACAATTCAAAAGAACCGTGAGCGCATAGTGCTTGCCGGGATTGATGATTTAATGCTGGGCCGGCCCGACCTGAGAGAGACACTGGCAAACGCCAATCCCGATTTGTTCACCATTCTTCTGGCACATGAGCCGGATTTTGCCGATATCGCTAAAGATTACCCTGTTGATGTGCAATTATCAGGTCACAGTCATGGTGGTCAGGTCCGTTTCCCGTTTATCGGCCATTTGTATACCCCTGTCTATGCGGAAAAATATGTACAGGGTAAATATGTTCTGAACGACGGGAATTTTACCGTACATGTCAACAGCGGGATCGGGACAACCCGTCTGCCCTACCGGTTTTTATGCAGACCGGAAATTCATGTGTATACGTTGAAACGTTCGTAACTGAAAACAATGGCTTGGATTTGCAGGGGCATTTTGTCAAAATTGTCATAGATCGTTCAATGCACCCCTGTTTTCGAATGGTATAATGTGGCTAGGTTTACTTTTTCAGAAAGGAAGAGCGCGGGAAATGAAATACTTGAAATGGATCCTGTTCGGACTGGTGGTGTTTCTTGCCGGCTGCGGGAGTAATATAGAGACGAATATGTCGGAGCAGGTGTCGGATTTTTCTTTTACCAACCAGAATCAGGAGACAGTGGAACTTGAAGACTTGAAGGGCGATTGGTGGGTCGCAGACTTTATCTTTACCAATTGCACGACTGTGTGCCTGCCGATGACTTCCAATATGGCACAACTGCAGACAGCCATGAAGGAAGAAGGTGTTGACGCCCAGCTGGTATCTTTTAGTATTGATCCGGAACGTGATACCCCAGAAGTGCTCAAAAGGTATGGTGAAAGCTATGATGCTGATTTTAGCAACTGGTCGTTTCTGACAGGGTATGATTTTGAAACAATCAAAGAGCTCTCAATAAAATCCTTCCGCAACCTCATTGTGGAAGCACAGCCGGGCAACGATCAGCTGACTCACGGGACAAAATTTTTCCTTATCAATCCGGAGGGCGAAGTAATTAAAAATTATGACGGAGTAAGTTCGGACAGCATGGACCAGATTCTCGAAGACCTCAAAACGGTTACCTCATAAGCCATTGTTTAACTTTAGCGGTAAGGAGCGGAAAAAATGACATTCCGCTCTTTTTCCTTTTTGTAACAAAAGCGGAAGCGCCCTTACAGGCTAAGAACGCCACGTCCTGTGCGTCGTAGCGACGTATGGACTGCGCCTGGCCATGCCGGGTGGATCAGCGTTGCCGCGCAATGCGGCGAATTTAGCTGATCATTCCTTCGAAGGAGATAAAGGAAACATGCCCCTTCATAGGGGTTTGCCGACGTTGGCTCGGGAGGCCGGTTTTAGTCGGCCTTCCTTAAACTTCAAGCCGATGTTGACTTATCGTACGGACGTGAGGGAAGTCCACACAGCTTTAGCGCTGGAGCTGGCCGGGGCATACTCCTGCCTTGGCTAACCACAATATGCAACGATTTAAATTTTTTTAAGTCTGCACACAGTACACACCCAAAAATGCGCTTTCACATTCACCCTTGCACATGGACAACCTTTGCGATAGGATAGGAGATAGAGAGTAGGACTGGCTTTTTTAACTATCAACTGCAAAACAAACTGGAAAGGAGGAAAAGCATGGAACAGAATATCCCGCTGAATGAGCTGGCCAAAGCCCTGTATAGTATTAATCGACATGCAAAAACTGCGCCCGAACCCCAGCATCTATACTTACTGAAAAAAGAAGCAATTAGCCGCCTGCTGCAGGAAAAACGGGCAGTCAAAGTTGGACTCCATTTCTCTGACCGGCCGAGAATGAGCAACCAGCACTCCACTCTGCTTGTCAAAGTAGATGAATATTACTTTCACGTTCCTCCTACAAAAGAAGACTTCAAAGAGCTTGAGCACTTAGGCAGATTGGATCAAAATTATCGAAATCCGCAAACAAAGATGTCCTTGGGCCAAGCCAAAAGGATCGTTTACCGATATCTGGACTGGAAGCCGAAAAAGAAGCCTCAAGTCTCAAAGAAGCGATATAAATCATCCTATTTTACTCCATCCTCTTTAGGTAAAATGGAGTGGCCTCCTGCCAAATCGCATCGAAACTATTAGAATATGTTTCATTTCTCCGTTTAAAAGGAAAAGAATTATAAAAGGAGGAACGGTTATGGTGGAATTAAAAGCTTTCATGGCTGCACTGGAACATCATGCTGCTCAGGCTCATGATCTTAAAGATAAGTACGAAATGCTGTCTGCTAAAGAAAAAGAAATGGTGATGAAAGAAGCACCAGACATGCTGCATTCTCCTGATGCCTATTATCAGCCAGTTTTTACCTGGCTGGAGAATCTTCAGCAGAAAGCAGGCGACAAAACGGAATACTAAACACAAAAACAACGATTGCCCCTATATCAAAACGCATGCTTGAAATTAGCATGCGTTTTTATTATTTTACCAGCCGCCGAACGCCGTAAAAGAGAATTAGTGCCACTCCGAAACCAGCCAGGGTCTCAAGCGTGATTCCCAACAGAGAACGGAGGGAAGCGGAAAATGTGCCGGACAATGCGGCAGCTAGCAATCCGGTCGTTAATAACAGCAGACTTGAGAGCAAATAACTGAGCAGTTTGGTGCTGCTTTTAGCCACAAACCACTGGATTAAAGGATGAATTAGCAAATATAAAAGCACCATTCCAAGAAATACGAGTAAATAATAAATGTACTCAGGCTTTATGCCTAATGCCATAAGCTGGGAATAATGAAACCAATCAGGAAAATTGATACGCTTCTCCCCCTTCCCTGTTTTTATATCCTGCATTATTAGTCTCTTCATCTATGAAAGGAATTATACCTGCAAGAGAAAAGATGTTTTAAAAGAGATTTGGGAATGAACGTAATTATGTTGGTACGTGCCTCCTCGGAAGAAAACCGCTTCCTGCTCAGGTCTAGCCGTTGCTTTTCCCGCAGGAGTCGACCGCCCTCCGCTCCAATCAACCATCTACAGAGTAGATAGCCGTTGTTTGCTTTTAAAAAGGCACATCAGCCAGCGGAGGAAATACCTTGAGACTCCTGCGGGATGATAAGCATAGGTGAGACCCCGCAGCGCGTCAGCGCGAGGAGGCTCACCAGCGCTCAGCAGGTGCGAAAGGTATTTCCGGAGCGGCAATCATAAACCCCACTGTTTTTACATCGCAATTTATAGATTTTGTTTTTTAAATACAAAAAAGAAAAAGCAGGCTGACAGTTGTGCGTCAATCCTGCTTTTCTTCTGCTTTTTCCGATTGTTTCTTTTCCAAGTTCAGTTCAAGCTGGGAAATTTCCTTTTCGTCTCTGAGCAGTTCCTGTTTGTTACGTTCGACAAGCTCGTCAAAATTTAACGATTTTGGTCTCATATGATACACTCCTTTTATACTTCTTTTTTATTATAGCACTATTTTGCAGATTTACCTATCAAAATTATTTGAACATTTTTTAACAATTGTATTTGGAGGCCAATAAATGGAACATTTCATCAACCCGCTTGTGAAAGATATTGAGATATCGGGGATTCGTAAATTTTTTAATATGGTGGCAGAAGAACAGGAAGGAGATATTATTTCTCTGACAATCGGACAGCCCGACTTCCATACACCAGAGTATATCAAGCAAGCAGCCGTCGAAGCTCTTGCCCGCAATAAAACCACATATACACCCAATGCAGGAATTATCGAACTGCGCAAAGCCATTTCATCCTTTAATGAAACAAATTATGCGATAAGTTATGATCCTGGTGAGGAAATTATTGTGACCACCGGAGCCTCCCAGGCCATCGACATTACATTCCGGACCATTTTACTCCCTGGTGATGAAGTGATTTTGCCAGGACCGGTTTATCCTGGTTATGAACCGCTGATCCGCCTCGCTGGTGCAACCCCGGTGTATGCAGATACCACTGGCACCGGATTTAAACTGACAGCAGAAGTTCTCAAAGGCATGATAACGGACAAAACTAAATGTGTCGTTCTACCCTACCCTTCCAATCCGACCGGAGCATCATTTTCCGCTGCCGAGCTGAACGAGCTTGCTGCTGTCATCAGAAACAACGATCTTTTGGTACTGGCAGATGAAATTTACAGTGAGCTGGTATTTGACGGAAAGCATGTTTCGATTGCTTCTTTGGAGAGAATGAAAGAAAGAACGATTGTCGTAAATGGGGTTTCGAAATCTCATGCCATGACCGGATTCCGAATTGGCTATACCCTTGCTCCAAAATGGTTGTCGAGACATATGGTCAAAGTGCATCAGTATAATGTATCCTGCGCATCCTCCGTGAGTCAGTATGCGGCATTGGAAGCACTAAGGGCCGGATCTGAGGCTACCTGGAAAATGCGGGAAGCATATCGTAAAAGACGGGATTTCGTCTACAGCCGGCTGAGCGAAATTGGCTTCACGGTTAATCAGCCGGATGGGGCTTTTTATTTCTTTCCGAAATTTCCCGTGAAGGAAATGACATCATTTCAACTGGGACTTGAACTGGTGAAGAAGGGTAAGGTTGCTCTTGTGCCCGGGAGCAGTTTTTCCTCTCTGGGAGAAGGATTTATGCGTCTTTCATACGCTTATGACCCTGAGACATTGACAGAAGGCTTGAATCGTCTGGAAACATTTATGCAGAAGGAAAAACTGCGGTAGTCGCAGAATATATTTGGATTCGTTTATACATTATCCTGTCTTCTGCATTCATAATCATTTAACAGCTTGTCCAGTTCCTGGCTGATTTCAATAGATTCTTTGTCAGTAAAACCTTTATCCAAGGCTACTTCCGTCATTTTCTGGCGGAGGAATTCGATTCGGTTAAGGAGATTATTTGTCGGTCCCATCAGATAAGAATGCTCCCTTTCTTCCATTTATTTTAATGTAGCACAACTGTTCAGATAAATACAACTTACATCTTTATTGCATGGGAATTTCATGAAAAATTCACTCGTCTCCACACTCTCACTGTGCTATTATAGTAGTGGATTGACTTTAGGAAAGGATGGATTGCCATTGGCTGAAACAAAAAAGAAAAATGAATGGTGGGAATGGGGAAAATCAATCCTCCTTGCTTTACTGATTGCTTATTTTCTGCATACGTTTATTTTTGCCACTTCCATCGTTGAAGGGGAAAGCATGGCACCTACCCTGGAAGATGGCGAACGGGTGCTGTTCAACAAAATTGTCTATCTGGTCGATGAGCCCGAGCGTGGCGATATCGTCATTATTCAGCGTCAAAATAAAAATTATGTAAAACGGGTTATTGGACTGCCAGGAGAAACGATTAGCGTAAATGACAATGATTTATATATTGATGGAGAAAAATACAGACAGCCTTTCTTAAGTGAAGAGGTGCTTAAAGATACCGGCCGGCTTGGTACGATTGACATTCCGGAGGGAAGCTATTTTGTCATGGGGGATAACCGCGGCATCAGCAAAGACAGTCGAAACGGTCTTGGTTTTATCCAGGGTGAAAATATTATCGGAAAATCGGAATTTGTCATTTATCCATTTGATGAATGGACGAAGACAGAATAGGAGGCCAGGCATTCGCCTGACCTCTTTTTTTATTCGTTATCGAACAGGCAGTAGCCGATATTTAACGCGAGAAGTCCAAAACAGATGGCACCAAAAATAATTTCCATTAATCGCACCCCTTTCCAGTATGTAAAAGACAAATTGAACGATGACAAATAATCATATACTTTTACCTATCATATCAATTTTTCTCCCCTAAATAAAGTAAAAATATGTTAAACTGTTGAGGTAAATACCAAGACAATAGGCGGGTGAGGATATGCGGCACTGTCCATATTGTGGAACAATGATCAATGAAGATGAACAATACTGCATAAAATGCGGCAAAGCCCTGCCGAATGATATAGATGAACGTTTGGACGGGACTAGGAGATTCAACAAATTCTGGTATCTCCCCTTGTCCGTACTCTTCCTAGTTATCCTCTCTTCCGGGATATTTTATGTATGGCTGGACTCGAGGAGTGCCAAAGCCGAGGAATTATACTATCAGGGAGCGGACCTGCTCATGCAGCAGGATTATGAGGCTGCCGGTGATTTATTCGCTGAGGCTGTTGATCGTAATGGGAACTTCACCCAAGCAAACGTAGCCAGTGAATTCATGAAAAAGACCTTACAAGTGCAGCAAACGCTTGAAAAAGCTGCGGAATTGTCCCGCGAGAAAGAATTCCAGGAAGCTCTATCTATGATCAACACGGCAGAGAACAGCCTGAAGAATTATAACGGGACAGCCGTCAACCAGCTGATTGACGTCATTGTCAGTCAGCGTGAGACAATAAAGGTCGCTCAGCTAAAATCTATCCTGCGAGAGGAGCCTGGGATTGATCAATTGAAGCGGTTGTTATGGGAAGCGGATGAACTAAATCATCAGGAAGCGGAAGGCATTACGGAATCTATCCGCAATCAGATTATTGATTACTCTTTTTCCAAAGCAAGCGCCCAGCTGAACAACAAACATTTCAACGACGCCCGGCTGCTTGTGGAAGATGGATTGAAATATGCTCCGAATTCCGAGAAGCTGACCAGTCTGCAAACAACTGTGGAGAAAGAACAGACCGCGTTTGAAACGGCCCAGCAGCAGCGGATAGAACAGGCTGTCAATGCAGCAGCTCAAGATCACCAATTAAATGAAACGGATGCGATTGAACTGCTCTCTGCAGAAGTCGAACAAAATGAGCAGGGAAATTTTGCAGTAGAGGGCGAAGTGAAAAGTGTCGCAACCATTCCCGTCCATTCTATATTGGTCGAGTATTCGCTGCTTAATGATAATGACACGGAAGTTTTATCCAATGAAGTCTATGTCTATCCAGATAAGCTCTATCCGGATGAAAACGGGGAATTTGAATTTACCCATTTTGATATCAGTGAAGAGACGAAAGGTTTACAAGTGGAAATCGACAAAGTCACCTGGTATACCGAATGATTTTCGGCTGACCACTTAATTCAGCAAGCGGGGTGAAAATCCATGCATAAAAAACGGCTCCCCATCATAATCAGTGCATCAGTACTGATCATTGGGGTGGTGCTGTGTGTTCTTTTCTATGAACACTGGCAAAAGCAGGAGCTGGCAGTAAGCGATCCTGTGGTTAACCGGGTGAGCACCGAGGGACAGCAGCTTGATCTGCAATCGATTATTTATGAAGCAGAAAAGAACGTTGTCCAGGTCGAAGGTCAGACCGTTTCCTCCACCATAACGGGATCAGGATTTATCTATAATGAAAAAGGCGATATCATCACAAATGCGCATGTCATCCAGGATGCAGAAGTCATTTATGTCCGTACAGCTGATGCGCGCATTTATCCTGCAGCCGTTGTCGGAATTGGTGAAACCACGGATGTTGCAGTGATCCGTGTGCCGGAGCTTGCGGGAGAAAGTTACTCCCCTGTCGCCAGAGACGCGCCCGCAGAAATTGGTGAGGAAGTCATGGCGCTCGGAAGCCCGCATGGATTTCAAAGCACGGTAACACTTGGAATTATTTCCGGCACCGAAAGGAATTTCACCCTGAATGGCTATACCTATTCCAATGCCTATCAAATCTCGGCACCGATCACGCACGGAAACAGCGGTGGGCCATTGATTAATCGAAGTACAGGTAAAGTGATTGGCATTAATTCCGTGGGAACAGAAGACGGCACGATTGGTTTCAGCATCCCGATTCGAGAAGTGATTGAACAAATTGAGAAATGGTCCAATGAGGCGCAAAATGAACAGCTCGAATTCGCCAGTGCTGAGGATATTATTGATACCAATAATCCGGAGGCCTTCCTGCTTGATGCTGAATATCTGGTCGAATATTTTATGGAGAGTATCGAGATTCGAGATTATCTTAATGCCTACACATTAATGGGCAGTTCTATGCAGGATGAGGTGTCCTATTCCGATTTCCGTGACCGCTACATTCACATAGTCGATCTGGAGTTTTCCAACCTCACCAGCAGCGTTACCGAGGATAATCGGATTCAGATTACCCTGAATACAACAGCGGAGCTAAAGGAAAAAGAAGCCGAAGAAACGGAGAACGAAACAGAAACTGTTAAAGAGAGCTATACCTATACATTTATCGTCGCCCATGAAAATGATCAGCTGCGGATTCTGCAGACAGACAGAAGTACTAAGTAATAATAAATCGCCTCCCTTCTATACCAGTGAAGGGAGGCGATTTTTTGATTATCCAATAATCATTTTTTCTTTCGGATAATGATAGTTGCCGCTTTTCTTATCGGTTTTAAAAATCAGCAGAAATGGGATGATGCCGATTCTCCCAATAAACATAAGCAGCATGAGAACAATCTTGCTGAAAGTGCTTAACTCCGCGGTGATCCCCAGCGAGAGACCAACTGTCCCGAACGCCGAGGTCACCTCAAACAAAATCTGCGTCAGCGAAAACGGCTCTGTAATCGAAATAACCAGCATAGAAGAGAAAATAAGCACAATAGCCATCAGCATCACGGTGACTGCTTTCAGCAAATCTTCTTCATAGACTTCCCGGTGGAAAATCCGTATGCTCCGTTTTCCCCTCGCATATGTAATGATGAAAATGACCACGAGTGCAAACGTAGTCGTACGAATCCCTCCTCCTGCACTGCTTGGGGAGGCGCCGATAAACATTAAAAGGGACATGAACAAATGATTGGCTTCGGTCAGCTGGCTCACATCCATGGTGGATAAACCGCCGCTTCTCGTTGTCACGGACTGAAACATGGAATAAAAAAAGGCCTCATGCCAGGATTTCCCAGCAAAAAAATTCGCCGCATCCAGCAAATATATAAATAATGCTCCAACAAAAATCAATACAGCAAATGTAAACGTGGTTACTTTGGCAAACAAACTGAATCGTATTTTTGTCCGTTTTTCGTTCCTGGCAAAAATATATTCTTTTACTTCGATCAATACCGGAAACCCAATTGCTCCAAAAATGATCAGAATCATATTAATAAACTGCACGAAGTAATCATGACGAAACGGCTCCAGAGACTCACCCGTAATGTCAAACCCGCCATTGGTTGTTGCACTGATCGATCCAAAGAATCCGTGCAGATATGCCTGGGAAGCAGTCGGAAAATATTGAAGAAAATAGGTGCCGAGAATCAGAAAGCCGATCAATTCAATCGTCAAAAGCACATAGACAAGCTGTTTGATTAACCGAACCATTCCCTCAAAACTGGTCTGATTCTGGTCTGTCATAATCAGCCGGCGTTCCTTTAACCCGATTTTCTTTCCCAGCAAGAGCCAGACAAAGGTGCCAATCGCCATCACACCGACTGCTCCAAGCTGCATAATCAGCGCCAGGCAGATGATTCCGACAGTGCTTAATGTATCGGCAATGGTTATGGTGGAGAGCCCGGTAACACTCAGAGCACTGACTGCGGTAAACAGTTTATCAATAAAGGCGACCTCCACCCCGCTCTGGTAAATCATAGGAAGAGACAGGATGATCGTGGAGGCAACCACCGCAAAAAAATAAAAAATCAATAATAACTTAAAAGGCGACAATCGGTTGATCCACTTGAAAAGTGGACGGTGATATTGGTTTCCTGCCATTATTTTTTAACCCCTTAGCCTTAAAAATACATTCACAGTTTGCACCCGCTCACCCAGAATGGACACCAGATTCCTGTGATTTATTTCTTCTGTATCTGCTTGATCGTGATCAGGTTGCTTCCTTGAATTTTCGCAGCAGTTCTTCTCCATGATATCCTTCTTCAATCAGCGCAACCAGCCGCTCTTCTATCTGGTTTTTCTGCTGATCGACAATCGTGCCGATAAACAGGACATTGATATTGCCGCCAATCTCATTTACGCCGGCAATCGAGGTGATAAATGTTGCAGGTTCATTGCTCTCCTTTGTAATTTTGACCTGTACCAAGATTTCATCATACTCTTGAAGTGCGGTGAACAGCTCAAGATAGCTGTGCTCCGTATATGCTTCTATCAGCCAGGTGTTATCCTCATCTTCCCTGTTGATGATCAGTCCGTCAATTAGCGGGATATTATTTTGCACCACTTCTTCCTCTTTTTGCTCGATCAAATCCAAAGCGACCAGTTTAAATGTTTTCATACTATCCCTCCTGCTATCTCTCTGTCCATTTCTCTGTTTTTGGTTTCTTTCCCTTGAGTTTACCAAAAAACGCGGCAAGTTGATAATGTTTCCTGAAAAAATATGATTTTGCTGACCATCAAAAAGCGTAACAGTTGGTTTAGAAATATTGCCGTGCTAACATATGGAAAGAGTATCACAGGTGAACGAGCAACTGGAAAGAATACAATAAATAAAGGGGAAAAAGCAAGTGAATCAGACAATTGAAACATTGCTGCATCATCGTTCCATTCGGAAATTCAAGGATCAGCAACTGACAACAGAGCAAATACATACGATCATCCGCGCTGCTCAGCAGGCGTCAACATCCAGTCATGTCATGGCCTATACCATTATCGGAGTTACCGATCCCTCGCTAAAGTCAGAACTGGCTAAAGTTTCTGGTCAGCCCTATGTCAAGGAAAATGGCCATCTGTTCGTTTTTTGTGCAGATCTCAAACGCAACCAGCAATTAGGCAGTGCAGAAGAACAAGTAGTTATCCAGGAAAATATGGAAAGTACAGAGCAATTTATTGTTACAGTAATCGATGCTGCCCTCGCTGCCCAAAATGCAGCAACCGCAGCGGAAGCACTGGGGCTTGGTATCTGTTTCCTTGGCAGTCTGCGTAATGACATTCAGCGTGTCAGCAGCCTGTTGAATCTCCCGGACCGCGTGGTTCCGCTTTTCGGACTGGCAGCTGGCTATCCTGATCAGCAGCCGGAAATCAAACCTCGCCTCCCGCTCGAAGCAGTATATCACGAAAATACCTATCCATCTCCGGAAAGGCAGCAGCAGCTTATTCAGGAATTTGATAAAGAGCTTTTAAATTATTATCAGAATCGCTCAAGCAATGCCAGAAAAGCCACATGGTCATCGCAAATGATCGACAAATATAAAAAACCGACCCGTCTGGATGTCGGCCCATTTGTGAAAGAGAAACACCTAAACAAACAGTAAGCAATCCATCAAAACCAGCCCTTTTCTTCTGGAGAGGGCTGGTTTTTTATGCTTGTTCATCATTTACCACGAAGATTTCACCTCTTCTCCCCTCTCTATCATGAAAATTTTCAACTGCACAATATGACTTCCTTAAAAACCTCTCCCTTCCCAGTTGCGGCAGTTTTCCAAAGACAGAAAATAACGTGCTGATGTATATTCTAAAGCAAAAATCGAATGATAAGAGGGCAATCCAAAGAAAACTTGGGTTTATCCAGCCTTAGTTGACTTATCGCATGACCTGCAAACCAAAGGAGGGTGCTTTATGACAGTTGGCAGTCAAGTGAAACAGACGATAGCAGGACTGAAGAGTGCTCAGGCAAGCTTCGAGCAATTTGCCCTGCAAACGGAAAACAAACAGACGAAGCAAATGTATGAAAATGCTGCACAGCAAACCATGCAAGTTCTGCAAAGTGTGGAGCCAAGAGTTCAGCAGATCGAGCAGGAAGAACCGCAATACAAAGGCTTTTAATCACCGGGCTGGTTTTTACCAGCCTCGATTATCTCTTCTGGAAAAAGGTGAAACAGATGCATGCAATAAAAATGACCGTGCTTTTAGCGCTTTTATCCCTGCTGGTCGGATGTGGGGCAGATACGACAAAAGATAACCAGCAGCAGAATACGAAGTTCACCAAGATCTCCACATCAAATGAAATCAGTCAGAAGCCTTCCAATCGGGCAAAGGAAATATTGCATCAGGATGAAAAAATAACGGCCGTGCATGCGGTTAATACATCGAAAGCAATGCTAATTGCAATAGAAATTAAGCATCATAAACGATTCCGGCTTGCTCAGATTCGTAAAGAAAAGACAAAAGAAATGAAAAATGAGTTCCCTGACATGAAAGTCGAACTTTCTACCGACCGTAAAATCATATTGGAACTGCGCGCACTGGAAGACAATCTCCAGAAAGGCTCAGTTTCCAAAAAAAAGCTGGAAAAAGAATTGAAAGCAATTATTGAACTATCCAAAGAACAAACCTAAGGAGAAGTTAGTATGGCAGACAAGAAAAAGAAAAATTTACCGCCGGATGCGCAGAACTACCAAAAATTTCAGCAGCAGCGAGAAGTAAAGCGGCCACTCTTGAAAAACTGCTTAAAAGCTTTCTTCATCGGAGGACTGATTTGCCTTATTGGCCAGGTAATCACCACCTTTTACATCTACTTTTTTCACTTCACGGAGCAGACGGCGGGTAACCCGACAACCGCAACACTTATTTTTATCACCATGCTCTTGACCGGGTTTGGAATCTATGACCGGTTTGGCCAATTTGCCGGAGCAGGGACTGCTGTTCCGGTGACAGGCTTCGGGAATGCGGTAATTGCTTCGGCGATTGAATACCGTACAGAAGGATTTATCCTGGGAGTAGGAAGCAACATGCTTAAACTCGCTGGCCCGGTAATCGTGTACGGGGTATTTTCTGCTTTTGTCGTCGCTTTAATCAAAACAATTTTGATTAAATGGGGTGGATTGTAATGCTGCTCGGGCATCGCACATGGAGTTTTGAAAACAAACCGGTGATCATCTCTACCGGCACGGTCGGTGGTCCTTTTGAAGCGAATGGCAATATCGCCAATGATTTTGATATCCTGCACGAGGATATGTGGGTGAATCAGGATTCCTTTGAAAAATCCCAGCAAAAAATGATGGAAGAAGCGGCCCAGGCAGCAGTGAAAAAAAGTACGATTGAAAAAGAACAGGTAGATTTTTTCATCAGCGGGGATTTAATCAATCAGATCACACCATCCAGTTTTGCCGCCAAAACGATTGATGTGCCTTATTTGGGTTTATTCAGCGCTTGTGCCACCTCGATGGAAAGTCTCGGGCTGGCCGCGTTTCTTATCAACGGTGATGGCGCCAATTATGTATTAAGCGGGGCTTCCAGTCATAATGCAGCAACGGAAAAACAATTCCGCTATCCTACAGAATATGGCGGCCAGAAACCTCCCACAGCACAATGGACGGTCACCGGAGCAGGCTGTGCTCTCCTTGCAAAACAAGGGCCAGGCCCTGTCGTCACCTCGGCCACAATGGGCAAAGTCGTTGACAAAGGACTTACCGACCCGTTCAATATGGGCGGGGCAATGGCTCCTGCAGCCGTGGATACGATCGAAACGCATTTTAAAGAGCGAGGGGTGGAACCTTCTTATTATGACCTGATTATTACCGGGGATCTTGGTCATATCGGCAGAGAGGTCTCCCTTGAGCTTTTGCAGAAACGAGGACTGGATATCACAAGCAAGCAATATGTCGATTGCGGGCTGACCATTTACCGGGAAGGCCAGCCGGTGCTGGCAGGTGCCAGCGGAGCGGCTTGCTCGGCAATTGTCACCTATGGACATTTCCTTAACTTAATGAGAAAAGGAGAAATCACCCGCATTTTGGTCGTTGCCACAGGTTCTTTACACTCACAGCTAAGCATACAGCAGGGTGATCCTATCCCCTGTATTGCCCATGCTGTGTCCATCGAGTCAGGAAGTGATGTGTCATGATTTTCTTTTGGGCCTTTGTTGTCGGCGGATTGATTTGTGTCATCGGTCAGATTATGTTTGATGTATTCAAACTTACTCCCGCTCATACGCTCAGCATACTCGTCATCAGCGGAGCGGTGCTGGACGGTATCGGATTATATGAACCGCTGATTGATTTTGCCGGAGCCGGAGCTACCGTGCCGATTACCAGTTTCGGCAACTCCCTGGTGCATGGTGCTATGCAGGAAGCGGAACAACACGGGATCATCGGGGTGGTTACCGGCATGTTTGAAGTAACCAGTTCCGGGATCTCCGCAGCGATTATTTTTGGCGTGATCGGCGCCATTCTGTTCAAACCAAAAGGATAGGAGCTAAATGTTATGACGGTCGGATCACAAGTAAAAAGCTGTTATTCCTCGCTGAAAAATGTGGAAGCAACACTCGATGTCCTGGCTAACCAGGCACAGAAACAGGAGTCGCAGCAAGCATTCTTTACTGCCAGCCAAGCCATCACGGAAATAAAAACAGACTTGCAGCAACAGGTCATTCAGCTGACAAAGGAAGAGCCGCAGTACAAATAGTGGCGTCTGAAAGAAAGGAGGGCCTGCAATGCCGGATTGGATTAACATTATTCTGCGCTCACTTACACTGCTCGCTGTGTTATTTTTAATCACCAAACTGCTTGGTGCCAAACAGCTGTCCCAATTAAATGTTTTTGAATACATTTCCGGAATTGTCCTGGGCGGAATCGTCGCCATTATCACCCTTGATACGAATGCAAACCTGATTTACGGGCTGTTGGCAATGTTCATCTGGTTCATCGTTCCTTACGGTGTGGAATATATCTCCCTGAAAAGCAAATCCTTTCGCGACTTAACACAAGGTAAGAGCGTCGTGTTCATTCAGGACGGGAAGATCATGGAAGACAATATGAAAAAACACGGCTATTCCACCGATGATTTGCTGGAAAAACTGCGTGATAATAATATTTTCCAGTTTGCTGATGTGGAATTTGCTGTATTGGAGCCATCCGGATCATTAAGTGTCTTGCCAAAGCGCGAAAATCGCCCGCTGACAGCAAAAGATCTTGGCTTAAAGCTGGCACCGGAGAAAGAACCGCAAACCGTGATGATGGATGGAAGAGTCCTTCTGGAACCTTTAACAAACCTGAATTTGAATCCGAAGTGGCTGGAAACCGAACTCGATAAACAGAATGTCAGCTTTGAAAATGTTTTTCTTGCCCAAGCCGATACAAACGGGCAGCTCACGGTGGATTTGTATGACGACATGATTGCTGTTCCTGCCCCCACGGAAATCCCGATTCTCGTTGCCACCATGAAAAAATGCCAGGCAGACCTGGAGTTATTTGCCCTTGCGACGGAAAATGAACAGGCGAAACAAATGTATGAAACAAACAGCCTCAAGCTGCAGCAGGCGATCGATGGAGTCAGCCCCTACCTAAACGAGTAAAGCCAGCAGAAAATTCCTGCTGGCTTTTACGCTATTCGCTCACCTTTACAGCTATTTTGCCGAACTGCTTCCCTTCTTTTAGATACTCAAAGGCCTCAGGGAAATCCTCCATAAGAAAACTGCGGTCCACCACCGGATGCATGGTAAAGTTTTTCAAATGATCAAGCATTGCCCTTAGTTCCTGTCTTGATCCCATCGTTGTACCGAACAGCTGGTACTGCCCATAAAAGAATTTCCGCAGATTAAATGGGACTTCATCCTCCGTGGTCGCTCCGAAAACCACCATTCGCCCGCCTTTTTTCAGTACTTCCAGCGAACGGTTGAACGTCGCCCGTCCGACACTATCAATCACCAGATCGACTGTTTCATTTTGAAGTTCTTCCGGCCAGTCCTGTTCATTATCAAGCACCACATCGGCGCCAAGTTCTCTCGCACGGCGCTGCTTATCTTTGCTGCGGGAGGAGACGATCACTCTCGCCCCAGCATTTTTGGCAAACTGAATAAGATAGGTAGCGACACCGCTCCCCGCACCCGGGATGAACACTGTGTCCAATTCTTTTACCTGCCCCTTCGTGAAAAGCGCCCGGTAGCCAGTCAAGCCCGCTAAAGCAACAACTCCAGCCTCCTCCCAGGAGAGGTGTTCAGGCTTTGGCTCTACCTGCTCGGCAGATATCGCGATTTTTTCCGCAAAGGTGCCGTGATCCGGTAAACCAAGAATATCAAAGCGTTCGGGCGGGGCATCGGAATTTTCCTTCCAGCGGAGCGCCGGATTAATGATCACCTCATCCCCAACTTGGTGATTGCTCACTCCTGCTCCGACTTCCTCCACTATTCCGGCTCCGTCAGAACCGAGAATCAGCGCCTCATCTTTTTCTCCTCTCCGGTTTGGAAGATTGACATCCCGCCGATTCAAACCAGCGCTGCGAAGGGCGACGACCACTTCTCCCTCATTTGCGTGAGGTGCTTCCATTTCTTTCAGTTTCAATTCTCCATATTCATGTACAAATGCCTTCATTCCAGTCATTCCTTTCAGTAAAAATTGCTGAATGCTTCCAGCTGTTCTTTGTTTGAAATATCCTGGGAAAATAACGGAATATAAATGCGTTTTTGCTTTGGAAAGGTTTCTTCAATCATCCGCATATACTGCTGTTCATGTACTTTTCTCTGTTTTAAGAAAGTTCCGTCTGCATCTTCCGGGAGCACTTTATTGACAATCAGCGTTCTTACATGCAAATGATACTGATCCAACAGCTCGATTGCTTTTTTGGTTTCCAGGATAGGCAGACGTTCCGGGTTCAAGACAAACACAAAGCCTGTCCGTTTTCCGTCCAGCAGAATCTCTCTTGCTTTGGAAAAGCGAGTCTGTCTTTCTCGTAAAACGTCATAAATCGGATCCTCGACCGGTTCACCGTCATTCAGCAGCTGGGAATAATTTTTATTGGTTTTCTGTCTGCGCTGCAGCAGTCCTTCTATCCATACACCCATTAATTCCGGCAATGACAAGAGACGGATGGTATGACCAGTTGGTGCTGTGTCAAAAATGAGCTTGTCGAATTGATCTGTTTCCTCAAGAATTATTGAAATCAGCTTGTCAAACAACGCTGCCTCATCCGCACCTGGAGAAGCTTTTGCGGTATCCAGCTGACGATTTACCTCTTCCATCATCCCTACGTGCACCGTTCCCTTTATATTTTCTTTTACACCTTGAATATAGTTTTCCGTCTCCACTTCCGCATCGATTTCCAGTGCATACAATTCGTCAGCCACCCGGCTTATTTTTCCGCCGATGGTTTGGTTAAAAATATCCCCCAGATTATGAGCCGGATCGGTGGAAATAAGCAAGGTTTTATAACCATTACGGGCAGCTTTTGCAGCAAGTGCTGCGGCTGAGGTGGATTTCCCTACACCGCCTTTGCCGCCGACAAAAATAATATCTTTTTCCAGCACATCCATTATAAACAGTCCCTTCTCCCGATCAGCAGCAGCGAATGCCGCTCAGTGGAGATTTTTCCATCCCCATCCGCAGATGCCAGTCGTGAAATTTTTCAATCATGTACGGATAAAGTTCGAGGGTATAATAATAAGCAGGATTGGGTATCCCAATCATTTCCGAGTAAAGCATCAGCATGAATAAATCATCTTCTGCCCTGAGTTCTCGGGCAATTTCCTGGCGATGCGGCATACTTAATACCTCTTCATAAAAGCGAATAAGCCGCTTTGTCTGATCAAGCATGATGATTATATCTCCTTTCTTTAAATGACCAGAAGAGATCAGACCTGGCTGATCTCTTCTTTACATTGTTTTTTATTCTTTATTTATCGGTCCTTCATTCTTTTCTGTCATCACTTTGAATGATGTAAGGACAATCCACACGGCGAATACAAAGATAATTGCGCCCAGAACAAACAGCATCATATTTGATTCCGTACCGAACCAGGACCATTCGAACAGCACCTGATTAAACATGGCATACATAGTCATGAACATCAGGAAGATCATCGGTATTAATGTGACCGCATAATTTCTGCCCTGCCGTTTCAGCCAGATGGAAATAAGCAGTAAACTGATGCCTGCAAGCAGTTGGTTGGACGTGCCAAACAACGGCCAGATCAAGTAACCTCCGGAACCAAAACCATTTGGCCCCTGCGGAATCAGTACCAATGCAGCAGTCGTTACCACCGCGACCGATGTGGCCACATGCGTTTTTGTCAGCGCAGGAACTTTATATTCCGAGCCTAACTCCGCGATAATATAGCGCAAGAGACGCACCGATGTATCTAATGTTGTCGCGGCGAAACTGACGACAATAACCGACACAATCGTTGTGGCAATATCCGGTGGAATCGCAATCCCTGTGGCCAGATTCGCTGCCCCCTCAACGAAGATGCCAAGCCCTACACCGTTTGCTTCGGTATAACTGCCATAAGCTGCAAAGAATTCATCCGTATTTGTGAAAAAGGTTGCCACGGCAATAATCGCAATTAATGCTAGAACCCCTTCCCCGACCGCGCCAGCATATCCAACAAATCGGGCATCTGTTTCTTTGTCCAACTGTTTGGAAGATGTTCCCGAGGATACCAGGCCGTGAAAACCGGAAATTGCTCCACAAGCGATCGTAATGAATAGCAGCGGGAACCAGGAGACATCAGATGTTGCGTTAGTTGCCGGCGCCCCCATTGCGGGGTTCAAAAAGACTAGACCCAGATAAAGAATCGCCAGACCTACGATAAGCTGATGGGAGTTAATGAAATCCCTTGGCTGAAGAAGTTTCCAGACCGGCAGTGTGGATGCAATATAGACATACACCATTAGGATGATGATCCAAATGAGAAACGCAGAGGAAATGGAGCCCAGACCGAACAGTCCTGCTCCTCCCTCCCCGCCAAAGTAGCTGACCAAATCAATCTGCAGCCAATTGACTCTGCTGCTTACGATTGCAGCAAAGTACATGACTGCGAGCGCTAACAATGACGGAATCAGCATCTTTGTTTTCCCTTTGTAGACGGCATAGCCGATCCAAATGGCCAGCGGAATTTGTATAAATACAGGAATAACACTTGCTGGATACGTGATAAACAAATTCGCAATGGCCCAGGCAAATACCGCATTAACCATCAGCAGCAGAATCAAAATAATAAACAGAAACAGGATTTTCGCACGCTGCCCGATCAACCGGTCAGCGAGTGTTCCAATCGACTGCCCTTTATTCCGGGCAGAAACGACAAGTGTACCAAAGTCATGCACCCCTGCTGCGAACACCGTCCCCAGTACGACCCACAGAAAAGCAGGCAGCCAGCCCCAATATAATGCGATGGCAGGACCGAGAATCGGCGCAGCCCCTGCAACAGAAGTAAAGTGGTGGCCCCAAAGCACAAATTTATTCGTCGGCACGAAATCGACACCATCTCTGTACTTATGGGCCGGGGTGACATAATTTGGATCAAGCCGGTAAATCTTTTCCGCTAGAAACTTAGAATAATAGCGGTACCCTAATGCAAAGATAAGAATCCCCAGAATCGCAACGAAAATCCCTGACATTTCTTCAACCTCCCCTGAATTTTTAGGATTAGCCTATGAAAAATGAAGAAAAACAATGCAGGTAATGTATATCGATAGACTTATCCTAGTTTTACGCTATGTTAAAACGCTTACTTTTAGTACACTTGTATTTTACCAAAAGTGGGACAAATGTAAACTATTTAGAACTTTTATTATGGCTATATACTAAAAGAATGTTGTTACAATATCTATAAACTGCGTCGTAAATCAATGGGGTTTAGGATCGCCGCTGCGGAAATATACTACGCGCACCTTAGGGTGGCTGGTGAGCCCTCTTGTGCTGTCGCACTGCGAGGTCTCACCGAGGCCATTCCTCCCGCAGGAGTCGACTGCTATCATCCTCAATCAACCCCAACAGAGTGGGTAGCTATTTGGCTGCTTTTAAAACGCACACCATTAGCGGAGGAAATACCCCGAGACTCCTGCGGGATGGTAAGCATAGGTGAGACCCCACAGCGCGTCAGCGCGAGGAGGCTCACCAGCGCCCGCGGAAAGCGAGGGGTATTTCCGCAGCGGCAGCGGCAGCCTATGTCGCCGTTTCCATCAACTGTGGCATAAATAAGCAATAAAACCTACGGATAGAGCCTTTATAAATTAAAAATCGAATTGAAAAAGAGCCGTCTCATAAGAGACAGCTCTTTTCACGCGCTGATTAATACAATTTTCCCTGACGGAACAAAATCGTCGACAACTTCATCACTGCATGCATATAACAGTTTTGCCTGAGTGGAAAAGGGTCCCCGAAAAACTGCGGCAGCACGGTGTCAAAGGTTTTTTTCATTTTGCTGTTTAGCCGTTCAAACACTTCATCTTCCGTCAAAAATTGTGTTTCCCTGCCTTGGAGCCATTCGAAGTAAGAGACGATCACCCCGCCGGCGTTTGCCAGAATATCAGGGATAATAATGACCCCCTGATCACTCAAATAGTCATCCGCCTCTCCTGTAACCGGGGCGTTGGCACCCTCGACAATAATCTGCGCCTTAATCTCTTCCATGTTATCGGCGTGGACTTGACCGCCCAGTGCTGCAAGGATAAGCACATCCACATCCAAGGTAAGCACCGCGTCGCGATCCATCAACTCTGCCTTGACATTAGCCTTTCCCAATTCTTCCTCACTGACAGGCAGATCGTGGTTATTTTGCTCAGTAAACTGCAGCAGTGCAGGAATATCAATCCCATCCGCATTGTACAGTGTGATATTTTTATCGCTGACAGCCACCACCTTATTATTCAAGTGCTGACAGCGGTATGCTTCCAATGCAGCGACAGATCCAACATTGCCAAACCCTTGCACCGCAACAGAGAATGATTTATTCACATTAGCGAGTGCTGTTTTGGCAAAACGGTTATCGCGCTCACTGAGCCATTGCTCGTTGTCTTTCAAAAAGTCATGCAGCAGGTAGCGGAAAGAAAAGTAAACTCCTTTCCCCGTTGCTTCCCTTCTTCCCAGCGACCCGCCGTTGATAATGCTTTTCCCGGTAAAACTGCCGCGATAGCTCCTGCCAGGGCGAATACTTTTGTACTCCCCCATCATCCAGTCCATCTCGCGGGCACTTGTGCCGACATCCGGTGCGGGAATATCCTTTTCCGGCCCAATCACATCACTGAAATATTGTACATATTTACGGCAGATCAAAAAAAGTTCCCTTGTATCATATTGCCGCGGATTGATAGATACACCGCCTTTTCCCCCGCCAAATGGTACTTCATGCAGCGCATTTTTCAACGTCATCAAGGAAGCAAGATCACTCACTTCTGCTTCATTTACCGATTCATGAAAACGGATCCCGCCTTTGTATGGGCCAACAATATTATTGTGCTGAATGCGGAAAGCGGGAATCCGTACCACCCGGTCATCCTCCAGCGTTACCCGTAGAAATGATTTATGCACATGGTTCGGGGTGGATAAAATGGAAACTAATGAAGCAAAGGCTTTCTTCCGGTCATTTTCCTTCAACTCTGGCAGAAAGGTTGTGTCATCCATTAATGCGTTTAATGATTCATCAACTATTCCTTTAATTGCATTCGCCATTAATTTACCTCCTGTGTATCTTAGCTCTCGATTTTCAACCAGTGTAACAAATATGAAATAGTTTAACCATTGAAAGCCTTTCCCACACATTTATAAGCTGTTACAGGAAAAATACCGCAATGAGTGTGGAGACAAACAACCCCAGCATGACCGGGAAGAAATTTTTCCTGACCAGATCCATAACCGAAACCCCGCAAAATCCGGCGATGGCTATCAAGGAAGACCAGGCAACGATCGTGCCTCCCCCGGTCCAGATCGAACCCATCTGACCAATCGCAGCCAATGTCTCTGTATCAATCGAACCGTTCTGCAGAGAAGCGGCAAGTGCCCCCGTCAGCGGCAGACCCGAAAAACCGGATCCGTCCAGGCCGGTAATAATCCCGATGATCAGTACACTGAACGCAGCCAGAATGGCACTCTGCGGCAAAAATTCCTGTGAGGATTGCACCAGATCAAACAACAGTGCCGGCGGATTCTCTTCCACTCCGATTATACTTCCGGAAAAATCAGCACTTCCCATGTAGAAAAATCCAGCGATCGGGATGACAGGCCCCATAGCTTTAAAGGCAAAGACAAAACCATTGGTAATATGGGTGGAAATATAGTCAAGCGCATGCTGACGACCAAACGCAAGTGTAGACAACAGTAGCAAGATCACAGCGACTCCGCCAATAAAAGCTGTTTCATTGCCGCTAGTGAGTGCTGTCATCCTGCCTGACATCAATTTTTCCGACATCATATACAGCACAACAACCAGCATGGTCAGCGGCACAAGCACGGCAAAAAGCTTGCTCCATTTCGATAAATTTCTGGATGGAGAAATTTTATCCGTCTCGGCTGGCGGCTGAACTTTTTTCAAATCCTCTTCATTTCGCGGATCATCTTTTGAACGGATCGATCTGCCGTAGAAAAGATAGACACAGCCAATCGCAATCACCCCGGTAACCAGGGATAAAATCAGAGCCTGGTCGGCTACTGCAGCCGTCTCCACTCCCGCAGATGTGGCGGAAATGTTTGGAGCAACCCGCACCATATAATCCGATGACAGCGCCATGCCTTGGCCGGCAATCGCAATGGCAACAGCAGACAACATTACCGGCAGTCCTGACCGTGCAGCCGCAGGAACCAGAAGCGCACAAATCAGCGGTACAGCAGGCGTCGGCCAAAAAAACAGCGAAATAACATAAGTTGCTGCGATTAAAACAAAAAACGATACATGGCCATTCACCATAACCTTCTGTATCGGCTGAATCATTTTCTTGTCTGCACCGAGATCCCTCAGGGAATGCAAGAGTGCAAGCATAAACGTAATAATCAAAAATATGTTAAACAGTTCCTGGGCCGCCACCAGGTTGGCATGAAATATCGCAGTAAAGCCGTCGATGATATTTCCTTTAAAGACCCATGTAACGACAAACGTTCCGAGCAGTGCCGGAAATACGACTCCTCTGCGGGCAATCATGGTAACAATGATCATCAGGGTAAAAAATCCGTACATCCAATGGGATATTGTAAGCTCCATATTCACCTCTTCCTTTCACTCTGGCTATGCTATAGCCTATGCATTGGTAAGAGAAACGCTACCGCAGATACTTCCAAGTTTATTGAAATATAGAGCGGGTATGCACATTGTACAAGCATAAAAAAGGAGGAAATTACACTTGAAACCATTTATCAAAGAATATACAAATGATGAACAACTGAAAACGGATGTAAGTGTGTTGAAAGACAAAGGGGTTAATAAGGACGATGTCTATATTCTCTCCCATGATGATGACCGCACAGAACGGGTAGCAGATTCCGCGGGAGCAAATACGATCGGCTTTAACGAAATGGATTTCTCTGACGCGGTCGGCACCATGTTCAGCAAAAAAGGTGATGAGTTACGCACCAAGCTGGAGGAAATCGGCTTCACAGAAGCGGAAGCGGAAAATTACGAAGAAAAAATGGATGAAGGCAAAGTCTTTTTGATTGTTACCAATAACGCTGACGTGAACAGCTATTTGATGTAGTCAAGAAAAGTTAAAAAAGCGGTATCCGCAAGTATATTGCGGAGCCGCCTTTTTTCATGGCTAATTTTCCTCCTGAGAAGCCGCACAGTTCTCACACAACAGTTTCCCATTTTTTTGCTCCCCGGCAAAAAAGCCATTCTCGCAATAAACATCCCTGCCGCAGGATGAACATTTACCAATCCATTCCCGCATTCGTTACCCTCCTTTTTCCATAGGCTGTTTGCTAAAAGAATTTTTTTTATCATAATATCTATAAGCTGCGACATAAGTGCTCGTTGATTTCCGCTGCGGGCAGTCGCTTTTCGCGGGCACGGCTTCAGCCTCCTCGGAAGAAGATCACTTCCTGCTCAGGTCTAGACTCGTGCTTTTCCCGCAGGAGTCGACTGCCCTCCGCTCCAATCAACCATCTACAGAGTGTAGGTGCTGTTTAATTTAACAAGGGTATAGACAAAAAACACAACAGCTAGCGGAGGAAATACCCCGAGACTCCTGCGGGATAAAAAGCATAGGCGAGACCCCTCAAGCGGAGGCAGCGCGAGGAGGCTCGGCAGCTTCCCGCGGAAAGCGAGGGGTATTTCCGCAGCGGCAGCCTATGTCGCAGTTTCCATCGACTACGAAATAAATGAGCAACAAAACTTGCTATAAAAAAAGATAACCCCTTTATTCAGAGGTTACCCCAATGTGAGCGGAGAATCAATTAAGCGGTCCTTAGTAATGTTCTCGGCTGTTTATGAAACAAAAAGAATACAAGCACCGTGCAAATAATGTAGGACGGCAGCATGTAGGAACCGTTATACACCAGCGAATAGATCCAAACCGGCTGTCCTTCAATCGCTGACTCGAAAAAGACAATCCCAGCGAAATAATGAGCGATAAATCTCAGCGTTGAACCAAGCAATATGCCAAACGCAATATAACTTAAATAAACTTTCACCTTTCCATCCTTCACAGCCTGCTGGATCTTGCTGGCAAACACACCGGCAAACCCGAGCACGGTGAAGGCAAGCCCATATTCAATAATTCCCTGAACCGGATGCAAAATATAGGCTGTTCCCGCAGCGACCTGCAAGAGGCCCCATAAAAACCCGGACACAAGCCCGCCTTTTAATCCCCAGCGGAAAGCCACAATAAAAATCGGGATCATCGCTAATGAAATCGAGCCACCCATGGCCCAGATCTTAAACTGCAGACCCGGGAAAATGTCCAAAAGCAAAGCAAGTGCCGTAAAAATAGCCACTTCAATCATAAATAATGTTTTTCCGGAACGCATAAGGTTCCCCTCCCCTTTTTAAAGCGTTTTCTATTTTTCCACACAAAAAAAGCAATGCCAAGGGGAAGACTTCCTGATGGGCAGTCCGCTCACATTGCTTTTCGAAACCATCAAAAAAGCCACCATCCCTACGCTAGTGTTAACTAACAGGTTCAAAGGGTAAGAACGCTCGTGTTCACTCTCAGCCAAATGGCTCCCCTAGAGGCTTAACTTTACTTTTTTTGTTATTGTCATTGTACCGTATTCAACAAGTAAATACAACAGCTAAACAGGCAGCCCGGAAATTTCCGGGCTGCCTGCTTACTATTGCTTATAGGGACAGAAACTCTTCCACATCACTAACACACAGTGCAATCGCATTTTCCCAGAAATCCGGTTTAGTCAAGTCGACATCAAGATGCTTTTGCGCCAGATCTTCCACCTTCATGCTACCTGTATCACGCAAGAGAGCAATATAATCATCTTCAAAACTGCCGCCTTTTTCCTTCGCATGGGCATAAATCCCCAAGCTGAACAGGTAGCCGAATGTGTAGGGGAAGTTGTAGAATGGCACCCCGGTAATATGGAAATGCAGCTTGGACGACCAGAAATTAGGATCATACTCGCCTAGAGCATCATTGTATGCTTCCTTCTGTGCATCAACCATCAGTTCATTTAACCGGTCAACGGAAACCATGCCTTTCTTCCGTTCATCATAAAAGCGCTGTTCAAACAGGAAGCGGGCATGAATATTCATGAAAAAGGCGACACTGCGCTTCACTTTATCTTCCAATAGCGCACGTTTTTCCTCTTTATCCTGTGCATTGTTTACCGAAGCATCAGCAACAATCATCTCCGCAAAAGTTGAAGCTGTTTCAGCAACATTCATTGCATACCCTTGGTTCAGCCCATTGACATCATTCATCACATGCTGATGATAGGCATGTCCCAGTTCATGGGCAAGTGTCGCAATATTTGATGAAGTACCGGAATAGGTCATGAAAATCCGGGTCTGCTCACTGTCCGGGAAGCTTGTGCAAAAGCCGCCGGGACGCTTGCCCGCCCTGTCTTCTGCTTCAATCCAGCGCTTTTCAAACGCCATTTTGGCAAAATCAGCCATTTGCGGGCTGAAGTCACGGAAGTTCTCGACGATGAAATCAGCTCCCTCGGTATAGCTGTATGTTTTTACCGATTTCGATATTGGTGCACCGATGTCATACATACTTAGCTTTTCAAGCCCAAGCATCTCCGCCTTTTTGTTCAGGTATTTTACAAAATGCTGTTTGTTATTGGTGATCGCCGTCCACATCGCATCAAGGGTTTCCTTTTGCATGCGGTTGATTGCCAACGGCTCTTTCAGCACACTGTCCCAGCCTCTGTGCTTGTATTTTTGCAGACGGAATCCGCCCAGATGATTTAGGGTCTGTCCGAATAAGTCGGCCTGCTCGCTCCATGCCTCGTCCAGTTTCTCGGCAACGGTTTTGCGCACATTCCGATCCGGGTTGCTGAGTTTGTTGGAAGCCTGTCCGACAGAATAGGATTTTACTTCCCCATCCTCTTCCAGCTCGACTTCCATCTTGCCGACAATCGTGCCATACATTTGATTCCAGGCATGGTAGCCATCCACTTCCAGGTCATTAATCAACACTTCTTCTTTTACGGATAGCTGCTCCTTAGCCTGCTGTCTGTATTCATTCAGGACAAAAGACAGCTCGCTAAGCTCACGTGATCTGAGCAATGCTTCCCATGTTTCCTCATCCAATGCCGCAAGCTTTTGTTTGAAATTCGTCCGCACACCATCCATCTCTGCTTTCAGTGCACTGCGCTCGCCGACAAGCAGATTGGCTTTTTCATCTTTTACGTCTTGCGCGCTGAGACAGCTGACAAAGGCTCCTGCTTCCCGCATTTTTTTGCTTGTTGCTTCCAGCTGGCTGATAATATCTGCCAGTTCCTGATTGTTTTCCACCCCCCGGGCAGGCGTGTAGGCATCTATTTGTGCCTCCAGTGCTGTCACTTCTTTACGGATGTTCTGGACATATGTATGAAATGCCTCCGAATTGCTCCCTCCCGGAAAAATCACATCCAAATCCCACGTTGGGTTGTAAGCTGTCTGCATCCAATCGCTCCTTTTAAACTCTAGTTAAGCTTTTCTTGTCTTCTCTATTATATCAAAACTTCGAAAATTTTCAGCCCCAAATTGCGATTTTCCTGTATTTTTCAAGTTTGAATTTTTGTTTACTGGGAATAATAAGTCAGTATTACTGTTTTGCAAATCTCATACTTGACATTACTTATTTATCATTCTATACTAGGTAACATAAAGTAACTACAGTGTTACGCAAATTATGGAGGTATTTAAAATGGCAAAACAAACATGGAACGTAGACACAGCGCACAGTGAAATTGGATTTACTGTAAAACATATGATGATCTCGAAAGTAAAAGGGTCATTCAATGATTTTGATGCTGTCGTTGAGGCAGATGTCGAGGACTTAACAGATTCTAAAGTAGAGGTTACGATTGACGCCGCAAGCATTGATACACGTCAAAGCGGCCGTGACGACCATCTGCGCGGTGATGATTTCTTCGATGTGGAAAATCATCCAAAAATCACGTTTGTTGCTACAGACATCAAGAAAAAATCGGGATCCAACTATGATGTGACCGGTGATCTAACAATCAAAGGCACTACCAATCCGGTAACAGTGGATGTTGTTTATGAAGGACAAAGCAAAGACCCAATGAGCGGCAATACCGTCGCAGGGTTCAGCGGTGACACATCTATCAACCGTAAAGAATTCGGACTTACCTGGAACGCACAAGTGGAAACAGGCGGTGTTCTTGTTGGAGACGAAATCAAAATTCACGTAGAAATCGAAGCACACAAAGCTGAATAACTAAATACCAAACAACACCGGACTGTACTTCTACATGAGAAATGCAGTCCGGTGTTTTTGTTAAGAGCTGTTTTCTGAATGATTGTTGTTATAGACTATGACGTAAAATCAGTGTGGATTATGATCACCGCTGCGGAAAGCGGAATGTATTTCCGTAGCGGCAGGCGTTATGTCACAGTTTCCATCAATTCCAAGCCATTTTTAAACCATAAACTTACGAAAAGAGCCTTAGTAAATAAAATCACCGGCGTTTTTACTGCAAACTCTCCTATTTCCTGTTTCAATTTGATGGATTTGAGGAAGACTACAAGAAAAAGGAGGAAATGTGTTATGGCGTTAAATGTTGCACAAAAATTGATAAAAGACCATCTTGTTTCCGGAGAAATGAATCCGGGAGAAGAAATCAGCCTGAAAATTGACCAGACGCTCACCCAGGATGCCACAGGCACGATGGTGATGCTTGAGCTGGAAGCAATGGGTTTGGATTATGCCAAAACAGATGCTTCCGCACAATATGTGGACCATAATTTAATTCAGGTTGACAGCAAAAACCCTGATGACCACCTCTTCCTGGAAAGCGCTGCCAGACGATTCGGCCTGTATTTTTCCAGACCTGGAAACGGTGTCAGCCACCCGGTTCATATGCAGAGGCTTGCTGTTCCCGGCAAGACACTGCTCGGTTCTGACAGCCACACTTGTGCCAACGGATGTATGGGAATGCTGGCGATGGGTGCAGGCGGAATCGATGTTGCCATGGCGATTGCCGGAGAACCAATATACATTACAATGCCAAAAGTTTTCGGCATAAAATTGACCGGTGAGCTCCCGGACTGGGTCAGTGCCAAAGATGTTATTCTGGAGCTGCTCCGCCGTTATGATGTGAAAGGCGGAGTCGGAAAAATCCTGGAATTCTATGGACCTGGACTCGATAACCTGACAGCAATGGACCGGCATGTCATCGCCAATATGGGTGCCGAACTTGGAGCCACCACAACAGTTTTTCCATCTGATGAAGAGATACATCGCTTTATGACCCTGCAAAACCGGGAAGATGACTGGGTAGAAATTAAGGCGGACGCTGGTGCAACGTATGATCTGGAGGATGAAATTAATCTTTCGGAATTGGAACCGCTTGTGTCCAAACCATCTAGTCCGGGAAATGTGGTTTCTGTTACAGAAGTTGCCGGAACACCAATTTACCAATCCTATATCGGATCTTCCGCAAACCCGGGATACCGTGATTTTGCAATAGCCGCTGAAATGGTTAAAGATCGAACCATTTCGCCGGGACTTTCCTTTGATATCAACCCGACTTCCCGGCAAATGCTCACTAATTTGGTGGAAGACCTCCACATTGCAAGTCTTTTGCAATCTGGCGCAAGACTGCACCAGGCAGGCTGTAATGGCTGCATCGGCATGGGGCAAGCACCAGCATCTGGAAGAAACAGTCTCCGAACAACACCAAGAAATTTCCCCGGGCGCTCAGGCACGAAGGAAGACAGTGTGTATCTTTCCGGTCCGGAAGTTGCCGCAGCCTCCGCGCTTAAGGGAGAAATCACCGACCCTCGGACACTGGATTTCCCATATCCAAAGGTCACCGAAGCAAAGAATGTCAATGTCGATGACCGTCTGCTTGATAAACCGATTCCGCCTAAAGAAGCGAAACAGGTGCAGTTAAGTAAAGGGCCGAATATTGTTTCCATCCCGGAAATGGATGAACTGCCAGATACATTGGAAATACCGGTCCTCTTAAAAGTCGGTGACAATGTCTCTACCGATGAGATTCTGGCCGGCGGCGCGCGGGTGCTTCCGTTCCGCAGTAATTTGCCGGAAATCAGCAATTTCACCTTTGAAGGTGTGGATACTACTTACGTAGAACGCGCGAAAGACAGCAAGAACGCTGGCGGTCATGCTATTGTCGGCGGCTATAATTACGGGCAGGGCTCAAGCCGTGAACATGCCGCCCTTGCTCCAAGATACCTTGGCCTGCGTGCAGTTATCGTAAAGGACTATGCGAGAATCCACTGGCAAAACCTGATCAATTTCGGTATTCTGCCGCTCAAATTTACTGATGAAAAAGATTACGAAAAACTGGAGCAGGAAGATGTGCTTACTTTCAGTGATTTGCGCAACCAATTGAAACAGGGAGATGCGCTTACCGCGACTATCGAAACAAAGAATGAAGACATCCAAGTGGAACATAACTTAACTTCAAGACAAAAAGACATTGTCCTGCATGGCGGATTAATCAATTGGACCAAAGCAAGACAGGGCTAAAAAGTTTTAAAGAGTGTCCGGACCCCGGATACTCTTTTTTAATGCTTAGGAAAAATTATAAATCACGCATATTGTGAATAGCAGAGCCTGGGGATGCCACGGCCATCTCCAGAGCTAAAGCTGTGTGGACTTCCCTCCCCTTCGTACGATAAGTCAACATCGGCTCGGTTAAAGGATGGCCGGCTAATTACGGCCTTTGCGGCCAACGCCGTCATACCCCTATGAAGGGGTGTGTTTCCTTTATCTCCTCCGAAGGAATGATCAGCTAAACTCGCCGCTTTGCGCGGCAACGCTGATCCACCTGGCATGGCCAGACGCAGTCCATACGTCGCTACGACGCACAGGACGTGCTAGTACAGGCGTTGCCACAGGACGTGGCGTTCTTAGCCTGTAAGGGCGCTTCCGCTTTTGTTAATCTGCACGTTTTTTCATCAGCCAGAGGAAATATGGCGCACCGATAATCGCTACGACAATCCCGGCAGGAATCTCATTCGGTGCCAGCAATGTCCGGCTAATGAGATCCGCTGTGACCATCAACAGCCCGCCAATCAGTACAGCAACCGGCAGAACTCGCTGATTAGCAGATCCTGCAAGCAAACGGGCGAAATGTGGTGCAATCAGTCCAACAAAACCAATCGTACCCACTGCGGCTACACTGAAGGCAGCAAGTACTGTTGCCAAGAGCGCCAGATAAAAGCGAACACTCATCACCCGAATGCCCAACCCCTTTGCCGTATCATCGCCTAATGCCAATGTGTCCACTATTTTAATCAATAAAAACACCAGTGGGAGCAAAATGACAGCAGGCCAAAGCAGGTAGTAAAACAGCTCCGTCCAACCTCTCGCATAAGTAGTTCCCGACAACCAAGTCAAAGCGGAAGCAACACCCATATCCGCCTGCACGACTAAGATCTGAATAATTGCAGATCCAAAAGCCGATACACCAATTCCCAATAATGCCAAGATCGTAGGCTGGAATCTGGCGCGGATAGCCAGGCCCATGACAAGCATAAAAAATATAAACGCTCCGACCATTGCCCCGAGCGGCACCCAAACAGCAGATACCCCCCACAAATACATCATTACTAACGCACCTGCACCAGCGCCTGAGGTAATGCCAATAACAGATGGATCAGCGAGCGGATTCCTGAGCACACCTTGATAAATCAGCCCACTCACTGCCAGAAGCATGCCGCTCACTAAAGCAACAAGGGCACGCGGAAGACGGAGATCCAGCATCAGCCCTCGCATGAATGCTTCTTCCTCGCCGAAAAGCGCCTGAAAAGCAAGAAGCGGTTCAAACCCATAATTGCCGGTGGCCAGACTAACTGCAAGAGCCAACATGACAACGATGCCTAAAAGCGGAATCAAGAGGTTGAGCGGGATCCCTCCAGTTGCCTTTCCGGGAAGAACAGACGTATCTTTCTCCCCGTAACTTCCCTTCCTTTGCCGCAGCACTAAATATATCAGCCACGGTGCCCCAATTAATGCCGTTATTGCTCCTACAGGCAATTCGGAAAAGGACGGGTCGATGATCCTTGCCGCAATATCGGCACCCAGGAGAACATTCCCTCCCCAAATAAACGAAGCAATTGTTAGCGGAAGATGATTTTGATAGCTGATCAGCTTAATAATATGCGGTGCAATCAATCCGACAAATCCAATTGGCCCGACAACACTTACGGTAACCGATGTCAATAGGACCGCTGCTACAGTTGCCGTCAATTTCACCGTGTTGACATGCTGGCCGAGAGCAACAGCAACATCATCCCCCAGCTTCAAGGTATCTAACTTTCTCCCCATTGCCAGAATCACCAAGAGGCCTGCAGCTATGACAGGCAAAGCAAACTGCACACCACTCCAGTCATTTTGTACCAGTGTTCCTGATCCCCACAAAAACAGACCGGCTGTTTCATTTTCATAAAAAATTTGCAGCACGCTGGTCAACGAAGAAAACAAAAAGGTGACAATCATACCTGCCAATACCATACGGACAGGCGTTGCTTTATTTCCCCCTGATAATATAAATACAGCAGCAAATGTAAAAATACCGCCAAAAAAAGCAGGCGCTATTCCATTTCCGAATAATGCCGCCGGGAAAAAGACCGTTGCTGCAACCACCGCAAAATAGGTGCCGGCATGGATGCCAAGTGTACTTGCTGAAGCCAGCGGGTTTTTGGTGACACGCTGCAGCACCACCCCTGCCACCGCCAGGGCTCCTCCAGCGAGAATCCCTATCACTGCCCGCGGCAGCCGCAATATTCGTACGGTGTGATGACTTAGGGTATCTTCCGGCACGAAAATCGCCTGGACGACGGTCTCCAGTGGAATTTCAACACTGCCCTGATTAATATGTATGAACGTAAGAATGCACAAAAGCACGGCCCCACCACCAAAGGTGAGAACCGCCCTAATGGAGTGTTGCAACATGTTATTCATCTGCAGATCACTCATTTACCAACGCATCAGTGACTTGCTCTGTCAGTACTTTAGCTGAGAGCGGTCCACCGAAAGTCCATGTGTCGCCAGGCAGGGCATGGGTGTTTCCTTCCTGGACAAAGCTGAGATTTTCCCATACCGGGTTTCCTTGCAGCTGATTTTCAGATATTATCCTCTTCCTGAACGATATAGAGAAATTCCAGGTTTTCTCCCTGAAAATTTTGCAGTGCTTCAACATTTACTTCACTGTAGCCGTAAGTCTCCAGTGTGTCTGACTGGTAAGCATTTTCAAGACCGAGGCTGTTGATCACCTGGGCAACAATTGAATTATTGGTGAACAGGCGCAAAGTCGGTGCATTCTGCGCTGTGAATGCCTGGGTAGCAATATACGAGTTTCCTTCCAACCCAGCTTCTGCGATGCGCTGTTTCTGTTCTTCCACAAAGGAATCGAGATCTGTTAAGACTTGTTCTGCTTCTGCTTCTTTATCAACGATCGTCGCCATTTTCTCGAACTCATTGATCATGTTCTGGTATTGGTCCTGGACAGCTTCTTCCCCATAAGGAGCAAAAGTTACAACAGGAGCAATGTCATTCAGGGCATCCAGATGTGCTTCATGCCGGTATTTCACAGCAATAATCAAGTCGGGATCGAGTCTCGAGATCGCTTCCAGATTCGGTTCCTGCCGTGTCCCGACATCCACGACACTATCATCCAGTTCTTTATCGATATTTACCCATTGATTATAACCGTCTACATCCGCAACACCTGCCGGCTGCATACCTAATGCCAGCAGATTTTCCGCATAGGACCATTCCAGCACAACGATGTCTTCCGGTATACCTTCAATGGTTTGTTCCCCCATAGCATCTTCAATCGAAAGGCTTCGTTCATTAGGCGTATCGCTGGATTCACCAGCCGATTCATTCTCTTCCCCGGTGCTTCCGCATGCTGCAAGCACACCTAATAACAGTATCGCTAAAAATAAACCAATTTTTTTCATTCTGCTCTCTCTCCCTTTATTTGTGATGTATGTATCCATTCAAGGCTTTCTCCCATGGCAGACCGCTCTTTTGCTTCCGGTATTTTTTTCGGATAGCCAGCCTGCACAACTGCAACAAGTTTATGTTTTTCCGGGCTAAGACCAACATCCCGAATAAATATTTCATCAAGCAGGGTTTGCTTCGCCGTCCACATCGTCCCGATTCCTTTTTCCCAAGCCAGCAGCTGGAAATTCTGGATAAATGCGCAAACCGCAGCGAAGTTTTCATCATCCACATAGCCGCCATCATCTTGTTTTTCCATGTAAAATAAAATGTGATAAGGAACAGAATTGAAAAAACGGTCATAGCCCTGTCGTGCCTTTGCCAGTTTGTCCGGCTGCTTCGTTTTCAATAAACCGAGCCGAATATAGCTGTCCACCACCTTCTCCCCGAAAGAAGAACGCGCGCTGTCTTCATATATTTTCAGTTTCCAGGGCTCTCTCATGTGATGATTTGGAGCATATGCTGCTGTATTAAATAAATGTAAAAGTTCATCCTTATCCATCTTGTCTGGTTTATATTCAAGAATAGTACGCCTGCTTCGTATCATTTCCGTCAGTTCCATCTTATACACCTCCTAATTGAAAACGATTATCATTCTCGTTATTATCTTATTCGATTACACTGTTGCTGTCAAACTAATTTTCGTAAATATTCGTATTTAAAGTGTGCTGTGGTAAAATAGAAGGAGAATGGGAGGGGGATTATAATGATTGTTTATTACGATGGCTTCTGCAAAATATGTACCGCACCTCCACAATCTCGCAGAAATTGGATTGGCGGAAGAAGCTCATTTTTTTCCTCCTTCCGCACATTGGATAGCTGAGTTGGAATAAAGCCTCCATGTTTCCAGTGGCGGGCGGTGGTTCAAAGGGTATAAGGCGATCCTGGAAATTGCAAAATTATCGCCCGTGATGTGGCTGATCCTGCCGTTTTTGTATCTGCCTGAAATGGCTTGGACTGGGGGATGTTATTTATCAATAAATCGCCGATAGCCGCAAACTGGTGCCGGTGAATCAATGCAAGGACGGAGAAGCCTGCAGAATCGATGTCAGAGAGTAGTTTATTCCCCTCGAAAATACTCTGCACTCTCAGAGGTAAAGAGTCTGACAGCCATTCGTCCGTTTGTGGAATTTGCGCGGATCAGGACAGGCTGATTATACTCATTTTTAAACACGAAATCCGGTCCCCACCAGCTTACCGTAGCATCACGGCCTGGTGGTACATATGGCACGGAGCGGCTGTGGGCATAACGCTCCACAATTTGAATGCCTTTTAAGTCCACGGCATTAAACAGTGTCGAGGAGACCTGACAGATGCCGCCGCCAATATCCTCTGAAAGCTCACCCTTCACGATCACGGGTGCCTGCTTATAGCCCCTTTCCGCTGTGCGTTCACCGACAACTTCATTGAATGAGAACCTCTTTCCCGGAAAAACCACATGATTATCGATCGCTTCTGTGGCGAGCTGGATATTGTGGGAACGTTCTTTATTGCTCTCGCGAAAATTTGTTGCATAGCTGCCAATTTCCTTCTCGCTTATTTCCATAAGCAGTGCCTCATCCACTCGGGGATGAATCGCCATACCAGGAACGGTCACTCCCTCGTTTTCGCTTGAGTAAAAAGCCTCACGGAATACTTTCTCAAACTGCTGCTTATCGAGTGTGTAGCCGGGTTTTTCTTCCATCAGTTTCCCGTGCTCGTCAAAAGCAGCATTTTCTGGAGCCTGGTACATTTTTTCCTCAAGGGTTTTCATCAGAAAATCAAGCCTCACCTCATCAATAAATGCCTTGTCCAGGTACGGCAATTCGTATTGGTCAATTTCCACTTTCTCCAGTGTTATTACAGGCTCATCCGCAGATGCCGCTTCTGCAGAAAGTTCACCAATGGAAAAAACGATAAATAATATAGCCGCAAATCGTGCAGTTTTCATTTGTACACCTCCCATTTTAGTATGGGAAAATGGCACAAAAATAACCGGAGTTTCCCCCGGTTTTCTATAGAAGGTAAAAGGCTAATGCGGCAAGTGCAAGAATAATCGTCACAGAATAAATCCAGAGCTGCGTCGGCACATTGCTGGAAAGAGATGATTTTTCATATTCCAGGGACCGCTTCAGTTCTTCCTCGTGCGTCTCCCCTTCTTCCTCGTATTTCTTCATCTTTTTTTCTTCCTGACGAAATGCAAAAAAGGTACCTCCCACAGCCGCAATAAACAGCACAACGAGAAATACTATAAGCCCAGTGCTCATCGTCTTTCCTCCTTGTCAATAATGCTTGGCATCTGGCTCATTCATTATTATATAGATATTTTAATGGCAATCTTTTTTTCCTGAAAAACGGCCATGCGGCTTGATGCCGGATGGCCGTTTTCTGTTTAACGAAATTCTCTTGTATCCTCCAGGTAATCGCTCAATAACCGGTACCCCACCAAAGAAGTGAGGACGAGCAATATCCCGCAGACTGTGTTTTTCATTACCAAAGGACCTCCTCCATGTAGATTGTCAACTCTTCACGGCAGTTTCACTGACCATGTGCAATTAAAATGGGCGTACTTTTCCTTTTTTCAGCATTAATTTCGTACCACCGAGCATGAACAGAGAACGATTGTCCACCACTTTTTTCATTGCAGCAGCTGATTTTCCTTGAAGTTTATAGTCATTGAAAACATTTCCGATGCCGTCATTAACCCCAAGTGAAGCTACAGTTCCCTTGCTCTTGAAGACGAAATCCTCCAATGGTCGGCCAGTGAGGAGTGCACGGACATTATTTGCCGCTGTTTCTGCTTCCTGCATGGCCAGCTGCGCAGTTGGTGCATACGGGCGATCCTCTTCTTTGTTCCAGACCCATGAGCAGTCTCCAAGCACGAAAATATTTTCTTCCCCTGGCAAACGCAGATCTGCATCGACATTTACTTTTCCTTTTACTAATTCAAAACCGGAATTAGTCAGCACGCTGCTACCTTTTACCCCGCCAGTCCATATAGACGTTCCTGCTTTGATCAATTCATTGTCATCCCCAACAATGAAACCTTCCGATGTACACTCGGAAATTGGTGCACCAATCCGGAATTCCACACCGCGGTCTTCCAATGATTGTTTTGCATAGGAAACCAAGTCTTTGTCAAACATCGGTAAAATCGATGGAGCTGCTTCCACATTGATGATGCGGACTTTGCTGCGGTCGATATCGTATTTTTTGCAGAGCTCCGGCACTTTTTCGGCCAGCTCGCCAACCAATTCGATACCGGTGAATCCAGCTCCGCCAACCAGAATGTTCAAGCTGTTCTCATCTGGATTTTCCTCCGTATTGTACTTGGCAAATTGATACTCAATATGCTCACTGATCAGGCGGCTGGAATCAATGTCTTCAATTGCAAAGGCATGTTCCGCCATTCCCTTAATGCCAAAGTCATTGGATTCAAAACCGAGTCCAAATACCAGATAGTCATACGGAATTTCACTGTTTTCCAGCTCGACAGTCTGCTCTTCTTTGTTTGCTTTGACGACAGAATCATAAACGAGGCGCACTCTCTTTTGATTGACGACATCGCTGATCATCACGCGTGCCTGGTTTGGATTGATGGTTCCTGCAGCCACCTCATGAAGCCAGGTCGACTCATAATGGTAATTATGCTTGTTGACGAGCACAATTTCCGCCTCTTCCGGCAGCAGTTTCTTGGTTAAGTGTCTGACGGTTGTCAGACCGGCATATCCTGCGCCCAGTACGACAACTCTTGGTTTAATGGTAGTCATACAAATTTCCCTCCTAGTAAAAATCTAAGTATTATACATTACTCTCGTGATAAGTATCTTCACCTGTTACTTAATGAGCAAGCAGTCATGTGATTAAATAGCAGGTATGCTGATAAATTTATCATATCAAACTTCGATTTATTATGCTAATGATTAGGTTGCCGCAATGTGCATTTTAGTAAACGCTTGCAGAAATTTGTGTTATAATTTTCGTAATTGATATGATTCTATCGGCAAAGGTGGTATAACGATGGTGGATACAGAAATGCGTGTTGTCAATAAATCCGGAACAGATGTGCAGCCCGACGGAGTGGAAATAGGTGAAATTATCGTGAAAGGAAGCGGCACGCCAGACAGCGAAAACACAGCTAATCACCAAGTCGTTGATGGCTGGCTGTATACGGGAGATCTTGGCACCATTGATGAAAATGGCCGTATCCAGGTGATTGATCAAAAGAGCAGCTCGACAAGAACCTCGCCAAAAAAAATAGAAGCTGTTTTTTACCAACACCCGGCGGTGGTGGAAGTTGCTGTTGCCGTCCGGCCGCATAAGGAGCTGAAGGAAACAACGCACGCGTACATTGTCGTTCAGGATGGTATTTCTGCAGATGAACAGGAATTGCTAGAGTTCGCTAAGGAAAAACTGTCCGCCTCTCAGTGCCCGCAAACTGTGACATTTCTTGAGGAGCTTCCCAAAACGGCAAGCGGGAAAATTCTGCGGATGAAATTGCAGGAAATGAAGTAAAAAGGAATAGAAGAGGAACCCGCCGCCTGCAGGGTCCTCTTCTATTTTTATTGGAGCTCTCTTCAACTGTTTATCCTGTCTTTTACTTAAATTCCATTTTCCAGCTATAGTAATCATTTTCCGGATTCTTCTCATACCGTAAATAGGCATTGAATTTCTTGCCTCGTTTGCTTGTCAGACCCTTTACAAAAGCCTTTTTATTTTTCAGCAAGGCTTTTACCAGCGTCTTGGTTGGTTTTTTTCTCATCGCGGCAAGGTACTTGTCGTTTCTCCAAATGATAAAGGAGCAGTTCTTTTTCCAGTTGCTGCAATGGAAGCCCATGTATCCGTCAATTACTTTCCCGCCGCACTGCGGACAGATACCAAGTACTTCATTTGGCTTACTGTCACTCGCCGCTTCCTGGATGGTCACGTCCTCGCCGCTTTTGATTGCGGTCACCGATTGATTGGTAAAACGGAACACAAGCTCAAGGAAATCCCTTTTTCCGGCTTTCCCTTTTTGAATATCGGACAGCCCTTTTTCCAGCCGTCCGGTAAATTCCAGATCAAACAGCTCCTTGACTGGAAATGTTTCGACCAGACGTTTTCCCAGTTCCGTACAAGTGAGTTGCTTCTTTTGCGTGGTGATATAGCCAACATCCTTTAATTTCTTGATGGTCTCTGCCCTGGTCGCGGGGGTGCCGATGCTAAAACCCGTCAGAATACTTCCCAGCAATTCGTCACTTTCTTCCTCTTCAAAGCCCTTCCCGCATGTTTCCATGACCCTTAGGAGTGTTTTCTCACTGTGATGCTTCGGTGGTTTGGTTACATGATCAGTTACTTTTGTTTCCTTCACTGCCACCCTTTCCTTTTCCGCCACCGCAGGCAAGATGGTTTCCTTGGACTGGATATTCTCCACCTTTTTCCAGCCTTCAACTAACTGCACCCTGCCTTTGGACATAAATATGCCTGTTGCTTCGCTTACCTTTGTTGTCAACTTGGTTTCTTCATATTCCGCAACAGGCATGAATTGCATAAGAAACTGGTTTTTCACTGCCTGATAGACAAGCTGCTCATCCCTGGAAAGCTGTTTTGGTTTCAAGTAGGTCGGGATAATCGCACTGTGGCTCTCTACTTTGGCATTATTGAACACCCTTTTTGTTTTGCGAAAAGAGATTTCATCCTGATACGGGAGTCCCTCGGCATGCGTTTTTAAAACCTTGGCTGTTTTTCCAACAAGACTTTCCTCCAGCGCTGTGCTGGATGTTCTTGGGTAGATAATCAGCTTTTTTTCGTAAAGCGACTGGGCTGTCTTCAACACTTTGTCTGAGGTCCATCCGCTGTATTTGTTGGTTATGTAGCCCTGTAAATTGGACAAATTGAACAAAAAAGGAGGAAATTCCTTCTTCTTTTCGACTTGTTTGTCGGTAATCGTCCCCTCTGCATTCTGGATTTTCTCAGCGAGATCCAGGAGGGTTTCTTTTTTGGGAAATTTTTCTTTCCCCTTTTCCATATAGGTGCCCGGATATTCCTTACCGCCTGTCGTCTGAAATAAAGCCGTTAATTTAAAATAATCTTCCGGCACAAACTGCTCGATTTCCTTATCGCGATCATAAATAATTTTCAATGTTGGGAGCAGCACTCTGCCGATGTTCAGCGCCTTTCCTTTCCCTTTCTGATATTTCAGTGTGGCAACTGAGGTTAAATTAATGCCAATGACCCAGTCGGCCCATTGCCTTGAAATACCTGCGTCCCGGAGCGGTTTCATTGCATTGTTGGACTGAATTCTTTCAAGGCCAGCCAGCACCTCTTCCCTTGTCCATTCATTCAGCAGCAACCGGTAAACCTGCTGCTTCGGTTTTCCGCCCCGGTAAATGATGCTGTCGCCGATCAGCTGCCCTTCCCTGTCGTAGTCACAGGCGGAGATAATCGCATCCACATCGTATCGCTTCATTAAGGAATGGATGATCTCCAGCTGCTTTTTTGCACCACCGTCTATCTGCTGGCGGTTTCTTGGATTACTTTTCACCTTATATTGAAACTCAGTAGGGATAAATGGGAAATTCTCCATTTTCCAGCGCGCCATTTTACTCTCATAATCTTTCGCGTCATATAGTTCAACCAGATGACCGAACGCCCAGGTGATCAGATAGCCTGAGCCATCATAGTACCCGTCTTTTTTCGTTTTAATGTTAAGGGCATCAGCTATATTTTTCGCTACGGAGGGTTTTTCTGCTAGAATTAGTTTTTTCAAATCTATCACCTTATCTGTGGAATTTTTGGGGAGTTTTGGAGTAGTTTCATTATACTATAAGATTTGGAACGGGGACAGTATTTTTTTATAAATAAAGGCTGTTTTCTAAAAGATTGGGACAGCGGTTACGCCCCATCGGAAATCGTTTGTTCATCACACTATCTATAAACTGTGACATAATTCCTGCCGCTACGGAAATACATTCCGCTTTCCGCGGGAAGCTGGTGAGCCCCCTTGTGCTGTCGCACTTCAGGGTCTCACCTAGGCTTTTCTTCCCGCAGGAGTCTCCATGTATTTCCTCCGCTGGTGGGGTTTTTTAAAAAATCAATTAAGACAGAAGCCTATTCTATTAATTGAAGTGGGGTTAGCACAAGTCTTGGACTGTGCAGCGGTGGTTTCCCGCGAGCAGTTAGCCATGCCCTAAGGTGCGCGCGGGAGTCAACCCTCAAAAGTGAATGTATGCCTTTTTAAATTTAATAAGCAGTAAAGTAACAAAGCACACCGTTAGCGGAGGAAATACCCTGAGACTCCTGCGGGAGGAATGGCATCGGTGAGACCCCACAGCGCGACAGCGCGAGGAGGCTCACCAGCCACCCGCGGAAAGCGAGGGGTATTTCCGCAGCGGCGGCCAGAAGGCTAGGTCACAGTTTCCATCAACTACGAACTAAATTAGCAACAAAACTTACGGAAAAGAGCCTAAATAAAAGAGCATTCCTAATGAATACACTCTATTGAATAAACTATTTTACTAAGAACCTCATATCCTCTTTAAACTAATCTTTAATGGATCAACACGCTCCCAAGCATGCCCCACCTGCAGCAGCTGTTTTTCGGATAAATGCTTTCCAATAAATTGCATGCCAACAGGAAGCCCATTTTCATCCAGTCCCATTGGTACAGCCAGGCTGGGGGTCCCTGTTAAATTTACCGGTGAAGTAAATGGCATACAGCGTCTTACCACATCTAAATTCTGCTCCACCCAGTTCTCTTGAAACGCCGGGGTGGTAATAGGTATCGTCGGACCGAGCAATATATCGACATCATGAAAAGCTCTATCAAATGCTTTAACCATTTTTCTCCTTGCTTGCTGGGCTTTGACGTATTGCGGTGTATTTGATAATGCACCAGCCAGAAAGAACGTCCGGATATCCGTGGAATAATCCTCTGCATGGTCTTTTAACCATTTTTCATGAAAAGCAGAGGCCTCTCCCCCCACGATCGCATACCCCGAAAATGTGGACATTGTTAATTCAGGGATCTCTATTTCTCTTATTTCAGCTCCTAAACTTGTTAGTGTCGCTATTGCATTTTTAAAGAGTTGTTCTACATCCGGCTCTAACCCCTCGAGATAATAAGTAGGGATCCCTATTTTCACTCCGCTGATTCCTTTGTTCAGATTTTCTGTGTAATCCGGAATTGGCATGTTAAGGCTGGCAGGGTCTTTTGCATCATACCCAGCCATCACCTGAAGCATTAGCGCCAAATCCGTAACGGAACGCGCCATTGGCCCAGATGTATCGAGTGACCAGGCCGTCGGAAAAATGCCGTAAGTACTAACGAGCCCATACGTTGCCTTTAACCCGTAAACCCCGCACATGGCAGCAGGTAAACGAATCGAGCCAAATGTATCTGTCCCCGTTGCCAGTATTGCCAGACCTGCCGCTAGAGATGCGGTACCTCCGCCGCTTGAACCACCTGGCATGTGATTGATTTTCCAGGGATTACGAGTCGTGCCAAAATACGGATTGGTACCAGTTGATCCTGCAGCAAGCTCATGCAAATTTTGCTTTCCCAGCATGATGGCCCCTGCACCTAACAATTTGTCTACAGCCGTGGCATTTTCATTAGGGATGAAATTATTAAAAAGTTTGGAACCGGCTGTCGTACGTATCCCTTTTGTAAAGTAATTATCTTTGATGCCAATTGGAATTCCGTGGAGAGGTCCTGCATACTCCCCACGCATGATTTCATCCTCTGCTTTTCTCGCCTGCCGAAGGGCTAATTCAGGAAGAGGAGTAATATACGTATGAAGGATGGGATCAATCGTCTCCATAAGATTTAATGTATGTTTTGTCAGCTCAACGGGAGACAGCTGGCGAGACTTTATCAATGGTCCTAGCTCAGCAGCAGTTAGAAAAGAAATGTCTGTCATCGCATTAACTCCTTATCAACAACCGTAATCGGCACTTCCTGATTCAGATAAGGAAATGCACCAAGCGAGCTTTCAGCCTGTTCCACTGTGTAAAGGATGTTTTGAATAAAAGGAATGTCTGTTTCATAAACAGGAAGACCCTGGTTATACAAACCCTGTCTTATATAATGAGCATAAACCATGTCATTTGCCTCCTTTAATGCTGATAATTACTATATGAAATCACTGAAAGACCGTGCACGGAGACAATACGAATTTGCTTATCAGATACACATCCAAAATAAATGGTCTACCCTTCCAGGAAATGCATACCATTCATATGTAGAGGATCGAAAATTTATATGTTAGGCTAGGTGATTACATGGATAACAAATCATCTTCTGGAAAAGACCGGCATTTGAACGAAAATGCAAAACAGGAACAGCTGGACCGGTACCGCATTAAAAACGCTGGAGAGCCAATGACGACACAGGAGGGAAAAAAGAGGTCACAAGATACGGACCAGTTAAAAGTTGGTCCACGCGGTCCTGCATTGAGGCAGGATTATGAGTTTTTTGAAAAAATGTCACACTTTGGCCATGAAGAAATACCGGAAAGGGTGGTTCATGCAAGAGGTTACAGTGCACATGGAGAGTTTGAATGCTACAAGTCCATGAAACATGTAACAAAAGCAGGATTCTTATCAGAAGCAGGAAAAAAGACACCATTAACGACCCGTTTTTCTACTGTACAGGGGGCTAAAGGTTCCTATGATACGGCAAGGGATTTACGCTGTCAGGGCGTGAAGCTGTATACCGAAGAAGGAAATGTTGATTTGACCACTATTGCCATGCCTGTATTAATTAATCAGGATGCGATGAAGTTTCCGGATGCCATGCATGCGTATCAATCGAAGCAGGATAATGATATACCAACAGCTTCCGGCGCACACGATCTATTTTGGGATTATGTGGCCAACAACGAGGAAGCACTTCATATGGTGCAGTGGATCATGTCCGATCGGGGCACTTTAAAAAGCTATCGAATGATGGAATCGTGGTCGATTAATACGTACTTGTTTGTTAATGAAGAAGGGCGAGCAACCTTTATGAGATATGTTTGGAAGCCTGTCCTTGGTGTTCATTCCCTTCTTAATGATGAGTCACTGAAAATTGGCGGACTCGATCCGGATTACCACCGGCGGGATCTCAGGGAAGCGATTGACCGCGGTGCATACCCTGAATATGAATTAGGTGTTCAATTGGTTGCGCTGGAAGATGAATTCAAATATGATTTTGATATTCTCGATCCTGCAAAGTTTTGGCCGGAAGAACTGATCCCTGTTCAGCTAATCGGTAAGATGACATTAAATAAAAATATTGATAATTATTTCACGGAGTCGGAACAAGTCGCATTTAACCCTGCAAATGTCGTTCCGGGAATTGATTTTTCCAATGATCCTGTTCTGCAGGGAAGGATAATGGCATATAGAGATACACAGCAGCATCGGCTCGGCAGCGCCAATTATGTTGAGTTACCAATTAACAAGCCGCTCTGCCCATTTCATAATAATCAGCGGCGAGGCTATATGAGGCACCGAATCGATGTGGATCAGGTAAATTATCACAAGAATTCACTGGCGAATAACACGCCATACACGGTGCCCCCGGAAGATGGCGGCTATGAGACTTATCCAAAATATGAGGAAGGGCATGTTATACGGGCCAGAAGCGAATCATTCAAGGATTACTATACACAGCCGAGGATATTCTGGAATAGCATGACACCCATTGAAAAGCAGCACACCATACAGGGCTTCAGCTATCAGCTTGGGAAAGTAGAAAGCGAATTTGTTCGCCAGCAAAACGTAAACAATTTGGTTAAAGTGGATAAGGAAATGGCTTGCATCATTGCAGATAATATTGGTGTTGACCGTCCAGAGGGATCCAATGTTCCTGTTTCAACAAGTTACCCTTCACTTAGCCAATACAAAAATAATCCAAATTATGCTTACACGCAAAAAGTTGGCGTTCTGGTAGGCGATGGTTTTAACAGCAATGAAGTAACCAATGTGCTAAACTACCTGCAGCAACGCGGAGTTATTATTGTCATTATAAGTGAAAAGCTTGGTAGGGTCACAGGGTCTGATGGCACAAAATTGAAAGTTGATGCAACATTCCTTACCCAAAGTCCATATTTAGTTGACTCCCTTTACGTTGTTGGCGGAAGTTCCAAGAATCAAAATAAGTTCAAACAAGATGTGAGTGAATATGTACGGGTTGCATACACGCACTATAAACCAATTGGTATTGCAGAAAGTGGAGAGCCCTATATTAATAAGTCGAATAAAAATAACTATGCCGGCGTCGTTTTTGCCGACAACAACCCAGACTTTGCAGAGAATTTCGTTGAAGCAATCGCTCAAATGCGGTTTTGGGATAGAAGATAGGGCTTTCGTTACTTAGATACATCTCATAAAAATAACCACCTGAGCTGGCAGGTGGTTATTCTCTTTGGTGTGGTAATTAAAGAGCGGTTTATCCCTTCAGTCTTCTTGTCAGCGGGTAAACACCAGCACTCTGAATAACTAATGACAGCAGGATTGCAGCAAAGGCGAGTGAAATTAGCGCATCATTGTTCGCTTCTGCTGCAAACCCCATCAAGAGTGCTACCGACATCGTGCCTTTTATGCCGGACCAGGTAATCAGGGAAGCATCTTTTAGCGTAAAGATATTTCTCCAGGATGGAATAGCCTGAGTCATTCCCGCTAAGAGCCCGAAACGTACCGCAAGAGACAACACAAAAATGATTATTGCCAGCAACCATTCAGAGAACAGCAAATAACTTGCTGCCTGGATGCCGATCAGCAGGAAAATCAGCGACAGGACGGATGGTTCCGCCACATCCCAGAAGCCATCCAGCGAATCCCGGAAATGCTCCTCTTTGATGTTTTTCCCGAATTCCCATGACAACATCAAACCTGCGGCGACTGTGGAAAGCACACCGGAAACGCCGATTGCCTCACCAAGATAAAAACTGCCGTAAGCGACAATAATACTGAGCATCACCTGATAAGTACGGTGTTTCGTATAATGGACTAATTTGCTCATCAGCCAGCCAAAGCCGGTCCCTAGCAGCACACCTCCTGCTGAAACAAAGAGAAATTCAAGCAAAAACATTCCAATTGAAAAACTTGTATCATTCAAAAACATTTGCAGAAAGATCGAAAATAGTACGATGCTAGTTCCATCATTAAGCAGGGACTCCCCTTCCACAATATCGGCGATTTTTTCATCACTCAGGGATTTCTTCAGTATCGCAACAACCGAGACAGGATCTGTCGGTGTCAAAATGGACGCGATCAAAAGAGCTCCGACAAAAGAAAGACTGATAAATAAACCGCCCACCAGGTAGATGGCTGCACCCAAAAGCAATACAGTTAATAAAATCCCCAGTGTTCCAAGGGTGGAAATAATCCATTTATCTTTTCTTAGTGCCATAAGCGGAAAGCGATACGCAGATGTAAACAAGAGTGCAGGAAGAAAAATATGAAATATCATGTCTTTCGTGATTGTTATCCCATTAAAGTATGGGATGAAGGAAATTCCCAGCCCCAGCACAACCAGCACTACGGGAACCGGAAAATATTTTTGTTTTTTATCGATGGAATAGATAATATAACCCACCAGCAATAATAGGAGTATTTGTTGTGGATGCATGTGTGAGTGCCTCCTTTTTTGGCAGATAAATAGCTTTTCTGCAGTATTCCTAAATCCCTTCCCTAATGGAATAGATCTAAACAGGTGCATAAATGATGGAAAACTTTACTGGAAAAGAAATAACTCTCAGGAAGGAAATGTCGACAGGGACAACCTATTTAATAATATGTCCATTTACCGAGGAGAAACCCGAAAAAACATCCTGCCATTATTGAATGGACAGGATGTTTTCATTTACTATTTCGTATGGTTAACCTTTTACTTTTTCTCCATTATTCCCTTTAGCTCTTCCACTTTATCGGTTTTTTCCCACGGGAACAGCCGGTCTGTTCTGCCAAAATGGCCATAAGCTGCGGTGTTTTTGAAAATTGGTTTTTGCAAATCCAGCATGCGGATAATCCCGGCAGGACGCAGATCAAATAATTTGCGGACCGCCTGAACAAGCTCTTCTTCACTCACTTTTCCTGTGCCGAATGTGTTAATGGCAATCGATACAGGTTCTGCAACCCCAATCGCATAGGCAAGCTGCACTTCACAGGTTTGGGCCAGTTCTGCTGCAACAATGTTCTTTGCTACGTAACGCGCAGCATAGGCAGCTGAACGGTCTACCTTAGTAGCATCCTTGCCGCTGAATGCTCCACCGCCATGCCGGGCATAGCCGCCATACGTGTCAACAATGATTTTTCTTCCTGTTAATCCTGCATCCCCCTGTGGTCCGCCAATGACAAAGCGGCCAGTCGGATTGATGAAATACTTTGTTGAATCATCCAGCAGCCCTTCAGGAACCACAGGCCGAATGACATGTTCAATCAGATCTTTCTCGATTTGCTCGGTGGTAATATCTTGATGATGCTGGGTGGAGATGACAATCGTGTCGACCCTGACCGGATTATCCTGTTCATCATATTCCACCGTTACTTGCGTTTTTCCATCCGGGCGCAGATAACCAAGAATCTTCTCTTTACGGGCATCTGCCAGCCGTTTCGACAGTTTATGTGCCAGGGAAATCGGCAACGGCATCAACTCATCTGTTTCATTACAGGCAAAACCAAACATCAACCCCTGGTCGCCGGCACCGATGGCATCGATCTCTTCTTCACTCAATTTCCCCTGCCGTGCTTCCAGAGCCGTGTTAACTCCACCTGCGATGTCCAAGGATTGTTCATCAATAGCTGTTAATACGGCGCAGGTTTCAGCATCGAACCCGTATTTGGCCCGGGTATAGCCGATATCTTTAATCGTTTGCCGGACAATAGCGGGAATATCTACATAAGTGCTGGTCGTAATCTCTCCGGCCACCAGCACGAGCCCTGTTGTTACCGTAGTCTCGCAGGCAACACGGGCAAACGGGTCCCTTTCTAAAATTTCGTCCAGAATCGCATCGGAAATCTGATCGGCGATTTTATCCGGATGCCCTTCCGTCACCGATTCAGAAGTAAATAAACGACGATTTGCAGCCATGTGGCTAAGTCCTCCCTTAAGTGTGTGGTACGGAACTCCTTCTATCATATGTAAATAATTATTCAAAGTAACAAAAAGAAAACCTTTCCTGCTTCAATGAGGAAAGGCTGGCGTCCTTTCACTCTTATTGTTCAAGGAATTTTCCTTGCATCAGGTGAGCACCTTTTCACTAGCCGTGATGGTTGCCGGGCTTCATCGGGTCTGTCCCTCCACCAACTCTGAATAAGAGAGTATCCGTTCGAGATTTATCGTAACGAAAGGGCCCTGTAATGTCAACTATTTGACCTGTTTTTGCAAGATGGATATTAAAATTAATTGCTATATTAGTATGGACTATTCCTTGAAATGTGTTATACTGATAATCACAAATTGGAATCAGGAGCATATGAAATACTATTATTTCTCAAAAAGGCGGTTTTGCTTATGAAAACGGTGGAGAGATCGTTACAAAAAGAAATTTTATCACATGAAAATCTGCAAGTTAATTTATCGGTCCCCCTGCTGGTCGAAAAAATTTTGAAGCGCAAAGAAGGGGTGCTTACCGCCACGGGAGCGGTGCAGGCTTCCACCGGCGCGTATACCGGCCGCTCCCCTAGGGATAAGTTTATTGTCCGTGATGCGTCTTCAGATGATGATATCAGCTGGGGTGCGGTCAATCAGCCGATAGATGAGGAATCCTTCCATCACCTCTATGAAAAAGTAATGAAACACCTGGCAAAACAGAAAGAGATTTATCAATTTAAAGGGTTTGCCGGCGCGGATCCTAATTACCGGCTGCCGATTCAGGTGATCAATGAATATGCTTGGCATAATCTGTTTGCCCGCCAGCTGTTTATTAACCCATCCGTTGAGGAGCTAGCCTCCCATCAGGCTGAATTTACCGTGGTATCCGCACCAACGTTTAAAGCTGATCCGAAAATCGATGGCACCAATTCAGAGACATTTATCATCATTTCCTTTAAAGAACGCGTCGTATTAATCGGCGGCACGGAATACGCGGGCGAGATTAAAAAGTCAATTTTTTCCGTGATGAACTACCTGCTGCCAAAGCGGGATATTCTGTCAATGCACTGTTCCGCCAATGTCGGCATGGAAGGTGATGTCGCATTGTTTTTCGGTCTTTCCGGCACAGGAAAAACAACCCTTTCCGCTGATCCGTACAGGCGATTGATCGGTGATGATGAGCATGGCTGGAGTCCAAATGGTGTCTTTAACATTGAAGGCGGCTGTTATGCCAAGTGCATCAATCTTTCCGAGGAAAAGGAACCGCAGATATACAATGCCATTCGTTTCGGTTCCGTTCTTGAGAATGTGGTGCTTGGAGAAGAATCCAGGCTCCCCGATTATGATGACGTCTCGCTGACGGAAAACACCCGGGCGGCCTATCCGCTGGAAAACATCGTAAATACAGTAAGCCCGAGCATTGCCGGTCACCCGAATGCGATTATTTTTCTCACCGCGGATGCCTCGGGTACACTGCCGCCGATCAGCAAGCTGACGAAGGAACAGGCGATGTATCACTTCTTAAGCGGATACACCAGCAAACTGGCTGGCACTGAACGCGGTGTCACTGAACCACAAGCGACATTTTCCGCTTGTTTCGGTTCTCCATTTCTGCCGCTTGCCCCGTCCGTTTACGCAGAAATGCTGGGTGAGAAAATTGATCAGCATGACTCCAGCGTCTTTCTTGTCAACACAGGCTGGACAGGCGGATCATATGGAGTCGGAGAGCGAATTAAGTTGTCCTACACCAGAGCGATGGTCCATTCGGCGTTGGAGGGTGAACTGAACAATACCGAGACAATGACCGACGAAGTATTTGGATTGGAGATCCCGGTTCATGTCCCTGGTGTGCCTGATGACCTGTTATATCCGAAAAAAACCTGGACAGATAAAGCTGGTTACGATACTGCCGCCCAGTCTCTTGCCATGAAGTTCCATGAGAATTTCGCTAAATTCACCAAGGCAAGTGATGAAATTAAGCAGGCAGGACCAGTTTATAAAGGGTAATCACTGCTGCTTTTTATGGATTATTGGCAATATCCTTTCAAGCTTGCTTTGGACGAATCAAGCTTGGAAGGAAATAATAAACGATTCCTCATCCCAAAAGGAATAATTTTATAGGAACGAAGCGGAGCGTAATTCGCTTGGTGTCTGCCGGCCTCTGAAGTAGAGGTCGGTTTTTTGTGTGACTGATGGCTTGGGCAACCCTGCTCTCAGTCTGTTATTCCTGCTTTTCCTCTCCGTTCGACCGTGGCAGCCATGCTCTCGGGTTAACTTCTGCTCTATGGTTGCCTTCCACTCTTATCTGAACCGCTCTCCCCTCTCCACACTGGGCAGACACACATTTTTCCCTCTGGGCATAAACTGTGGTTGATATATCACTATTTCAGGAAAGGATCGAACAGTATGAAAAAGATAAAGGTGTTTGCCGTATTTTCATGTTTGGTGCTTCTCTTTCTCTCCGCTTGCAACGCTTCGGGCGGTAATACAAAGATTCAGTTGGCAGAGGTGACACGCTCCCTGTTTTATGCACCGCAATATGTTGCCTTAGAGAACGGTTTTTTTGAAGAAGAGGGTCTGGATGTGGAACTGCAGACTACTTGGGGCGGGGATACGACAATGACAGCCCTGCTTTCGGATGGAGCAGACATTGCGCTCGTTGGCTCGGAAACGTCCATTTATGTGTATGCACAGGATTCCAAGGACTATGCGGTTAACTTCGCGCAGTTGACACAAACGGATGGTACTTTTCTGGTTGCCAAAGAACCTATGCCTGACTTTACCTGGGAAGACTTGCGGGGAAGCGATTTTCTTGGACAGCGCGTTGGCGGCATGCCCCAGATGGTTGGCGAGTATGTGCTGAAACAACACGGAATTGATCCACACGCGGACCTAAATTTGAGTCAGAATATTGATTTTGCCAATATACCTGGTGCTTTTGCTTCCGGAGACTATGATTTTGTCCAGCTGTTTGAACCGACCGCCAGTGTTTTTGAAGCAGAAGGAACCGGTCATATCGTCGCATCATTTGGCGAAGAATCCGGTAAAGTGCCGTACACCGTATTCATGACCAAAGAAAGCTACATGAAAGAGAATGAGGAAACCTTGCAGAAATTCACCCGCGCTGTATATAAAGCCCAACAATGGGTGCAGGAACACAGTGCAGAAGAGATTGCCGAAGTGATTCAGCCATACTTTGAAGAAACGGATCTGGAGACACTCGCTTCTTCCATTGACCGTTACAAAAGTCAAGGCTCTTTTGCAACAGACCCTATTTTAGATGAAAAAGAATGGAACAATCTGAAGGCGATCATGGATGAAGCCGGTGAACTCCCAGAAGCAGATGTTCCTTATGAAGAACTAGTCAATACCAAAATTGCTGAAGAGGTTATTAACAACTAAGGAAAGGAGGGGGTTTTTTGGCATTTCTGACCTTAGACAAAGTGACCCATCATTATTTTTCCAGCACCGGCTATACCAAGGCACTTGACAATATCTCTTTCTCCGTTAAAGAAGGAGAATTCGTCGCCTTGCTTGGACCAAGCGGCTGCGGGAAGTCGACCGTCCTCTCGATCATATCCGGCATCATGAAGCAAACGGCCGGAAATGTATTCCTTGAGCAAAAGCCGATAACGGAATCAAAAATGGCAATTGGTTATATGCTGCAGCAGGATTATTTGTTTCCATGGAAAACGATCGAGAACAATGTCCTGCTGGGTCCTGCAATTAATCGTACCTTGACCTCCGAGACAAAAGAGACGGCACAAGAATTATTGGAGGAAGTTGGACTGCCGGGTGTGGCAGATAAATACCCTTCCTCCCTCTCTGGCGGGATGCGGCAGCGGGCAGCACTTGTCCGCACCCTGATTAACGACCCGAAAATTCTGCTGTTGGATGAACCTTTTTCTGCCCTGGATTACCAGACCAAACTGAAATTGGAAGATCTTGTATCCAAGTTATTGAAGACCTACCAAAAAACAGCGGTTCTTGTTACCCACGATATCGGTGAGGCTATTGCCATGAGTGACCGAATTATCGTGATGGACGCCAATCCAGGCACAATCGCCAGTGTGTTTGACGTACCAATTGAATTGCGGGATGAGCAGCCGTTTCTCGTTCGGCGCCACCCAAAATATCAGCTTTTGTTTGACCGGATCTGGAATGAATTGGATCAAAAGGACACACATGTAACCTCTTCTCAGGAGGTGCAGACGGATGAAAGAGAATAAATCAGATAAGCAATTGTTTCAAAGCTATAAAAATGGCATTAAACGGGAAAAGAAAATTGTATTTGCCTGGCAAATCGCTATTTTGCTGGTGTTTTTCACTGTCTGGGAAGTCGCCACGAGGATGTACTGGATTGATCCGCTGATATTCAGTTCTCCAAGCCGTGTGTTTACAGTAATTGTAGAACGCCTGTCTGACGGTTCCCTGTTTTCGCATGTCCAAGTAACGCTAATCGAGACCATCATCGGCTTTCTTGTCGGGACATTGTCCGGTATTATACTAGCTACCATGCTATGGTCCTCCCAGCGTTTTTCCGATATTGCCGATCCATATATTGTTGTGATGAACGCCATGCCGAAAGTAGCACTCGGCCCGATTATCATTGTCGCCATTGGTCCAGGATACCTTGCCATTATTACCATGGGTGCGATTATTTCCGTCATTGTTACCACACTGGTTGTCTTCTCAGCCTTCCGGGAGATTGACCCAAACTATGAGAAGGTCATGAGAAGCTTTGGTGCCACCAAATGGCAGCTGTTCAAAGAGGCAGTTTTTCCTGCCGCTTTGCCGGCAATGATTTCCACCCTAAAAGTGAACGTAGGACTTTCCTGGGTTGGCGTCATTGTTGGTGAATTCCTTGTTTCCAAACAGGGACTGGGATACTTGATCATTTACGGCTTCCAAGTATTTGATTTCTCGCTTGTCATGTCGAGCCTTGTACTAATCGCGATATTTGCAGCGATCATGTACAAAGTTGTAGAAAAGTTGGAAAAATGGCTAATTAAGCACTCGAGGTAGCTAGAATGAAGGAAGCCCGGAACTTGCAACCGGGCTTTTCCGCTTTTTTTGGCGCGCAGTCAGCTCCTTTCTGTTCTGGACTTCTTTTATTGAAAGCGCTATACTAAAATATAATATTAGATTCTTAGATTGACACAGAAATTTTATGACAAGGAGGAAACGCTAGCATGCAAACAGAAATAAAGCAAGTAGTTGATGAATTACATAATATCCTGCGGCAAGATCAGCTCAGCACCAATGAAACAATCCTGCAGGAACACAGCAGTGATGAATCCTACCACACTCCAAGCCCGCCAGATGCCGTGGTTTTTCCCGAAACCACCGCAGAGGTCAGCGAAGTGGTTAAACTTGCAGATAAGCTCGGAGTTCCGATCGTGCCTTACGGATTGGGCTCCAGCCTGGAGGGGCATGTGATTCCATCAGCTTACTGCATAACGATTGATTTTTCCTTGATGAATCAGATTTTGGAAGTGCGGGAGAAAGATTTCCTGGTCCGTGTGCAGCCGGGAGTGACCCGCACGCAACTGGATAAAGAATTGAAGAAATACGGCATGTTTTTCCCTGTCGACCCTGGGGCAGATGCAACCCTTGGCGGCATGGCGGCAACCAATGCGAGCGGCACGATGTCTGTTCGCTATGGGATTATGCGCGACCAGGTACGTGATCTGGAAATAGTACTTGCCGACGGATCGATTATTCGTTCCGGCAATATGGCGGAAAAATCGTCTTCCGGGTATCATTTGAACGGGTTATTCGTCGGCTCGGAAGGGACCTTGGGCTGTTTCACCGAATTAACACTCAAAGTACACGGTATCCCGGAACAAATAATGGCTGCACGCGCCTCTTTTCCTTCAGTGGATGAAGCTGTCGAGGCTGTTGTTGCCATCCAGCAGGCAGGAGTACCAGTGGCGAGGATGGAACTGGTCGACGAACCTTCGATGACGCAAGCGAACCTGTATAGTGACACGGATTACAAAGAGGTACCTACCTTATTTCTGGAATTTCACGGGAACGAAGCCGGGTTGAAACACGATATCGAATTTACAGAGGAAATTATGAAGGATTTTGGTTGTCTGGAAGTCGCGTTTGAAACAGATACAGCAGGGCGCAACAAACTCTGGGAAGCCCGGCATAATCTGCTCTATGCCTATGTGCACGGCTATCCCGGAAGAAAACTGATGATTACCGATGTATGTCTGCCTGTCTCTGAGCTGGCTGGTGCCCTGCGCCATGCACGTGAGCAGGTGGAAAAACATGGCCTGCCAGGCGGTATTACCGGCCATGTTGGCGACGGAAATTATCACATCTTTTTAATGCTTGATGCTGATAATCCAGAGGAAATGAAAAAAGCAGAACGGCTTAATGAAGAGATCGTTACCTATGCACTGGAACGCGGCGGAACATGCACTGGAGAGCATGGTGTGGGAAGCGGCAAGCAGAAATACCAGCAGCAGGAACATGGAGAGGCACTTGCTGTCATGGAGAAAATCAAACAAGTCCTTGACCCGAAAAACCTGATGAATCCCGGTAAGATTATTAAAGGGAAATAGCGGGATTGTTCGTATAGGTTGGTTCTTTCATAATAAGACCCTGTTCGTAAGTTTTGTTGCTTGTTAAATTCGTAGTCGATGGAAAATGCGACATAAGTGCTCGTTGATCTCCGCTACGGGAAGCCGCTTTCCACGAGCAACGCTTCAGCCTCCTCGGAAGAAAACCGCTTCCTGTGGGGTTTTCAGCTGTTGCTTTTCCCGCAGGAGTCGGCTTCCCACAGCGAAGATCAACCAGCTACAGAGTGGATAGCTATTGTTTGTTTTTAAAAGGCACATCACCCAGCGGAGGAAATACCCTGAGACTCCTGCGGGATGGTAAGCATAGGTGAGACCCCACAGCGCGACAGCGCGAGGAGGCTCATCAGCGCTCAGCAGGTGCGAAGGGTATTTCCACAGCGGCGATGACACCACCGCAGTTTATTTACATCGCAGCTTTATAGACATTGCAAAACAACATTCTTTTAGAGAACAGCCAATAATAATAAGCACCTTTCCGTTTGTGGCAGGAACGGAAAGGTGCTTATTTGTGATATTAGATTTATTGTATTTATTTGATTTAACTTGGGAGTCATCCAATTTCATGTGTGGGTCTCTCAACTCCACGGATCTCACCGCGCCACATGACCTCCCAGCCTAAACCAGCACTTCCTCCTGCGTATGCTTTCCTTCAAGATATTTCGCTATTTCCAGCATGCCATACTGCCCGCTTCTGGCTTCAGCGTCACTGTTGTAGTTCGTGTTTGTATTAATGTCGTACGTGTAAATTTCTCCATTGTGATCCTGAATAAATTCGATACCGGCAATCTGAATGTCGTTTGCAGCAAGCACCTGCTCGTATTTTTCCAGAATCGGGTGCGTAAACCCTTCCCTGATTTGGAATTTCGCCGGCTGTTCGGCTTCTTCACCGACAGGGCAGAATAAATCGTCAATCGTGCAGGCATCTGCGGGACAAAGTTCGAACCCTTCCGACGTATCAACGCGCACAGCATAGAGGAATTTACCACCGACAAACTCACAGCGGGTAATCGAAGCATCCGGTGACTCAATATACTCCTGGATAAGCGTGATTCCGTCCACAGGCTCTTCAAAACTCTCACTCTCAAGGTATTGCTGCAGCCCCTCTACAGAATGGAAAAGCTGAACACCCAGCCCTTTTCCGGCGCGATTATGCTTGGTGATGAATCTTTTTCCTTCAAAGGAGGCTGCCGCTTCAAGCAGTTCTTCTTTTCCGACGGCCGCAATGGTTTTCGGTGTTTTTACGCCAAACTTTTCCAGTTCCAGATACTGCCGGACTTTGCTCAGCTCCAGCTGAAGTGCTCCGCTGCCATTGATGACGGTTCTCCCGTGCTGTTCCAGCCATGCCAAGACAGCATTCGTCAGTTCCGGTGCAAAGCGGTTGCCGCGCGTATGGGAGGAAGCGCTCATGCGATTATAAAAAATCCCCTCCGGCGGCACGGATGTCAAGTCGACTTTTCCGCTGTCCAGCAGCCAGTCTTCGTATGGAATTCCTAGCTCTTCCAAACGCTGAATCAAATGATCGGTCCATTCTTTGTTTTCGTGAATTACATATATTTTACTCATTTCATTCACTCCCTATAATTAGTTGCGCAGTTCTTCCACTTTCGGCATTACTTGTCTCGAGAACCGTTCCAGCTCCTCTTTCTGCGGAGAGCTTTGCAGCAGCAATAAGTCCACGCCGGCTTCTTCAAATGCCAGGATTTCCCTAGCGATTTGTTCCGGTGTGCCGACCAGATTCGGTCGCAGCCCGCGGTTGGAAACTGAATAATCCTGCAGTTGAATCTGCTGCTCCAGCTGGGATTTTGAGGTGAAATCCTTAAATCCCGAATAGCCACTCGTATCTTTCACATCCGTAATTCGCTTCAATTCTTCCTGTGCCTCTTCCTCGGTGTCCCGGCAGATCACATAAGCCGCCATGCCGAATGACTGCAGCTGCTCACGGCCGGCTTTCTTTCTGCGCTCTTTCATATCAGTAATTTTCGCTTCGGCTTCTTCCACTGTATGTCCGTGAATGACATACGCATCACAAAGCGAGGAAATTACCTGCTTGCCTTTGTCACTTTCACCGCCGGCATACAAAACAGGGTTCGGTCGCTGCAGGGGTTTAGGGGCAAGTTTTGTATCCTCAATTTTATAGAACTTGCCGTCATAGGAAAACGTTTCTTCGGTCCACAAGCCCTTTAAAATTTCCAGGAACTCAGTCGTCCGCTCATACCGCTCATCATGCTCGGTAAAATCCCCGCCGTATTGTTTGGCTTCTTCTGCCCACCATCCGGATACGACATTTAATGTAAAACGTCCATTGCTGATATGGTCAATATTCGCGGCCATTTTTGCCGTGACAGCCGGGTTATGAAATACCGGCCGGACCGCAGTCATAATTTCAATTTTTTCCGTAACGGCAGCAAGGGCAGCCGCTGTGGACCAGGCTTCTATGGAATCCGCGTCGGTTCCTTTGATATCGTTTAAATACAGTTCTGCAATTAAGGTGGTGTCATATCCCCACTTCTCCGCAGATTGAATTACATCTTTCGCATACTCATACGTCGGAGGCATTTGCTCATCTTCCACGTTTCGCAGCCACCCGCCAAAAATCGGAAGCCAAAATCCATATCGCACAAACTCCACTCTCCTTCTTTATCTTTTTCCATTACAAAAGGCCCTTTTCCAGATAAGAAAAGAGCCTGACATTCGAAAATGGTTGCATCTCTTCTTATCTCCCAGACACTTTGCCTGATGGAATTGGCACAGTATTCGTTACGAACCTGTTGCCGAGGCTTCAAAGGGCCATGTCCCTCCACCTCTCTGGATAAGAAAATCTATATAATTATCAACCTATAATAAAGGTAATTTTCAGTAATGTCAAGCGAAGGAAAGAACTCTTTTTATAAACTTATGCTGCTCTTTTTCTTTTTGTTTGGACATTCTCACTCCTTAAAAAATTAATCTTATCTGTTTACTTATGTTTAACTAAGTATATCACATACATTAAAACAATACCATTCCACTGTCTCGCAGGATCATCTGCAAAAAACTGCGTCAAGAACCCCTACCCTAAACAAAATAAAATGCCTTCCAAACTCTCCACGTTCCATCGCTTTTCTCTCCCTTCACAAAAATTCTAAAATTACTTGCTGTATTTCCATTGACCTTTCTCTAATTTGTGTTATATTTAAGATGTAATTTAATTGAGAATGAATATCATTCTTAATTAGAGCAGTTTGAAAATGATACTTATTATTAATAACCGAAAATAGAGAGAAATGGGGAGCACAGTAAAATCTCCAGCTTTTTTTCCAAGAAGAGGTCGATACATGGTGATACGCTACCCTAGTTTTAGCACTCATCGTATTATCTTGCAGCTGTTTTTTAGTGGTGCGGCTTTTATACTATTCCTTTAGGTTGTTTAACGTTTAGTAATATTGTAAGCTCTGTCTCTATTTTCTTCGCATAGCAGAACAGCCTTATTCAGAACATGCGTTCATGGATGTTTCTAATATATAATGAATAAATTTCAGTTACGAACCAGAACAACAAGTTATGAGGTTTAAGAATGAAACTATGGATATTAATAATTGTAACGATGATTCTATCAGTGATATCACTATTTATAGGTGCGATAGATATTACCTTAAGTGACTTGCTGGACCCGGATTCGGATGAGATGCAAATCTTTTTAATAAGCCGATTGCCCCGGTTATTGGCAATAATAATGGCAGGCGCAGGAATGAGTATAGCTGGTCTGATTATGCAAAGTCTGAGTCGAAATAAATTTGTATCTCCAACAACAGCCGGAACATTGGATGCTGCTAAACTGGGGATCATGATATCGATGCTGTTTATTACAAATGTCACGTACACACAGCAAATTATCTTCAGTTTCGTGTTCTCTTTAGCAGGCACTTTCCTTTTTATGCAAATCCTGGAACGAATTAAATTTAAAGATGTTATATTTGTTCCATTAATTGGGCTTATGTATGGGAATATTCTAGGCTCTATTACTGTATTTTTCGGTTATGAAGCTAATATTCTCCAAAACCTTCAATCTTGGTTTATGGGCAGCTTCACAACAATTATTGCTGGTCGTTATGAGTTATTATATATAAGTATTCCAGCTATAGTTCTCGCTTATATCTATGCAAATAAGTTCACCGTTGCCGGTATGGGAGAGGATCTGGCGAAGAACTTAGGTATGAGTTATAAGCTGGTCCTTAATTTAGGTCTTATGCTTGTCGCAATTATTTCTACATCTGTCGTACTAACTGTCGGTGTTATTCCGTTTTTAGGTCTTATCGTACCTAACATCGTATCTATTTTTCAGGGAGATAACATTCGTAAAACAATACCTCTTACAATGGTACTTGGGGTTGCATTTTTATTAATTTGCGACATAATCGGCCGTATCATCGTACATCCGTATGAGATACCAGTAAACGTTACAGTGGCAGTAATTGGCAGTGCAATCTTCTTAATTTTGTTATTTAGGGGGAGAGCATATGCAAAGAATTAGTAAGAGGTTGATTTTCTTAGCAGTACTGGCAATGATTAGTGTTCTATTATACGCATTTTATGATATAAAGGGTGGTTTTGATTACGCCTTTCCCAGACGTGTTCTTCGTATAGCGGCAATGGTGGTTACAGGAGTAGCTATTTCTTATGCAACAGTTGCTTTCCAGACCATTACACAAAACCGTATATTAACCCCTTCCATTATGGGGGTTGACTCCATGTATGAAGTAGTGCAGACACTAATTTTTTTCCTTGCAGGATCTACGTCGATTTGGGTAATAAATAACTATTTAAATTTTGGTGCAGCACTTATTGCAATGGTTCTATTTGCGCTTGTTTTATACCGATTTCTATTCAGAACAAATAAATATCCAATCTATTTACTGCTGCTAATTGGTATAATTTTAGGAACGCTTCTCGGGAGTTTGGTAACTTTTCTCCAGGTTTTAATTGATCCTGTTGAATATATGAGCTTACAAACATTCTTATTTGCAAGTTTCATGGATGTTAAAGCAGAAGTTTTGTATATTGCGATTGCCATCTTATTCGCTGCATTTATTTACGGCCATCGTATTATGGATCAGCTGGATGTTATGTCGCTTGGTCGTGAAAATGCAATGAATCTTGGTATTAATTACGACCGTATGGTAATGAATGTGTTAATTTTAGCATCGGTGTTGATTGCTACGTCAACAGCCTTAGTTGGTCCGATTACATTCTTAGGTTTATTGGTAGCAAACTTGTCCTACCAATATTTGGTTACATATAAGCACTCCACCCTCATTTTAGGTGCAAGTCTTATAAGTATTATTGCGTTAGTAGGGGGACAATTTATTGTTGAACATATATTTGAATTGCGTACGACATTGAGTGTTATTATTAATTTCATTGGTGGTATTTACTTCATTTACTTACTATTAAAGGAAAGCAGGGCGATAAAATGATTAAAATCAAAGAGTTGACAAAGCAATTTGGTAAAAAGAATGTTGTAGATAACGTTTCAATAAACATTAAGCCCGGGACGATAACGTCATTTATTGGTCCGAATGGAGCTGGTAAATCTACATTATTGTCAATGGTGAGCCGGTTATTGGACTCTGATACCGGTGAAGTATTACTTGACCAAAATAATGTGAAAAAGTGGAAGTCGAATGAGTTTGCAAAACGTGTTTCCATTTTAAAACAGTCCAACTTTTTAAATGTACGTTTAACTGTACGTGAATTAATTTCATTTGGCCGTTATCCGTATTCTAAAGGCCGCTTGACAGCGGAAGATGAAAAGTTCATCGATCAGGCTATTGATTATATGAATTTACATGATATGGAGGACCAGTTGATTGATGAGTTATCCGGCGGGCAGAAACAGCGTGCTTTTATCGCGATGGTAATTGCTCAGGATACAGAATATATATTACTTGATGAGCCCTTAAACAACTTGGACATGAAGCATTCTGTACAAATTATGAAAACACTAAGGAAGCTTGTAAACGAGCTTGGTAAAACAGTTGTTATTGTTTTACATGATATTAATTTTGCATCTGTCTATTCAGATCGTATTGTCGCCTTAAAGGATGGAAAATTAGTGAAAAACGGTCCGACAAATGAAATCATTAACTCCCAAACCCTGCGTGAAATTTATGGAATGGATATACCAATTCAGGAACAGAACGGTTGCCGTATTTGTGTATATTTTAATGCTCATGCTAATTAGTCGGAATAATAAACGCATTTTTAAGCCTGTCAGCCCGTATAAACGTAGTCTTCTTCGTTATGTGCGGGCTGTTGTATATTACAAACAGCCTTTATTAAAGATGGTATGCCACATTATCAGAAAACTTGGCTTTTCGCCAAGCCTTTATGGCGAAAGCCTTAGTTGCACTTATGCAGGATAAGAAAGTTTTATGCTTTCTTATCTGCTAAAGTAACTTAAAATTTTTGTTTGAATTTTTTAGAAAAAATTTGTAGAGGGTATTGACGGCAACGATTAATAATTCTATAATGATTATAGCCTTAATTGAGAATGATTATCATTATTAATTGGATGGCTAATATAATATTAGGAGGAAGAAATATTATGCAAAAAAGGATATTACTTGGCATTACATTTGCAATGCTAGTGCTCTTTCTCGTAGCTTGTGGTTCTAATGAATCCGCTAATGAAGAAGGAAATACAGCTTCTGGTGGGGAAGAAACAACGGAAGAGGCTGCAGATGAGAATACAGATGAGAGCGCAGAAGAATCTGGTTCTACATATCCAATGACAGTTTCTTCAACCCTTTCTTCACATGAAAGCAGAGATGGAACTCAAAGTAATTTTGAAGATGTAAATTTCGAGTCCCAGCCTGAAAATATTGTTGTATTTGATTATGGTTTCTTAGATACACTGGATGCACTTGGTATTGAAGGGATTGTTGGGGTTCCTAAAGGAGCTACCTTACCAACTCACCTTGAGGATTACAATTCAGATGAGTATACAAATATCGGTACATTAAAAGAACCGCTACTTGAAGATATTGCAGCATTAGAGCCGGATGTAATTTTTATTTCTGGTCGCCAAGCTGCATTCTATGATCAATTGAAAGAAATTACTCCTAATGTAGTATTCGTGGGTGCTGATCAAGAAAACTATTGGGAAACATTTACAGCTTCTGTAGATTTAGCTGCGAAAATGTTCGATAAACAAGAAGAAGCTGAAGAACATATGGCTGAGTTAAATTCTAAAATAGAAGAAATCAATAGCCTTGCTGGAAATTATGACTCAAGCTTAGTAACGTTGTACAATGAAGGTCAATTATCCGGATATTCAACGCCATCTCGTTTTGGGTACATTTATGATGTATACGGATTCCAGCCGGTGACAGAAGATATCGAATCTTCAAGCCACGGTTCTAACTTTGGATATGAAGCAGTTTTAGAATTCGATCCACAAGTGCTGTTCGTCATCGACCGTACTGCAGCCATTAGCGAGGGTAATTCAAATATTGAAGCTGACATGGAAAATGAGATTATTCAGCAAACTACTGCTTATCAAAATGACCAAATTGTTTACTTAGACGGCCAACTATGGTACTTAGGTGGCTCCGGTTTACAATCTGAGCTTACAAAAATGGAAGAATTATTAGCTGAGTTGGAATAAGTTAAATCCCTATAACCTATTAAAGAAGGCAGCCAAATGGCTGCCTTCTTTAATCACGAAAACTTATTCTTTTGTGTTATTCAGTCAATAGCGGATAAAACCCTTCCTCATTATGGGTTTCCGTACCAACAAGCGCAGGGTTAAACACACAGACCATGCGCATTTGTGTCGTTGCACGCAAGCGGTGTTTGTCATTCTCATCCAGGAGATACATCGTCCCTGCCTTGATTTCAAATACCTCGCCAGTCTCCACTTTTTCAATTTCCCCTTCGCCTTCAATACAGTAAACTGCTTCAATATGGTGTTTATACCAGAAAAAATTGTCGGTGCCGGCTTTGATAATTGTATCATTCATGCTGAAGCCAACCCCGTCTTTATTCAGGATAAACCGGCGACTCGTCCAGTTCTCTGAAGATGTCTCGTCTTCGGTGCCAATAATGTTGTCCAGTGATTTAATAATCAATTCTCATTCTCCTCATCTTTACACATATTTTTATTTAGTCAATGCTTGCTGGATGCTGTCTTCCAGAATCGCCAGTCCTTTTTCCAGTCCGTCCCTATCAATGATGAGCGGCGGAAGGAATTTGACCACTTCATCATCTGGTCCTGATGTTTCCACAATCAGACCGCGCTTAAACGCTTCTGCACAAATGTCGCTGGCAAGATCTTCTTTATCCATAGCAATTCCTTGCATCAATCCTCTGCCTCTGGCTTCACCGTTCATTTCCGGGTATTTTTCAATCAGCGCTTGAATCACTTCACTTAGGTACGCTCCCTTTTCCTGCACATCCTTGCTGAATGCATCGGTTTCCCAGCGAGTCAGTGCTTCGGTGGCAGCAATGAAGGCCAGATTATTTCCGCGGAAGGTTCCATTATGCTCACCAGGCCCCCACTGGTCGTATTCCGGCTTAATCAGTGTGATTGCCATAGGCAAGCCAAAGCCGCCGATGGATTTGGAAAGGCAGACGACATCCGGTTTGATGCCGGCTGGTTCGAAGCTGAAGAACGTCCCGGTTCGCCCGTTCCCTGCCTGAACATCATCAACAATCAGCAGGATATCCCAGCGCCGGCAAATTTTCTCAATAGCTTTTAGCCATTCCATCCTTGCTGCGTTAATGCCGCCTTCACCTTGAACAGTCTCCAGAATAATCGCCGCCGGCAGGGCAACCCCGCTGCCGCTGTCTTCCAGAAAGCGTTCCAGATAGGCAATGGAATCCTGGTCCTCGACATACTCATCAAATGGCATGGAAACGGTGTGATGGAGCGGAACCCCTGCTCCGTGCCGCTTAAATGAATTCGCCGTAACAGAAAGCGACCCGATCGTCATGCCGTGAAATGCATTCGTAAAGCTAATCACAGTATCACGGCCGGTCACTTTCCTGGCAATTTTCAATGCACTTTCCACCGTGTTAGTTCCAGTCGGTCCAGGAAACATGATCTTATAATCCAGATCACGGGGTGTTAGAATAACCTCTTTGAAGCGTTCCAGAAAGTCTTTTCTTGGGGTTGTGCCCATATCGAGGCTGTGAATAATCCCATCATTTTTAATATATTCAATCACTTTTTCCTGCATCTTATCATCATTGTGACCATAATTCATGGTCCCTGCCCCTGCAAAAAAATCGATATATTCCTTTCCATCCGTATCCCACAGCTTATAGCCCTTGGCTTTTTCAAAAATTGCCGGCCAGCCTCGGCTGTAGCTTCTTACGGCGGATTCTATTTCTTCAAAGGTTTTCATTTTCATATCCTTTACTGCTGTTGTCATCCAATCATCCTTTTATCATGATATTTTTTTGCTGCTAAACAAATAAGAAATTACTGCACATTGTGGATAGCCAAACCCAGCATATGCCTCGGCCAGCTCCAGCGCTAAAGCTGTAGTGGACTTCCTTCACCTCCGTACGATAAGTCAACATCGGCTCGTAAAGAAAAGGAAGGCCGACTAAAACCGGCCTTTGCGGCCAACGTCGGCACACCCCTATGAAGGGGCGTGTTTCCTTTATCTCCTCGGAAGAATGATCAGCTAAAACCGCCGCTTTGCGCGGCAACGCTGATCCACCTGGCATGGCCAGGCGCAGTCCATACGTCGCTAAACGGGCGCTTCCGCTTTTGCTTTTTGAATGGGTCCAATTTTATACAGTAATTCTTCTTCATGCCCTTCCCGCGGAAAATCATCTTCCGTGAAATAGGCATCAATTTCGCATTGGGTGTCCAACTTCTCCGCCAGTCCTTTAAACAATTTCCTGGACGGCAGATTGGATGGGGACACCGTTGCCTGCACCATCTTAATATCATGGGAAGATTCCCGGTTTAAAAGCTCAAACAGCATTTTTGTGCCAAGTCCCTGCCCGCGCTGGGAGGAATCGACAGCCACCTGCCAGATAAACAGGGTGGTTGGGTGGTCCGGATGCATAAAACCGGAAATAAAACCGACTAATTCCCCATCACGTTCGGCAACCACAGATGTCTCCGAAAAAATTTCACACCACATCAGGTAGCTGTACGACGAGTTGAGATCCAGGACACCGGTATGTTTAATCAGTTCCCAGACTGCGCCTCCATCACTTTTTTCCGGCTTACGAAAATGAAATTCTGCTTGCTCATTTTTTGTTTTTGTCAATTCACCAATTGCTCCCTTGTTAATGCTCTCACCTCCGCAAATTGCTTTTAAAAACACTCACCATTTAAGGTTAAAGGGATTGGTAAATTTCGTCAAAACGGATAAATGAGGATATAGCGTGTTTAAACAGGCTGAGCGGGGATTAGTTCTCAATAGATGAAGTTCCCTATTAATAGCTGGCAAATCATTTAAATTGTACAGATTTTTAGCTGATTTGGTTTTTCTTGGGTGGTGTTTTTGTTTTTCGGGTCGATTCCTTGCTTTCTCTGGTTGATTCGTTGACTTTCGAACTTGAAGTTGCACACCCTATATTCGATGCAACCTCCTACCGACCGCCGTTTCAGCAAAATAAAAAAGGCTGTTCGCTAAAAACAGCCTTACCGGGCTCAGCGCCAGCGCAGGGCAAGCAGCAGGCGGCAGCATTCTGTTCCTTCCAGTTGGGAGCGAAATTCCAGGCGCAGATTGTCGGGGTTGAAATCGATGTGGACATCAGAATCGATCTCTACGGAATCAATTAACTCTTTTACTTTTTCAGTGTCAGAAACCTGTGCGGCATTCATCAATTCGGCATCAAATTCCTTGGAGTTTGCCAGTTTATCAAGCACTTTGCCGGCATCACTCATCAGCCGCTTTGTCTCATTGGCTGACTGATAAAACAGGTCCGGGTTCACAGGAGGATATTGTCTCGTGTTCCAGTAAGGTCCTATATGATATGGCATGCACCAGCCGGGATGGTAAAAATAACACATAAATATTCCCCTTTTTATCCAGTCTTCTCTTAAAACTATATGCAGAGGGAGAGTGAAAGGGGTATGTATATCGCAGCCTCCCGCAAAATCACAAATGCCGCTAGTGACCAAACAGAAAGAATTCAAACCGAAAAAGACTGCTCTCAATCGAGCAGTCTTTTCCGATTAAGTTTTGAATGGGAGTTTCTTTTTATTTTTGCGGAGCGGAAGGCGTTGAAATATTGGATAACGCTTGCTCTGCATCGTTGTTCAATTGGTTGTTCACAGCAAGGTCACCAAGAGCAACCATCCCGACGACCTGCCCATTTTCAACAACAGGCAAACGGCGGATCTGCTGCTGAGACATCAGCTGTGCCGCTTCATGAACATCCATATCAGGGGTGCCCTGGACGACTTTCTGTGCTGTCATCGCCTGTGATACCGGCGTTTGTGCAGCCTCTCCCTGAGCTGTTGAACGCAAAGTAATATCGCGGTCCGTAATAATACCGGCGATTTGTCCGCTGCTATTAACAACTGGCACGGCACCAATATTGTGCTGACTCATTAAATTGGCTGCTTCCTGAACCGATTGATTCTCATTTACCGTGTATACATTGGCTGACATGAAATTTCGCAATTGCTGACTCATTAGAAAAACCTCCCTTTCACTAGTTAGGATAAGTGTTATCCAGCATATTATGAGAGGAAGTTTTTGCAATCACCTGCATACACGGTCTGAAATGCCTGGAATCACCTATCGAAAAATTTTTCCCAGATCTTTTCAAATTCAAATCGAGTGTGTTTGTTATGCCTGCTGGAGTTGGTGCGAATGGATAAACGAAAGAAGTACAAAAAAACTGCAAGCAACACAATCAGCAAAATAATCGTAACCAGGTTCATATACTTCCCTCCTGATTTTTGCTGTTTTTGACATTTTCCCAGGTAAACCACCTGCCATGCCCATCGGTTTTTGCAAGAACCTGAGCAAATGCTTTTCCCTGCAAATAATAATCCAGATGCAGATCCCTATCTTGCATATTATTGTACAGATGAAAAACATCACGTTCTCTGCCAATGTTTCCTATTTCTTGCAAGAGCTTTGTCTTTTCTGCTTTTGGCATCTGATTGGCTACATGAGTATGGAACACACAAAGCGCCGTGTCCTCCGGTATCGTGCGGGCGATTTTCGGCAGCAGTTCCACCCCATTCCCTTCCAATAATTCTAACGGCGTGTTAATGACATCATATGCAGCATCGGAAAATAATTTTCTCCTTGTCACATGCTCCGGCCAGATCAATGCCTCCAGCCAGCGGCGGTCTTCCAATTTTCGCAAGTCATTAATATGCAGGTCGACCCCAGTTCTTGAGGCAACAGGCGGACTTTCTTCAAGCAAAAATGGGACGCTGCTCCCGCTGACTTCTCCCCGTATATGTACATCAGCTCGCTCATTCCCGTACCTTTCATCCGTCCCGTAAGAATAGCTGTACTTATCCCACAGCAGTTGTAACCCTGCACTGGTTCCAATCTCGACAAGTGCCAACGGTCGTTTCGCTAATTCATAAATATAGCAGAAACTCGGGTACAAAAAACTGCAGCGCCTTACCTCATTTGTCTGCACCAGCTTATTTTCCAGCAGTCGCAAGATTTCTTCATAATAAGTATGGCAAAAATCCCGGAAATAAAGAAAGCTTCCATCTGCGTCTTCTGGATATGGAACGAGACTTTGATAAAATTTCCGCAGTTCATGCTGCTTTCCTTCCATGAGCAGATAATGGACAGCCCCGAAAAGCAAATTGGGTACCGGCTGTCCTTCCCCGGCATGTTCACACAATTTGAGCAGTATGTCATCCTCCGCTATGTTCAGGGAAAGATCTTCATATAACTGACTTGATCCCCGGCATTCATCATGGGCAAAAGTTTTAAAACGATGGGAAATATATGCTTTGTCCATGCAAGTCCCTCCTAATTTCCTGCAGCATATAGGCTGCAAAGTTTTTTGCTGTTTTCGTGTCATCTGGCATTTTGTTAGAAGCTCCAACATAATTTTTTAAACAATAAGCAACCCAATTGTAGTAGACACTCGACAACACATCCAGCGCCCATTCGCCACCTTCTTTTTTGGAAGCTACCTTACCATTTTTCAGGTAAAGTAAAACTCTACAAAGATTCAAGGTGCAGTGCAGTATACCGGTTTTATCACTATTTGCTCCTCAGCATCTTCAATATCCTGTAAAATCGACAGAAGGTAATAAGCTTTATTAATCTGTGGGAAAACGCCCTGGATGCTTTCTCCATACAGCGCCACTCCTCTTTCGATTGTCACCGTAATATGTGCTGCCAAATCAGGATCTTTTGCATGGTGACAAAGGTAATTCCCATCCTTCAGATATCTTTTTTTATGTACTTTTCACTAGCATTGCATTAATTGTAAGTGAAAATAAAAATTAATAGGAATCTTCAACTTTTAAGTGTTTTTGGCATAAAAAAACCTTTATAATGGATTTGAGGGGTGGCTCCCTGTCCAAA